>NZ_SMFN01000031.1 GCF_004349135.1 Flavobacterium sandaracinum | reverse complement strand
TGACTGCACTATCATCTATGGTGGGTTAAGTTTTTTTATCGCTTGGGCAGTTGTTCCTTGTATGTTTCTTACGGTTCTCATTATATTAGACATTCTATTCCTATATATAAGGTACACCGAATTCTAAATCAAATATACAACTCCCCGCGTTAGGGATAGTAGCAAAAATCCCGCAGCCAAGTGAAGTGTAACGCAACTTGACGAGGACTTGTAGCGAATAGCCCGACCCTATGTAAAAAAGAGGCTACTACCCATTTAGATAATAGCCTCTCTTTTATAGAGGGAAACGCCCAAATGAAAATTATTTTTTCGGCTTTTCAGCTCTGGACTCCCAAGTATCTGTTAAATTATCATAATCAACTGGTTTTGCAGGATTCTGATTTTGCAACCTTCCAGAATCAAATCCCCGTGCTAATATTGTTTCTATTAGGTAGTCTTCATTAACATCGAAAGGTGCATACTTTGTTTTTAAATTGATATCAAACATGCTTGCCGCCGTATTAGACCAAAATGCTTTCCAACCACTTTTAAGGTTTTTGACCAACTCATAGGTTGTTGTCCCCGTTTGACGATGTATTAACTTTACCAATATTTGACCTTGTTTACGAGAAAGCTTTTTGAGCTTGGCTTCGAATTCGTCACTCAAATAACTTTCTACAATTTTAAAATATCTTTTTTTCTCCTTATTTGTTTTAAGGTTTGCCATTCCTTTATTAAGAATGGTTAATCGTTCTGAAGCTAGTTTTGCATATGGATAGGTTTTATAAACCCTACTTTGAAGCAATAAAAATTGCTTTCTAGCCTCGGGATCCATTTTTCCTTTGTATATTAAAACTTCGGGTAATTGAATTGTGTCATTAAGAATAGATTCGTCATCTTCTAACTCATAGCCCATCGTTGTGGTATCCTGAGGCATTACCTGTGCATTAACAGATAAAGCGGTAAATAGAAAAAATAACAAAAAATTAATTAGCTTCATATGGGAAAATTTAATTGCCAAAATTATACAATATATACACAAGTGTAATGCCAAATTTATAATTTAGCAAAAAAATAATTTTATGAGCACTAAATCAATATTAAACAAGTCATCGCTTGAGTTTTTAGAAAACTATCTCAATAATGCATCACCTACAGGTTATGAAAGTGGTGGGCAAAAATTATGGATGGAATACCTGAAACCTTATGTAGATACATTTATAACGGACACTTACGGCACTGCAGTTGGAATTATAAATCCAGAAGCACCTTATAAGGTAGTGATCGAAGGGCATGCTGACGAAATTTCATGGTACGTCAATTACATTACCGATGATGGACTAATCTACGTGATTAGAAACGGTGGTTCAGATCACCAAATTGCACCTTCAAAACGTGTCAATATTCATACTAAAGCAGGAATTATAAAAGGTGTTTTTGGCTGGCCAGCTATTCATACCCGCAATAGAGGAAAAGAAGAAGGAGCTAAAGTGGATAATTTATTTATTGACATTGGTTGTGAAACTAAAGAACAAGTAGACAAAATGGGTGTTCATGTGGGTTGCGTAATCACCTATCCTGATGAATTCATGATTTTGAACGAAAACAAATTTGTCTGTCGCGCCATTGACAACCGTATGGGTGGATTTATGATTGCCGAAGTAGCTCGATTGTTACATGAAAACAAAATAAAACTTCCTTTCGGATTGTATATCACCAATTCGGTTCAGGAAGAAGTAGGTCTTCGTGGCGCCGAAATGATTACCAAAACCATCAAACCAAACGTGGCCATTGTTACTGATGTTTGCCATGACTCCACTACTCCAATGATCGAAAAGAAAATTGAAGGAGATACAAAAATAGGCAAAGGACCTGTAGTTACTTATGCACCTGCTGTTCAAAATAATTTGCGAGAATTGATTTTAGAAACTGCTATGGCAAAAGAAATTCCGTTTCAGCGATTGGCCTCCTCTCGTGTTACGGGCACAGACACTGATGCTTTTGCATACAGTAATGGCGGAGTAGCTTCGGCTTTGATATCCTTACCGTTGCGTTACATGCATACTACGGTTGAAATGGTTCATCGTGATGACGTTGAAAACGTGATTAAATTAATTTATGAAACCTTATTGAAATTGGAAAATGAAGAAACATTCTCTTATTTCAAATAGTTTTAGGAGCTGATCCCGCTATCCGCTCCAATCTTTGTGTCCTGAAAAAATCAGGACACAAAGGATTTTCACTACTATCGGGGCTAAAAAACCGCAGTTCAAATTATGAATTGCGGTTTTTTTGTTAACTTTACTCATACAATTCATAAAAATGCAATCAACCGCCAAATCAATCGAAGCCTATTTAGAAGAAATCCCAGAGGAAAGAAAAATAGCTTTTACAAAACTGAGAGAAACTATTCTTGAGAATATTCCAAATGGATTTGTTGAACAAATGTCATACGGCATGATTGGTTATGTAGTGCCACATTCTATTTATCCTAATAGCTACCATTGTAATTCAAAACTTCCGTTGCCATTTATAGCTCTTGCATCACAAAAAAACTGCATTGTATTGTACCATATGGGAATTTATGCAAACGATTCATTACTAAATTGGTTTATTAATGAATACCCAAAGCACAGCACCCAAAAATTAGATATGGGGAAAAGTTGCATCCGATTTAAGAAGATGAACCAAATTCCGTTTGAGTTAATTGCTGAACTCGCACAAAAAATATCCGTTCAAGAATGGATTAGTTGTTATGAATCATCACTAAAAAAATAAAAAAACCGCAATTCAAAATTATGAATTGCAGTCTTATTTATTTTTATAGAAATTGTTTTATCTGTTCGCTAGATATTCCAAAGTATTTTTCTCAATTCGTTCATCAATATTAGAAATATCTGCTTTTACAAATTTCTCTCCTAAGATATTTTCGTATAATTCAATATACCGTTCTGAAACGGTTTCTATGTATTCGTCGGTCATATTTGGAATTTGTTGCCCTTCCAATCCTTGAAAACCATTCTCGATTAACCAACGACGAACAAACTCTTTCGATAATTGTTTTTGTTCTTCTCCACTGTTTTGACGTTCCTGGTATCCTTCAGCATAAAAATAACGAGAAGAATCAGGCGTGTGAATTTCGTCAATCAAGACAATCACACCCTCTTTAGTTTTACCAAATTCATATTTAGTATCTACCAAAATCAAACCACGACTAGCAGCAATTTCCGTTCCCCTTTGATATAAATCTCTCGTAAATTTTTCTAAAACAACATAATCTTCTTCAAAAACAATTCCTTTCGATAAAATATCCTCACGAGAAATATCCGCATCGTGTTCTCCGTTGTCCGCTTTGGTAGTCGGCGTAATAATAGGTTCTGGGAATTTGTCATTTTCTTTCAAATAGTCAGGCATTTTCACGCCGCATATTTCTCTTTTGCCAAGAGCGTATTCACGAGCAGCATGACCTGAGAGATAACCACGAATCACCATTTCTACTTTGAAAGGCTCACATAAATGCCCCACCGCTACATTAGGATCTGGAGTTGCAATCAACCAGTTCGGAACAATATCTTCCGTCAATTCCATGAATTTTGTTGCAATTTGGTTTAGGATTTGACCTTTATATGGAATCCCCTTTGGCAAAACTACATCAAAAGCCGAAAGTCGGTCTGTAGCCACCATAACCAAAAGTTCATCATTGATATTGTACACTTCTCTTACTTTACCGCGGTAAACAGATTTCTGGTTTGGAAAATTAAAATCAGTAGTTGTGATGGTGTTGCTCATTATACTAGTTGTGTGTGTGTGTTTATTTTTGTTCCTGCAAATTTAAAACTATTTCAGAGAGTTTCGCAAAGAAAAATAGTGTAACTCTAAAATATTATTTTTATTTCTAAAAACTATTTTTCAAGTAATGTATCGTTGAACAAGTTTAAGATTCGGCTGTATTCATCAACCCAAGAATAGGTTTCTTTAAAACCATGAGCTTCCACGGGGAAACTGGACAAACTCCATTTTTTCTTGCCTAATTCGATAAAACGCTGAGACAAACGAACAATATCTTTGTATTCTACATTGTCATCTACCATTCCGTGGAGCATCAACAATTCTCCTTCTAAATTATTTGCAAAATAGATTGGAGAACTTTTTTTGTACGCATCTGGATCCGTTTCAGGAAAATTAAGAATGTTGCCGGTGTACCCATGATTGTAATGTGCCCAATCTGTAACAGAACGTAAAGCAGCACCTGATGCAAACTCTTTTGGAGTGGTCAACATTCCCATCAAGGTGATAAAACCACCGTAAGAACCTCCATAAATTCCAACTTTTGAAGCATCAATTCCGTAATTCTCGACTAGATATTTCTTTCCGTCTATTTGATCTGTTAAATCTTTCCCGCCCATAAAACGATAAATTCCAGTTCTAAAATCACGTCCGTAACCATCGCTACCTCTATAATCAATATCTAAAACGGTGTATCCTAAATCGACCAACATATTATGAAACATGTATTCTCTGTGGTAGGTACTCCAATAGTTATGTGCGTTTTGCAAATAACCAGCTCCATGAACAAACAAGATTGCTGCTTTATTCGCATTTGCAGATTCTGGCTTATATAATCTGGCATTTACAGGAGTTCCATCTTGCGCTTTGAAAGTAATTACTTCTGATTCACGCCAAGAATATCCTTTGAAACTTCCCGTTTGTGAAGACGTTATTTGATTTAAGTTCGCATTCTTTTTATTAGACGCAACATACAATTCCCAAGGTTTATTTTTATAAGAATAGCGTACCAGTAATGTGCTTTCGTCTGGAGATAAACTCACTTCATGAGCGCCATCTTTGGTTAAAATAGGTTGTAAAACCGGGTTTGTAACTTCCAATTTATAAAAGTTTCTGTTACCAGGATGCGTAGTCGTTGTGGTTAAATAAAAAGACTTTTTATCTTTGGCCAAAGTCACATTGCGCACTTCCCAATTTCCTTTTGTTAGTTGTGTTTTCTTTTTTGACTTTAAATTATAGCTATACAAATGAGAATAACCGGTTTCTTCGGATTGGAAATAAACCGTTTCATTGTCACCTAAAAATCCAAGCGTTCCTCTTCCGTAAGAATTAGAAGGAATTCCAGGACCGCCAATCCAAGCTTCATCATGTTGATGATCTAATTCTTGAAAAGTTCCATTTTCTAAATTCAAACTAACAATCCATCGGTCTTTGTTGTCCTGACTTCTTATTTCACTAATTGCATATGAACCATTTTCATTATAAATAGGTTCCTGAACTACAATTAGTTTGTTCTTTTTTTCTGCAGTTTTTGATTTTTCATAGGTCTCAAAATATTTAGGAACATCCTGAATGTGACTCAACGATGAAAAATTCACAAAATAAACAGAATCTTTGGCGATGTTATAAATCCCGAACTTAGTATTCAATAAATTATCTACAGAAACTTTTTCCTTAGTATCTTCAATTTGGTTGTAACCATCAGCAGTTATGAAAAGTTCCATTTTTTCACTTTTACGTTCTGAATCTTCTATTAATCTGAAGGTGGCGAAATTTCCTTTTGGATCCACTTTCAAGCTTCCAAAAGTGTTTTTTCCATAATAGTACGGTTTTGGAAAATCAGATTTTGTAGTTTTTGATTTGGCCAAGTTCCATTTTTTCAGCGCTTCCTGATCTCTGACAAATTGAAATAATTCCTCTTGTTGACTTTTCAAAAAAGATTCTTTATTACTGGCTTTCTCATCCGATTTTCCTTTACGAAAGTTCGTGATTTGAATAATGGACCCTTCAATGGTATTGAACTGAAAAAGATTTTCATTTTGTCTGAAATAAAGAATTCCTGGCACAGCACCCATTTGTAAATTAGCAATTGGACTACTTTGTTGGTATAGTTTTTTCGAGGTTTTACTTTTTAAGGAATACGAAAATAATCTTCCTTTATCGATATAATAATACAAATCTGGATTGGTTGTTTTCTTGAAGTCAATTTTTGAAAATGAGGCTTCGGTTGGAGATACCAATTCAGGTTTTGACAATCCGTTTTTCCAAAAATAAGTACTGGTACCCAATTCATTATTTGGATTCCAATCAAAATATATTTTCTGCCCATCTAAAGACCATCTTTCATTTTCTGGTTGAGCACCAATGAAAGCGTTACCTTTCATAATTTCTTCCAATTTTAGCGTTTGACTTTGCATTGCAATGGAAAATAAAATACAGATAACAAGGAGTAACTTTTTATTCATGTTGATTATAATTTAATATTAAAATTGAAAATTATGCTATGTTTAAAACAACCTTAAAATTAGGTTATTGCAGTAATTCTTTGGCTATATATTTTGCTACTCCATCATGATTATTCGGTAAGATAACTTCTAAATGAGATAATTTATTTTTCAAACTGTCCGGCGCATTTCCCATAACTAATCCTTTACCGGAGGATTTTAGCATGTTTTCATCATTATATCCATCACCAAAAGAAATAGATTCTTCGAAACCAAAATTCTCTTTTTCTAGAATTTTGGCAATGGCAACACTTTTATCTACAGATTTATCCATAAATTCTAAACAAAATGGCAAACTAAACGCATGACTAAAAAGCCCTGAATGATTGACTAATATTTGATCTCTCAATGCAATTAATTTGGAATGTTTGGGATGCGTGAAAAACACTTTTATAGCACTCAAATCCTCTAGGTTATTAAAATTTACTAATTCAGGATGGTAATGTACTTCTGGTTGAAACTCATTCAGTTTTTCGTTATGCTTATTCGTTTGCCAAACATTTTCTCTAAACAAAACTGTTGTAATTTCAGGATCAATGTCTAAAGATAAAACTGATTTAACGGCATCGCTTTCCATATCAAAGGAAAATAAAAGTTCTTTTTCAGGGGAATGTATGCGCGCTCCATTAGAAGTGACTAAATAAAGAGGAACGTCTAAACCCGCTACAATAGGCATTGCATCCAAGTGATGGCGGCCGGTAGCAACAATTATTAAGTAGTTTTGATTGTGAAGTTCTTGAAAAACAGTTTTAGTATATTGAGATATTTTGTGATCAGAATTGAGTAAGGTTCCATCTAAATCGCTGATAACTACTTTAATTTTTTCTTTTAAAATCATTTCTTTTTAACTGAGATTTTATTAATTCCAAATTTATTGTATTTATAAGAGAAACGAAAGGATTCATTTGAATTTTATTTAAACCCTTAAATAAAAAGATCTCATTTTTTAAAATAATGAAGCGGAAAGGAAATCCATTCTCTGTAGAAAATGAATTCGCTTTCCGCTTCAATAATTTTGTGTTTTACTAATCGTTATTTTCAATCATCTTATACGCATCAATTACTTTCTTGACTAATCTGTGACGCACAATGTCTTTATCATCCAGATAAATGATTCCAATTCCATCAATATCTTTCAAAACCAACAAGGCTTCTTTGAGTCCAGAAATGGTTCTTCGTGGTAAATCGACCTGGCCAGGGTCACCAGTAATCATAAACTTAGCACTTTTTCCCATACGTGTCAAAAACATTTTCATCTGGGAATGCGTGGTATTTTGAGCCTCATCTAAAATAACAAAAGCATTATCTAACGTTCTTCCACGCATGAATGCCAAAGGAGCGATTTGTATGACTCCTTTTAGAATATAATCTTCTAGTTTTTCATTCGGCAACATATCGCGTAAAGCATCATACAAAGGTTGCATATACGGATCTAATTTTTCTTTCATATCACCCGGAAGAAAACCTAGGTTCTCCCCTGCTTCTACCGCGGGTCTGGTTAATATAATACGTTTGACTTGCTTTTCTTTAAGTGCTTTTATGGCCATAGCAACGCCTGTATAGGTTTTTCCTGTTCCTGCTGGTCCAACGGCAAAAACCATATCATTTTTTTCCATGGTATCCACTAGCAATTGCTGATTGGGTATCATGGCTTTTATGATTTTGCCACCTACTCCATGTACTAATATTTTATCCTGTCCTTGAAATTTTCTGTCTTCCTGAACATCGCCAAGAATAACACGCTCGATTACATTGTTATCAATGTTATTGTATCTTGAAAAGTGTAACATTAATCGTTGAAAACGTTTTTCAAACTCGTCCAAAACCTCTTTTTCTCCAAAAGCTTTTATGGTTGTTCCCCGAGCGACAATCTTTAATTTTGGGTAGTATTTTTTAATTGTTTCAAGATGAGTGTCTTGAGCGCCCCAAAAGTCTTTTGGAGCGATGTCTATGAGCTCGATTATTCTTTCGTTCAAATGAGGTAGTTTTAAATTAGAATTAATTTTTTTATCAATCAATTTGCTGTCGGGTGTATTTCTAGTTTTTAATTAGAAATTGTTTTTTCTTTTTCGTTTTTTGTGTTAACTATTATTAGCTTTGCACTTCTCAAATTTAATAAAATTAGGTTTACATAACACCAATAGTTATAAACAAATTTATGTCAATAATTACCTTAACTACTGATTACGGCTTGAAAGATCACTTTGTAGGTGCGTTGAAAGGGAAAATTTTGTCTGAGTATTCAGAGGCATTAGTTATTGATATTTCACATGACATTGACCCATTCAACACAGTAGAAGCAAGTTACATAATTAGCGCATCGTATGCGAGCTTTCCAAAAGGTACGGTTCACCTTATAGGCGTGGATATGGAATCTAATAAAGAGAATCAACATATTGTAATGCAATGGAACGATCACTATTTTATTGCTGCAGATAACGGAATCTTAAGCATGCTATCACAAAAAATTTTGCCACAAAAAATGGTCGCAATTACTATTCATGATCGTTTGCCAAGCGAAGCTACAGAGCTGGATGTGTTTGTAAAAGTGGCCTGTCATCTCGCCAAGGGTGGTTTGATGAACGTCATTGGAAAAGAAATACAATCCATAAAGCAAGTTACAAATCTACAGGCAACTGTTTCCGATGATGGAAATTCAATAAAAGGACACGTGATTTATATTGACCATTTTGGAAATGTCGTTATTAATATTTCTAAAAAATATTTCATTGAGATTGCCAAAGGAAGACCATATGAAATTGTTTTAAAAACCAAAAATATCAAAACAATTTTACCTAATTATTCTGATATTGCGAGTTCTGAAAAATATCCGATTAAATCATACGAAGGCGAAAAATTAGCTATTTTCAACGAAGCCGGTTTTCTTGAAATTGCGATTTTTAGAAGCAATCCTTCAAAAGTGGGTTCTGCCAATAGTTTACTGGGATTGAATTATAGAGATGTCATAAATATAGTGTTCAGATAATTTTTTTGATTTTTGATTGAAGATTAACGATTTATGATTACAGATTTAAAGCAACACAATATGAAAACAATTATAAAAATAAGTTTTAAAGATTTAAAGCAAAATTATATTGAAATGCAACAATTTCTTGCAGACAAATCTGGAGAAAAAAATATTTATAACAAATCAAAAGTAGCAAATGATTTAAGTCTTTGGGGAGATGATAATTATGATATGTTAGAAAACTATATTACAAAATACAATATAGATTTTTCTGAGTTTAAATATGATGAACATTTCGAAAGTGAGGGTGAACTTTTTAGTTCTGTCTCAGTATTATTAACAATATTGCTAATCCCATTATATTTTATTAAAATTATTCTATTCCTTATATTCAAACCATTCTCAAAAAGCCATTCAAAAATAATTAATGATTTTAATTTTTTTATAAAAGAACATCAATCAAACAAAATTGATTTAACAATGGGAGATTTAATTACATCTAAAATTCAAGGAGAATTCTCTTTGAGAGAAAATGTCAAATTTGTTCTTAACTAATTGCAAAATCTAAAATCAATAATCCTAAATCTAAAATCTAAATGTTTGTACGTATAGTAAAATTGAGTTTTCACGAGGAACATATTCCTGCTTTTTTAGAAAACTTTGAGTTAATGAAGGATAAAATACGAAATGCGCCCGGAAATCGTTTCTTAGAACTGTATCAGGATAAAAACAATAAAAGTATTTTCTTTACCTACAGTTATTGGGAAACCGAAGCTGATTTAGAGAATTACCGAAATTCGGAACTTTTTTACGATGTTTGGACATTCACCAAGAAATTATTTAATGACAAACCGGAAGCTTGGAGCGTGGATAAGTTAGTTACTTTAGAATAAAAAATAGTTTAAAGTTTGAGGTTTAAAGTTGTTGAATTGGGAACTTTAAACCTTAAACATTTGAGAATTTAAATAAAAAAATAAATGAAATCAATAGTATTACGAGAGATCAAATCCTTTTTTGGTTCGCCGATTGGTTATTTAGTTATAGCCATTTTTCTGGTTATTAACGGATTATTTCTTTGGGTTTTCGAAGGAGATTACAATATTTTGAATACTGGCTTTGCTGATTTGACACCGTTTTTCACCTTGGCGCCTTGGATTTTGATATTCTTGATTCCTGCTGTAACCATGCGCAGTTTTTCGGATGAAAAAAAACAAGGAACGCTAGAATTATTATTGACAAAACCATTGAGTATTTGGCAAATCGTAAATGGAAAGTTTCTGGGAGCTTTGCTTTTAATTGTAATGGCAATTGTACCAACCTTAATTTATGTAGCTGTTATTTCTAATTTAGGAATGCCTGAAGGCAATATTGATATGGGAAGTACGATTGGTTCTTATTTTGGACTATTATTTCTGATTTCCGCTTATTCCGCTATTGGAATATTCACATCAACACTATCGGATAACCAAATTGTAGCTTTTATAGTTGCTGTATTTTTATGTTTCATCTTCTATTTTGGTTTTGAAGGTTTAGCCGGTGTTGTTCCAAATATGTCTTCCATAATTGCTACATTAGGAATGCAAGATCATTTCAAAAGTATGAGCCGAGGCGTATTAGACACCAGAGATATCCTTTACTTTACAAGCATAACCGTTGTATTTCTCTCTTTTACAGTTTATAATCTAAAATCTTTCAAATCGTAATGACTGCTTCAAAGAAAAATAACCTAAAATCAATATTGATTATCTTAGGCATTCTTGTGCTTGCGAATGCAATAGGAAATTCCTTTTTTCATCGTTTTGATTTAACTAAAGATCAAAGATATACACTTTCGCCTACTGCTTTAAATATTATTAAACAAGTTCAGAATCCATTGTATATAAAGGTATACATGCAAGGCGATTTACCGGCTGAATTCAAACGTTTGCAACAAGAAACAAGACAATTACTGGAAGAGTTTCAGGCGTACAACTCCAATATTGTTTTTGAATTTGTAGATCCTTTGGAAAACGAAGACGCCAGCATGGATAATATTAAAGAATTGTATCGAAAAGGGCTTACGCCAATAAACATAACCGTTGACGACAAAGGAAAGCAATCTCAAGCGATGGTTTTTCCTTGGGCAATTGCCGTTTACGATAATAAAGAAGTGAATATTCCCTTATTGAAAAATATTATGGGCGCTTCCACTACTCAAAAAGTAATTGGATCTGTTCAGCATTTGGAATATTCTATTGCCGAGGGTTTGAATAAAATTACCAAAGCCAAACAAAAGAAAATTGCTGTCATCAAAGGAAACGGTGAATTGCAGGATATTTTAATGGCAAAATTTCTCTTACAAGTTCGTGAGAGTTATTTTATCGGTCCTTTTACTTTAGATTCGGTTGCCAAAAGCCCTGTAGCAAGTTTAGAAGCTTTAGAAAAATATGATTTGGCAGTTATTGCTAAACCAACCGAAACATTTACCGATGCCGAGAAACAAGTTTTGGATCAATTTATTATGAACGGTGGAAAAACATTGTGGTTAATTGATCAAGTTTCAGCAGAAATGGACAGTTTATACAATCCATCTGGAGCTACTTTGGCCTATCCAAGAGATTTGAATTTGAATGATATGTTCTTTAAATACGGAATCCGAATCAATCCTGATTTAGTAAAAGACGAACAAGGAAGTCCAATAAAATTAGCCACTGGAGAACAAGGAAGTGCGACACAATTTCAGGAATTCAATTGGAAATTTGCGCCACAAGTCTATCCAAATAGTTTACATCCGATTGTGAAAAATTTGGGTGGAATCAAGTTTGACTTTGCTAATCCCATCGACACCTTGAAGAACGGAATCAAAAAAACCATTCTGTTGCAATCCTCACAATATTCGAAAAAAATAGGAACTCCGTCAGAGATCAACTTGAATAGCGTTTCCGAAGAAACTTCACCAAATGATTACCTAAACAAAGGGAAAATTCCACTTTCGGTTTTATTAGAAGGTTCATTTCATTCGATGTTTGAAAATAGAGTGTTGCCATTTGAACAAAACACCTTTCAAACCATCGGGAAAAAGAACAAAATGATTGTGATTTCTGATGGTGATTTAATAAAAAACCAACTGGATAAAAACTTGCAACCGGTGGAATTAGGCTACGACCAAAGATCTGGAAATTTGTATGATAATAAAGATTTCCTGATCAATTGTGTCAATTATCTATTGGATGACACGGGACTTATTAACATTCGAAGCAAAGATCTTGATTTACCTTTATTGGATAAAGAAAAAGTTTATGAAAACTATACGAGAACACAGCTCTTGACGATTGGACTTCCATTACTTATTTTAGCCCTTTTTGGAATCCTATTTACTTATCTTCGAAAAAGAAAATATAGTAAATAAGTCTTAAAGTCAAAGGTCTTAAAGTCTAAAAGTGAAATATATAATGAGCTGTTCAAATTATTATTTTTGTTTTTTAAAGTGGTCAACATCTAACTTTTAGAAACAAAATAAAAAAATCATTTTTTTAAATTTGATAAGTAGAATTTGCATTCAGACTATCGACTTTTGACTTTCAAACCAAAGTAAAGATGTTAATAAAAAAGTTTCCAAACTAGAATAGTTTACGATATATTTGTAAAATGTATCGTATTTCGGATTTAGAGAAATACCTTAAAAAATAAAACAAAACAGATGAAATTTATAGTATCGAGTTCGTACTTATTGAAACAATTACAAGTTTTAGGAAACGTTATCAACAGTAGCAATACTTTACCTATTTTAGATAACTTTTTATTTGATTTAGACCATAGTGTATTGACCGTTTCTGCTTCTGATTTAGAGACCACAATGTCTGCCACTTTAGGAATTGATTCTGAAAGTAAAGGAAGCGTTGCTGTTCCTGCAAAATTGCTTTTGGAAATCCTTAAAACATTCCCGGAACAACCTTTAACTTTTACGGTTGAAGAAAACAGTACGATTGAAATCAGTTCTAATTCTGGAAAATATGCTTTGGCGTATGCTCCTGGAGACGAATTTCCAAAATCAGTTAACTTAGACGATCCATCTGTAACCCTCGTTCCTGCTGATGTTTTGGCAACAGCCATAAGCAAAACCATATTTGCTGCCGGAAATGATGATTTACGACCAGTTATGTCTGGAGTATTCTTTCAATTTTCGCCACAAGGATTAACCTTTGTAGCGACAGATGCACACAAATTAGTAAAATATGCACGTACTGATGTAACGGCTTCTCAAGTAGCTGATTTTATTATGCCAAAGAAACCTTTGAACATCTTAAAAAATATTCTGGGTACTTCGGATGCAGAAATAAAAATTGAATATAACGATTCTAATGCTACTTTTTCTTTTGATAATTATGTTTTAATGTGTCGTTTGATTGATGGAAAATATCCAAATTACGAAGCAGTAATTCCAAAAGAAAATCCAAATAAATTAATGATTGACCGTTCTCAATTTTTGAGTTCAGTACGTCGTGTTGCCATCTTTTCGAACAAAACCACACACCAAATCCGTTTGAAAATTGCTGGTGCTGAATTGAATGTTTCTGCTGAAGATATTGATTATTCTAACAAAGCCGAAGAAAGATTGACTTGTGATTACCAAGGTGATGATATGCAAATAGGATACAATTCTCGTTTCTTAACAGAGATGTTAACTAACCTACAATCGGATATGATTATGCTTGAAATGTCATTACCAAATAGAGCCGGAATCCTTACTCCTGTTGATGGATTAGAAGAAGGTGAAACGGTTACGATGCTTGTTATGCCTGTAATGCTAAACAGCTAGTTCAGTTTAAAATACGCTATTAACCAAACCATTTTATATTTAAAAAACCGTCTCGTTTAATTACGAGACGGTTTTTTGCTTTTATTCATTTCTCTTTTATTTCTCAAACGAGTGAGAAATCTCTTTAGTATTCCGTTTAATTGATTACAACTATGGCTCATGTTAGTGGGTTTGCTTCGTTCCTCGCAAAGACAAACTTGGTAATAACTGTCAATCATACCACTTTTATCCAGTAAACTAAAATGGATGTCGGTATAAAATACGGACTCTCATTTCTTAATACTTAATTCTTATATCTTAATACTCCCATCAAATCACTCCCATTTTTTTCATTAGGAAAGTAGCGCTCCTATTTTTACAAATTCCATCCCGTAATTTGTAATCAAAGTGGAGATCATTATTGACAATTTCAACTTCAAAACATTTATTAGTTAATATATTTGGATATTCATTGGTAGTTAAACAAACTTCGATATCGTGAGTTGCTATGGCTCCAATGGCTTTCTTACCAATCACTTTTTTCACTACTTCAATAGTTCCATTTCGTTTATCATCTGAATTGGTTCCGCGTAATATTTCGTCTAATAATACAAACGCAGGTCTGTTTTCGAGTTCGTCCATAATTTGCTTTAAGCGTTTAATTTCAGCAAAAAAGTAGGACTCACTGTCTGAAAGGGAATCTGATAATCGCATGGAAACCAAAACAGGCAACGGATGCACATTAGCTTGGCTTGCACAAACAGATGAACCTATTCCTGATAAAACCATATTGATTCCCAAACTTCTTAGAAAAGTACTCTTTCCAGACATATTAGAACCTGTTAGAATCATAAACGATCCGGGATGAAATTGCACATCATTCCCTATTCTGGTTTTATCATTTAGTAAAGGATGGCTTAAATCTGTAAAATCAACCTCAAAATTTTCATTTAAAGTGGGGAATACAAAGTCTGGGTTGTTGTAGGACATATTAGCCAAACTATTCAACATTTCAAGTTCACCTATCACTTCGAGCCATTCTTCCAGTGCTTCTGCATGATCGTTTTTCCATTGAATTAAGGATTGTAGCACATGCAAATTAAAAAGAAACGTACCGTTAAAAACGATAGCTGTCACAAAATTAGAAATACTGTCCATTTTTGAAAATAAACCAGCTAATTGTTTCAAATGAACACTAGCCTTTTCATTTTTGAATACTAGTTTTTGTTGCAATTCGGTTAATTTTTCAGACTTAAAAGTTTCTTCTTCAATCTTTTGCAACAACAAACTGTATTGGTGAATGGTTTTATCAATATTAGTAGAATTTGCAATTTCGCTCTGAATGCGTTTCATAAACCGACCTAAAATGACCAAGTGAAACACAAAAAAGTACGACAAAACAGAAACAAAAAGAATATTAGATGTGACCGCATAAGCTATCAAAAATCCTAGAAAAAGAAGTGGAGAGAAGTAAGAAATAAAAACACTAATTTTAGATAATGGCGTGCTATTAAATGTACTCCATTTGAGTAGCGTCTCATAATTTGATTGATTGTCATTGCTTATTTTGGCAAAAGCCAGAAACTCTTGACGCCAATCTAATTTATCAGATAATTCTTTGACTGCTTGCTGATTTCTTGTGATTTCGTTATTTGGCAGAATTGACAACAATTGATTTGCGAATGTTTTTTTACCAATAAAAGTAGCCGTTCGATTCAAGTTTTGGAACAAGGAATGTTCTCCAAAAATATCTAGATCATACGCATAAGGATGATTAAAATCGTTGAATTCTTGTCCGTTGTCAAAAGGTGTTTTATTTCTTTTTAGGTATTCAATTTCATTTTCATTAATATTCAATAAGGCTTGATTGACTTGCTTTTTAAAAACTAATATAGAATGAATACGCATCAATAGCACAAAAGCAACAAAGAGAACTATCGAAGCAACTGCTAAAATAATTGCACTACTTTTAATGTAATAATAAACAGAAATTAAAAAAAGTACAATAGTAAGAAGTCTCAAAACACTTATACTATTGTACTTTTTATTGATGGCAGTTAACGTCGTTGAAAAGCGAATCTTTTTTGCTTTGTATATTTCCATAATTAAATTAATGATATGCAAATATAACGAAATAGATCTGCTGTGAAGTCTAAATTAAAAGGCAATGGCAATGCCAAACTAAATAGTATTCAAAACTTCAACTAAAATTGTGACTGCATCAATCCATGTGTATTGCTAAAATAGGAATGTCAAAATTATTCGCTATTTTTTTTGTCAAACTAGGTTTGAATATCCCTTCAAAAAAACCTCTTTTATAGGTTAGCATAGACAATATATCAATTTCCTTGTATAGAATAAAATCTAAAATAGTCTCCTTTACTTCATCACTAGTAATCACAAAAAACGCTACAGGTTCATTCATAAATTCTTTTTCCCAATGAGCTACAGTATCCTTGGAAACATCAGAATCACTTGTTTTTACGTATAAACATTTGACTTTTGCTTTTGTTTTTTTGGCAATATCTAGTACCATATTTAGGGCTTTTTTGTCTTTAGGCCTAAAGCGTGTTGTAAAACCAATAATTTCAATTTTTTTGAACTTTGCTTCAATCGGTATACACAGCATTGGAGTTTCAATTCCAGTAATAACAGATCCTGTATTTGAACCTACAAAAAATGCATCCCAACCCGTGGCTCCTGACGTACCCATGATTACAAAATCTATTTTATCTTCTTTAATACATTTTTTAATATTATGAAGCAAATCCCCATCCATAAGTCTATGCGTCATTTTAATTTTATCCAAATGACGTTCTTCGGCTAACGCACGAAGTTTTGGAATTTCATCTTTGAACATGCCAAATTGTGCTAGCTCTACCGAATTGTAAATGACTGCATAATTTTCAGGAAAAAACTGATTATCATAAATTGGTAGTTCAAAGGTGTGCAATAAAACAATTTCACCATGAACTTTTTTTGCAAATTCCAAAGCATGTATAAAGGCATTTTCAGCCACTTCAGAAAAATCGGTTGGAAATAAAATTTTTTTCATTTGTAGTTTAGTTTAAAATAGTTCATTTATTATGCTAAGCTGTTGTTTGCTTTTTTATAGAAAAAATGATGCTATTATGTGACAATAATTTTATTAGTGAATACCCAGAATAGGGACATTAATATGAAATGCCAATTTTTTAGCAAGACTGATTTCAAATAATTTTTCAAAGAAATTACGATGGTATACATGCATTGCAATCAAATTAATTTTGTGCAAAGCAATAAAATTTAAGATTATACCTTCTACATCGTCCCCTTCAATTGAATGAAAAACGACTTCTTTATGCTCCATCAGTACCTTCCAATCTGACCTGCAGTCATTTAGAATTCCCCCTTGTGAGGTCCCGACACGCAAACAATCAATAGGAGCTTTAAAAATATCAGACAAAGACAAAACCGTACTAAAAGTGGCAGTATCCTCTGACTTATATTCCGTCAGGAAAAGCATTTTATTTATTGGCTGATACAGGCAATGTTCAGGGATAATTAAAACTAATGCATTTACGTCATTCATCACTTTGGTTGCTACTGTACCAAAAAAAGTTTCTTTCAGTCCAGTTGCCCCTTTAGTTCCCATAACGACAAAGTCAAAATTTTCATTTTCGGTAATTTTTTTTATTTCTGGAACCAAATTTCCTAAAATAAGCGCATGACTTATTTTGATATGTCCTAAATTATTTGCTTCCGCAATTTTTCTTAAAACAGGAACTTCATCTTTATAATTCTCAAAATTACTAAGTTCTGTTACATCATAAATTTCATGTAAATACTCCGAAACATTAACATAATTGGCTTGCGGCAATTGGTAAACATGCATTGTAACTATTTCAGCATTAATGGATTCAGCTAATTGCAAAGCATAAATAAATGCATTTTTAGATACATCTGAAAAGTCGGTAGGAAATAGAATTTTTTTCATAAAAATGTTAAATTATTGCAAATCAATTATTTATATAAATTTACAAAACAAAAAACAAAATAGAATGATAATTATCAGTTTGGCTAATTTTTAACAAAAAATAAAGTTAATGGTTTAATAAGCGTGTCTTGTAGCCATGTCAATTTTACTTACTTTTGCATTAAATTGAATTTAAATATGATACCTCACGATTCCATAGTGGCACTAGCAACTCCTTCGGGAGCAGGTGCTATAGCTGTAATTCGGATTTCCGGCCAAGATGCCATAACTATCGGAAATTCTGTTTTTAAGTCCATCAAAAACAAAGAATTAACCACCCAAAAAACGCATACGTTACATTTAGGACATATTATGGATGATTCTAAAACTTTAGATGAAGTTCTGGTGTCCATTTTTAAAGGACCAAATTCATACACCGGCGAAAATACGATTGAAATTTCGTGCCACGGCTCTCCTTATATACAGCAGCAAATTATTCAGTTATTGCTGCGAAAAGGCTGTCGTATGGCAGATCCTGGCGAATTTACGTTGAGAGCATTTTTAAACGGAAAGCTTGATTTGTCCCAAGCAGAAGCCGTTGCCGATTTAATTTCATCCGATAATGAAGCGTCACACCAAATTGCAATGCAGCAAATGCGTGGTGGTTTTTCTAATGAAATAGCTAAACTAAGAGAAGAACTCTTGAATTTTGCCTCTTTGATTGAACTCGAATTGGACTTTGCCGAAGAAGATGTAGAATTTGCTGACAGAACACAATTTCATGAATTATTAAACAGAATCGAATTTGTTCTTAAACGATTAATCGATTCGTTTGCCGTTGGAAATGTTATTAAAAACGGAATACCAGTGGCTATTGTGGGTGAACCAAACGTAGGAAAATCGACCCTTTTGAATGCTTTATTGAATGAAGAACGCGCCATAGTTTCAGAAATTGCGGGAACAACCCGTGATACTATCGAAGATGAATTAGTGATTGGCGGAATCGGATTTCGATTCATCGATACGGCTGGAATACGGGAGACAGAAGATGTTGTGGAAAGTATTGGGATTCGGAAGACTTTTGAAAAAATTGAACAAGCACAAGTAGTTTTATATTTGTTTGATAGTTTAAAGTTTAAAGTTCAAAGTTCAGAATACATTAACGAGATTGAAAAAATTAAGAACCAATTTCCGTTGAAACCTTTGGTTGTTGTCATCAATAAACTCGATTTACTGTCCGATCTTGAGATTACTACTATTCAAAAAGAACTTGAAACATTAAACATTAAACTCATTTTCCTAAGTGCTAAAGAAAACATTGGCGTTGATGAATTGAAGAACCAATTGCTCTCCTTTGTAAATACAGGAGCATTACGAAATAACGAAACAATAGTCACCAATACAAGACATTATGACTCTTTACTAAAAGCATTAGATGAAATACAAAAAGTAAAATTTGGTCTTGAAACTAATCTTTCTAGTGACTTGATGGCACTGGATATTAAGGAAGCTTTGTATCAGTTTGGAACCATTACAGGACAGGTATCAAATGACGAATTATTAGGGAATATTTTTGCGAATTTTTGTATCGGAAAATAGGTTTCACAAAACATCACAAAATAAAACAAAGAATCCCAGTTAAAATGTCATAAAAAGGCATTTTAACTGGGATTCTTCTTTCTGTTTATTTAGCTTTATTTGCAGATAGTTTGTTCCTTTTTTGTACCATTATTGTACCACGAAAATAATTTTCCTTATTGGATTTTTCTTTGGCGAAATTATGACACACAGAGAGACACATAGACACAATGGGACACAAAATTAGTCACATTATGAGTTCTAACATTGAGGTTATCAGAATTTGTGAGCACTGCAAAAAACAGTTCACAGCCAGAACAACGCGTACACGGTATTGTTCGCACATTTGCAACAGCCGTGGTTATAAATCACTGGTGCGCAAAGGAAAAGTAGAAAAAAGCAATAACGAGATCGTTCAGCTTTTAAACACAGATTTGGAAAAAATAAAGCCACTTGAGTTTTTAAAAATTACTCAGGCAACCCTTCTTTTTGGAATCAGCAGAAGTACGCTTTACAGGTTAGTTAACAATGGACATCTGGACATTGCAAAGTTTGGCAAACGAACTGTTATCCGCAGATGCGATCTTGAAGCTTTTTTTGCAATTCCTGTACAGGATGTAACCTTGAAAACTGGACAGCAATTTCCTGGTTTTGACAATTGCTATACTATAACGGAAATTCAGCAGAAGTATAATATTTCTTCAGGAGCGCTCTATCTATTGATTCAACGGCAGGGTATAGTAAAATATTCCGTTGGAAAATTCACCTGTGTAGCCAAACAGGATATTGATATAATTTTTAATGCTGTAGGAAGATGAAAAATATAAATGTTACGCTAAGAAAGAGGAAACTGCCAAGTGGTAAGATTACACTATATCTTGATTTTTTCCCTCCGGTATACAATCCTAAGACCCATAAACTTTACCGTAGGGAGTATTTAAGTTTATACCTCGTTCCTAAACCAAAAAATAATGTTGACAAGACTATGAATTCTGAGAATCTATATAAAGCTGAAATTATCTGTGCAAATAGGTTTAATGAAGTAAATAAGCCGCAGATCTACAATCCTTTTGAGCTGCAGCAACTTCGTCTTAAAGAGATTGGCGAAAAATCATTTCTGCAGTATCTCAAGCTTGTTGCAGAGCATAAAACGGGCAATAACGGTGATATCTGGACTTATGCCATTATCCACTTTGAAAATTTTCTTAAGAATGAGGATATACTGATACAGGATATCGATGTGACTGTTATAGAAGATTTTAGGGAGTATCTCTTAAAGGCAAAATGTATCAGGAAAAAGGGTAAGTTTTTAGCTCAGAATACAGCTTTAACTTATTTCAATAAGATCAAAGCTACTCTTCGAAAAGCATACAAAAAAGGATTACTGCAGACCGATGTCAATGCTGCAATTGGAAGCATAAAGGAACAAGAGTCTCAAAGGAATTTTCTAACCATGGAAGAAGCTGTAAGGTTATTTAAAACCCCTTGTAAAAAAGAAATTGTCAAACGTGTCAGTCTTTTTTCTCTGCTCACAGGCATGCGCTATTCCGATATATCAAAACTTACATGGGAAGAAGTACAATACAGCAAACAGGAAGGGTATTATATAAGATTTAAACAGCAGAAAACTGATAAGCCAGTTACCCTACCTATTTCTGAGGAAGCGCTTGAATTCTTAGGTGAACAAAGAATGGAGTATGGGAAAATCTTTTTAAATTTAAAAAAATGGGATTTTGACCGTTTGATACCCATTTGGATTAAAGATGCAGCTATTGAGAAACATATCACTTTTCACTGCTTTCGCCATACCTATGCAACATTACAGATGGCGGCAGGTACCGACATTTTCACTGTGTCTAAAATGCTGGGACACAAGAACATAAAGACCACACAGATATATACGAAAATCATCGACGAGAAAAAAAGGGAAACAACTAATAAAATTTCATTTAAATAACATTTTTAATACTGGTTAAAAAAGAAAAATGAAATCTCGGCTTTTGCTTTAATTTTTTTTTGGTACTTTAAGGTCGAAGGTACATCATTTTATTGCAGATTTTCTCAAAAACGGACAAAATGTAGATCTCAATATAGAATTGATTGAAGTGAACACATGTGGTGGTGTTTTTTTTTCAAAAGCAAGCATTTGTCAATTGTATCATATGGAAAATTTTACCATCTGTCCAGCCACAACGAAATGGGCACCAGTCAACAAGAAGACAAAAAGGATTAATTGAAACACATTGGAGCAGAAACACTTGATGAATATAGTACTTCAGGTAAATTAAAAAAAGGTGATTTCAGGATAAGACAAAAAAACAGAACATTGCTGTTCGGCTTTTTTTCGGTGTGGCAGGATTATCTGCTATCTTTTTAATTTATTGATTTTATTGGTATCTTCAAGCACTCTTCCAAAAAGGGTAACCTAATAGATCTCATTTATAACAACTTACCTTATAGCCCTTTGAATCTTTGATCAATTTGATCTTAAGTCAGTAAAGTATTTGTATAAATGTAAATGTATGAAAATTGTTCCTGAGATACAACTATATACATTGTGTCGTGAAATTTATTAGTGTTGGACTTTCCTATAACCATAAACCCGTCCAAAAAAATATCGAGTTTTTTTTGAAGATTTGGAGCTATACCAGAGAAACCACTAAGGATTGAGGTTTAAGCCGGTTAAACGTTAAAATTTGAATAGGTTAGCTATATTTGTCTACCAATAAATGATTTATTTCAAATTAATATTACCATGAGAAACGCTTTCTACGGTTACTCTTTCCAAAAACTTGTTACATCGTTGATGCTGACAATAATGGATGTAGAAAGGACCATTGAATCCATAGAGATTGAAGCCTTGGTAGATCATAAATTTGACGATATCAGGGTGATTAGCAACGACAAGGAGTATTTTTTTCAGATAAAAGATTTCGCTTCCATCTCACTAAACGAGATCGTTGTGTCCGAAACCGAAATCATTATTGCAGGAAATCTTCACAAATTGTCAAACGAAACAAATGTTTTATTTTTCAACAGGCTCGAGATTACACCCGATTGCGAAATATTAGGTATACCTGCACTCCGACTGGGAAATATCTATATAATATCACAATCAGGACAAGAGATAGATCAGAGAATAGAAGAGCTTTATAAAACAGACCACCTTAGAAAATACATCATCGATCAGTTTTTTAGTGGATGTCTCGACAAACGAAATCTGCTGATAAAAATAAGTGATTTACCATCTTTGAATATCTTCAAAACCTTTTTGATAGAACCTACTGTCAACGTAACAAGGAAATTGCTTGACGTTGAAAATATATTGCTCATTGAAGGCAAGCCAGGTGTAGGAAAAAGCCATCTAGTGGTAAATCTGGAAAATCAATATAAAAATAACGTAGTTTACCGTTTCTGGGTTTCCAATCAGGATAATGATTATAACGAGCGACTGAAGTACAACAACTTCATTCAGGATTTCTCAAAAAAGCTGTTTCGCAACCTGAAACCATATACCGAAGTACAGATTATAGCAAAATTGAGGGAACGTGAAAAGACGGTTATAATAGATGGCCTTGACCATGTCGAAAACTATAATCCAAATGACCTGGAAAAATACGTTGCCTTTATTAATAATCTGAAGGAGCATTGTAAGGTAATTGTATTGAGCCGTCCATTGCAACGCTTATTACCTTGGAAAAAGCAATTGTTAGGAAATTGGAATCATGGACAGACAAAAATAGTTTTAAATGAGCTTTACCATATTCAGGATTACAAAATTATTCAAAAAATTTTTACAATAACCGACGGTTATCCAATACTGGTAAGATATATTGCAGAACAATATAGGATTGAAGGCATTGTACCCGACTTCGAAGCATTTGATAGCATTGACAAGTACTACGAGAAAATAATCGAAGGCGAAAAAGGAAAACAGGCACTAGCACTATTTCTTTGTGTTCGATCATACCTTATGCAATCTGAAATTGATTTATTCCTTGATACATATGGTGCGATGTTCGTGAAACAATTTGTCTCAGAACATCCATATCTTTTTGAGTTGCGTCTTAACAGGATTTCGATGTTTCACGATAGTTTTATTACATTCCTACGCAAACGGAACACCGACTACAAAATTGTATCAGCTAAGGTCAATGCTGTTGTATACGCATCGATAATGAATATAGAGAAGCGATTTCAATCACGATTTTCTTATTTTGATCATTCAAAGGAAGAAAAACAAAGCATTATAAGAAAGTACGCTTCAATCGTAGAGTTTAAGAAATTGATAGAAGGCGTTATCGACTTCGAGGCAGTAAGAGATTTCTATTTCCAGATTCGCGAAACACTTTCCACGATGGAAGCCGAAGTTCTGGAAATCAGGCAATATTATGATTTATCGCTGATATTAAATATGGTTTCTCGTGATCATATATCAACACTCAACGGATTTCACTTTATCTATTGCAGATCATTACTTTTTAATGGTTATACTATTGAAGACATTACAAGTACCCGTTATCTGTTCGGAATGTTTTACTATTTAGAAACAAACGATGGGTCCCTTCTTTTGAATACTACAAGCGATGACAACTATGAAACACGTCGATTCTTTAGCGAATTACAAAATGATGTACAGGAAGAAATAGAATTCTTTGAAAAGCATCAAAAACCGCTTTCAATTTCTAAAATCTGTTCACTCTTGAATGACAGCTCAAACATGCATTTTAGGGAAATTGTTACCTATATTCTTGAAGATCTGTTTATACATACAGAGAATAGGAAAACTTATAAGATTTGGTATAGAGGAATAAGTGAATACATGAAAGGCAATGAATGGAAAGCTCTTACTATTCTAGAGGAGATCACATACGATCTGGGTATCGATCAATACTCGCTATCTTACATATTAAAACAGGCGCGAGAATATCTTTTGGCGATTGGAAAGCTACCCAAGGAAAATGATTTTTTGAATTTGTCGCTAAAACAGTATATCGTTAACCATAGAAATGATACGAGTTTCACCATGTGGGTAGACATACTAAGTTATCTGCGATTAGCACTTCATCAGGGCCGTAAGATAGACCTGAAGTCAATTTCATTGTTTTGGACCAAATACTATGCGCGTAAAGACCATTCTCTATATGCGTTGGACACAGCACTGCCGATATTTGAAAAATTAGGGTTTATAGAAATGTATGATTCTGTTAGTCTGATTAATAAAATTCAGGTAATGTCTGAGAAGGGATATCGTGGTCTTCTGGCAGACTATATAATGCAGCGTCCTCCCGAATTTATGGCTTCAATTTTCAATGATTTCCATACAGATAATTTAAACGTTTCATGGTTTCTGTTAGACACAGAATATATAAATGTCCTTCCTGATCGCGTTTATAATATTGAGTTGAGAAATCAAATAAGATACCATCGCACAGATAATAACATTCCGTATGACGAGGTGGAAAATCTGCTCGATTCAAACAGAATGGATAAGTTTCGTGAGGATTTGGCTTTTCATAGGTATAGTATTTCAATTAAAGACAAAAGACCAGAAATTAACAAGCTGAAGGCATTGAGGATTCCTTATAAGACATTTAAGGAAAAAGAGTATGAAAGTAGCTCTACACCGCTTTCTTATTTTGAACAGGGAATTTTGGACAGTTCAAACAAGCATCTTATTATAGAAAATAGACTTAATCCATCTGAAGTTGCTGCTTTCGGCGATGGTTATTATGCTGCTTTATCTGATATCGACATCTATAAAGTATTTTCAAAAGAGGAAATGAGGGCAAACATGCAGGGAATATTGTTCAATGCAATTACTTCCCGCTTAAGGACGATAGACCATTTCCATTCACTGTGGCCGCTCCCAGGAAATGTGATAAAGCTTTTTTATTCAAATGAAGTGGTTGATGATTTTGAGGAATATTTTAAGAGTTTTATAGCCTATTTAGATCTTTCAATGTTTGATTTAAAGAATAATATTGGAGATCCATATTAGATAGTTGCATATTTGCTACCTTCGGTTAATTTTGGCTAACAGATTTTAATACAATGATAAACATAAAGCAACTACTTGAATTTAAAGATCTCTTTCCAGATGAACAAGTGGAACCTATAATAAAGTATTTAAGCAAAGTCTCGAGAGAATCTTTATTAAGATCCATTGGCTTTTTTAATACAAGACCTATCCCTAACTATGATAATTTTTTTAGTAACCCAGAGATACATGACGAAGTAACCCAGAGAGTCGATAAATATTTATTTGATAGACAAATCACATCCAAGCCACAAGTAGTCAGTGGGCAAACGGCATTAAAATTCGCGGAAGCAGTTTTGTCGAATTCCCAGGAATTACTAGAAAATAATACAAATGATTCTCCCGATGATGATGAAATGAATTTGTTTAAGGCATTTTTATGCATTAATACTGAACTTATAAATAATCAAGTGCTGGATAATGTAAATGAAGATGATTTTGAAAAGATTATTGATTTTAGCATAGTATTTACTTTTCCATTTGCAGATCTTGGTATTTCTGAAAATGACAACATTGAATTTTTGCATTTGCTTTATGCCACTTTTTATAAGGTAGAAGCATTATTAGGATTTCTGAATTCTAAGCCTAACTATTTAAATCTTAAAGATGAATTCCTTAGATCCTTTAACGTTTCGACTGAACACGAATTTGTAGCCCAGATGACATTTCTTTTTGGGAAATTACTGCAATTAAAAGGAACTAACAGTTATCTATGGGAGGTTGATGATAAGGATGCGAAGGCATTTTTAGATTCAATGGTATCCGACGATATAGCTCCCGACGAAGATTTTACAAATATCAAAAATAATCCGATATATAAAATTGAGGATAATCTATATTCAATTGTCCATTACTTTTTTGTAATTGATAAGTTTTACAAAAGTGCTAAGTTTAAAATCAAAGAACTTTATGAGAAGGATGACGTTTTAAAAGCTTCGCATGGTAATTTCTTCAGCTTTTTCAATAGCGAATTTTCTGAAAACTTTCTTATGAAAAACCTACTTGACGAGATATTTGCAAAAAAATATTTTATAAAGAAGCCCGAGAGGGAAAAGGAACTTTCAGGAGAACCTGATTATTACGTTAGACATAATAATGAAGTATTTGTATTTGAAAATAAAGATGTATTGATTGCTAAGGAAATTAAAGCATCAGCTGATATCGAGCAGATTAATGCTGTTTTAAAAACAAAATTTTTGATCGATGGAAAAAAGAAAGTAGGGATTGGACAACTAGTTACTACTATTGAAGAAATTGGCAGCAAGAAATTTAGGTTTGATGATTATGTAAATTCTAAGAACTCACTTACGGTCTATCCCGTTCTTCTTGTACATGACAGAATATTCCAGACACTGGGTATTAATTACAGACTTAATCAATGGTTTAAGGAGCAGTCGATTAAAAGGCTCGGCGATCTAAATAAAAATTTCAACATTAAGGGCCTTACTGTTATAGACATAGATTCACTAATACTTTGGCTTCCTTACTTCCAAGTCAAAGACAAGAATTTTAAGGAAGTGCTCAATTTTCATTTGGAAAAAATGAATAAAACCATGAAAGTCAACACTGCGCCCAATCAAGAAATACTCTTCTATAGAGCGAATCAGAATATTACTGAACAGTTATCGCCAATTTCAAGAAGAAAAATACCTTATAATATCGACTTGGAAAGGCTTATGGATAGGTTTAAAATTGTAATAAAAGATGAATAGGGCTAAAATTATTCTTAGAGTAATTTTTGAAGGATTCAATACAAAAAATCGAAATTATAACAACTGCATCTTAATGATAGATGAAACCGATTTTTCACGGTTAAAGCTTTATGAGATCATTTCCAGTAAAGGGTATATTGTTTGTTCCGAAATAAAAATTGATAAGCTTATCCGTTCACTTTGCGAAGATGTAGGCGGAGACTTATGGAAAGCTTATATTACGGCTGAACATGATGGCTATTCTTTCACAAGTTTTTCTGAAGCTAGCTTTTCAAATCCCTATTACTATAATATTCCTCGATTTAATGAGTCAAATTTTGAAACTATTATTTGTCAGCTAGGGGGTAGGAAAATTCCAGAAACCGCAACTATGACTCCAGATTTTATGATCGTAGATATAGTTATAGAATTGAAAGATCTTCAAAAAGAGAGCTTATATAATGAGGACAGGCGCAATACAATTACGAAGATATTTGAAGCAGATAATGGTTTTTCTGTTAATATCAATTTTTCTGCAGCATCGGGCGAAGTTAAGGCAGCATATAAACGTGTTATAGCAAATTCAATAAAAAATGCTATAGCAAAAGCCTCAAAGCAGATTAAACAATTCAGTAATTCAAATTCAATCAATACCGCCGGCGTGTTCTTAATTAACACTGGATATTTTAGTCTTGACCACCAGCTTTTCAAAACTATTGTGGAGGAAATAATTGCGCGAGATACGACGACCATTAAATTTGTATATATTTTTACACAAAGCGTATTTCATAATGCTGTCGGAGATTTAAGGGCAGATTACAAACAAGATTGTATTGGTGAGCTTCCTAGTGAACTGAATGGCATATATGAAGCGTGCAAAACTCTAATTGATAAAAAAATGTCTTCTGTCTTTCGACCTGATAATGGCGAGAGATCTTTTGTAGCACCACAGTATCCGATTTCCTTTTTTGGAGATAATAAAATATTTTACTGGAAACCAGAACGCATTGAGCCTTCGATAAATTTTTAAGAAATCCAACTCCATTCATTACGCTAAGCTGAGGTCTGGCCAAATATTCTATTTGTAAGTACTTTTTGAACTTGGGCTAGTTCGATTGCCTGGTATCACTACCGAGATTATATAATCTGGGAAGGATACTTCCTGACCTGTAGATGGCCGCAAATGATGAATTTTAAACCAATCTTTGAAATTAGCCATTGGTTCTTTACTCTTGTCGCTCATTTCCAACAAGACAAAAATACCCAATTGATCATATCCTGCTGTATAAGTTTGTGCTTGGGCAATGTAATTTTCTTCGAGCATATCTTTATCAGGACGCGACAATGATTTTTTTAATTCGATAGGTACGGTTAGAATATCTTTCTTATACACTATATCGACACGTCCGCCATCCACAAACTTAGACTTCTCATGTTCAAATCCATCTGCAATATTAGAATGTTCAAAATATAAAATCATACTATCCTGCAAATCCTGCTCACTAGCTTTGGTGCCTTTTCCTTTTGCAGATGTACTGTATAGAAAGGGAAATCGTTTCTTTTCATTTCCAACAAATGTAGCTTGGCAATAACGAATAACTTCCTCAAGTACAGCCGAAAATGTTTTCCTTTTTTCTTTGGAATATTTAGGAAGCACCGTATCAATTTCTCTCATCAACACGTTAAATATCTCTTCTCCTGCCAAACTGCCTGTGCGTATTGACAAGTTACTATTGTAGTTATTCTTTATAAACTGCCCAATTGCTTTTGCAAAAGACAGTTCCTTCTTCTGAATTTTATTATAGATTTCAAGGCCTCCTTCAGCACCCATAAATACGACTAACATTGCCAATACTTCATTATCATCTATTGTTCCATTATCTTGATCTGGCAAAGACTGAAGTATTGAATCTATAAAATCAGCCAATCTTTTATCACTTTGAGAATGCAGAGCAATTAGTCTCTTATGCTCCCCATAAAGATGAAAATTATAAATATTTGATTCTATTTTAGAAACTGACTCCTCAATAATTTTTTTGGTAATATTATTAAATTTTGAATTGTGCAATTTTAATTTATCTATTTCCATGCTAGCCTCTAGGATCATTTGAGTCTCGTGCCTAATATCCAGCCATTCTTGTGACCGGATTGCAATCTTATAATTTCTATTTAAAGAATCAAACATTTGAAAAATTAGATATTCAAGTTCCAGACCAGTAACATCAATTTCATACAAAGCTCTAACCTGTAAATTCTTATACAACTCAGTAATCATTGTTTCCACACCTTCTTGATCATTTGATAATAAAGCTTTTGTCAACTGGATTAATATAATGTAAAACCAGGCATCATCCCTGTTGTCCATTACATTTTCAGCTGCAAGAAAATATTTTTCAGCCTCAGAAATTGTACTAATAAAATTTGGAAAATCGTTCTTAGACGTACTAAAAAAGAAGGTTTTAATCCCTAAAAAAAGATAAGCCTGACTGGATATATCGCCATTATCATGATCGGTAAGGTCTATAACTTTATGCTCTATTTCACTTGTCAAAAGCTCAATAAAAAAAGGTAATTGCTTTAATGCAATGTCTATTAATTCATTTGTATTACTGGAGAGAAAATCAAATAAAACACCTAGAGAGGAATAGCGGTTTTTTATTATGTTAACCGCTGTCAGTTCGCATATAATCTTGCAGGCGGCTCTCTTAATATATGTGTTTTCAGTGGTATTAATTATTTCTTTTAAAAAATCTAAGACAGCAGAGCCATCTTCATTCTCCACATCCACATTGACATAGAAATTATCTAAAAAAATAATTTTTGAAAAATCAGTGCCTAAAAGTACATTTTTATCCATAGCGTTAAAAGACAAAATGATCCTCCTCTTTTATAAATGTCTTTTCATTGTCAGTAATATGGGAGAAATCTCGCAGTGCGGAACCAACAAATATTTGCAATTTATCTTTGAATCGGTCATTAATACTTTTAAAGATATCAGACAAACCCTGTAAATGCTTGGGAACCATCTCCTCACTACCTGGCGAATCAAATATCAAAAACCGCGGATGCCTTCCTAAATTATGTTCAATATCCAATTGAATCAAGCTTAAGTAAAATGCGAGCTTAACTCTTAATTTTTCGCCTTCGGTAAGATCAGTAAAACTTACTGCAATACCATGTTGTAAAAAAATTAGTTCATACTTATCCGAAATTTCTATATTATCTATGCTCAACAGGCCAAAGGCATGAACCTCATTAATGATTAATTCCTGCAGTTTACTAAGAATATCCTTATTCAGCTGTACACGCTTTTTTTCCAGACCCTTAAGCGCATAATCCAAAACATCCCGTTTTAAATTTAGATTTGCCATTTCATTGGAATCAATTTGTGATTCCTGCTTAGCGATCTCGTTAAGCTGGAATAACAATACTGCCTCTTCCTTGATAAAATTGTCCTTTTTATTTAGTAAATCCGTGAATTTCGATCTTTGTTTACCAATCGATTCAATCTCTGTTTGAATCTCTGACAATCTACGGCTGTCTGTTTCTATAGGAGTGAATACTACAGATTTTGCATATTCCTCAGCATTCTTTTTTCGCAATATTTCGATATCCTCATAACGTTTTTTAAGGGTGTTATTGCAAATTCCGGTTATATTGATCACCCCATTCCGTTTTAAAGTGAGCACCTGATTCCATTTCAAAATGACCACCTAATTCCGGAGCAAAATGACCACCTCCGTTTTGATTAAAAACTATATTTTTTCATCTGTTAATTAGTATTCAAATATAATAAAATATCACTCTTTGTTTATTCCTCTTTTCTTTCTCATGGATTCGCCATGTAATTCAAGCCTGTGAGATTGGTGTATAAGTCTGTCTAATATTGCATCGGCTATCGTTTTTTCTCCAATTATGTCATACCAGCCTTGGACTGGG
>NZ_SMFN01000030.1 GCF_004349135.1 Flavobacterium sandaracinum | reverse complement strand
TGACAAACCCCTATACCAGTAGAAATATCACTCAAAGTATAGCATTTATTGAGCTGTCCGAAAGTTAAAGCTACGAACTGGTCATAAGTCTTGTATTTGCTACATCCTTTGTCACTTTGATGTTTTTTAATACACGATTCCAAAATCCAGCGAGGAACTAAATCTAATATTTGCCCAAGTAAAGGTTTATTGTTATTTTTGTTTCGTCTGAAGAGTCCCATAAAATTATTTTATTTTTCGCAAAACAAAAATAAGGGATTCTCAGACAATTTTAATTTCCGACTTTCGGATAGCAGTGAAAAGAGGTGTTGAATTCATAAACTTTAGTATCAGAAACTGTATTCTTATCTATATTTAAAACAAAATCATTCCAATCAACAACAAGATTATTTTTAATAAAATCATCATCAAAATTGGCTAAAGAAAATTTGTTTTGCAGTTGTTGCCTTTCTATTAATTCAATTTCTTTTGAGTCATCATTAGTACAAGAACAAAACAAAAGAATTAAGAAAATTACTAAGTAACTGGAGGGGGTAAATAATTTTTCCTTCATAATATGATTTAAAATTAGTGTTTTTTAGTGTAAAAAACATCATTTTCAAATTTACGGCTAATTTACTGTAAATCAAATACCCACTTTTAGTGATATTCTAAAAAAAATAGCCGATAGTTGGCCCGCAAGTATTGATGATGCTAGCGCTCGTGAAGACTGGAATCATGAGTTTGATTTAGAAACCATGACTACTGATATGCTGGAGCATTTGAAGTAAAGATATTAAGCATGAAAAATGCCGCAAAATTTAAGCTTTGTGGCATTTTTGTTATTGATGATCTACTAAAAAGTAGATAGTGTTGATAAAACTTGCGATAACCTATAAAATATTAATCAGCTCCACTTTTAGCTTAAAATAGCAAGCTAGTTATTTGAGGAATTAGTAATGCATTCTAATAATGGCCTATCGTCTGGAGTTAAATAAAAATCAAAAACAACAGAATCCTTTGCAGTAAGATTTAAAGGCTTAATTTCAATTGTTCTATAACCAAAACCTGTTACTTCCATTCTTAACGTTTCATAAGCGACTTTTAAACTATAAGTACTTGAATTATCAATACGAACGTTTTCACAATCTCTTTTAACCCAATAAATCAAATTATTTAAGGGTTTTCCGTTTAATGCCTTAATATTAATGGTTACATTATTATTTATCGGCTTCGCATGCATTTTATATATTGCAACTGTGTAATAAGAGTTGTTATAAGTTGTTAACTTCTTTTTTATTTGGCAACCAAAAAGTAGCATGCATACCAATACTAATGGTAAATATTTGATTATTTTAGTTATTCTTTTCATCACATTTTATTTTTGAACTTTTTTATTTTGCATCAATTCCTAATTTTAATCTTTTAATAAATTACTGCTGCCAAAAGACAAGATAAAAAACCGGATTAACAATTCTGTCTTTTCCTGTGTTACGTAGCAATTATTTGTAAAGGTTTTTAAGACTAATTGTATATATAATCACCCATTACCCTGACTACTTTCCATTGGTCTTTCTCTCTTTTCATAATCACAAGATTTATAGATCCGCTGCTGTCAAAATACTTTTTTGAATAGGAAAATAGAATGTATTTTTTATTAAAATAATACATTGGCTCTGATATAATGAACCGCTCATAGATTCCACTTCCCGCATATTTATCTATTAAATTGCGAGTTAAGATTAAACCAGTACCTCTTTCTAGGATGAAATTATAATTAGGAAAATCTTCTTTTTTCCAATGTCTTTTTAAAGTATCATTTACATACTCCTTATATAATTTTTTCCAATGTTTTTCTACATATAGCCCGTCAGTATAATCAGTTGGATCTGTTGAGTCTACATAATGCTCTGTTCCCTCGCCTCTATTAAAGATTCGTAATGCTTGAAAATTTTCTTCTTTATCACTTTGCAGAATGTGTTTCTTATTTTTATCAATTTTTTGCGTTTCTAAAAACACATTTATAGGCTCGTAACTAGCGAGATATTTACTGCTGTTGCAAGACAAGATGAAAAACGGGATTGACAGTACTACTTTTTTTATGTGTTTCATATTCACTAATTTTCACATGGAGTTCCTACAGGCGTATACCCTTGATATGGTGTCCTTTTTAATTCTGTATTGATCCTGTCTAAAATCCTCTCTCTATCGTTGAAATTTTTATCTGTAGGATCATCCGGATAATTTTTATTAAATATGTAGGTTCCTATTAGTCCGCCCCAAGCCATATCTATATAAACTTGTCTTGGATAATCTGTAGCAAAAGTATCACCTAGATGAAATTGTTCAATAGTAGAGGCTATTGCATAAACATAATCTTTAGCAATTAACTCATGATGAGCATCTGGTAAAATTATAGTGTTTTTTGTGCTTTGATGCTTTACATAGACATCAAAAATTGTTGGAAAGTCACATCTACCATCGGATGCACAAGCATTATGCTCTGCAAGCAAACTAATTGTAATACTCCTGATTTGGCATTAAACTACTATATCTTCCAACTATCTGTTTTTGACAGAACATACAATTTGATGAAAATACTATAACAATATATAATAAATACTTAATTACATTTTGTCCCTTTAGATTGATTGTTTCCATTTTGTTCGTTTAATATTATGTTCGCTATTGCTTGTCGGTCATTTGTATTGGGTACGATTTCTTTAAAGGTATCCATTTCTGCAACAATAGTGCCATTTGGATCTGTTTGAAACATCCCTGAAAACGCCATGGATTTATAATATTCCCAACCTAAGTTTCCACCTGTTCAGAACTCTTTATCCCATCTCCGTACAATCGGGATATATCCTCGCTATCGGGTTTTCTATTTCAATTGCTTGACAAGCTCCACAAGTTTACCGTTTTGTTCTAATTTTATTTTATTTTTAGTGAGTTCAAGTATTTTATATTCTTTTATCTCATTTTTAATAGCTTTAGAAATTGTAGACGATTTTTTTAAAAAAACTTCAATTTCATGGTTTTTAAATTTTGATAGCGTTAGTTTATAGTTCTCATAACCTAAATTAGAAATTTCAATAGAAACTTCTTGATTTTCTTTTTTCAGATCAAAAGTAACAAAGCCATCTTTACCTTGGACGTAACCATTCCTTTCATTTGGAATATAAATGTTTGCATTATTATTACTAATCCCTTCCAAATCTCTTATAGCAATTTTAATTGTCACTAAATCTTTTGCATTAAAATACTCCTTTGACTTATAATAACTTTTATATTCCAACTCAGTCAAATTATAATTTAAAAATAATGAGTCCTTTTTTATTTGATAATGACCTTTTCCAAATTCATCATCTCCTAAAGAGGCACCAGAATGATACTCAAAAGTTCCTTTTGCATTAAAATCAAAATAATTGTAATACTCCTGATTTGACATTAAACTACTATATCTGCCAACTATCTGTTTTTGACAGAGCATACAATTTGATGAAAATACAACAACAATATATAATAAATACTTATTCACATTTTGACCCTTTAGATTGATTGTTTCCATTTTGTTCGTTTAGTATTATGTTTGCTATTGCTTGTCGGTCATTTGCATTGGGTACGATTTCTTTAAAAGTATCTGTTTCTGCAACAATAGTGCCATTTGGATCTGTTTGAAACATCCCTGAAAACGCCATGGATTTATAATATTCCCAACCTTAGTTTCCACCTGTTCAGAACTCTTTATCCCATCTCCGTACAATCGGGATATATCCTCGCTATCGGGTTTTCTATTTCGATTGCTTGACAAGCTCGATAATTTTACCGTTGTGATTTAATTTTAAACTATTGTCGCGGAATTCAAGTAATCCATATTTTTTTATCTCATCTTTGATGGCCCTTGGATGGCCAAAACCTATGATTACACTACTATTCATATAAACATTAAAAATGTAATTAGCTGAAAGATCTATACAAATGACTTGTTTTACGAGAAATTCTCCTTCGATATGTATTTCAATTTTTGTATTAAGTTTCTCTTTTTTAAAACTCAGCATAGCTTTGCCATCAAAATCGGTTATTGTAGAGTTATAATTTGGATATGAATAAATTTGAAGTTTATGTATTGGTGTATTATCAAAATTATATGCATTAAATATAATTTTAATGGAATCTTTTGAATTGAAATATCGTTGCGATTTATAATAACTATCATATTGAACTTCGGTAAGGTCATAATTTAAAATTAGTGAATCTTTATCTATTTCGTAATGACCTTTACCAAACTCATCATCTCCTAAACTAGCTCCTGAATGGTACTCAAAAGTTCCGTTTGCATTAAAATCAAAATAATTGTAATACTCCTGATTTGGCATTAAACTACTATATCTTCCAACTATCTGTTTTTGACAGAACATACAATTTGATGAAAATACTATAACAATATATAATAAATACTTAATCACATTTTGTCCCTTTAGATTTATTGTTTCCATTTTGTTCGTTTAGTATTATGTTTGCTATTGCTTGTCGGTCATTTGCATTGGGTACGATTTCTTTAAAGGTATCCATTTCTGCAACAATAGTGCCATTTGGATCTGTTTGAAACATCCCTGAAAACGCCATAGATTTATAATATTCCCAACCTAAGTTTCCACCTGTTCCGAATTCTTTATCCCATTCATATAATGAATATCCCATTGCATCTATATATTTACTCATAAAGTTATGATGAAAAGTATTCATATCAGTGAATCCGTTTTCAGCCGCATAAATTCTCAATTGAGTTTGAAAAGGCTTATCTTTAAAATCAGGATAACCAAAAAAGTAGGCATTTAAATATGCGTGTACGGTTTCATGAATTATAGTTCTAGCAACTGATAGTTGTGTGGCATTTGCTAAATAACTGTTATTTATTGTAATGGTTGCTCCTACTGTACTGGCATTGGCATCTCCTGTTAGTAGGTCATTACGTATCGTTAAGTCTGTATTCCTACTATTTTCAAATAATTTTAATATTTCTTGTGAAAAATTCAAGTCAATGCCATCACTTGGTATTAATACTTCAGGCTTTAGTGGATTCTCTGTGTATAAGCCACTTTGAAGATTGGTGAAAATATTTTTTGCGCAAGGGTTAGTAAGTTGATTGATGATTTTGAGTTCCTCCTCTTCTTCACCGCCACCGCCACCACCGCCACCGCCACCGCCACCAAAACCCCAATTAAGAAGAGAATCATTGCTGGATTCTATTTCATAAGAATATACGTATAGGTAAGCCACGGTTAGGCTTTGAACTGTTTTTCTCGCAGGAATTATTACTTCTTGCAGCTCTATTGGCTCCGTAGCGTATGCTGTTGTGGATTTGCTTTCTATTTTATTTGTTGTATAGGCAGATGACTTTTTTATGAATTTTGAGATAAGGTATCCGTTTTTCATTCTAAATCCCTTAAAAAAGTCACCGTTCATGTTAGTGATTATTACTCGACCTGAGAAATCTTTTGTGCTTTGGTCAATATCCGGATACATTGTAAAAACCGCACTTCTTAATGTGTCGTTTACTGTAAGCAATAGCACTCTGCTGTTTTGTTGTTTGTCATTATCTGGTAAAGGAATTACAGTTAACAGTTGATCGCTATTTGTTATTTTTTCAAATGATATCGCACCATAATTAGACAAAGTAGTCGTTTTGAATGTCTTGTTACTGCTACTATTTAGCGGATTTTGTTGTAAAAATTGAATCGCTTGTTCTCTTGACACAGTTTTAATGTTTGGATCATTCTGCAATAGTGTTTCGTCTGTACTACAAGAATGCATGAAAGAGAGAGTAAAACTCATAAAAAGCAATATAATTTTGCCCCTTAAGTCACTCGTTTGTTTGTTTGTTTGTTTGTTTTCATAAAATAATTGGTTAATTACTATTTTATAAATGTAATTAATAATGAACAACTTACTATACCCACTTTTAGTGATATTTGAAAAAATTAAAAATAACCAAGAGTTGAGCACCAAAAATCACAATGTTTTTCTTAAAATGAGTTCATATCTTAAAAATTAGGGTGGAAATCTATTGTTTTTAAACCCGATTTTTTTGAAATTATGTTTTATATTAAGCATCACTTTAGAAAGATATTTTTACTAAATTTGGTAAAAACCTCCGCACTATGAAACTAAAATCAAGTGAACCTTTTTGGTTGGTGAAAAACGGAATCATCAACTCTTACCCGTCATTAAGAGAATATCTGGATACCGAAATCCTAATTGTAGGAGGAGGAATAACCGGCAGTCTTATAGCGCATCAATGCATGGCGGATGGTTACAAAACCGTGCTGATCGATCGCAGAGAAATTGGTCACGGAAGCACATCGGCTACAACATCTATGTTACAATATGAAATTGACGTGCCGTTGCACCAATTGATTGATTTGATTGGCGAAGAAGCGGCCGTTGCAAGCTATTGGGCCTGTTATAAATCAATTGATGATTTGAAAAAAATAGTTCAAAAAGTGAAATCTGATTGTGGTTTCAAGAAAAAAGAATCGCTCTATTTTGCCGCTTTAAAAAAAGACGTTGGTTGGTTAAAAAAAGAATTTGAGGCCCGCAAAAAAATTGGAATGCCAGTAAAATGGCTCGAAGCCGATGCAATTGCTGAAAAGTTTCACATCCAACATTCGTATGGCGGAATCTTATCCGAACAAGGCGGTAGCATTGATGCTTTTCAATTAGCTCATGATATTCTGGCGTACAATCATAAAAATGGATTACAGATTTTCGATAAAACCGACATCAAAAAAGTTACTGACAAACAAAATGGCGTCACCGTTCTCACAGAACATGGAACAACTATTACTGCCAAAAAAATAATTTACTGCAACGGTTTTGAAAGTACTGAAATCATTAAAGACAAATTTGTCAACCTACTTTCTACTTATGCTATGGTAGGCGAACGTTTTGAAGATGACCAATCGCATCTTAACAATACTCTTTTTTGGAACACCGCGGAGCCCTACATATACATGAGAACCACGGATGACAACCGATTGCTTATTGGTGGCGAAGACGAAGATTTTGTTGATGCTACAAAAAGAGATTCGTTATTAAATGATAAATCCGGTAAGCTGACCAAATACCTTAAGAAAATTTTACCTGATTATGATTTCAGAATGGATTTTGTCTGGGCGGGTACTTTTGGCGAGACCAAAGACGGCTTACCATACATTGGCAAACACCCTAATTTTGCAAGTGCTTATTTTGTTTTGGGATTTGGTGGAAACGGCATCACATTCTCGGTCATTGGAATGGAACTCGTTTCTGCAATGTTGAAAAACAAGAAACATCCTTTAGCCGACTATTTTAAATTTCGCAGATAATTGTAGAACTCTTTCAAACGTATTTAAAAAAGCCGCAAAAAAAATATTTTTTTTGCGGCTTTTTCTAAAATTATAATTTAATCTCTGCTAACAATTTTTTAACTTCTTTAAACTGTGATTCCGATTTAACTTCTAAAAGGTCTCTTGTTTTCCCATTTTTCAATTGGATAAAATATATCTTTTTACTAAATGAAACACGTTCCTTGATTCCTACTATTTGATTTATTGGAATTTTATCTGTACCTGTTTTTTTTAAAAAATAATTTCTTAGCCCAAAAACAGCGACCATTCCAATAAACAACCAAATTAATTTCATAAATCCAAAAGCGACCTGTGCATTGGATAAATTTAAAACTGCATTGATGAACGTTATAATCAACAGCAATTTCACAATAAAAAAATGATTTTTCAAACCATCTTTGATTTCAATTGATGCAGTAGTTTGATTGTATTTAATATCCATAAATTAGATTTCAACTAGATATTTATTGCTTATAAACGTTATTTTCCTTCTTAATATCCGCCATTAAACCGCTTGGGTCGATGGTGATTTTTTTGATGGTACTTTTAGGTTTAGCAATCATGAATTCCATGGTAGGATATGCCCAAGCCCAATCACCCAAAATAGTTCTTTTTATAGCTGGATTTGGATTTTGTTTTTCGAAACTCATCATTCGCAATGGAATGTAAAAACTTTCCATTGTCCCATCTGTATATTCTACTAACAAATCAATTGGCATTGGCATTCTACCTATTCTTTCTAATGTTACGATCGTTTTCTCACCAATGTCCCGAGGCTCTCTAATGCCGTAATCAATTGTATTGGTGGTTTGTGTCCAATCCGTCAAGTACCAATCGAGATTAGCTCCAGAAATTCTTTCCGCTGATCTCTTGATATCATTTGGCGTAGGATGTTTGAATTTAAAATCGTTGTAATACTTTTTTAAGGATTTCATTAGATTTTCTTTCCCTATCAAATACATTAATTGTGTCAGGAAAAGTTCTCCTTTGCTATACGAAGTAATACTATAGACTCTGTTTTCGTCAAAACGATCTGCATGTGTAGATTGCGGTAATTCCTTGCCGGAATTTACCATTGAAAAATAACCTGCATACGCTCCCGCAAATGGATTTTCTACTTTTTTATCAGCTATTTCATTCATTCCCAGATCTTCTAGAAAAGAGGTAAATCCTTCATCCATCCACCCGTGTTTTGATTCATTGTTAGCTAAGACATGCTGAAACCAAGAATGTGCCATTTCGTGCGCAGTTACACCTAATAATCCATCAAAACTTCCTTGTCCTAAAATTAAGGTACACATGGCATATTCCATTCCTCCATCGCCACCTTGAATTACTGAATACTGCTTGTATGGATAATCGCCAACGGTTTTGTTATAGAACTCCATTAACTGAGCCGTTTTAGGCTGTAGATTTTTCCAATTTTGAATGTATTTCGGATTGTCTTTATATAAAAAATGCAAGTCGACACCATTAGGTCCTTGTACAATGTCGTGAATGTAGTTCTTATCTGCAGCCCAAGTAAAATCATGAACCATTGGCGCTTTAAAATGCCACGTCAATGTTTTTGCTTTCTTAGGAACAGTTACGACAACGCCTGAATCTTGATACCCGTGACCTATTTCGTTTTTGTTTTGCAAATAACCAGTACCTCCTAAAACGTAATCCTTGTCAATTGTAATGCTAACGTCAAAATTCCCCCATACACCGTGAAATTCTCTAGCGATATAAGGATCAGCATGCCACCCTTCAAAATCAAATTCAGCCATTTTCGGATACCATTGTGCCATGGAAAGCGCTACTCCTTCGGCATTATTCCTTCCAGAACGACGAATTTGAATGGGAACCTGACCATCAAAATTTAAAGTAAAAGTAGTTTTTGAGTTGGGTAGTATTGGTTTAACCAAAGTAACTTCAAGAATTGTTCCTACTGTTTCTACCGAGGCAGTAGTACCATCCTGCTTAAAATCAGTAATGTTTAGATACCCAGTTTCGTTAGGTTTCAACATTTTGATTCGGCTTTGCTTCATTTCATTTGAACCTACTTTAATTTTGTTGACCATTCGAGCATCTGGATCTCTTATGCTTTGGATTCTAGCATCCATTTCACTTCCTGGCTGAAAGGCATTATTATAAAGGTGATAATACACTTTTTTTAAAGTGTCAGGAGAATTGTTAGTATAAATCAGTTCCTGTGTGCCTTTGTATCCATAATTAGATACATCCATAGTCACGTCCATTTTGTAATCCACGTGCTGTTGCCAATATCCTGTGTTTTGAGCCCATAGACTTCCAAAACTTAAAGTAAGAAAAGAAAATAATAGTAGTTTTTTCATATTTGATTTAAATAAAAATGGAAGGACAATTTGTCCTTCCATATAGAGAATGTATTAAATATTATTTAGACATTTTTTCTGCCATCAAAAAAGCATTGTAAGCATTTACGATTTTTCCTGATTGAGACAACGTAGTAAATGAACGTGTATCTGTTGCTTTTCCACCCACAATTACGTCTGTAGAAATAGCAATTCCTGAATCCATCAAAATATGTTTAACTTGTTTAGCAGATAATTTTGGATAATAAGAACGAATTAAAGCAGCAACTCCCGCAGCATTTGGTGCCGCCATAGACGTTCCCTGAAGGTACTTATAGGTATTGTTTGGAGTGGTCGCATAGATTTTTACTCCAGGAGCAAAAACGTCTACATTAATTTTTCCAATATTAGAAAAACGAGCTACAACCTTATTTCCGTATTCATAGTTTAACGCACCAATTGTAAGTACATTATCTGCAAACTCCTTTACTTTATCCTCAGAATCGTTAGGGAAGTTTTCTGCATAATCAATGTCTTTGGCATCGTTTCCAGCTGCATGAACAAACAAAACATCTTTTTTCTCCGCATATTTTATAGCATCGTAAACCCATTGCTTGTGTGGAGAAAAACTTTTTCCAAAACTTCCGTTGATTACCTTAGCACCATTATCAACTGCATAGCGAATTCCTAGTGCAATATCTTTATCATATTCATCTCCATCAGGGACAGCACGAATCGTAAGAATTTGAACATTATTAGCAACACCATCTCCACCTAATGCATTGTTTCTGGTTTGAGCAACAATTCCGGCAACATGCGTTCCATGAAGAATTTCATTCTTGTCTGGTCCCATCACGTTGTTGTTCCCGTATTTTGTGTCTGTAATGTCATTTGGATTGTCACCTAACACTTTACGGTAATCGGTTTTAAGATGATCGCCATTAATTAGTGCAACCTGTTCGTCTAATTGTTTTTGAACGGCTACTTTTAGATCTGCTATTGGCAAACCATAAGAAAGCATTTGTTGCATAGTTGCTTTACTTTTTTGGGTTACAGGTTCTTGCGAAACTATCGCAGTTACCTCCTCAACGGTATAGACTGGTTTGCCAAAATGTTTCACCAAAACAGCATCACTAGTAACAATAGCTTCTAACATTTGCTCTGAACGTGTTTTTCCTGCAACAGCATCAGCAACTTTCTTGTCATTCAGTGCTTTTGCAGCTTGATACGTCGCTTCATCGACTAAGGTTTTATCTTTAATAATTCTTTCGTATTCTAAATTCTCTTTGGTAATATCACCAAGGAAATTCCAACCGTGAATGTCATCGATATATCCATTATTATCATCGTCAATTCCGTTTCCAGGGATTTCTTTGGTATTGGTCCAAAGCACCGATTTTAAGTCTTCATGTTCAATGTCGACACCCGAATCTAAAATTCCAACAATAACGGGCACGCCTTTTTTACCTTTTAATAATTCAGCATACACTCTATCAACGCTCATCCCTGGAATGGTATCCGTCACAATATCTAAATGACTCCAGCGTTGTAGGTCATTTTCAGTAATAGGCGCTTTTTTTGTAATGTTCAAAGGGGCACTTATGGCAACTAATCCAGTAGTATTTACTACTTGTTTTGAGGTGCCGCATCCTACTAATACTAAAAAGGCAAAAGCAGAAATGTAAATAGGTTTAATGGTATTCATTGGATTTTTATTAAGTATTTGAAATATTTGTCTAAAATAATTTTTTTTGTTACAAATGCATTCCTCCTTAACACTATGTTAGGATTTCATTACAGGAAAAACGTTCTTTCAAACGAACTCCTTTTTCCGTTCGTTCCACCGTAATGATTTCGTTATGTGCATCGTGTTCTAATAATAAATAATAATTATGATCCGCGGCAGCATTCATGAATTTTTCCTTCTCTGGCATGGTCAATAAAGGTCTGGTGTCATACCCCATTACGTAAGGAATGGGAATGTGTCCGGCTGTTGCCAACAAATCAGCACAAAAAACAATTGTTTTTTCTTGATATTGAATGTGCGGAATCATTTGCTTTTCGGTATGTCCATCAGCAAAGAAGATGCCAAAACCCAGTTCCGATTTTTCTAAAAAATCACCTTCTGGTCTTTGAATGAAATTCAATTGCCCACTTTCCTGCATCGGTAAAATATTTTCAGATAAAAAAGATGCTTTTTCTCTAACATTGGGTTTTGTTGCCCATTCCCAATGATTTTCGTTAGACCAATATTTAGCATTTTTAAAAGCCGGTTCATAACCTGTTTTATCTTTATTCCACTGAACGCTTCCGCCACAATGGTCAAAATGCAAATGCGTCATAAAAACATCTGTCACATCATCCCGATGAAAACCATATTTAGCCAACGATTTATCCATAGAATGGGTTCCCCACAGCGAGTAATACCCAAAAAACTTATCCGACTGCTTATCTCCCATTCCTGTATCTATCAAAATCAATTGATTGCCATCCTCAATCAATAAACAGCGAGCGGCAATGTCAATTAGGTTATTTTCGTCGGCGGGATTGGTTCTACTCCAAATTGTTTTGGGCACCACACCAAACATGGCACCACCATCCAATTTAAAATTTCCGGTTTCTATGGGATATAATTTCATATATTTTATATTTTTTGATCGAAGCCAAAGTTAATAAATTCAAATCCTTTTAGAAGAACCAAATAGCTTTTTTCTATTTTAGAATTAGTTATAAAAATGTTATGAATTATGGAAAAAGCTTTTTATGCACTATCTTTGTCCTTAATTTAGACAAAATCAATATAAGCTATGATAAAAGTTTCTGACACAGCAAGAAAAAAAATCATCGATTTAATGAAAGATGATGGTTTTGATGCTGCAATCGACTACGTAAGAGTTGGTGTAAAAAGCGGCGGATGTTCTGGATTGTCCTATGATTTAAAATTTGATAAAACAAAAAACGAAGACGATAAAATTTTTGTAGACAACGATATCACTATTGCTGTTGAAAAAAAATCTTTTCTGTACTTAGCCGGAACAATATTAGAATTCTCAGGAGGAATTAATGGTAAAGGGTTTGTTTTCAATAACCCAAACGCAAACAGAACTTGTGGTTGTGGGGAGAGTTTCTCTTTGTAAATTAATTGAAAGATTTAAAAATTGAATAATTTAAAGATTATTAGAGTCGATAATTTTTCCCAAAGTAAAAATCTTTGAATCTTTAAATATGACAAAATCTTTTGAAGAATTTGAAGTTCACAAAAAGGGAGTTCAATTGACCAAGCTGGTTTTTAAACTTCTGAGAAAAACCACACTTGACAAGGAATTTGGTTTTAAGGACCAAATAAAAAGAGCGGTAATTTCAATTACAAATAATATTGCTGAGGGGTCAGAATATAATAACAATAAACAATTTATTCGTTATTTGAAGATTGCAAAAGGCAGTTGCGCTGAAGTTAGGAACATGCTAGTTCTAGCAAGAGAATTAGAGTTTTGTTCTAATGATGAAATTCAGGAAAGCTATATTTTGAGTATTGAAATTTCTCAAAATATTTCCAATTTCATTAAGTATTTAAATTCTAAATTGGAAATAAATAAATGATCTAGAAAATATTTAAGGAATTTTTCAATCTTTAAATTTTTCAATCTTTAAATTAAAAAAATGAGCAAATACACAGAAGACGATTTAAAAATCGAACTCGAAACTAAAGAATACGAATACGGATTTTATACTGAATTAGAATCGGAAACGTTTCCTATTGGTTTAAATGAAGATATCGTTCGCGCTATTTCGCACAAAAAAGGAGAACCTCAATGGATGACCGATTGGCGTCTGGAGGCCTTTCGTGCTTGGGAGCAAATGACCGAGCCGGAATGGGCCAATGTACACTATACTAAACCTGATTTTCAGGCTATTTCCTATTATTCAGCTCCAAAAGCGGTAGATCCCAATAAAACATTGGACGATGTAGATCCCGAACTTTTAGAAATGTATAAAAAGTTAGGTATCTCTGTCGATGAGCAAAAAATGATGAATAATGTGGCAATGGATATCGTAGTCGACTCCGTTTCAGTAGCGACAACTTTCAAGAAAACATTAGGCGAAAAAGGAATTATCTTTATGAGTATTTCTGAAGCCATCAAAGAACATCCAGAGTTAGTGCGTAAATATTTAGGATCTGTTATTCCTCAAAAAGATAATTTTTATGCCGCATTAAACTCAGCTGTTTTCTCTGATGGATCTTTTTGTTATATTCCAAAAGGCGTCCGTTGTCCAATGGAACTTTCTACTTATTTTAGAATAAATCAAGCAGGAACAGGACAGTTCGAGCGTACCTTACTTATTGCTGATGAGGGAAGTTACGTAAGTTATTTGGAAGGTTGCACGGCTCCAAGTCGTGATGAAAATCAATTGCACGCTGCTTGCGTAGAATTGATTGCTCTTGACAATGCCGAAATCAAATATTCAACGGTACAAAACTGGTATCCTGGAAACAAAGAAGGAAAAGGTGGTGTTTTCAACTTTGTAACTAAAAGAGGAATCTGCGAGAAAAACGCAAAAATTTCTTGGACACAAGTAGAAACCGGTTCTGCGATAACGTGGAAATATCCTTCTGTTATTTTAAAAGGAGATAATTCAACAGGAGAATTTTATTCGATTGCTGTCACTAATAATTTCCAACAAGCCGATACCGGAACCAAAATGATCCATTTAGGTAAAAACACTAAATCGACCATTATTTCTAAAGGAATTTCTGCCGGAAGATCACAAAACAGTTACCGTGGATTAGTGCGTATTTCGCCAAACGCGGACAACGCCAGAAACTTTTCACAATGTGATTCCTTATTAATGGGAAACAATTGTGGCGCACATACGTTCCCTTATATCGAAAGTAAAAATCCATCAGCAAAAATCGAACATGAGGCTACAACAAGTAAAATTGGCGAAGACCAAGTTTTTTATTGCAACCAACGTGGAATTCCAACCGAAAAAGCAATTGCGCTTATCGTAAACGGTTTCAGTAAAGATGTGTTGAATAAGTTGCCAATGGAATTTGCTGTTGAAGCACAAAAACTATTGGAAATTTCTCTTGAAGGTTCAGTAGGATAAAAAACACTCCAATTTTATGAAATTTAAAAATTACGGTTTAGCATTAACATTAATTATATTTTTTTTCAGCTGCAGTACTGAACAAAGCGACAATTCAACGTACGAAAAACTTTCTCAAGGTAGATATGGTGGAACTCATGATGAAGAATTTTCATCAAGCACATCAACATCTGATGGAGGACAAATAATTTTAGCAAAAACATTTTCAAATGATGGGGATGTTATTGGTAATTTACCGACTTCATTGAGCAATCTAGCTATTTGGATTATAAAATTAAATAGTAAATGTGAAATAGAATGGAAGAAAACTTATGGTGGTTCAAATACCGAAATTGGAGATAAAATTATACAAACTAAAGATGGAGGTTATCTATTTTCGGCATTAATTACATCAACCGACGGAAATTTGCTACCTGTTGACAGCAGCCAACCTCCTAGCTATAATGGTGTAAACATTTTATTAGTCAAAATTGACGCCTTTGGAGAAATTCAGTGGCAAAAAGTTACATCTTACAGCAATGATGTAATTTTGGATATAATACAAACAGAAGACGGAGGATATTTATATAATTCTTATTTTTCACTTAATAAAGTAGATGCTAATGCTAACTTAATATGGACTAAATCACTTGACTTTTACTGCTACAACATATATCAACTTGCAGATCGTAGTATTATCTTATCTGGATGTATAAATTCAAATGAATATTTTAACACAACTGGAATTATAGCCAAAACGGATGCAGGAGGGAATATATTATGGAAAAATACTTATGAAAAAACCTTACCTTTAAAAGTAATTGAATCTATTGATGGAGGTCTATTAGCTGTTGGTAGATCAAATAATAAAAATGTTCCTGTTTATTCTAATAACACTTATGTCAACAACATTATTGAAACAGCAGCTTATCCTTGGGTTGGCAAATTAAATTTATCTGGAAGTTTAGAGTGGGAAAAAGCTTTTGGACTCAAATCTGGCCCAACTGAAATAGTTACCGACATCGTATCTATAGAAAATGGCTATATAGTTGGTGGCTATTCTGATGATTTCTGGATTCTTAACATTGACAAATTAGGAAATTTCATAAATCAAAAAAAATTTGGAGGTTCTGATAATGATATATTAAATCGCATAAATATAGGTCAAAATGGCACCATGTTTTTAACAGGTACGACACAATCTAAGGATAGAGATTTAAAAAATACAAATTCTCATGGAAACTTCAATACTGATATATGGACTCTAAACATAAAAATAAATTAAGAAGCTATTCTGATAATACATATTAAACAAAAAGAAACAAATGTTAAGTATAAAAAATTTACACGCCTCAATTGGGGATAAAGAAATATTAAAAGGGATTAACCTTGAAGTAAAAGCGGGAGAAATCCATGCAATAATGGGACCAAACGGTGCTGGAAAAAGTACTCTTGCCTCAATCATTGCAGGAAACGAAAACTACGAAGTAACCGAGGGTGAAATCTCTTTAGACGGAGAAGACCTTTCAGAATTGGCACCAGAAGAAAGAGCACATAAAGGTGTTTTTCTTTCGTTCCAATATCCCGTGGAAATTCCAGGAGTTTCTGTAACTAATTTCATGAGAACGGCAATCAACGAAACACGTAAAGCAAACGGTCTGGAAGAAATGCCTGCCAACGAAATGTTGAAAGTGATTCGTGAGAAATCAGAATTATTAGAAATCGATCGTAAATTTTTGTCTCGTTCTCTAAACGAAGGTTTTTCTGGTGGAGAGAAAAAACGTAACGAAATTTTCCAAATGGCGATGTTAGAACCAAAATTGGCTATTCTTGATGAAACCGATTCTGGATTAGACATCGATGCTTTGCGTATTGTAGCAAACGGAGTGAACAAACTAAAAAGCGACAAAAACGCCATTGTAGTGATTACGCACTACCAACGTTTATTAGATTATATCGTCCCTGATTTTGTTCATGTTTTACTCAACGGTAAAATTGTAAAATCTGGAGACGCTTCTTTGGCTTTAGAGCTAGAAGAAAAAGGATACGATTGGATCAAACAAGAACAAGAAGCTTAAAATTTGTTTGAAGTCAAAAGTTTAAAGTTCACATCATCAACTTTAAACTTTTGAACCTTAAACTTTAAACAAGAAACAAAAATGGATTTAAAAGAAAAATTAATCTCGTCTTTTATGGCTTTTGAAGAGCGCATCGATGTTCACGCTGAACTTCATGATGTACGCACAGCAGCACTAAAAAACTTTGAGAACAAAGGGTTTCCTTCCAAAAAAGAAGAAGCTTGGAAGTATACCTCGCTTAATGCTGTTTTGAAAAATGACTTTACCGTTTTTCCTAAGCAAGAGAACGAAATTCAATATTCAGATGTAAAAAAATACTTTTTACACGAAATAGATAGTTATAAAATTGTTTTTATTGACGGTGTGTTTAGCTCACATTTGTCTGCTACAACGCATGAAGGTATTGATGTTTGCTTGCTTTCATCAGCACTGACAAAACCAAAATACAAAACAATTATTGATACTTATTTCAATCAAATTGCCAATAAGGAAGAAAGTTTGACCTCTTTGAATACGGCTTTCGCCAATGAAGGAGCATACATCAATATCCCGAAAAGTAAAATAGCAGATAGACCTATTGAAATTATGTATTTCTCAACAGGAAATGAAGCTGCGTTGCTGGTACAACCCCGCAATTTAATTATAGTAGGTGAAAATGCACATGTCCAAATCATTGAAAGACATCAAAGCTTGAATGAAAATCCAGTTTTAACCAATTCGGTTACGGAGATTTTTGCTCAAAAGCGAGCTTTAGTTGACGTATATAAAATTCAAAACGATAACCTTACCGCAAACTTAATAGACAACACTTACGTTTCTCAACAGGAGGAAAGTAGCGTTGCTGTAAATACATTCAGTTTTGGTGGAAACCTCACTAGGAATAACCTGAATTTTTACCATTTTGGCGAAAGAATTGTAAGTTACTTAAATGGAATTACGATTATTGGCGAAAAGCAACATGTGGATCATTACACACTCGTGCAACACGCTACTCCAAACTGCGAAAGCCATCAGGATTACAAAGGAATATTCTCTGATCGTTCTACTGGTGTATTCAACGGAAAAATTTTCGTAGAAAGAGAAGCTCAAAAAACAAATGCTTTCCAAAAAAGCAATAACATTTTATTGAGTGACAAAGCTACTATTAATGCAAAACCGCAATTAGAAATTTTTGCTGATGATGTAAAATGTTCGCACGGTTGTACTATTGGTCAACTAGACGAAACCGCTATGTTCTATATGCAACAACGTGGTATCCCTAAGAAAGAAGCAAAAGCTTTGTTGATGTACGCGTTCTCTAATGCCGTTATCGAAAGCATAAAAATACCAGAGTTGAAACAACGAATCACTAAAATCATCGCTACGAAATTAGGCGTGAAAATGGGATTTGATTTGTAGACGTTTTTAACTGCAAAGTTCGCTAAGATTGACGCAAAGGGCACAAGGTTTTTACTAAACTTTGTGCCCTTTGCGGTTAATTTTAGTCTCTTACTGCAATAATAAACATGATAATTCCTAAGAACAATAGTGCAAGACCTCCAAAAAAACAAAATGCATTTATAATTGAGTACCCTAGATTCGTAGAATAACCTAAACCGCCTAAAAACCAACCTCCAATTATCATTAAAATTGATTGTAAAACTTTATTCTTTATCATAAAAATTATTTCTTCACACTTTCAATTATCCCTTTCAACATTCCATTAAAATCAAATTCAGGATTTTCTTTTAAACCCATTCGTACAATAACTAAATCAAGTGACGGAATAATCGCAACCATTTGGCCTTGAAAACCACTACAATAATACATGTCTCTTGGAACATCGGGAAAATATCCGCCAGCATTAAGCCAAAAGTGTCCGCCGTATCTTCCTTCTGACGTATTCGTGGGAGTTGCGGTGTATTTAGCCCAACCTTCGTTGAAAATTTGCTCGCCGTTCCAATTGCCTTCGTGCAAATACAACAACCCAAACTTTGCCCAATCGCGCGTGGTAGCCCAACCGTAGGAGGAACCTACGTAATTTCCCGCCATATCCGTTTCGATTACCATCGAATTCATTCCAATTTTATCAATCAAATCCGTGTACCAAAAATCTAAATATTCCTGATGTGTTTTGAACTGCTTTCGCAAAATTCCAGAAAGCAGGTTGGTTGTTCCTGAGGAGTAATTCCAATGCATGTTAGGTTTATACTCCGCTGTTTTTTCTAGTTGAGAACGTGTCATATCCTCAGCTTGAAAAAGCATTTGGGTAGCATCACAGATTTTGTCATATTTCTCCTCCCATTCCAAACCAGAATTCATGTGGAGCAAATCATTTGTAGTTATCAATTTTCGTTTGTCGTTTGCCCACTCTGGAATAGGAGCTGGAGCATCAATATCAAATTTTTTTTGTTTTTCTAATACTCCAAACAGTGCGCTAGTGATACTTTTGGTCATGGACCAGCCTAATATTCTACTGTTCTTATCAAAGCCCGTATCATACTTTTCGGCAATAATTTTATCTTTATAAATCACTAAAAGAGAACGTGTTCTTTTATTTAGTTCTCCTTTTTTATCGAAACCATTGGCTACAGCTGCGTTCAATTTGGCATAATCAATAGTAGAAAAAATAGTATCTAAAGGCTCTTTGTTTCCAAATGGAAATGGCGTTGTGTTGTTTGGTAAACTTCTTTTGGGAACCAAATAAGGTTTTGAAACATCAAAATCATCATTGATTAAAGTCACTCCTAAACCTTCACGATAAATTGCTTTGCGTTCCTTTAATCCATAAACCGAAGACACAGCAAACTTTTTGGCAGCATCAATTTTGTTTTTGGCCAAATCAATCATATCGATATCATTGTCTCCTTTTTCAATCAGTTCCTGTGAACGACTATCAATAAAATGTCCCGAAGCCATACTTTTGGCTGAAAAGCCAGAAATTAAATCTAGTTTGGGATAGGTTGTGAACCCAACATAAAAGATTCCAACCAAAACAGCCAAAGCAACAAACTTGAAGAATTTTTTCATAAAGAATTATTTTGGAGCAATTTAATAAAAAAGATCTACATTTTGAAACAGTAAGGAATACAGAAAAAGGCTTTTTCTGTAGACAAATATTTTTTATTTAAACCATTAATTAATTAACTTTCCACAAGAGTTATTGCTTAATTTTTCGTAATTTTTGATGGTTTTACTTCATAAAAGAGCATGTTAAAAAAACATACTGTTTAATCAAAACATTATGGTTTGCAATCCTGTTTTATTTTTTTAATCTTTAGGACTGATAACTTTTATTAACCGGTTGGGTGTAATTGGTTTTTGATGGTAATTTTTTTCAGTTCGACTATTGTTGGATAAAAAAATGTATCGAGATCAAGAAAAATTTCATTAAAAACGGTTCTCAATACGCGTCACTTCCAGTAGCGGAGCATATCGAGAAGTTTTGCTCCGTTTTACTACACAAAAAAAACACTCGAAATGACGTTTTGAATAATTACACCCAACGGGTTTTTATTAACAACTGTTTGCTAAAAATTAATTCCATTTTCACTACTTTTGTATTTAGAAAAATTCTAAATAATAGGATTTTAATCCTCTATTCGTTTTCTACAAAATAAAAAAGCAAACATGTTAGACATTAATAAAATTAGAGCCGACTTTCCGATACTTTCTCAAAAAGTGAACGGAAAACCATTAGTTTATTTTGACAACGGAGCTACTACGCAAAAACCGCAAGTGGTAATTGATGCGATATCAAAATATTACCAAGAAATAAATGCTAATATTCATCGCGGCGTGCATACTTTGAGCCAGTTAGCGACGGATGCTTATGAGGAATCTCGTGGAAAAATTCAAAAACATATTAATGCTAAATTTGCCCATGAAGTGCTGTTTACTTCTGGGACAACACACGGAATTAATGCCGTAACCAATGGTTTTGCTTCTATTTTGAAAGCTGGTGATGAAATTTTAGTTTCGGCATTAGAACACCACAGTAATATTGTGCCTTGGCAAATGTTAGCTGAAAAAACCGGTGCTATTTTACGTGTCATTCCAATGAATGAAGACGGCGAATTGATCATGGCGGAATATGACAAATTGCTTTCGGACAAAACGAAAATCGTAACCGTAAATCATATTTCGAATGCGCTGGGAACCATCAATCCTATCAAATATATGATAGACAAAGCGCATGAAGTTGGCGCTGCGATTTTGATTGATGGAGCGCAAGCCGTTCCGCACATGAAACCTGATGTACAAGAATTGGATTGTGATTTCTATGTTTTTTCAGGACACAAATTGTGTGGTCCAACAGGTACCGGAATTTTATACGGAAAAGAAGCTTGGTTAAATAAATTACCGCCGTATCAAGGTGGTGGCGAAATGATCAAGGAAGTGAGTTTTGAAAAAACAACGTATGCGGAACTGCCGCATAAATTTGAAGCAGGGACACCAAATATTGCTGGCGGAATTGCACTAGGAACTGCCGTTGATTATATGAACGAAGTAGGCTTTGACAACATTCAACAACAAGAGAAAGAATTGTTGGAGTATGGAACGCAACGCTTATTAGAAATTGAAGGGTTGAAGATTTTTGGCACAGCAGCAGCAAAAACTTCGGTAATCTCGTTTAATATTGAAGGCATCCATCCGTATGATATTGGTACAATAATTGACAAATTAGGGATTGCAGTGCGCACCGGCCATCATTGTGCCCAACCCATCATGACTTTTTTCAATATTCCAGGTACAATTAGAGCATCATTTGCTTTTTACAATACCAAAGAAGAAATTGATTTGATGGTTGCAGCAGTCAAGAGAGCACAACTCATGTTGTCATAAAATTAAAATTACATTGCTATGAAAATACTATCTATTTTGTTCCTGACCTTATTTTTAGGCAACGGCTGCGATAGTGCCAACGCGCAAGATATGGAAAATGCCGTAATTGAATATACTGCCAATACCAGAGGGTTTTACCAGAAAATCACCCTAGAAAATCAGACAATCACTGTTTCTAAAGACAGAGATGGAAATGATAAAGCGGCACCCATAAAAATTAGTGATGCCGACTGGAAAGAAGTTGTGGCTTGTTTCAAAGAGTTAGAGTTAGATCGGTTATCCGAACTGAAAGCACCAACTGAAAAGCGTTTTCATGATGGTGCGGCTATCGCCAACTTAAAAATCAATTATAAAGACAAAATCTATGAAACAACAGATTTTGATCATGGCTTTCCGCCAAAGGAAATAAAGAAATTCGTTGCTAAGATAAATTCATTTGTTAAAAAAGAGTAACACGGAAACAAAATCAGCTAATTATGAAAATTAAAGAAATACAAGACGAAATCGTTGATGAGTTCTCCATGTTTGACGACTGGATGGAACGGTATGAATACATCATCGAATTAGGAAAAAAACTGCCGCTAATCAAAGAAGAATACAAAACCGAAAATAATATCATCAAAGGCTGTCAATCGAAAGTGTGGCTACAAGGGGAGCAAACAGACGATAAAATTGTTTTCACCGCTGATAGTGATGCCATCTTGACCAAAGGAATTATTGCGATATTGATTCGGACTTTCTCCAATCAAAAAGCGTCTGATATTCTGGAAGCTGATCTGGGTTTTATTGATGAAATAGGGTTGAAAGAACATTTGTCACCTACACGTGCCAACGGTTTAGTATCGATGATCAAAAACATAAAAATGTATGCTCTGGCGTTTAATGCGAAGAATTAATTTATGAACTAATTGTTTTAAACATATAAGTCATATAAGTTTTTTAATTATGATAAACACACACTAACCTAGTATAATCTAAACTTGACAATAATGAACATAACGAGAAGTTATCTTAAGGATTTAGTGTATCAGGTTAATGGAGCAGCAATTGAAGTTCATAAAAGTATAGGTCCTGGTCTATTGGAATGTGTTTATCACCAATGCCTAAAAAAAGAATTAGAATTACGGAAAATAAATTATTCTTCTGAATTACTGGTCCCTTTAAAATATAAAGGACATGAATTAGAATCTAAATTAAGATGTGATTTATTTATAGAAAATACTCTCGTAGTTGAATTAAAATCGGTAAACGAAACAAACCCTATTTTTGAAGCGCAATTACTTACTTATATGAATTTATTAAACGCACCTATAGGTTTGTTAATTAACTTTAATGTAAAAAATATTTTCTTTGAAGGCCAAAAAACTTTGGTAAACGAGTTTTATCGTAAACTAGATGAATAGAAAAAATGATTTAAACACATAAGTCAAAAATTTGCAAACACTGAATAAAAAACTTTAATAGAAAAAACGATTTAAACATAGGAGTCATACAAGTCAATAATTTATAAAAACTTAAATTCACTTTCCTTTTACTTAAAAGAAAACTTATATGACTTATATGTTAATAAAAAAATCACAAAATAAATAGAAAAAAATGGAACAAGAAATAGACACCACCGAGTTAGGAGAATCAATTGTAAAAATATTAAAGACCATTTACGATCCAGAGATTCCTGTTGATATTTACGAATTAGGACTGATTTATGACGTCATGGTCAACACTGATTATGAAGTAAAAATCCTAATGACGCTTACTTCCCCAAACTGCCCAGTTGCTGAAAGTTTACCAAGAGAAGTAGAAGATAAAGTAAAATCAATTGAGCATGTAAAAGATGCTGAAGTAGAGATCACTTTTGATCCACCTTGGAGTAAAGATTTAATGAGCGAAGAAGCAAAATTAGAATTGGGAATGCTATAAAATGGCACGCAGTCAACCCAAATCGTTAAACGATCAAAAAATTGGATTAAAATCGTCTCTTGATTCGCTTTTCTTAATACCCCGGTTTTTCAAAGAAATTTGGCGAACTAACAAATCGTTATTCTTGACATCTGCTTTGTGCAGAATCGTTGCGGCTTTGTTACCGGTTGCGATTTTATGGGTTGGAAAACTTATTTTTGATGCTATCATCCAAATTACAACACATGGAGAAAAGGACTATTCTGAACTTTGGCAATCAGTAGTAATTGAATTCATTCTGGTAGTATTATCGGATTTGGTTGGTCGTGCAATCTCACTTACGGATGGAATTCTTGGAGATCAGTACAATATCAATAGTTCGATTAAAATCATTAAAAAGACCAATGAAATTGATATAAGTTTACTTGAAAATTCTGAATTTTACGACAAGCTTGACCGAGCACGAACGCAAACAGCAGGCCGTGTCGATTTAATGTCGAATGTGTTAGGTCAGGCTCAAACTACTATTTCTATATTTTCATTGGTGGTGGGACTGATTTATTTTGAGCCTTATTTAATTATCTTATTAGTTTTAAGCATTTTTCCCTCTTTTATAAATGAAGTCCGTTTCAGTCAACAACAATATTCGCTGGCCCGAAGCTGGACTTCCGAAAGAAGAGAATTGGATTACCTTAGGTTTATTGGTGCTAATGACAAAACGGCAAAGGAAATTAAGCTTTTTGGTTTAACTAGTTTTCTGGTGGAAAGATTTGAAACCCTTGCCACGCGCTATTTCAAATTAAATAAATCGCTTGTTGTAAAACGTTCCAGTTATGGGTTCTTATTTAATGTTTTAGGATCGATCAGTTATTATGCCGCTTATGTTTTTATAATTTACAGAGTGCTTTCGGGCGGAATTTCATTGGGGGAATTAACTTTTTTATCTGGGAGTTTCAATCGATTAATGAGTAGTCTGCGCGATTTTTTTTCGAAATTTACACGAATATCAGAGAGTGCTTTGTATCTCAAAGATTATTTTGATTTTATAGACATTTCAACAGAATATAAAAGTAAAAACGAGGTTCCGATGCCAGAAAAAATCAAAATCGGATTTGAATTCAAAAACGTTTACTTTGCTTATCCTGAAAGTGATAATCAAATATTAAACGATGTAAGTTTTACCATCAAAGCAGGAGAAAAAATAGCATTTGTTGGGCAAAATGGTGCAGGAAAAACGACACTTACCAAATTACTGCTTCGATTTTACGAGCCTACATCAGGTGAAATTTTGCTTGACGGCATCAATATCAACCAATACAATAAGGCCAATTATCAGGAGTATTTTGGAGTCCTTTTCCAGGATTTTTTCAGATATGAATTTTCCGTAAAAGAAAATATTGCTATCGGAAAAATTGATGAGATTAACAATAATGAACGCATTTTGAAAGCGGCTGAATTAAGTCTAGCCGATGAAGTTGTTGCTGAATTAAAGTATGGTTACGAGCAACAACTGGGAAAACGATTTGCTAAAGGCCAAGAGCTTTCCGGCGGACAGTGGCAAAAAATTGCATTGGCAAGGGCTTACATGAAAAACGCTGAAGTTATGATTCTAGACGAGCCCACATCGGCGCTAGATGCCAAAGCCGAAAGCGAAGTTTTTGAACGGTTTATAGGATTAATTAAGGACAAAACTAGTGTAATCATCTCTCATCGATTTAGCACCGTGAGACAGGCCGATCGCATTGTGGTCCTACAAGAAGGTAAGATCTTAGAGTCAGGAACGCATCAGGAATTAATGGAGAATAATCAATTATATGCCCAACTGTTTACACTGCAGGCTGAAGGCTATCTATAAAATAAAAGTATGGAAGATGAAATTGTAAATAAAGTAGCCAATAGTGTTTTGGAAGTTTTTGATCTCGAGGATTATTATCCAAGCGGAATTCGGGCTCAAATCGATATTTCGCAATGGCTTTTGGAAGGCTTTTTACTGCGAGAAAAAGACTTTAGAGCGGAATTGAAAAATCATGATTGGTCCCAATATCAAGATCAATATGTGTCGATTCATTGCAGCACCGATGCGATTGTCCCGGCTTGGGCATCCATTTTAGTTGCAATTCAATTAGCGCCATTTGCAAAGAAAATAATCAACGGAACGATTGAAGATTTAGACGCTTCCCTTTATGAAGAATTGTTGCCAAAAATGGACTATTCTATATATAATAACAAGCCTGTTATTATAAAAGGATGCTCTAGAAAACCAGTTCCCATGCGGGCTTATGTTCTCGCTGCGCATTATTTACAACCTTTCGCCCGCAGCATAATGTATGGCGAAGCGTGTTCCGCAGTGCCCTTATACAAAGCACCAAAGAAAGACTAATTTATTGCAATTATTGTATACTTTAGCGGTAGATATTAAAATGCAAAGTCATGAAAAAAACAGCTTTTTCTTTCGTATTTCTTTTTACCCTACTTTCTGTTGCTGCACAAGAAACGGCTACTGATACGGTAAAACATTGGACCAAAAAAGGAAACATCTCACTGCTCTTCAATCAATCCGCTTACAACAAGCAATGGTTGGGTGGCGGAACCTCTAATGTGGCAGGGAATTTTGGACTGAATTATGACTTCAATTATAAAAAAGAAGACGTGGTTTGGGATAATAAACTGATTTTAGCCTACGGTTTAACCAAAATTAAAGGAGATGATCAAATCGCAAAAACGGATGATCGAGTGGAGTTGAACTCTCTTTATGGAAAGAAAGCCAACGGACAATGGTACTATTCGATGTTTTTTAATTTCAAAACCCAAATGGATACCGGTTTCGATAATAATATGTCGCTCATTTCACATTTTTTCTCCCCTGCTTATTTCCAGTTGGGACCAGGAATGCTTTGGAAAAAAAATGATAACTTAAGTGTCAATTTTTCTCCTGCGACAGCAAAACTAATTATCGTTCACCCTCATTTTACAGAATTTGGTCCTTCTTTTGGGGTCTTGCAAGGCGATTCCACAAGATTTGAATTTGGAGCCAGTATTACAGCCTATTACAAATTCAATATCATGACGAACGTATCTGTAGAAAACCGATTGAATTTATATTCGAATTATCTAAACAATCCACAAAACGTGGATATCGATTACCAGATGAATGTGATTATGAAAATCAACAAATACTTGTCGGCCAATGTAGCCGTACAGGCCATTTATGATGACAATTCTATAAAAGCTGTTCAAGTACGAGAGGTTTTTGGATTGGGTGTTAATTACGGGTTTTAACCCAATACTATTTTAGAGAAAATCCCTTTTGAAAATGGTTTCAAAAGGGATTTTTTTGTGGTTGTTCGCATTGAAAACGCTGCAATTTGTGTTTCAATGTAAGAAGACTAGATGCACTTGACAATAGGGAATTTATGCTTTTTAATTATATGTTCACTGTTGTGGGCACAGTTTGCAAAACTGCGCTAACGACTACACATATCAGCGAGTTCGGGGTTGCAAATTCGATCAATCTGTTAAAAAGTTATTTTTCAAGTTGTACTTCAATATTGATCATTGCATTTACAAAAGCATCCTTTACTTGTGATTTATGTGTGCCTACAATCCACCTTTTACTTCTAAATCTTGTCCAAGTTAAGATCTCCATTTTCGTATGAGTAAAGTTTATACTTGGCGCGATTTTAGACATGGAACTGATTTCTTGATTGTATTTAGTATTCACGATTTCTACACCAACACAAATGCCTGATTGTGGTAATTTAATTTTAAGGGATTCTACATCAATTTTTAACCGGTATGTTTTATTTTGGGGTGCTACAATTAAATTTTCAAAATATAACTCTTCTCCTGGTTGTTTATTTATACTATCGTATTCGTAAAACTTTATGTTGTATGTTGCCAAAAAGTCAGCTTCTTTTTTTTCATTCAAGCTTAAAATTATACTTTTTATTTTACCCTTTTTATGCGTTGGATTTTTGATATAATTACAAAATTCGTAACCAAATGGAAAGCCACTTCTAACTTTTAGTTTTTTAATTAGTCCAAATGTTTTTATACTGCTGTAATTTTTCTTTTTATTTGAAATTATTACTCCCTCAAGTTTCTCAATTTTTGGACTTAATTCAATTTCTATGTTATAAACTTTGCTTTCATTAAAGGGTAATAAACTTAAAGTTTTTTTGTTGTACCCAACTGATGAAATTTGCAATTCATCAAGTGCATCCTTTACTTTGATTTTGAATATTCCATCTTTATCTGAATTTACCCCCAAATCTTTTTTTACAAATGTTATATTAGCTAGTTCTATAGGTTTTTTTGTTAGGCTATCTATGACTTTACCTTTTATGACCTGAGAGTGACTCATTGTGTTAAAGGCAATCATTGCTGTACAAACAATAAATTTTACTTTTATTCCTAATTTCATTTCTGAATTAATTTTATTTTAGCGAGATGCGCAACTCCGAAAATACTATTATTTATTGTTCACTTTATCCACGCTCTAATTGAAAAACGAGCGCAAGTAGAGATTGTTATTTTAAAGTCCATTTAATAAATTCGTTCATTACTTCTTGCCAATGTTCTTTTTCATAATCCGCTCTTCCATTCTCTTTTACTTCAAAAAAATTATGTTCTAAATTTAGATATCGTTTATAAGTCAGATTTGTTTTTGAATTTTGAATGTAAAATAAAGGTACTAAATCGCATAAATCAGAAGCAATATCATTCGTTCCATAAGCTAAATAGGTTGGAATTTTGATTTTCAACCAATCATTTATCAATGGTCTTGAAAATGATTTCCAAGCTAATAAATCTGGATTCTCCTTTAATATTTTTTCATCATAAGAATCTTTCAACATTTTATAGGTGTTTTCTATACGTTCATCCGCTTCCTCCCAGGTCATTTGTTTACTTTCTGCACTTTTTCTGTAATTTCGAATATTTTGGTCAATTCTACCAAATGGATTGGCACCAAATAAACCTAAATTAGTGACTTTTTTATTATTTAAAGCTATTAAAGTGGCCACTTTTGAACCTTGTGAATGCCCTGCTACTATTAATTTGGAATTGTCTACCCATTTTTGTTTTCGCAAGAATTTTAAGACTGCTTTTGCTCTATTTTCATAATTTTCTAAATAATCAGACTTGACATAATCCGCATCAAATTCATTTGGTTTTTCAGCGTTTGGGATATAGCAATACGATTCATTTAGATTTTTTTGATCGACAATTACAGGTGTTTTTGGCATTGAAATTACAATTAAATGATAATTTTTTTTGATTTCATCAAGATCAAAATTGGTAATTCCACCACCAATCATCCATGTTTTTTCTTTTTCAGGTTTTACAAATAATGGCAATGGTAAAGAGCCTTGACAAAATATAAAAACAGGTTTTACTTTGTCTAATGTTGTATCAACTACTATAAAATCAATCGTATCGTTTTTCTGTTTTAAACTAAATTGGATTGCTTGATTGTTAATTATGTTTGGATTCTGTCCAAAAATTATTTGAACTAAACATAGGAAGATTATTGTATTGATGCTTTTCATATAAGTTCAATGTATTGTCGTTTTAATTGTAATCGCCTTAAATATCACTTTGCGTTATCGTAATCTGTAATATATTTTATTATCATTTTTTCAACATCGTCAAAAGGCTTTTCAAAAAGTTTCTCTAGAGTAACATTGAAGTTATCTTTCGTTGAATTATATAATTCCCAAATACCTTTTTCACCATGTTTTTCATAAACTAATTTACAAATTACACCTCCTGTGACATAAAGAATTGAATTGTCAAAATCATTCCTGAATTTAAATGTCATTATATCATCTAAAGAAATTCCCTTTTGTTTTTGAAATGTTTTTGAAGTTTGTTTTAGTGAATCTTCAAATGATTCATTGAAACTTGGACCAGCTAACCAAGTAGCAAGTCCTTCATTTATTATCATTGGACAATACAAAGAATTATCTTTTGGGAGTGGAAAAAGCATGTGAACAAATTCGTGAGGATAACTTGCATTACCATAGGTTGTAAAAATCTCTTTGTAAGGAATAAGTGCTTGGCCGCCTAAATAGGATAACCAATACTCAAAATTATACAATTTTCCCATTTCGTCTGAGTTTGGTAATATATAATATGTAAATGGTTCGATTTTGAGATTAAATTGATTAGCGATTTTTTCACAAAACCTCACTGCTTTTACAGCTTCCTTTTTGTCAAAACTACAATTCGGGTGTACTATATATGTAATGAATTTAGCTTTATACTTTTTCCAATTTTTAGTATCATAAGAAATTACATTTTCTAATTTAAATTCTTCATTTTCATTTTTAACTGCATACAGTTTTGTAATAAAATCAGGTGTAGAATTTTTATATTCTTTTTCGGCACAGTCATGTGCAAAGAGTGTTTTAATTTGGTACCTATTGGAAGCAATACTATCAATTTGTAAAATTTTTGGAGTGTAATAACTTAGATATTGGACAGAATTATAGTAATTATACATTTGATTTGCACTTCTGTCAATTTTAAAGATTTTACTCTTTAAAAGTTGATCCGCTTCTTTATCATTCCAATAAGGATTTTTGTATATACTGTCAGGTTTAGAGTTTATGTAATTTTTGTATAAGTGATAAACACTTTTAATAACAGTTTTAGATGTATCTACTCTTGCAGAAATATCTGGAATGATAGTTTGTGAATATGCAGCTGTATTGATAAGTATAAAAATAAAGGGGAAGATATTTTTCATTTATAAATGTAATTTAAATCATGATTTTCAATAAGTATTGCAGATGACTTTTTGACGCTTGGCAAGGTTGCGAACTACGGATCCGCATGTTTTCCAATAAGATAATTTTTTTTGAGAAAGATTACCACAATGGTTCAGCATTTACACTACAAAAAACAGTATTTTCTTCTTCATAGTTCCTATAACTGCTGTTTACATAATCTCTGATTCTCGTTTTAACTATCCGCGTTGCAAACGCTACGATTTGTCTTTCAATTTAAGTAGGCACTAGTCACAGACGAGTACCAGATAACGTGGACAAACGAGTGCCAGAGGGTACTACTTTAAGCACATAGGTAAGTACCTGCGCTAACGGTAACCGTAAATCTATGCCATTTGGGCTTTCTTTTTTATTTAAATCCTCCAAAAAACTTATTTACGAAAAAGCCAGTTAACATTAAGAAAATGACCGAACCAACAACAAAAACAAAAACAAACATATTACCTAATACTTTTTGTTGTTTACTTTCATTAATGAATCTTTCTTCAATTTTAAGATATAAATTATCTTTCCCAAAATACCAATAATTTACATAATAAATTACAACACCATATGAAATGTAAATAATGATAAACAAATTACCCGACATAGTATGCAATTTAAAAAATTTATTCAGTAATAAATCAATTGTTATTGAATTAATAAATAAACCTATACACAAGTAAATTACTGCACCGTTTAATGCTAAATCAGAATTTGGGGTTGTTAGCATATGTCTATATAATTTATAAAAAATATAATGATAAACTTTTTTCACACTTCGTTTTTTAATAATTATCAATTCCCGTTTTTTGGCAAAACTTACCCTCCTCTGGTGCTCGTCTGTGACGAGTACCTACTTACAAATGTGAACTAAATAAAGCGTTTACAACGCGGCTTATATAAAAAGATTACCACAAAGGTTCAGCATTTACACTACAAAAAACAGTATTGTCTTCTTCATAGTTCCTATAACTGCTGTTTACATAATCTCTAATTCCCGTTTTAATTATCCGTGTTAAAACGCTGCGATTTGTCTTTCAATGTAAGAAGACTAGATGCACTTGACAATAGGGAATTTATGCTTTTTAATTATATGTTCACTGTTGTGGGCACAGTTTGCAAAACTGCCTTTACTTTGTATTTGACAAAAAAACATTAAATTTATTCAAAGGAAAACAGAGGTGAACTATCAAATCCGCCAAGTTTGTGACTTATTTAGCGCATTAGTCCTCTGTCTTCTCCTTGAATCCCGTTGAATTGCTTCAAATAGAATGATAGACATCAAGGTCTAATAAAGGCTCTAAAGAAGTTCAACATTTTTGTTTATCCTAAATTCAAAGTTATGAAAAACTATTTATTTTACGTAGGTATTGACATTTCAAAATCAAAATTAGATGTAGTT
>NZ_SMFN01000003.1 GCF_004349135.1 Flavobacterium sandaracinum | reverse complement strand
TCACAATAGTATAGAGTTCGCCATTGGAGAGGGATGTCTCATCTATTGATAAACGTTTCCCAATGTTTTCAGGAAAAACAAGCCATTGTTTAGCATGCGACTTTTGTTTCCATGCTTTAAAATCACTTAAGTAATCTTTGTACTGATATTGCAAATTCCTTCCAGAAACCCCATAGAAAGAGGCGATAGCACTACAGTCATTTGGGCTGGAATCTATTGATCTCTTTTAAAAAAGACGCAAACTCCTGTGTTACACGAGTTCCGTCCGCTACTAAATTCCAATCTCTAAAAACCACTTTTCCTGTGTCTTCGTTTAGCCATCTTCTTCGAGTAATATGAAGATATACTTGATGTCCACCAATAGGAAAATCTTGAACGCTGTCTCATCAAAGAAGCCTTTTGAACTTAATTTAAACGCTCTGTATTCTTTAGGAATGGAATTAATCTCCTGCAAATACAAATGCAGTATCTCTTCTTCCTTTTTATAAGAAGTTAATTTAAAATAGTCAACAATGATTTCAGGTAATAATAACTTGATTAGTTCGCTGTAGGACTATTGTATTTGATAGAATTTGGAAAGACAAATATCTATTTTTTAATATTTCCCCACAATAATATGTATTGATCCGTTTTTTCTTCAAAAAATAGATGCATTTTTTCTTGCTCAATTTTAGTATTTACCAAATCAAAGTGCTCTACAAGTAATTCAGGAAGTATAAGTTTTACGAGTTTTATTTAATTGTCCAAAGCTTGTTATTTTGATAGCTAGATTAAGAAATCTTCGATATTTCCCCAATTTTTAGGAATGTTTCTTAATCTCCTTTAAATAAATATGAGGTATTTCTTGTGCTTTTTCAAAGGATGTTAATTCTTAATATTCAACAATAATCTTAGGTAATAAAACTTCAGTAAGTCGATATAGGAATCTTGCGTTTGTAGAGAATTTGGAAATAGAAGAGATTTTCTAATAGATTATAAGTTTGCAAGACTATAAACATTTCAAAAGCTAGGGTTCCACTTCCTAGGATCATTTAATCGACAAAATAAAACCTTTTTCTTTGTTTCCAAAAACTTAAATGTATGCGGAATGAATTTGGTTAAAAATAATAATTTTTAGGTTTAATGGGAAGTATTTAGTTATCGGAAGTAAATCATTCCGCAAATGAAGTTTCCCTTTCTTGTAGTTTTAACGAAAACAAATTAAATTTTTGTGGAAAACAAGCTTTGATTTTTTATCAAAATCCACTAGCATATTCTCGCTATTAGGTTGGGAATATTTTAAAAATAACGTTATGGTTTCTACTTTTAATTCATTTGCCAATTCGATTTTTGGGGTATTTTGATTTAATTGATAGCGTGATCAAATTGATCGAAAACTTCTTCTTTTATAATTTTTTCAAATCACCAAAATCAATCACCATTCTAAATTTTATACTTGTTTGTTATTCAATTGGAGTTCCAATGACGGTTACCGATAGTTTTTAACTACGACCATGTATATTTTGCACTTGCTACCGTATTCGTTAAAAACATGACCGGTTTCAAAGCTAAACTTTTTGTTAATTCTATTATTTTGAGTGATAAATATTTAAGCATATAGGTATCAATTGACACTAATTTTTACTTTTTTTGGGCTGCTTAAGATCTAATAAGTAATTCCCACAACTACCACAATAGGTAGAAAAGAACCGATGATTAAACCAATTTGATTGCCCTTATCCAGATCTTTTTATAGTTTTTCTTCAATTGCGAATTTTTGAAAGAGGAGGAATAAGCACATGAAACAATTTGTTTACAATTGGTTGCTAAAATGTTTATTTGTTAATACATTTCATTAACACATTCTTAACTTTTGGAGGTGTAAAATTAATGAATTTGAGTAATAATTTGATTTTAATTTTACTTTCAGCTAAGTACTATTGTAATAATTTAATATTTCTAATAGGTAAATTGACCTTGTAGTAACTTTTGTTTTTTTATTTCCAAATAGTTTTGCAAGAACTTTTTAAAACAGAAAACTAACTATGAAAAAATTAGTACTATTAACAATTATTTTACTTTTTTCGAGTGCCCTATATGCACAAGGATCGGGGATACTATCAGGAAAAGTCAAGGAAAGTGAGCAAGGATTCTCGCTTCCAGGAGCAACTCTAAAATTAAACGTTGGAAATATATACACTACTTCCGATCAAAATGGAGTATTTGAATTTTTAAACGTACCTACAGGAATCTATGAAATTGAGATTACTTACATAGGGTATCAAACACAAAAGCAGACCGTAACTGTTGAAAGCAACAAAAATGTCTCTGTAAAATTTATTTTGATTCCTGGGAATGATCAATTAAAGGAAGTGGTAGTTATTGGTGATCGTTTGAGAGGACAAGCCAAAGCTCTCAACCAACAAAAAACCAATAAAAACATTACTAATGTAATTTCTTCCGATCAAGTGGGTCGTTTTCCCGATGCGAATATTGGAGATGCGTTGAAAAGAGTGCCTGGTATTACGATGCAAAATGACCAAGGAGAAGCAAGAAATATTATTATAAGAGGTCTAGCACCGAATTTGAACTCAGTAACATTAAACGGAGATAGAATACCTTCAGCAGAAGGCGATAACAGAAATGTTCAAATGGACTTGATTCCAGCAGATATGATTTCTACTATTGAAGTGAACAAAACGCTTACTTCCGATATGGATGCAGATGCTATTGGGGGTTCTGTTAATTTAATTACTCGTGCAACACCAAACGGACAGCGAATTTCAGCAACTCTTGCGGGTGGATACAGTCCAATAAGAGATAAAGGAAATTACACCGCTGGTTTTGTATATGGAAACCGATTTTTAGAGAAAAAATTAGGGGTGGTTTTTAGTACCTCGTATAACAATAATAATTTTGGATCTGATAATGTAGAAGGCGTTTGGGTAGAGGGTGAAAAAAACCAGGCGTATATGGAAGAATACGATGTAAGAAAATATGATGTACAACGTATTCGTAATTCATTTGCACTTGCAACAGATTACAAGTTTAATGAAAGCAATTCCATTTATGTGAATGCGATGTACAATTTTAGGGATGATTTTGAAAATCGTTACCGCACAAGATTTAGAGGTATTGATCCAGTTTATGATGCAAATGATGACATCATTGGTTTTGAAGGTGATGTTAGAAGACAAACAAAAGGAGGTATTGAAGACAATAAAAATGCTCGTTTAGAACGACAAGTTGTACAAAACTATGCAATAGGAGGAGAACACCTTTTAAGTTCAAAACTAGATATGGATTGGGCAGTAAATTATGCACAAGCCAGCGAAGACAGACCAGGAGAGCGTTATATTGAATACCAGAATAGAGGTTTAGATATTAACCAAGATTTGTCTGACACCCGTTTTCCTTTGCTTACGTCTCCCGGTGCTGATGCAGCTGAAGATTTCAGGTTTAGAACGCTTTCAGAAAACGACAATTACACGGAAGAATCTGAATTAGGAGCAAAATTAAACTTCAGATTGCCTTTTTCACTAATAAATGAACAAAAAGGACGAATTCGATTTGGGGTACGTGCCAGAATTAAAGACAAAAAAAGAGACAACACTTTTTTTGAATATGCGCCTATCACAGCGTTCGGAAATTTGAATGAAATTCCAACTAGCTTTTATGGTGGAGAAGATTGGCAAGCAGGTTCACAGTATATACCTGGAACGTTTGCAAGCAATACTTCTCTAGGTGGTTTAAATTTAAATAATGCAGCACTATTTGATAAAGAAGATATTCCTAGTGAATATTTAGCATTGAATTACAAAGCAAAAGAAGATATTTATGCAACTTACATTCGGTGGGATCAAGATTTTAATGCAAACTTATCCATGATTGTTGGCGTACGTCTGGAAAATACAAACATTGACTATACGGCAAATTATGTGGAAGACGAAGAAGATTTAGTTGGCGAAGTAAACAACACGAATTCCTACACAAATGTATTGCCAAGTTTGGCATTCAAGTACAATGGCAAAAATGATTGGATATATAGAGCAGCTTTTACAACTTCGTTAGCAAGACCAAATTATTATGACTTATCACCATTTATTAGTGTTATTCCAGATGATGATTCTGAAATCGTTGCTGGAAATCCGAATTTAAAAGCAACTTATGCGTATAATTTTGATTTAATGATTGAAAAATATTATAAATCAGTAGGTTTATTATCTGGAGGCATTTTTCATAAAAACTTAAATGACTTCATTTATACGTATCGTGATAATCAATATACTAATGCTGAATTTGCACAAGATTTTCCAGGTCAACTAAATCCTATTCCTACAACAAATCCGGGTAATTGGGGATTAACACAACAAAGAAATGGTGAAAGTGTGGGAGTTTATGGCTTTGAGATAGCTTTACAAAGACAATTAGACTTTATTCCAGGCACGTTTTTCAAGGGGTTAGGAATATATTTAAATTATACATTTACCGAGTCAGATGCTAAAGGAATAACAAATTCTGATGGGGAGGAAAGAACCAACGTAACTTTGCCAGGCAGTGCTCCTCACATGTTTAACGGGTCATTATCTTGGGAAAATAAAAGATTCTCTGCACGTGTTTCTCTTAATTATACAGCAAATTATTTAGATGAATTGGGCGGTAATGCTTTTGAAGACCGATATTACGGCGAACAGTTGTTCTTAGATGCCAATGCTTCTTATAAAATAACTGACAAAATACGTATTTTCGCCGAAGCAAATAATTTAACCAACCAGCCATTACGTTACTATCAAGGCATAGCCTCACGAACCATGCAAATGGAATATTATCAAGCTAGATATAACTTCGGTTTAAAATTTGACTTGTAAAAAAATGTAGATTATCAATTTTAAATGTTTGACAGGGTTCCAAACTTGTCAAACATTTTTTAATTTTAATTTTTATGAAAAAGAAATTATCAATTGTACTTCTTTTTTTGTGCGCACAAGTAATTGTGGCACAAGATTATCTTAAGGAAGAAAAATCAGGTTATAAAGGGGGCTTTATCCCCGAATTAAAGGTAGTAGAAAAGAGCGTCAATTTTTTAGTGATTGGAGATTTTGGTAGAAATGGTGATTATCATCAAAAAGATGTTGCCGTTCAAATGTCAAAAGCTGCAGCCACTATTGATACTGATTTTGTAATTTCTGTAGGCGATAATTTTTATCCCAATGGCGTGCAAAGCACGCAAGATCCACAGTGGAAAGCTTCGTTTGAAGACATTTATTTCAATTATAATTTACAAACCGATTGGTTTGTTGCTTTAGGAAATCACGACTATAATGGCAATATTCAGGCTCAAATTGACTACTCAAAAATTAGTAGACGTTGGAACATGCCAAGTACTTATTTTAAGGAAATAGTTGAATTGGAAGATGGAACAAAAGCCTTGTTAATTTTTATTGACACCAATCCATTTGTGAAAAGCTACTACGCCAAAGGAGAAGAAATGAAAGAAAACGTTAAAATGCAAGATACAATTGCACAAAAAAAGTGGCTGATAGAGACTTTACAAACAAACGATGCTTTAATTAAATGGAAAATTATAGTGGGGCATCATCCCATGTATTCCGGTGGGAAACGAAAAAATAGTCAGGATACCAAAGATATTGAATCTGTTTTTGCACCTATTTTCGATCAATACAAAGTAGATGCCTATTTATGTGGACACGAACATGATTTGCAAGTAATCAAACCCAAAGGACGTTTTACCACCCAATTTTTATCAGGAGCCGGTTGCGAAGTTCGCCCAACAGGAACCAGAGAAGGCACATTGTTTGCCTTGTCGGAACCCGGATTTATGACCTTTTCTTTAACTTCAAAATTGCTACTTGTGCAATTGGTCAATGCACAAGGAAAAATTATTTATACACAAGAATTAAAAAAATAATCATGAAGAATCATATAATTGGCTTACTTGTTTTAGGAATTTTCACCATTTCCTGTAGCGACAAACTAGCACCGCTACAAAAAGATGCGTTGCCTGCAACGGTGGTTACGCAACCACTTCCGCATGATACCGATGATCCTGCGATTTGGATTCATCCCACAGATGCAACAAAAAGTGTGATTATCGGAACTGATAAAGATACCGATGGCGGACTCTACATGTACGATTTAGAAGGAACCATTTTAAAGAAATCAATTTCTTTGAAACGACCTAATAATGTAGATATTGCATATGGACTTAAAATTGGAAAGTCAACTATAGATGTTGCGGTAACTACAGAAAGAGAAACCAACAAAATTAGAATTTTTTCAATGCCCGATTTAGAGCCTATTGATATGGGTGGGATTGATGTTTTTGTGGGCGAAACTGAAAGAGACCCAATGGGAATTGCTTTGTATACACGTTCATCTGATGGAGCTATTTTTGCAATTGTAGGTAGAAAATTCGGTCCGTCGGGAACCTATTTATGGCAATACCAATTAAAAGGCACTGAAAATGGAACGGTTGGTGCTGAACTCGTTCGCAAATTTGGAAACTTTAGCGGTAAAAAAGAAATTGAAGCCATTGCCGTAGATAATGAGTTGGGTTTTATTTATTGTTCCGATGAAAATGTTGGAATACGAAAATATTACGCCGATCCGGCAAAAAATGACAACACTGAATTGGCACTTTTTGGACAAAAAGATTTCAAATCCGATCATGAAGGAATTGCAATTTATAAAAAGACTCCAACCACCGGCTATATTTTAGTCTCCAATCAGCAAGCCAATACATTTGTTGTTTTTGCACGTGAAGGAACTGCAGAAAATCCGAACTTACATTTGAAACTTGCGGAAGTTTCTACTTCTACTATTGAATGTGATGGCGCAGATGCTACGGCTGTAAATCTAGGACCACAATTTCCCAAAGGCATGTTTGTTGCCATGAGCAACGGTATGACTTTTCATTACTACAATTGGGAAGATATTCAAAAACGAATAGACAGCGGCAAGTAAGTTTTAAAATTAAAATATAAACAAATTTTTTTCTTTTGAAACTACCTTCATTTTTAGCAGGCTTGAATTTTGATTTTTGTAATTGATTTTCAAGCTTGAATTTTAAAATTGTAATTTATTTATTCTATATTTCCTGTATTTGGTGATGTAGTTAAGTTGAATAGAGCGTTTGGCTGTCAGCCAAAAGATCGTGGGTTTGAGCCCACTCTTCTCCACTTTAACAGTTATAATTATCAATAAATTAGATAAATATTTTTTTTATTATAGGTTTTAACCCACATTTAGTCAATGTTTTTTAAGTGTGTATTTTAAAATATTTACTAAAGAATAAAGACCTTACGAATTGATTTTAGCTTGTAAACTCCATTCTTGATTCGAAGGTGAAATTTCATAAAACACCGAATTATATATTTTAACTAAAAAGTTGCATTTATAACTTGAATCCAGCCTTTATAAAAAATAAGTGTTACAAATTCGGTGTGTTGAAATTGCTTTTTTGGGTGATAATGGTACTAGAGTTACCACTTTAGCTCGGATGGTGAAATTGGTTGACAAGCTGGACTTAAAATCCAGCGAACAGTAATTTTCGTGCGGGTTCAAGTCCCGCTCTGAGTACTAAAAACTTCAGTTGGCTAACCCTAGCGGAAGTTATTTCGTTTTTAAAATATAGAATGCTCGTCATCATGAATTTGATCAGGAAATCAATATTAGTAAATCAAGTTCAAAAGTTGGAGATTATCCTAAAGATGTTTAACAATCTGAACAATTAAAATTAATTTTGCGTATCCCTCTAAATTGAAATTTGTCCTTTTCAATCTGCTCTCTTTTTAAGTAGCTATACAGCTATCTAAACTTGGCTAACTAATTTTTCCATAACTATTTTAATGAAGTTAAGAATAGATTAATTTATCATCCATATGTGTTTCTTCGGAGTTTGATTAAACTTTAAGTTGTATTTTTGTTTTAACTATAAAAATGTAATATGAAAAGAATTATTTTGTTTTTGACATTCATAATGTCTTTAAACTCACAAGCGCAACAACGCCCCAAATTAGTGGTTGGTATAGTGGTAGATCAAATGAAAATGGAATATTTATATCGTTTTTCAGATGATTTTTCTAATAATGGATTTAAACGGTTGATGAATGATGGATATACGTTTCATAATATGCATTACAATTTTGTGCCAACCTACACAGCTCCAGGTCATGCGAGTATTTATACAGGAACAACTCCGTCAACACATGGAATAGTTGGAAATGATTGGTTCAATAAAGCTATTGGAAAAGATATGTATTGTACGGATGACGCTTCTGTAAAAACAGTAGGTGATGGGACTGAAAAAGAAGGAGCAATGTCTCCTAAAAATTTGTTAAGTACAACTGTTACTGATGAGTTGCGTATGGCAACAAACTTTAAAGGGAAAGTAATCGGTTTGAGTATTAAAGATCGTGGTGCAATTTTACCGGCGGGTCATTTTGCTAATTGGGCATTTTGGTATAGCAAAACTGGTGCTTTCATTTCAAGTACTTTTTATGGTTCAGCATTGCCTAATTGGGTAACGGAATTCAACCAAGAAAAACGGTACATGAATTACATTAATAAAGGTTGGGATTTATTGAAGCCAATTGCTACTTATAATGAAAGTCTTGCTGACGATAATCCGTACGAAGGGAAGTTAGATAAAGCCAATGCGCCAGTTTTTCCATATGATTTGAGTAAAATTTATAAAGAAAAAGGGGCAGATGTTTTAAGAACTACACCTTTTGGCAATGATATTTTAGCGGAATTAGCTATGAAAGCTATAGAAAAAGAAGAATTAGGGAAAGATGAAATCACAGATTTTTTGACTGTTAGTTTTTCTTCTACAGATTATGTAGGACATACTTTTGGACCTCGTTCTATGGAGTTACAAGACACTTATTTGCGTTTGGATCAAACGATTGCTCAGTTTTTAAACTATTTAGATAAAACCGTTGGAAAGGACAATTATTTACTTTTTCTAACTGCTGATCACGCTGGAGCTGAGAATCCAAATTATTTAAAAGACAACAAATACAATGTTAAAAATATTCCTTCTAAAGACATTGTTGCGGCATTAAAAAAGCATTCAAACGAAACCTTTGGTTCTGATTTGATATTGGATTATTCTAACTTTAATCTTTTCTTTAATAAGGAAACTATTAAACAAAAAGGTTTAGAATTGGCGAAAGTTAAACAGAGTTTTAAGGACTTTTTGATGACACAAGAACAAGTTAAACGAGTATATACTGAAGAAGAAATTTTAGCTTCGTCAGGAGATGATTATTTCTTAAGTTTTATTTCAAAAGGTTATGATCCTAAACAAAATGGCGATATTGTAATACTTGACAAAACGGGTTATTTGCAATATCAAGCTACAGGAACTACCCATGGTTCACCTAATAGTTATGATACACATGTGCCATTACTTTTTTATGGATGGCAAGTTCCAAAAGGAGAATTGCACACTAAAAAATACATTACTCAAATAGCGCCTACACTTTCACAAATGTTGAAAATTCCATTTCCCAATGGAACTGAATCTGAAGTTTTGGAAACGCTTTTGGAAAAAAAATAATTTATTTTAAGTTTTTTTGAAAATAGAAAACTCCCGTCTTTGAATAAGACAGGAGTTTTTTAATTTAAAGTTAGACTCTAAAATTTATTTTCTACTTCAGCAGCCTCTAGCATTAAATAATGTAGGTCGGTGTTTTTTATGAAAGGTTTCAGTAAATCACTTCCGGGTCCATACATTGCTAATTCACTATAATCAGCAGAATGATCCATACTGATCCAACCTACTGAATTGTGTTTCTTTTGAATGTCAGCCAGTACTTTGAAAGGTAAATGTTTTGGATTATAAAGTCCTTCCTCTAGTTTTATATTAGAATAAAAATTCAAAATTTCCTTGGCTTCATCTTCTTTTAAAACTGTTTTATTAGCATATTCAATTCTTTCAATTACTTGTGATACAGATGTTTCTTGACCAATTCCATTCAAAATCCAATCGTTGGTTTGTTTGTAATTTTGGATACTATCAAAATTAGCATCTGCATCTTTTCCGTAGATAATTCCCGGATTAGCATTCCCATGATCTGTGGTGATAATAACCAACGTATTTTTATCTTTTTCAGCAAAATCAATAGCAACTTTTACAGCTTCATCATGAGCTACTTGATCATAAAGTAATCCAGTAATGTCATTTCCATGTGCTGCCCAGTCTACTTTTCCTGCTTCAACTTGCAGTACAAAGCCGTTAGGATGGTTCTTCATTTTATCTATGGCACGTTCCGTCATTTCTGCTAAAGTTGGAATAGTTCCAGTTAGTTCTTTACTGCTTTCTCTGTCTTTTGAATATGGAAGCCCATCATTGTGAAAAACTCCAAGTATTGGTTTGGTGTTATCACAAGCTAACATTTCACTTTTATTTTTTACCACAGAAAATCCATTTTTTGAAAATTCTTGGTACAGATCACGTTTATCTTTGCGGCTTTCGAAGGAGAAATAGTTATTTCCGCCACCCATCATGATATCAAATTTTAAGTCAAGATACATTTCGGCAATACTTTCCTGACTGTTTCTACTTTTTGAGGCAATACAAAAACCCGCAGGTGTGGCATGTGTGATTGGAACAGTAGTGACACATCCCGCCATTTTTCCTGCTTTTTTGAATTTTTGCCATATTGGAAGGTATTCTTCTCCGCTTATGCCAACATTTACTGAGCCATTTTTGACACGAAAACCACTTCCCCAAGAAGAACTTGCTGCAGCAGAATCGGTGACAATTGATGATGCTGAAGCCATATCCATCAATGCTCGAGTTACTTTATTGTCTTTATATAGTTGAATCCAATTGCTGCCTTTTCCCGTTTTTCTATTCAGGTATAAGTCAGCCATGTTTAATGTACCAATACTCATTCCATCGCTAACAATCACGATGATATTTTTAGCTTTTGAATTCTTTTTTAAAGTGTCAAAATCAAGTTCGTTCGCATTTCCTTCAAATGGATTTAAGAATGTAGCACCAATTGCAAATAAAGAGCCATTCTTGAAAAATTTCCGTCTATTCATTGTTTGTGAATTTTTTTGTAAGTTTTCAAAAGTAAAGAAACTCCTGTATTGATTGTGTTAAGGATAGATTATTTTTTTGAATGAAAGAAGGTTTAAGAAAGCTATTGGTTTTGGAACAAATAAAATAATCCCATTCACGATGGTGAATGGGATCATTTACTTTATGAGGTTGTTACTGCAACGGGTAACGGAATTTGATTTTTAAGTAAGTCTTCAAAGGTTTCATGAGCTCTGATTAAATGTCCTTCGCCGTTCATCCACAAAACTTCGGCGGGCTTGTATCTCGAGTTATAATTGGAAGCCATGGAAAAACAATATGCTCCAGCGTTTCTAAAAGCTAAGATATCGCCTTCTTTAATTTCAGCAATTCTTCTGTTGTTTGCAAAAGTATCGGTTTCGCAAATATATCCTACTACGGAGTAGAAACGCTCTTTTCCTTTTGGGTGTGATATGTTTTCAATATGATGTTGTGAACCATAAAACATTGGTCTAATTAAATGATTAAAACCACTGTCTATTCCTGCGAAAACTGTCGAAGTAGTTTGTTTTACGACATTCACTTTCGCCAAAAAGTAACCAGCTTCACTTACTAAAAATTTCCCTGGTTCAAATATTAAGGTTAACTCTTTTCCGTATTCAGTACAAAAGGCATTGAATCTTTTAGATAATTTTTTACCTAATTCTTCGATGTCAGTTTCGATATCGTCTTTTTTATAAGGCACTTTAAATCCACTTCCGAAGTCCAAAAACTCAAGGTTTTTAAAGTTTTTTGCTGCATCGAATAATATTTCAGCTGCATACAAGAATACTTCGATGTCCAAAATATCAGAACCAGTATGCATGTGTATCCCTACAATGTTCATTTTTGTATTCTCAACAATACGAACTAAATGAGGCAATTGGTGAACCGAAATACCAAATTTACTGTCAATATGACCCACAGATATATTTGCATTTCCTCCGGCCATTACGTGCGGATTTATACGGATACATACTGGAACATTTGGGTATTTTGTTCCAAATTGCTCCAAAATGGATAAATTGTCTATATTTATTTGAACACCCATGGCATTGACTTCTTCAATCTCTTCTAAAGAAACACCATTTGGAGTATAAAATATTTTATCCGGCTCATATCCTGCATGAAGTCCTAGTAATACTTCTTGAATAGAAACAGTATCTAATCCTGATCCCATTTCTCTTAATAATTGAAGTATAGCTACATTTGATAAAGCCTTCATTGCATAATTGATACGCAACTTATTTACCTTTGAAAAAGCTTTTGATAATCTATTGTACTGAGATTGTATTTTTTCGGCATCATAAACGTATAATGGACTGCCAAATTGTTCTGCTAATTGTACTAAGTCTTTTGATTGCATGATTATTAATTTTGAGCAAATTTATTACTCTTTATTTAGTCCCACAAGCTAATAAATGAATTCTAACAAATTCTAACAAAAAGTTATAAATTAAACATTTGTTTGAAATTTTATAAAAAAAAATAACCCTTGACAATTTTTTTTATCAAGGGTTATAATATTTTATTTAGTACTACAAGTTTGGTAAATCACCATTTCCTTTGGTTGGTAAATTCGTATAACCCATTAAGTATTTGTCGACTTCTCTGGCAGCTTCACGACCTTCAGATATGGCCCATACAATTAATGATTGTCCTCTTCGCATGTCCCCTGCAGTAAAAACATGAGGAACATTCGTTTGATAATTCGTTGCTTTATAATTGCTTCTCATATCAATTTCTAATCCTAATTGATCACTTAGTGTTCTCTCTGGCCCTGTAAATCCAAGTGCCAATAAAGCTAAATCACAAGGCCATATTTTTTCTGAACCTTCTTTTTCTATCAATTCAGGTCTTTGTCCCGGTGTCATTTTCCAAGCCACTTCAACGGTTTTTAAACCTACAAGTTGGCCGCTTTCATTAGAAATGAATTCTTTGGTGTTGATTAACCAGTTTCTATTACAACCTTCTTCATGTGAAGAAGATGTTTTTAATTGCAATGGCCAAAATGGCCAAGGAGTAGTTTCACTTCTTCCAACGGGTGGTTTTGGTAAAATTTCAAAATTAGTAACCGATTTGGCTCCATGTCTGTTTGAAGTTCCCACACAATCAGAACCGGTATCACCACCACCAATAACGATGACATCTTTACCGGTCGCCATTATTTGGTCAGAAACTACCTCGCCATATAGTGATTTCGTTTGTTGTGTCAAGAAAGTCATTGCCTGAACCACACCTTTGCTTTCTATTCCTTTTGTTGGTAAACTTCTTCTTTCGGTTGCGCCACCACATAATATGATAGAATCAAAAGCGTTTAATTCTTCAATACTATAGTTTACGCCAACATTTACATTCGTTTTAAAGGTAATTCCTTCTGCTTCAAGTACTGTAACACGTCTGTCGATAATTCCTTTTTCTAATTTAAAATTGGGAATTCCGTAACGTAATAATCCACCAATGGCATTGTCTCTTTCAAAAACGGTAACGGTATGTCCAGCACGATTTAATTGTTGTGCAGCCGCTAAACCAGCTGGACCAGATCCTATTACAGCTACTGTTTTTCCTGTTCTAACTTCTGGTGGTTGTGGTTTTATCCAACCTTCAGCAAAGCCTCTTTCGATAATGTTTTTTTCAATATTTTCGATTGCTACTGGTTCGCTGATAATTCCTAATACACATGATTTTTCACATGGAGCGGGGCATAAACGACCAGTGAATTCAGGAAAATTATTGGTTGATTGCAATATTTTTAAAGCACTTTCCCATTCTTCCTGATGCACCATGTCATTAAAATCAGGAATCAAATTCCCTAATGGACAAGCACTGTGACAAAAAGGAATCCCACAATCCATGCATCTGGATCCTTGTTCTTTGATTTTATCTTTGGGTAATGTAATTGTGAATTCATTGTAATTTGAAACACGCTCTTCAATAACTATATTACTTTCGTCAGTTCTATTGTATTCTTTAAATCCTCCTATCTTTCCCATAACTATAGTGCTAGTAGTTCTTCAATTTGTTTTTCTTCGGCTAAACGTTGTAATGCTTTTTTGTAATCTGTTGGCATTACTTTGACAAAATGTCCATATTCGTTTTCCCAATCTTCTAGAATCCTTTTTGCCAAAGGGCTGTTGGTGTACATAGAATGATTTTTTATCAAACGTCTCAGTTTTGTAAAATCTTCTTCTTCCAATGTTTCAAAAGCGACCATTTCCATATTACATAATGTAGCGTCGAATTTTTTATTTGGATCAAAAACATAAGCAATACCACCGCTCATTCCAGCTGCAAAATTTCTTCCCGTTTTACCTAAAACTACGACAGTTCCTCCGGTCATATATTCGCATCCATGATCTCCAATTCCTTCTACAACGGCTGTTGCTCCAGAATTTCTAACACAAAAACGTTCTCCAGCCATACCATTTATATACGCTTCACCAGTAATTGCTCCATAAAGTGCTACGTTACCAATGATGATATTTTCTTCTGGTTTGAAAGTTGCAGTAGGAGGAACTTTGATGATCAATTTACCACCTGAAAGCCCTTTTCCTAAATAATCATTACAGTTTCCATGTATCTTAAAGGATAAACCATTTGTTGCAAAGGCACCAAAACTTTGTCCTGCGGATCCTGTAAAATCCACTAATATAGTGTCTTCCGGTAAACCTTGGGCACCATATATTTTTGAAATTTCATTACTCAATATAGCACCAACGGAACGATCCGTGTTTTTAATATCAAATGTAACTCTAGTTTTTTCTTTTCTATAAATAGAAGGAATAGCAGCTTTTATAATTTCAAAATCAAGTACATGTTCTAAGGCATGGTCTTGTGTAGTCGTGTTGTGATTTGGAACTTCTTTGGCTTTTTCTGGTTTGTATAAAATAGTAGACAAATCTAATCCACTTGCTTTATAATGCTTGATGGCTTTATTGACATTCAGTTTTTGAGATTGCCCAACCATTTCTTTTAATGTTCTAAACCCAAGTTGTGCCATGATCTCTCTCAACTCCTCAGCAATAAAATACATGAAGTTGATGATGTGTTCCGGTGTTCCTTTGAAATTTTTTCTCAATTCCGGATCTTGTGTTGCAATACCAACTGGACAAGTATTCAAATGACAGGCTCTCATCATAATACATCCTGATGCTACTAAAGGCGCTGTTGCAAAACCAAATTCTTCAGCTCCAAGTAATGCAGCAATAGCGACATCACGACCCGTTTTTAATTGTCCATCACATTCTAAAACTACGCGACTTCTCAAATCATTTAAGATTAAGGTTTGCTGGGCTTCGGCAAGTCCAAGTTCCCAAGGAATTCCGGTGTGTTGTAGTGAAGTTAATGGTGCTGCTCCGGTTCCTCCATCGTATCCTGAAATCAAAATCACATCGGCTTTTGCTTTAGCAACACCGGCAGCGATTGTTCCAACACCCACTTCAGAAACTAATTTCACATTGATTCTAGCTTCCCGATTGGCATTTTTTAAATCAAAAATTAGCTGTGATAAATCTTCAATAGAATAAATATCATGGTGTGGCGGCGGTGAAATTAATCCAACATAAGGCGTTGAATTTCTCACTTCGGCAATCCAAGGAACTACTTTTTCACCGGGTAATTGACCACCTTCTCCAGGTTTTGCTCCTTGAGCCATTTTTATCTGAATCTCTTTGGCATTGGTTAAATAGTTGATAGAAACCCCAAATCTTCCTGAAGCAACTTGCTTAATTGCACTATTTCTAGAATCTCCATTTAAGTCTTTTTGGAAACGTTTTGGATCTTCTCCACCTTCGCCAGAATTACTTTTTCCGCCAATTCTGTTCATTGCAATCGCCAGATTTTCATGGGCTTCTTGGCTGATAGATCCGTAAGACATGGCACCAGTTTTGAATTTTTTTACAATCTCAGTCCAAGGTTCCACTTCGTCAATAGAAATAGGATCTAAGTTGTTGAATTCAAATAAACCTCTAATAGTCATTAAATTTTCGCTTTGGTCATTAACCATTTTAGCGTATTCCTTATAACTCTCTGGGCTGTTTAAACGTACAGCTTGTTGTAATTTAGAAATCGTCGTTGGATTAAACATGTGTTTTTCACCTGATCTTCTCCATCTGTAAATTCCTCCAATTTCTAAAGGCAATAAATTGCTGACTTTTGAATTTGGAAATGCTTTTTGGTATCGTTTCTTGATTTCTTTTTCGACTTCCATAAGACCAATACCTTCAATTCTGGAAGGAGTGTAAGGGAAATATTTAGAAGTGAATGTTTTGTTTAATCCTAAAATTTCAAAAATTTGTGCCGCTCTGTACGAATGTAAAGTAGAGATGCCAATTTTATTCATGATTTTCAGAATCCCTTTTGCGATAGCTTTATTATAATTTTTAATAGCATAATCCGCTTTTACACCAGTGATAAAACCTTCGTTTACTTGGTTATGAATAATTTCATTCACCATGTAAGGATTAATTGCACTTGCTCCGTAACCAAATAATAAGGCAAAATGGTGTGGCTCACGAGGTTCTGCAGATTCTATAATGATTCCAAATTTAGAACGAGATTTTAAAATATTCATAGAGTGATGAATATAAGAACAGGCCAAAAGCATTGGTATTGGAGCCATTTTTTCACTCACGCCTCTATCAGAAATGATAACAATATTGCACCCTTCTGAAACTGCTTTAAAAGTGGCTTGAACTGCTCTTTCCAAAGCACGTTCTAATCCGTTTACTCCTTTTTCGATGTCATATAAAGTAGAGATCGTTACTGATTTGAAATCAGCATGATCAATGTTTTTTACTTTATCTAAATCCTCGTTTGATATTACCGGATTTTGAATTTTTAGTTTTTTACAATGCTTTGGAACAATATCAAAAATATTATAATCGCCACCAATCGCTAAACTAATATCAGTAATTATTTCTTCACGAATACCATCCAATGGTGGATTGGTCACCTGAGCAAACAGTTGTTTGAAATAGTTGTATAAAAGCTGTGGCTGATCTGACAAAACTGCCAACGGAGTATCATTTCCCATAGAACTTAATGCTTCTGCACCTTGAGTTCCCATTGGGTTTATGATTGTTTTTAAATCCTCTAATGTGTATCCAAAAAGTCTTTGTCTTGTTTCAAAATCAATATTTTCTACAGGAATTGGATTGTCAGTGTATGGTATTTGAGCCAATTGTACTAAATTTTCATCCAACCATTGTTGGTAAGGACGTTTGGTAACAATCGCATTTTTGATTTCGTCATCTTCAATAATTCGGCCTTCGTTCATGTCCACCAAAAACATTTTTCCTGGTTCTAAACGACCGTGCTGAATCACATCTTCTGGCTTGATGTCAAGAACACCAATCTCTGAAGACATAATTACGAAACCACTTTTAGTCAATGTATATCGTGAAGGACGCAATCCATTTCTATCTAATAACGCACCAATAACGTTTCCGTCAGTAAAAGGAATAGAAGCCGGGCCATCCCAAGGTTCCATGATGCAAGCGTTGTATTCATAAAAGGCCTTTTTGTCGGCAGACATCGTTTGGTGCTTTTCCCAAGCCTCAGGAACAACCATCATCATTGCTTCCGGAAGAGAACGACCGGTCATCAATAATAGTTCAATTACCATATCCATTGAAGCCGAATCTGATTTTCCTTCTAAAATAATTGGGAATAATTTTTTGATATCGTCCCCAAAAACATCACTTTTCATCAATTCCTCGCGAGCACGCATGCGACTAATATTACCACGAAGTGTATTGATTTCACCATTATGGCACATGTAACGGAACGGCTGTGCTAATTCCCAAGAGGGGAAGGTATTGGTAGAAAAACGTTGGTGTACCAAAGCTAATCGGGTCACTAAGTCATCATCTAATAGATCAGTATAATACCTGCTGATGTCTTCCGGCATCAACAAACCTTTGTATATTATAGTAGTAGTGGAGAAACTAGAAAAATAAAACATGTGGCTTTCTGAAATTCTTGAATTTCGAATCGCATGTTCTGCTATTTTTCTCGCGGCAAATAATTTAGCGTTAAACTGTTGTTCTGTAAGGTCTAAACCATTTTTACCAACAAATACTTGTTTTACTGTTGGTTCTTTCTCGCCGGCTATTCGTCCTAAATTTGATGCGTCAACCGGCACGTCTCTCCATCCTAGTATTTCAAGATTTTGATCGCGTATCGAAGTTTCAAAAGTAGTTTTACAAAAAACAACTTGGTTGGAACTTTTTGGCATAAAAACCATTCCTACAGCGTACTCTTTAGTTTCCGGAATATCAAATTCGCAAACTTTCTTAAAAAAATCATGTGGGATATCAAATAATATTCCTGCTCCATCTCCAGTTCTGCCATCTGAACTCACTGCGCCCCGGTGTTCTAATTTGATCAGGATATCTAGTGCTTTGTGGATAATATCATTTGACTTAATTCCATTTAAATTACAAATGAATCCTGCTCCGCAATTGTCGTGTTCAAATTCGGGCAAATAAAGGCCTTGTTCTTTAACTCTCATGCTTACTATTTTTTTTATACAAAAATAAAGATTTCGTTGAATATAATTCATTGTTTGCGGGTTAACGATTCTATTTTTACAATAAAATTAGAAAAACGTTTGGTAAATGATAATAAAGTAAATTAAATAGATTGTATACGACAAATCAATAATTTAAATTCTTTTTAATGTAACAAATAGTGTTATTACAATGAAATTAAAGGGCTAAGCAAGAATAATTCAATCGATGTAGTACCTTTTTACACTTAAAACGAAAACTATTTTCCTTTTTAAAAATGGATTAAAACTTAAAAATCAATTTTGAATTGTAACTTGATTTTTATTATCAGTTTTAAACATAAAAAGATTTCTGTATTAAGATGAATTTTGCTATTTTTGTCACACTTTTATTCTGAAAGAAATTCAGAAGCCAGACAAATTCTATATTATGAACATACACGAATATCAAGGAAAAGAGATTTTAGCTAGCTACGGAGTTCGCATTCAACGCGGAATCGTTGCTAATAGCCCTGTAGAAGCGGTTGCTGCTGCAAAACAATTAACTACCGAAACGGGTACAAGTTGGTATGTTGTAAAAGCCCAAGTTCATGCAGGTGGACGTGGAAAAGGCGGTGGAGTGAAACTTGCCAAAAATTTACAACAAGTTGAAGAGATTTCAGAGCAAATCATCGGAATGCAATTGATTACACCTCAAACTTCTGCTGAAGGTAAAAGAGTACACAAAGTTTTAATTGCTGAAGATGTTTATTATCCTGGCGAAAGTGAAACTTCTGAGTTTTATGTTTCTGTTTTATTGAATAGAGCTACAGGTCGTAACATGATTATGTATTCTACTGAAGGTGGAATGGATATTGAAGAAGTTGCTGAACATACTCCTCATTTAATTTTTACTGAAGAAGTAGATCCTTCTGTTGGATTACAAGGTTTTCAAGCAAGAAGAATTGCTTTTAACTTAGGTCTTTCTGGAAATGCTTTCAAAGAAATGGTGAAATTCATCGATTCTTTATATAATGCTTACATAGGATCTGATGCTTCGATGTTTGAAATCAACCCGGTTTTAAAAACATCTGACAATAAAATTATGGCTGTTGATGCTAAAGTAAATATCGATGATAATGCTTTATACAGACAAAAGAAATATGCTGACATGCGTGACATTCGTGAGGAGAACCCAATCGAAGTGGAAGCTAAAGAAGTAGGATTAAATTATGTAGATCTTGACGGTACTGTTGGATGTATGGTGAACGGAGCTGGTTTAGCGATGGCAACTATGGATTTAATCAAGTATGCTGGTTTTGAGCCTGCTAACTTCCTTGACGTAGGTGGAACTGCTGATGCAAAACGTGTTGAAACTGCTTTCCGTATTATCTTAAAAGATCCAAACGTAAAAGCTATTTTGATTAATATTTTTGGTGGAATCGTTCGTTGTGACCGTGTGGCACAAGGTGTTGTTGACGCTTACAAAAATATGGGTGATGCAATTAAAGTGCCAATCATTGTTCGTTTACAAGGTACAAATGCAGCTATTGCAAAAGAATTAATTGATAATTCAGGAATGCCAATTTTATCAGCAGTTGAATTTCAAGAAGCTGCGGATCAAGTAAAAGCAGCACTTTCTTAATTAGAAAATAACGTTATATATTTTTTGAAAATCCTGTTTGCTTCGGCGAACAGGATTTTTTTTTTGCTGAAAGTAATTTTTTTAGATAGAACAAATCATAATAATAATTGAAAGTGTTAAGTTTTCTGGTTTACAACAATTATCTTTGTTTTTAACGTTTTTTAGTACTTATGAAACTTCAGATACAAAATAATTTCACTACCGAACTGCCTGCTGATCGCAATCAAACCAATGTTCCAAGACAGGTTCATCAATCTGCATTTTCGTTTGTAGTACCCAAAAAGCCATCCAATCCTTCGCTGATTCATGCTTCAACTAACGTAGCAAATGCAATTGGTCTTTCTCAAGAAGATATCCTTTCTACTGATTTTTTGAATACTTTTTCTGGAAGTACCATTTATCCAGGTACGAAACCGTATGCTATGCCTTATGCAGGACATCAATTTGGAAATTGGGCCGGACAATTAGGAGATGGTCGTGCTATTAATTTAACTGAAGTTGTTCATGAAAATAAATCGTACACGTTGCAACTGAAAGGAGCAGGACCAACACCATATTCGCGAACAGCAGATGGGTTTGCCGTTTTACGTTCTTCCATACGAGAGCATTTATGTGCTGAAGCAATGCATTATCTGGGTGTTCCTACTACGCGTTCACTTTCGCTAATGCTTTCTGGCGATCAAGTATTGCGTGATGTTTTGTATAATGGAAATCCTGCCTATGAAAAAGGCGCCATTGTTTGTAGAGTCGCTCCTTCATTTATTCGTTTTGGTAGTTTCGAATTATTCGCCTCTCGAGAAGATCACGTTAATCTCAAATTACTGACAGATTTTACCATAAAACATCATTTTCCTCATATCCAAAAAGAAGGTGTCGAAAAATATTTGGCCTTTTTTCACGAAGTAACCCAAACGACACTCGACATGATTGTGCATTGGCAACGTGTTGGTTTTGTTCATGGCGTTATGAATACCGATAATATGTCCATTCACGGCATCACCATAGATTATGGACCCTACGGTTGGTTGGAAGACTATAATACTGGCTGGACACCAAATACAACCGATAACCAACATAAAAGATACCGTTTTGGCAATCAACCAGAAATTGCGCTGTGGAATTTGTACCAATTAGCAAATGCGTTGTATCCTTTGATAAACGATGCAAAGCCACTCGAAGCTATTTTAGAGGCGTATAGTACAAATTACGAAAAGGAGTATTTGAATATGATGCGAGATAAACTCGGGTTTCAAATCAAAAAAGAACAAGATGTAGTTTTGATTCAGAGTTTGACTCAATTGCTTGAAAAAGTAGAAACGGACATGACTATTTTCTTTAGAAATCTAAGTAATGTAACCAAAGATGATGCTGTAATAATTGCTTTCAACACCATAAAAGACGCTTTTTATAATGAAAAGGATTTAGATGAAACGATCTTGAAAGATTGGCACGTTTGGTTTGAGAAGTACAGCATTCGAATCAATGAAGAAACACTTTCGGATTCCGAAAGAAAAAACCAAATGAATACAGTAAATCCAAAATATGTATTGCGAAATTACATGGCGCAATTGTCTATCGATGATGCCGATAAAGGCGATTATTCTTTACTAAACGAATTATTCGAAATGCTAAAAAATCCGTATGACGAACAACCGAATTTTCAAAAATGGTTTGCCAAAAGACCGGATTGGGCCAGAGATAAAGTAGGATGTTCTATGTTAAGTTGTAGTTCTTAAAATAGGATTTGAAAAGTAATAAATAAGATGAAGAATAGGGTTTATTTTACACCAATTCCCTCTTGACCTCTTAGTAAAATCTTGTTTTTATTATCCAAATTCTCGTTAGTTTTTCCCAAGATGTTAATGATGTCAAATTTTGTATCACTTTTTCTAAAGTTGTAAAAAGCCTCTGAATTGGTAACTTCAACTTCTAAAATATAGTTTCGGTCTAATTTAAAAGTGTCAATATTGTCTTTTATAAATGCTCCATTTACCATATAAATGACATCGTTACTTTTGATTTTGGTAAATTGAGATTTAATTTGTTCCAAGCTTATGAAATCATATTTCTTAGGGTTTTTAGAAGTAATGTTAATCTGGCCACGATACAAAACACCATTTATAATTGAGTCTTTTTTGACAACATGTATAGATTCAATTTCATTTGGGTCGACGTATTCAATTGTATTGCTTGGAACTAAGTTTAAATCAATAAACACCGCGGGTTCTACAGTTTTATTGTTTTGTCCAAAAAATAGGGTTGTGAAAAGTAGTATGGAGCAGGTTAGAATAAATTTCATATTTGAAGGTGTAAATTTTTTTAGATAAACTAAATATACAAAAAATCCTGAGCTTTCACTCAGGATTTTGTATTAATTTCCAATTTCTTGAATCGCATCTGATTCGTATATTTTGAAACCTGTATCGTTTTTTTGCGCAATTTTCAAAAGTGCTTTGGCTACAGTTTCACCTTCAATTGGTTTGTATTTTTTTAAATTTCCAAGGAATAGAAAGGATAGTGTTTTCATGAAAAATGCACCTACTTTTTCGCCCAATCTAAATTCAGTTCGGTTTCCTAAAAGGAGTGAAGGTTGCAATACAGCAACGCTTTCAAAATTACAATCCTTAAGAAAATCTTGAATTTCTCCTTTTGTTTTCAAATAGAAGTTTCCAGATTTCGCATCGGCACTAAGAGATGAAATAATTAGGAATTGTTTGACTTTATGTAGCAATGCAAAAGCGGCAAACTGACGCGGATATTCAAAATCTACTTTTCTAAAAGCTTCTTTACTACCTGCTTTTTTGATTGTTGTGCCAATGGTACAAAAGAAATCATCACCTACAACTAATTCTTTATAGGTTTCTGGCTTGTCAAAATCAATAATGTGTTGTGTTAATTTAGGATGCTTTATTCCTGTATCTCTTTTTACGAAAGTGATTACTTTAGCGTAATGTGGACTTTCTAAAAGTAAATTCAATAATTCGGAACCTATTAAACCGGTACTGCCAATAATCAAAGCCGTTTTCACAGTTATGATTTTTTATTCTTACCGAAATTAAATTTCACTTTCTCCACTACTTGAACTTTTGAATTTCCTTTTGGATATTGTTTTTTAGAAGTGTTTTTTGTCGCAGGTCTTGATTTTGAGGGTGCTTCGTCACCTCTTGATTTTTCTTCGTCTCTTGGTTTTGCCTTAAACTCGGGTCTGTCTTTGGATCCTTCTTTTGCAGGAATTTGAGCTTTGTGTTTTGCTAAAACATCATTTGGGTTTTTTGGATTTTCTTTCGTTCCACGCAAATGAATTACCAATGCGTTTAGAAAGTTACGCAACACTTGGTCGCCACATTCCATGTAATTTTCGTGTTTTTCGTCACGGAAAAAAGCACCTAATTCTGATTTAGTAATTCTGAAATCTACTAATTCTAATATTTCAACTATTTGATCGTCACGTAACATTAAGGCTACACGAAGTTTTTTAAAGATATCGTTATTTGTCATCATATTCTAATTTTTTACAAAGGTACGGTTTAAAAGCAATTGGACCACAATTTTAGATTCAGAATTGGTTTTGGTTCAGAAGGTGAATTATAGTATCCAAATCTTCTTTTGTATGATTGGCAGTAATTACAATTCTGTTTAAATCCTTGGTGTCTGTTGGGTATTTAAAATTGGTTATAATAATTTTATTTTCAGTAAAAACATCATTTATTCCTTCGATCTCCGGATAAATGAGTGGATAATTAGCATCAAAAAGAATGGCTTCATTTTCACTTAAATGAGTATTAATATAGTTTAAATTGTCTTTTAATTTTTGGTGCTGTTGCAAATAAATATTCTCCGCATCTGCCATTGTCTGTACAAATGCAGCATTCATTCCGGCACTGCAAACAAAAGTATCGTGAGTTGCTATTAAATTAATAAATTCAGAATCACTAGCAATTACGCCTCCTGTCAATCCAAATGCTTTGCCCAAAGAGGACACCATGATTTTCCTTTTAACGTTGGGAAGATTAATGTTCGAATAAATCCCGCAACCATTCATACCTAAAATTCCAAGTGAATGTGATTCGTCAATAACTAAAGTGATTTCTTTATTGGACGGAATCAAATTCAGAATAGAAAGATCGATTGGTTGTACATGAAAGGAGGGAACCGAATCCGTCAAAACAGTAATTTTTTCAATTTCAGAATCGAGCAACCGAGGATTTGTCTTTTCTCCAATAAAAAAAGGAAGACTGTTTTGCGATTTGATGGCAGTGTGCGTATCCGGAAAATGAAAAAAGCAATCGGTTTCAGGAGTTAATGCTTCAATAACTAATTTTCCTGCTAACATTCCAGAGGAAAGGGTGAGAGCAGCTTCTGCTTTGATGAAATTGGCTAAAAACCGTTCCCCATTTTCGTAGGCGGTCAGTTGAATGTTTGCACTTCGAGAACTTCCATACGCCGTTCCCCATTGCATAATGTTTTTAATGAGCAGTTTCTTGAATTCAGGATGCGTTGGCAAACCCAAATAAGCCGTTCCTCCAAAATAAAGATATTCTTTATTTTCGATTTCAATTATTCGATCTGGAAATTGGTTGACTTTCATTTAAAACGACATTAAAGTTACACCAGTTCCGTTTAAGTTAGAATAGTTTATTTTTCCAAAATCGATTGTCACTCCTGTGGCAATATCTTCTGCCAAAAGTAATGCGCCATCCATATCTACATAATCCAATTGTGGCAATAAATGCGCAATCGCAGAAATTCCAACCGTCGATTCGGTCATACAACCAACCATCGTTTTTAATCCTAATTTCTTAGCTTCCTGAATCATTCGTCTTCCGGGAGTTAAACCTCCACATTTTACCAACTTCACATTCACACCATGAAAATGGTTATGACATTTTGCTACATCTTCTTCGATAATACAACTTTCGTCGGCTATAATCGGTAAAACGGAGTGTGTAAAAACTTCCTTGTGTCCTTCCCAATTATCTGCTTTCAAGGGTTGTTCTAAGAATTCCACACCCAATTTTTTTAGTGCAACAGCATTGTTTATGGTTTCGTCCACACTCCAACCACAATTGGCATCGATTCTGAAAATAGCATCGGTATGTTTCCGAAGTTCAGTAACAATGGCAATATCTTCTTTGGTTCCTAACTTGATTTTATAAATGGGCCAAGGCAGTTCTTTCATTTTAGCCACCATTTTTTCGATGGAAGCTATTCCAATTGTGTAATCTGTTAACGGATTTTTGTCAATGGTATAATTCCACAATTCGTACAGTTTCTTTCCTTTTTTGCGTGCAAATAAATCATTGTATGCCATATCCAAAGCGCATAAAGCAAACATATCGTGTTTTAGAAAAGGATGGATTTTTGCCCAAAATGTTTCGGGTGTTTCCTCTGTAGTATTTTCGATTATGGTTCTAATTTTATCTAAATCCTGCATCATCACCGGAACGGTTGTTTTATAATAGGGATTAGACGTCGCTTCGCCAAAACCAGAAAAACCATCACGTTGCAACTCCACAATCAAAGAGGGTTGAATATCAATCGATTCTCTTGAAATCGTGAACGTATGTTTTAATTTGAGTTCGTATTCTCTTAATATTAGTTCCATTTGGGATTTGATTTTACTATTTTTTGTGTTTATTTAAAGCAGAATTTTTTAGAAACCGAGCCATAAAATGGCATCGACAAAACCGTCGCGCCATAGTTTTTCATTGTGTTTTCCGTCTTTTACAATTGTTTTTTTATTTAAATTGAGGCAGTAACACCGATTAGAATTTAATAAATATTCCATTTTGTTCAAATCCGAAACCATGTCGTCACTTTCAGCATCGCCACACAGAAAATAAAATTTCGACTTAATTTTTTTTGATTTTTCAGTCAGCGTATAAATGTCTTTGGTAAACCAAAACGAAGGCGAGAAAACACCTGCTTTTCCAAAAATTTCAGGGTATTTTAAAACGGCATAATAGGAAGTCAAACCGCCAAGAGAACTTCCCATGATGATTGTATTTTTCTTTTTAGTTTTGGTTCGATACGTTTTGTCGATTTGTGGCTTCAATGTTTTCACGATAAATTCTAAATAGTTATCTGCTTTTCCACCACCGTATTTTTCGTTTTTAAAAGGCGTTAATTCCTCCATTCGTTTCTCATTTCCATGTTCGATTCCTATCACAATAACCGGAGCTTTTAGGCTGTCCAGTTTTTCATCTACATTCCATTCCCCGGAATAAGAAGTTTTAGCATCAAACAAGTTTTGAGCATCATGCATATAAATTACGGAGAAATTCTTTTTTGAGGTCGCATAATTTTCGGGTAAATACACCCAAATTTTCTTTGTGGTTTGAAGTTGTGGCGCTTCAATAGTAAAAGTAGAAACTTGTTTAGAAACCGTTGTTTTCTTTATTTCTTCGCCTTGAGCAGTAATTTTTGCTATCGTAAAAAAGAAAAGTAGGAGTAGGAACTTTAGTCGATTCATTATTAGTTTTTGTGTTTTGATTTAAAAACAATATTTTAGCTAAAAATAATAATTTGATGAATACATTCGAACAAAAGAGGAGTTTACTTTTAGAGATGATTGCTTTTTCTACTGTTGATGGGCATTTGCATAAAAAAGAATATGAATTTTTGGTAATTGTTGCCAAAGAATTGAGTTTTGATCTGGATGTTTTTAATGATTTTTTCCATCAGGAATTACCTTTATTGCCTATTAAATCTGAATTTCAGCGAGTGCAGCAATTTTACAGATTGGCGCTATTAATGTATTGTGACGGCATTTTGCATGAAAAAGAAGCTGTTGCAATTCAACAAATAGCAATTGAAATGGGACTTAATCCGATAGCTACAAAACGCATTCTTAAGTTGATGAATGAAGCGCCAAATGCAATTATTGATGCTGAAATTTTAGTAAACGTTTTTCAGGAACAACATAATTAATAGATTTTTTGAGGTATTTATTCTCTAATTTTTTACTTTTATTAGTGTTGCTATCTTTTAAAAGACATTTTTACGCCAAATGCGGTCTGTAAATCGGGCGCATTATCCAGTCTCAGATCTTCTCTTAATGATACAAAATAAGAAAATTGCTTAACAGAGTAGGTACAAATAAAATTCCATCCTTCTAGATTTTTATACAAATGTGAGAAGGTTTGTTGCCAATGGGTGTTAATGCGTTCGCCAGTCAAAATAATATGGTTAAAATCTTTCTTGTTGTTGTAGGACGTTTGAAAAGCATAATTGATTCCGTACGAAATCCAGTTGTTGTTTCGAAGTTTTCTTTTGTAATCAATAAGCCCTTCAAAACTGTACAGAAAAGTTTGATTGCTTATGTTTACTCTGTCTCCAAACTGAATCAATCGTTGTTGCAAAGCTCCTGCACTTAAACCAATACTTAAAATATTCTTGTCTTTCACAACGATTTTTTTAATTATCGAAGAAGAAATTCCGAGGTCGGCAACTGGATTATATCTCGAAATATTGATCCCGAAATGAGTTCCGAAATTCAAGTATATTTTATGCTTTTTATTCATTTCTAATAGCGGATAGTAAAAATAATTTATCTCAATTCCCGGTATTCTGAAGTCGCCGTTATTCATTGTGATGAAATTATTATTTTCATCTCGATAAGAAATTTTGGCTTGGTTAAATCCATAGTATCGTCTTGAAAAAGGATCTTCACCTCCGGCAATAGTGCTATGAAACCATTCTATAGATTCATCCGAAGTAAATACTGAAAAAGGATATTTTCCTTTATCTAAGGAGAATGCTCGCAAGCCGAAATTAAGTTCATGATGAGTTGATAACGGTAAGGAAAATGTGAATTTGTAAGATCGGATAACTCCATCTGCGATGAATTCTTTGGTTTGGGCAGGAACAGTAATCAGGTCAAATTTAAATTCTCGGTCATGCCAAGGAAAATTTGCAGCGAATTCCCGATCCGTTTGATTTGTTAACTCATAGGATTTTACATAAGGCAACATTACATTTCCACTTGAAACGTCTACTGAAAAGGAGTATTTTTCAGGAGAGCGAACTTTGAAATTATGGTTTATTCGCGAGATGTACATTCCCAATGGGTGATTGGAAAGTAAATTTGGTTTTATAATATCCGAAGTGTTTTCTATTTCAAAAGTCATGAGATCCACTTTTGTGGATTGTGCTGAAGCAAATGAAATTAGTCCGAATAATACAAAAATGAGTAAGCGATATTTCATTTGAATGCGTGAATTTTCAGGGAACAATCAGAAAACAATTACATTCAAATTTAAAGAACTTTACTGATTATAAAAGGTTTTAGATCAAATAAATGGAGTCTAAGGTGATTTAAAATCAAAAAATATTTAGTGTTGATTTGAAAACTTGTATTTGAAAAAAAAATTATGTCAGTTGTCCCTGTAATCTTTTAATATCATCACGTAATTTTGCCGCCTGCATAAAATCCAATTCTTTTGCTGCTTTCTCCATAGATTTTCTTTTCTCTCGAATAAGTTTCTCAATTTCTGGTTTTGGCAAATACAGATTTTCTGGTTCTGCAGCAGTATCTAAAGTTAAGCCTAACTCATAATCTACCAAAGGATTTTTGGTAAAGGCACTCTCAATCTTTTTATTCAAGGCTTGCGGTACCAAATTATTGGCAGTATTGTAATTAATTTGTTTGGTTCTGCGATAATTGGTTTCGTCGATGGTTTTTTGCATGCTTGCCGTAATTTTATCGGCATACATGATTGCTTTTCCATTCAGGTTTCTCGCTGCACGACCAATTGTTTGCGTAAGTGAACGATGGCTTCGTAAAAAACCTTCTTTGTCAGCATCTAAAATGGCCACCAAAGAAACTTCTGGTAAATCCAAACCTTCACGAAGTAGATTTACACCAATTAACACATCAAAAATTCCTTTTCGTAAATCTTGCATGATTTCGATTCGTTCCAAAGTATCTACTTCAGAGTGAATGTAACGGCAACGAATATTAACTTTTGTTAAATATTTAGCTAATTCTTCCGCCATTCTTTTGGTTAAAGTAGTCACCAAAACGCGTTCGTCAATTTCGGCCCGTACCTGAATTTCTTCAATTAAATCATCAATTTGGTTTAAACTTGGTCGGATTTCGATAATTGGATCTAGTAAACTTGTCGGACGAATTACCTGTTCCACAACAACGCCTTCCGTTTTTTGTAATTCGTAATCCGCTGGTGTTGCCGAAACATAAATTACTTGGTTTTGCATCGCTTCAAATTCTTCAAATTTCAAAGGACGGTTGTCCATCGCAGCGGGAAGTCTAAAACCGTATTCCACTAAATTTTCTTTTCGGCTTCTGTCTCCGCCATACATCGCGCTAACTTGTGAAAGCGTCACGTGACTTTCATCAACAACCATCAAGTAATCTTTTGGGAAATAATCCAATAAACAGAAGGGTCTTGTTCCCGGTAAACGACCATCAAGATAACGGGAGTAATTCTCGATTCCAGAGCAATACCCTAATTCGCGAATCATTTCCAAATCAAAATTGGTGCGTTCTTCCAATCGTTTTGCTTCTAAAGGTTTGCCAATTTCCTTGAAATAATCAACTTGTTTTACCAAATCTTGTTGTATTTCCCAAATGGCGCCTTGCAGCACATCTGGTGAAGTCACAAACATATTAGCCGGATAAATAGTCAGTTTGTCAAATTTTTCAAGAACCTGAGAATTCTTGGTGTCAAAACTTTCAATTTCCTCAATTTCATCCCCAAAAAAATGAACTCTGTAGGCTTCATCAGCATAACTTGGATAAACATCAACGGTGTCGCCTTTTATCCTGAAACTTCCGGGATTAAAATCGGCTTCGGTTCTGGAATATAGACTTTGCACCAATTGATGCAATAATTTGGTACGAGAAATGATTTGGCCTTTCTCTATTGGAATTAAATTTTTCTGAAATTCTATCGGATTTCCAATACCGTACAAACAAGAAACCGATGCCACTACCAAAATATCTCTTCGTCCGGAAAGTAATGAAGCAGTGGTTGACATTCGCATTTTTTCCAGTTCTTCATTGATGGATAAATCCTTTTCGATAAAAACGCCGGTTACGGGCATAAAAGCTTCAGGCTGGTAGTAATCGTAATAGGAAACAAAATATTCCACGGCATTATTCGGGAAGAATTGCTTGAATTCCGAATACAATTGTGCCGCCAACGTTTTGTTGTGTGCCAAAACCAAAGTGGGTCTTTGTACTTCCTGAATGACATTAGCTACCGTAAAGGTTTTTCCAGATCCGGTAACCCCTAAAAGTGTTTGAAATTTATCACCCTCAATAATTCCCTGAACTAATTTTTCAATTGCTTGGGGTTGGTCGCCTTTGGGCTGGTAATCGGATACTACTTGGAAATTCATTGAATTAAGGGGCAAAGTTTTAGAGTTGCAAAGATACAAAGTTTGGATTCTTTTATTACCTAAGATTAAGCCAAAAAAAAACCATTCGCACAAACGAATGGTTTTCAGTATAAAATAGGGTGTTCTAGAAACTCAAGCTTAACCTAGCAAAAAGGAATCTTCCGTTTTGACCAAATTGAGAGGTGTTTCTTGAATATGCAAATTGATTTGCATTTGATAAGTCAATTGTGGATGGTGCAGCGTTGTAATCAATAGCTCCAGATACTAATCTAGGTCTAATTGCAGTTTGTGTACCAAGATTTGCATCAGGATAGATATCAAAAATATTGTTAGCTCCAATTACAACTTTTGCAGTTTCTGTAATTTTGAAACCAACAGATAAGTCAGTTATTATTTTTGCGCCCCAGATTGGATGCTCAACTTCGACTGCTTGACCATTTATTATGGCTCCTTCCACTCTTCCATCTCCATTTACGTCAGCCGTATTTGGATCAGTTACCTGTCCGAAGTAAACATTTCTCAAAAAGAAATCGAATTTTTTATAAGTAAAAGAGTTGGTTAAATTTCCTTTAACTCTAGGGATTGCTTCTTCTAAATAGATTCTGCTCATTTCAGAAAAATAGCGGTTTATTTGACCATTAGCAACCAAGGTAGGCGATCCTTGTATAGCACCCACTTGTCTTGTTTGAGAAAAAGTAGTAGCTAAATCTGATTTAATCACTATTGCTCCTAAATTTAGTTTATGTGTTATAATGATATCAATACCTTTAGACTCGGTACTAATAGCATTGGCAAAAAAGGTAGCCGCATTTGCTCCAGCTAGATCAAATTGTAATTGAAGCTCTCTCTGTGGTGTTCCTGCAGCAAACGTTCCCGATGGACGAGAAAATTGATCCGTCAAAGTTACTCTGTCATCTATTCTAACAATATAAGCATCGGCAGTTAAAGTTAAATTTGCTGCTGGAATTTTAGCGGTAAAACCAATACTAGCACTTTTAGATTCTTCTTGTTTCAATTGTGGAATTCCAAGGGCTTTAGCTGCTGGAGAGTCATTACTAAATGTACTTACTTCAAATGGTACGCCACCAACAAATTGCGTAGCGGTAGCGTTAAAATTGATTTGGTGTAAAGAAGGAGCGCGGAAACCTGTGGAAACGGCACCACGCAAATTAATGTTGTCTGTTAGTTTATAACGACTGGCAACTTTAAAATTAGTAGTGTTTCCAAAATCAGAATAGTTTTCAAAACGAACGGCTCCGTTCAATAACCATTTTTCTGTAACATCGTATTCAAGATCTCCATAAATAGCGGTACTGTTACGTCCTTTTTCAACAGCATTTGCTGGTCTGAAACCTGGAAATACTTGGGAACCATTTCCTCTAATAGATCCAAAGAAATCAGTTACGATCAGATTAGCAGGGGTTACTCCTGGTAAAGCAACATCACCGTTTATATCATATAAATTATATGATTCAGGTTGTCCTGCACTAATACTATAGTTTTCATTGCGATATTCAGCTCCAAAAGCAACGTTCAAATCACCAAACTTTTGATTCATGTCAAAATTGGTTGTGTTTTGGCTAAATGCCAATCCACCTGCATCAAAAGTAGTTGGAGAATTTTCTCTCATGGAAGAATTGACGGTGTTTTCAACACCATAATCAAAACTGTTTCTACCAAAAGTATTACTCAAGTCAAAATTCCAATTACCAAAAATAATACCTCTCAATCCTGCTGCTGCTGAAATATCGTTAATTGTCGAATGGATTTCAGGTAAAAAACCATTTGGATACAAACCAGTATACGATCTAGATTGATTAGGTCTTCTGTAAAATCCAGCAGCTTCACCAGTTCTGTGGCTGTTCCCTCCAAAAGCATACAACTCTAATTTATCAGTTAAAGGATAGGCAGCATTTACAAAGAATTGTGAGCTTTGAAGTGATGATTGACCAACTTTCATATTAAAATCGTTTCGTACTAAGCCTCTAGCAGCAAGTTCGTCCGAAGTTACATCAGCTCCTAACAAAGTTCTCATCCCAGATAAATTTCCTGTCGATGCGGCAGTTTGAATAGCAGTTTTTGTTGTTGCATCAAAATAACTTACTTGTTGTGCATACGTATTAATTGTGTTCAACAAACCATTGTAAAAACCAGGGGTAGTGTTTAACGTATTCGCATATAAACTATTGATGTTAATACCTGCTATTCTAGCTCTTTCTTCAACAGCATTGTATCGGTTGAATAAACTTCCGGTAACTTCTTTAGCACGACTTGTTTGGCCTCTCAATTGAGCGCTTGCCGTAACATTAATGAAACTTTTTTCCTTTCCTAAATTTGTTCCGTAGTTCAAGTCAATTTGAATGTTGTTTCCATCATTTCCGCCGGTATGGTCGTTAGCATTTTTAGAAAAATGACTTCCACCAAAAAGGTTTACTTCTAATTTTTTAGTGTCTTTTTTCATGTTGATGTTGATTACACCAGCAATAGCATCTGAGCCATATTGAGCTGAAGCCCCATCTCTTAATACTTCAATTTTTTCGATAGCAAAAGCGGGAATGGAATTTAAGTCGGTACCTACAGCTCCTCTACCAGGTGATCCATTGATGTTTACTAAAGAGGACGTATGACGTCGTTTTCCATTTAATAAAACTAAAACTTGGTCTGGTCCTAAACCTCTTAATTGAGCAGGGTCAATGTGATCTGTTCCATCAGCTACAGTGGTTGTATTTGATGTAAATGATGGCGCAACCATATTTAAAATCTGATTCAAATTCGTTTGAGCCCCTTGTGAAGCGATCTCTTTCATAGAAATCACATCAATAGGTACTGCAGATTCAGTGACTGTTCTGGTTGGATTTCTGGATCCGATTACAACAACATCTTGAAGTGTTTCGCCACTTCCCATTAAAGTAACGTTTAATGTAGTTCCGGTTACCTTCAACGATTTAGTTTCTAATCCCACATAAGAAAATTGTAAAACGTCTCCAATTTCAGCGCTGATGGTATACGTTCCATCGATATCTGTTGTTGTTCCTTTTGTTGTTCCTTTTACGATAATTGTCACGCCAGGTAACGATTCTCCTTTTTCATCCACTACACGACCTTTGATAATCTCGGCAGTTGTATTTTGATTTAAAGAAGAGAAAAATTCACCATTCATTCCGGTGTTAGCAATACCTTCTTTTTGTAAAATAATTTGATTACTTACTTCGGTATAGTTCATTTTTAATGGTTTCAAAATGCGAGTCAATACACTAGATAAAGCTTCGTTGTTAGCATAAACACTCACTTTTTGATTCAATTGTGACATTCTCGAATTATACGAAAATTTTACATGTGCCAATTTTTCAAGTTTAGACAAAGCAGTATCTAAGTTCAAATCGGTCACGGTAATAGTTACTTTTGTGTCTAGTTTTTTTTGACCTCTGATATTATTCGCAAATGTTATACTTGAAAAGACAAGGGCTAAAACAAATTGAAATAAGGTTATTTTCATAATTCGAATTAGTAGTCGTTGTTTGAAGACGGTTTTTTTCATAATTTTGGTCTGTTTTTATTAATATTCGTTAGTTAGGTTATTGGTAGAACAAAGCAATTACTCTTTACAGAGAGTGAATTGATTTTAGTCAAGGCGTCGAGAATGTTACAGCATTTTCGGCGCTTTTTTATTGTAATTTTTAGTTCATAGGCAAGTTATTATTCGTTACATCCATTTGATATAATTATAATTTGGTTTCCATTCATTTCATAACTCGTATTGTTTCCAAGGCTTTTGCAAATAATTTTAAGCTTTTCAGGTAAAGGTTGATCGCTTAAAGAAGTGGTAAGGTAACAGTCTTTTAATTTGGATTGAGGAAAATCAATTTTTACCAAATACGCCTGTTCAATAGTTTTGAAAATTTGTGCCACAGGAATATCGGTGAATTCAAATCCTAATTGTTCTATATTACTTGTGGAACGACTCAAAGACTCATCTTGTGTGATATCAGTAATCTTTTTAAAACTTAAGTTTTTCCGAACGAATCGCAACGCTTGATTGGGTAATAAAACAATCAACTCGTCTTCTGAATTTGAGATTAATTCATTCGATCTTACTTTTACTTTTCCAGTCCGAACCACAACTTCTACATTTGGTTGATTAGCGTATGCTTTTATTTTGAAACTGGTTCCGACTACTTTTGTAACGATTTCATTCGCAAATACAAAAAATGGCTTTTTAGGGTCTTTGCTAATTTCGAAAAAGCCTTCGCCGGATAAGTACACTTTTCGTTCATTACCCGCAAATATTTTAGGATAACTTAATTTGCTGTTGGGTTGCAATAAAACTGAACTTCCGTCGGATAATGTTATGATTTGTGGTTTGTCTGAATTATTCGTTTGTTCCACCAAGCCTTCTTCGTTTTCATTGATAAGTTCACTATACGTTAGTGCGGAATCATTATCACTGTTGGTTTGATTGTACAACCATCCGGTTAAAAGGCTTAAAATCAAAACAGCCGCAACTCCGTTAAACCATCTTTTTCTCAAAAGCTTAAGAACTGGTTTTTCCTTTTTATCTTCTTCTACTCTTTCAATTTTTTTCCAAGTATTTTCCAATGCATTTTGCACTTCATCTGAAGATAGATCATCAGTAGGTGCTTTCATTGCTAACAACCATAATCTGGCTTCTTCAACTAATTTAGCACGATTGGAATTTTCTAAAGTCCATTCTTCCCATTGGTGTTGATCATCATTGAAATACACCCATAATCGGAATGATTCATCAGCTAAAAAGTGTTCTATTTCGGTATAATTAGTACGGTGTTGCATCAAAAAAAGGGTTACAATTATAGAGAGGACCATCTTTTTAATTGATACTCACTAAATAGTGTTTTTTTTTAAATTATTTTTCCGAAGATTAAAATGTGAGCGAAACAAGCATTAAAATGCAGCAGATGTTTCCTTTCCAATCTTTGCGTAAGCTCAACAAAGCACGGTGCAAAAGATTGTTTGCCGATTGATAATTAATGTCCAATGTATCGGCAATTTGGTCTACGGTAAGTTCTTGGGTGTAACGAAGATATAAGGCTTCTTTTTGTCGAGAAGGCAAACCATTTATCAAATGATTGAGATGTGACACTTTAGAAGCTGTCGTTTCCTCTGAGATACGATCATGTTCAATTGAAAAATCAAATAAAAATTCAACCGTATCTATAGAGCTGCTCAGGCGAAAAATACGATCCCGTTCTTGTGATCTAGTTATACGCTTGCGAACACAGGCTAATAAATAGGCTTTTACAACCACTTTATCACTCAATTTTTCTCTGTAAATCCAAATGTCAGTAAAAACATCTTGAACGCAGTCTTGCACTTTTTCAGGAAAAGGAAGAAATGAATTTCCATAACGGACTAAATGTGCATAATGTCTTTTGAAAAGTATAGAAAAAGCATTTTCATTCCCTTCTTTTAGACTGTTCCATAGTATGGAATCATCAAGTATTTCGGTGTGTGACAGTTGCTTTTTTACCATTTAGTTTAAATTAGAACATTGACTTTAAACACAAAAAATAATCTGAAAAAGAATAATTAATTTGGCTTTTTTAGTTTAAAAAGTTCAGTTTTCAGTTGCCTTTTTAATGCGTTATAAAAGAAATTTCTTTATAATTAATTAAAGATTTCTTTACCAAATCTACGTAAAATTATGTTAAAATGATCTTTTACTCTTGAAAGTAGCAAGAAATACAACTATTTATGAATAACAGTATTTTTTTTTCGGTAAAGTAAATTTAGAGAAGTTTAATTATGGATTTAATTATGGAAGTTTTTAAGGACTTTATTTTAAATGCATAATAGTAAGAAATATAGGTGCAGGTTGATTTTCCCGACTATCAAGAATGATTGTTGGGATTGATTGCTTAAACTAAATAGGAGTTTTTATTCGAACTTCCAGGCTTTTTGTTGTGCTTCACTCAGGAAAGTCCAAGCTATTATTCGGCTTGTTTTTTGGCCTTGAGCCATATCAATCGTTTTAATTTCGACTGCACTTACTTTGTTTAGTGTTTTGTAAAGACTGGAAAGATTTTCTTTTTTGGATACCAAAGTAGTAAACCATAAACACTGCATTGGATATTTAGCACTTTCGTAAATCATTTGGGTCACGAAACCTAGCTCACCGCCTTCACACCACAATTCAGCATTATGACCTCCAAAATTTAAAACGGGTTTAGCTTCGCTCCGTTCGGCTATGCGTCGGGTTGTTGCTTTGCTCTCGGAGCCTCGGGATTCTAAATTATTGATTTTTCGAACCGTGCTTTTCGTAGCTTCCTCTTGTGAGGCATGAAAAGGAGGATTGCAAATGGTAAACGTAAATCGGTCTTCGGGAGTGATTATGTTTTTAAAAATATAACGCGATTCCGTTTGCTGTTGTAAACTAATGGCATCAATCAGTTTTGGATTTTCTTCAATGATGGCGCTACAATTTTCAATAGCTTTCAAATCGATATCGGTTCCTACAAAACTCCATCCGTAGGCTGAATTACCAATTATTGGATAAATGCAATTGGCACCTACACCAATGTCTAAACCTTGAACAGTTTCTCCTTCAGGAATGATTCCGTTGTTGCTGGAAGCTAATAAATCTGCTATATAATGAATGTAATCCGCTCTTCCGGGAATCGGTGGACAAAGATAATTTGCTGGAATGTCCCAGTTTTGAATGTCGTAATGAGATAACAATAATGCTTTGTTAAGCGACTTTACTGCATCAGGATTACTAAAATCAATAGTTTCTATATTATGCTCATTTATTGAAACAAAATGCTGTAATTCAGGAGATTTTTCTATTAATTGCTCAAAATTATATCCAAATCTATCCAGATTTCTAGGATGTAAATTAGTTTTTTCGGTAATCGTTTTTGCTTTCATTTTCTATATTTCGGTGCAAAGATAGTCATTCTCTTTTTGGCAAAATATAGGATGTGTTTAATTGATTACAGGTGAGTGTATATTTGTATTTCTAGTATCAATCCATACATTCCATCATCAATAAATCACCTTCATTATGTTCTATTGTCACGATGCCGTCTTTGATTACATGATTGCTGCTTCCGGTTCTGTAACCAATGGTTAAACTGTCATCTTTTAAGGGATAATATAAATTATCCGAATGGATTCCAGTAACGTGACCGATAGGAATTAATGAAATAGGAGTGTTCGCCGTATACCATTTTTCGAATTTTTTAGGCAATAAAAAGACTTTTGAGTGATCGTCCAGAATGACAATTTTTATTAGATTTCTGTATCTCGTAATATTGGTCAGATTTGTAATCGTGTGATCTGCTCTTCGTCCGGTGGCCCAAACGACGTTTACGGCAGGTATTTTTCGTTCGATTAAATAGTCAAAAGCCTTCTCTAAATCGGTTTTGTTTTGATCTGGAGTATGAATAATTTCGATTGGATATTGAGTTGTCTTATAAATTTCAGGATCAAAACCTCTATCAAAATCGCCTAAAAGCACATCGACTTTAATGTCTAATTCCATTACGCGAACCATAGCCGAATCTAATACCACCACAAGCGGTGACCATTCCAGTAATTGACCCAATAGTTCCGGATTACAGGAAGCGCCGTTGGCAATGATTAAAGCGGGTTCTTGGTCGTCGCGAACGATATGGTGTGAAGACATGAGGATTGTAGATTTAAGAACTGTGAATTAAGATTTTAGATTTTGGCAATCGATAACAGAATGGATTGTAGGTTGTAAAGTTAGTTAAAATATGCAAACTGGAAAATGCAAATGTACTCTAGCCCAGATGGCAATGAAAACCTAAACAGGTTGTAAACTTTAGTTTTCTGGCTGTAGAAGAGCGACCGGAGGAAGCTCCTTATACGGACTGGAAAACTGTTTAGAACCTGTTTTTGGTTGTAATGAACAGCTGGATTAGCTCCTAATTATTCAATCGTAAAATTTCTTACGTCGACTTCACTAAGGGAGAAATAGCCCAGTGGATAGTTAGCCGAATCAGTGGTGTTGATAATGTTTCCTCTAACAGTTGCAGGTGGAGATTGAAAGGGTCCGCCACCATTATTTCCTGCTATACTTACCAAAACACTCATGTAATTGTAGTAGGCTTTTGAAATTCCAAAGTGGCTAACCTCAATTTTATCGTCTTTTTTTAATTCATCATTTTGCGAAATACTAAAGAATTCGTTTCCGTTGAAGAACTCATCCTGATCCACATAAAAATTTGATTTTACCTGATTGGAATATATATATTTGTAAAGATAATAATTAGGTTCGCCGGCTGGGTCTTGGTAAAATGTTTTAATTTCTTTTTCATTGCCTGTAAAACCACCTTGGTTGTTTTGAACAATTTTAGTGATGGCTGTAACAGGTTTCAACATTTCGGTTGCAGTGTACGTATTACCATTGCTGATAACCGTCAGCGTATAGGTTTCGTTGATTACTGGTATAAAAGTAGCGCACGTATATTCACCTGTATTTGCAATTTCTGAAAAAGGAAAAACTACATTAGTGCTATTTTTTATGGAAACTGTAGCTCCAGAAACTTTTGGAATTTCAGTGTTGTAAAATCCAGTTGTTGTGGTTAGTTTTATTTTTTGTTGATTTCCTACAGTTCCTTTTTTCCAATTAATAGCTGCTTCAATAACCAGTTTTGGTGGCGCATTGTCCAAATCTACTTCGATTACCTCTTCGCAACTGGTTGAAAAAACCGCTATTAAAAGTATGAGATATAGTGTTATTTTTTTCATGATTTCATGTTTTTATTTTGTTCTCTTTTGAAAGGCTATCCTTAGAATTTAAAGTTGTAACTCACTGCTGGAACTATACCAAAAATAGAAGTTTTTATGGCTTCATTGCTACCCGTATCAGCGTTTTGTCTGAAATTGATGGAAGCGGCATTTTTTCGATTGTACAAATTGTAAATGCTAAAAACCCATTCGCCTTTCCATTCTCTATTTTTATTTTTGGTTGGTGTTAAAGTGGCAGCAATGTCAAGGTGGTGGTACGCCGGAAGCCGATTTTCATTTCTTAGACCGTAACTAGGGACATTAATTCCTAGGTATTCATATTGTCCAATAGGATACGTTACCGGTTGTCCCGTTTGCAAAGCGAAATTAGCTCCAAAAGACCATTTTTCGTTTAAATTATACGATGTAGTTACCGCAACATTATGCAGTTTGTCATACACTGAATTGTACCATTGCCCGTTGTTGATTCCAGTTTCTATTGGGGTTCTTCCAGGAGTTTGTTGCTCGGATTTAGATAAGGTATAGGAAATCCAGCCATTAAATTTTCCTTCGTTTTTTCGGAACATGATTTCTAAACCATACGATCTTAATTGACCATTTAGGATTATTTGCTCAATCGCTTTGTTGGCAATTAAATTAGCACCATCAATGTAATCCAATCGGTTTTGAACTTCTTTATAATAGGTTTCTACTTCAAGGGAGTACATGTCGTTGTTGAAGTTTTTGAAATAACCCAAGGCGACTTGATCCGCAATTTGTGGTTTAATAAAACGATCACTTGGCGTCCAGACATCAAGCGGAGTAGGCGATGAGGTATTTGAAATTAGTTGTAAATATTGTACCATTCTATTGTAACTTGCTTTGATCGATTGGTCGTCATTGATTTGATACGCCAGTGAAAAACGAGGTTCCAGATAATTAAAGCTTTTCATCACTTTGTTACGGTCGTAGAATTTGGTGCCAATTGGAGTTGCTTTTTCATAAATCTGTAATTCCGAATTAAAGAGCACTGGATTGTCATTTTCATAAATATTCACGGTAGATTGTCCTAAACGGTAAAACATACTGTAACGTAATCCGTAAGATAATGCTATTCTATCGGAGATTTCGTGGTCCGCATTGATGTAAACTGCAGGTTCAAAAGCATATTTTTTATCCAATTGGTCAAAGTTAATTCCGGAGTCCGCATCTGATGGTCTGATGGTTCCGGGATTGAACTCGTAATAGATTCCGTTTAGCCCGTAATTCAATTTGAATTTATCCGAAATATAATTCTTAAAATCGTATTTGATATTATAGTTCTTGATTCCTGAATCCCATTTGAAACCAACAAAATCCAAATCTAAACCGTAATAATAATCGCTGTAAATAAGCGATAAATTCGAAAATAATTTTTCAGAAAACAAGTGGTTCCATCTCAGATTGACCGTTGTATTGCCATAAATGTTCGCAAAACTATCTTTTAAACTAAAAACATCTCTGCCAAAATAACCGGATAAAAACAAACTATTATTTGGGTCTAGTTTATAACTCAACTTGGTGTTTAAATCGTAAAAATAAGCTGAGTTGTCTTTTTGTTCTTCAGAAAGCTTCAGGAATAAATGCGCATAGGAACTACGGCCGCCAATAAGGAACGAACCTTTGTCTTTAACCAATGGTCCTTCGGCCAAAATACGACTAGAAATTAATCCGATTCCACCATTGACATGAAATTCTTTGCTATTACCGTCTTTTTGATAAATATCCAAAACAGAAGACGCTCTTCCGCCATAACGTGCTGGAATTCCGCCTTTGTATAACTTTAAATCTTTGATAGCATCTGGATTAAAAACAGAGAAAAAACCAAAAACATGTGATGAATTAAAGATGGTTGCTTCGTCTAATAAAATCAAATTTTGGTCGGCTCCACCACCACGAACATTGAAACCAGAGGCGCCTTCCCCTGCATTAGTAACTCCAGGAAGTAATAAAATTGATTTTAAAACATCGACTTCTCCCAAAACGACAGGCATTTTTTTAATAGCAGAAATAGAGAGTTTGTTGACACTCATTTCGGGTTTCTTGATGTCAATTTTTGTTTTATTGTCCGTAATGATTACTTCTTGTAAAGCCGTTTCATTGCTAAATAAATTGAAGTTGTTTTTTATATTTTGGTTCAAAGCGATTGATTCTTCAATGGTTTGATAGCCCAAATAGCTTATTTGAACGGTATAGTTTCCTTTTGGTATCGTAATGGAGAAAAATCCGTATTCGTTTGTTGTTACGCCAGTTTTTAGCGCTGGAATCACAACATTGACCCCTATTAAAGTTTCATTGCTACTGGCGTCAATAATAGTTCCGCTTAGCGTGAATTTTTCTTGAGCGAAACCCGAGAGTGCGGACAGTAATACAACTAAAAAGGTAATAATTTTCTTTGGAGTCATTGTTTAAATTTTATCGAAATGAAAAAGTGCAAATTACACTAAATTGAATAGCAATTGTTATATAACAACTGTTAAGGTATTGCTAATATAAAAAAAAAGACAACTGCAAACAGTTGTCTTTTCATTGTAATGTTCTATTTTAAGCAGTTCATTAAGCGATTTTTGCCAATATAGTATTGAAAGTTTCGCTTGGACGCATGGCGCTACTGATTGCTTCAGGATTTGGTTGGTAATGACCACCAATGTCTTGAGGTTTTCCTTGAGCTGCAATTAATTCGGCGTTAATTTTCACTTCGTTTGCTGCAAATTCGGCTGCAATAGGAGTAAAGATCGCTTTTAAAGCGGGTTCTTTATCTTGTGCTGCCAATGCTTCTGCCCAATACATTGCTAAGTAAAAATGAGAACCTCGGTTGTCAATTCCACCTAATTTACGTGCAGGAGATTTATCATTTGCTAAGAATTTCTCTGTTGCAACATCAAGAGTTTCGGCTAAAACAATTGCTTTTGAATTGTTTAAAGTTTGTCCTAAATGTTCTAATGAAGCACCTAATGCCAAGAATTCACCAAGAGAATCCCAACGTAAATATCCTTCTTCACTAAATTGTTCTACGTGTTTTGGAGCTGATCCACCAGCACCAGTTTCAAACAAACCACCACCATTCATTAATGGAACGATAGATAGCATTTTTGCTGATGTTCCCACTTCTAAAATTGGGAATAAGTCAGTTAAATAATCACGTAATACGTTTCCTGTTACAGAAATAGTATCTAGCCCTTTGATGATTCTTTCTAATGTGAAGTTTGTAGCATCTATTGGGTTCAAGATTTGGATATCTAAACCAGTTGTATCGTGATCTTTTAAATATTTAGTCACTTTTTCAATAAGTTCTCTATCGTGTGCTCTATTATTATCCAACCAGAAAATAGCGGGAGTATTAGATAGACGTGCTCTGTTTACGGCTAATTTGACCCAGTCTTGAATTGGAGCATCTTTTGCCTGACACATTCTGAAAATATCTTTGGCTTCAACGGCTTGTTCCATCAAAACGTTCCCGTTTGTATCTACTACACGAACTACTCCGTCAGCAGCTATTTGGAATGTTTTATCATGAGAACCATATTCTTCTGCCTTTTGAGCCATCAAACCTACGTTTGGAACACTTCCCATTGTAGTTGGGTCAAAAGCGCCATGTTTTTTACAAAAATCAATAGTAGCAGTGTAAACACCAGCATAACATCTGTCCGGAATCATGGCTACAGTATCTTGTAGTTTGCCTTCTTTATTGTACATCTGTCCTGAGGTACGAATCATAGCTGGCATAGAAGCATCTACAATAACATCTGAAGGAACGTGAAGATTTGTAATTCCTTTTTCAGAATTTACCATTGCCAATGCTGGACCGTTTTCGATAGCTTGGTTTAATGCCGCTTCGACTTCAGCTTGCATCGGATGTCCTGCGATTTTTGCATATACATCACCCAAACCATTTCTGGTATCAATGTTCAATTCATTAAATAAGGAAGCGTATTTTTCGAAAACAGAGGCGAAATATACTTCTACGATTGCTCCAAAAATAATTGGATCAGAAACTTTCATCATTGTCGCTTTCAAGTGAACTGAAAGTAATACGTTTAATTTTTTTGCCTCAGCAATTGTTTTGGCAACAAACGTTTTTAAGGCGTTCAAGTTCATTACTGAACTATCAATTATTTCACCAACTTTTAGTGGAGTACTTGCTTTCAAAACGGTAGTGGAACCATCCGCAGCAACGAATTCGATTTTTACATCGGTAGCGTCTGCAACAGTAATCGATTTTTCACTTCCGTAAAAGTCACCATTTTCCATAGAAGCTACCTGTGTTTTTGAGTCTGCGCTCCAATCTCCCATTGAATGAGGGTTTGCTTTAGCGTAGTTTTTTACTGCTTTTGGTGCTCTACGGTCAGAGTTTCCTTCACGTAAAACAGGATTTACTGCTGAACCTAATATTTTAGAGTATTTAGCTTTGATGGCTGTCTCCGCTTCGTTTTGTGGTTCTGCTGGGAAGTTTGGTAAATTATAGCCATGAGATTGCAATTCAGCAATAGCAGTTTTTAATTGAGGAACAGATGCCGAAACATTTGGTAATTTTATAATATTAGCTTCTGGAGTGGTTGCTAATTCTCCAAGTTCTAGTAATGCATCCCCTGTTTTTTGATCTTCCGACAAGAACTCTGGGAAATTTGCTAAAATTCTTCCAGCCAAAGAAATGTCTCTAGTTTCAATTTCAATGTCAGAAGTTGATGTAAATGCTTGTACAATAGGTAAAAATGAATACGTTGCCAATAAAGGCGCTTCATCAGTAAGAGTGTAAAAAATTTTTGATTTCTGTGTCATTTTTTTATTTTTATAATCCAATCACGTTAAATGTAGCTTATTTAAGGTATTTCACTTAAAATAAGGCGCACAAATATATGAAAATCAGCTGTAATAGAAGGTGGGTTTTATGTAGAAAAATACGAAAATTAAGATTACTAACTTGTTATTCCTATATTGTTAGTTTTAGAGGTTCAATAATACTAAATTAGGAATTTATAAGGAAAATAGAAACTAAAAAAAAGGTCCCAACAGTGTTGGGACCTTTATAGTAAAGAGATATTTGACTATCTTCTTTTGTCTTTAATCTTAGCTTTTTTACCAGTAAGTTCTCTGAAGTAGAAAATTCTAGCTCTACGAACTGCACCTTTTTTGTTGATTTCAATTTTCTGTAAAGCTGGCAAGTTTACTGGGAAGATACGCTCTACTCCAATTGCACCTGACATTTTACGAATTGTGAAAGTTTCTGTATTAGCAGAACCTCTTCTTTGGATTACAACTCCTTTAAAAAACTGTGTTCTAGTTTTTTCACCCTCTCTAATTTCGTAGAAAACTGTGATAGTATCTCCAGCTGCAAAAACTGGGAATTCTTTTCTTGTTACAAATTCGTCTTGAACGAATTTCATTAAATCTGCCATGATATTTTTTAATTATGGGTTGCATTAAATCAACATTCACGGATCTCGCCAGAGGTTAAACTAATGTGGGCGCAAAAGTACAACTTTTGTTTTAATTTACAACTTTTATTTTAAGTGTTCAGTCTCAGTCTCAGTTTTCAGTAACAATAGACTTCGATTAGAGTAATAGATTAGATTTTACATCCAAATTTATCAGGATTATTGATCATGAAATTTATTAATCGACCAATTTCAATAGTTTTGTTATTCAAATCATTATAAGTTTCAATATCTATATATTCACATTTCAGAGAAAATTCTAGCCAGACATTTGTTTCTGAATTTTCAGCATCACTATCGGTTAATTTACTGATGAAATGATTAATATAGCGTCTTTTCCTATATGCTTCCGCGATGTTAGCAGAAACGCTTCTTGAAGAACGTCGGATTTGATCTGTGAGAGAATACTTTTCTCCTTTTGGAAATGACTTCGATAATTTAAAGATATCCATTGCTAACTGAAACGACTTCTTTAATGCTAATAATTCTTTGAAATCCATTATTGACTTTATTTAGGTTTTTTAGTCTCCGTCTCAATTTTCAGTCTCCGTCTCGGTTTCCAGCCAAAGGTTCAGTCTCAGTTAATAGGGAATGCAGACTACAGTTTTTTATTCGATTTCAAACTGAAAACTGAAAACTGCGACTGAAAACTATTCCTCCAATAAATCGGGTCTTCTGTTCTTCGTGTGCTCGTAGGCCATATCCTCACGCCATTTGTCTATTTTAGCAAAATTCCCTGATGTTAAAACTTCTGGAACTTTCCAGCCGTTGTAATCTGCCGGACGGGTGTATATAGGTCCTGACAATAATCCGTCTTGAAAACTATCCGTCAAAGCTGAGGTTTCGTCACTCAAAACTCCTGGAATCAATCGGATTAATGCATCTGATAATACCAAAGCTCCTAATTCGCCGCCACTCAATACATAATCACCAATTGATATTTCTTTGGTGATAAAATGATCACGTACGCGTTGATCTACACCTTTGTAATGTCCGCAAAGGATAATAATATTTTCATACATCGACATGGTGTTGGCCATTTTTTGGTTCAAGGTTTCCCCATCTGGCGACATATAAATAATTTCATCGTAGGTTCTTTCGCTTTTCAAATGCGTAATGCAAGCGTCAATTGGTTGCACCGTCATCACCATTCCGGCACCACCGCCATAGGGATAATCATCTACACTTTTTTGTCTATTGGTAGTGTAATCGCGCAAGTTATGAAAATGAACTTCTACTAAACCTTTGTCAATAGCACGTTTCATAATCGAAGCTTCAAAAGGACTTCGCAATAATTCAGGGAGAACGGTAACAATATCGATGCGCATAATTTTTCTTAATAAGGTTCTAGGTCGCAAAGGTACAAAGATGCTGCCGTTTTCAAATAACCAAATACCCAATTCAACGATTAAACTTTTCTTTCAGAGCTTTTTGCTTCACACCTTTATTTGTAATCTTTTATGCATTTAAAAACCTAATATTTCCATATTTTCCAGATAAAGTCAACCGCATTGGGGTGATAGGTTTGGTTTTGTCAGACCCATGTAAATTAGTTGAGCACAATTACGATCAAAAATCTACAAAATAAAAAAAATATGGAAATAGTGAGTAAAATTTGAGATTGGCCAGTTGTAGTACAAGCTGTTGACGGTTGCTTTCTGTTTTGGTTAATATTTATAAATGGTTAAAAAATATTTCATAGATGAAAAAATTCAAATTTTTGAAAAGCATTTAGAAGCTAAAAATAGATAAGTAACTGCATACCCCAGCGATTTATAATAAGATTGATTTAAGATGGTTTTGTACTTGTAAAACAGTAATTAACCGAAAATTAAATCTTAATTTAGTCTCCTACCTCGCCAAGCCGTAGGGTATTAGATTAATATTAAAACCAAAGAAAGCGCAACGTATTTCTACGCTGGGCTTTCTTTTTTTAATATGCTGATATGCTATTTCACTTTAGGATTCTCGTTTTTTCTACATGAGCTTACTAAAGAAAACCGCATTCCAAAATAATTTTTCGGTTCCCAACCAGAAAGCTCTGAAATTTGTGTTGTCCGTAAAAATTAAGATATTCCCTTCTCCTTTTCGTATCGCTTGAAACGGTACGGTTTCTTTTAATAATTCCAGTTTTGGTTTCGAAATGTAACCGCTTAGTAATGGACTCTTAGTGTATTGTATCGGGTTACTAAAGCTATTTTTATTGGGTTCAATAAAGATCGATGTATTCCTGAAAATAGGCATTGTATTTCTTGGCATTCCATAATTAATAGGGTGTGACAAATCTAATTTAGTTTCAAATATGGCTCCACCAATCTCTTGTGCCCCTTTGAAATCGCTAGTTTGTTCATAGGTAATCGCTTTGGCTTCGCTTTTACTAGTTTTTAAATTCAACTCAATTAATTTGGCATCATTCAGCCATTTAATGGCATCCTGATAAGCAATTAAAGTTCCTCCATTTTGTATCCATTGTTCTATTTTAGTTAATGTGGCCGCTGAAAGTCCAGCATAATTTCCATTCACCATGATTAAAGTAGTGTAGGCGCTAAGATTTACTTTTTGCAGTTGTTCTACATCTATTTTAGTTAACGGAATCTCTACTTTTTGATCAAATAAATGCCATAATTCTCCTGCATCTGATGGATCAACATTACGTCCCACAACCATGGCTACTTTTGGCATAGTGAGATTGACTAAATTAGGATTTCCTAAATTGGCACCATCGGTAAAGCCTGTTTCTACTGCGGTAACAGCAATAGCATAGTTTGGAATAATTTGGTTGAGGTAAGCATAAATTTCATCCGAACTCAGCGTTTGATTTTGAATAGGCACTAATAAGCTTCCATAAGAAAAAGTTTTCCCGTTGTGTACAAATGGTTTTTTGGTTGTTTTTACGCGCAATCCTTTGGCAAGTAATTGGTATAAAAGTTTAGGAGAATTGTAATCGGTCCATTCAATTAAATAACCCACATCACTTTTTTGATTTACTATTCCGGATTTTAACGAGTTTTCGTAACGCGTTCCAGCCTGTGACAGGGAATTCATCCCTTCGAAATTTAAATTGAAAGCCAAATCAAAATTCCATGCTGAAATGTCATAAAACAAGCTGTCTTTAAACTTGGTTTGTCTATCGAAAATAGCGTGAATCAGCTTTGAATTTTTTTGTTCCATTGGAATAATAACACTCAAGTCTTTACTGAATTTCTTTTTGTTAATCGTGATGTCTTCTTTCAAATGAAGCATTTCAATCTTGTGTTGGCTAAGAATTTTAGTCAGTTCTTTTACTTTAGTGGCATCTTTTTCGTCTCCAAAAACGTAGCCTTTTATTTTATTATTTTTACTTTCGATACTGGAATTAGCAAAAAAATCCTTTTGGTATTTCAACAACTCTTTTCGCATTTCATACGCAGCCTGCAACGTTGATAGGCTGGTAGTAAATTGATTTCTGATGGTAAATGGAAAAGTGATTACTCCGTTTACGCTTTGTTGGGCATGGCCTCTTGAACTCGCTTGTTCGAATAAAATACCTATACCGCCATTAATGTCTGGATAAGTAGATCCTTTACCGTAATAAAAGTCATCAAAACCGTCTTCGACAAAATAAAAACTTCCAATTTTATCCAATGCTTTGGCATGGTAGCCAGCAATTTTTGAAGTAAGTTTTTGGTTTAATTCAGGAGTAAGTGGATTCGTGCGACTTTGAACTCCTGGTTGAAAAAAATAGGTCGAATTAGTCCCCATTTCGTGGAAATCACACAATACGTTAGGCATCCATTTTCTATAAGTTCTAATGCGTGCCTGACTTTCAGGAAGTTGAACAGGAAGCCAGTCTCTGTTCATGTCAAACCAATAATGGTTAAATCGACCACCCGGCCATGCTTCATTGAATTCTCTGTCATTTGGATCGGATACTAAATTTTTACTTTTATGGCTATTTACCCAAGTAGAAAAACGATGCAATCCATCTGGATTTAAACTAGGATCTAATAAAATGACCGTATTGTCTAGTATTTTTTCAAGTTCAGGACTTTCAGATGCTGCAAGATAATAGGCCAAAGCAATTGCAGCACCTGTTCCGCTCGATTCATTGCCATGTATGGAATATCCTAAATAAACTATAATCGGTAAGTCAGATACGTCCTGAACACCTGCATTTGAGTCCGTTAGTGCTAGATGTCTTTTATGTATTTCATCAATTTTTGCTAAATTTTCAGGGCTCGAAATAGTAAGTAACTGAAGCGGACGGTTTTCATAGGTGTAACCGGTTGTTTCTATTTGTACTCTATCTGAGGCTTTTGCAATTGCATTCATAAATTGAACCACTTGGTTGTGATCCGTGTGCATTTCTCCTAATTCAAAATTAAATATGCTTTTTGGAGTTGGAATTTTTTCATTGTATATAGAATTTTTTGGTAAAAAATACTCTAATGTCACCAGCTGCTGTTGCGCATTACAAATGAAGCTAATAAAGAATAAAATGTAATAGATAGATTTCATGAAAAATAAGTTTTTAATGGTGATGGTATTAAAAGTATTAATTGAATCCAAGTTGAATTATCATTTATTCAAAGGTTAAATTTTAAATTACTTTAAATAAGATTTTTTAAAGGCAATAAATGGGACAAAACATCATGGTAATTTATCAAATGTAACATTTTAGCGAATAGGTTCAAATAAATTAATTTCGTAAATTTGCCCTTCAATAAAAATTAAACACAATGGAAAACGGAATATACGCTAAATTCAACACTACAAAAGGTGCTATTTTAGTAAAACTAACACACGATTTGACTCCAGGAACTGTTGGAAACTTCGTAGGATTGGCTGAAGGAAAATTAGAAAATAAAGTTAAACCACAAGGGGTTAAATTTTATGATGGATTAAAATTTCACAGAGTAATTCCTAACTTTATGATTCAAGGAGGTTGTCCTCAAGGAACAGGGACTGGAGATCCAGGGTACAAATTTGATGATGAATTTCACCCAAGTTTAAAACACAACCGTCCGGGAGTTTTAGCAATGGCTAACTCAGGACCTGGAACAAACGGTTCTCAGTTCTACATCACGCACATTCCAACGGACTGGTTGGATAACAAGCATACTGTTTTTGGTCATGTGGTGGAAGGACAAGATATTGTGGATGCTGTTGAACAAGGAGATGTCTTAGAATCTTTAGAAATTATCAGAGAAGGTGAAGACGCTAAAAATTGGAATGCAATTGAAGCATTTATCACATTCAAAGGATCTCGTAACAAACGTGATGCCGCTCTAAAAGCAGAAGTGGAAGCAGCTATGGAAAAATTAGCAGCTGGTTTTGAGAAAACAGAAAGCGGTTTGCGTTACCAATTCATCCAAAGAGGTGAAGGTAAAAAAGCAGAAAGCGGAAAAACAGTGGCTGTTCATTATGAAGGTTCATTAGAGAATGGGAAAGTTTTTGATTCATCATATCCAAGAAAAAAACCAATTGAATTCAGATTGGGTCAAGGTCAGGTTATCGAAGGTTGGGATGAAGGAATTGCCTTGTTGCGAGTAGGCGATAAAGCCCGCTTTGTGATCCCATCTGATTTAGGATATGGATCTCGTGGTGCTGGAGGAGCAATTCCACCTAATGCTACTTTGATTTTTGATGTAGAATTAATGGAAGTAAAATAGTCTAAACTATTCACGGTCTTTATAAAATTAGGAAATCCCAAAACGTGAGTTTTGGGATTTTTTGTTGATTATAGTAAAGCTTTAGCCATTTGAAAGTTTAATACCTATTTATGAATTTAAAAATTCAATTAAATCTTTATTTAATTTGTCTTTTTCGGTGTAAAATAGTCCGTGTGGCGCTCCTTGATAAATAATGAATTTATTGTTCGGAATTAATTTTGCTGCTACTTCAGACGTAATTTCAATATTGACTGTTTTGTCTTCATCCCCATGAATAATCATGGTGGGGACATTTACAGAGGCCATTTCTGAGCGAAAATCAGTAGATGAAAATGACTTGGCACATTCTAAAGTCGCACGAGGCGAAGCAAAGGAACATAACATTCTATAGTAATCTAATAAAGGCGTGCTGATAGGTTTACTGATAGAACTTACCCCAAAAAATGTTTTTCCAAAACTGTCCAGAAAACCAATTCGGTCGGCTTTAATTTGTTCTGCCATTCCATCGTATTTCTCTTGTGGAACTCCGTTAGGATTGGAGTCCGTTTGCAATTGAAAAGGGGTTATTGATGCTATTAGTACTGCTTTTGAAACCCCTTTTCCAGCATGACGGCTGAAATAGCGCACAACTTCTCCACCACCCATTGAAAATCCAACAAGTGCAGCTTGCTCCAAGTCTAAATGTTTGATAATAGTTGCTAAATCATCAGCTAAGGTATCATAATCATAACCGTCCCAAGGTTGAGAAGATTTACCAAAGCCACGACGGTCATACGCAATAACTCTAAAGTTATTTTGAACTAAAGTATCAATTTGGTATTCCCACATTTCATTGGATAAAGGCCATCCATGTATAAGTATGACGGGCTTACCTTGTCCATAATCTTTCACATATAATTTTACATTTGGTGCTGTCTCAATATACATATCTATTCCAGTTCTTGTTTCGTCCTGAATATTTTTTTTATGCAATTGGTCTGTGTTCATCGTATTCGGTTCCATAATCGATAGTATTTACTAGAGTAAATTAATATTAGTTTTGTAAAAATAAACGGATATTATGAAAATAGTTTTATAGAATTAGTGTGAATAGTTGTAAAATTTATAGGTTTGTTATAATGTCCTAATATTTAATAAATTAATTATGGAAAACATCAGCTGGCCGGAATTTGAGAAAGTAGAAATGCGTGTAGGAACGATATTGGAAGTGCATGATTTTCCCGAGGCCAGAAATCCAGCTTATCAGCTTACTATCGATTTTGGTTCTGATCTTGGAATTAGAAAAACATCTGCGCAAATTACGAAAAGATATCAAAAAGAAGATCTACTAAATCGTCAAATCGTAGCCGTGGTTAATTTTCCTAAAAAGCAAATTGGGAAATTCATGAGTGAATGTCTTGTCCTTGGAGCTGTAGGTGTAAACGGAGATGTGATTTTGTTGGCACCTGATTTTAAAATCGAGAACGGATTGCAAATTGGGTAAGTTAAGGCACCAAAGCGCTTTCTTTTTTTACTTCCAATGTTTCATATTTATTATTAATTGCTAAAACAATAACACCAAATAATACGGCAGTTACAATAAGAATGGTGTTCATAATCCCTTCTGTTTCGAACGAAAGTTTGATTAAGATGGTTGAAATTATGAATCCTGAGTTTCGAATAACTCTATTGAATTTATCGGATAGAAAGAAAGAGAATAATAGTAAAAGTACTTCGGTTAGAATTAAAATTGTAAAAAACTTTTCGAAGAAAATCTTGTTGATATCCTTAATGTTGTAGACTATTTCCCGGAGCGAAAAAAAACTTTCATATATCCAGTGTCCTAAACTGTATATTGATAACACGAGAAATATTGGAATGAGTGCAATTGCAAAAATGTTTTTTAGATTGATGAATTTTGTTAATTCTATATTTTTTTGAGTAATGGCTTGATTTATTTCATTTTGTCTGTTGAGCTTATAAAAAAGATAAATAAGGTAAAATAAAATTACAGTTGCTATTATATCTAACGTAAAATTGATATTGGTTTTAACTTCAAACCAATTCGAGTTAATTTCTAATTTAGTTAAGTCTTTGAATATTCTACGAATAATAATTAATGTTATAATTTCATATTGTTTGCCTATGTAGATTGTTGTTGATTTAGGTAAATAATAGACTAAAAGATACACTTCGTATATCAATATAAAGGAAAAAGGAGTATAAATGGCAGAGATTGGATTACTCAACAATTTCGAATAATCATTGACCAAAATAATTTCAAGATCAACCAATGCTATAACAAGCAAATGAAGTAAATAGCTAATTATAGCTACAGATATAAAAAACTTTTCGGTTATTTTCTTTGTCTTTTCAGATAACAGTTTGTCGTAAACAATACCGGTTAATGATTTAGTTTCTGTCATTTGAGTTATATAGATAGTAAACGTAATAAAAAAAGCCTGAAACTCATTTGAATTTCAGGCTTTTAACTTTCGTTTAAGCGTCTTTTAGCTATTAAATATCATCAAAATCGATATCTGTAAAACTAGATGTTTGCGGTAGGATCTCATCATCTGATTTTTCAGAGGCATATTCTTTTTTGAAATCTTTTTGGTGTCTTTCTGATATTACCTCTTCGCCTTTATGGTTCAAAACATAAGAAGTCATATCTCCTAAGATCTCAGCAAAAGCAGCAAAATCCTCCTTGTATAAATAGATTTTATGTTTTTTGAAGTGGAATGAACCATCTTCTTCAGTAAATTTTTTGCTTTCGGTAATGGTAATGTAATAATCATCTGCTTTTGTAGCTCTCACATCAAAGAAATAGGTTCTTCGTCCAGCTCGTAAAACTTTAGAAAATATCTCTTCTTTTTCTAACATGTCATGTTCTCTCATAATCCTTTCTGTCAATTTATGGTTGTTAACTAGTTTCCAAAAATCTACAAAAAATATGTATTACACAACAATTAAAGCATTTCTTTTTCTGAAAGTTGTTTCAAGTATAAAGCGGCGTAATATCCTTCCTGATTTATCAATTGATTATGAGAACCTTGTTGTATAATTTGGCCTTTATCAATGATAATAATTCGGTCTGCGTTTTTAGCCGAAGAAACACGATGACTAACAATAATAGTTGTTTTGTCTTTGCATATTTCGTGTAAGTTGTTTAGTATCTCTTCTTCAGTTTGGGTGTCCACAGCGGATAAGCAATCGTCAAATAGCAAAATGGGAGGATTCTTAATGATAGCTCTCGCGATAGAAACTCTCTGCTTTTGACCACCTGAAAGGGTAATTCCTCTTTCGCCCAAAACTGTTTCATATTGTTTACTGAAGCCCATTATATTATCATGAACAACAGCACTTTTAGCAGCAGATTTTACTTCTTCTTCTGTAGCATTTTCTTTTCCGAACATAATATTGTTCTTGATACTGTCTGAAAATAAAAAGGCATCTTGCGGTACAATTCCAATACTGTTGCGTAAATCAAAAAGATTGATGGTGCTTATTTCATTTTTATCAATATTTATTTTTCCTTCTGAAACATCGTACATTCTTGAAATTAGGGATAAAATGGTAGATTTTCCAGACCCTGTTTTGCCTAGGATAGCTAAAGTTTCTCCCTTTTGTACGGTGAAAGATATGTTTTGAAGTGCTTTGATATTGGTGTCTTCATAGGTGTAACTTACATTTTCAAAAGAAATAGTTCCTTCAATCACCGATTTGTTTTCATTTTTATTTTTTATTTCTGGTTCTATTTTTAGAAATTCATTAAGCCTTTTCTGCGACGCTTCTGCTTCTTGAACCATAGACGAAACCCAACCTAAGGACGCTACTGGCCAAGTAAGCATATTGACATACAAGATAAATTCAGCAATGGTTCCAATGCTTTTAATGGTGCCATCGATATACATTAAACCACCAAAATAAATGACCACTAAGTTACTGATTCCTATTAGAGCCAACATTAATGGACCAAATAAAGACTGTACTTTGGCCAAATTCAAGCTTTTACTTTTGCTTTCATTCGCTAAATTAACCATGTTATTTTGATGTTGATCCTCCAAAGAATATGCTTTTATCACGCGGATTCCAGAGAATATTTCTTGTGAAAAACTGGATACTTTGGATAAATATTGTTGAAAAATGGTGCTTCTAACATTGATTTCTGAGCTTAGCTTGAAAATAGCATACGATAAAAGCGGTAAGGGCAAGAGTGTGTACAATGTTAATGTAGGCGATACATTATACATGTAAACAATAACAATAGCAAAACGGATAACCGTGTTTATGGTATACATTACTGCTGGACCAACGTACATTCTCACTTTTGAAACGTCTTCGCTGATTCGGTTCATTAAATCTCCTGTGCGGTTTTGCTTGTAGAAGTTCTGAGAAAGATTTTCATATTGGCGGAATACTTCATTTTTTAGGTCAAATTCAATATGGCGCGACATTACAATTAGAGTTTGTCGCATCAAAAAAGTAAGGAAACCCGCAATGATCGTTGTGGCAATAATTAGTAAAATATTCGAAATTAATTCTTCATGAATCACGGATTTGGCCACGGTTTTATCTTTGGCGAAAGCTTCAATAACCTTAAAAGACTTGCTGATCAATTTAGGAGTGAACAACATAAAGATTTGAGCTATAATCGTAAAAATAATTCCGAGTAAAAAACTGTATTTGTATTTGACAAAGTATTTATTTAAATAACGTAATTCTTTCATTTTTTAATATATTCTGTGTTGAAATGATTTTATTTTCCGGTTAAAATTTTATTTTTAATAATTTAAAGGCTTAACTTTTAGTTGTAAATCTTGCTAATTTGGTGATTTTTTGACAAAGCATTCGTATATGTTTATATTTTGTGTAAATTTGGATTGTCTTTTTGACAAATTCATAATTTATCACTATTAAAACTTACACTATGAATGCAGCTTTCACAACTGGCAAGGAACTTCAAAAAATGGATCCCGTTTTTGGCCAATTATCATTTGATGATCACGAACAAATTGTATTTTGCAACGACAAAGATACAGGTTTAAAAGCAATTATTGGTATTCATAATTCGGTTATGGGTCCTGCTTTAGGAGGAACACGAATGTATAATTACGCAAACGAATGGGAAGCATTAAATGATGTTTTGCGTCTGTCACGGGGAATGACTTTTAAGGCAGCAATCACAGGATTGAATATTGGTGGAGGTAAAGCAGTTATAATTGGTGATGCCAAAACACAGAAAACACCAGAGCTGATGCGTAAGTTTGGTGAATTTGTACATTCTTTAAGCGGAAGATATATTACTGCTGAAGATGTAGGAATGGAAACCGCAGATATGGATATCGTTAGAGATGTAACGCCGTATGTTACAGGAATTTCTGAATCTAGAGGTGGTTCTGGAAATCCATCTCCAATTACGGCTTATGGAGTGTATTTAGGAATGAAAGCAGCTGCTAAACAACAATTTGGTTCGGATGTTTTAAGCGGTAAGAAAGTATTGGTTCAAGGAATTGGTCACGTTGGTGAAACTTTAGTTGATTATTTAACCAAAGAAGGAGCAATCGTTACTATTGCGGATATCAATGAAGAAAAATTGAATGAAGTAGGAACGAAGTACAATGCAGCAATTTTCAGAGGAGAAGATTTATATACTGCAGACGTAGATATTTATGCGCCTTGTGCCATGGGAGCCACGTTAAATGACGCTACTGTTTATAAAATTAAAGCAAAAGTTATTGCTGGAGCCGCTAACAATCAGTTGGCAGATGAAAATGTGCATGGAGCAATCCTACAAGAAAGAGGCATTTTATATGCTCCTGATTTCTTAATTAATGCGGGTGGAATTATTAATGTTTATGCAGAATTAGCACATTATGACAAAGCTGAAATTATGCGTAAGACGGAAAATATTTATAACACAACTTTAGAGATATTTAATTTTGCTCTTGCTAATAAGCTCACACCGCACCACGCTGCTTTGACGATTGCTCAAAACCGAATCAATCAAAGAAAAGTGGAGAATAGCAAAAAGTAATTTTAACAGTTCCATAATCCGTATTCAGTGGTCATTTTGTCTTGATCGATGCATGCGGATTATGGAATACTTTTAAAATAAGCGATTATATATTTTATTTTAAAAAAGTAAAGACTTATTTTTGCAGGCTAATTAATAAAAGTTCTTACAAGGTGGTAAATAGAAGACACATTCGCGTTAAAGTCATGCAATCCATTTATGCGATGCATCAAAGCGGTTCAGATAATTTAGAAAAAGAAGAGAAATTTCTTTTTTACAGTATCGACAATATTCAAGATTTATACCTAATCATGCTTTCTTCGCTGATTGAGATTTGTAAAACAGAAACGATCTTTTTGCATAAATCAAGTCTGAAGCATCTTGCAACTGCTGAGGAACGTAAGCCCAACGAAAAATTCATCAAAAACAGGATTTTTCAAATTCTTTCCGAAAATAACTCATTAAGTATTGCACTGGAAAACCGTAAAATTAATAATTGGACTTTAAACGACGATTATATTTTATTGCTTTTGAATGCTATAAAAGCAAGTAGTTTGTATGCCGATTACATGAGTAATGCAGTAAATACCTTTGAAGAAGACCGACAATTTATTGTTGATTTGTTTATGGAGGTTATTGTTCCTAATGAAAAATTATACGACTATTTAGAAGATGATAAGTTGACTTGGGTTGATGATATTCCATTAGTAAATACGCACATCATCAAGCAATTGAAAGCGATTAAACCAGGTGAAGATGACAATTTCAGAGTTCCAAAATTGTATAAAGACAATGAAGACAAGGATTTTGTAAAAGACTTGTTCCGAAAAACGGTTTTAAATGAAACTGCATTGGCAAAGGAGTATCTGGATAAAACGCCCAACTGGGACAGCGATAGAATTGCTGAAATTGATACGATTATTCTTAAAATGGCTATTTGTGAATTCTTGAAATTCCCGTCAATTCCCGTCAAAGTTACACTTAATGAATATTTAGAAGTCGCTAAGGAATATTCTACACCAAAAAGTAGTATTTTTATCAATGGAATTTTAGATAATTTAGTAAAAGAGCTGCAAACCAACAAGAGAATCATCAAAGCTGGTCGTGGTTTAATGTAATAATTAACAAATAAAAAGAGAATTAAAATTATGGAACAATTAACTCAATTTGCACCGTTTATATTAATGTTTGTGGTGATCTACTTCTTTATGATCAGACCACAACAAAAAAGAGCTAAAAACGAAAAAGAATTTGAAAGTGCGTTAAAAGTAGGTGACAAAATCATTACTAAAAGCGGTCTTCACGGAAAAGTTTCGGAATTAGCGGATACAACTGTTGTTGTAGAAACGATGTCAGGAAAATTAAAAATGGAGCGCTCTGCAATCTCTATGGAAATGAGTGCTGCATTGAACAAAAAATAATTCACTCCTTCTTATCAGTATAAAAGTCCCAACCCGATTTTCGGTTTGGGACTTTTTTTATGTAAAAAACAATCCTATTATTTCTTATTCTTTTTATTCTTTTTCGCTTTTTTAGATTTTGCCTTGGCTTTTTTTGCTTTTATCTTGGCTTTAACTTTTGCTTTCTTCGCTTTGTCTTTTTTAGCTTTTTTTGCCTTTTTAGCTTTCGCTTTCGCTTTTTCTTTTGCATCGGCTTTTTTAGCCTTTTTCTTGTCTTTATCTTTCATTTTGACTGTCTTTTTAGTGGTTTTTTTCTTGTCTTTTTTTTCTGCTACAACAGGAGTACTAGTGTCGCTTTCAACCGCGATAGTTATCGTTTCTTCAATGATTTCTGTTGTGATGGTCTCGTCTGCAGGTTCCGTAATCGCTACAGGCTCGTCTTTAACTTTGATTACGGGTGTTCTTTTGGCTCTAACCGGCTTTTTAATCTCCGGTTTTGATTCAGATGGTTTTGTTTTTTCCTCTTCGTTTTGTTGTATCATAGTTTATATTGTTAGTTTAACACTTTGTTTAAGTATGTTAGATATTCTTAATAATGTTATTAAATTGTTGTGTTATTGTAAGTAAATATAGTGATTTAAAACATAATGCAATGTTAAGCTTTTCATAGAATAGCTTTTTTTGTTTAAGTAAATCAATTATTTTGGAAACCATGGCATCTGAATTAAAAGTGTAAAACAAGGTTTTAATTTTGTTTTTTTAAATAAAATTCAATGAAACTGATGCTTGCACGTTGGCTTATTAAAACAATAAAGCCCCACTCTGAATTTCAGAAATGGGGCTTTGTTTTACAGTAACAATCGTTTAAACTTATGTTTTAAAGTAATACAGGTACGGCATTAAAGTAATAATTTTATCCTATCAACAGGTTAACTAAGTACTAAGAATAAAACAATGACGTATTTTTTTTTACCATATAAGTCATTGAAGTTTCATTTGTGTAAGACTGATAGCTTAAGCAATAATAAGGTCATTTAAGGTTTAATGCTTACATGACTTTTTATGTTAAATAGTATTTCACTCCTTTTATAGTACAGCAATAAATAAGTCCAACTACTTAGTACTATTCCAATATTTTATTTTCTTGCACTATTTTCTATAGCGGTTAATTCAGCTATTTTAACGATTACTTCTACTGCTTTTTGCATGCTTTCTGCAGGAACATATTCGTATTTTCCGTGAAAATTATGGCCACCTGCAAAAATATTTGGGCAAGGCAATCCTTTGTAGGATAATTGAGAACCGTCTGTTCCACCACGAATAGGTTTAATTAATGGTTTTATTCCAATTTCTTTCATTGCTTTCTCAGCAATATCTACAATATGTTTCACAGGTAAAACCTTTTCTTTCATGTTGTAATATTGATCTTTTATTTCGGCTGTAACGATATCTTCACCAAACTGTTTAGCAAATTTCTTATTTATTTTTCTAGTTATTTTTTCTATTAGCTCTTTGCGTTTTTCAAATTTTTTCTTGTTGTGATCGCGAATGATTAATTCCAAAACGGTTTCTTCAATACTTCCTGTTAAGTGATGAACGTGAAAAAAACCTTCATATCCTTTTGTTTCTTGTGGAGTCTCTCCATGAGGAAGTTCATTGATGAAATCATTAGCGATCAGCATGGAATTGATCATTTTACCTTTGGCATAGCCAGGATGCACGCTTTTTCCTTTGAAAGTTACTTTGGCGCCAGCTGCATTAAAATTTTCGTATTCTAGTTCTCCTACTTGGCTACCATCCATAGTATAGGCCCAATCAGCTCCAAATTTAGCTACATCAAAATGATGGGCACCACGGCCAATTTCTTCATCTGGTGTAAAGCCAACTCTGATTTTTCCGTGTTTGATTTCTGGATTATTAATAAGAAATTCCATTGCCGTAACAATTTCTGTAATACCGGCTTTGTCATCGGCACCTAATAATGTAGTTCCGTCAGTGGTAATCAACGTTTGTCCTTTGTAAAGCAATAAATCTTTGAAATAACTAGGCGATAAAACAATATTTTTATCGGCATTTAATACGATGTCTTTACCATCGTAATTTGGTACAATTTGTGGTTTTATATTTGCTCCGCAAAAATCAGGTGACGTGTCAAAATGAGAAATAAATCCAATCGTTGGTACCTCGTGCTCCACATTACTTGGTAGTGTAGCCATGATATAAGATTTATCATCTATTGTAACATCCTGCATTCCAATATTCTTCAATTCCTCAACTAGTTTATGAGCTAAATCCCATTGTTTTGTGGTACTTGGAGTTGTTTCTGAATTCGCATCGGATTCCGTATCTATAATTACGTAACTGATGAAACGATCGATGATATGTTGCATGGATTTTTATATGTTTAATTCAAGCAAATATATAAAAATGGAAAGGATAAGAATGTTTATAAAAGTATAATTTATTAATTGTTTCCAAACATATTATAGGGATCGTAGGGAGAGGCGCTCACTTCTATAGTATCGATCGTGCCATTTTGATCGATGTCATTTTTAAAGGAAAAAGTAAAATTAGCGGCTGTTAATGCGATCACTTTGTAAGTCAAAACAACTTGATTTCCGATATAGAAATAGAGTGTATCCTTTTTTATTTTCCAGTCCAATGTAGCACTGTTGTTCGTGCAATAATCATTTGTAAAAGTGGTTTCAATAAATTGATAAGCTTGTCCAGGTCTATTTAGAAAACCAAAAAAATCATTATTACAATTTGGATTATGCTCGTAATTATAATAGGTTCCGTTTATTTTCAAAACGTCATACCGCCACCCTTTTAATAGTAAATTGACATTGAATGTAGGTTGGTCAATTGATCCTATTTCTTCATCGTCATTTGAGCAAGAAATAGTTAACAGAATTAGCGCAAGCACAATTATTTTTTTCAAGTGATTTATTTTTGTGGTGATTGTACAAAAATAGCTTTTATTGTAAGTAATTGTTAAAATGTATGTAGCAAAACAGCAACTATTTTCTATTTTTGCACCACACAACTAACTACTCATGTATAAATTACTGATTCGCCCCATACTTTTTAGCTTTGATCCTGAAAAAGTACACTATTTTACTTTTTCATTGATTCGCTTTGTATCAAAAATACCAGGTTTTCCGGCACTTTTTAAATCCCTTTATGAAGTAAAGGATTCTCGACTAGAGACGGAAGTTTTTGGATTAAAATTTAAAAATCCAGTAGGATTAGCGGCAGGTTTTGATAAAGATGCAAAATTGTATAAAGAACTATCGAATTTTGGTTTTGGTTTTATCGAAATAGGAACACTCACGCCAAAAGGGCAGGATGGAAATCCTAAGAAACGCTTGTTCCGCCTAAGGGAGGACAATGCAATAATCAATAGAATGGGCTTTAATAATGGAGGTGTTCATGAAGCGGTGGCACTTTTAAAGAAAAACACAAACGTTTTAATAGGGGGTAATATTGGAAAAAACAAACTGACGCCAAATGAGGAAGCCACGTCAGATTATGAAATCTGTTTTGAGGCGTTATATGATTATGTTGATTATTTTGTGGTTAATGTGAGTTCGCCTAATACACCTAATCTTCGTGCTTTGCAGGATAAAGAACCGCTGACACAGTTGCTGCAAACACTGCAAAATAAGAATTTGGCAAAGCCAAAACAAAAGCCAATTTTACTGAAAATCGCACCTGATTTAACGGATGAGCAGTTACTAGATATTATTGATATCGTAAACGAAACTAAAATAGCAGGCGTTATCGCTACCAATACTACTATTTCCAGAGAAGGTTTACAGTCCGAAAATAAAGTTGAAATGGGCGGATTGTCAGGGAAGCCGTTAGCAAAACGTTCTACTGAAGTGATTCGGTTTTTATCCCAAAAAAGCAATCGATCTTTTCCAATCATTGGAGTAGGAGGAATTCATTCTGCGGCTGATGCCCTAGAGAAATTAGATGCTGGAGCAAGTTTGGTACAATTGTACACTGGTTTTATTTACGAAGGACCTGCTTTGGTAAAAGCCATAAATAAAGAAATTTTAAAAAGATTGTAGTTTTTAAATCGTACTAAAATACAGCACAACATCAATTTTTCTGAAATTTGAAACCATAATTTTAAATTCCTAATTGTTTTTCTATCTTTGGCTGTCTATGGAAGCAATAAAAATTATAGAATGTCCACGTGATGCCATGCAAGGTATAAAACCATTTATTCCTACGAAAAAAAAAGTGGCTTATATTCAGTCTTTGTTGCGTGTAGGTTTTGACAGTATTGATTTTGGGAGTTTTGTTTCGCCTAAAGCGATTCCGCAAATGCAAGATACAGCCGAAGTTTTGGCACAACTTGATCTGTCTCAAACCCAAAGCAAATTACTAGCAATTATTGCTAATACACAAGGCGCGACTCTAGCCTCTGTTCATCCCGAAATACAATATCTAGGTTTTCCATTTTCGATTTCTGAAAATTTCCAAATGCGGAATACGCACAAAACTATAGCCGAATCCTTAATCACGCTTCAGGAGATCCTTGAAATTGCAGATAAAAGCAATAAAGAGGTAGTGGCTTATCTATCTATGGGGTTTGGTAATCCGTATGGAGATCCATGGAGCATGGAAATTGTTGGGGAGTGGACCCGGAAATTAGCAACGATGGGTGTTAAGATTCTGTCGCTCTCGGATACAGTGGGAAGTTCAACTCCTGAGGTAATTTCGTATTTGTTTTCCAATTTAATTCCCAAGTATCCTGAAATAGAATTTGGAGCTCATTTACATACCACTCCAGATAAATGGTTTGAGAAAATTGATGCAGCTTATAAAGCGGGATGCCGTCGTTTTGATGGCGCTATCCAGGGTTTTGGTGGCTGTCCAATGGCGACTGATAATCTCACAGGTAATATGCCTACGGAGAAATTGTTATCCTATTTTACTGCACAAAAGGAGTTTACTAATTTGAGTCCAATGAGTTTTGAAAGTGCTTACAATGAAGCTTCTAAATTGTTTGGAGAATATCATTAAAAATAACATCCTGTTATTTACAAACATCAATTACTTCAGAAATAATAAATTTAGGATTGGTTCGTTAGTAATACTGTTCTCTAAATTTCACCATTAAATTACCTTATTATGAAATTTCGGACTTTCAATAAAGTTTTAGGAATGCTACTGTTGTTTCTTTCATTTTCCTGCGCAAGTGATTTAGATTTTAATCAGGTGAATGATGTAAAAATAGAACCGGTAGTGGTGACTAATTTAGCTTATTTTAATGTACTTGCAAATCAATTTGTCACCAATGGAGTAGAGCAAAATGTAATTTTTGATGCGCCAACGGTTGATATATTCAACGGCTCTTTCTTTAGACAGCGATTAAAAAAAGTGGAACTTTTCTTTGAAATGGAAAACACAATAAATAGAGGGTATTCAGTAGATTTAGTATTTTTAGATAGAAACAATCAATCGGTTCACGCTATTAATTTGTTTATTCCGCCGTATTCAGGTGTAGAAAATAAAGTAACCAAAACAGAAGTGTTTGAAAATACCCAACTTGATCTATTAAAAAGAACTACACGAATTGCGTTCACAATGACCATGCTACCGGGTGCAGCATTAAGCGAAAGTAGTACCGGTAGTTTAAAATTGCGTTCAGGTGTAACCGCTTATTTAGTAATAGAATGAAAAAAATAGTGTGGGTTTTAGTTCTAATGCTAACGATAAATTGCTTTTCACAAAACAAACAAATATTATATAATTTCACTTCGGTTCCGCAGTCATTACTGACTAATCCTGGTGCTGATTTTAAATATAATTTTTATTTTGGGATTCCTCTCTTGTCTGGAATTTCTGCAAATGTAGGTTCCAGTGGGTTTTCAGCTTATGATTTATTTGCGGATAATGGTATCGATTTTAATGTAAAATTGCGAAATGTTGTGTTTTCTACTACAAGAAAAGACAGGTTGGCGATAAACGAGCAAATAGAAGTTTTTAACGGTGGTTTTAAAATTGCTGGGGAAGAAAGTGATTCCTTTATTTCGTTTGGTATGTATCAGGAATTTGATGCATTGAGTTATGTTCCTAAAGATTTAGCCATTTTAGCTTTAGACGGGAACAGAGACTATTTGGGTAAAGTTTTTGATTTAGGAGATTTAAATGTAAAAGCTGAAATGCTATCCGTTTTTCATGTAGGATTCCATAAGAACATTAATAAAAACTTTATTTTAGGTGTACGGGGAAAGATTTATTCAAGTATTTATAATGTTAATTCTACAAATAACTCTGGTTATATTTACACTAATCCATCCTCAACCGGAGTCTACGAACAGATGATTTATTCTCAATTGCAACTCAATACATCTGGCATTGCAAAATATGACGACGATAATTATGAACCTAATATAGTGAAAGACATCATCAAAAGGGCTTTTCTGGGTGGTAATTTAGGTTTGGGATTTGATGCTGGTTTTACCTATTATCCAAAGAAAAATGTACAGCTTACAGCAAGTATCATAGATGTTGGTTTTATTAAGCACAGCAAAGAAGTGGAAAGTTTAACTTATAAAGGAACGTATGAATACAAGGGTGTAATTCCGAAATTCGGTTCTGGTGAATCTGTTGAGAACGGTTTTCAAGATTTTAAAGACGCTATTCCTTTGGACACTTTATATGCAGATTATACCACTTGGCGCCCGGCCAAATTCAATTCTTCCGTTCAGTTTTCATTTGATGAAGAGAGACCAGAGGACTGTAATTGTTTGGATTATAATCCCGAAACGATATATAAAAGTGCGGTTGGAGCTCAGTTATTTGTGATGTCTACCCCAAGAACACCATTGGTTGCCTTTACTACTTTTTACCGAAGAAAGATTTTCAAGTCATTGCAAATGAAGGCAACATATACTTTAGATTCGTATTCCTACAAGAACATAGGTTTGGGATTATCTAGCAATTTTGGACCCGTAAATTTCTATGTTCTTGCTGACAATCTTTTGGAATACAGAGATGTTACCAAGGCGAACAGTCTTTCTTTTCAACTGGGACTAAATATCATCTTTAAGAATAGAAAAAAATAAACGTTATTCTAAATCGGAGGCTTTCCGTCGTTTAAATCCTTTGTAAATTTCTATCCAAAGTACGGACACAATCCCTACTAAAATACTCAATCCCATTTGGATTCCAGAAACCCTTTCAAACTGGAAAAAAGAAGCAAATAATGGGATAAACAGCAAGGAAGCCGTGACCAAAATGGTGGCACTTATAATCAATAAAACTAAATTGTTTTTATATTGTAATGTTGTAAAAATGGAGTAATAAAAGGAACGATTGGTGAGTGTTAGAAAAATATTGGACGAAATTAACGTTAGGAATACTAGGGTCCTTGTAGTACTTTCAGAACAATTTGTAGCTATGCAATACTGGTACATGAATAACAGTCCTATTGTAATGACTAGTCCCTGAATGATACTGATTGTTATTTCTTTAAGTTTAAAAAATGTACTCGTAAAAGGTCTGGGTTGTAATAGCATTAAGTTGCGTTCCATAGGTTCATTCTCATATATTATTGAGCAAGTTGGCCCCATTATTATTTCTAGAAAAATAACGTGAACTGGGGAGAAAATATTAGGATAAATCCATCCTAATGCCAAAGGGATAAAGACAATCAAGATGATAGGGATGTGTATTGAAATGATATATTGGATGGCTTTTTTTAGATTATTGTATATTTTCCTACCCATGGCAACCGCATCAATCATTTTGGAGAAATCATCCTCAATCAGGATCAGATTGGCAGCTTGTTTAGCAATTTCTGTTCCCTTTTTTCCCATCGCAATTCCTATGTGGGCTGATTTTAACGCGGGTCCATCGTTTACGCCATCACCAGTCATGGCTACAATTAGATTGTTGTCTTTTAGTGCTTTTATAATTTTGAGTTTTGCTTCGGGAAACATTCTTGTAAAAATGGCAGTTTCCATAACCTTTTCTCTAAGTGTTGCGTCGTCCATCGCCATTAATTCATCTCCATTTATTGTTTTATCGGCATTTTTAAAACCAATTTGTTTTGCGATTGTTGCTGTTGTTTCCGCATTGTCGCCTGTAACTATTTTTACTTGGATTCCAGCGTTGTATAGTGTTTCCAGTACTGCTTTGATATTTGCTTTTGGAGGATCGTAAAAGGCAACTAATCCTTTAAATTTAAAAGAAAAATCTTGCTGCTTTTCAGGATAGTCAGAGCCTGAAAATGCTGCAAGTCCAACACCTAAAACCCGGTAACCTTCTAAAGCCATTTTGCTCATTGCGGCTATAATTTTTTGTTTTTCATTATCGGATAAATTAGAGGTTGCTATCAATGCTTCCGTAGCACCTTTGGCAGCGATAATTCTGTTCCCATTTTGATTTTCGAAAACATGAGTCATCATGGGTGGTTTCCCCTCTAATGGATATTCATGTACGAGTTTAAAATTAGGCCGTTCATCTGCTATTTTTAATTTTGAATAGGCATCATGCAACGCGATTTCCATTGGGTCAAAAGGAATGGGTTCGCTGGCCCACATCGCTATAGTTAATAATTCAGTATTATTATCCGAACAAGGTTCGTTTATACTATCATTCGACAGCGTATAGCATTGCGCCAGACTCATCTTGTTTTCTGTAATCGTTCCTGTTTTATCTGTACAAATTACGTTTGCACTTCCTAAAGTTTCTACGGTTTTTGTTTGTTTAACGATAATCCCCATTTTCATCAAGCGCCAAGAACCAAGGGCCATAAAGGTGGTGAAAGCAACTGGAATCTCCTCTGGAATAATACTCATTGCCAAAGTAAGGGCTTTCAGTAGGCTGTCCAGAACCTGTTTAGAATTATAATAATTTATAAACCAGACAAAGCCAAAAATCACCAAACCAACAAGAGACATCTTTTTGACAAAGTTTCCGATTTGAATTTGCAAAGGTGTTTTTTCTTCCACAATAGATTCTAGACTTTTGCCTATTATTCCCAATTGAGTTTTGTTCCCTATCGCGGTTACTTCGCAAATTGCCAAACCACTAGTAACAATTGTTCCAAGAAATACAGTGTTATTTTTTGTCCTTTCCTTTTTAAAAACGGCCAGCGATTCTCCAGTAAGAATGGATTCATTAACAGAGAAATCATTGGATTGAAGGATGATGCCGTCCGCGGAAATAAAAGTACCTTCTTCCGCTTGGAGTAGATCACCTATGACGATTTCCTCGCTTGGGATTTCTATTATTTCATTGTTGCGAATGACTTTGCTTTTGGGTTGGGATAATTTTTTTAAAGCTTCAATTGCTGTTCTGCTTTTTGATTCCTGATAAAGTGAAATAGTAGAAACTAATAGTATTGCTGCGCTCATGAAAATTCCATTTCCAAAATCACCTGTAATGAAATAAATACTGGTTGCAGTGAGTAAAAGCAGGAACATGGGTTCTTTGACCATTTCAAATATCGAATTCAGAAAAAGATTTTTTTTCTGTTGAACTATAGCGTTTGATCCAAACTTTGTTCTCGAAAGTACTACTTCTTCATTTGAAAGTCCTTTCAGCGGTTGTTGGGTTTCTGTCATAACAAAATAAATTTATCGGATTTAATAGATTGGAAACCATAGCTTAAATGAGGAACAAAGAATTGACTTCGAAATGCAATTTAATTATTTATTGTATAAATAAGCTGTTTTTTTGCTTAAAATTGTCTATATTTGCACGCAATTAAACTCCAACTACAATTGCAATGATCGCACACAACTCTAAGATTATCGGTGAAGGATTAACTTACGATGATGTCCTATTAGTACCCAACTACTCAAATGTGCTTCCTCGCGAAGTGAGTATTCAATCTAAATTTTCAAGAAATATAACACTAAATGTTCCAATTGTATCCGCTGCAATGGATACTGTTACTGAAAGTGCAATGGCAATTGCTATGGCACAAGAGGGCGGAATTGGCGTTTTACATAAAAATATGACAATCGAGCAGCAAGCTGCCAAAGTACGAAAAGTGAAGCGTGCAGAGTCTGGGATGATTATCGATCCGGTTACTTTGCCTTTAACTTCTACTGTGGCTGATGCTAAAAATGCGATGAAAGAATATGGAATTGGAGGAATTCCAATTGTAGACGATAATCAAATTTTAAAAGGAATCGTCACTAACAGAGATTTGCGTTTTGAAAAAAATAGCGCCAGACCTATTATTGAGGTAATGACCAGCGAAAATTTAGTTACTGTTGCTGAAGGTACTTCACTAGAACAAGCAGAAGTAGTTTTACAGGGACACAAAATCGAAAAATTACCAGTTGTTAACAAAGACTACAAATTAGTAGGCTTGATTACCTTTAGAGATATCACTAAATTAACCCAAAAACCAATTGCTAACAAAGATGTTTATGGTCGTTTGCGTGTTGCTGCAGCGATTGGTGTTACTGGTGATGCGGTGCAAAGAGCTGAAGCATTAGTAAATGCTGGAGTTGATGCCATTATTATTGATACCGCTCATGGACACACACAAGGTGTGGTTAATGTTCTTAAAGAAGTAAAAAGGAAATTTCCTCAAATTGATGTTATTGTAGGTAACATTGCTACACCGGAAGCAGCTAAGTTCTTAGTTGAAAATGGAGCTGATGGTGTAAAAGTAGGAATTGGACCTGGTTCAATTTGTACCACGCGTATTGTTGCGGGTGTTGGTTTTCCTCAATTTTCTGCTGTTCTTGAAGTGGCTGCGGCTATCAAAGGAACTGGAGTTCCAGTTATTGCTGATGGTGGAATTCGGTATACAGGTGATATTCCTAAGGCTATTGCTGCAGGTGCTGACTGTGTGATGTTGGGTTCCTTATTGGCCGGTACCATGGAATCTCCTGGTGAAACTATTATTTTTGAAGGAAGAAAATTCAAATCGTACCGCGGAATGGGTTCTGTTGAAGCGATGCAGGAAGGTTCAAAAGACCGTTATTTTCAAGATGTTGAAGATGATGTAAAGAAATTAGTTCCAGAAGGAATTGTGGGGCGTGTACCTTACAAAGGAGAACTGAATGAAAGTATGCAACAGTTTATTGGTGGTCTTAGAGCAGGTATGGGATATTGCGGTTCAAAAGATATTCCTACGCTACAAGAAACTGGTCGTTTTGTTCGCATTACAGCTAGTGGAATCAATGAGAGTCATCCTCATAATGTAACTATTACAAAAGAAGCTCCAAATTATTCAAGATAAATTTTAAGCTTAAAGTATAAAAAAAAGGCTGCCTAGAGTTGAAAACTTTTGGCAGCCTTTTTAAGTACTTAATCTCTTTTTGGAGTGTTTTTCTTGTCTCTCTTTTCTTCTTTCTTTTCTTTAGCCGTTTTCAACGGCTCTTTTTTAGCTGTTTTCTTTGCGTCTTGACTTTTTGCCATGATATAGATTTTTAAAATTAGTTTTTTATGATGTAAGTAAATGTATATAATTTTTTTGATTTGGAATCAAAAAATATTTTAAAAACATTCCTTCGATGATTAATCACTATACTCTTTTAGCATAGAAAGAGTAGGACACAAGCCATATTAAAAATTAAGGAGTCTATTTTCTTAAATAAGAAGTTCTGTTCTCTATTAATTTTGTTTTAGGTGTATTTACTGCTAATTCCTTAATCGCTACTGAAATCTAGGAATTGTAGAATTAGAAATGAAACTAGCTGGATTTTCATTGTAATTATTTCTTCTTTAAAACCTTATATTCCTCATAACAACCACTTATAGCATCCATGATTTGTAAGTCATTTGCGGATTGTATAAAAGATTCGGAATAGTTGCAACGCTGGAGAATTTCAGCTATTTCATTTTTTTCAACGCCTAAGAGAACAGAAATCATTTCTCTGTCAAATTTAGATTCTAGTAGATTTCGAACCGTGTCATCTTTTTTCATCTCTTTTAGTTTCTTAAGCTCTTTCGGTTTTTTACCAAAAAAATTATAGAGCACATCTGCTGGATTAAAGATGGATCCAAGTACTCTTCCAAAGGCATTTGGAGAATAAGCGCCGGCTTCATATCCTTGGGTTAGTCCTGAAATGCTGTACCTGTAGTTTTCTTTTACGGGAATAATTTTCGTGTCTACTTCTAGGTATCCAGTTAAATTAAAGGGACGTATAACTATTTCTTCAAGTGCGATGGCTTTTTCAGTAAGTTGTATCTTTGTGCTTTTATTTTTGATCCAGTCATTAGTAACGCGCACGCGGAGCGATTGAAAACCTAAACTAGTAATGTGAAGTGTGTCGTTAAGCTGCACATCGATTTCAAAATATCCTCTTGAGTCAGTAGTTGCACCTCTTACTTTATTGATATTTATGATATTCACATTAGGTAAAGACTGTCTAGTTGTGTTACTGATGATGATACCATCAACTTTTTGGGAAGGTTCTTTAACTTGTGCAACAGCAATCGCAGAGAGGATTGTAAACAAAAAAACTACAAAATATTTCATACACTGATTTAAGACTTTAAAAGTAATAAATCAGGATTAAATATTTTGTAGTTCCAGTATATAATTACAAGAAAATTAACAATGAATGTTAGTCTCTTCTTGGTCTTCTTGGTCTTGGTGCATCACCAAAGCTTTCAGAGCGTCTAGGTGCTCTATCAGATGAACCTTCAGTTCTAGGTCTGTCAGATGAAAAACCACCTTCTCTTCTTGGAGCAGCACTTCTAGAATCACTTCTTCCGCCAAAACCACCTTCTCTTGGAGCTGAATTTCTATCGCTTCTAAAACCACCACCGCCTGAGCCTTCTCTTCTTGGTGCAAAACTACCTTCTCTTCTTGGAGCTGAACTTCTTCCGCCGCCAAAACTTCCACCAGAGCTTCTTCCGTTATGGTCACGTCTTCCGCCACCGTCGTTTTTAGAAATCTCAACATTGATTCTACGTCCTTCTAATTGTACGTTGTTCAATATTTCCATTACTTTATCTGTGTGTTCTGGATCAGTATTAAAGAAAGAGAAACCTTCTTTAACATCTACTTTGAAAACGTCATCACGACCTAAGTCTAATGTTTCTTTCAAGTAATCTTTCAATGACATCCAATCAAAGTTATCTCTAGAACCTATATTCACGAAATATCTTGTTGCACCGCCATTGTTATTTTCTCTTGGAGCACCATCTCTATCATCACGTTCACGTCTTTCAGAACCTGAAGCTTGATTAGAAAGATCTCTCGTTTTCTTGTAGTAATTGATAAAACGATTAAATTCAACTGATACCATTTTCTTGATTAATTCCTCTTTCGATAAACCTTCAAGAACGCTATTAATTGCAGGAAGATAGTTGTCAATTTCGTGATCAACTTCTGTATCTTTAATTTTAGTAGCTAAGTGTAACAATTGGATTTCGCAGATTTCGATTCCAGATGGAATAGTTTTTTCTTCGAATTTTTGTTTAATGATTCTTTCGATAGAAGAAATCTTACGCAATTCACTTTTAGTAACAATTACAATAGAAGTTCCTAATTTTCCAGCACGACCTGTACGTCCAGAACGGTGGTTGTAGGTTTCAATTTCGTCAGGTAATTGATAATTTACTACGTGAGTAATATTGTCAACATCAATTCCACGAGCAGCAACATCAGTAGCTACAAGCATTTGGATTTGGCGACCTCTAAAAGATTTCATAACACCATCACGTTGCGCTTGAGATAAATCTCCGTGCAATGCAGCAGCACTGTATCCATCTTCTACTAATTTTTCAGCAACAGCTTGCGTATCTCTTTTAGTACGACAAAAAACTACTGAGAAGATGTCTGGATTAGCATCAGCTAAACGTTTCAAAGCTTCGTAACGGTCACGTGCATTTACAAGATAAAATTCGTGAGAAACGGTAGCTGAGCCTGAGTTTTTAGCTCCAACCGTAATTTCGATTGGATCTTTCATGAATTGTTTTCCAATACGTGCTACTTCAGCAGGCATTGTTGCAGAGAATAACCATGTGTTTTTTTCGTCTGGCGTAGTAGAAAGGATGTTTACGATATCTTCGTAGAAACCCATGTTCAACATTTCGTCAGCTTCGTCAAGAATACAATAGTTGATTTGAGAGATGTTTACTAAACCTCTATTAATCATGTCTTGCATTCTTCCTGGAGTTGCCACAATGATTTGTGCGCCTCTCTTTATGTCTCTCGCTTGTTCTGTAATGCTAGCTCCACCGTAAACTGCTACCACATTAATACCTTTTTCGTATTTAGAGTAGTTTTTAATTTCGTTGGTAATCTGCAAACAAAGTTCGCGTGTTGGAGATAAAATTAATGCTTGTGTGTTTCTGTTGTCGGCATCAATTTTCTGAATAACTGGAAATCCAAATGCTGCCGTTTTCCCTGTCCCTGTCTGAGCCAACGCAACCATATCTGTGTCTTTTTCCAATAATAGGGGAATCGCTTTCTCCTGTACTTCGGTCGGATTCTCAAATCCTAGATCTAAAATCGCCTTCAGTAACGATTCACTCAATCCTAATTGTTCAAATTTATTCATATGTATTTTTAAAATAGGGTGCAAAATTACTGTTTATAATTCATATAAACTAATGCTATTTTAAGAATTAATGATTTATTATAATTTGATTATCAGAAAGTTATATTTTTATTTGCAAATTTCCCGTTTCACTTTAGGCAATTGAGTGTGAAATTATGACTTAATTTTTATTTTTTTGTTGTAAAAATGTTGTATTACCGAGTCATTTAGCCTCTGTCAAAAAACAGATCAATTGATGTGTTGCTTTTCCTCTATGACTAATCTTATTTTTTACATTTAATGATAGTTGAGCGAATGTTTCAGAAAATCCTTCTGGCTGAAAAATTGGATCATAGCCAAAACCTTCATTTCCAGTTTTTTCTAAAGTAATCTTACCTTTTGCAATTCCTGTAAAAAGGTGTTGTTCTCCGTTTATATTTAGTGCAATCACGGTTTTAAATTGTGCTGCTCTATTATTTTTATCGGATAGATTTACCAATAATTTATTCATATTATCTTCTGAATTGCGTTGTTCGCCTGCATAACGTGCGGAGAAAACTCCTGGTTCGCCACTCAAAGCGTCCACTTCGAGTCCGGTGTCATCGGCAAAACAATCAAATCCGTATTTTTCAGTGACATAATTGGCTTTTTGAATCGCATTACCTTCAATAGTTTCCGCTGTTTCAGGGATATCCTCTAGACAACCAATACTCTCTAAACTCACAATGGTTATAGATTTTGGAAGCATGCTTTGTAATTCGTAGATTTTATTCTTGTTGTTAGAAGCGAAAACGAGTTGCATTTTTTTAGTTTTAGAGCCAAATATACATTTTATAGCAATTAGGTTTAGTGCAAAACAGTTTTTTGTTTATTTGCCTTTAAATCTGGATCCTGTCACAGGAATAATTTTTTCAAAGTATAAGGAATAATTTCATCAATGTTATGTATTAAATATTAGTTAAAGTATTGATTTAAAGCAATTTAAATATATTTAATTGTATATTTGAGTGTGATTTTGATTGATCACTTGAGTAATTTACCAGTCATGGTGATACTATTCGAATAGTCAATTGTACTGAACGGTAGAGTTGATAATGGTAAATCGAAATTAACAATTGGAGGTCTTTCACGAGACCTCCTTTTTGTTTATAAAATCTTGTTGAGCTTCTAAAAAATTTAATTCAGTGAGTGAAGTTTTAAATTAAAACAGAAACAGGTTAAATATTAGTTAAACAATTGATAGTTAGTTGTTTGTTTTTTAAATAGCCTTATCTTTGAATATGGTTTTGGTTTATTGTTGAATATATCCATCTGGGAGGAGAAGAGTATTTAATAGTTTAGCAGTGTCGAAAGATATTAGCAGATAACAACAAACCAAAGTCCATATTAGGAAGCCCCTTAAAAAGGCTTCCTTTTTTTATGTGTTAACTATTAAATTTCAGTTTTCGATATTCTTCAAGTAGTTTTACTATAATTTTCGGTTTTATAAATCAAATGATACACCTACCGGTATTTATGGGTAGTAATCAACTTATAGTATACAAGCTAAATGTTTATTTAAGGTTTTTTTGAGTTTGGTGTAATTAGTCTTATTCTTTATATATGATTTTGCTTTGATCTTGAGTGTGGTTGTTTGTAAAGGGCAGCTTATCTGATAGTTAGTTGTATCGAAAGGTTAAAGCTGATAATAACGAACCTACATATACATTTGGAGTTCCTCACAAAGACCTTTTTTTCGCGGTATATCTTAAAATCTTAATGCGAGATTTTAGGAGCTTGCTGCATCAATTTTGAAAAACAAATCAACTACTGCAGTAAGGAAATGTCAATTTCTTTTTAAAATTAAAATTTCATGACTATAAACAAATCAACTTAGTTATAGAAATCTGATTTTTAGATTTTTTTATTGTGGTGCACACCTTCGATTTTAACAATTTGTTCTGTATCTCTTGTAGCAGGTAAAATACCTTAATTTATGGGTTTTGTTCCTTGTCATGGTTTTATTTCAATCATTTCCACTAATAGTAAATTTGCTTGTTGAGCAAATCCTTTTATACCAAAATCACCTCTAGCCAAGCGAAATCCTATAATAACCCTTACCTATTCTCAACTAACATCACCTACTTGTATAGGAAAATGAGTCGCTCTGTCTTCGCCTGTTTTGTGATAAAAGCTTCTTTTATTACTCCGTTGAAGAACCATAATAGCGTCCTTGCTTAAAGAACTGAAACGCCATGCAAAAATATTTAGCGATGAAGTGGAATATACTTGTTTGCAGTCAGCTCCGTGAATTGTTACCCAAATATTTTTTTATTGATTATCGTCAGTAATATAGAAGGCGTAATACTTTCCTAATCAAAGTAGCTAAGATTCAGTTGGGTTCCAAATGGGATCGTCAAATCGATATATTTAGATCTTTGATATAGGTGGCAACGGTCATTTCTTGAAAAAGATAGTAGATCAGTGGAGCGCTCTATAAAATATTGTTGCACTACTGGCATAATTATTTTGAACAAATATTTTACTTAATCCAAAAACGGAAAACTTTTCAGAAGACATATTCGTGTAAGATGCTTTTAGTCAAATCAATTAAAAATAGCATTGCCAAGCGTAAATAAAGGATAGGCCTAAAACGAAATTTAAATAAGTAACAGCGGTGCTACTCCCTTTTGATGGTAATAAAACGAAATGTTTTTGTCTTATTCTTAAAGTAGTTTATTTCCGTTCAATATCAGACTAGTGAAATTTTTGTACTTTTAATGCTTTCATTTAAATGAATCATTTTAATTGATATTTCTTATTAAGGACATCGTTTGAAAACTATAAGATTCTTTTTAACGTATCTATTTTTAATTATTAATAATTCACAAACTATGAGTCTAAAAATAGGCAAACGGTTTTTTGCTGTTTCAAGATTTTTATTTTTCGTCTTGTTTTTTTCAAATGCGTATTCACAGTATGTCTTTAAAAGCGATGCAATTCCTCAAAAAATTTCTTTACACAAATACACTACGATTACTGATGTAGGACAAAGAGATTTAGATATCAAATTTGTTATTGCTAATTATATTGCCCTGAAACCGGTACAACTTCAAACAGAAAATGATGATTTAGGTTTTACCCAAAATAATTTCTGGTCAAGAACAGTATTAAAAAACCCAACTAATTCTACTCTGAATTACTATTTAGAAACTGCCAGACCCATTACCGATTTGGTCGAATTGTATATTGTTGAAGGTGTTACTGGGGAAATCACGAAAAAAATAAGTGGTGATGCTATTCCGTACTCGGAACGAAGTTTTGAAAATCGTAAAACTATTTTCAAAATTGAAATTCCACCAGGGTCTACTCAGCAGTTGTATTTACATTTAAAGAGTGATGGTGAAGCTATTAAAATCCCAATCATTTTGTATTCAGCAGAAAGTTTTATGACAATGATATCAAATGAACAATTGTTCTTTGGTATGTTTTACGGAATTTTAGTAATTGCTGCAATTATCTATTTCTTCTTCTTTTTTGCTTTAAGCGATAAAATATTTTTATACTATAGTTTGTATGTTTTTTTTGTGGGTTTGTTACAATTTGCTTTAGATGGATTTTTCTTTAAATTTGTTACTCCAAATGCAGGTTGGTTTTCTAATCATGCCCTATTGTTTATAGCGATTATTGCTGTTTTTTTATCGGGTAAATACAGTGAGTTATTTTTGAAAATTAAAAAGAATAGTCGGAAAATCTATATTCTATTCAATATAGCCTATGCCTTATTGTTTTCCTTATTGTTCTGCGTTATTTTTATTCCGTCCATTTTGTTGTTTTCATACATTTTAGTAAATGTGCTTACACTCGTATTTTTAATCTTAATTGTTTATTCCATAGCCTATCTTTATTATAAAAGAAAGCCCGTAGATTCTTTTTTTACTGCTGGTATTTTATTTTTAATAACGGGTTTTGGAATCTTTATTTTGTACAATTTTGGTTTATTACCCAATACCTTTTTTACTCAAAACAGTTCTAAAATAGGAACAGGTTTAGAGGTTATTTTCCTTTCCCTTTCGATGTCCAAGTTAATTAGAAATTTGAAAAACGAAAAAAATGAACTCAATCGGATAGCCTTGGTTCGTTCTGAAGAAATGAACGATTTGAAATCCTATTTCTTGTCAAACATCAGTCATGAATTACGAACGCCACTAAATGCTATCGTAAACTTAATTGATTCCATTTCCAGCGAAGTTCAGGACGATAAAATTAGACAAAACTGTCAGGTCATAAAATATTCATCTCATAGTTTATTGAGTTCTGTTAATGATATTTTAGATTTTTCCAAAATTGAAAAAGGGGAATTGAAGTTAGAAATGATTCCATTTGATCCCTTACAGGTTTTGCAGCATTTAAAAGACAATGCCAATAGAATTGCGACAGAGAAAGGACTTAAGTTTGAGTTTTCTGCCTCAAAAATCATTCCTGATTTATTATTTGGGGATGCAACACGTTTACAGCAAATTGTTCATAATGTGCTGAATAATGCCATAAAATTTACAGCCACAGGTTTTATCAAGTTTACTATTGATAGTGAACTAAAAGCGAACAATAGAGCCCGTTTAATTTTGACTATTTCTGACTCGGGTGTAGGATTTCCAAAAGAAAAAATGGATAGAATTTTTGATTCCTTCTCTCAAAATAACAGTAATAATACGCGAAAATTTGGGGGGCTTGGATTGGGACTTTATATTGTGAAAACATTGGTCAATATGCAAAATGGAACTATTGAAATGAATAGTAAAGTCAACGAAGGAACTACGTGCAAAATAGAATTGGATTTTGATATACTGATACAGGAAAAAAAGGAAGTAATTAGTTTTGAGCCTTTGGTTTGCGATTTAGAAGGGAAAACTATTTTGGTAGTGGAAGACAACCCCATCAATCAAATGGTAATTAAAATGATTACTAAAAAATGGTTGAACACCAGCGTTATTTATGCTAGTAATGGACAAGAAGCACTAGAGGCATTCAAAACAAATCAATTTGATATTGTCTTAATGGATCTTCAAATGCCAGTCATGGATGGATATGAAGCCACAATTGCAATTAGAAACGGGGAAGCAGGAGCAGAGAATGTAAATATACCGATTATTGCTATAACCGCTGATGTGATGGAAACTACAAAGCAGCGGGTTAAGGACATTGGGATGAATCATTATTTATCTAAACCTATAAAGAAAGAAACCTTATATGAAACAGTAAAAAAATTAGTTTAGCTGAAGCGCAATCGAACATAAACATGTTTGATTCCTTTTTTTTCAGATTCTCGTTCGTCTATTTCTAAGATATCAGTTAATGATTTTAGCATTGGAGTTAATTTTATAAAACCATAATTTCTAGGATCAAATTCGGGTTTTCTCTTAACGATGAGGTTTCCGACATCACCAAGAAATGCCCATCCATCATCATCGCAAATATCTTCTATGGTGGTTTCAATCAATTCAATGGTTTCAGTATCTATTTTACTCAATGATTTTTCTATCGGTTTTTCAACTGTTTTCCCAGCCGGTTTTCCAGCGGGTTTTATAGTGTCTGCAGAACGTTTTTTTGCTTTTTTCTGAATAGCGCCGTCTAAAACTTCGATGTAAATAAATCGGTCACAAGCAACTATAAAAGAATTAGGTGTTTTTTTCTCTCCAATTCCAATAACTTTCATTCCTGATTCTCTCAAACGAATGGCTAGTCGCGTAAAATCAGAATCACTAGAAACAATACAAAAACCGTCTACTTTATCTGAATATAACAAGTCCATAGCGTCAATAATCATCGCTGAATCCGACGAGTTTTTACCCACGGTATAGCTGTATTGTTGAATAGGTGTAATGGCGTGTTCTAATAATACACTTTTCCAGCCACCTGCATTTGGTTTGGTCCAATCGGCATAGATGCGCTTAGTGGTTGGTGTTCCAAATTTAGCAATTTCTTCCATCATTCCTTTTACATTGCTGTACGGAACATTATCAGCATCAATGAGAACGGCTAATTTTAATTCTTTTGTATCTTGTGACATGAGTTCAAGTATTGAAATAGAAGTCAAAGATAATAGAATATTTTTAAAGCTTATTTGTTTTTTATGTTGCTATATTGTCGATTATATCGTTACTACAAGAAGCTCACCGTGAATGCGAGTCAATAAGCTGTTAATCCTGATACAGGCTAACTTTTAAAAGTGCTGTAAAGGTTTTGTGAGCTATTTTGTTTTTTAAAATCACTTGCTAAATGTAAAGCTTGTTTGAAATTCTGAAACTTTTAAAAAATTGGATTAAGCTTTATCTTTTTTTTAAATCATCTAGAAAATGGTTCATCACAGAGCTGTAAATGTTAATAGAAGTTTTTATCGGATATTATTAACTCCAAATTTGCTTTTCAGAAGTCTTGAGTAGAATTTGGTTTGATTCTTTTTGGGAGGTGCAACTTGTAACTAATACTCCGTTCAACTAATTAACTTCTGTTATAAACTCTGAACCGTGTATGCATGCGAATCTAATTAAAGGAAAGAAATTAATTTGATGTCGATGAGGTCAAAGAGATCTTTGCAGTTTATAATTTTCAAAACACCAGTGCTGATTCGTAAATATATTTAATTTTTGTCTAAAAAATAGTTTTATAAGATGTTCTGTAATTGTTGCCACAATTGTATGCATGAGAAAACTTAAAATTTGATGATCCGCGGTAAAGAAAGGATTATAGTCGACTTTTTAGTACAAACAATTTGTAAATTCTACTCAAGACCGAAAATCGATTATTTTCAATTAGATAGAAATTTCTTATTGATTTTTAATTCTTCCTAAGATGCAATTTTTTTTATTTTTGTAGTGTTTTTTTTGTTCATTTGACGATTAGAGTGCAACAAGGTTTATTGTGAATTAGAGATTCGTAAACAGCTGAAAAATAAATTTACTTTCAAGTCCTTTATAAAATTTAAATAATTATTTTTGCAACTTCTTAAAATTAAAATTATTACTTGATATATTATGGTAAAAGATTTATTCGAAAGGATTCAAAACAATAAAGGACCATTAGGAAAATGGGCTTCACAAGCTGAAGGTTATTTTGTTTTTCCTAAATTAGAAGGTGAGTTGGGTCCAAGAATGCAGTTTGGTGGAAAAGATATTTTAAATTGGAGTTTGAATGACTATTTAGGGCTTGCTAATCACCCTGAAGTACGTAAAGCAGATACGGAAGCAGCAGCACAATACGGCGCAGCTTACCCAATGGGAGCCCGTATGATGAGTGGTCACACTAAATACCATGAGCAATTAGAAAATGAATTGGCGGCTTTTGTAATGAAAGAATCAGCCTATTTGTTGAATTTTGGATACCAAGGAATTATGTCTACAATTGATGCTTTGGCAACAAAAAATGATGTAATTGTATACGATGTTGATGCGCATGCTTGTATTATTGACGGAGTTCGTTTGCACATGGGTAAACGTTTTACATACCGACACAATGACCTTGCTAGTATGGAAAAAAACTTGCAACGTGCTACAAAATTAGCTGAAGTAACTGGAGGAGGAATTCTTTTTATTACAGAAGGTGTTTTTGGAATGCGCGGACAACAAGGGAAATTGAAAGAAATTGTTGCCATGAAGGAAAAATATAATTTCCGTTTATTGGTTGATGATGCACACGGTTTTGGGACACTTGGAAAAACGGGAGCTGGAGCAGGTGAGGAGCAAGGTTGTCAAGATGGAATAGATGTTTATTTCTCTACTTTTGCAAAATCGATGGCTAACATTGGTGCTTTTATTGCTGCTGATAAAGACATTATTGACTATTTGAAATACAATTTGCGTTCCCAAATGTTTGCTAAGGCATTACCAATGATTCAAACAATTGGTTCGTTGAAGCGTTTAGAATTGTTGCGCAATCACCCAGAATTAAAAGATAAATTGTGGGAAAATGTGAATGCATTGCAAAACGGATTGAGAGAACGTAACTTTAATATTGGAGATACAAATACGTGTGTGACTCCTGTATATCTTGAGGGAAGTGTGCCAGAAGCAATGATTATGGTAAACGATTTGAGAGAGAATTATGGTATTTTCTTATCTATTGTAATCTATCCAGTGATTCCAAAAGGAATTATCTTGTTGAGAATGATTCCTACCACCTCTCATACGTTATCAGATGTAGAGGAAACTCTTACTGCCTTTGAAGCGATTCGTGAAAAATTAGAAAATGGTACTTACAAAGAAATTGCATCTCGAACTACAGTTGATTTAGACGCATAGTCCAACAAATACTCTTTTCGTCCTAGGAATACGGGGCATTAATAGGAAGAATTATAATTCAAAAAAATCTCATTCGTCACGGCGACTGAGATTTTTTTTGGTTTTAATCTAATGGAAACAATCTATTTTTATTAGAATTTTAAATACTAACATTAGAAAAGTAATTTTTTTTTCAGTTTTCGCTTTGGTGAGTGTTCCCATTTCTTAGACTTAAGAAAAAGGAACTGAAATAACTCCAGAAAAAATAGATATTGAAGAGCCTGTTGCTGAGCAATTTTATAGTAGTAACTAAAAAGATACCATTTTGATGAATCTGACGATTGAGGGAAATCAGGTAGTATCTGGAAAATTAAAAGCCCGTACGCTTCTTGCCGACTACGCCTTTATGTTTGAAGTTATTTCATCCGTTTGACAGGTTTTTTTCTTGAAAGACGGGAATACGTATTTAGAGGGTAATGGATACATTATTGAAGAGGCTATGGGAAATGGAATTTTCAAAGACACAAACAATTAAAATTCGATGTAAAAAGTATTTTGTCAAGAGTGAATTTTCACTCGAAACCTTTTTAGGCTAGAGCAAGCCAAAATAGAAAATAGAATCAAAAAATCCCATCGGCAAATGGGATTTTATCTCTAGTTCTACAATAATTCTTTCCGAAAAGTACATCTTCGTTTGTGAATCACTGGAGCAAAATGCTTCCATAAGTTGATACTAGCTGCATTGTCAGCTAGTTCAGGCGTTCTGAAACAGTTTATAATTCCCTTTTCAGTGAAGGTTTCGTAATATTCATTGAAAATGATTGCGGTAACCGCCTTGTTTTGATAGTCAGGATGAACACCAATTAAATAAAAAATCACACTTTTACTTTGCTTTTTAGCCCTTAGCAAATGCAAAAATCCAAAAGGAAATAATTTTCCTTTCGATTTTTTTAAAGCTTCCGCAAAATCAGGCATTACGATACTGAAAGCTACAATATTATGGTCTTTGTCCTCTACGAATTTGACATATTCGGGGTTGATAAAGCTGATGTAGTTTTTCTTGAAATATTCTTTTTGGGTATCTGATATGGCTACAAAAGAGGATAACGAAGCATAAGATTCATTGAATAAATCAAACATTTTATCCACATGCGGCATTATTTCTTTAGTGGTTTTAAAATTTAATGGCGCTAATTGATATCTTTTCTTCACTAGATCATTGGCTTTCTTGAAGAATTCCGGTTTTACATTGGCAAAAGGAAATTTACTTTCAATATATTCTTTCTCTTTGATGTAACCCAGTTTTTCAAAATGATCTGCATAATACGAATGATTATACCAAGTGATCATGGTTCCAATTTCTTCAAAACCTTCAGTTAGCACACCAACTTTGTCTAAGTTTGAAAACCCCATTGGGCCTTCAACATATTCTAATTTGTTTTTTCGTCCCAATTCGTACACTTTTTCAAGTAATGCTTTTGTTACCTCAATATCGTCAATGGTATCAAACCAACCAAAACGAACTTTCATTTTTTGTTGATTTTTAACTTCTTTCCAATTTATTATTGCTGCAATTCGCCCTACAATTAAATTGTCTTTGTAGGCTAGGAAAAAATAAGCTTCGGCATCTTCAAAAGCAGGATTTTTTGTTTTATCAAAGGTTTCTAATTCGTCAGCAATAATAGGTGGAACCCAATATTTGTTGTCTTTATATAATGAAAAAGGAAATTTTATGTACGCTGTTAATTCACTTTTCGTAATCGCTTCTTTTATTGTAATCATGGTATTTCTTGAAATTCTATATTATCCTTTTTTTGTCTTTTTGGCTCTTTTCTCAGCTTTTTCTCCTGAATCACCTGAGTCAATATTTACGCGGACTTCTTTATAATTAGCATCATAGCGCCAAGAAAAACCAATTCCTCCATAAACGATAGAGGGTGTGTCCTTCAGGCTTGTGCTTATAGACGCATCAATTTGCAGATCTTTGTTTATTAAATAAGCAGCGCCTCCACGAACGATGGCATCGCTATAAAAATCACTTTTAAATCCTTGGTTTTCCACAAATCCAGACCATTTGTCATTAAATCCTCGTGTTAATGTTACTACGTAGCCATAACTTGGAAAATCGGTCGTTACATAGTCTGCAATGATGTTAGTCACAAAAACCCATTTGCCATCGCCAAAGTGATTTTGGGTGATCAACATGATTTTTGGCGATATGCTGGCTTCTGGAGAAAACGCGTAAGGGTTATCTGCCATTGTAAAATTAGCTCCAGCAAATAAAGAAACTGCAGGAAGTAATTGGCGCCAATTGAATTTTCTATTGGCTTTCCAGCTATAAATATTGACTTTTTTCTCATAGTTTTTAAAAGGGTCGTAAAGTAAAAACTTGGCTCCTAAAACAGTCTGTTTGAAGTCCGCAATATTCGAGTTGTTAAATAACGCATTGTATTTCTCGTTTTGGTATTGTATGTCTGCTATCAATTCGAGCCTTTCCATGAATAATCCCCAGCGTAGTGTAGCATCAATTCCAAAACCATTAGCATCATAATTTAGTAGACTATGTTTTTGTTTGATTGCATAAAGGCCTGTTTCTATTTGAATGACTGACTTTCCAACGGAATAAGCAGACATAGTTTCGCCGGGTCTATTAGAGTTGATTTGATCAGTATGTTGTCCATAATGAATGCTTGGAATTGTTAATAGAATTGTGGCAAGTACCATTTTTATTTTTTGCATAGTAGTATTTTAATTAAAAAGTGACAACGCTTTTCAAATGTACTATATTTTATTATTTATTTAAGAATGATATTTTAATTTTGAGCGTTGGATTTATTAATTTTGAAAAAAATTATACATTTATGCAAACAGCTTCCTTTACTGGTTTTATAAAAGCACTATTTTATATGATCGCTTTCTATTATATTTTTAGGTTTTTGGCAAAATTATTTCTGCCATTAATCGTAAAAAAAGTTGTAGAAAAAGCAGGGCAAAAGATGCAACAGCAACAACAAAATACATGGAATAATTCCCAAAGTAAAGATGAAATAATATACAATTCGGAGAATGTCAAAAAACCGCGCGAAACCAAAAAAGTGGGAGATTACGTTGATTATGAAGAAATAGATTAAATTTGTCGTTATTTGCAGGTTTTTATTCTAATCCAAACTTTTTTAAATTGAAAATAATAAATAAGTTCTATCCGCACGCCCTTGCCATACTTGGTTTTGTACTCGTTTCTGTTATTTATTTTTATCCTGTTTTGCAGGGCAAACAAATTTTCCAATCGGATATTGTGCAATATACTGGAATGGCCAAAGAGCAAAATGACTTTAGAGCCACGGATCACATAGAACCTTATTGGACTAATTCAGCTTTTGGTGGAATGCCAACCTACCAATTGGGCGCAAAATACCCACATGATTATATTGGAGCTTTAGATGATGCATTGCGATTTTTACCGCGTCCTGCAGATTACTTATTTTTGTATTTTCTTGGATTTTATGGATTGATGCTCGTTTTAAAAGTGGATCCTTTGAAAGCCTTCTTCGGTGCATTAGCCTTTGGACTATCAACTTATTTAATTATCATTCTCGGGGTTGGTCATAATGCCAAAGCGCATGCTATTGCTTATATGCCGCTTGTTATTGCTGGATTTATTCTGGTTTTTCAAAAAAAATATATTTTAGGAGGTTTGATTACACTTTTTGCAACAGCATTAGAAATCAATGCGAATCACTTCCAAATGACGTATTACCTACTGATTTTCTTGCTGATACTTTCTGCTTATTTTATTTATAAACAAGTTAAAGAAAAGGAGTATAAATCGTTGTTGTATTCTTTTGTGACTTTAGCGGTTGGAGGAATTTTTGCGCTGGGTGCAAATGCAACGAACTTATTGGCTACAGCGGAATATGCAGATTTTAGTACTCGTGGAAAAAGCGAATTGAGTTTTAATCCTGATGGTTCAAAGAATACGAATAGCAGTGCGCTGACACATGATTATATCACAGAGTACAGTTATGGAATCGCCGAAAGTTTCAATTTGATTGCGCCACGACTTTTTGGTGGTTCTAATAATGAAGCTGTAGGGAGAAATAGCAATATGTTCGAATTTATGATTGGTAAGGGTGTTCCAGAAGACCAAGCTGTTGACTTTGTTTCAGGAATGCCAACCTATTGGGGCGACCAGCCTATTGTTGCAGCTCCGGCATATATTGGAGTGGTGGTTTTCTTTTTAGGAATCTTGGCTTTATTTATCGATAAGCGCAAAATTAAATATGTATTTCTTTCGGGAGCTGTCGTTGCATTACTACTTTCCTGGGGAAAGAACTTCCCTTTATTGACAGACTTTTTCATCGATTATGTTCCTATGTACAATAAGTTCAGAGCGGTATCTTCGATCCAAGTTATTCTTGAATTGTGTTTTCCAGTTTTGGCCATTATGGGATTGCAATCGTTCTTTCTACTAGATAAAAAATTACAATGGAAAGCCTTGTATGAAACAGCTATTTTAGGTTTTGGAATTATTGTAATCTTGTTCTTTAGCAAAAGCTTATTTAGTTTTTCAGGCGGAAATGATGCTTATTTTCAAGAAAGTTATGGTCCTGAGTTTGTAAATGCACTTAAGCTAGACCGAATGAGTTTATACAGTGCTGATTTATTGCGTTCTGCTTTCTTTATCTTACTAACTGCGGGAGTTTTGTGGTTGTCTATTAAGGACAGATTTGCTCAAAGGACTGCTATTATAATCGTAGGATTATTGATGGTTTCTGACTTGTTTTTTGTTGACAAGAACTATGTTTCAGGTAAAGATTTTGTTAGCGGAAGTCAAGTTGAAGTGCCTTTTCAGGAATCTCCTTCAGATGTTGAGATTCTAAAAGACACTTCCCATTATCGCGTTTTTGAGGTTTCAGGGAATTTATCTAGTGCTAGAGCTTCCTATTTTCATAAATCTATTGGTGGTTATAGCGCCGTAAAACCAAGAAGAATGCAGCAATTGTTCGATTACCAAATTGCTAATAACAATATGGAAATCCTCAATATGCTGGATGTTAAATATGTGATTCAAACCAATAAAGAAGGAAAAGAATTCCCAACGTCAAATCCAAATGCCAATGGAAATGCTTGGTTTGTAAGTCAAGTAATATTGGTTAACTCTGCTGATGAAGAGATGAAAGCGTTAGATAGTTTGGATTCTAAAAATGTGGCGGTTGTAAATAGTAAGGATTTTGAGCTTAAAAATACGGCCTTCGCCAAAGACAGTGCAGCGTCCATAATTTTAGAAAATTACAAACCTAATTATTTGAAATATGCATCGGAAAATGCAAAGGAAGGTTTAGCCGTTTTCTCTGAAATGTATTACGGAAAAGGTTGGAATGCTTATATCGATGGTAAAAAATTAGATCATATAAGAGTGAATTACGTTTTAAGAGGCTTACAAATTCCTGCAGGAAAACACACGATTGAATTTAAGTTTGAACCAGAAGTCGTAAAAACTGGAAGTACAATTACGTTAATTAGCTCCATAGTAATGTTGATACTTTTGATTGGTGGGATTTATTTTGAAAGGAAGAATAGATTTAAGATTGTTGATTAATGATCTAAGAACTTTACAAGTAGTCGTCATGATTTATTCATCTTATTAGTTCAATATTCATTTAGTATCTTTGTTGTTATATAAAAAAAAAGCAATGATGAAAAAGGTATTTCTTAATTGTGGAGCTCCAGAGGAGTTAGAAGCGAAAAGAATTGTCGAAATCAAATCGCTTTCTTATCTAGAAAGATTAGAAAGATTAATGGCGATTTTAGAGGTTTCTTATTTGATTAAAACAGCCAAAAAAATACAATCTAAAAAATAATGAATGAGCAAATAGTTGCCATTTGGAATAGTTTTTTTCAAAACAAAGTTAGATATATAACTATTGGTGGTTTTGCCGTAAATATTTATGGTTATAATCGTAATACAGGAGATATTGACATTTATTTAGAAGACACTCTTGAGAATCGAATTAATTTAAGAAAAGCATTAAAGTCTGTTGATTTAGGAGATTTTGAAACCATAGAAACCATGCAATTTATTCCTGGTTGGACAGATTTTACATTGAGTTATGGTTTGCGATTGGATATTATGACCGCCGTTAAAGGTTTGGAAGATAAATCATTTGATTTGCTTTTAAATGACGCTACTGTTGTAATGATAAATGAAACTCCTGTTTATTTTATTGATTATGAAAGTTTGATTATTGCCAAAAAAGCAGCTAACAGACTTAAAGATCAACTAGATATTGAAGAGTTGGAGAAAATAAATAACAAAAATATGTATTAAATTATGAAAGAATTATTCGGTTTAGAATCCTTTCGTCGAATGTTATTGAACCTCTTTTTTTTAGGGTTGTCTTTTGGAGTTATCTTTGGTATTTATCTGTTTAGTCCTGAGAATTTTAGGTTTTATTTTTTAATACCAATTATTCCAGCTTTGTTTTTAATTTCAAGAGGTTTATATAGTAATGTCCCTTTATTTATGGTAGATTTAAAATCCATTACGAAATAGAAATTCCTCAAAAATTAAGTCATTCTTGCAAAGGGACAATCCCAAATACTATTTATGGTGATTCTTCCTTCGTCAGAATGACAAAATAATAAACAACTTATTTTGTCTCAAAAAAAAATCCTTATAATCACCTATTATTGGCCGCCAGCTGGAGGGCCAGGCGTGCAACGATGGCTTAAATTTGTTAAGTACTTGCCAGACTTTGGCGTTCAGCCTATTGTCTATATCCCCGAGAATCCTACGTATCCCATTGTTGATGAAAATTTGGTCAAAGAAGTTTCGGACAAAGCGATTATTCTGAAACAGACCATTTTTGAACCCTATCAACTAGCATCTTTTCTTTCAAAGAATAAAACTAAAAAGATGAATTCTGGAATTATTCCAAATCAGAAAAAGCAATCTTTTCTAGATAAAACGTTTCTTTGGATTCGAGGCAATCTTTTTATTCCAGATGCGCGTGTTTTTTGGGTGAAACCCTCGGTTGATTATCTGGAGAAATACATTAAAGAGAATAATATTGACACCATAATAACATCTGGACCGCCGCACAGTTTGCATCTTATTGGATTAGAATTAAAACAAAAATTAAATCTGAAATGGTTTGCTGATTTCAGAGATCCGTGGACCACTATTGGCTATCACAAATCCTTGCGATTGTCTAGATTTGCAGCCAAAAAACACAAAGCACTGGAACATCAGGTTTTGAATACAGCCGATACCATTATCGTAACGAGTAAAACGACCAAAACTGAATTTGAGACGATTACCAGTATGCCAATTGCGGTAATAACGAATGGTTATGATACGGAGCAAGTCGAAAAACAAACTTTAGATACTAAATTTAGCTTAGCACATATTGGTTCCTTTCTATCTGAGAGAAATCCTCTGATTTTATGGGAAAGTTTGGTTGAATTGACACAAGAGATTCCAGATTTTAAATCACATTTAGAAATAAAACTAATCGGAGCAGTTAGTCAGGAAGTTTTAGAAACCATTTCTCTATTCGGATTAAAACCCTATTTGAATAATTTGGGGTATGTTTCGCATACAGAAGCGATTGCGCATCAGAGGAAATCTCAGGTTTTACTACTCATCGAAATTAATTCTGAAGACACAAAGAGTATTATTCCAGGAAAATTATTTGAATATATGGTTTCAAATCGACCCATTATTGCTATTGGACCAAAGGAATCTGACTTTGCAGAAATTATTACGAATACTAACACAGGCGTATTTTTTGATTATTCAGAGAAAATGAAACTTAAAAGTGTAATTTTGGACTTTTATAATCAGTTTTTAGAAGGGAAATTACAATCGAATGGAGTTGGATTACAAAATTATTCCAGAAGAAATCTAACTAAAGAATTGGTGGAATTGCTTAATAAAGTTTAAATTTAAAAGTGAGGTTTCTTAGTGCCTTGTAAGGATAAAATAATGGGAATAGTATTAAATCAATCTTTAAAGAATACGATAATTACCTATTTGGGTTTTGGAATTGGCGCAATAAATACACTTTATTTATACCCTATTTTTTTAGGTGCTACGTATTATGCTTTAACAAATTACATACTTTCTGTTGCTAATGTAATCATGCCTTTGTTTGCAATAGGAATGCAAAATACATTAGTTAAATTCTATTCTCAGTATAACACTGACGAAGAACGATCTCAGTTTTTGTCTTTTACTGTTTTGTTTCCTTTACTGCTATCCATTCCATTAATTTTTATAGGATTTGTTTTTTTTGATGATATTTTAATTTTTGTATCCAAGAAAAATCCAGTCGTCAAGGATTTTATTTGGCTCATTCCATTTATAGGACTGTGCATGGCCTATTTCGAAATTTTTTACGCTTGGGCCAGAGTTCACATGCACTCGGTTTTTGGTAATTTTATCAAAGAAGTAGGTTTGAGATTGTTTTCCTTAGTTGCGTTGATTGGGGTGTACTATAATTGGATTACTGTAGTAGATTTTGTCTACATCACCGCTGGGATTTATTTTTTGGCGCTGTTGATCACCATGGCTTATGCATTTTATATTAAAAAACCCAGTTTTCAGATCGCTGTTCCAAAAAATGCGAAAGGTTTATTAGAATATACCTTCTATATTATTTTATCAGGGAGTGTGGCTAATTTGCTTTTGGATGGTGACAAAATTATGCTGAATCAATATATGGTCATTGAAAACATTGCCTATTATTCGATAGCAACTTTTATTGCTTTAGTAATATCAGTTCCAAGTCGCGCGATGCATCAAATTGTATATCCAATTACCGCTAAACTGATGCACGACGATAAATTTAGCGAATTGAATGTGTTATATAAAAAGACATCAATCAATTTACAAGTGGTAGGTGGTTTTGTAATGCTAGGAATTTTTGTTAATATTAATCAGCTCTATGAAATTGTACCAAAAGAATACAGCGGTGGAATATTAGTTGTTTTTATGATTGGATTATCAAAATATTTTGATTTGATTTTAGGAAATAATAATGCAATCATTTTTAATACAAAGTATTACCGTGCTGTTTTATTTCTAGGCGTTTTTCTAGTAGTTGTAGCGATTGGTTTGAATGCAATATTTATTCCTCTGTACGGTATTATGGGGTCCGCATTTGCTACTTTAGTATCAATTACTCTTTACAGTATAGCTAAATTACTTTTTGTGGTCAAAAGATTGCATTTGTATCCATTTACAAACCAAACACTATATTCTCTTGGAATCACATTTATACTATTTCTTTTATTCTATTTTTGGGAATTTCCTTTTAATCCGATAATATCTATAGCCTTAAAGTCAGTTTTAGTTACCGTTACTTACATTTATATTAATTACAAATTTGTAATTTCTTTGGAAATCAATCAAGCGATTGATGTTGTTATAAAAAAAATGAGATAACGGATTAGTAGTTTGATTTTGTTGCTTTTGTATTATAAAAATTAAAATATCACTAAAAGTGGGTATTGTAAGATTCTAAATTTGCTATTATTTTTGTCCTTGTTGTTTTTAGAAATAACAATTTAAAAATGCGGATTAATTATCTTAAGGAATATGAAAACAAACAATACTATCTTTGACGAGAATCTAATAAAATTTTCTTCCGTTCTTGCCAGTAAAACTAGTAACGGATTTGTAGTTTTGGAACGAAATGATAAGTTGCCATATGCCGTTTTATTAAAAAAGAAAAAAAAAGTAGACCATTTTTTTAATTTTGTAATTTTTTGTGTGACTCTTGGCCTTTGGTCCATTGCTTGGATTTACATCACACAAGTTTCTTCAAAAGCTAAAAAAATCCTAATCGCAATTGATGAAGACGGCAATCCTTTTGAAGAAAAATGTTATATGGGGTAATGCTCTTATAATTTATCTATCAAATAGTGTCCCGTAACTGATGTTTTGATTTTCGCTACCTGTTCTGGAGTTCCCACTGCTAATAGTTTTCCACCGTTTTCTCCGCCTTCTGGGCCTAAATCAATAATCCAATCCGCACATTTTATCAGATCCAGATTGTGTTCTATCACAATTATCGAATGTCCTTTTTCTATTAAGGCATCAAAGGAAGTTAATAGTTTTTTGATGTCGTGAAAATGCAATCCTGTTGTAGGTTCGTCAAAGACAAAAAGTGCTTTGTCCTTTGTAGCTCCTTTTACTAAGAAGGAGGCTAACTTGATCCGTTGCGCCTCGCCACCTGAAAGCGTAGACGACGATTGTCCTAATTGTACATATCCTAATCCAACATCTTGTAGCGGTTGTAATTTTTGGATGATTTTAGCCTGTTTGTTTGCTGTAAAGAAAGCAATAGCATCGTCAACAGTCATAGTGAGAATATCATGGATATTTTTGCCTTCAACGGCTACTTCCAGAACTTCTTTCTTAAATCTTTTTCCATTGCAGGTTTCGCAAGGCAATTGCACATCGGCCATGAAGACCATTTCCACATTTATAGAACCTTCTCCTTTGCAGGTTTCACATCTTCCACCATCAACATTAAAAGAAAAATGTTTGGCCTGATATCCTCTTATTTTTGATAATTTTTCTTTAGCGTATAATTCTCTAATGTCATCATACGCTTTGATGTAAGTAACTGGATTAGAACGAGAACTTCGGCCTATTGGATTCTGATCGACATATTCAATGTGTTTTATTTGTGAAAATGATCCAGACATTTCACTGAATTGTCCCGCTTTTTCGCCCACATTTTTCAGTTTTTTCTGCATCGCTGGGAACAATATTTTCTTGACAAGCGTACTTTTTCCACTACCTGAAACTCCTGTGATCACAGTTAAAACATCTAGAGGAAAAGTGACATCTATATTTTGAAGATTATTTTCTCTGGCGCCTTTTATTTCGATATAATTCTTAAATGGTCTTCGTTTTTTAGGAACTGAAATCTCTAAATCACCGTTCAAATATTTAGCAGTAAGCGATGTTGATTTAAGGATTTCATCAAATGTTCCTTGCGCTACTAAATGACCGCCTAATGTACCCGCTTCTGGACCAATATCGATGATCATGTCCGCTGCCTTCATGATATCCTCATCATGTTCCACTACAATAACTGTGTTCCCTAAATCTCGAAGTGAAAGCAATACTTTTATTAAACGTTCTGTGTCTTTTGGGTGTAAACCAATACTCGGTTCATCCAGAATATACATCGATCCCACCAAGCTGCTCCCTAACGAAGTCGCTAAGTTGATGCGTTGCGATTCTCCACCAGAAAGGGTTGATGAATTTCTGTTTAATGTAAGATAATCCAAACCAACTTCAGTTAAAAATGCCAGTCGATTGTTGATTTCAAGTAATAAACGTTTGGCGATTTGCTTTTCATAAACATCTAACTCAATGCTATCAAAGAAACGAACTAAATGTTTAATTGGTAAATCAACTAAATCAGAGACTGTCTTAGAATTAATTTTCACATAAGAGGCCTCGATTCGCAAGCGTTTTCCTTTACAGGAATAACATTTGGTTTTCCCGCGATAGCGAGAAAGCATCACCCGATTTTGTATTTTATAATTCTTTTCTTCTAATTCTTTGAAAAAAGTATTCAGACCTTGAAAATATTCATTTCCGTTCCAAATCAATTCTTTTTGCTCTTCGGATAATTGAAAGAACGGTTTGTGAATGGGAAAATCAAACTTGTAAGCGTTATTTACCAATTCATCTCGAAACCAACTCATACTATCACCACGCCAAGGGAAAATAGCGTTTTCAAAAACGGATAAAGTAGTATTGGGGACTACTAATTCGGCATCAATTCCTATAATATTTCCGTAGCCTTCACATACAGGACAGGCGCCATATGGATTGTTAAAACTGAACAAATGAACATTTGGTTCCAAGAAAGTAATACCGTCTAATTCAAAATTATTAGAATAAGAAAACTTTTTATCGGAGTTTAATTCTTGTAAATGGCAAATTCCTTTTCCTTCAAAAAAAGCGGTTTGCACTGCATCGGCTAATCTATTGTAGAACTCTTCTTCTTCTTTGACTACAATTCGATCGATAATTAGAAAAATATTTTTTTTGGTGAGTGAATCTGGTAAATCATCCAAACGAACCATTTCATTATTAACTAAAATTCGAGCAAAACCTTGTTGCAAAAGCACTTTTAATTTGTCTTCCAGTTTTCTTCCTTCTTCTAAATGAATGGGAGCGAGGAGAAGCCATTTACTTTCTAAATCAAAAGTTTTTACATCAGTAACCACGTCAGATACTGTATTTTTTTTGACTTCTCGTCCTGAAACCGGGGAATAGGTTCGTCCTATCCTAGCAAACAATAATTTTATATAATCATAGATTTCTGTTGAAGTTCCTACAGTCGATCTGGCATTAGTCGTGTTTACCTTTTGTTCGATAGCAATTGCGGGGGCGATTCCCTTAATGTATTCTACTTTTGGTTTATCTAATCTTCCAAGAAATTGTCGGGCGTAAGAAGACAAACTTTCTACATAACGTCTCTGTCCTTCGGCATACAGTGTATCAAATGCCAAACTTGATTTTCCAGAACCTGAAAGTCCGGTAATAACCACTAACTTATTTCGGGGAATGGCGACATCTACATTCTTTAAGTTATGTACTTGCGCACCTTTTATAATGATATTTTTCTTTGGATCTAATTTTGAAAGGTCAACTTGCATAAAAACGATAATTTTTACAAAAGTAATCAATTTTGAACGGACTAAAAGAATTGAACAACTCACAAATAATCATTAAAAGTGAGGCAGGAATAAACTTTTTCCTTGTTGTATAGTTTTTATGTTTTCTATCCAATAAATAAATACTATTTTTAAGATTATTTTTGAAATAATTAACATCGATATACCATTGAAAACAAAACTTTACATTTTTATTTTTTTTCTGTCTTTTACTGCTTTTTCTCAAGAATTGCCACCAATTATTAAATACTCCTCTTCTACGTATGGAGCGGGAAACCAAAATTGGATGATTTCTCAGGATCAAAGCCATTATGTTTTCTTTGCTAATAATGAAGGACTTTTAGAATTTAATGGCGCGGTGTGGGAGTTATATCCATCGCCAAACGAAACCATTATCCGTTCAGTGAAAGTGATTGGTAACAAGGTTTTCACGGGTTGTTATATGGAATTTGGTTTCTGGACACGAAAGGCAAATGGCAAGCTCAAATACGTTTCACTCAGCAAAACAATAAAAAATAAAATTCTTGACGATGAACAATTTTGGAACATCTTAAATTATGATCAATGGGTGATTTTTCAATCCTTGAATCGCATTTATATTTATGATTCTAAAACGGGTGGGTTTCAAATTATTGCTCCTAAAAACAATATAATTAAATCGTTTCGAACAAAAAATGCGCTCTTTTTTCAAACAATTAATGAAGGACTTTTTGAAATTGAAAGTGGAAAAGGACGATTGGTTTCTGACAATGCAATTTTGAAAACCAATAAAATTGTCAATATTTTTGCAATCGATGAAGGCCTTTTAATCCAAACCCAGAGCAACGGATTTTACAAACTCATAGGGACTGTATTGACTAAATTTTCTACAGAGGTTGACTCAGAGTTGGCGGCAAGCAGCGTGTACAGTAGTCAGTTACTGTCAGACGGAAGCTTTGCTTTAGGAACGGTTTCAAATGGGATTTTTATCCTAAAAAATGATGGAAAAATCAAATACCACATCACTCAAAATAAAGGTTTGAGTAATAATACGGTACTTTCTTTATTTGAAGATGCCGATAAAAATCTTTGGGCAGGTTTAGACAATGGAATCAATTGTATTAATCTGCAATCTCCAATACAAAGTTTTGTGGATGATACAGGAATTTTAGGAACTGTATACACGTCCAAGTTGCACAATGGCAAACTGTATGTAGGAACCAATCAAGGTTTGTTTTATAAAAACTATCAGACAAATGATGAATTCAAGTTTGTAAATGGTACCAAAGGGCAGGTTTGGTCTTTGTTTGAATACGACGGAACACTTTTTTGTGGTCATGATTCGGGAACCTTTGTAATTGAAAATACGATTGCAAAAAACATATTTTCAGCATCAGGAACTTGGAAGTTTGAAACAGTCCCTAATCAAAAAGGTATTTTACTTCAAGGAAATTATTACGGAATATCAGTCCTTACTAAAATTAATAATCAGTGGAGTTTTAGAAATAAAGTAGCTGGATTTGATTATTCCTCTAAATATTTTGAAGTCACTAATACTTTGGAAGTTTTTGTTAGTCATGAATACAAAGGAGTCTTTAGGTTACAGTTGGATCCTAAACTACTGAAAACAAATCCTTTTAAAACTTATAAAACACCTACAAAAGGGAAAAATGCCAGTTTGACTAAATTCAATAACACCATTTATTATGCAAATAAGGAAGGGATCTTCAAATTGAATGACAAGACAAAACAGTTCAATAAAGACAACTTGTTGAGTTCTATTTTTGAAAAGGAGGAATACACATCAGGAAAATTAATTGTGGATAATTCCAATAAAATATGGCTTTTCTCGAAAAATTACATTCATTATTTTTCATTAAGTAAATTAAGTAACCAGCTGAAACAAAATGTAATTCCTATTCCGGCTTCATTGACTAATTCCATGTTAGGTTATGAAAATATTACCCAAATTTCGAATTCTAACTATTTGATTGGAACTACTGATGGGTATTATATTCTAAATCTTAATGAATTAAGTTTTAAAAACCATACGGTTTTAATAACTGATGTTATAACAAATCGGCAAAATGAAATTTTTAAAAATCAATCTATCTTAAATGAAGGTCTTTTTACCTACGATGAAAATAACATCACTATTAATTATACTGTTCCAGAGTACAATAAGTACATAAATGCTGAATTTCAGTATTTATTAGATGGTTTTCAAGCAGATTGGAGTGAGTGGAATGCAAAAACATCCGTAAGTTTTAAAAATTTGCCACCAGGTGATTATACTTTTAAAGTGCGTGCAAAATTTGCTAATTCTAGTTTGAATGATGCCGTTGTATATTCTTTTAAAGTAGAAAAACCTTGGTATTTATCCAATCTTGCACTCTTTGTCTATTTTATTTTCTTTTTGATAATGGCTCGACTTATTCACAAAACTTACAAAAACTACTATCAAAAACAAAAAGAAAAACTGATAGAAGAGAACAATCTTTTATTAGAAATTAAGGAGCTTGAAAACGAGCAGGAAGTAATGCGAGTTAGAAACGAACAGCTTTCTCAAGATGTAGATACTAAAAACAGAGAGTTAGCTGTTTCTACGATGAGTTTGAATAGTAAAAATGAATTGCTAGCTTTTATCAAAGATGACTTAAAGAAAACAACAGATGATGGAAATAGAAGTATCAAATCGGTTATTTCTACTATTAATAAGAATATTTCAGAAGGAGATAGCTGGAGTGTTTTTAAGGAAGCTTTTGATAATGCGGATAAAGATTTTTTGAAAAAAGTAAAGCTAGCTCATCCTTCCTTAACTCCAAACGATCTGCGATTGTGTGCCTACTTAAGATTAAATCTTTCATCTAAAGAAGTGGCTCCTTTGTTAAACATTTCAGTTCGAAGTGTTGAAATAAAAAGATATCGTTTGCGTAAAAAAATGGAATTATCGCATGAACAGGGGCTTGTTGAGTACATTTTAGCTGTATAGTTTTCTTCAATTCATAAAAATTCAACTATACATTACCACAACATTAACGTTATTGTTGTGTTTTTTTTATTTTATATGAAAAGCAACTATCATAATTTCTTCTTAATATTCAATACTTTTTTCAGTATTATAAATTAAATACCAAAATTTTTGCATTGTATGTTTTTTGTTGAGGTTCTTTTTGATTTATTATTAATGGTTCCGATTAATTTTATGATTCACAAAAAACATAAATTATGAAGTCAAACTATCTACTAATCCTTTTTCTATTTCTATCCTCTTTTGGTTTCGCCCAAGGATATGATGTTGGAGGAGTTGTTAAGGAAGCAGGTTCTGGTTTACCTATTCCAGGAGTAAATATTCAAGTTAAAAATTCAACAATTGGTACATCGACAGATATGGATGGTCGTTTCTCTCTAAAAGGAGTTGCCGCAGACGCCACACTTGTCTTTACTTATATAGGATTTAAAAATAGGGAATATAAAGTTGTAGCTAGCAATAGTGCGCTTTCAATTTCGTTGGAAGAAGATTCGAAAGTACTAGATGAAGTAGTGGTGATTGGATACGGAACTCAGAAAAGAAGAGAAGTAACAGGAGCAGTATCTGTAGTTGACAGTAAAACTTTAGAGGATTTAAAACCTGTAAGAATTGAACAAGCTTTACAAGGAACTGTCTCTGGGGTGAACGTGACTACTACCTCAGGTGCACCTGGTGCCGCTTTGGATATTCGTATTAGAGGTATTGCCACCAATGGGGAGAACAGGCCTACCACTATAATTGATGGATATGTGGGAGAGTTGGGATTGTTAAATCCAAATGATGTAGAATCTATCACGGTTTTAAAAGATGCTCAAGCAGCTATTTATGGTACTATTGGCGCTAATGGGATCATTCTTATTACCACTAAGTCGGGTAAAAAAAATTCAAAAGCTAGAATTAACTATAATACCTATACCGGTTTTCAGGAAACGTCACGAACATTACCGACATTGAATGCTACCGAATATGCATTATTATTAAACGAAAGCTATGCTAATGGAGGCAACCCGGTTCCTTTTCCTAATGTTTCTGGTCTAGGTAAAGGGACAAACTGGCAAAAAGAGGTTTTTAGTACGAGTGTTCCTATCATCAACCATGACATTTCCTTTTCTGGAGGTTCTGATAAAATTACGTACGCCGTAAGTGGTTCTCATCTGGATCAAGAAGGTATTATTGGCGAAAGTAAATCTGGGTTTTTAAGAAATACTGCCAGAGTCTCTTTGGGAGCAGATGTTACTGACAAATTGAAATTGAAAACGAACGTAATCTATACTTATTTTAATAGAAAATCATTAAATGAAAGTGGTTTAGGTTCTGTTTTGTTTAATGCTTTGAACACACCTTCTACATTTTCACCTTTTGATGCCAATGGGGATTTTACTTTAGTGCCCAGCAATACTGGTTTAGGAATCGAAATTATAAATCCATTGGCTCAAATAGCGAATACCTATAACGACTACAACTTCAAAAAATTGAATGGTAATTTTGGGTTGGATTACAAGGTTTTCAAGGATTTTACGATTTCGAGTTCCATTGGTTTTAATACGTCTAATAGTGAGTCTAAATCTTTTGCTCAGCAAATTAGTTATGGTGGAAAAGTTTTTGATGTGCCAAGAAGTTCTGTTTCTCAAAGTGCCATCAATGATAATGATTATTCTTTTGATTTATTTGGAACGTACACTAAGAAAGTTGCTGAGGATCACAATATAACGGCTACAATAGGAAATACTATTTTTAAGCAGTTTGGAAACGGATTGTTTGCAACTGGGTTTGATGTACCTTATAATTCTTGGGAATTTGCTGATATAGCTTTGACTAGAGGAATCCCTGAAGTACTGTCTAATAGTTCATATGTTTTTGACGAGCGTAGACTTTCTTATTTTGCAAGAGGGCAATACGATTATAAAGGGAAATACCTTTTCTCAGCAATGATCCGTCGTGATGCCTCTACTAAATTTGGTCCCGGAAATAAAGTAGGTTATTTCCCGTCATTTACCGCAGGTTGGGTAATTTCAGATGAAGGATTTTTTGGAGAAGACAAAATAGTCAACTTCATGAAGTTGAGAGGGAGTTATGGTACTTTAGGAAATGATCAAATTCCAAATAACGGCTATATTTCGCAGTTAAATGGAGAAGCTACTTATGTTTTTGATGATGTTTTAGTAAATGGTTTAGCAACGGGCCAAACTCCAAATGCAAATTTGAAATGGGAAGAGGCTAGAAAATTTGATGTTGGTTTAGATTTTAAACTACTACAAAATAAAGTATCTGTCGTTGCAGATTATTTTATTGATACACGAGCTGATTTATTAATCCCTTTTATTCCTGTTTCTGGAATTAATGGAACTGCAGCTCCAGGGGCAGGTTCACCAACAATCAATGCGGGAACGGTGCGAAATTCAGGTTTGGAGTTCTCCGTCGATTACAAAAATAAATTCTCGGATAATTTTTCGATGAGTGTTGGGTACAATGTTACTTTCCTTAAAAATGAAGTCTTAGAAGTAAACAACGGAATAGGTTTTATTGAAGGTGGAGCATTTGGCGTAGGACAGCAAGCACCTTCAAGAATGGAAGTGGGCAAGCCAATAGGATATTTCTATGGATATCAAACGGATGGTATTTTTCAAAACCAAGCCGAAGTTGCTGCCCATCCCTCTCAACTCTCTTTAGGTGCAGAGGCTAGTCCTGGGGATCTTCGTTTTGTGGATGTCAACGGCGATGGAATCATTGATCCTAACGATAGAACTAACATTGGCGATCCAATTCCAAATGCTACAATGGGATTCAATTTGCAAATGAATTATAAGAACTTTGACTTTGCAGTCTATACTTTTGCCTCTGTGGGGAATGATATGGTTAGAAATTACGAAAGAAATCTTACGGATGTCAATCGTCTTAATTATGTTTTGGACAGATGGACTGGCGAAGGAAGTACTAATTCTAATCCAAGAGTCACTACAAGTGCTTCAGGAAATTCTACTTTCTCCAGTTATTTTGTTGAAGATGCCTCTTATCTAAGAATCCAAAACATGCAGTTAGGCTATTCTTTAGATCCTACATTTTCTGAAAAAGTTGGAATCACTAAATTAAGGTTGTATGCAGGTGTAAATAATTTGTACACGTTTACAAAATATAGAGGTTTTGACCCTAGTGCGTCAAATGGATCTCCTATTGGCGGTGGAATTGACTATGGTTTTTATCCAATTCCAAGAACCTATTTGTTAGGTTTAAACATTAATTTTTAATTCGTATAAAAATGAAAAAGTATCTATTTATTACCCTCATAACAACAATTGTACTCTCCACTGTAACCATTTCTTGTAGTGATGATTTTGTTGACCGACCTGTTGAATATTCGATTGATTCTGAGAATTATTTTAACTCAAAATCCGATTATGACAATGCTTTAATTGCTTCTTATGATTTGTTGCAATCTACTTATCTTAATGCTTTATTAGGTGAAATCGCTTCAGACAATACCTTGGCCGGTGGCGAAAGTCAATCTGATACGCCCGGTTTTCAGCAGATTGACAAAATGATTCATACTCCCGTGAACAGTAATCTTAAAAATTTATGGGATTGGATGTTTGCTGGTGTTCAAAGAACGAATTTTATTTTAGAATTTAAAGATAAAACTGATTTTGAAGGCAAAAATCAAGTACTCGCAGAAACACGTTTTCTTAGGGCTTATTATCATTTTGAATTAGTAAAATGGTTTGGTGGAATTCCTATGAAAGGGGATGCACGCTTCAATCCTGGTGACGAAAAAGTAATTCCTCGCTCTTCTATTTCAGAGGTATATGCTTCAATTGAAGCCGATTTAATTTTTGCTTCTAATAATTTATCTGCAACAGCAGCACAAAAAGGAAGAGCAACTAAAGGCGCTGCTTTAGCATTACTAGGGAAAGCTTATTTATATCAAAATAAATATCCCCAAGCAGCAACCACTCTTGAAAGTTTAATTACGGCATCACCTTATTCTCTAGTTTCAGACTACAATACTATATTTGAAAACGCAGGAGAGAATGGTTTAGAATCGGTTTTTGAAGTGCAGTATACTGATGTGGAAGGTGCTGGTTTTGGTTGTCTCCAATGCAGTGAAGGAAATGTAGCAGTAGGTTTTAGTGGACCAAGAAATTATTCAGGGGATTTATTTACGTCTGGTTTTAGTTTTAATGTACCAACTCAGAAAGTGGTAAACGCTTTTGAAGCTGGAGACAGAAGAAAAGCAGTGGCAATTTTAGACATCGAAGCTTGGGCTACTGCAACAGGCGCTACTTTTGGAAAAGGATACGAACATACTGGTTTTTTTAATAGAAAATACATTCCAAGAAAAAGACGTTCTGATGCCCAAGGGGATTTAAATCTAACCAATCCAAATAATTACAGAGCGATTCGATACGCAGATGTTCTTTTGATGGCTGCGGAGGCCTTCAATCGTGGTGGAATTGATGATGCAAAAGCAAGAGGGTATTTGAACCAAGTTCGAAGACGTGCTTTTGGAGATTTAAATCATGATATCTCCTCTTCTGGAGCTGCGTTGACTGACTTTATTTTAGCTGAAAGAAGAGTGGAATTGGTAGGTGAAGGACACCGTTTCTTCGATTTAGTTCGTACAGGAAAAGCAGCACAGGAAATTACTGGATTTACCGCTAACAAAAATGAATTGTTTCCTATTCCTATCGAGGAGATTCAATTTGCAAATGGAAATTGGACACAAAATCCAGGATATTAAAAACTAATATTATCTAAATATGAAAAAGTTAAAATTAATACTAAGTGTTTTTGCTGTAACCTTCTTTCTAGGATGTTCAGACGAAAATAATGATGTGGATTTGGATGGAGTTAACGCTCCTTCCAATATCTCTGCACTTACGACAATTACGCAGGATAATTCTGGAAATGTTACTTTTTTACCAAGAGGCGAAGGAGTTACTCAATTCGAAATTTATTTTGGTGATGCAACTACAACACCTGTCTATGTAAATCCGGGTGGGGCTATTACGCACAAATATACTGAGGGTAAATTTCAGGCTAAAATTGTTGGTGTAACTATTAACGGAAAAAAAACAGAAGCGATTCAAGAAGTAACGGTTTCTTTTTTAGCACCAACCAATTTTGAACCTACCATAACTTTAGGCAGTAACCTTTCGATTAATGTAACTGCTAAAGCAGAATTAGAAACTTTCTTTCAGGTGTATTTTGGTGATGTTGCAAATGAAGTTCCGGTTGATTTTATGGAAGATGAAGTGATTACACACACCTACTTAAATCCAGGAACGTATCAAGTAAGAGTGGTTGCCTTAAGTGGCGGACTTGCAACAACAGAAAAAACACAGGCAATTACCGTAACTAATTTATTTGCAGCACCTATTCCTACGATTCCTGCGGCAAATGTAATTTCTATGTTTAGCGATAGTTATACAAATGTTGCTGTTGATACTTGGAGAACTTCATGGTCTCAGGCAAATTTGGAGGATATTGATATCAGTGGCAATAAAACTAAAAAATATAGTGCCTTGAATTTTGTAGGTATTGAAGCGACTACAACTCCTATAAATGCATCAGCAATGACTTTCTTCCATACCGATATTTGGTCATCAGAATTGACTGAATTTAAAGTTAAATTGGTTGATTTTGGTGCCAATGGAGTTTTTGGTGGAGGTGATGATAAAGAACATGAAATCACAATCTCAAATCCCGAAAAGGAAAAATGGGTTAGTTTAGATATACCTTTGAGTGACTTCACGGGATTGACTACTCGTTCTCATATAGCACAATTAATTTTTGTAGCAGCGCCTTCAGGAAATACTACGGTTTATGTAGATAATGTTTTCTTTTACAATCAAGCAGGTTCAATAACAGCAGCGCCAACGCCAACTTTAGCAGCTTCTAAAGTGATTTCTATGTTCAGTGATGCTTATACAAATGTAGCCGTAGACACGTGGAGAACTTCTTGGTCAAGTGCCACATTAACTGATTTAAGTATCAATGGAAATGCAACTAAAAAATACAGTGCTTTGGATTTTGTTGGTATAGAAGCAACAACGACTCCTATAAATGCAACAGCTATGACCCATTTTCATACTGACGTTTGGTCTTCAGATTTCACACAAATCAAAATAAAATTAGTTGATTTTGGTGCGAATGGAGCTTTTGGTGGTGGTGATGACAAAGAGCATGAAATAACAATTAATGCACCTGCAAAAGGAACTTGGGTGAGTTTAGATATTCCCTTAAGTGATTTTACAGGATTGACTACTCGTGCTCATATCGCTCAGTTAATCTATGTTGGAGCGCCATCTGGAAACAACACTGTTTATATCGACAATGTTTATTTTCATAATTAATAATAAAGAGATAGTAGCAACTAATTATGAATGTAAAATAAATTGATATACGACAAGTATCACAATTATATTTTTAAAAATAGTAAAAAATGAAAAAAATAATAACAAACTTAGTATCCGTTTTTGTCCTTCTTTTGATGGTCAATTGTCAGGAAGATAATTTAGGTTTTGGAGCGTTAGATACACCAACCAATCTTCAGGTAACGGCAGAAGTAATAGGTAAAACAGCAGCTTTTCCAAACGGAGATGGTTCTGGAAAAGTTAAATTTACCAGTACGGCAGAAAATGCAATTTCGTATAAATATATTTTCAGCGATGGCACTACTCAGAATTCACCTAGTGGGATTTTGGAAAACACTTTTGCTACACCAGGTACAAATACATACACAGTTACTGTAATCGCTTCTGGAGCCGGAGGAGTAGCAACTAATATGACTATGGAAGTAACTGTTTTTAGTGATTTTAAAGATGAACAAGCGGTACAATTTTTAACAGCTGGAACGTCCAGAAAATGGTATTGGGCGCAAACTGAGCCAGGACATTTAGGAGTAGGTCCAAATGTTGCTTGGTCAGATCCAACTTTTGGTACACAGAATTATTATCCTTCATTTTACAGTGCTGTGGCAAATGAAAAATCAGCTACCTGTTTATACAATAGTGTAATGACTTTTTCTATAGTTGGTCAACAAATGAAATTTGAATTGGATAACAAAGGACAAACGTATTATAACGGTGCTTTCAAAGGCGGTGGTGAGGATGCTTGTTATGACTTAAACACTAGCGGGTTAAAAACAGTCACGTTGAGCAAATCCGAATCTTTCGTAACTAAGAATCCAGATAGTGCAACGCAAACCAGAGGAACTGTAATTAATATCGCAGATGGTGGTTTTATGGGGTACTTTGTTGGAACTAGTTCTTACGAAATCTTATCAATTACTGATAATAGAATGGTAGTACGCGTGATTCAATCTGGAAATCCATTTTTAGTTTGGTATCATACTTTTACCACTTCGCCTCCAGGTGCAGCTGTAACACCAACTCCTACAGTTGATTATACTGTTTTGAAATTTTCTGATGAATTCAATACTGACGGTGCTCCAGATCCTACAAAATGGGGTTATGATCTTGGTGCTGGCGGTTGGGGGAATGGTGAAGCACAAACGTATACTAGTGCTGCTGATAATGTAATTGTTCAAGGCGGAAGTTTAAAAATTACTGCTAAAAAGGTAGGAACAGGTTACACTTCTACAAGATTAAAGACAGAGGATAAATATGAATTTACCTATGGTAAAATTGAAGTAAGAGCTAAATTGCCAGTAGGTGGAGGAACTTGGCCTGCAATTTGGTCTTTGGGACAAGATTACAAAACAAATGCCTGGCCAAATTGTGGTGAAATTGATTTCATGGAGCACAGAGGAAATGATCAAAATGTAATACATGGTTCACTACATTATCCGGGGAATTTTGGTGGAAATGCAAACACGGCAAAAACTACAATAGCAAATGCATCTTCAGAATTTCATGTTTATAAAACAATTTGGAGCCCTACGTCGATTCAGTTTTTTGTAGATGATAAGTTATTCCATTCGTTTACCAACAGTAGTTCAGTACCTTTTAATAGTGATTTTTTCATGATTTTGAATGTGGCAATGGGAGGAACTTTTGGTGGAGCTATTGATCCTGCTTTCACACAATCTTCAATGGAGATTGATTATGTAAGGATTTATCAATAAAACAAGGAATTAATATAAAAAAGGGTCGGAATTTATTTCGGCCTTTTAAATATAACAAAATGGATAAAGATGAAAAATAAATCCCTGTTAGCATCATTTGCTATAGCAGCTCTACTAGTTGCAGGTTGCAGTAATAAAATCTTGAAATCGCCTGTTGCTTTTTCCAAAGAAAATGTTTTAGAGACTAAAGTGGATTCTGTGCTTCAACTGATGACTTTGGAAGAAAAAGTGGGGCAACTCAATCAGTACAATGGTTTTTGGGATATCACAGGTCCGACACCAAAAGAAGGTCAAGCAGCAAAAAAATACGAGGACTTAAAAAAAGGTTTGGTTGGATCGATGCTGAATGTTAAAGGAGTTAAAGATGTAAAAGCGTTGCAAAAAATAGCGGTAGAACAAACCCGCTTAGGGATTCCACTGATTTTTGGATTTGATGTGATTCACGGATACAAAACAATCAGCCCAATTCCGCTAGCCGAGGCGGCAAGTTGGGATTTAGAAGCGATGAAAATGTCCGCTGCAATAGCTGCTGAAGAAGCAGCTGCAGTGGGATTAAACTGGACTTTTGCTCCTATGATTGATATAGCAAGAGATGCCCGCTGGGGACGCGTTATGGAAGGCGCCGGCGAGGATCCTTTCCTAGGAAGTAAAATTGCCGTAGCTCGTGTACAAGGTTTTCAAGGCGAAGATTTAGCAGCGACGAATACTATTTTGGCTTGTGCCAAACATTTTGCAGGTTATGCTTTTGCAGAATCCGGGAAAGATTATAATACCGTTGATATAAGTGAAACTGTATTGCAAAATACTATTTTTCCTCCCTTCAAAGCAGCGGTTGATGCTGGTGTTCGAACATTTATGAATTCTTTTAATGAGTTAAATGGTATTCCTGCTACAGGAAATGCCTACTTGCAAAGAGAAGTTTTAAAAAGAGATTGGAAATTTGATGGTTTTGTAGTTTCGGATTGGGGTTCTATCAACGAAATGATTCCACATGGTTATGCGAAAGACAGTAAGCAGGCAGCTGAAATAGCGATTAATGCGGGTTCCGACATGGATATGGAATCCAGTGCGTATGTGGAACATTTAGTAGCATTGGTTAAAGAAGGCAAAGTCAAAGAAAGTGTTATTGATGATGCGGCAAGACGTATTTTGAAAGTAAAATTCGAATTGGGTTTATTTGACGATCCTTATAAATACTGTGATGAAAATCGCGAATTGGCAACCGTTGGAAAAGCAGATTTTCAAGAAGGAGTTCTGGATATGGCCAAAAAGTCAATTGTACTCTTGAAAAATGAGAACGAATTATTGCCTCTTAAAAAATCAGGTCAAAAAATTGCATTAATTGGTGCTTTGGCAAATGATAAAACGAGTCCGCTGGGAAGTTGGAGAATCGCAGCTGATGATAATTCGGCGGTTTCTGTTCTGGAAGGATTACAAAAGTACACAGGAAATCAACTCAAGTATGTAAAAGGAGCTGATGTAACCGAGGGAAGAACGCAATTCATTTGGGAAACTAAAATCAATACGACGGATAAGAGTGGATTTGCAGAAGCTATTTCAGCTGCAAAACAAGCGGATGTAGTAGTTATGGTTTTGGGAGAACACGGTTTGCAGTCCGGCGAGGGTAGAAGCAGAACCGATATTGGTTTGCCAGGTGTGCAACAAGAATTATTAGAAGCAATTTACAAAGTCAATCCTAATGTGATTTTGGTTTTAAATAATGGTCGTCCATTAGCAATTCCTTGGGCTGATGAAAATATTCCTGCTATTGTTGAAGGTTGGCATTTAGGGACACAAAGTGGAAATGCCATAGCACAAGTTTTATACGGGGATTACAATCCAAGCGGAAAATTACCAATGACTTTCCCAAGAAATGTAGGTCAGATTCCTATTTATTACAATTATAAAAACACAGGAAGACCAGTAATGAATGAGCCAGAAAGTGTATTTTGGTCACATTATATTGATGAAAAGAACACGCCTTTGTACCCTTTTGGACATGGATTAAGTTATTCGAAATTTGAATATTCGGATTTACAATTATCATCTAATAAATTTGCTAAAAATGGTAAAATTGAAGTTTCAGTAAATTTGAAAAATACGGGAAAAGTTGCCGGAAAAGAGGTCGTTCAATTATATATTAGGGATTTGATAGGAAGTATCACGCGTCCAGTAAAAGAGTTGAAAGGATTTGAGATGATTGAATTACAGCCTAATGAAACTAAAAAAGTAGTATTTACAATCGATGAAAAAACAATTGAATATTTCACTGCCAACAGGAAATGGGAAGCAGAAGTTGGAGATTTTAAAGTATTCATCGGAGGTAGTTCTGTAACTAAATTGGAAGGCGATTTCCAATATTCTAATTAAACTAAAATGAAAAAAATAATAGTATTATTATTTGTGGTCAATTTTTCCTATGCACAGCAAACCAATAGCAAACTGGTTTGGGAAGAAAATTTCAGTGGTAAAGCCTTAAACGAAAAGAATTGGAATTTTGAACTTGGTGATGGGTGCCCTAACTGTGGTTGGGGAAATAACGAGAGACAGTTGTACACGAATCAAAACCACAAGATTACTAAAGATCAGTTAGTCATTACCGCCAAAAAAGAAGGAGAGAAATATACATCGACACGCATCACTACCAAAGGCAAAAAAGAGTTTCAATACGGTCGTTTTGAAGCCAGAGCAAAGTTGCCTGTCGGTCAAGGGGTGTGGCCTGCTTTGTGGATGTTAGGTTCCAATATCAGTGAAGTCGGTTGGCCAAAATGCGGTGAAATAGATATTTTAGAATATGTTGGAAAAGAACCCAACATGGTTTTTACTTCTTTGCATACACAAGACAGCCACGGAAATACCATTAATACTAAGAAAACAAGATTTGATGATATTGAGGAAGGTTTTCATGTCTATGCGATGGAATGGACCAAAGACAAGATTGATTTTTTTGTTGATGAGACTTTAGTTTACACGTTTGCGCCTGAAAATAAGACAGAGGCAGTGTGGCCTTTCAATCAGCCGTTCTACATTATTGTGAATATGGCCATCGGAGGGAATTTTGGTGGTCCTGAAGTGGACGATACAATTCTTCCGCAGGATTTCACAGTGGATTATATTAGAGTCTATCAATAACTGATAAAAATCATCTAAAAAGAGTATAACTAAAATGAGGTTTGATTCTAATCAGTTAACAATCAGGTCTTATTTTAGTTCTTTTATTTTTAAGAATTCCTTGACATAAAATTTACTGTTTTAAGTAAAGGCATACTATTTGTACTGTTAATGTGAAAAAAAGAAGAAAAATTTTAACAAATTTTATTTTTGATATGTTAATTTTTATTAATTTTACTTGCATGTTAAAATAATAATTGGTTAAATTTGAAAACTTAACAACCTAAACACTTTTTAGCCTATAATAGAAAACTACTTTTTAGAGAAAAATCTCCAATTTTAATTAACAACTAAAAAGTATTATTATGGTTAATATACAACTCCCAGACGCGTCGTTAATTAAGGAATATGTCGCCGGTAACGAGGATGCCTTAGCTAAACTAATAAAAAGGCACGAATCAAAAATCTACGGATTTATTTATTCTAAAATCCCAGATAGAGATATAACTAATGATATTTTTCAAGATACCTTTATCAAGGTTATAAAAACGTTGAAATCAAATTCTTATAATGAAGAGGGTAAATTCTTACCGTGGGTAATGCGCATTTCTCATAATCTAGTAGTGGATCATTATAGAAAAACGAAAAAAATGCCGATGTTTAGAGAAACAGAGGAATTTTCTATTTTTTCAATCATGTCTGATGATTCGTTGACTATAGAAAATAAAATTATAGCGGATCAAGTCCAAATGGATTTACAAAAACTAATAGAAGAACTTCCAGCGGATCAAAAAGAAGTATTGGTCATGCGTATGTATCAAGATATGAGTTTTAAGGAAATATCAGAGTCTACTGGAGTGAGCATTAATACTGCCTTAGGGAGAATGCGGTACGCTTTAATGAATTTGAGAAAAGTAATTGATAAACACCAAATTGTTTTAACCAATTAACAATATCTTGAAAGTTGCTGCGTTGTAATAGAAAACAAATAGGTATTACTTTATGGCAAAAACTTACTCAAAAAAATCATTAGTTTCCCAAACGATGAAACCAAGTAAAGAAACAATTTCTTTTTTATTAGGCTATTCAAAAGCATTAAGCATAATAAAAATAGACAATAAAAGTTTCGAAATTATATCGAATTAGGACTCACTTGATTGAAAAAAAATCATTTTTCAATTGTAACTAACTTATAAATCCCACCGTATTCCAAATGGAACCTGTGGGATTTTTTTATTTTTTGCTACTTTGCTTTTTGAGATAAGTATCAAGGACGGTTTTGCGACCAATAGTTTTGGTAATCACATCTTTTTCCATATCCCAGCCACGAGCTGGAGAATATTCTCTCCCGTACCAAATAATCTGTAGGTGCAGGTCATTCCATATTTCTTTAGGAAAAATACGTTTCGCATCTTTCTCCGTTTGCATAACATTTTTTCCATTGGTTAAATTCCAGCGGTACATCAATCTATGAATGTGTGTGTCAACAGGAAATGCAGGAACTCCAAACGCCTGAGACATTACCACACTCGCTGTTTTATGTCCCACAGCCGGCAATTCTTCCAAAAATTCAAAACTTTGAGGCACTTCACCACCATGTTTGTCAATTAGAATATGAGATAAACCATGAATTCCTTTCGATTTCATTGGCGATAGACCACAAGGCCGAATGATTGCTTTAATTTCCTCCACTGACATTTTTATCATATCGTATGGATTATCTGCCTTGGCAAAAAGCAAAGGGGTAACTTGGTTTACTCGCACATCCGTGCACTGTGCCGATAGCAAAACGGCAATTAATAAGGTATAAGGATCTTTGTGATCCAGCGGAATAGGGATCGTTGGATATAATTCTTTTAACGTATTTATAACAAAAGTTACACGTTCTTGCTTATTCATTTTTGTATTTTTATACGTGTAAAAATAGTATAATTTTTAGTATGTGCCTAATCCAGCTGTACATTGCAAGTCCTCCTTCAAAAAACCTTTTTTCTAAGGTCATAAAGGAGCTTCCTACCGGTCGCTCTTTATTACCAAGAAAAAATAGTTTTTTTAGTCCGGGCTTTTCATTCCCATCTGGGGCAGTAAATAGTGTATAGAGGTGGAATTCGATACATTTGAGAGTGTTACTTTCAATGAATAGAAATAGCATTAGTAAAAATAGCTAAGTCTTAAAAAAGCAATAGCAACGTTGCGAACGTTGCGTTTAAAAAATAAATAAAATTATGACAACATTAAAAAAAGGAGATAAAGCTCCTCATTTCTCTGCCTTGGATCAAGACGGACAAGCACATCAATTAGCTGATTACGCTGGAAAAAAACTAGTAGTTTTCTTTTACCCGAAAGCAAGTACTCCCGGATGTACTGCAGAAGCTTGTGATTTAAGAGATAATTTTGAGCGTTTTGAAGCTAATAATTATGCTTTGTTAGGCGTAAGCGCTGATTCAGCCAAAGCACAAGCCAAGTTTAAGGACAAGTATGAATTTCCTTTTCCCTTACTTGCGGATGAAGATAAATCCGTAATTCAGGCTTTTGGGGTTTGGGGTCCCAAAAAATTTATGGGTAAGGAATACGATGGCATCCATAGAACCACTTTTGTAATAGACGAAAACGGAATTATTGATGAGGTTATCGAAAAAGTAAAAACCAAAGAACACGCCGCACAAATATTAAAGTAAATCTATAGTAGTATAAGTATACAATCTGTTTTAAAATCTAATTCTTAAATATTTCAAGATTTAGATCGACAGTAACAAGCATAAATCTTTGTTACTGTTGATCTAAGTTAGCAAATACATTTAAATACAAAATCCTTGACTGTTTGCACAATCAAGGATTTTGTATTTAAATTATAATAGAAGTATTAATTACTTTCTTTCAAAACTTTATTTGGATCATAGCCAAAGAGTTGGTGTTCTTTTATTATTTCGGCAATACCAGACGGCAACATTGTTTCCCAGCCTATTTTTCCCTGGTTTATCATGTTCAAAACTTCACGGGAAAAGACTTCTAAAATAGAGGGGTCAAAATCATTTATATCAACTACTTTTCCATTGAATTTAAAGAATTTATATAGTTCTTTCATTCTTGGATGTACCTTCAAGTTTTCGGACGTAATTATTTCACCGTTTTCGCCAATCATTGGATACAAGAATACTTTCATATCGCGGTAAAATAATTTACCAAAAGCTTCAAGTATTCCACCACTTAAATGGCGGTAATATTTTTCGTCAAAGATATCTATTAAATTATTCACACCCATGGCTAATCCCATTCTGGCCTTAGTATAATTAGCAAAATATTCAACCACTTTATAGTATTCTTGGAAGTTCGAAATCATTACTGTTTGTCCAAGTGAACAAAGTAACTCCGCTCGATCCATAAAATCTCTTTCGTCGATTTCTCCATCGGAACGCAGGTTTGAAAGCGTAATTTCAAAAATTACAAGTGTATTTTCTTTGTTTACCTTATTTTCATTCAAGAACATTTTCAATGATTTCTCATACATGTCCATGTTCACTTTTGTAACTGGACGAAAACTACCTCTGAAAGCAAGAATATTTTTTTTGTACAAGATAGCTGCAGGAAGAATGTTCTTTCCATCTGGATTAAACATTACGGCATCAGTCATGCCATTTTTAACAAGTTGTAAACTCATCAAGCGATTATCAACATCGGCAAATCGAGGCCCTGAGAAGTTGATCGTATCTATTTCTAGTTGATCTTTGTCTAAATGATCGTATAAATAACGCAACAAACGTTTTGGATCATTGTATTTGTAATACGCTCCATAAATTAAGTTTACACCAAGAATTCCAAGTGTTTCTTGTTGTAAACGGACATCGGTTTCTTTAAAGCGAATGTGAAGAATAATTTCGTTATAGTCTTCGTCCGGCTCAATTTGATAACTTATACCTACCCAACCATGTCCTTTGAATTGTTTAGCAAAGTCGATTGTGGCAACAGTATTGGCATAACTAAAAAACATTTTATTAGGATGTTTTTCTCGACTCAATCGTTTTTCTATTAAATTGACTTCATGCGATAGCATTTTTTTGAGTCGGCTTTCAGTAACATAACGCCCATCTTCCTCAATTCCATAAACGGCATCACTAAAGTCTTTGTCATAAGCTGACATTGCTTTTGCAATTGTTCCAGACGATCCACCAGATCTAAAAAAATGTCTTACAGTTTCCTGTCCAGCTCCAATCTCTGCAAAAGTACCGTAGATATTTTCATTTAAATTGATACGTAGTGCTTTATCTTTTATTGAAGGGATTTGTTCGATGATTCGATCACCTTTTAATTTTATTTCTGTATCCATTTTCTTTTAATATGGCTAATAATTTGCAAAGTTAATGAAATAGGTTTCTAATGAAAGATAATTAACCCTATTTTTGTAAATAAAATCAAGAAAGTTGAAGGTATATTTTTTAGGAACTGGTACATCACAAGGGATTCCTGTTATTGGGAGTAACCATCCCGTATGCAAAAGTACTGATAGTAAAGACAAAAGACTCCGTGTTTCTGTTTGGATTTCCTGGGATAATTATTCCTATGTAATCGATTGCGGACCTGATTTTAGACAACAAATGCTTTCCTCTAATTGCCAGAAGCTCGATGGAATTCTTTTTACCCATGAACATTCAGATCACACGGCAGGAATTGATGATATTCGCCCATTTAATTTTAAACAAGGGGAAATGCCAATTTATGCACATCAAAGAGTCATTGATAATCTAAAAAAACGCTTTGAATATGTTTTTGAAACTGTCAATAAGTATCCTGGAGCTCCGTCTATAAAAACTATCGAAGTGATCAATGGTAATACTTTTTCAATTGGAAATAAAACCGCAATTCCCGTGAATGTAATGCATGGAAATCTTCAAGTTTTTGGTTTCAGAATTGACGATTTTGCTTATTTGACGGATGTAAAAACGATTGAAAAGAGTGAAATTCTTAAGCTAAAAAACATAAAAGTATTGGTTATAAATGCTTTACGAGAAGAGCCGCATGATATGCATTTCAATTTGAAAGAAGCATTAGATTTTATAACTTTGGTACAGCCAGAAAAGGCCTATCTCACACACATTAGTCATATTATGGGATTTCATGAAGAAGTGCAAAAAAATCTGCCGAAAAATGTTTTCCTAGCCTATGATAATTTAGAAATCACATTATAATACTATTACAAATGAAAAAATCATTGTTTCTCTATCTATCTATTCTTGCAGTACTTTTTGCTGTTTTTACTTATTCTTTCTTAGGTAGCGAGGTCAAATTTGAACAAGAAAGGTACAAAAAAACAACTACCAAGTTACGGGACAGTATTAATTTACTGACCACTAAATTGGCAGATGCCAACTATTTTTCTTTAGAAAAAAATGAAAATGCTCAAAATTATTTTGATTCGGGAAGCTCAGAAAAGAGGATTCAATACGAGAAATTAATTCCTGTTGTTACTGAAAAATTATTGGATTTAAACGCTAACCCAAAAGGAAATCCTTTTACAGGACAAGATCAGATTGGTGCGAATAAATTTATCATCAATAAAGTAAAAGTCTTGAATCACCGATGGATTATTGCGGACTTTAGTGATGGGGATATTTGGGGTGAAGTTTTATTGAAATACTTTGTCAATGAGGATGAAAGTATTTCTTTTGAAGTGAACCAGTCTTTATTATATCAGAAACAAAAATAGTCCATAGATTAAACGAGAAAAAATCTTTTATTTTAAGCTTTGATACAATTTTTTCTTTGACGCGGAATCTAAGCAGGTTTTATTTACTCTTTTGATTTTCAATCGCAGTTAGTTCACTGAGTGAAACTGCGATTGAAAATTATCTACTTCTGATTGATAAGCCAATTTTTAAAATCATAAAAATTTTGTGGCGCCACTCCATGACCTATTGGATACTCCTTGTACGTAATGTCAATTCCTAAATTTTCTAATATTGCGGGTGTTTTTCTGGCCCATGCTATAGGGATAACTTGGTCTGAAGTTCCGTGTGAAGCAAATATTTTTAAATTATTAAATGTGTTTTTAAGGTAATCATCGCTAACAATTTCTAAATTCAAATAGCCGCTCATAGCCACTACTTTCTGTACCTTTTCTGGATAGGAGAGCGCCACAGCATAACTTAAAATCGATCCTTGGCTAAAGCCAATTAAAGTTACTTTTTCAGGGTCAATTGGATAGGTTTGAATCAATTCATCAATAAATACCGCAATTAAATCTCTCGAAACTTTAGCTTGATCATGATCGGAAAATTTGTTTTGGTCTGCATCAAAATTGATTGCATACCACGCATAGCTACCATATTGCATGTCGTATGGTGCACGGGCAGAAATAATATAATATTCATCAGGAAGCTCAGTTGCAAATGAAAACAAATCAGCTTCATTGCTACCGTATCCATGAAGTAAAAGCAAAAGGGGGTTTTTCTCTAATTTTACTTTGGGTTCACGTATTTTATATTCTAAAGATAAATTCATTTTTATTTATTGTTTTAAGAATCTTTATCACAGTTTGAAATAGTGATAAAGGTAAAGATCTTTGAAATTAAAATTTAGGATATGTTTGACAACCATTTTTGAAAATAAGCCCCTAACAAAGGAACAGGTTTTGTTTCGCCTTTAATGGCGCTTGTAATCCCGTAAGACCATAAAACAAATACGAAAATCCACATGGGTGCTGAAATCATTAAGCTGTCAAAATTGCTGATGATTAATCCTAGTGATATGAATGTTAATGTGAGTCCGAGTCCTTGTCTAATGTGGAAGGAAGCAAACGTATTTTTGTCCTCGGAATTCATAGACATGGCTATAAACACGCCAATTCCTAAAATATAGCTGGTTATAGCAGCTGTTTTTCCTGAGTCTGAATTTTTATTATTGTCCATTTTTATGCTAAAATTAATTTTGCCTGATTCACAATTCCATATACTTTTCCTTTCATTTCTGTTCCTAGAAAAGCGGAGTTTTTAGATTTAGATAAAATAGATGATTTTGTAAAAATGCTTTTAGGTTCAGGATTGAATAAAGTGATATTTGCTTTCGAACCTTCATTAATTGATTCTATTTCAATACCAAAAGTTGTTTTTCCAGACGTCAATTTTTCAATTACAATTTCTAATGGCAATACAGTCATCAAAGCGCCAAAAGCACTTTCCATTCCAATGGTTCCATTTTTAGCACCATCAAATTCCATTTTTTTATGCTCAATGTCCATTGGGTTATGATCGGAGGTAATCACGTCAATCGTTCCATCTTTTATCCCCTTTAACAATGCTTTTCTATCCGTCTCCGTTCTAAGCGGCGGTGAAACTTTATATCTGGTATCAAAACCTTCTAATTTTTCATCGGTTAAAACTAAATGATGTACAGCAACGCTGCAGGTTACATTTAGTCCATTAGCTTTAGCTTCTTTGATTAATTGAACTGATTTTTTAGTCGAAATTGTAGGAATGTGAAGTTTTCCTCCAGTATATTCTAACAGAAATAAATTTCTAGCAATTTGTAATTCTTCGGCGAGATTTGGAATCCCTTTCAAGCCTAATCGGGTAGAAACAATACCTTCATTTGCCACTCCGTTTCCTTTTATATTTTCGTCTTGAGAAAAAGCCAGAATCAATCCATCAAAATCCTGAACGTATTGTAAGGCTATTTTTAGCAAATTAGCATTATCCAAACTTTTATTATAATCTCCAAAAGCTACTGCTCCCGCTTTTTTCATGTCATACAATTCAGCCATGTCTTTACCAGCACTTTCTTTGCTCAATGCGCCAATAGGATAGAGTTGGGTTGCACATCCTAAAGCTTTATTTAACACAAAATTTACTTGGGACTGATTGTCAATAATCGGGAAGGAGTTGGGTTGTAATGCGATTGCCGTAAAACCACTTTTGGCAGCTACAGTAAGTCCATTTGCTATGGTTTCTCGGTCTTCAAAACCAGGTTCCCCCAGAGAAACGCTACTGTCAAACCAGCCTTGTGAAACATGTAAATTATCAAGTTGTATCTCTTCTGCTTTATCTGGATTTGGAAGTGATGTTCCAATTTTTTTTATAAAACCATCAACAATTAAAATATCTACAGTCTTATTGTGAAAAGGACTTTTCGAATCGATAATTTTGGCGCTTCGTAGGATTAAGTTCATATTGATTTTTTAAGTATTGGATCCTCGTTATTTACTTTACGAATCGTATAATTGCCATTTCGGTTAAAATAAATAACAGTGCAAAGATAACAAACCATTTCCAAATTTGATTATCACTTCTGTCAGTTTGTAGTGTATCAAAAAACGATTGTATGGATTCAATTTTTTTATAGTCTGAAAAAATACTTTGGTTGGCTTTAGCCAAATCACTCTCGGTTCTATTGTAATTGAAACTTATGTTTTCGATCCATTTTTTTTTATTGTAAATACTAAAATTTCCGGCTTGTTCCGGATAATCATCGAAAGTCATTTTGACTTTATTATTCAGGATTTGTTGGATAGGAATAAATTCTTGATTTAATCCTTTTACCGTTAAAATAGCGTCTTTATTTAGCGAGGCTTCCGTCAAATGCGGAGTGTTATTTCCAATTATTAGAGCATTCACGCCGTTATTTTGATAGTTCATCGCCATTTTGTAAAAGGTAGGTACTATTAATGGAGATTGCTGAAAATTTGAATTTTCGATGTTTATAGGAGCTGCAAAAATGGCAACTGCTGAAACTGAATTGGCGATAGAAGTCAAGAAAACACTTTGATCTTCATACGATAAAGCAGCAGGACTGGAACTGGTTAAAGTAAAAGAACTTTTTGTTTTTGGATATTGAAAATTAGTCACTTTATTTTCAAAAACGTTATTGAATATAGGATGATTGAAGTTGATTTTCGTAATCATCTTTTCTCTATTTTCTAAAGAATTGAATCTCAGGTTTCCAAAAATTGACACAAATGAATTCATATTGGTACTGGAACTTATTGCCGAAGGAATCAGAATTACATTGCCGCCTTTTTCTACAAAAGATTTCAAAGTGGTTGCCAAAGCCTGCGGAATTTCATCTAATTCATTGAGAACAATTGCATCTTGTTCTTCCAGTTTATTGTAATCTAATGCGCTTAAAGTATAATTGTTAAAATTAAATTCTTTACTGGTGTAAATTCTTGAAAGGAAGTTGCTTTTTGCCGGTTCTCCAATACTGATGATATTAGTTTTCTTGGTTTTTGAAATACTAAAATACAACGTGTTATCATAAGCTAAACCATTGTCAACTATCGAAAAATAGCCATGAAAAGCTTGTTTTGGAATGGTGAAATTGAGCGTTTTTTTCTTACTGTCTAAAGTTACTATTGTTTTGGCAATAAGCTTATTTTCATTGTATAAAGAAATTGGAATCGGGTTGAAGTCATCTCCATAACCGGATATTTGGACACTAATTTCATAGAAATTTTCTACTGTTTTACTGATAAAAACGCTGTCAATAGAAACATTGTTTTTCTGTTCTGCTTTTGGAATTATAAATAAAGGAGAATCAGTTGCGTCACTATTTTTTAATTGTTTTTGATCAAGACCTACGGCATCGGTAATGACAACGATATCTTTTTTAAAAGCTGATTTATGTGCTTTTATTTTGGCCATTATATTGTCTAATTGGAACGGAGTGGCGCTGTATTTTAGATTTTGTAATGTAGAGCGAATCGTCTTTATATCAGTATTCCAATAGTTTTCAGAATTGGTAATCAACGAAAAATTTACATTCTCAGGAGTTTCTTCAAGTAATTCTTGAATAGCTCTCTTTAGCAATTCCCCTTTTTTACCTTTGGCTTGCATACTAAAAGAATTATCTAAAATAATATACAATTCATTGTTGGCATTTTTGCTGTCTTTTGACTCAAAAAAAGGTTGCGCAAATGCTAAAATAATACAAGTTAATAGCAATAAACGACAGCCGAGTAGCAACCATTTCTTGATTTTGGAGCTTTTTCTGGTTTGGATTGAAAGTGCTTTTAAGAAACGAACATTGGTAAAATATTCTTTTTTGAAACGGCGTAATTGAAATAAATGAACCAAAACTGGAACAATCAACAAGAACAGAAAGTATAAAATTTCGGGATGTTTAAAATGCATTCTGAGGTTGAGTTTACTTCACTAGATTTTATTTTCAACGGGATTCATTGAATTTTCTGATTCAAAAATACAAATTTGTTGACAGTTTTAGATGAAGTTGTCCTAATTTTTCAAAGGAATAAACAATTGACATTCATTATGAATATAATATGTATTTTAGCTTTTAAATAAAATCTAAAAATATGAAAAATCCGTTTGCTGTAGTTCTTTTAATTTTTATTTTTTCGAGTGCTCAAGCACAAAAAAATAAATTTAATTTGCTGATAGGAACTTACACTCAAAGTTGCGACAGTAAAGGAATTTATGTGTATGATTTTGATTCAAACACAGGAAATTTCAGTTTTAAAAGTACTACTGAAAAGGTTATAAATCCAAGTTATTTGTCGGTTTCAAAAGATAATAATTTTGTGTATTCCGTAAATGAATTTGGAAATGAAAGTACAGTAAGCGCTTTTAGTTTTAATCCATCAAGCGGAAAATTAGACTTTATCAACAAGCAAAGCTCTAAGGGTGCTGATCCTTGTTATATTATAAATGATAATAAAAATGTAATTGTTGCCAATTATTCTGGCGGAAATATTTCTGTTTTTAGTAAAAATAATGATGGAAGTCTTGGGGCAGCCAAGCAAGTAATTCAGCATTATGGAAAAGGAAGTAATTCGCAAAGACAAGAAGGTCCTCATGTGCATATGGTACATTTTTCCCCGGATAAAAAGTTTGTTTTGTCCAATGATTTAGGGAATGACAAAGTCTATTCCTATGCCTATAATCCTAATGATGAACAAACTGTTTTAGAATTAAAAGATAGTGTTTCAGTACAATCGGGTAGTGGACCCAGGCATTTGACATTCAGTAAAGACGGTAAATTTGTCTATTTATTGCAAGAACTCGATGGTGCCTTAACGGTATTTAGTTACTCCAATGGAATATTAACAAAGATTGATGAAACCACTATTTTAGCTAAAGATTTTAAAGGAACATTTAGTTCTGCGGATATTCATATTTCGCCTGACGGGAAGTTTTTATATGCTTCTAATCGTGGTGAAGCCAATAGCATTACAATTTTTAAAATTCTAAAAAACGGAAAGTTACTATTGAAAGGACAAACCAGTACTTTAGGAATAGGACCTAGAAATTTTGCAATAGATCCAACCGGGAATTTTCTTCTGGTAGCACATCAATATACCAATGATGTAGTAATTTTTAAAAGAAATAAAACGACGGGAGCACTAACAGATACTGGTAAAAAGATTGCTTTATGTTCGCCGGTTTGCTTGGTTTTTACTAAAAGTTAAGCTTATAATTCAAGAAAAAAGGGTTGAAAAATAATTTCTATTTTTCAACCCTTTTATACTATTTATTCTTCTTTTTATTTTTGTTTCCAATGGTCACAAAGAATGCAGCATGAAGAAACGGAATACCAATCTCTATTTATTCTTGTCTTTTCTCTTTTTATCTCTTGTTTTCAGCATGTTTCTATTTACAGAACCGTGCGTTTTTTTCTTGGTTACACCAGGTCCACCCAAATTGACTTTTTTATTCTTTTTACTTTTTTCCTGAAAAGCGCCATCTCCGTCTAGTTTCTGTTTTTTCATCATAAATTTAATCGGCTGTCTGTCTTTTTCAGGTTCGATTAATTTTGAAGAAATTTCAACTGTTTCTGGAAAGGATTCGATGGCTAATTCCATATTCATTAGCACTTCGATTTCTACTTTATATTCCTCCTCGCGAGGAGCAATCATGTTTATTGCGGTTCCTTTTGCATCGGCACGACCCGTTCTACCTATTCGGTGCATATACAATTCAGGTAATTCGGGCATTTCAAAGTTAACAACATGAGTAATATTGGAAATGTCCAAACCTCTTGCCATAATATCCGTTGTAATTAGACCACGCAAGTTTCCTTCTTGGAACGAAGCCATGGTACTCAAACGATAATTTTGAGATTTATTGGAGTGGATTACTCCAAATTGATCCTCGAAATCTTCCTCGATGCGTTCATGAACCATATCTGAAATCTTCTTATTATTCACAAATACTAAAACACGACTCATGTCCTCGTTGTTTTGCAATAGGTGTTTTAGAAGATTTATTTTGGTATTAAAATTAGGAACTTGATAGGCTGTTTGTTTGATATTCTCTAATGGTGTACCTGAGGCAGAAAGTGTAACTTCTTGAGGGTAATCAAAATAGTCGTTCAAAATAGCATCTACTTCATCTGTCATCGTTGCCGAAAACAGAATGTTTTGACGTTTTTTCGGCATCATGGCTAAAATTGATGTAAGCTGAGTACGGAAACCTAAATTTAGCATTTCATCAAACTCATCGATTACCAGCTTTTGCATTTCTTCAAAACGAATCACATTATCCAATGTTAAATCCATTATTCTTCCTGGAGTACCTACAAGAATATCGCAACCTTTGTAAACGGCTGTCTTTTGGGTGTTGATATTAACACCTCCAAAAATTCCAATCGTTCGAACCGACATGTATTTTGTCAATTTCTCTACTTCTTCTGCGACTTGAACTACGAGCTCCCGTGTAGGAACCAGAATCACTATTTTGGGAGTATGTCCCGGAGTAAATTTATATAGTTTTAGCAAAGGCAATAGGTAAGCAAATGTTTTACCGGTACCCGTTTGAGCGATTCCCATCATATCTCTTCCTGACATTATCACAGAAAAAGTTTTTTCCTGAATAGGAGTAGGTGTTGTAAATCCTAGATCGTCTATCGCTTTTTGTACGGATTTAGGAAGATTGAATTGCTCAAAAGTAGTCATTTGCTTAAATTTTTTGCAAAGATAGTCTTTTTGAAAGTAATGCTCAAAATCAAAATTGCTCAGGGGTTTTATAGTATTTCATTTCAATTAGTGCGGTAATAATCGCTTTACTCGTAATACTAATTCGTTAGGATTAAAAGGCTTTGCAATGAAATCATCAGCACCAAGCTTAAATGCTTCGCTCACAGAATGTTCTTCTTCGCCCAACGCCGATAAAACAATTATTGGTATTGCTTCAAAATTTTCTTTAACATGACTAATTACTTCAAGTCCAGACTTGTAGGGCAGAAGTAGGTCAGTGATTACCATGTTGGGATGAATCGTACCTAATTGTTCGGTAGCACTAAGACCATCTCTAATAACGATCAACTGATATCCTTCCTTATTTAAGATGAATGTGAGGATTTTAATCATTAACTCATCATCTTCAATAATTAGAATTTTTTTATCACTGTTCATTGGAGCTATTTTATTTGTTGTAAAGTTCTATTTCATCAATCATTACCATTGGTTTTTTATTTTTTCGTTTTCGCCAACTCGGTAAGTTTTCTTGATTTTGTATTATTAATTTTATTTTTTCAAACCTTCTAAAACTATCATCTGTGATAGTAATTTCATTGCTTTGTACTTCGGAAATATCAGCTAAAGCTACTAATTTTTTTTCAGTTATCAAGTTCCATTGTTTATTTTTATATCCTAGTAGTGTAATTTTTTGGGGGAGAAAAATCCAATTTCTTTGATTATCTAAAAAATGAATTTTTATTTGATTAAAATCTAAATTATTTGTAATTATTTCAATTTCAGGATCGTTTCCGTACCAACCAATCCAATTAATATTGTAATCTCTATGGCCATTTATTCCATCAACTAGTCCAGCACTTCCTTTCCCTGAATATTCTGTTGATGGTGGTGTAAGTAAATTAACTGCAAGATTTTCTCCAATATGTGTAGCGGTGTTTTTCGTGATTTCGAGCCAGTTTTTATAATATTGGTCGGGAGTTAATCCTTCTTCGCTCAGTTCATAAATTCCGAATTCATTACATGCTTCAGCAAAATTAGATACTCTTTCATTGAGTCTAGGTTTGACTTCTTTATCGCCATTTTCATTGACGTTAAACATACCGTGTTGTTCTTTGCCGTAAAATTTAGATTGCTCAAAAAATGCATATTCTAATGTAAGGCGTAATTTTTTTATTCGGGAATATAAAATGGGATCTTCGTTTACTGCCATTGAAGCCTCATCTAATAGTTGGTCGTAACGATCCATCGCTTCTGGAGTTAGAAAAGTATTCCTACTTTGGATTGGTCCGGAGTAAATCTCTAATGCGCGATTTGAATTTTCTTGGTTTGTGGACAATAGATTTAAATATTCTTTAATAGAAGTAGCTGCATTTCCATAAAAGCCTCTTAAAAAATCATCGGTATTAGCTTCAATATCTAGTTCAGTATTCCATAATAATTTGGCTAAAAGATATTGCCTTAATTCCGAAAAATCTCCAGGCACATCTGCATAACCTTGTGCAAATAATCCTTTGACATTGTTTTTTTTGAATAGTTTGTAATTATCAGAAAAAGTATGAATGTTTGGAAATGGGGATAAGTAATTCGAAAATTGAACGGTATAATCCCATAAATACAAATGAGAAGCCGTTTTGCTCCAGTCTTGCATTATTTTGACAAAGGATTTGCTGGTTGGATCTTTTACGATTGACTTTCCTCGATTCAATTCTATCGGGCAAAATAAAGTGTAAATGTTAGGCTCTATTTTTAAATTTATCGGTGCTTTGTAAGTGTGCTGGTATGCTAATGTTACAATTTTAGTTTTAGGAAAATGTTTTGCAATTTTATTCATAAAGAAATAGAGCGAGCCTTGTGGTCCTCCATGATTTTCATTGAGTGATTTGCATTTGCTACATTCACAATAAACCGCATCGTCATTTTGACTGACTGAAATGAATGATGCTTTGGGATTATCCAAAATAATTTGGTTTATTTTTTTTATGACATTTTTTACTGCAGTTTCATTAGTCATACATATTGATTCGGGTCTTCTTATCCCTTCATATAAAGCAAAAAATTCAGGATTTGTTTTAAAATATTCTTTTGGTGGCAAAATGGTATGAAAGGAATGTCCCCATGTGCTGAAATCGTCCAAATGCCAGTCTAATTTATGCCAATCGCGAAAATCTTCATCAAAAGCATCTGGATAGAGTATCACTCGATATTCAAATGAAGGAGTATGTAGTTGGGTTGTGTTTTTTGGAAAAACTATTCTTTTTAATTTGGGGATATACAGGTCTGTTGCAGTGAATTTTCTAAAACCCCAATTTTCAAGTAAAGTATAAACGGCATAACGAAGTAGTTTTTCATTGGTTGCAGCCAAAAAGATAGTGTTGTTATCGCTTTTTATGCTAAAACTATTTTCATCTTTTATATTTTTTGAATTTGTAACTTCTAGATGTATTTGCGCAATTTTTTTGGCTGAATGATCTGCATAACTTTGAATGACAAAAGGATTAGAAAAGCTTTTATCTAAATATTTTTTTAAAATTATAGCAGCTGGTTTTGCGTTGTCATTAAAGAATTGGATCGTATTTACTACCTCCGAGTTATTATCGATGATGATTTCAGACTGAGCCATAGTTTTATAGTTACCAAGAACCAAAAAAAACAAAATGTAAATTAAGGTCAAGCGCTGATTGGACATATTTTAAAATTTATATTGGAACATTAATGATAATTCCAATTCATTTTGTGTCAAGTTAGGGACATATTCTTGATCATTGTAGTTGACCTGAAGTCCCATGAGATAATGGTTGTTAAACATTCTGAAATAGCCGGCACCTAGTCGATAGGAATCTAATGAAACTCTTTCTTTGAACTGTCCTAAAGTTGTTCGGTCTTCTGGGGAAGATCCATATCCTGAAGTCAAACTTATGTAATCAAATCGTGTTTCAAAATAATACCGCATGGTCAAGGTTATTGCCGGGTAAAAATTCTCTTTATCTGCTTGAATGAAAGTTCGTAAATTTATCCAAGAGGATCCAATGTATTTGCCTATTCCAACAACAATTGTATTAAATTCTGTCCCATCCTGTGTCTTTAAATAGCGCAACCCTAAGTCTCCTTCCCAGCCCTTTTTAAAATTTTGATAAAATGAATAGCCCAATCTTATTTTTGGAAAAACAAGATCATTACTGAATGCAGCACTTACTAACGAATAATTGTTTTTTCCGGTGAAAAAATAGGATTCGGCTTCATATTGAATCCCATCAGCAATGCTTTGTCCAGATGATAATCGATCCGCATAATTAATACTTCCAATCAATGAACCCCATTGTCGCTCCCTTATATACTGAAAACCCATTAAATGCCATGGTCCATAACCTTTTCGGTCAAATGTAGTGTAGCTATAATTGAGCCCCAATCGATCTGATTTACGTTTTGATTCTAGTTGCAGAATGAGTTGCGTATTGGCATTATCATTTGGGTATTTTGCTTGTAATATTTTTAAATATTCATATTCTTTTTTGCTATCCTTCTGTAATTGGTACAAAGAGAGTTTCTTTTGTTCAAAGTTTTTATTATTGGGGTAAGCTGTAAGGGCTTTGTCTATTATATTTTCGGCATCGTTAAATTTTTTATCCTCTAGTTCAAGATTAATTAAGTAGTTGAATGTATCCTCGTTATCTGGATTTTTTTGGATGTAGTAGTTGTAGTAATACCGGGCACTATCTTTTTTTTGCAAAAAATCATAGTTTCTTCCAAGGATTAAATAATAATCCAAATAATTAGGAGCAATTTTCTTTCCTAACAAAGCTCTTTCAATATTTTTTTGATAGTTTTTATTGGTTTGCATGTCTTTTATTATGACCGTGAGGAGACTATCAGTATTAATTTTTTGAGCTGTTGCGTCAGCATTGCATAGAAATAATAGATAGATGAAAATACTACCGATTTTTATAATTTTGTTTAGAATCATGATGTTACTTTTTCAGTTGTTGCAAATCCTTTTCGAATCATTACGCCCCATTTTTGTTCTGTTTGTCTAATAAAAAACCAATATCCCTTTAAAGACGCATATACGTTTAGAGGATGATATACAAATGGTTCAATGATGGCCATAAAAATTAATATTAATAGTTCTTTGTAATTAGCGTAGCTTTTGTACAATAAATCGTCTATTAAAATAGATATTAGCGTAATTAAAAAATAAAATAAATACACAAACAAAGCTACAGTTAGTAAAAATTCAACATTGATGGAATGATTAAAAAAACCTATAGTTAGTATTACAACTCCAATTAATTCTATTATTGGTACTAGGAATTCAAACACAAAGAAAAAGGGTAGAATCAAAAATGCTGTTTTACCATATTTTGGGTTTAAAAACATCTTTCGATGTAAGAAAAGCGTTTGTACTAGTCCACGTGCCCATCTAGTTCTTTGTCTGATTAATATTTCTCTAGTATCAGGTACTTCTGTCCAGCAAAGAGATTCAGGAATATATTTAATTAAAAATTTCTGTTTATTTTCATGCATGTATTTTCGCATTCGGGTAATCAGTTCCATATCTTCACCTAACGATTTATGCCAATATCCACCTACTTTGATGGCGATTTCTGTATCAAACATACCCAAACCTCCAGAAACTAATAGCAAACCATTGATTTGGCTCCAGGCCATTCTGCCAAAAAGGAAAGAACGTACATATTCTAATTCCTGAAATCTAGGATACCAGTCTTCGGGGAAGTGGACTTTGTGTAAAAAACCATCTTTAACTTCGCAGGAATTTGAAATTCGGATGCCAGCGCCTGTTGCAATTACACGCTTTTCATTTTCCATGAAAGGTTTCGCTAATTTTAATATTGTGTCCCTTTTCAGAATGCAATCGACATCTGTGCACAAAAACAAAGGATATTGAGATGAGTTGATTCCTGCATTCGATCCATCCGCTTTACTTTTTCCATTTTCTTTATCCACAACCATTAGTTTTGAATAAATGGGATTAGTCGATTTGTAATGTCCACGAATTGGTTTGGTCACAATCTTTTCCTGATAATAAAAATCAACTTTAACCAACTCAAATTCAGTAATTAACTTCATTAGAGTATCATCTGTGCTACCATCATTGACGATAATGACTTCATATTTGGGATATGTTAATGACAATAATGATTTTACATTATAAACAATACTTACACCCTCATTAAAGGCTGGAGCAATTACAGAAACACCTAGCAAATGATTTGATCGGATAAGAATATCCTCCGAAATATATTTTTGATACCTTAGATGTTTTAATATGGCATAATAGGAAAGAATGGATAGAAAAATGTAAAATAAAATATAGGTAAGTGAGAAAGTTGAAATAAATATTTCAAAAACGTAATAGAATTGATGTGCAATCTGATTTCTCATTATAGGTATATTTCTCTGGCGTGTTGCATCATTTTATTGATATCAAAATCTTTTGTAGCTAAAATCTCTAATTGAGTGTTGCTTATTTCGTTTAGGCATTTTACGGCTCTTAATTTAAGATCCTTATTGGTTGTTTTCTGAATTATATTTTCTAAAAATGGAATTAAATTTACATCACCTATTACCATTAATGTTTCTAGAATTTCTAACTGAACTTGCAAAGCTACGTTATCAAACAGCAGTGTCAATTCATCTTTTGCTTCAAATAAAAATAGTTCTTTGATTGTTTTAATCGCCTCTATTTTTACACTGTTGTCTTCCCTTTTAGTCAAAGCTATAATTTCTTTAACTCTATTTCTATAATTGAAGAAAACCATTATTTTTAAACCTAATTTAACAACTGAATTGTTATCGGCTTGGATCCACTTATCAATATTTTTAGGTAATGGTATTTTTTTTTCATGTAGAATATCCATAATTTTGATCAAGTTCAGATGTGAAATAATAGCAGATTGATTTATTAAACCTTTCATGTAATTTTCGGTTAAAGAGATGTAAGCCATATAAGCATTAGACCGAATTACAATATTAGAGTTTTTTAGATAAGGCTTTATCAATATACTTCCTTTTTTATAATCTAAAGCTTGAAAATGATAAAAGCCTGCACATTTATAAAAGCTTCTATAATTACTTATCAAGCTTTCCGAATATTTGTCTAGTTCTAAGAACTGATAAAATGTATTTATCTGCTCAGTTGCTCTTCCTTTTAAATTTCTTTTAAATTGGATCATTGCATTAATAATCATTTCTTTACACCAAGATTTATGAAATGGAACTTCTTTTTTGAATTGCAATAATTCTTTTTTTAATTTTTCATCGTTGTGATTTGATAGAATCATTTCAGTCAAAAAAATCTCTACTTTGTCACTTAGGGCCGCTCGAATTGGCATGGTATATTCAAAGTGAATTCGTTTCAACAACAGGAAAATTATCAAAAGTACAGTTAATAATAAAAGAAATGGTATAATATAATTTTTTAGTAGTAAAAAGAACAAGTCGATGATTGGTTGCATTTGATGATCTGGTATTATAAATTTATTACTATTAACATAGAAATTATAAAGTTTTTAGTTTTCATGGGCGGAATGTGCGCGTTTTTATAACTGTTGATGATTATGATAATAATTAATTTTTTCTTGATTTTAAAGTTTAGAAATGGACAAAGAAAATGTATAAACAAGGACGAAATTAAAACGTTAAATCATTAAATGATTTTTAAGACATGTTTTACTTTATTTGCTTACAAAGTTATGGATTATTGATAGCTAAAAAAAAACTTTCCGATGTAAAGCAATTAAATCCCGTAAAGCACGTAATCTCACCAAACAAAAGATATGTTTTAAATCCTATCAATATTTCTCAATTTATTGCGCCAAAAGTGTTGCAATCTTAAAATGTATAGTTAAAGTGCATTAGTAAGATTAAAAATAGACAGGGTGTCAAATTGGTAACGATTTTATATCCTTTTTATTAGTTCTTTTGAGCTTGTATGTTTATTTCTTATGATAAAAAGATCTTCTATTTAGGGTAGACAATAAGCAAGTCAAAATTTCCATTTTAACATGTTGTTTTAAAGATATTTCAACTTAAGATGTTGATGGTTTCAATTCGAGTCTATTTGAGGAAGAATGAATTAAATTGGATTTAACAACAATGAGCTCGATATTATATCGAGCTCATTGTTGTTAACTTTTTTTCGAGGCAAGAAACAGTCTAAAAAAGCTTCCGAAATTTATGTACAAGGTGTGTGCCCCTTTTTTTTGCTAAATAAAAACTTACTTCTTGATGATTTTAGCTGTAGCTGTTTTTCCGTCTATGATGCCTACAAGATAATAGATACCAGTGGGTAGATTGCCTAAATTTATGTTTGCAGTTCTATCGAAATTAGGATATGAATTTATTTTTTTTCCAGTGGCATCAAAAATCATCAACTCATCAAATTTTGTAGGTACTTCCACAGTTAAAATTTCAGCTACTGGATTTGGATATATATTAATTTGTGTTTGAACAGCGTTATTATTTAGGTTAGGTTCTGTTACATTTAGTACCACTGTAGTAGGTGTAGATAAACTATAACCGTCGTAAATTGCATATTGAAAAGTATCTGTGCCTACGAAATTAACAATAGGAGAATATTCAAATGAGCCATCGGTTTGTAGATTTAAAATTCCACTTTTAGGATTTTTAAAAACAACCGTCATTTTTTCTGTTCCGTCTAAGTCAAAGTCGTTCTTGAGCAAGCCGAAAGGAGCATTGACAAAGGCAGGATACTTACCATCATCAAAAGTGTACTCATCAATTACACTGATGGCACTTGTGTTAAATTTCTGTAAATTGTCCTGCATCACGTAAAAAGATATTTTTCTTGTCTCTGAAATATTTTTTAAATCATTCGCATTCCAATCATTCCAAATAAATCTACTGTCGTGCTGAAACCAATTTTGCTTATAGTAAGCATTTATTTTGATTCCGTCAGTAATTGCTTCTTCTTTCGACGGGGTTTCTTTGATGTCATTCAATACGGTTTTAGTATTAGGAGCTACAAAATTGATATAGTTCCAAGGCAAACGAATATGAATTGATTTATCGTCAATAGTTACTCCGTCGTTAGAAGAATAGGGTTGAAAATCATAATTTACTTGTAAATTTCCTATGTATTGGATATCCGCATTCGAGTTAGTTCCATTGTTTTTAACTCTAACTATATTCCAAGGTTTACCATTAGTGGCTGTTGAACGATACAATTGGTTTGCTGTTGAAACATTATGCCAAATACCAAAAGTATCATAAGCTTCGGTAACGTATAATTCGGCAGAATGATTGGTTATTTTCAAAGCAAATTCACTTCTGTTGGGTATGGTAGCTCCATTTGGAAGCAAAGATTCTCCCAGAGTTGTGTCATAAGTATCTAAGGCTACCCAAATTTCATCAATGGTTTTAAAAGGTTCTTTTAAATCGAGCTTGATCTCCAAAAATTTGAGGTTCGCATCTGCGCTTATTTTGGTTACGGCATCTGCACTGTTGTCTTTCAAAGTTTTAAATTGAGAGGCTTTTTCGAAGCCCAACAAACCAAAGTTTTGTTCAGCAGAATTAAGGTTTTGCCATAACACTCTACTTTCAGGAGTATAATCCAAAGCATCTGCAATCCAAGTTCTTTTGAACCATTCGTCCATAAGTGAAAATTGGATACCACCACCACATTGAGTATCGAAAATTGATTGCAAAATTCTCATATTTGCATGTCCCTGGTTGTATTCGTCAAATCCACCGTGATTCATACCAGATGAGGTGTAATGTGCCGTTGTCCAACTACTAGGAACTCCATATTCGGCAATAATTAAAGGGAATTTGGTATAATGAGATTTAAGTTCTTTTAAATAGGCTTTATAACTGTTTGGGCCAAAATTATCAGAAGTACTTTGATAAGAGGCTTGATCACCAATAAAATCAGGATAATACGGATAGGCATGATAGCTCAAGAAAATCCCCGCTGGAGCATTTACAATTTCAATTTTAGATAAATCAATTTGCTCACTATCTTCGGGGTCATTTACTACGCCAGTATGCTTCAATGGGTCTAACGTGGGCCAACTTGAAAAACTAACAGGTCTTTGTGTGTCAAAAGTATTTTGTTCAAATTCAAGGACGAAATTCATCATTCTAGTTTCCCACTCTTCAGCAGGTGTAGCATTCGTTATTTTAAGATGTTTACCAGTAAATTGGGTGTTGCTAGGATTCAAAAGATTAGTTGTTGCTACCTCTTGCGGGAAAACTTCTCTCCCAATAATGTATGCCAGACACCATTTTGAAACGTCAGTTGTATATTCACCAGAAGCTTTTCCGAATCGCTCTGGAATTGTGTTGTTCCCATGCAAACATTTTATATTGTCTTGGATTTCTAGCTGGAAAGTATTAGTCAAAAAATTCAAGTCATTATTATAATTATGGGCTTCCTCGTCAAGCCAAACTCCCTGCATAAAAAGTAAAGGGTTGTCAGGATGTAAGTTATTATAATCACTCAAAGCTTTATAGAAACGAGGATAATGCAAAGTGTAAATTCTAAATGAATTGAAACCCGCTTCTTTTATTTCTCCAAACCAATGCATATATTGTTCGTATGTAGGAGCCAATTCTCCGGGAAATGTGCCAGGAATACTAACGCCTAAATTAGTTCCCTTTATAAAAAAAGGTACGTAAGATTCTCCATTCCAAATGGTTAAAAAGTCCTTGTTTGTAGCAAAAGGATATTTATTAGTATTTTGTCCAAACGAAGTTGTACATATTAAGATAAGATTTATCAATAGTACTTTTGCGTAGTTTTTTTTCATAAATATTTTTTATTGAAATATACTTTATTATTTGTAGTTTCTTTCTTGGCTTTTCCAAGGCTAAAATATAATTTTTTTACTTGTTACGGTTGATTTATAGTCCAAATTTCGTGTCACAAGCAAATTTATCTTAAACACACATACTAGGTCAGGGCCACTAAATAAACCCAATAATAATCACCAGTATTAAATAGTTCTTCCTAATGCGTGATACCTAATTGAGTGTACTAACTGTTTCGTTGCTAGTTGTACGCTAAAACACATGCAGTCTTGAGGGCGCTGTATGGATCTCTGTTAAATTCTTTTTCTTGTACAAACATTGGAAAGGCGGATAAAAAAATCAGTAGAACAATTAATTTTAAAATAATTATAGAAATCAATTTTCTAATTTCCACTTTTTTAGATCTATATTATTAATGTTTAAACTTTGGTCATTCCTTTTCGGGTCATCTCTCCCCATTTCTTTTTTTTGTTAAAATAGTAATCTAAATTTCCTCTAATTGCGGCATATAAAATGAAAGGGTGATTAACAAAAGGTTCTAAGAAAGCAATTTGTAATAAACGAATACCAGTTCCTTTCTTTTTGTATTGATGATAGGTTAACTCCTCTGTAATTAATGCTATCAAAGAAAAGAAAACCGTAAATATATAGGCTAAAATAATCAAAGCAAATGCATAATCCCATCTGATTTTATCGAATATAATGAGAATCCCAAAGTAGAGTATACCTACAAATTCTATTACTGGAGCCATTCTTTCGAAAAAAAACCAATAGGGATAACTCAGTAATCCCAAGATCTTATATTTTGGATTGAATCCAATTTTGCGATGTTTTCTTAAGGTTTCGATGGTTCCTCGAGTCCATCTGTTTCTTTGAGAAATAAATATTTTATAGTTGTCAGGCGCTTCTGTCCAACAAAGCGGATCTGGAATATAAGCTACTTTATATCTTTTGTTCTGTTCTTCCATATAGGCTCTCATCCTAACCACAAGTTCCATATCTTCACCTACAGTATTTTTATCATAACCGCCAACCTTGATCGCAATTCTTTTATCAAATAAACCAAAAGCGCCTGAAATAACTAACAAGCCATTCAGTCTGCTCCATGCCATTCTTCCTAATAAAAAAGCACGAATGTATTCTAGAATTTGCCCTTGCTCAATTAGTTTTTTGGGAAAGTTCACATCGTGTAATTTACCATCTTTTACTACACAGGAATTCGCAATTCTAATTACTCCTCCAGCAGCAATAACTTTTCTATCCGTTATTTCAAGAAATGGTTTAATCATTTTTTGAAGGGAGTCTTCTAATAGGAGACAATCTACATCTATACAAGCTACATATTCACTGTTGCTAATATTAAGTCCCATGTTTAAAGCGTCGGCTTTTCCTCCATTTTCTTTATCGACAATAATTAGTTTTTCAAATGCAGGATTAGTTGATTTGTAAATTCCGTTTCTAAGAGGTTGGGTTGGGATTTGTTCATTGATTAGGTAGTCTATCTTAACTAGATTATACACTTCAATTAATTTCTCTAAGCTATCGTCTTTACTACCGTCATTTATTATAATTACGTCATAGTTTACATAGTGGTTAGACAATAAAGAACGTACGTTTTCAACAATATTTAAACTTTCATTGTATGCGGGAGCTATAATTGAAATGGAAGGAGCGCTATTTGAAGACATTATTTCTTTGTAATTAACATAACTGTTTTTACGCTTGTACTCAATAGTCTCTATTGCGGAAATTGCCGCAAGTAAAAGGTAAGATGCTATAGCACTCACACTATAAATTAAAAATAGATAGTGAAATAATTCAATTGTAGTTTGGATTATAGAATCTCCCATGCTTAATTTTTTTCTATAAAATTAACGATTTTCAGAAATGAACCTTCAGAGGATTCGCTTTTTAAAGTACTAAATTTTTCTCTATTGACTATTTTTAAAATTTTCAAGGCTACAACCTTAATTTCAAAAACGTCATCATGGATATATTTCATTATAAAGGATTCGTCATTACTTTCGTATAAATTTTCCATCATTTTAAAAAAAGCGATCTGCTCTTCTTCACTGCGTTTTTGTAAATCCAATTTTAAAATTTCTTTGGCTTCTAATACGTTTAAATAGCTCAATACATCAATGGCCTCTAGCCTTACTTCTTTATTGATATGGTGCAACAACTGCATGATCTCGTTTTTTCCTTCTAATTGATTGTAAATTTTGGCTAATTTTAGCGCAAAAAGAATCACTGAGTCATTAGAAGATTGCAGCCAAGAGGTGCTGCAAGAAATATTTTGATTTTCTAATTTTTGCAGTACTTCTAATAGTTGAATCTGATCCCATTCTGAAAGTGGTGTTTCTAATAAATCTAAAAAAGTAAGTCCTTCAAAATCAAATAAATTGACCATATACAATTGCATCTCCTTTCGGACTTCTGGTCTAGGATGATTTAGGTGAATTATTACTTGATCATAAGCTTCCTTTATCTGAAATTGTTTTAATTCTCGGATTCCTTTGGCAATCACAAACCATTTTTTATGACTTAATCGAGATAAAGCATAATCTACAAGTTCCGTTTGATAATAAAGATATTGGATAGACTCAGCAACTTCACCTGAGATTTCATTTTTCAACTTGACCAAAACTGCAATTAAAATTTTTCTTTTAAAAGGATCTTTTGCATAATTTTTTAATAAATCAATAATCGCTTGTTGTTCTAAGCTGATTGCTTCTTCTTCATTTCCAGCATAAAGATAAGTGATAAGAGCATATTCGTATTCTTGCTCATACGCAGCAGTGATTTTTTCTTTTTTTCTTAGATAGCTTCTTAAATATTTCAAATAAAGAATTAGGCCACTAATTAATATGAAAAACAGACCACTTATTATCCAAGCTGCTTGAATGATAGGTGGTGAATCATTAAAATAGTCAATCAAAAAAATGGAGGTATTCATAGTTAAACTCAGGGGTAATTCATCCGTACTATTAAGGCAATAAGCGTTTTACCCTGAGTACTAGTTCGTTTGGACTCAAAGGTTTACTCATGAAATCAGTAGCGCCTAGATCAAATGCTTTAAGAACAATTTTCTCTTGTCCTGCGGCTGAAAAAACAACAATAGGAGTAAGTAGATTTAATTTATTTCTTACATGACTGATTACTTCTAATCCGCTTACAAAAGGCATCATAATGTCTGTTAATATTAATTCCGGATTATGTTCTTCAATTAATTCAATTGTTTTCTTGCCATTCTCCGCTATAAAAAGGGAATATCCTTCTTTTTCTAACTTGAATTTAAGCAACATCGAAAGCATCGAGTTATCTTCAGCGAGAACTATTTTTTTAGCACTATTCATATTAGATTAGCTTTGTTTTTTTGCGAAAGCAAAAATATTAATTTTAAGTAGGTTGTTGGTAAATGTTTAAGGCTTTCTGCCATTTTTCTTATGATTTTTAATCAAAATAAATTTTTACCATAGCTTTAATTTTACTATTTTTTATTTTATGCTCATGAACTCTAATTACACTATACGAAACATTGTACTTACGCAAAATTACCTCTGTTGGTTTTGGCGAGTTGATTTCAGTGATTTAACACCAAAGTTCATATTAATCCAACGTGCATCAAAACACGAACTATTTCTTGTTTTGTAAATAGGGATACACTATTCATTATACCGTTATTGTTCTCTTAGTAAAGAATTTAAAGGATTTTACATAGAATAAATAATATTCAGAATAGTGAGATGACTATTTGTTTACACAAATAGGATTCATAAATAACGGTAGATTATTAGCATGTACGAGTGAAAAAAGAAAAAGAAGTTTTATGAAATTTATCCTCAGATCATCGGGAAGATTAAACCAGAAAATTGAATCTTTTAATCCGGTCTGAGAGTGATTTGATTGGGGACGAAAAAGACTATTGAACGTAATACTATTTCGTAGCAAAAGACATAAGTAGGTTTTCATGTTTTTGTTAAATTTAAGTTAAATTTTGTAAATACATATGTCACAATTACAGTAGTGGGGACTATTGTACAGCAACTATATGGTATAAAGATAGATATAATAGTGATATAAAAACTAAAAAGTCCCTTTAGTGTACTAAAAACCCTCAAATACTCCTAAGCCAAACAAAGCAAAGTCATATTTAACAGGATCTATACTATCTAATTTTCGAAGTTGCAAGTCTAATTCTGCGACTGCTTTTCCATCATTTTGCTTTCTAGTCAGTAGTCCTAATTTTCGTGCCACATTTCCTGAATGTACATCTAATGGGCAGGACAGGGAAGCGGGAGAAATACTTTTCCAAATTCCTAAATCAACCCCTTTATTGTCTTGTCGAATCATCCACCGTAGGTACATGTTGATTCGTTTTGCTGCGGAATTATTCAGCGGATCCGATATGTGTTTTTGGGTTCTGTACTGATGTGGAATTTCGAAAAATATTTTCTTGAATTCATAGATGCTTTTTTGCATCGAATGGGTTTCCTGATGTTTGCTAAAAACCGTTTCTAAACCGCCATGATTCGTGTAAATGTGTTGTAAACTTTTAATAAAAGTGGTAAAATCTATTCCGTTAAAAGTGCGGTGAACAAAAGTTTCCATTCGTTCCAAATCAGTTGAAGTATGTGACATGACAAAATCATACGGCGCATTTCCCATTAAATCCATCATACGATGTGAATTTTTAATGATCATTGTTCGGTTTCCCCAAGCGATTGTCGCGCTCAAAAATCCCGCTATTTCGATATCTTCTTTTTGCGAAAACAAATGCGGAATTTGGACTGGATCACTTTCTATGAAGTCGAGTGTGTTGTATTGCAGGACTTTTTCGTCAAGGAAAGATTTGAGTTCTAGGGTTGTCATAATTTTGGAACAGATAATGCAAATTTGTTAAATTACCCGAAAAAATCAATTCGTTTAAAAATCGCAAAGAGATTCTTGTTGTAGTTTATTGGAAGTAAATATAGGAGTTTTGAACTTCTTTGAAGAGGAATTTTGTAAAAACGTTTTTAGACATAAGTACATATTTTGGTAAATTTCAACAGAACCAATAAATGTTTATAAAAAAAACCTCGTTTAAATTGCATTAAACGAGGTTGGTATTTAGAATTTATTCAGATTTATTTTTTAATAATTCTTTTGGTGGATGTACCTTGATCTGTACTCACTTTAACCAAATAACTGCCAATGTTTAGATTGCTCACATCGATAGCATCTACATCTTTTTCTATACTTTTAACTAAAGCCCCTGTTATACTATAAATTTCTACTTTTTCTATTTTCTGGTTGAGTGAATTTAAGAATAGAGTATTTGTTACGGGGTTAGGATACAAGGTCAATTTTAATAATTCTGCATTTTGTGCTAATCCTAATGTATTATTAAATATAGTTTTAATATAAAAAAGATTTGCAGTATCTGTTTTTAGGATAGTGTTTAATCCCGAAGGAACTGATGGAATGGTAACTATTCCAGCATTCGCAGCATAAGATACTCCGTTAAGTTTAACTTTTCCTGTAAAAGTAGCATCGAATACTAAAGTCAGGGTTGACACTGCTGTCGTAGTATATGTAATTGATGTTGAAGACTCTATTTTCAAACGTGCAGTTAATGTTAAACCATCATATGTAACCATTCCGGCCGTGGAATTCATATTTCCTGCAATAGTGTAAAAATTACTAACTTTTCCGGATGTTGTAAAATTATGAATTTCGTCACTTGGAATAGTTCCGGCAATTAAAATACTTCCTGAAGCTGATGCTGGTGTACCTGCTGTACCACTCGTAATAATGGAGAAAGAAACATTAGCAGTAGGAGTTCCAGATATAGTAATTGTCTTGGTTGGAATATCTTTAATAAAACTAATTCCTGATGAAGGTAGCCCGCTCACAGTTGCATCGGTTGCATCTCCGCCCCAATTAAAAATCATTGACTCAATGGCTGTATTTGAGGCCACGGTTTGGTTATTGTCTGTGCCAGAAGCTAGGGTTTGACTACTAACAGCAACTACTGTTTCGCCTTGTATGGCCACCATATTTGATGAATAGTTAGTAAGGGCATTTTTTAGTCCCAAAATAACAGCATATGACTTATCATCAACAGTATTGTTAAATATCCATTTTAAATCTCCACCCGAAACCCGTCCTGAATATTGCATTACTTTTGTTTTGGCTACTGCAGGTTCATCAATGACTAAATTTTTAACGTATAAATTTGGATCAGTATCAAAGTTGTTGTGTGTATTTGCTCCTAAAAACGATTTAACAGTAGCGGGTACCTGGTCACCACGATTAGTTGGTACAAAAGCATCAAAATCGATGGTTGAACTAATTTTGCCTGCAATATTATAGAGTGGATTAGGGTCGCCATAAGCAACAAAACGCATATTATTAGTGGCGATATCTGCATCAAAAGTATTGTTGAAAGCCTTGATAGTTCCGCCGGCTTCACCAGAGAAAGTTCCCATTGTGCCAGCATTATTCTTTTGATTTGCTTCATCCCATATATCAGTACCTTGCATAGAGGTCAACATTGGGTATTTACTATTACGAAAATAGTTACCTTCTACAAACAAAGACGATCCATTAGTAGAACCTGATCCGTATTTAGAAATCCCATCAAAATAATTGTTATAAATATGTGCTGAGTAGTAACGAACACGAGGGTGGCGAGAATCTGAGTGATCGAACCAGTTATGATGATAAGTCACATACAACCCAACCGTTGTTCCTTCGCTTAAACCTAAAAGACTCGCTTTTCCGCTGTCCCAAAAGTGATTGTAGGAGAACGTACAATAAGTTGAAGTTTTATTGTCTAATGCGCCATCTCCTTTAATTTGATCTGCATCACTACCTGCGTTACCGTAAAAAATATCGTTATTATGAATCCAAATATGGTCATTATTTTGTTGCATTCCAATGTTGTCACCTGCAGTGCTGTTGCAGTTCATTAATCCAAGATTTCTAACCTCAATATTTGATGCTGATTTAAGACGTACTCCCCATCCATTACCAACAGCGTCATCACCAACTCCTTCTAAAGTTAGATAACTGTTGACATTGTTAGCGTTTTCAATAGTTACATCACCACCTTCCATTACAGTCATATCAGTAATATTACCTATCAAACGGATTATAAATGGTCGAGTATCTTTGCCTTTTTTAATTGCATACAAAATATTTTGCAAGCCAACACAAGGATTTACACTAGCACCGGTAATGTTCATTGAAATTGTATTTTTTGTGTTTTGTGTAATATAAAGAATTACAGCTCCAGTTTTAGGAGAACCGTCTGCTTTGTAACCACCAGGAACTCGACCGCCTTCAAAAGCAAAACCGGTACGGTCATGAGTTGAAACGATTATGGTACCAGTTGTAGTCCCTGTACCTTCAACATTTGCCGTTACAGGTTTGACTGTGATGGTATAATTTCCTGGAACTAGTCCTAATACATCGGCACGAAAATAACTGCCATAACTGCGAATAAGCTGTGTTTCGATTTTCTTATCGATTTGACCAACACCTGTATAATAAACATTGTAACTGTCAGCTCCTGAAACGGGAGCCCATTTCACAAAAGCAGACTCTAACCATCCTCCAGTTTCATTAATTGTAACATTTGACCAAGAGTTTAATGAGGCCAATAAGATGGTAATAAAAAGTAATAATTTTTTCATAATTAGAATTTTATGTAATCGATTGCGCTAATGTATAATAAAATTATTATTTTGCAAATATTTATAAAAAAAATAATGATTTCTCTTTTTTTTATGTTGGATAAAATATAGATTTAATTTTTTTATTTCTAATAAAATTTTTAATTTGTTTACTTGATTATTTTAATTTAAGTCAATAATAAAAAGGGTTAAGAAAGAATTATTTTTAATTATTGTATATTTATATGATTTACGACAGACTGAAGTTTGTTCTTTTTTTTTTGGATTAATAATTGTCTATTTTAATATTGCATTATTTACTTACAACATTAAAATTAAAATGTAATCGATTGTAATTGTTTTAAAATTAATTAAAAAAGGAGGGAAAAAAGATAATTAGGGTATAATGTTTATTTCAATTTATATTTCCTTTGCTATATGAAATAATAGTAATAAAAGGAAATTAAACCGACTGAACAACTAGTTTCAGTACTGTTATCGGAATCAAATATTATTTTTTCGTACTTCAGGAATTATTACTACATAGTCGATTGCCCAAATAATAGTCATCTTGTGAATTTTTAATGATCATTGTTCGGTTTCCCCAAGCGATTGTCGCGCTCAAAAATCCCGCTATTTCGATATCTTCTTTTTGCGAAAACAAATGCGGAATTTGGACTGGATCACTTTCTATGAAATCAAGTGTGTTGTATTGCAGGACTTTTTCGTCAAGGAAATCTTTAAGCTCCGATGGATTCATTATTTAAAGTTTAATGTTTAAAGTGGTTCTCGTTTCAAATGAATTTTAAACCTGAAACTTTAAACTTTTTAAGTGCTAATTAAACCATCTACCATTACCAGTTTTCTGTCGGCCATATTGGCTAACTCTTCATTGTGTGTCACAATCACAAAAGTTTGACCTAACTCATCTCGTAATTTAAAAAACAATTGATGTAAATTTTCAGCAGAAGCCGTGTCGAGATTTCCTGAAGGTTCATCAGCAAAAATAATAGCGGGTTTATTTATCAGCGCCCTGGCCACTGCCACCCGTTGTTGCTCTCCACCAGAAAGCTCATTGGGTTTATGGTTAATGCGATGCGAGAGCCCTAAATAAGCTAATAATTTTTTAGCTTCGGTCTCTGTTTCCTGTTTGGGTTTATTGGCAATGAAAGCGGGAATACACACATTTTCCAAGGCGGTAAATTCCGGTAGTAACTGGTGAAACTGGAATATAAATCCTAAATTCAAGTTTCTGAATTTTGATAAGGTTTTGTCATTCATCGTCAGAATATCTTCATTGTTGATGCGCAATTCAATTCCATTTCCGACTGTTGGTTGGTCCAAGGTACCAAGAATTTGCAAAAGCGTCGTTTTTCCAGCACCGGAAGCGCCAACTATAGAGACTATTTCACCTTGCTTAATATGTAAATCAACCCCTTTTAAAACATGCAGTTGATCGTAATATTTATGTAGATTTTTGGCTTGTATCATTTTGAAACTATTTTCACAAAGAAACAAAGATTTTAATGATTATTAAATGCAACGCCCATTATTTTGCCTTGACAAAGTATAAACTTTAGTTAATAGGCTCTATTCCCTGCTCTTTTTTAAATAAATTTGATTCAAATTGACATATTATGAGAAAAGTAATTGGAGTTTTTTTGGCACTATTGCCTTTTTCATTTTGTGCAAAAGAAAAAGATATAATGGTGCCAAAAAGTATAGAGACAAAAAATATGGAAATACAAAACGGACAAGAAATAGCCACCTTCGCAGGAGGCTGTTTCTGGTGTACAGAAGCAGTTTTTTTAGAATTGAATGGAGTAAGTAAAGTGGTTTCAGGATATATAGGAGGAAACACAGTGAATCCTACTTATCAGGAAATTGGAACGGGTGATACAGGCCATGCTGAAGCGATTGAGATTACTTTTGATCCCAATAAAATTAGTTTTGGTGAGCTGCTAGAAATATTTTTTGCTACGCACGATCCCACAACGTTGAACCGTCAAGGGAATGATATTGGGACGCAATATAGAAGTGAGATATTTTATCACAATGCAGCCCAGAAACAATTATCCGAGGATTATATCGCTTTGATGACGACTGAGAATACATTTGGAAAACCAATTGTTACTAAAATTTCATCAGCAACGAAGTTTTATGTTGCCGAAGATTACCATCAAAACTATTATAACCAGAACAAAACTCAAGGATATTGCAGTTATGTAATCACACCCAAAATTGATAAATTGAAAAAAATATACCAAGATAAACTCAAAAAATAATTGGCATTAGATTTGTACGTATTCTGGAAAATAATAATCTAAATACTATGACAGAACAAGTGTCCGTTAGCGCAGTAAATAATAAAACCAGAAATCTGGTGTTAGGAATCCTGTTTGATGCCATTGGAATGCTTTCGTTTACCGTTCCTTTTATCGGAGAATTTTCAGATGTGATTTGGGCTCCTTTAGCCGGTTTTTTGATGACTTGGATGTATAAAGGAACAATAGGAAGAGTAGGAGGAGTAGTGACTTTTCTGGAAGAAATTTTACCATTTTCAGATTTTATTCCAACCTTTACCTTAACCTGGATTTATAATTATTTAATTAAAAACAAAGATGCCTCGTAATTCGAGGCATTTTTTGTTAGTCGTTAAATAGAAATCCTAGTCCCATGCGTTTCAGCATTTTTTTTTCGAAAGCCCAAAAGAATTTGAACTGTCCAAACAGAAATCCTATTAAGACCAATAAGACTTGATAGATAGGAAAAATTAGAATTAACCGAACAGGAGTAAACCAATAGCCTAAATCTTCTTTTGTAATTCCAAGCCAAAAACAAAACGGTTTTGAAAGCCATGCGGATGCAGATCCAGTTATTGCAAAAACAATAAATATAATGGTAAGTTGAAAATTGCTATCAATTCCCCAACGTTGTTTGAGTTTATTCATCTTTATTTATAATGATTACAAATATAGTAACATTATCTGATGGGGACAAAACCAAAAAGTTTTTGTTTGTAGGTATTTTGGAAATAAATCATGTAATTGTATATTAAATAATTTACTTCATAACCATAATCTATTTGAGGGTCATAATTTATTATCATTTCGTATAAATTGGGATCGAAACGTAGCGGTTGCCTTACCCGACTGTTCCATTCCGTAATATAAAGCTGATTTTTGTTTTCTAAAAAAGATTGTGAGTGATAGTTGCGAGGAAAAGCTCTTGAAATAAGCCAGCTATTAAATCCGGGATCAATAATAATTACCTCGTACTCCAGTTCATCATTAGCAATTCGGATGGTATCGCCTTGAGCAGCAACAGATTTTTCAGTACTTGGAAATGTAGTTTTTGAAGTGTTACAACTCAAAAACACACAAAAAAGGACCATTATGATGTAGAAACTGTTTTTCATGATGAAAAAATTGAACTATAAAGTTACAAAACAAATCATTGATTGGTAGGTTTTTAAACAAAAAAAGAGACTGTTTTTATCAAACAGCCTCTCATTAAAATATTTATGAAGGAAAAACTAGCTTAACAAACTAATAATTTGTGAAGCTAATTCAGTTCCGATTCTGTCTTGTGCTTCTCCTGTTGCCGCTCCAATATGTGGAGTCAACGAAATTTTATGGTTCATCAAAATAGCCATTTCAGGAGTTGGTTCGTTTTCAAAAACGTCTAATCCTGCAAATAATACTTTTCCTCTGTCTAATGCTTTTACTAACGCCACTTCGTCAATAACACCGCCACGGGCACAGTTTACGATCCCTACACCATCTTTCATAATGGCAAGTTCTTTTTCGCTAATGATGTAACCATCTTGAGCGGGAACGTGTAATGTAATGAAATCAGCTTCTTTAAAAACCGATTCCAATGATTGTGAAACGATGGTAGTCGTGATAGATTGTCCGTCAAAAAATTCAACTTTAACATCCACTTGTGGGATAAAACTATCGGCAGCGATAACTTTCATTCCCAATCCTAACGCCATTTTAGCGGTTGCCTGACCAATGCGGCCAATTCCAACAATTCCAAGTGTTTTTCCTCTTAATTCGATTCCGTTTGCGTACGCTTTCTTCAAGCCGTCAAAGTTGGTATCGCCTTCAAGAGGCATATTTCTGTTTGAATCGTGCAAGAAACGAACACCAGAAAATAAGTGTGCAAAAACTAATTCTGCCACTGATTCTGAGGAAGAAGCCGGAGTATTGATTACGTGAATTCCTTTGCTTTTAGCATAATCCACATCAATATTGTCCATTCCTACACCACCACGTCCTATAATTTTCAATCCAGGACAAGCGTCAATAATGTCTTTACGAACTTTAGTCGCACTACGCACCAAAACTACACTCACATTATTTTCATTAACAAAATTAGCCACTTGCTCTTGCGCTACTTTTGTCGTTATCACTTCAAATCCACCTTTTTCTAAAGCTAGAATTCCACTTTTTGAAATTCCGTCATTGGCTAATACTTTCATTTGTGTTTTATATTTTAAGATTGTAAAATTTAAATATTTAAAGATTCAATCTGGGTTGTTTAATGTAGTGATTGATTAAAAATTGATTTTTCAAATCTTTAAATCATTCAATATTTTAATTTTTAAATTGCTTTTTCCAAAGCCTGCATTACATCAACTAATACTTGAACACTTTCTAACGGAAGCGCATTGTACATAGAAGCTCTGTAACCACCTACGGAACGGTGTCCAGGCAAACCTGAAATTCCCGCTGCTTTCCACATTGCATCAAACGTGGCAGCATGTGCTTCATCATTTAATAAGAAAGTAGCATTCATGTTTGAACGGTCTTCAACAGCTGCAGCACCTTTAAATAAAGGGTTTCTGTCTATTTCTCCATAAAGTAATGCCGCTTTAGCATTGTTAATTTTTTCAATAGCAGCAATTCCACCAAGGTTTTTCAACCATTGTAAGGTCAATAAAGAAGCGTAAACAGGGAAAACAGGCGGCGTATTGTACATACTTTCTGCTTTGATATGGTTGGCGTAATCCAACATACTTGGGATTATTCTACCATTTTTACCTAAAATTTCATCTTTTACAACAATCAGTGTAGTTCCTGCTGGACCCATATTTTTTTGTGCTCCAGCATAAATAATATCAAATTTAGAAAAGTCTAATTCTCTAGAAAATATATCCGAACTCATGTCGCACACTACTGGCATATCAACTGACGGAAATTCCTTCATTTGAGTCCCAAAAATAGTGTTATTACTCGTGCAGTGGAAATAATCAGCATCCGCTGGTACAGTATATCCTTTTGGAATATGATTGTAGTTTTGTTCTTTCGAAGAAGCCACGGTAACAGTTTCTCCAAAAAGTTTTGCTTCTTTTATCGCTCCTGCAGCCCACGTTCCCGTATCCAGATAAGCTGCTTTTCCGCCCTCTTTCATTAAGTTGTAGGGAACCATTAAGAATTCTAAACTCGCTCCTCCAGCAAGAAATAAGGCGCTGTAGCCTTTTCCTTCTAGACCTAAAAGTTCAAGAGCAAGTGCTCTGGCTTCATCCATAACGGCAACAAAATCTTTACTTCTGTGCGAAATTTCTAAAAGCGATAACCCGGAATCATTAAAATTTAAAATTGCTTGTGCTGATTTTTCAAAAACTTCTTGCGGTAAAATACAAGGTCCTGCGCTGTAGTTGTGTTTTTTCATGGTGTAGTTTATGTCCAAAAAATTAAAGTGCAAATTTCGACAATAGGAGTTTAAAAAGCGTTAATTAATTCGGAATAATTGCACTTTTTTCAGCTATATTGTTAACAAAAACGAAATAGTATCGGTGTTATCTGCGTAATTCCATAATCGGGGATTTTGGGTTTGTCCAAATGCCACGCTGTTTTCTATAGTCTCATCAGCAACGATACATTGCAATAGCTCATTTTCAGACTTTAATCTTGTTTTTAATTCATTTATATCCTCGTAAAACTCGTAAAAAACACTCGAAATAGGCGAGGCATGACTTTGATCTTCTTTCAACGTAAGAAATCCGTTATCCAATAATTTGAAATTACTCATCAGAAAAACGGCTTTGTTATAATCGTAATTGTTGGCGTATTTTTCATAATGAATGACGTCTTGGTAAGCAAATATCGCTTCAAAAAACGGAACAAAGGAATATCCTTTTGGCACAAAAAGTTTAGAAACATTGCGGCAACCCAATCCAAAATAGCGAAAAATATCTTCCCCCAAAGCGGTAAGTTGTTCTTTGGTTTCATTTCCAATTAAAACTGCCACTGAATTTCTGCTTTTTCGAATAATAGAAGGTTTGTCTTTAAAATAATATTCAAAATATCGGGCTGTATTATTGCTTCCTGTAGCAATAACGGCATCAAAATTCTCTAATTTCCCCTTTACAAAAGTAATATTCTGAGCTAATTCTGGCTGAACTGCAATAATGTATTTCGCCAAAAAAGGTAACAAATGCTGATCATTTGAGGATGTTTTTACCAAAACAGTATTTCCTGTAATCAAAACCGAAAGGAAATCGTGAAAACCCACTAGTGGAATATTTCCAGCCAAAATTAAAGCGATGTTTTTGGATTTTCTATTTTGTAAATCATATTCGGAAAGCCATTTTGTCAAATTTTCGTCCGTTAGGGCTTCTGCCCAGGATTGTATGGAGAAATAAACGTTGTCCGTAGTATACCAGCCATTGTGTGACTGAGACAGATTTATCAATGCGATAAAAGCATCAAAAAATGTCTCGTTATGCAAAACAGCTGGGTTTTTGACCGTGTTGTCCTTAGAAAACTGACCTAGAAATTTTCCTAATTCAACAAAAACACTTTTTTTTGTTTCTAATGTCATTATGTTTGCTTATGAATAGTTTAGATTGTAATTTTGCACAAAAATAAGGATAAAGTATTTAGGCATTGTTAAAAAAACGGAAGTTTTAAAAACAAACTACATTCCTAAAAACGGATCCTTTTAAACAAAGAACAATGGCAATTATTATAACAGACGAATGTATCAATTGTGGTGCTTGTGAACCCGAGTGCCCAAATACAGCAATATATGAAGGAGCAGACGATTGGAGATTTAAGGATGGAACTAAACTTAAAGGGAAGGTAATTTTACCTGATGGTACTGAAATTGACTCTGATGAAGCTCAAACTCCAATTTCTGATGAAGTATACTATATTGTACCAGGTAAATGTACCGAATGTAAAGGTTTTCACGATGAGCCTCAATGTGCAGCAGTATGTCCTGTAGATTGTTGTATCCCAGATGATAATCACGTGGAAAGCGAAGAGACTTTATTGAACAGACAAGCTTTCTTACATAACGAATAACACTATTCTGATAGAAATAAAACAAAAAATCCTGAGTAAAACTCAGGATTTTTTGTTTTATTTTTTTCGTGCGACAATTACGAAAGTATCATAGGCATAAGTTTTTCGATCGATTGTTTGTATAACTTCAAATCCATTTAGATACAGAAATAATTGTATTTCATTTAAAGTAAAAACGCGAACGGTAGAAAAATCATCTGCAATTATTTCCTTTTTATTGTTTTGAAAAGTATAGTATTGCGCACTCCATTCCAGTAAAAAATTTTCTGACGAAGTTGTTCTCCAGTTGCTGGATCGATAGTAAATCAAATCTTCAAATGGAGCTTCATGAAGTATAGCTTCATTATCCTTGGTAAATGGAATAAACCTATTGGCATCTATAAAATCAAAAATAAGGGTTCCTTCTTCGTTTAGGTTTTTATATATGGATTGAAAGGTGTTATTTAGATCTTCATTTGTGATTAAATAACTAGTTGAGCGTCCTGTAATTAAAATAGAATCTACTGGTTGCTCTAATTTAAAATTCCTCATGTCACCATGCAAGAAAATCCCTTTTTTGTTTCGCTCTTGTGCAATTGCTATCATGCTTTCGCTATAATCTAGACCAATGTAAGTAGTGTTATGAGCTAAAAATCGCTTCGAGAGATTGCCTGTTCCGCTACCAATTTCTAAAACAGTTTTACCATGACAATCCTGAATTAAATTGTTGTAGAAGTTAAACTCCTCATCGTAATCTATAAAAGTTTGGTACATAGCATCATAGATTGCTGCCATTTTTCCGTTGTAAAGATTTGCCATGCTGCTTGTTGTTTTACGTAAAGTTTTGAAGAAATATACCAAATGAAAAAGGGCTGTCTAATTGTGACAGCCCTTTTCTTAATTATTTTAGGATAAAATTTAGAATTTATAGTTTAAAGATAAATTAAACATCGTTCCTAATTGGCTAAAGTGATATCCATCATACGTCATTTGAGAATAACGACCATTGAAAGTAACTAAATTAAATTGAGCTCTAGTTTGAGCTGGATCGTTTAAAATAGCTGTACCAGCTGCGTTTTCAGCTTTAAATTTCCATTCAGGTAATACATTTAATAGGTTGTTTACATTTAAGGCTATTGTTAGTTTGTCACTAGCAGCGTAATTAACACCTAAATCAGTAACCATTTTTGTTAAAAATTCTACTTTTAAATCATTTGACATACCAGCATTCTTAAATTTTGTAGGTCCAAATACAGTATTGTTCAAAGTAAATCCAAATTTTCCAAGTTCATATTCTGCACCACCAATAATTTTAAATTGTGGTCTTGAAGTAAACAATAGTGCTTCTTGTGTTTGATCAATTACTGATTGGTTAACTGCTACTACACTTGCTGGATTTTTTACAGGTCCATCAATTTCGTTTTGTAAAGTATAGTTACCAGATATATTAAAGCCCATTTTTCCAGACCCTACAATTAGATTTTTGTATCCTGCAACAAGATCAATACCTGATGTTCTAGAATCAATACCATTCACAAAAAATGCTGATGTGTTAGTAGGAGAAAATGTAATAGGGTTTCCTAAAACAATTCTATCTTCCACTTTAATATTGTAATAATCTATTGTAAGATTAAAATTCTTATTTGGTTTCAAACCTATTCCAGCAGTAAAATTAGTAGACTTTTCTGAGTCTAATTTTGGAACACCACTTGCTCTAGCAGCTGATGATACATTATTTATTAAACCTTGCACAACAATACCTTGTCCTGGAACAAATGAGGATTGTGATTTTTGAGTGTAAATCTGGTGTAAAGATGGAGCTCTAAAACCTGTTGATAAAGAAGCTCTTAATGTAATTTTATCGTCAGAAAATTTATATCTTGTACTGGCTTTCCATACAGTTGCACTACCAAAATCACTGTAGTCTTCATATCTAACAGTACCATTAACTAAGAAATCTTCTGTTATGTCTAATGCAACATCTAAATAAAGACCTAGGTTGTATCTGTTGAATTTACCAGAATTTTCTGGAGTATTACCTTGAAATGAATCGGCTCCACTTCTGTTTCCAATATAGGAAGCTAGATCTCCTGCGAAAATTTCAAAATTTTCAGTTCTAAATTCAGATCCAAAACCTAAGCTTAATTGATCACTTAAATTTTTGGAAATATCGATATTCCCTACATAATGATTGAATGAAGTTCCACCTGGTTTAAAAGTAATTGGAGTAGATATACCATATAAAAAGTCCTCTCCTGGATCTTTACTATCATTACCATTAGCATCATTAAATGATCTGTTTTGAGAATTTGAAACGGTGTATATTTGCGTATTTCCTCCAGTAGTTAAACTTACATCTGTATTCCAACCATTTTTTGTTGATTTGTAGCCGATTGTTGCATTGTAATCATTAAGATCACCTTCGAATGTTGGCACATAACCTTGGTATGATGCAGCAGTACCGTCGCCAAATAATGTTGCTAAATAAGGCATGTCAGCTACTGATCTCCAGTATGGAGTTCTGTAATTAGCAAACGAATTTACTTTTTTGTAAACGTATGCTGCATTATAATACATTTGATTGTTTTCATTGTAATCAACCCCACCATTTACTAAAAATTTAGCGGCTGCTGTTTCTGGAGATCCGTTTACGTTTCCAGCATCAGGTTTTAAAGCTAAGAAAGCATTCACATCTGCAGGATTAGCACCAAAATCAGCGATTTCGCCATCTGCATTTACTCTTCCAGGTCTATTCGCTAATGCTACTTTTGAAAAGTCAACAGTATAATTGATAAATCCTTTTTCACCAATAGTAGAACCATTGTTTAAACTTACACCATACATTTCTCCATCGCCTTCACTAGTTATTCCTGTTCTCAATGTTACAGATCCTAGAGAAGCGTTCTTTTTTAAGATGATGTTCATTACACCCGCAATGGCATCAGATCCATATTGAGCAGATGCTCCATCACGAAGAATTTCAACTCTTTCAATAGCATCGGTAGGAATCGCTGAGATATCCGAACCTGTTTCTCCACGTCCTGGAGAAGTTTGTGTATACACAAGTGAACTCATGTTTTTTCTCTTTCCATTAATCAAAATTAACGTTCTACTAGGTCCCATATTTCTAATTTCATACGGATCCAATAATGAAGTCGCATCATTTACAGGTGTTTGAACCGTGTTGAATGATGGAATTTTGTATTGTAATGCTTTATCAAATGAAGCTTGTCCAGTTGATGTCAAGTCTTTTGAAGATAAAACATCTATTGGTAGTGCTGATGTCGTATTACTTCTTGGCGCCGTTCTGGTTCCAGTAACTACAACTTCATCTAAGTTTTGTCCACCTTCTTCTGATAAAATCACGTTCAGGGTTGCATCTGTGACTACTTTTTCCAATTTAGAAAAGCCTACATAGCTAAAAACTAAAGTAGCTCCTTCTTTTACTTTAATCTTGTATGCTCCATCCATGTCAGTAGAAACTCCGTTTTGCGTACCTTTTTCTACAATATTAACACCTGGTAATGCATTGCCGGTGTTGTCTTTTACTACTCCCGAAACTTGTTGCTGCGCAAAAGCAAACGAGACGTTTAGCAGGATTAATAATAATGCAAATTTTTTCATAATAAGTTGTATTAGGTTTTTGTTTTGGTTTGAAATCAGCCGCAATATAATTTTTTTTTAACACAATTATAACATATTTTTCAAATTTCAGTAAAAAAAATATTAGCCTTTTTTAATGCCTAATTTTTAATTATTTAAAACATTTTTAAAATGGTATATTTGCAAACTTTTAGCGCTTATTCCGTATTTTAATTTTAATATCGTATGAGTTATAAAAGCAGCATGTATTCGTACGGAATTCTATCCTTAGAATAGAAAAGGGGCGATGCAATATTCCATTAAAAAAACAAAATAGTATCTACCGATGAAAGCAGGAATTGTAGGATTACCGAATGTTGGAAAATCAACATTATTCAATTGTTTATCAAATGCAAAAGCGCAAAGTGCTAACTTTCCTTTTTGTACAATCGAACCTAATATAGGTGTTGTAAATGTTCCGGATTCCAGAATAGAGAAATTGGAAGAATTAGTAAAACCAGAGCGTGTGCAAATGGCTACTGTTGATATTGTTGATATTGCAGGATTGGTAAAAGGAGCTAGTAAAGGGGAAGGTCTAGGAAATCAGTTTCTTGGTAACATTAGAGAATGTAATGCAATTATTCACGTATTGCGTTGTTTTGACAATGATAATATTGTTCACGTTGATGGTAATGTAAATCCCATTCGTGACAAAGAAACCATCGATATTGAGCTGCAGTTGAAAGATTTAGAGAATGTTGAAAAACGTTTGGAGAAAGTAAATCGTGCAGCCAAAACAGGCAACAAAGAAGCACAAACCGAAAAAGCACTTTTAGACCGAATTAGAGAGACGTTACTGCAAGCAAAATCAGCTAGAACGGTGACTCCGCAAAACAACGATGAGGAAGTTTTAATGGAATCTTTTCAACTGATTACTGCAAAACCTGTTTTGTACGTTTGTAATGTAGATGAGAATTCAGCGGTAAACGGAAATGCCTACGTAGATCAGATTCGGGAATTAGTAAAGGATGAAGATGCCGAAGTGATCATTCTTTCTGTAGGAGCTGAGGCTGATATTACCGAATTAGAAAGCTATGAAGAGCGTCAAGTTTTTCTTGAAGATATGGGATTAACTGAGCCAGGCGCATCAGTTTTGATTCGTGCAGCGTATAAATTATTGAAGCAACAAACTTATTTTACCGCCGGTGTCAAAGAAGTTCGTGCTTGGACTATCAATGTTGGTTCTACTGCGCCACAAGCTGCAGGAGTTATTCATACTGATTTTGAAAAAGGGTTCATTCGCGCTGAAGTTATTGCATACGAAGATTTCGTTCATTATAGATCAGAAGCCAAATGTAAAGAAGCTGGAAAATTCAAAGTAGAAGGAAAAGAATATATTGTTAAAGATGGTGATGTAATGCATTTCCGTTTTAACGTCTAGTCCTTGCGAGGAACGAAGCAATCTCATTACGAAAACACCAAACCTGCAGAAGAAATTTTGCAGGTTTTTTTATGTCTAACATTTTTTGGACCTAATCCAGCTTTGCTCTTCAAACGAAGTTCACTGAACACCAATGAAAATAAAACTTTGGTGAAGTAATATTTCCCCATCCATCTCTTTTTTCTAAGTCATAAAAGAACTTCCGTTGGTCGCTCTTTTATGTCAAGAAAAAATGACATGGATTTGAAAAATGCTTTCCGTTTCAATCTGGGGTAAAAGTGATGCAGAGAAAAAAATGAAGATTCGTTTTTCTTTTTTGTTTTGTAATCTGCGAATCAGCGGCGAATTATTTTATTACTGTTTTATTTTCACTACTTTTAACAAAAACGAACAATCATGAAAATAATTGCCTTTGGCGCAAGCCCTAGTAAGAATTCCATCAATAAGAAATTAGCGACCTACGCAGCTCATTTATTTGAAAATGGAGAAGTTGAAGTTTTAGATTTAAATGACTTCCAAATGCCAATATATAGCGTGGATATCGAGAAAGAAACAGGACACCACGCATTGGCGCAAGCGTTTTTAGATAAAATTGCTACTGCTGATATTTTGGTGGTTTCCATGGCAGAAAATAATGGAAACTATTCCGTGGCATTCAAAAATGTTTTTGATTGGTGTACTAGAATAAATGCAAAAGTTTTTCAGGAAAAACCCATGTTGCTGATGGCCACATCTACCGGAGCAAAAGGAGCAGCAAGCGTATTGGGAATTGCTAAAAATGCATTTCCATTTTATGGTGGAAATATAAAAGAAACATTTTCTTTACCTAGTTTCGATGCTAATTTTGATATTGTAAACGGTAAGATTTCCAACTCTGAATTGGATAACCAGTTGAAAGAACTTGTTAAGAATTTTTAATCTTTTAATTTTTTAATGTTTAAATCTTGAAATAGAAAATGTCAATATCATTTTTGATAACTTTGATGGTTTCCTATTTTAATTTTTATCGAATTACACTACATTAGCACCAAATCCACAAAACCTACAATGTCCGATCAAAATCAATATACCGAAGATAACATTCGGTCACTCGACTGGAAAGAACATATTCGCATGCGTCCCGGAATGTACATCGGGAAATTGGGAGACGGTTCCTCGCCAGATGATGGTATTTATATTCTTTTAAAAGAAGTTCTCGACAACTGTATCGATGAATTTGTCATGGGAGCGGGTAAAACTATTGAGGTAACCATCAAGGATAAAACCGTTACCGTTAGGGATTACGGTCGGGGGATTCCATTGGGAAAAGTGATTGATGTAGTTTCTAAGATGAATACTGGAGGAAAATACGATTCTTTGGCATTTAAAAAATCCGTTGGTTTGAATGGAGTTGGTACAAAAGCAGTAAATGCTTTGTCTAATTATTTCCGTGTAGAATCCGTTCGGGATGAAAAACAAAAAGCAGCAGAATTTTCAGCAGGAAACTTAGTTCTCGAAGAAGCTATTATTGAAACTACGAAACGCAAAGGAACTAAAGTTACTTTTATTCCAGATGAAGCGATTTTCAAAAACTACAAATTCCGTTACGAATATATTATTAAAATGCTTAAAAACTATTGTTATCTAAACAATGGTTTAACTATTTTATTCAATGGAGAAAAATATTTTTCTGAAAATGGTCTGAAAGATTTATTAGAAGAAACCATTAATGTTGAGGATCTTGAATACCCAATTATTCATCTGAAAGGCGATGATATAGAGATTGCTTTGACCCACAGCAAAACACAATACAGTGAAGAATACCATTCCTTCGTAAATGGTCAAAATACAACGCAAGGAGGAACGCATCTCGCCGCTTATCGCGAAGCAATCGTAAAAACGATTCGGGAGTTTTATAATAAAAGTTTTGAAGCTTCAGATGTTCGAAAATCTATTGTAACAGCAGTTAGTATCAAAGTAATGGAGCCGGTTTTTGAGTCACAAACCAAAACCAAATTAGGATCAACTGATATGGGTTCTGAGCCAGGAATGCCTTCGGTACGTACTTTTGTAAATGATTTTGTGAAAACAAAGTTAGATAATTATCTACACAAGAATCCTGCAACTTCAGACGCATTATTACGCAAAATTCTCCAAGCCGAAAGGGAACGAAAAGAGCTTTCTGGTATTCGAAAATTAGCAACTGATCGTGCTAAAAAAGCGAATTTACACAACAAGAAATTAAGAGATTGTCGCGCCCATCTTCCGGATACAAAAAACCCTAGGAATTTAGAAAGTACGCTTTTTATTACTGAGGGAGATTCAGCTTCTGGGTCTATTACAAAGTCTCGCGATGTCAATACACAAGCAGTTTTTAGTTTGCGTGGTAAGCCTTTGAACTCCTACGGAATGAGTAAGAAAATTGTTTACGAAAATGAAGAATTCAATTTACTACAGGCGGCATTGGATATTGAAGATGGATTAGAAAAATTGCGGTACAACAACATTGTAATCGCAACCGATGCCGATGTCGATGGAATGCACATTCGATTGTTATTGATTACATTTTTTCTCCAGTTTTTTCCTGAATTGATCAAAGAAGGGCATTTGTATATCTTGCAAACGCCACTTTTTAGGGTTCGGAACAAGAAAGAAACCATTTATTGCTATTCTGAAGAAGAACGTAAAGAAGCCATCGAAAAACTAAAACCAAAACCGGAAATCACAAGATTTAAGGGATTGGGAGAAATTTCCCCAGATGAGTTCAAGAATTTCATTGGAGAAACCATTCGTTTAGATCCTATTATGATGGACAAGAACACCTCAATTGAGCAGTTATTGTCTTTCTATATGGGTAAAAATACGCCAGACAGACAGGAATTTATCATCAAGAATTTGAAGGTGGAATTGGATGTAATTGACAAAGTTTAAAAAGTTATAAGATGCCTACAAAAAACACATTAATTTTTACCGCTTTATTATTTGTGATTAGTTTTTCTACTACTTTTTTTATCATAATGAGCAATGATCATGAAGAATGTGAAACACTTGTGAAAAAAGAGGTGGATCAAAATGGAATTGAAGTTAAAAAGGAAGAGCATATTTGTAAAGAAAAATATTCTTTTTAGCATTTTAGAAAAAATCCAATCAACTACTATTCAAGAGAATATATTTAATGAAAGACGAAGACGAAGATAACATCATCCCAAATGAAGACGAATCGCAAGACGAAACAAATGATTCAAACGAATCAAATGACGAAGGTTTTGAAGATATAATCTCTTCTGGAGGGCAACATTTTTACGATAATCAAGAAGACGGAAACGATACCATTACCAAAGTTACGGGAATGTACAAAGACTGGTTTCTAGATTATGCATCGTATGTAATTCTGGAGCGTGCCGTTCCTGCTATTGAGGATGGATTTAAACCGGTACAACGCCGAATCATGCACTCGCTAAAAGAGCTAGATGACGGCCGTTATAATAAAGTTGCCAATGTTGTTGGGCACACTATGCAGTATCATCCCCACGGTGATCAAAGTATTGGTGATGCGATGGTGCAAATTGGTCAAAAAGAATTATTGATAGACTGTCAGGGAAACTGGGGGAATATTCTAACAGGTGATGGTGCTGCGGCTTCGCGTTACATTGAAGCACGTTTGTCTAAATTTGCTTTGGAGGTTATTTATAGTCCAAAAATTACGGACTGGGGTGTTTCTTATGATGGACGAAGAGCGGAACCGAACAATCTTCCGGTGAAGTTTCCGCTGCTTTTAGCACAAGGAGCTGAAGGTATTGCAGTCGGTCTTTCGACAAAAGTGTTGCCTCATAATTTCAATGAATTAATTGATTCTTCGATAAAAATATTAAAGGGAAAACCTTTTACACTGTATCCGGATTTTATGACACAAGGTATTGCTGATGTGTCTAATTACAATGATGGATTGCGTGGCGGACGGGTTCGGGTGCGGGCTAAAATTGGTCAACTCGATAAGAATACGCTCGTAATAACCCAAATTCCGTTTTCTACAAATACAACAACTTTGATTGATAGTATTTTGAAGGCGAACGAAAAAGGTAAAATCAAAATCAAAAAAATTGAAGACAATACCGCTGCTGAGGTAGAGATATTAATTCATCTTTTTCCGGGTGTTTCTCCAGATAAGACTATCGATGCTTTGTTCGCATTTACGGCTTGCGAAACTTCGGTGGCGCCATTGGGTTGTGTGATTGAAGATAACAAACCGCTGTTTATAGGCGTTTCTGAAATGTTGAAAATATCAACGCACAGAACTGTTCAATTGCTTAAAAGCGAATTGGAAATCCAATTGAGTGAATTGGAAGAACAATGGCATTTTCTTTCTTTGGAACGAATTTTTATTGAAAATAAAATCTATCGTGACATTGAAGAAATGACGACGCGGGAAACGGTAATAAAAGCGGTTGATGATGGTTTAAAACCACATACGAAACATTTAAAGCGAGCGGTTACCGAAGACGATATTCTGCGTTTATTGGATATCCGAATCATGCGTATTTCTAAATTCGATAGCAATAAGGCACAAGATAAAATAGAATCACTTGAAGGCGATATCGAACAAGTAAAGCACAATTTAGAACACCTTATTGATTTTGCGATTGCTTACTTTACCAAATTAAAAGAGAAATACGGAAAAGGACGCGAACGCCAAACGGAACTTCGAATTTTTGATGATATTGAAGCTACAAAAGTGGTTTTAAGAAACACTAAATTATACGTCAATAAAGAAGAAGGTTTTGTGGGTACAAGCTTGAAAAAAGACGAATATGTTACGGATTGTTCGGATATTGATGATGTAATTGTTTTTCTTCGTGATGGAAAAATGATGATTACCAAAGTAGATGCAAAAACCTTTGTGGGTAAGGATATTATTCACATTGCTATTTTTGACAAAAGTGATAAGCGTACCATTTACAACATGATTTACCGTGATGGAAAATCAGGTCCATCGTATATCAAACGATTCAATGTTTCGGGAGTTACGCGTGACAAAGCGTATGATTTAACCAATGAAACTGCGGGTTCTCAAGTGGTATATTTTTCTTGTAATCCAAACGGTGAAGCAGAAGTGATTACCATTTTATTGCGCCAGGTGGGAAGTGTCAAAAAACTTAAATTCGATATTGATTTTGCGAGTTTAGCGATAAAGGGACGTGCTTCCAAAGGGAATTTGGTAACCAAGTATCCCATCAAAAAAATCGAATTGAAAGAGAAAGGAATTTCTACTTTATTGCCAAGAAAAGTCTGGTTTGATGACACGGTACAAAGGCTAAATGTGGATGGGCGAGGAGAGTTACTTGGCGAATTCAGACCAAGTGATAAAATTTTAATTGTTACGCAAAACGGAAAAATTAAAGTAATTACGCCCGAGTTATCCACTCATTTTGATCAAGATATGATCGTTCTTGAAAAATGGATTCCAAAGAAACCAATTTCAGCCATTTATTATGATGGAGAAAAAGAACGTTATTACATCAAACGCTTTTTGGTAGAAACGGAAAATAAAGAAGAGAGCTTTATTACAGAACATACAAACTCACATCTTGAAATTGTATCGACCGATTACCGCCCTGTTGCCGAATTGGTTTTTACAAAAGTAAAAGGCGTTCAGAAAGAAAACATGACCGTAGACATAGAATCCTATATTGCCATAAAAGGATTTAAGGCGTTAGGGAATCAATTAACAGCAGATAAATTGAAGCAAGTAAACCTTTTAGAGTCGTTGCCTTATGACATTCCAGTCGCCGTAATTCCCGAAGAGTTGGAAGTTTTAGGAAATACTAGTGCCGATGATTCCGATGTTCAATTAGACGATGATGGTCAAATAACTTTAAGTTTAGAATAAAAGAAAAGCGCTCATGGAGCGCTTTTTTTGTGAAATATTATTTCTTTTTCTTTCGCATTTTCATGTTCAGGAATTCTACCCCTAATGAGAAAGCAATAGCAAAGTATAGATAGGCTTTTGGCACTGCTCCTACAGTCTGTCCTACTAATACGGCTTCTGATAAGTGCATGCTCTCCGTGATTAGCATGAAACCAATCAAAATCAAGAAGGCTAAACCTAAGATCTGGATGGAGGGATTATTGTTTACAAATGTTCCTACTGGAACGGCAAACAGCATCATCACACAAACCGAAATTACAACGGCTGTGACCATGATATACAATGCACCTTCTAGTCCATTAGTCATCCCAACAGCAGTAAGAATACTATCAACAGAGAAAATAAGGTCAATCAATAAAATCTGAAAGATTACATTGCCAAATGATTTGGCTGCTGTCGATTTTAAATCCTTTTCTTCTTCGCCTTTGTAATCTACTTTTTCGTGAATTTCTTTGGTACTTTTGTAAATCAGAAACATACCTCCACCCAATAGAATCATTGCTTGTCCATTAAAATGGGCAGAGAACCAACCCCAGTCTATACTAAACCAGGGTTCTTTCATTGCAATAAGAAGTGTGATTCCAAATAATAAGGCAATTCGCATAAACATTGCTAAGAATAAACCAATTTGTGTCGCCTTTTTTCGTTTTTCAGGGGGTAATTTCCCCGTTACAATCGATATGAAAATAATATTGTCAATTCCTAAAATGATTTCAAGAAAAGTCAATGTTAACAGCGCCACCCAAGCGTCAGGATTTAAAAATACTTCCATTTTATTTTAGTTATAAATTATACTACTTAATCCGCAATCTTAGTTACAGTTCCTCTTTGTTTGGCATCTGAACCTACCATTCCAAACTCAAAGGTATAAGAATTTTTTGAGGTTGTCAAAATTTTCATACCAATGGCTTTTTCCTCAGCCATATTTTTAGGATGAATTTTTTGTAAAACATATTCACAATCGTTTACCCATCGGATCGAAGCGGTATCAGTTTTGCCTTCAAAAGTTTCGATTTCAATACTGTCGTTGCGTTTAAAAACAGTAGTTTTTTTGACACCGTTTACTTCATATTCAAACTTGAATTTACCAGTTTTAAAGTCTTTGCAGCTGCGTTCGGCATCATAACAAGATAGTAGTGACAGAAACGGAAGTAGTAATAATATCTTTTTCATTTTTAGTTTATTTTATTTTTTTTGGACCTAATCTAGCTGTACGTTGCAACTCACAAGTCTAAAATCTTTTTTCTATTGACAAAGAAGGAGCTTCCTCTGGTCGCTCTTTTTTGTCAAGAAAAATAGCTTTAAGCCTTGCGTGTTTTTACTTCCATCTGGGGTAAGGTTTTATTGTATTTTAATATCGTATTTGTCCAAGAGTCCAATAATTCCTTGTGTCGAAAATTTAGCTTTTTTCATAGGATTGAATTCGGGATCAATTTTATAATTGTAGGCTGTTGTAAAATCAACTCCTGCCAATTGTGTATCATTGAAGACAGCATTATCTAAATTACAATTCTCAAAAACCGAATTCGTCAGATTGGTCCCAACAAAATTCACTTCTTTCATCGAGCAGGTATTGAATTTTGTCTTGGGCATTTTTTTATTAGCAAAGGAGGAATAATCCAAAACGCAGTCCTGAAAATTGACGTTAAACAAGAAGTCAGTACACATGCTGAAATGGATTCCTAGTAATTTACACTCTTTGAAAAGAACTGTTTTTAAACTCGTTCCTGTTAAATCTGTCATAGCCAAATTGCAATCGATGAACTCGCAATCCATAAAAGTAGTGTTTGAAAAATTACTATTGGAGAAATCGCAATTCTTAAATATACAATCTTCAAATTCTCGATTGTTACTTCTTTTGCCGACCCAGATGACTTTATCAAATGTTTTTTGAATGTGAATTAAGTCTTCCATTAGTCGTTAAATAAGCTTTTCATAATTATTTTTAAACCTGCGTACATGAAATACATTGCGGCACCACAAGCAATAATTCCGATGGCCAATACGAAATAATGCCAGCTATTAGCTTTATTCATAAAAGCATTATAAATCAATGCTGGCCCTAAAAAAAGCAGCGGTAAAGCGCCTGCTAAATATTTAACTCCTTTGGATAATAATTCTTTGTTAGTTGCCATTTTAATTTGGGATTTATGATTTATGATTTGGGATTCACCCTTCCAGCACGTTCTGTATTTAATACTGAAAACCACTACTGTTTACTGACCAGTGTAAGTATCAACTGCTTTCCTTACGTTACCGTATTTTTTTAATAGTTCACTCGCTTCTTCATAGGAAATTGGGATTTCGCCCATAATCATTTTTACACCGCGATCCACGAGTTTGCTGTTACTCAATTGCATATCGACCATTTTGTTTCCTTTTACTTTTCCCAGTTGAATCATGGTAGCTGTCGAAATCATATTCAGTACTAGTTTTTGTGCTGTTCCTGCTTTCATGCGAGAACTTCCGGTGACAAATTCGGGTCCTACAATCACTTCAATAGGGAATTGCGCTGTTTGCGAAAGCGGACTTTCTGCATTACAAGAAATGCTTCCTGTGGTGATATTATTTTCATTGCAAGATTGTAATCCTCCAATAACATAGGGCGTTGTTCCTGAAGCGGCAATCCCAACAACTACATCATTTTTATTTATATCGAATGCCTGCAGATCAATCCAGGCTTGTGTGGTATTGTCTTCGGCATTTTCTACGGCTCTGCGAATGGCGGTATCGCCACCGGCAATAATCCCAATTACCAAATCGAAAGGAACGCCAAACGTTGGAGGACATTCCGAAGCATCTAGTATTCCAATTCGGCCCGAAGTTCCAGCACCAATGTAGAATAAGCGTCCGCCCAGTTTCATTTTAGCAACAATTTCGGTCACTAAAGTTTCTATTTGTGGCAATGCTTTTTCTACGGCAAACGGAACAGTTTTGTCTTCCTGATTGATATTAGAAAGCAATTCTTGAACCGACATTTTTTCTAAATGTTCGTATTTTGAGGATTGTTCGGTGGTTTTAGTAAAGGTCATTTTTATGTTTTTTTAATGGACAATTCGCGAGTTGTCCGTACATATATTTTATTGCGTGAGGGATAATAGCGAAAATCCTTTTTGTCATGTAGCGTTAGCGAAATGAAAAAAGATTGTAGCGAATAGCCCGACCCTTGTGGTCACGCCCAAATTGTAATTTATAAAAAATACGCCAAAGCAATTCCTATTACAATCATGGAAACTTTAGCAATATTGAATTTATGTCCTTCGCTGCTTTCAAAAATGATAGTCGAAGAAATATGAAATAAAATCCCGATGACTACCGCTGTAATTTCGCTGCGATACTGGTTTAATCCTGTAAAATAAGCTGAAGCGAATGTTCCTAATGGTGTCATCAAAGCAAATGTAAGCATAAAGATGAATATCGCTTTTTTATTCAAATGAGAATTGATAAAAAAAGTAGTTAAAATAATAGCGATAGGCAAGTGATGAATGGCAATTCCCAGGGCTAATTTTCCGTGATTATGTCCTACAGGAAATCCTTCTAAAAAGGCATGAATACATAGACTGATGAAGAGCAACCACGGAATATGCGACATGTTTGAATGTCCATGTACGTGACCGTGCTCAGCTCCCTTGGAAAAAAATTCTAATATGATTTGGAATAAGATTCCCACCATTATAAAAAGTCCGATGGAGGGTTTAGTGCTTTCATAAATTCCCGGTAATAAATGCATTACCGTTAACGAAAGCAAGAAGGAACCACTAAAAGCCAATAGTAGTTTTAAGTTGGTTTTGTTCTTTGGGCGGATAATCATTGCGACGATATACCCTATAAGCACCGAAAGTAATGGTAAAAGGTAATTCATTTATTTAAAAATCATGATTAAGCGTTCGCTATCGGTTTTATGGAATTTTTTTAATTTGTAATCGCCAAAAATATCCAATAGATAAATTCCGGCTTCTTCCATTAATTCCTCAAAATCTTTTAGGGTTAATGCTTTTACTTTTTCCGTGAAGTGAAATTTTTGCCCTTTGTCTTCAAAGTCAATTTCTTTGTAAATATGACCGTCTTTTAGATAGCGTTTGATTTGAAAATCGATTCCTTCGACGGTTTTTGTTTCTTTCGGAACCAGTGTTTCAAGGACTTGGGCGACGTTCATAAAGTCAATCACGGCAAAACCATATTCAGATAGACTTTCTTTGATGGCTTTTAATGTTGTGAGATTGTCTTCGTCATTTTCGAAATAACCAAAGCTGGTAAATAGATTGAAAATGGCATCGAATTTTTCTTCAAACGGTTCACGCATGTCGTGTACTTTGAAATGAAGGGTTTCATTCGTGTTTTTTGAAGCTTCAAGAATACTATTCTCGGATAAATCAGCTCCAAGAACCGTAAAACCTAATTGATTTAAATAAATAGAATGGCGGCCTTTGCCACAGGCTAGATCTAATACTGTTGCCTTTTCAGGAAGGTTAAGATAATGGGTAAGATTGTCCATGAATACCTGTGCTTCTCTATAGTTTCTATCCTTGTATAGGATGTGATAATAGGGAGTATCAAACCAGGAAGTATACCAGTTTTCAGTTGCTTTCAGTTGGTTTTCAGTTGGTGGATTTTGTGCTGCAGACATTTATTCTTTTTCAATTAATTCGATTGATGCAAATTTAGTGTATTTTTGCAGAAAATAACTATTTCACAGCGATTCAAATGGGGTAACAGTAGGATATATATTTTACCACATAGAAAAATAGAAATCGTAATAAGAGGAGGATTTTTTTATTTTTTTTGACTTACCGATGTTTAATCCTAAAAATAAAATAATTTTTTGTTTAAAAGTAGAGCATCTATTGCGAAAAGTGGGAAGCTTTGATTGTTAGAATAGCGGTTTAATTAGAATTTACTTGTTGGAATTTATATAAAAGATGGAAAATAATTTTAAAATGGTTGCCAAAACCTTTTTTGGTTTTGAAGAAATATTAGCAAAAGAGTTGCAAAACCTAGGCGCACAAAACGTAGAGCAAGGGGTTAGAATGGTTAGTTTTAAAGGAGATAAAGGCTTCATGTACAAAGCAAATTTGTCTTTGCGTACGGCTTTGAAAATCTTAAAGCCTATTTATTTTTTCAAGGCAAATAACGAACAGGCTTTATACAAAGGGATTTCGAGCATGAATTGGTCAAAATTACTAAATGCTAATCAGACATTTGTGATTGATACCACGGTACATTCGGAATATTTTAATCACTCGGAATTTGTTTCCCAAAAATGTAAAGATGCTATTGTAGATCAGTTCAGAGAACGAACGGGGCAACGACCAAGCATTGACAAAGTACATCCTGATTTAAGAATCAACATCCATATCGATAAAGACCAAGTTTCAGTTGCACTAGATACATCTGGAAATGCGTTGAATCAACGTGGGTATAGAACGGCTACTAATATTGCTCCTATAAACGAGGTTTTGGCAGCAGGAATTCTATTGCTTTCGGGTTGGGACGGTCAAACAGATTTCTTGGATCCTATGTGTGGTTCAGGAACATTCTTAGCCGAAGCTGCTATGATAGCCTGTAATATTCCAGCAAATATTAACCGTAAGGAATTTGCTTTCGAAAAATGGAACGATTGGGATAATGACTTATTTGACAGTATTTCTGATAGTTTATTGAAACGAGTTAGAGAGTTTCATTACACGATAAAAGGCTATGATAAAGCACCTAGTGCGGTTCAAAAAGCCAAAGACAATATCAAAAATGCCAATCTTGATGAGTATATTTCTATTGAAGAAAAAAACTTTTTTGATACTGAAAAATCCTCGGAAGGGAAATTACATGTTGTTTTCAATCCACCGTATGATGAGCGTTTGGACATTCACATGGAAGAATTCTACAAAAATATTGGTGATACTTTGAAGAAAAATTATCCTGGAACTAATGCTTGGATGATTACAGCGAACTTGGAAGCACTGAAATATGTTGGACTAAAACCTTCTAGAAAAATCAAGCTTTTTAATGCTGGTTTAGAAGCACGTTTGGTAAAATATGAAATGTACGAAGGAAGTAAAAGAACAAAGTTTCAAGTAACAACGGATGATGCTGAATAAGCAGGATTCAATTTTTTACTTTCCATCTTTGATTTTAATAACTTAAGACTTAAAAAATGACCAAATTACAAATACGAGCATTCCTATACCAACTGGGATGTTTTGCCATATTATTTATTTCTGCCCGATACGTAGTAGAACATTATACTAATTTAACCGGATTTTGGATTCCGTTAACCGCTTTTGTCATTGGAACGCTTTTGTCGCCAAAATTCCATGCGATAAAAACTAAAGACGGAGAGAAATTGTTCATGAAGTGGATTTTCATGAAAGGAATTAAGGAAATAGGATAGTTTAGAAATCTTAAGTTATTCTATTTTTAAAATATTGACCGCTAATTCGCTAATTTTTATTTTTTGTAAAAATTAGCGAATTGGCGGTTATTTTTCTTCTACTTTTTTCGCAACGATTTTCTTCTTATAAATAGGAACGAAATAAGTAACTGTATAATTGAATCCTACTCCAAAACTACCGTCGTAGGTTCTATTAAATCCAGGAATGTATAAGTTAGAGAAATTATCTGGTTCCTTGTTGGTTACCAATCGGTTCAATCGAAGGCTGAAACCTACAAATACATTGTCAAATACTTTGGCTTTTATTCCAGCCACCACTTCAATCCAACTCGCGGATAATCCATCAAACTTTTTACCAGATGGAATTATTGGAGTTTCTGCAAAATATGGGTTTGCATTATAAATTCTGTAACTGTTTAATTGCTGATTAAAAGTACTAAAACCGTAGCGCATCCCAATAGAAATAATATTTTCCATATCGAGCCAGTTTTCGTAGGCATTGTAATCAAAACCAACTTTTAAATACGAACCTTTGGTTGTGAAATTAACGCGGTCATCATCAGTTGTTTTGTTTTCGTTACCTAGCTCGGCGGCCAAAAAGTATTTTTTTGTCAATCTATAATCCCCTACGAACTCAATTCCTTTGTAGTTACTATCATATAAACCACGTGTTACTTTATAGAGATCTAGTCCCACACGTACGCCATAGCGATCTGTTTTTAAGGGAATCGAATCACTCTTTATAATTTTAGGACTAATTTCGACTAACGGCAATTGTGCTTCAGGAATAATCTGGTTCGTTTTGGCGGTTTTTGAATCACTATTGACAGGCTTTGTTTGCTTTGCCTGTTCGCCTTTTGGCGTCGTTTCCTGCGCTTGTGCAAAAGTCAACAACAATAGGAGACAAATACTAAAAAAAGATCTTAATGTGTGTTTCATTTTCGTTTTCGATGTTATTTTTTTCAACCGATATAAATTTGATCCATTTTACATTAGCCGCTGTTGCATCGGTGTGCGTATAGGGATTGGTTGGGTCTAATGTAAAAATAGTTTTGTAGCCACAAGCTCTGGACACAAAGAGTTCCTGAGTACTATAGTCAAATCGAATAATGTCCTCATCAACTAAAGCTGGATTTGAATTGCCAGAATTCAGCGTGAAACTATAAGTGGTAGTCGTTCCAACTGTTTTTAACGGAATAGAAATCATACTTCCACTAGTTGTTTCAGCTCCGTTAAAAAGAATTCCAGTAGTCATTCCTTCGCCTACCACTTTTAGATTGGATACGTTTTTTAAAACCGAAGGATTCAAAAAATCATAGAAACCAATCACCAATCGTGGTGTTGTGGGTGTATTTGCATCGCAAATATCGTCTTTCTCACAACTGGAGAAGGATAGTGCTACTGCAAGTACTAATAAAATTATTTTTTTCATTTACAATTTTTTTGTGGAAACCTGTATATAATTAGTATGCCTAAGAGGCATTTTGAATGTCAATATGATGTCAATTTTTAAAGTCTACAATTAAAAATCGTTAATCAGCAATCAAAAATCAATTATCTTCTTTCTAAAAGCACCACATTTTCTACGTGATGTGTTTGCGGAAACATATCTACAGGGCGCACGCGTGTTACTTTGTATTTTTCGTCCATTAAAGCCAAATCACGGGCTTGTGTAGCCGAATTACAACTTACATAAACTACTTTTTCAGGAGCAATTTTCATAATCTGTTCGATTACATCTTTATGCATTCCGTCTCTTGGTGGATCTGTGATAATCACATCAGGATGACCGTGTTGTGCGATGAAATCATCGTTGAACACCACTTTCATATCTCCTACAAAAAATTCACAATTCGTGATTTCATTGCGTACCGCATTAGTTTTGGCATCCTTAATCGCATCAGGAACACTTTCTACACCTATAACTTTTTTTGCTTTTTTTGAAACAAATTGAGCTATCGTTCCTGTTCCAGTGTATAGATCATACACAATTTCATTACCGGTTAATCCAGCAAAATCACGTGTTATTTTATATAATTCATACGCTTGATCCGAGTTGGTTTGGTAAAAAGATTTTGCATTAATGCTAAATTTTAACCCTTCCATTTCTTCAAGGATGTAATCTCTTCCTTTGTATAATTTAATATCGGTGTCGTATAGCGTATCGTTTGCCTTATTATTTACAACATATTGCAATGACGTAATTTGAGGGAATTTCTCGTAGAGGTGATCCAAGATTAGTTCTCTATTGGCTTTGTCATTTTCAAAAAACTGAATCAAAACCATGATTTCACCAGTCGAAGCCGTACGCAACATCAAGGTTCTCAATAAACCTTCATGCGCTCTTGGGTTAAAGAAGGTCAGTCCATTTGCATTAGCAAAATCCCTTACTTCATTGCGAATGGTGTTTGATGGATCTTCCTGTAAATGGCATTTATTAATGTCCAAGATTTTATCCCACATTTTTGGAATGTGAAATCCTAATGCGTTTCTGTTTCCTAAATCTTCGGTGCTGTCAATTTCTTTTTCAGTCAACCAACGGCTGTTCGAAAATGAAAATTCCATTTTATTTCTATAAAAGAACTGTTTTTCAGAACCCAAGATTGGTTCAAATTCTGGAAGTTCTATTTTTCCGATGCGTTGCAAATGATTTTTTACCTCATTTTGCTTGTAATACAACTGTTGGCTGTATTTCATATTTTGCCATTTACAACCACCACAAACACCAAAATGCTCGCAAATAGGTTCTATACGATGCTCTGAATATTCGTGAAAGTGAATCGCTTTTCCTTCGTAATACGCCTTGCGTTTCTTGAACGTTTGCACGTCGACTACATCGCCGGGTACTACATTAGGGATAAAAACTACTTTACCGTCGGGAGCTTTTGCCACCGATACGCCTTTTGCACCAGCATCAAGGACTTTTATTTGATGAAAGACAACTTTGTCTGTATTTTTCTTAGCCATAGCGCAAAAATAAGCGATTGAATGGTTTTATAAATTCAATTTTGTAAATATTTTCAAAAAGTCTCCTTTTATTTTGTGCCTCATCTTGCTTTTCGCTGTAAATCCGCTTCCCTTCATCTTAAAATCGGCAACAAAAAGAGCTTGATAGCGCTCCCATGCTAGGGCAATTTTATTTTTAGGGCCTTGTCAGTACCTCTTTTTCTATTGCATTAGTGGTACACATGCCGTTTATAGGCTTGGCCAAGCATTTCAAGCGCAACAACTGGAAAATAAAGGATTGAAGCGATAACAAGACCTCAGTCTGCTCTAGAGTTTTGTCTCTACATGGAAACAGTTTTGGTATCGAATTATAGCGATAGAAAAAGTTAAAAAAGGAGTGCGTACCTACCTGTTTCAGCATGCGTTAGGATTGGGAATGTAAATTAGCAACACTTGCTTTTTGAGTGGGAACATTTCCTATATTTCTAAAATCTCTTCCCGTAGGTTCTTCAAAAACTTCTAGTTGAAATTGAGAGGTTATAGTGAGTAAATGATCAAAAATATCGGATTTAATGACCTCATGTTTTTCCCATTCTTTTTCATAAGTAAAACAATAAATTTCTAAAGGCATCCCTTGAGAGGTTGGATCTAATTGCCGAACCATAGTCGTCATCTCCGTATTGATTTTCGGATTTGAAAGAAGATAATTTTCTGCGTAAACTCTAAAAACACCAATATTAGTTAGGCTTTTGATATTGACTGGATTGGACTCATTATCAATTAGTGAAGAATTGGATTTCTTGATCTCAATTTCTTTTTGAAGGATATAATCTCTTATAAGTGTGTATTGCTTAAATTGTTCTAGCATTTGATTATCACAAAAACAAAAGCTACTTACCTTGAGATAGATGGCTCTTTTGATTCTTCGTCCTCCTGAATTACTCATTCCACGCCAGTTTTTAAAAGAATCAGTGATGAAAGCATAGGTTGGAATTGTAGTAATTGTTTTGTCCCAGTTTTGAACCTTGACGGTGCTTAAGTTGATGGACATGACGTCTCCATCAGCATCATATTTTGGCATAGCAATCCAATCGCCCACGCGTACCATATCATAAACAGACATTTGAATACTTGCTACAAAACCTAAAATAGTGTCTTTGAAAATTAATAACAATATAGCGGTCATGGCTCCCATAGCACCTAAAAAGTAAAATGGACTCTTTCCTAAAAGTAACGACAAAATAAGAATTCCACCTACGAAATAAACGACGATATTTAGTACTTGAATGTAACTCGTAATAGGTTTGTCCTTGAAAATAGGAGATTTGGACAGAATAACATCAAATACCGCCAGTAAGGCAATGATGGTCCAAATGATGACCAAAAGAATTACAATCATCGCCAAAGTAACAATATAACTAGACAGTTTTGGATATTCGACTAAAATGGAAGGCACGGTGAAAATGACAAGAACTGCTGGAATAATATAAGCCAGTTTGTCAAATATTTTTTTCTCAATTAAGAGGTCATCCCACGTCATCTTAGTTTTTAAAAATAGCTTATGTATTGCGTTAACAATTAATTTTTTGGTAATCAACCAAGACACAATACCTATAAGGAACAAACAAAAAAGAAGTATCGGGAGATTGATGTAATAAGCGATTCGGGGATCTATGTTAAAAAAATCAGTCAACCAGGAAGAATCTATATTTATGGAAGGGTATTTTTTGGCTAATACAATCATTATTTTACTTTGTTTCATACAAAGGTAACATTCGCAAGTGAAGACAAGGCCAGATGCTTAGGATTGGCTTTTTCTTAACACTACACAATGGATTAATAGTAATCGAAAATTTTTACCAACGGGTATTTTTATCTAATTACAGTACTTGTTTCGGCTAGTACAATTCAAATTTAGGTTATTTCGATTTAACTCCCGTTCTGATTATTTTGAAGTTGAGAAATAGGCTTTGATTCCAAATGCAATAAAGAACGGTTTGATAAAGGACAAGTAACAGTCTAGTATGAGATGATACTAAAGCTTAAGCGGTAATTCGATAGTATTTAAAAAAAAATGAAGAGAAATACAATGAGAATCTATTGTTAAAAAGTGAAGGCTTCAATCTATTATTGTTTTAGAAATAGGATTGTGCTTTGTTCTAAGTCCATTTTTCGTTTTACTAAAGAAATTCCATATTTTTCTTCTAATTGTTTGCTCATACTTTCAAAATTGGTCGTTTGAAGGGTGAAATTATAAGTGTCTTTGAGCCCAGTTTTGTCGAAAGTCATTCGCTTGTTCACTTTAGTCAAAGCATTTGCAAGTGACTTAATGTTAGATTTTTTGACGATAATTTCCCTCGGGTTTATAGTCACCAAGTTTCCATATGAGTCATTGGTAGATTTGTATTTAGATAACAGAGATGAGTTTGAAACTTTTAAATCCCAAACTTCAATTTGTTTACTAGTTCTATTAATTTGGAAATTATAGGTTTTTGCAAGTTGATTCAAAGCAATGCTTTTTGTTTGAGAGCTGTCTTTCGACTTGTTTTTGAAATATACGTTCAAAGTTTGTTCAAGTTGATCTTCATTATTAGTTTGTAACAAAATTTCATTTGTATTCAGTAATTGGGATAGAATCGTTTTTAGACTTACATTTTTGTAAGCTAGGCTATCCGGATAGTTTTGTTGCGTACTTTGAAGGCGTATATTATCAGTTTCTTCAATCTTGATAGAATAATCAAGGGTTTCAAAGTTTAGTTTTTCAGAATGGTTTGCGATGGATAGTATTCCAATACCAATAAATAAAGCATTATGAAGCCCGTGCATTAAAAACCCTGAAATAAATCCATCACGAACCCTTAGGTAGCCAATAATGAGGCCTAATATTATTTGTGGCGCTACTAAAAGTGGCGATAGAAGTAAAATGGTATAGGAAAACTCAAAATTAGTAATATGAACCATTCCAAAGAGCACAGCAGAAAAATAAAATATGAATTTGTATCTTTTAGTCCAGACTGAGCTTAGGAATGTTGCTGCTTTTTGTTGATTTCGTTTTCCTGTGAGTGAAGCTACTGCAACGATAAAATGCAATGCGTAATTGTCTTTGTAACGCAAATACAGGCGAAAGAGTAGCTCTTCGAAAAAAGGTATTATGATGACTACTATAAGCAAGAGTACTGGAATTGATACTGACTTGATCAAATTTTCCATTGCGTGGTTTTCAGGATCCACTAATCCTAGTTGTTCAAGACCACTAATCAAAAGAATCAAAACTACCATAACAGGAATTTCAATTAGCAGTAAGGAAAAAAGCGTTTTGACTTTTTGAACTACGGTTCGTTTTGGTCCTGCCTCGTCTTTAGGATTTTTTAAAAAGACCATTAAATTGAAGTAGTTTTCTTTGATCGCTTCCAGCATAGGAGTATTTTATAATTTAATATTTAGTGTTGTAGAAAAAAATCTAATGGACTGTTTAGGGAAGTGGTTTCATTTGAATAATGTTCATTTCTCCTGTCACAAACATAATCAAATCAATACGAAAAATAGCACATTCAGAAATATATTCACAAGAATTTTAAGTTGGTATTATGGAAGTTTTCATCATTGACACACTAGTAGTTCATTAGTATAGATACACTTTTAGTTTAATGTGAATTTTAAACTTTCGTTAAAAAACGGCTTGGTTTAGACTATTTTTTGAGAAATGAACTAAATTTGAGAAAACAGAAAATCTATAATTATGAAAAGAAATGCAACCGCAGTCTGGAATGGTTCACTCAAAGAAGGAACCGGAAAATTGACGACACAAAGTACTACATTAAGCGATACACAATATTCATTCAAATCCCGTTTTGAAGAAGGAGTAGGGACAAATCCTGAGGAACTGATTGCTGCTGCACATTCAGGTTGCTTTACGATGCAACTTTCAGCTTACATTACGGAAGCTGGTTTTGAAATTGAAAGTATTGAAACCAAATGCGATATTGATTTGGTAGATGGAACCATTTTGACTTCACAACTAACGGTTACAGCAAAGGTTAGCGGAATAGCAGAAGATGATTTTCAACAATTAGTGACTAAGGCAGAAAAAAATTGTCCTATTTCTAAGGTATTGAATGCCGCAATTTCTACTACCGCTACTTTAGCATAAACCAACAAAAAATCTTCAAACAAAAAGGCTCGGTTTAAATCGAGCCTTTTTGCTTTTGTATATCCCATTATTTCTTTACTAAAACTTCTTTGATTGCTTTTTCAGTAAGCGGAGCCATAATCTGATAACCCAATTGGTTGGGATGTACGCCATCTCCGGAATAAGCAGTTTTCAATCCGTTACGGTCATCTTTCATAGCTGAAAAGTAATCAAGATAAACAATTCCATTAGCGTTAGCATAATTTTTTATTATTTGATTTAAAGCTACCACTTTTTCCGCTGGATTTTGATTGGGTTTCCAAGAGAAGTCATAAGCAGGTAGCACGGAGCATAAAATGACTTTTATCTGGTTTGCTTGCGCCAATTCGGTCATCGAGAAGATATTATTTGCAATCATATCTAATGTTGCTGGACCCGTATTTCCGGCAATGTCATTTATTCCTGCTAAAATAAGTACAGCGGTAGGTTTTAAATCAATCACATCAGCTCTAAAACGGATGAGCATTTGCGGTGTGGTTTGACCGCTGATACCGCGATTGATGTATGATTTTCCAGTAAAATATTCGGAATCTATTGCACTCCAAAATTCAGTTATAGAATCGCCCATCAATACAATTCTCTTTTCTCCGGGCGCTAATGGTTTCAGCTGTGCATTCTCCTCTTGATATTTGCTTAAATTCGGCCAGTCCTGAGCTTGTGCTTTTCCTCCCATAATGATTGATAAAAATAAGATGCTATAAAAGAATTGAATTTTCTTCATCTGTCCTTGGATTTAAAATTTTTAAAGAAAATTAGTACGCGCCTAATACAACCAATTCAAACTATATTTGCTTCTTTGAAAGCTACACCAAAGAAGGTTGATTTTAAAAAGTTAAATTAATCAAACAAATCAGAGGATAAATAACGATCGCCACGATCACAAATAATGGCTACAATCACACCAGATTCGATGGTGTTGGCTATTTTTACTGCTGCAGCAACAGAACCGCCACTGCTCATTCCTGCAAAAACACCTTCTTCAAGTGCCAAACGTTTGGTCATTGCCCGAGCTTCAGTTTCTGAAACTTCAATGATTGTATCTACCTTTGAGGCATCAAATATTTTTGGTAAATATTCTTGCGGCCATTTTCTGATTCCTGGAATTTGCGAGCCATCGCTGGGTTGTGCTCCTACAATTTGAATCGCTGGATTTTTTTCTTTTAAATAGGTAGAGGTTCCTATAATGGTTCCTGTAGTTCCCATTGCGGAGACAAAATGGGTCACGGTTCCTTCCGTATCGGTCCATATTTCTGGACCTGTTGTTTTGTAATGTGCTTTCCAGTTGTCATCATTGGCAAACTGATTGAGCATAATATAGCCGCCTTCGGCTACTTTTTTGTCAGCATAATCTCTAGAACCAATAATTCCTGTAGCAGCGGGCGTTAAAATCACTGTAGCGCCATAAGCGCGCATGGTTTGGGTGCGTTCCTTAGTAGAGTCTTCTGGAAGTACCAATTCGATTTCGATATTGAATAGTTTAGCTATCATCGCTAATGCAATACCCGTGTTCCCGCTTGTAGCCTCAATAAGCTTATCTCCTTTTTTTATATCTCCCCTTTCTAGTGCCGATTTGATCATGTTGTACGCCGCTCGGTCTTTCAAACTGCCACCCGGATTATTTCCTTCTAGTTTCAGTAAAAGTTTTACGTTTTTATTTTGTACTAAATTAGTAGATTCCACTAAAGGTGTATTTCCAATGAGGTCTAATATTTTGAATGATTTCATGCTATTTTGTATCTTAATTTTAATTAGAATGCCTGTTTCTTGCTAATGAATGCTTTTATAGCGTCCGTTTTTAAATACAACAACAACAAGAATAATAGAAAGGGATATGGTTGTAATGCAATGACATTCGAATTTGTTTTGTAGTGAAATGCAAAGATATTGAACTATTTTGAATTATTTCTTTCAAAAACAAAAAGTGATCCTTCATATCGAGGTACTTTTGTTAAATAAAATAATGAAAGTTGTTTGATTTGCGAGAATAGAAAATGGAGTCGTATTTTTATTATTTAATAATCTACTGCAGCTATTTACTAGTTTTGATGAAAGTATTTTTTTTAATTAGCCAATAAATAACAAGCCATGAAAAGTAATTTAACTTTTGTTAGTGACATTTCTAAGAAAGAATTTCCACTTGCTGATAAAGTTTCGGCAAAAACAATACGAAACCCCATATTAGCGCTTATAGAAAGTGATTTTCCTGATTTTGATTCGAATAAATTTTTAGCTATTGAGGAGCTTAATATGTACCGGGAGAAATACATATCTAATTACTTGCTGGTTGAAATAGGAGAGTTGTCCAATTTAGAAGCTAAGGTTATTGATTCTTTAAGCGAAGATAAATCATTGGTGAGTGGTGTTGAAGATGAATTAGGCGCTCGTACAGTTGGTCAGAAAGTGGCAGATCAAGTGGCAGGTTTTGGCGGAAGCTGGAAATTTATTATTCTTTTTGGAGTATTTATTATGCTTTGGATTTTAGCAAATATTTATATTCTACTGAATAAAGGGTTTGACCCTTATCCTTTTATTTTATTGAATTTAATTTTATCTTGTTTGGCTGCACTTCAAGCTCCAGTAATTATGATGAGTCAGAATCGTCAGGAGGAAAAGGATAGGGAAAGAGCTAAAAAAGATTATATGATTAATCTCAAATCAGAACTTGAAATCCGAATGCTTCATGAAAAAATGGATCATTTGATTATGCATCAACAAGAGGAATTAATAGAAATTCAAAAAGTCCAAATCGAAATGATGAATGATATTCTGTCAAGAATTAAATAATTTTTTGAACGGGAAAAGTTAGAAATAAAGTGAAGAATAGTGTTTGAAAAAATAACCAACAATCATAAAAACACCATTTAAGATAGCGGAAGAAATAATCCATTTTTTATAATTTCTATTGTTGTCAATCAAATTCAAACTTACAATTCCAAGAAATAATAAGGTCGTGAAAAGGGCTGGATACATCTTGAAAGCGCCGTAAAAATCGCCTTGTACTAACAGTAAAAAACCCCTCTGAAAACCGCATCCCAAACACTCCATCCCAAAGAGGGTTTTGCTTAAACACGGAAACATATATTTTTCTAAATCCAATGGTTTTATTTTTTACAATTTTACAAAAAAATAAGTAACGATTGAAAAATTAAGGAGGTAATTTTAAATTCATTACTTTTGGAATCTGATATTTTTAAAGATGAAAAAGTTTATAATCCCCATAATGATTGTTGCCATCATTGTTGCTTTGTTCGAGCAAGTCAGTGCAGAAAAAAATGTGTACATCATGGTCGTTGCTATTGTGATTTTCATGATAGGAATGATGCAGTTGAGTGCCAAAACACCCAGTAAAAATCAAGATAAAGAAAACGAAAATGTTTAACAAAGGAGATAAGGTTTCAGTTCTGGATGAAGCTATAAACGGAATAGTATTATCCGTAAAAGAGCAGCAGGTAACTATCGAAACAGAGGATGGATTTATGATGACATTTTTTGTCAAGGAATTGATTAAAATAAACGATTCCAGTAACTTACTTGATTCTATCAGAAGAATTAATATAAGTGAAGTTGCTAAGGAAAAAGAAATTCCAAAAGCACGAAGTTTTGTAAAAGAGAAAAAATCTAAACACGAAATTCCGGCTCCCGAATTTGATTTGCACATTGAGAAACTAGTGCCTAATAAACGGGGAATGACAAATTATGATATTCTTACCTTACAAACAGAAACGGCAAAACGACACATAGAATTTGCTATAAGAAATCGGATTCCTAAAATTGTTTTCATCCATGGAGTTGGTGAAGGAGTCTTAAAAGCAGAACTGGATTTCTTACTAGGTCGTTATGATAATATTGCTTTTGCAGAGGGTAATTATCAAAAATACGGACAAGGCGCAACAGAAGTTTTTATCAAACAAAGTGCGATGTAATTCTCTTTTTAAGTGATTTAAATCGAAAAAATAATCCCGATTTCAAGTCTATTTTCTATTTGAAAGTGACTTGAAATCGGGATTTTTGTTGGGGTAAAAAACGATTGATTTTGAGATTGAATTTATATAAAATTCAAGATTAATTGGTAGTCAATAATTCACCGTAAATATAATTGTCACCTAAAAGAAAATCACTGTTTCCCTTCTTCATTTTTACATTTTTAAGAATCACGGTATGTTTAAAACCGTTTCCAAAACTAGTGGTTGTTACTTCAATCCTGCCACTGATATTAGCAACTCCAGCTACGGCAATCCATTCCTCAAGAACTACAGGAGTAGATGGAAAAGTGGTATTACAAAAGTAATCATCAGTCAACAAACCAGAGAATAATCGATACGTAAGTTTGTTTTTGGTATCGCTAATTAGGCCACTTCTTGGTGTGTTTATTGGAGTAGCTTGATTAGTAATCAAAGTGGGATCTATATCTAGAATCAGTGCTTCGCTACTATTTTTATCATAAAGCTGTTTAGAATTTGAGCATTGCTTTAACACTTTAGTAAAAGCAAAAGGCAAACCGGTGGTGTTCAGAATATAGTCCCCAAACGTAAATGTTTCATAAACTTGTGTACCGTTTCCTTTATCAAAAGTGATGTTTTTAAAGGTAATATTGTGGTTATAACCTGTGATTTTAGAACTGTTCTCTGCTTCATTCCTAGTTTTAATGGCAGTAGTATTTATGACTATTCTTCCACCTGTAGCCGTCCATTGATCTGTTACAACTGGCGTTGCTGGGGGGATTGTTTCGCATAATGTAGAAGCAGTTACGGTACCATTATAAAACCGATAAATTACTCGATTGGTACTATTAATCTCTAGTTCCTGAGTAGAAGTTTCAGCAGGGAAATTGATTCCTAAGGCATCAAAAATAAGAGCTTCACTATCTTTTACTTTATAAATAATAGTGTTTGAGGTACATTTTTGTGCGGCAACATCCTCAAAATTGATGTCTTCTTGAATTAAATCTCCATCATCACAACCATTTAAGAACAGGGCAAAAACCAACAAGCTAAGGACTCTTTTCATTTTTATAAAATTTCTAACAAAAATAGAATTTTTAATTTATACCAAATACAATACCGAATAAAAATACCGTATTTAACAACATATTGTGCTTTTTTGTTTTTTAGGGTTGGAGAATAAATTTACTATTTCTACTTAAATTTTTGAATCGAATTGTACGGTTTGAAAGCCAATAGAATTCGTTATCTTTGTACCAATTTAATAAGGGTCATGAGGCTTAACAAATATTATTCAGCTGCTTTTTTAGCTTTTTTTGTCTGGGGTTTTTTTAGTTTTGCTTTGAAACCGTTGCATAATTATCCTTCTCTTGATATTTTGTTTTATCGCGTCTTTTTTAGTGCGATTACAATGGTACTCATAAATGTAGTTTTTCGAAGAAGAGTAATAAGAGAAAATTGGAATCACTTTAAAAATAGCTCATCAAAACAACAAAAAAAGGTTGTGTTACTGACACTTGGTGGTGGCGTATTCCTCTCTTCAAACTGGTTTGTTTACATCTATGTAATGAATCATGTTAGCGTTAATGCAGCATCATTAGCCTATTTGATTTGTCCTATTGTAACGACAGTTTTTGCCTTTTATATATTGAAAGAAACATTGAGTAAATGGCAATGGATTGCTGTGAGCATCAGTTTTTTCAGTTGTATTTTGTTGTCATTCAACCATTTTCAGGATATTTTTTACAGCCTTATCACTGCGGCAACATACGCAATGTATTTAGTGAGTCAACGAAAAAATAATGGTTTGGATAAATTTCTGGGGCTTACGATTCAATTGATTTTTACAGCGCTTGTTTTACTTCCTTTTTATCCAAAATACAGCGGAGCAATCCCTACGGAACCTTTATTTTATACCTGTATGTTCATGATTGTGGTGTTTTTTACCATTATCCCGTTGTTTTTAAATCTCTATGCGCTCAAAGGAATTAACTCTTCTGCGGTAGGAATTATGATTTATATTAACCCGATTATTAATTTTTTACTGGCCCTATTTTATTACAATGAGCAAGTAAGTTTCCTTCAATTGTTTTCTTATTTTTTAATTTTTGTTTCGATAGTGGTATTTAATGAAAGAATACTCTTTTCTAAAAAACCGAAAGCGATGCCAGCAGAAATTAAAGGGCTTTAATAATTTTATATTTTAAAAAATGAAAAAAGTATATCTCGATAATGCCTCAACCACGGCTCTGCGTCCAGAGGTGATTCAGGAAATGACTCAAGTTTTAACGGAAGAGTACGGAAATCCATCTTCAACACATAGTTTAGGACGTTCCGCCAAAAACATTTTGGAACTTTCCAGAAAATCAATCGCCAAAAATTTGAATGCTACCGCTCAGGAAATTATTTTCACGTCTTGTGGAACTGAGGCTAATAATTGGATTCTCCGTTCAGCCGTAAAAGATTTGAAAGTGAAGAGAATTATTACTAGTAAAATTGAGCATCATGCTGTTTTGTACACGGCTTTAGTATTAGAAAAAGAGTACGGTATTCAAGTAGATTATGTGGCAATCAAGCCAAACGGTGAAATTGACATAACTGATTTAGTAGAATTACTCTCGCAAGAAAAGAAAACATTAGTCAGTTTGATGCATGTGAACAATGAAACAGGAACCGTTTTAGACTTGGAACGAATAGGCCGTATTTGTCAAGAACATAATGTTTTATTTCATTCGGATACGGTGCAGTCCATTGGAAAAACAACAATTGATTTACAAAATTTACCAATTGATTTCATTGTGGCTAGTGCGCATAAATTTCACGGACCAAAAGGAGTTGGTTTTGCTTTTATTCGAAAAAATTCCGGGTTACAACCACTATTCTTTGGCGGAGAACAGGAAAAAGGATTGCGAGCCGGTACTGAGGCTTTACATCAAATTGCCGGAATGGCAAAAGCATTAGAACTTTCATACCGCAATTTAGAAACGGAACGAAGCCATATTACTGAATTACGAAGTTATCTTATTACTCAACTTGAAATTGAATTTCCAGCTTTTGCAATCAATGGAACTGTCGATGGATTTTATACGGTTTTGAATGTATTGATGCCTTTCTCAGCGGATAAAACAGCAATGATTTTATTTCATTTAGATATGAAAGGAATTGCAGTTTCCCGCGGAAGCGCCTGTCAATCTGGAAGCGTAAAACCTTCACATGTTTTAGCCGAAATGCTTTCAAATGAAGATTTGAAAAAACCTAGTTTGCGTATTTCGTTTAGTCATTTCAATACAAAGGAAGATATTGATGTACTTGTAGGCGCATTGAAAACGATATAAAAAAAATCTGCTTTTCAGCAGATTTTTTAGTGGAATTTAAGTAATTAAGGACTTCGTTTTGGATGTTTTTATTGGATACGAGGGTTTTTCGTTATATTTTTCCATGATTAAGCGCGCTTTAAAAAAACACAAAGTAGATTCAGCTCCCTGATTAATGTTGATGTGTTTGTCTTCTAATCCGTCATACGAAGCACCATTTTCTGGATTGTACATGATCTGTTTTAGATGATTGTTCCCCAAAAACCAGATGAAAGCGAGTTTTAATTGGTCTTTGTATTTTGTATTTTGCGTTACATCATAAAACAAATCGAGTGCAATTATGGTTGTAGCGACTTCAATAGGTTGTTCGCCATAGAAAACCCTTTCATTTTGTTTTTTGAACCAACCTCGGTTTGATATTACTTTCAACTGTCCTTTCATAAAATAGTGAGAAAGTAAAAAGTCAAAAGTAATAACTGCAATTTTTTTATATTTAGGATTTTTTGTGACTAAATAACTGTACATCATAGCTTCGGGCAGCACATTATTGGCATAGGTCATGTAATCTTCGTACCAGCACCAATTCTCGACTGAATTGATTTTATAATGGCGTAGCAGTTCATTAGCCAATTTCTCGATATGATTTTTTATATCTTTATCTTCATACGTTTCATGGTACAGATAAAGACCTTTGAGAGCATAGGCTATGGCTCTTGGTGATTTGAAGTTGTCTATCTTGTTTATTGCTTTATCCCAGCATTTTACGGCCTGGCAAATCATGTCCAGCGGTAAGTTTTGTCTGTGGGAAATCACCGTTCCAAGACTCCACAACGCTCTGCCATTTGCATCTTCCAAATTTACTTCTTCGTTTTGTTTGGTTAGTTTCTTGTTATAATCTTTGTAATTGTCAAACCAGCCATCCTGTTGTTGTATGCCTTCGATAAAATTTAAGTAGGTATTTGCCAGTTTCAAATTCTCTTCATTGGGAAACGCTTTATTGTATAGGACCATGTTGATTAATGCTCTGGCATTATCGTCCAGCGTATAGCCTGATTCAGGATCAGGCTGACTGAATTTTGAAAACTGAAGAATTCCAAAATCGGTAGTCAGTTTTTTGATATGATCTAATTTTATAGGAGGAAAATTGAATCGTAAATCATCTTCTCTATTCGTTAATTGGTCAAATAAAAGACGGTATTGGATGGCGATATTCTCCCAGTTTGTCGCACGAGCCATAGAAAAGGCATTTTTCCCCATTGCTATCCTCTGCTCTTTATTTTCAATGAGATAGAGGATTGCTTCCTTAAATTCATCGGGTTTATCGAAACTTTTCATTAGGATTCCATTGCCGTTTCCTAACGATTCGACAGCATGAGGTATGGGAGTAGAAATTACAGCGCACCCGCTGCTCATTGCATAAGCAAAGGTTCCACTTACTGCTTGATTTGGATCTTTGGAAGAGAATAAATAAATTTCTGATAAGGTTAAAAATTCCAATAATTGTTCCAATTGCAGGTACTCATTGATAAAAATTACATTGCTTTCTAAACCAAGTTCTTTTACTAAAGTAGCAAGTAGATTGCGGTATTTCTCTCCTTCTCTTTTTATAACTTCGGGATGTGTCTTTCCTATTACAAGGTAAACTACTTCAGGATGTCGCGCTACAATTTCCGGTAATGCCTGTAAGACGGTTTCAATTCCTTTATTTTCACTAATTAATCCAAAAGTAGATAGTACAATTTTGTCTTTAAAACCATATTTGTTTTTCAGTATTTTTTTTTGTTCCCATAGTACAGTGTGATTTCCATGAGGAATTACTATGGTCTTTGTCGGAGGACAATTATAGTAGTCGATCAGAATTTCTTTTGATTTTTTGGTTAGAACCACCACTTTGTCCGATAAATCAGTGAGCGCATAAACCACTTTTATTCTTTTTTCGTCGGGATTAGGCAGCACTGTATGAAAAACGGTTACAATGGGTTTGTTAAGCGCCAATATAAAGGAAAGGATATGATCGCCATATTCTCCTCTAAAAAGACCAAATTCATGTTGAATACAAACCAATCCAATATCATTGCGTTCATTTATTTTCTCGGCGACCAACCTGTAATGAACCAAAGAATCTACCGGCAGAACATAGCTCACTTCTTCAGGATATTTAAAATCTTGCTCTCTGGTTTGCAATGCGCATACTTCAACGGGAAGCGTGTCTCCAAATACAACATCCAAGGCATTGACAATATCATTAGTAAAAGTTGCTATTCCGCATTCTCTAGGTGGGTAGGAGCTTACAATCAGCATTTTTATTCCTTTCTCGATTTTCATAGCGTCATTTTTTAAGGTTGTTTTCTCAATTCGAGAAGCAATTCATTTAAGTCTAATTTTGCAACAGCAATGTGTTTATCGGCCACGCCGTAGTATAGGTATAGGTCTTTGCCAAATAATGCATGTCCTGATGGAAAGACAACATTGCTTACTACTCCCTCTATTTCCCATTGCTTTGTGGGTGAAAACAACGGAAATGGTAATCTGGCAATCTCAATTTTCGGATTGTCCAATTGTAATAATGCGGCTTTTGCATGATATATTTTTCCCTTTATCGTCTCTTGTACGCCATGGTAAATTAGCAACCAGCCATATTCAGTTTCTATAGGCGGACCGCCAGCACCAATGTAATTCACTTCGTATACATCTTTGGGATCCAGTACAATATGATCCACTAACTTAATGAGATATTCTTTCCAAAAATCTTCTGTTAAATCCTTGAAATCATTGAATTCCACAATCTGAATTCCCGGCCAAATCCGGTGCAAAAGCATAAATTTTCCGTTTATTTTCCTTGGAAATAAGACCACATCTTTATCTCGAAGCAACCGGAATTCATCGGCAACTAATCCTATTTGGGCAAAAAGATTATAGTACTGATGGTATTTTGGATTGAGTTTACTGCTATCACAGCAGTTCATAAAATTTTCATATTCTTGATAATTAACATGTGGCGTTATGATTCCGTGCTTTTCAAAATGAATTAAATCCTTTGAAGTGGCAAGGGCTCCCATCGCATTGACTCCATCATAAGCGGTATAAGTTATATAATAGGTATCCTCAATTTTCACAACTCTTGCATCTTCCACACCGTGTTTTTCATAATCAAAATCTCTCGAAATCAATGGCTTTTCATAGCGTTCTGTTACTTTCATGGGACCATCCAACTTGGCGTATCCTATTGTAGAATAATTGCCGTGTTCTACCGCTCGATATAAAACATGAATCGTATTTCCGTCCTGATAAATCCCAGGATTGAACACGCCGTTATTTTCAAATTGGTGGTTGGTAGGACTTAGAATTATTCCTAATTTTTCTATTGTAACCATGTTGCAATCGTCTTTTACGTAGTTCTAAAATCAAATAAAGGCAATAATCTATTTTACTATTCATCCTTTTTTTGTTCTTTTAATTTTGCTTTTTCTTGTTTTCTAAAATATCCCCGCAACAAAAAATTATGTTTCAAAGCTTCGAGATTTTCATTCAAACGCAAGCTGGCTTCGTTAACATTAGTCATCGTTGAATCTATTTTCCGAACTAGTTCTGGGTCATTTGAAAGATAATTTACAGCTCCTTTTCCGTTTTTTATATTTACAATTGTGGTATCTAGGTTGTTTACAACATTATCTATTTGGGTACTAGTTTGTTTTAAATTCAGGACTATTTTTTTAAGATTATTGGCAACCGCGGTATCTTTCAAAACACCAATTACATTGTCTTTATTTTCTAAGGAAGAAATGAGTCGGTTTATTTTCGTGATTGATTCTGAACTTCCTTGTCCCGTAATTTTCAAATAATGAACGGTTTGTTTTAAATCATTTGCCAAGTTAGCATCCTTAATTAATAAGCCCACAGTTCCAGTTCCCTGATTGATTTCATTCGTAATTTTAAGTAAATCGGATGTCAGTAGTGCCGCATTTTTATTGGTTTTACCAAGGATATTCAACATATCATCCATGCGAATGCGGCTTAACGTAAGAATTTCATCTCCTGGTAATATTGAGCTTGCTTTTTCCTTACCCGGAATAATATTAATAATCATGTTTCCCACTAAACCATCTGAACCGATTGTGGCTGTGGCATTTTTCCTGATGTGTGGAAAAATGGTTTTATCAATCAGCATATCGACTTTTATTGCCGTATCATTTATCATTGTTATGCCACTAACCGTACCCACATTTATCCCGGAATAGCGTACATTATTTCCCAGTTGCAGACCGCTTACATTATTAAAAACCGCGGATAATTGATTGGTTTTTCCAAACATTTGTTGCTTATCGCCAATAAAATATACCGCGAGTATAAAAAGTAATAACCCGATAATAACAAAAAGTCCAAGTCGCAATTTTTGTGATGTCGTTTTTTCCATTTTATTCTTATTTAAAGAAAGCTTGCACTTTCGGATCAGTTGAGATAGACAATTCCTCAAAAGTGCCTTCGATATAATTGATACCGTCAACCAATAAAATCATTCGGTTCGAAATTACTCTCGCACAATCCACATCGTGGGTGATAATTATTGCAGAGGTGTTGTATTTTTGTTGAATAGACATCATCAACAGCAAAATTTCTTTTGCAGTAATGGGATCTAATCCAGTTGTAGGTTCGTCATACAGAATTATTTTTGGTTGCAGAATCAATGTTCTGGCCAAAGCGATTCGGCGTTTCATTCCACCCGATAATTCTTCGGGCATTAAATTAATGGTTTGAGCCAATCCCACATTTTCTAATGCTTCCATCACTAAGGGCGTGGTGTCTTTAATGACTCCAAACTTTTTTTTGTGACGACGCAATGGAAATTCTAGATTCTCGCGAACCGTCATCGAATCGTATAATGCGCTTCCTTGAAAAAGAAATCCAACTTCTGTCCGTAAATCGTCCAGTTCCTCCCGATTGAGTTCGCTGATATCTTCTCCCATCACAACGATAGAACCACTGTCTGGCTGCTCTAATCCAATTAAGCATTTGATCATCACTGATTTTCCGGAACCTGATTTCCCCATAATCACCAGATTTTCTCCTTCATTCAGCACCATATTAAAACCATCCAAAACATGATTATCACCATAACTTTTTCGCAAGTCTTTGATTTCTATAATTCGGTTTTGATTGGGTGTCGGGATACTCATAATCGTTATAAATCATAAAATATATCAGTAACAAATACAGCAATAAAGTCAATAATGAATAACAGCATCGACGTGAAAACCACTGCCGAATTAGCAGCTAAACCCACACCTGCGGTTCCTTTCTTGCAATAATATCCTTTGAAGCAACCTACTAATCCGATGGCAAAACCAAAAAAGAATGTTTTAATAGTTGCGGGTATTAAATCACCAAATTCCAAGGCATCAAACACCTTATTGTAATACAATAAAAAGGAAACGTTTCCTTTGATGTTTTCGACTAGAAAAGAACCAAATATTGCAATAGCGTCTCCAAAGAAAACCAAAACGGGTAGCATAAAAGTGGTAGCCAAAACTCGGGTCACCACTAAATATTTAAACGGATTAGTACCGGAAACTTCCATGGCATCAATTTGTTCTGTCACCCGCATCGAACCTAATTCAGCACCGATACCAGAACCAATTCGGCCTGCACATATCAAAGCGGTTATAATAGGACCAATTTCTCGAATCAACGAAATACTTACCATTGATGGCATCCAAGAAACGGCGCCAAATTCCTGCAACGTGGGACGCGATTGCAAGGTGAATACCAATCCAATAATAAATCCCGTAACTGCCACCAGGAGCAGGGAACGATTTCCCATATTAAAACATTGTCGTAAAAACTCTTTGAACTCCATTGGGCGTTTGAACGTTTCTTGAAAAAAACGACCAGCAAAGTAGGAGAGTTCGCCAATTTCAAGTAAAAAAGCCTTGAATAATTCCCTTATTTTTGAAAATGTATTCATAACCAAATGAATTAGTTTTTAACAGAAAACAGCTACTCAAATATATAGTTATTTATCTGATTATCAGTGCTATGAAAAGTGTTGTTTGCCTATTATATTGACGGTTTTGTCGAGAATATATTAATTTTAAAAAATAACAGCATTTATGTAGCCGTTATTTTTATTCGGGCGAATAATTTCAATTGTAAAATGGAATATGTAGAAGTGATTTTTGTTAAGAATTATGGGCAATACAATTTTTTGGAAATAATGCTGAGTTTTTCTCTAAAAAAGTGAATCACTTTCTAACATTTTAATATCGATGCTCTATTTGTTTAAAAAAGTGTCTAGATGGAATTACAGTAATTGGTTCAACATTATTAAAGAAGTATTAAAGATTGAATTTCCTTAGAAATAATATAATTGGAAGAGAATAAAAACTCTTATTAAACTATCTTTTTCTGTTTTTAATCCATTTTTCTATTTCCACAGCCCAAAAAACAATACTTGATACTGCCAATGTGACTAGCAACTCATTTAATGTGAGTGGTTGCGTTTTGAAAATTTCATTAAAAAAAGGCGTGTAAATTATCATCAGTTGAAGCGCAACAGTTAAAACTAAAGAACCTAACAAAGGTTTATTTGTAAACACTCCTATTTTAAAAATTGATTCTCTATCAGATCGGATTGCCATTACATGTCCTAATTGGCTAAAGCAAAGAACGGTGAACGCCATCGTTTGCCAGTGTGTATTTTCCTGATGTATTGCCCAAGCTTGCATACCAAGAGTTACCAAGCCCATTAAAAACCCTACCCATAAAATATGTCCTGCCATTCCACCAGCAAAAATATTTTGCTTCGGATCTCTTGGGGGACGATTCATAATGTTTGCTTCTGACGGTTCTGACGCCAAAGCTAAACCTGGCAAACCATCAGTCACTAAATTGATCCAAAGGATATGAACTGCCATTAGAGGTACTGGTAACGACAAGAACGGAGCCAAGAAAATAGCCCAAATCTCTCCGCTGTTACTCGTCATGGTATATTTAATAAATTTCAAAATGTTATCAAATATTCTTCGACCGTGTCGCACAGCTATGACAATAGTAGCAAAATTATCATCGAGCAAAATCATGTGGGATGCTTCTTTTGAAACTTCTGTCCCATTGATTCCCATGGCGATTCCAATATCGGCATTTTTAAGAGCTGGTGCATCGTTTACGCCGTCGCCTGTCATTGCCACAAATTGATTTTTGCTCTGTAAAGCACTTATAATTTCTAATTTTTGTTCAGGATTTACACGAGCATATACTTTGACTTTTTCAACAATATCTTCAAATTGCGATATCGTCAGTGCCGATAGCTCCGTACCGGTCACTATTAAATCTTCATCTGAAGTGACAATACCCAGATGCTTTGCAATAGCTTTTGCAGTTAGTTTGTGATCTCCAGTAATCATGACAGGAATTATGCCAGCTTGTTTACATTCTGCTACTGCTTGTTTTGCCTCTTCCCTTGGGGGGTCAATCATTCCGGCAAATCCAATAAATGTGAGGGAGTTTTCTATTTCGGCAGCAATTAATTTTTCAGGCAAGAATTGAAATGATTTCATTGCATATCCCAAAACGCGATACCCTTTTTCAGCCATGTTGTTTACTTCGTGCTCTAATTGAGGGATGAGTGATTTTTGATTATCCACAAGTTTATGCAGTAATACATCTACAGCTCCCTTTGTTATAGCGACAATTCCATCTTCTGTTTTATGCAAAGTTGTCATGCATTTTCGCGTTGAATCGAAAGGTAATTCTGCAATTCGTGGGAAGTTTAATTCCAAAGAAGTTCGTTCCAAATTTTTATCGTAAGCATATTGTACTAGGGCAACTTCTGTAGAGTCACCAAGCCATAGCCCATCTTTATCTTTAGAAACATCATTGTTTAAAGCCATTGCATTAAGTAATCCACTAGTTCCGGTAAAAACAGAATTAAATTTTTGGTCTTTTATTTCATAAACCTCTTGTACGGTCATTTTGTTCAACGTCAAGGTTCCCGTTTTGTCTGAACAGATGTAGGTAACGGATCCTAATGTTTCTACAGCTGGTAATTTCCGGATTAGAGCATTACTTTTTACTAATCGCTTAGCGCCAAATGCAAGTGCAATAGTAACGAGCGCAGGCATAGCCTCTGGTATAGCGGCTACAGCGAGAGAAATAGAGGTAATCAACATCACTAAAATGGGTTCGCCACGCAGCCATCCTAAAAGAAAGATAACCGTACAAATAAGGAGTATGCCTACTGATAATCGTTTTCCAAAAGCGGCTAATCTTTTCTGTAAAGGTGTATCGGTTTCGCTTGTCTGAATCATTTTAGCAATATGGCCTAGTTCAGTTTGCATTCCCGTTGCTACAACATAAGCTAGCGCCCGTCCATTGGTGATGTAGGTTCCTTTAAATCCCATATTAGTTTGATCACCTAACGCATAATTTCCCTTAGAAAGTTCCTCTATGTTTTTTTCTACATTATTGGATTCGCCGGTAAGGGCAGATTCGTCGACTTTTATTTGATAAGTTTCAAAAAAACGGATGTCTGCCGGAATAATATTACCAGCTTCAAGCACGACAACGTCCCCTGGAACCAAATCTGAAGCTGGTACGTCCATCATTTTTCCTTCCCGCAAAATACGCGCAAGATTTGCTGCCATTTTTTTTAAAGCTTCCATCGCTTTTTCAGCCCGAAATTCTTGGATGAATCCAACGACAGCATTAATAATAATGATAGCAAGAATAATAATAGTATCTGTAAGATCTCCTACAATTCCCGAAATAATTGCTGCCGCGATCAGAATCAGAATCATAAAATCGGATAACTGAGAAAGAATCATCTTGAAAATACTCTTCTTTTTCGAATCTTCAATTTGGTTTTGGCCATACTCCTTCAAGCGCTCTGAGGCTATAATTGAATTGAGGCCACTTGGAGTTGTATTCAACAACAAGATTATTTCGGAAAGTGGGAGTAGGTGCCAGTTCATCGCTTTAGTTTTTATCTTTTATAGTATAATAGACCCATCATAAGTACATAAACTAATGCAATCAAGGCTGTGTCAATGGCGAGTTTCCATTTTTTTTCTTCCTTAAAGACAATTCCTATAATTCCTATTGCCGTAATAATAATAGTGCCAAGGACGGGTATAATGTGATTGGGACTTGTAAATTGTAAAATAGGACCTTTGGTGTACAGCATATCGTTAAAGGCGAGTATGGCGATATTAAAAATGTTGCTTCCAAAAACATTTCCAATCGCCAAATCGATAGTTCCCATCCGTATAGCAGCAATTGATACGACTACTTCTGGTAATGAAGTGGAAGCGGCAATGAATAATGTTCCAAAGAAACTTTGTCCCAAGCCACTGGCCTCTGCAAGGTGTTCGCCAAAATAAGGCAGTGCCATCGCGGCAGCCATCAGAATAATAGCATTGAATGTATATCTCAACACTACTTGTTTTAAAGTAAGGGAATAGGAATGCTCCTCCGTTTCTCTTTTTTTTCTATCTTTTTTATCGTATAAAAACACTACTCTTATGGCAATTAAATAGAAGACAAGAAACAAAAGACTGAATTCTCCAATCCAAAAGATAGTCCCAAAAGTATTGGGCATCAAGATCGCAAAAGCCAGTAAAGTCAACAGTATTATTCCAAACGAAGCGGCAATGACATGTCCTGTTTGTGCTGCAGCTGTGATGGGTTTCTTATGATCATAAAATAGATCCATAATCGAGATTATTAGGATGTTAAATGCACAACTTCCTACAATATCTCCAACGGCTAAATCCGGAGCATCCAAAAATACTACTGAACTTATTCCGTTCATCAATTCTGGCATCGATGTTACGGATGACAAAAGAATTATTCCCATAAACATTTTCCCCCAACCCATGATATCTGCCATCATATCGCCGTACTTAGAAAGCCTAGAACCTGTTGCTACAATCACTGCGGTTGCTATCAAGAAACCTATACTATCAAAATATAAAGAATTCATCTCAAAATAATTATTTCGTTATTTTCTCTTATTTCACCTGCAATATTACTTTTGTAGATAATAATGTAGGGAGATCTTATGTCAGGAATTGTAATTATTTTTTTTCTCTTTTTAGGGAAAATTTTAGTTTCTTAAAAGTGCCCAGCGATATTATTTTGTTGGAATTGTTAGCAACGGAAAAGGAATATGATTAGCCATTTTCTTAGTTACACTTTTCTCAAATAATCGGTCCCACATTCCTTTTCGTTTTAACGGATTCATTACTATCATTTCAGTGTTATCTATTAAGGTTTCCTCTAAAATGGTTTTTGTAATATCCTTTCCTGCACTGTGATTGAACGAAAATTCGAAGTCTTTAAAATAATTTTGAATTGATTTTTTATATTTTGTAAAGTCATCATCTGCTGTAAAAAATGTTAGACCCCAATCAATATGTAAAACGTTAATGGAAGCATTGAATACCTCGTTAAACTTTAATAATGTCTCGAGAACCTTTTTATCTTTTTTACTATAATTAGTGGCGTATGTGATTTTTTTTGGAATTCTGAATTTATATTTATTTGGTATGGCTAAAACAGGACACGTTGCTTTAGTCATGACTTCAGCGGTAAAACTACCTATTAATTGTTCTTTCAAACCACTGGCGCCATTAGTACCCATTATTATCAAATCTACCTTTTTTTTCTTGCAAAATTCAATAATTTTTATACCTTCAGGACCTTGATCAACGTGAATTGATATGGAGAGAGACGGTTTTTTTTTCAAGATATTATTTTGAATGGTAGCTAGCCTATCCATTAATTTTTTTTCATTCTCGAGATTTTCTTTTTGGCTCACTGAAAGCAAATAAAAACCACTCTCAAAAGGAATAAAGCTATGGTACAAAATTAATGAAGCATCCCAAAGTACTGCTAAGTGCATTGCATAATTTATAGCGGAATCAGCTGGAATGGAGAAGTCTGTAGGTACAAGTAGTGTTTTCATAAAGGTTCAAATTTTTTAAAATAGTTATTTATTGTTTATATTTCGAGATTTTAGATGTTGGTTTTGTCTATATTTTGCCATATCATCATTAAATATAGGTCATTTCTTTGACAACCACAATCTAACTTTAGTTTTAAAAATAGCTTGACGGTATCATTTTACTAGCGTATTAAATTTCGGGCTTATTTAACTTTCATACAATCGCAGTCTGTTTCTCAGCGTATTTAATTCATTGTGTAAACCATCAATCTTTTGTAACAAATTAAGAACTACATCAATTCCTGCTATGTTTACGTCTAATTCCTTATGAATACGTATTATTTTTTCGATTTCATAAATTGCATCCGAATCAATATATTCCTTAGATTCAATCGTTTTAATTTCGAGTAAACCCATTTCGCTGAGGTTGGTGAAAAAAGACAGTTCCACAGTATAAAGAATGCACAATTCAGGTATCGGGATCAGGTTTTCCATTTTCATAATTTTCTTAGCGTAGCGAGTTCCGTGAATAATTCTTTTTCTTTTTCAGAAAGATTAGTTGGGATTTGTATTTGATAAGTCAAGTACAAATCACCAAATTCTCCTTCTTTTTTATACACAGGAAATCCTTTTCCTTTCAGTTTAACTTTTGTTCCGTTCTGGGTTCCGGGTTTTACGGTCAGTTTTACTTTTCCGTCAAAAGTGTCAGCGGTAATCTCGCCACCCAATAGCGCAGAATACAAATCTAAATCGACTGTTGAATAAAGGTTGTGCTTATCCAATTTAAAATTAGTGTGATTCGCTACTGTAAACGTAAGGTACAAATCACCTTTGGGACCGCCACTAGAGCCTTCACCACCCATGCCGCTAATTTTTATTTGTTGCCCGTTTTCGACACCAGCAGGAATGGTAATGCGAATGTTTTTGCCATTAATAGTCAATGTGCGTTTGTGCGTCGTGAACACGTCTTTAAGTTCCAGATGCAGTTCAGCATTAAAATCCTGTCCTTTGAACTGCCCACTCCTACGGCCACCGCCACCAGAGGCTCTACCACCAAACATCGATTCAAAAAAATCAGAGAAATCACCACCGCCACTGAATCCTCCTCCGCTAAAACCGCCTTGTTGTCCATTTTCATGGTATTGTCGTTGCTGTTTGGATTTTTCAAATTCTTCCGCATGTTGCCAGTTTTCGCCGTAATCATCATATTTCTTACGATTCTCCGCATGGCTCAAAACTTCATTTGCTTCATTGATTTCCTTGAATTTTTTTTCGGCTTCCTTGTCGTTAGGATTTAAATCGGGATGGTATTTACGCGCAAGTTTGCGATAGGCCTTTTTAATCTCGGCTTCGGTTGCTTTTTTGTCCACTTCAAGGATTTTATAATAGTCTATGAATGCCATTGCGCTTGTGTTTTTCTTTTTGATTTCTTGTGTATTTCAATTCTATTCTTGTGATTTTTCAATTCAAATTCACTTAATTTTTAAAGTTATTGTACTTTACTGGGGTTACAATTAGATGAATTAGAAATAAGCTATCAAAAATCAATTATAAGTTGTAAATGTATTTTCCGTTTTATATTGGAAAAAATTCATTGTCTATGGTTTTTATACCTTTTTTGTGTTTTAAATCAAAAAGTACGGCTTTGTACTTTATGAATTCAGCATCTTTTGGATTAATTTGGAGCACAAAATTTATTTTCCCTAATAAATGTTCTAAGTAATTCTTTTGGTCAATCTCCTTATATTCGCGGTGTTCCTCAAAACCAAATTTCTGGATGTAATAGAGGGCTTGTCTCAATTCATTGCGTTTTTTGAAAATAACTTGTGGTTTCTGATTTACCACTATACCAGTAACCGTTTGTCGCATATTTGGCGTCATCAGGTTGGTTTTTTTTGCATTGATTCGAAGCCCCATTTTTTCAACGGTTTCTGTCACTTTTTGAAGCAATTCATTCTCATCGAAATCGCCAGAAAAACTCATGTCGTCGGCATAACGGGTATAGCGAATTTTATAATCTTTGCAATACGAAGCAATTTCGGCATCAGCTTGTTTGAAAATGAGATTTGAAAGATAGGGACTCGTGGGAGAACCTTGTGGCAAAGTTCCGTCTCGAGTGCACAATCTGGTCAGGAATTTTGATATTATTTTGGAATATCCCAATTTTAGGAATACATTTTGTACAGTTTCCATGCGAATTGAGGGAAAGAAATTTTCTAAATCCAGCGTAAAAACTTTAGGTTGTTTTTTGTGGAATCTCAAGTTTTCCATCAATGTTACTTTTGGTTTGTATGCTTTAGCAAAAGGGCTGATAGGCACTTTATATAGTATGCTTCTGAGTATCCAAATTTGTATTTCCTTCAAACTGGGAAGCGGCTCAGAAATGAGTCGTTTAGTACCATTTTTTTTAGCAACTTCGAAATCACGATAAAAATAGTTAGGAAACAACGATGCTTTTTTCAGGTATTCTTTTTTATATCCCACAAGCGATGATAAATGAGAAGGATTATAAATCACTGGTACTTCATGTAAAAATAAAGCCTCGGCATAATCCAGACAACGTTGAATATTGGTCAGGGAATAACCTGTTTTATGGGCTTCCTTAATAAACGCATCTTTATAATGTGTAAAATCCATAGAAATAAATTTTTAATGGGATAGAGACTTTTATATCTCTATCCCAATTAAGAAAACCGGTTTAAAAGTTCGGAGCTCTGCGGAGAATCTTTTAAACCTGGTGCTTGAAAGAACATTCAATTACAGAACAGTGACTCACGGCTCCATCGCTAACCTGGGCTAACAAATTTCTTTTAAAAATGAATTAAAAAAATAATTCATCCTGATTAGGCACAAATATTTTTTTACAGTCTAATTTCGGAACTTGTCTCTCAAAATCTTTTTGGATCCAATCCTCTTTCTTATCGGTTTTTTTTCGGTGTGGCTTCATTTTTTTTAAATCATAAATCAATAAAAAATAGATTTAAAAGCTTAATTGTTAAGTTGTTATATATATAAATTTACAAAAAAAAATGAAGTAAGTACATAAAATTTTTAAAAATTTTAACTTTAATTTAAATCCTGTTAGCTTTAGAATTTAGAATTTGAATCAATTAATTGTTTTTTAATTATAGAATCGTTTGTAAGGGGTGTAAGTGACTATTAATTCTACTATTCTGGTGATACCATACGAAACTAGATAGATGAATTTCATTAATACTGTAGTTTTGGTTTTCAGAGATTCGGGAGTTATGTTTTGGCATTGTTCAATAACTTCATTGAGGTGTGTTTGAAATCGTGCTGAAAAGGAAATCGATTGTATTTCGACATTCATTTCCAGACTTCCGTAGGAACTCAAATTATTCAGGTTAAAAGAACCGATTGTAGACCATTTGCCATCAATCACAGCTGCTTTTCCGTGTAAAATGGATTGATTCCATTCGTATAATTCAATGTTATAGTGGAGAAGTTTTCCATACAAAAAGCAAGTGGCCCGTCTTGTCATTGGAAGATCTGATTTACCGGATAAAATCAATTTGATGGTTACTTTGTTTTTTGACGCTTTTTTCAAAGCTCTAATAATCCGGATTCCTGGAAGAAAATAACTGCCCACAATGATGATCTCCTTTTTGGCGTGCCTTATGGATTTTATATAGCTGTCACAAATTTCATTTTTTCCTTTTAACCAGTCATTCTGAAGGATGCGAACAGAAGTATCTTGCTGGTATTGAAATGCTGATTTTATTTTTTTATTTTGAAAGTGTCTTTTCTTAAAATAAATGTCGTGACAAAGTTGTTGAAGCGGTTTTGCAATTTCTCCGTTTATTTGAACGGCGTAGTCCAGCCAAGGTTTTTTGGTGACGGACCCACGGTATTTGTCTGCAATATTTATGCCGCCCACCAGCGCAACTTTTGCGTCAGCGACAAGAACTTTACGATGCAATCTCCGTCCAAGATAAAAAGTGTAGGTTGAAAATAAAGGGGCAAAAAAACGAATATGTATTCCGCTATATTTGAGTTCTTTTATCACCTCAGCCGGAAAGGACAAAGAACCCAAGCCATCCAGAAGTACATAAATTTCAACTTTGCGAAGCGCGGCTTCTTTCAATGCAGTAAGAATTCTTTTTCCTGTGGTATCATTTTCAAAAAGATACATTTGTAGGTGGATTTCAAATTTTGCCTGTTGTATAATAGCTTCTAAACGGGAAAAGTAATCTTCGCCACTGTGAACCAACTCTAATTTTTTTGGGACTGTAGAACTATCGATAGTTTTTATCATGCGCTTTATTTATAGTAACTTCGTTAATCAAAATAAATTCCATTAAATTTTCGAGGTCCAAAGTTCCAGCAACTTCATTATTTTCCATAACGAGTATTAATCTTGATTTATGCAGTTGTATGAGTTCAAAAACATTTTCCAGAAGTGAATGCGCATCAAGAAAAATCAAATTCCTGTCCATAACATTGGATATAAATTCTTCTTCCCCTTTATTGGAAAGGGCCATTATAATTTGATCTCGATTGAGTGTTCCAACGGGAATACCTGATTCCGTGATTAAAAAATTCTTATTTTGACTATTCAAAACTAATGCAACGGCAGTTTTTACAGTGTCAGTAGCCTCAATTTTGGGATAGTCTTTCATGATTACGTCATGGACTTTAAATCCTTTCAGCATAAATTTAGATTCAGTGTAATCCGCTTCAACTTGAGCGCCTATAATGACAAAAATACCAATAATAACTAAAAAAGGGGAGGTGAAAAAGCCTAAAAGTATAAATCCCAAAGCAAGAAATTGACCTATACGCGCCGAAATTCGGGTTGCAATATGCCGCTGTAATCTGAAGGATAATATAGCACGTAAAATGCGGCCGCCATCCATAGGAAACGCTGGGATTAAATTAAAAACAGCCAGCCAGAAATTCACAAAAAAGAAATTCAGAAAGAAATTATTGGCATTGACCCCACTGGATAATTCAGCCATCAGTTGTTCTGAAGTATTAGGTATGGTGATGAAAATTCCGGTTATCAGTGCCAAAGTGATGTTTACCAAAGGGCCCGCAATAGCCACAATTAATTCTTCGATGGGTTTTTCAGGAATTTTTTCGAGTCGGGCTAAACCGCCTATGGGCAAGAGGGTGATGTCTTTTGTATTTATGTGGTATTTTTTTGCTGCCAAAGCATGGCCTAATTCATGCATTACTACAGTTATGAAAATACTCAAAATAAACACAACTGACCACAGTATTTGAGTCGCATTTTGTCCTAAACGATAATTAATGAAAATGATAAACAAAATCAGTAATGAGAATGTCCAATGAACAAAAATGCCTATGTCTGCTATTTTTCCGAGTTTAAAGGAACCTTTCATTGGGTGATTTTTTAGGAGTTTGTTTTGATAAATAATCAAGTTCTAAGGATAAATATGCTGTTTTTATTTTTAAAAATAAACAGAAGTTTTCCATCAACTTATTTCATTTTCCGAAATACCATTATACGCCCAAGCATTTAAATTGGCAATCGTTGTATGGGCAATTCCTGCCAGCGTTTCATTCGTCAATAAACCTTGATTTCCCGTAATCAAGACATTAGGGTAGGAGCGGAGTTTCAAAAACAAAAGGTCTGTAATGGGAGCTTCGGTATGTTCTATAAAGAATAGGGATTCTTCTTTTTCATATACGTCTAGACCAACAGCAGCAAGGGTTTTGTTCTCTACTGCTTCTATTAAATCTTCGGTATTTACGAACTTCCAATGTGCTGTGTTAATAAAAATAATTCCTTTTTTGCAAAACGAAAATTGAGTTTTGTCAAACAAAATTTTAGATGAACTATTCCAAAAAGAATGTATGGACAGCACATCAGCGGCAGCACAAACTTCCTCGAATGTCAAATAGGATATTGGGATTTCAGCTAGCAGCTCTTTGTTTTCTTGGCTATCAAAGGCGACAATTTTACAACCAAATCCATGCATAATTCGTGCAAAAGTTGCACCTATTTTTCCGGTTCCAATAATACCAACTGTTTTTCCGTGCAAATCAAAACCCACTAAATGATTCATTCGATAATCTCCAAGGTCCATTAATCGTTGTCCCAAGATCAATTTCCTGTTTAGTGCCAATACCAAACCAACCGCATGCTCAGCAACGGAATAAGGGGGATTACTGGGTACATTTGCGACCTTCATCGCCAGAGATTTTGCCCTTGGAACATCAATAAAATCAGAACTTACTCCCCGCAACGCAATGTATTTAACACCACAGTTGTAGAGTTTTTGCAAAACTGCTTCTGAAGCCACATCAGAATTAGACAGCGAAACGGCATCAAATCCTTGAGCTAAATACGCCGTGCTTTCATCCAAATGCTGCTCCGTAAAAACCAACTCGTGGTTTCCATGAGCTGCTTTTTCAATAAATGGTTTTTCAAAGCCAAAGATGCTGTATACTAATACTTTCATTTTATTTTTTTTAATATCATTTGTGATGCTAAAATATTTTTTAAACACTTAAAGGGATGAAATAAAAGGATTAAATAACAAATTGTTTGTTTTTCCAACGTTTCAATACGGGTAAAATATTCAATGCTTTTTGAACCATATAACTAGGAAGTTTTTTTTTCTCCATGTGCATTTTTACGGTTTTTTTCATTTCTTCCAAGTTCATTTCCGGGTTTTTAAAGTGGCTGTCCTCATAACAATACCGGCAATATTCACTCGTTTTTAGGCCATTATTTTCTGTTCCTTTCGCTTCTTCTGTAGTCAGTGGCATTCCGCAACTTTGACAAAAAGGTGTGTTTTCCATGTGGGTTGATTTAAATAGTTAGCTTTCTTTCTTTATGTTGTTTCTAATTTATTTTTCTGGGTAAACAATTTTGTCAATTCGTTATCCTTTTTTAGATTTTCGCTTTCGCAAAAAGTACTGCGTAATCGATTTAATTTAAAAACGACGAGCGCTTTTAGGTATTGATTTTCAGATTATTGAGTAGTTAATGGCGCTTTGAATCGTCTATTTAAAAATTCTAATTTAATTCACAAATACAGGCAGATAAGTGTTTAAATGTGTTTCTGCTGGATACAGTTTGAAATGTTTTAGTTGTCATTGTGCGACAAACCCACCGTCTACCGCCATAACATGTCCGGTTACAAAGGAGGCTTCATCTGAGCACAGCCAAATAACAGCACTAGCTATTTCTTCTGGAAGACCAAAACGGCCAATGGGTTCTAAACCAGTAAATTGTTCTATCGCTTCTTTTGTTTTCCCGGTCAGTCGGTCAATCATTGGGGTTTGAATAACACCGGGACAAACTACATTTACTCGGATTCCTTGTTTGGCACATTCTAATGCTGTGGTTTTGGTGAGTCCCACAATTCCATGTTTAGAAGCTACATAGGCCGGCAATCCGGCAAAACCAATCAATCCAGCCACTGATGCACAGTTGACGATGGCTCCTTTGCCTTCTTTGAGCATTTCCGGAATTTCATATTTCATACAAAGCCAAATTCCTTTTAGATTTACACTGATGGTTTTATCCCAATTTTCCTCTGTACATTCTTGGGTTGTAGCAGTATTTCCTTCGATTCCGGCATTGTTGAACGCATAATCCAATCGACCAAAGGCGGCAATTGTTTGCACCACCATCGCTTTTACATCTTCGGTTTTTGAGACATCACATTTGATGAAAATAGCTTCACTGCCCAGTTCTTTGATGAGGTCTACCATTTCATCATTTTCTTTCCAGTCAGCTATGGCTACTTTTGCTCCTTTTTTGGCAAAAGCTAGTGCTGCTGCTTTACCGATTCCTGATGCGCCTCCGGTTACTAATGCTACTTTATTCTTGAATGTTGTTTCCATGATTTGTTTTTTTAAATGATAATTTTTATTTTGGATTGCCGTTCTGCTTCTAAAATATTTTCAATTCCTTTTATCAATGCATCTGGGTTAAATGAGATACTATCTATTCCTTCGTTCACTAAAAATTTGGCAAATTCAGGAAGGTCACTGGGTGCTTGTCCGCAGAGTCCCACTTTTATTTCGTAGTGCTTGGCGACCCGAATGGTTTCTTTTATCAACGCTTTGACTGCTGGATTTTCCTCATTAAACAAATAACTGACTAAGGCTGAATCACGATCCAGTCCCAAGGTGAGTTGGGTTAAATCATTAGAACCAATTGAAAATCCATCAAAGAGTTTTGCAAATTCAGCAGCCATCAATACATTGCTTGGAATTTCAATCATCACGTATACTTCTAATCCGTTGACGCCTTGTACTAAACCATTTTTTGTCATTTCCGCTAATACATTTTCACCTTCTTCTACTGTTCTACAAAATGGAATCATCAATTTTACATTGAGAAGTCCCATTTCGTTGCGCACTTTTTTCATGGCTTCACATTCTAAAGCAAACCCTTTTCGATAAAAATCACTGTAATAACGGGAAGCGCCACGAAAACCAATCATGGGGTTTTCCTCGTTAGGTTCATAAAATTTTCCTCCGATGAGGTTGGCGTATTCATTGCTTTTAAAATCACTCATGCGCACAATTACTTCTTTTGGATAGAAAGCGGCTGCAACAATCGCTACCGCTTCGGCGAGTTTATCGATGAAATATTTTTTTGGATCTTCGTATCCTTTTGTTAATGCTGCTATTTCAGATTTGATTTTTTCATCGGTTATTTTTTCAGGTTCGCATAATGCCAAAGGATGGATTTTGATTGTATTCGAAATCGCAAATTCCATTCGCATTAAACCCACACCTTGATTGGGATAATGGCTTAACTCAAACGCTCTTTCGGGATCAGACAGAATGAGCATGGGATGCGTCTCTGGCATTTTTAGGGCACTAAAATCCCGCTCTGTAATGTCCCATTTCAGCAGTCCATCATAGATGTTTCCTGTTGTACCTTCGGCGCAGGATACGGTAATTTCCTGACCATTTTTTAGCACTGAAGTGGCATCTCCGCAACCCACCACAGCAACGGTTCCTAGTTCTCGAGCCACAATAGCAGCATGACTGGTACGGCCTCCTTTATTAGTGATAATTGCTGCGGCTCGTTTCATGATGGGATCCCAATCTGGGTTTGTCAAATCCGTTACGATTATTTCCCCATTTTGTAATAAATAGCCCTCTTGCGGATTGTTTAGAATTCGCGCTTTACCAGAAGCAATTTTATCACCTAATGCGATTCCTTGAACTAGGAGAGTGCTTTTTTCTTTGAGCTTATAAATTTCTCGCAGTTGCTTATTTGCTTTTCCATGAACGGTTTCTGGACGTGCCTGCACAATGTACAATTGATTGTTTAAACCGTCTTTGGCCCACTCAATGTCCATTGCTTTTTTATAATGTTTTTCAATTTTTGAACACCATTGTGCCAGTTGAATGACTTCTTTGTCGTTTAGCGAAAATTGTTTTTGTTTTTCCAATGAAGTATCTTTATTAACAATGGTATTTTCAGCAGCTGAACCTGCGACTCTATCTTTATAGATCATCGTAAATTCTTTTTGGCCGCACTGTCTTTTTAAAATGGGAATCACGTTCGGATTTGCTAATGTAGGTTTGAATACTATCCATTCGTCAGGTGTAACAGTGCCTTGAACAATATTTTCTCCCAGTCCCCAAATACTATTGATGATGATGGTATTTTCGAATCCGCTATCGGGATCAATTGTAAAAGCGACGCCAGAAGCCGCTTTGTCACTTCGAACCATTTGTTGAACACCCACAGAAATAGCAATGTCTAATTTAGTAAAATCCATGTCGTGACGGTATTTTATGGCACGATCTGTAAACAGCGAAGCGTAACAACGGTGAATAGTGGACAGTAATTCTTGTTCTCCATTAATATGAAGAAAAGACTCCATTCGTCCTGCGAAACTTGCTGTGGGTAAATCTTCAGATGTGGCACTACTTCGTACTGCGACATCTAGATTTGAGGTGCCACATTGCTTACTCAGCGATTCGTAAGCGAGTTTTATTTCATCCCGTATTTCTTCGGGAATAGCTGCAGATAGAATGAGATTTCTAGCTTTTTCTCCAATAAGCGAAAGATTTGAATATTCTTTGGTATCTAAAGACAACAATAAATCTTGCAGTAGTTTTTCTAAACCATTGGTTTTTCGAAATAGCCGATACCCTTCGGCAGTAACGGCAAATCCGTTTGGAATAGTAATACCAATTGGATTGAGTTGATTGTACATTTCCCCAAGCGATGCATTTTTGCCACCTACTTTGTCAATTGCATCAATATTTATTTCGTTGAAAAACAGAATGTACTTGTATGTTTTCATGGCGTCTTTTTTTAATGGTAAAGGGTATTAAATTGGGTACGTCAAATAGTAATAGTCAAAAAAACAGGAGCTTGTTTTTTAATCACAACCATAAATTTTTTAATTCAAAGCTATGCTCGGAATTTAGGAATCATTTTAAGCTTTTAGCGGGAAGTAGTAGGAGCTTCATCTAGCTAAACGAATAGCGTAAATTTAGACAAATATTTTTTATAATTTAAAATAAAACGACATTTTTATTTTATAAATTGCTGTTTATCAGTATAATATGTATTTTATCGAGAGGCTTATTGTAATTTTTATTTTGAATATCTAATAATCGGTACTACTGGTCTTTATTTTAGGAGAAAAGGATTAAAAAGGAACACAAATAAAATAAAGTTACTAATCGAAATACTGTACTTATGACTTTCACAAAAAGTTTTTAATTGCAGAAAAAAGTGTTCTTGAGTAGATGTGTTTATTTTTCCTAATTTTGTTTTTTTGTTTTTTGAAAATAATCTGAAAAAGGAGTATTTTTTTATGGATTACTATAAATTTAAGCAGTTACGATTCTGTTAATTCGAAATTAATTTTATTTTTGTAGCCAGACCAATTGTTTTTCCAATTAGAAGTAGTGCACAATGAACTTAAACCTAAATAATTAATCAGTACCGATTAATTATTGATCAGTAATAGTAAAGAAAATACCCATTTTAATGAATGTAGATCCAAAACCGGAAAATGAAATTGAAAGACTCCAAGAACTGAAAGACTTTGCTATTCTGGATTCATTGTCTGAAAAAGAATATGATTCTATCGCGCAGTTAGCCTCTTTTATTTGCGGAACTCCTATAGCTTTAGTCAGTTTAATAGATGAAGACCGACAATGGTTTAAATCAAAAGTAGGGATAGATGTGTCAGAAACAGCTAGAGAAATATCTTTTTGCCAATACACTATTTTAGGTGATGACGTTTTTGAAGTTCAGAATGCTACTGAAAACAAACTGTTTTCGGAAAATCCATTGGTCACGGGTAGTCCCAATATCCGATTTTATGCCGGAGCACCACTTCGAACTAAAAGCGGACTTAATATGGGGTCACTTTGTGTTATCGATACGGAACCTAGGGCTCTTAACGATAAACAAAAAAACGCTCTGAAATTGCTAGCTGATCAAGTTGTTGCCTTATTAGATTCACGCAAAAAACATTTAGACTTCCTAGAATCTCAAAAGGAAATGCAAAATTTTATTGATCTGTCTAAAGATTTGGTTTGCATCGCTAATGTGAATGGATTATTCTATAAAGTCAATCCTGCATTTACTAAGGTTTTAGGCTATTCTAAACAAGAATTGGAAGGAACTCCTTTTGTTGATTTTGTGCACCCTGATGATTTGGCTCAAACCTACAAAGAAGTAGAGAAATTATCAAAGGGGGAGTTAACGATTAGTTTTGAGAACCGTTTTCGTTGCAAAAATGGAGATTATATTATACTGAGCTGGAATACCTCACCAGATCCTACAACTGGAAATTTATACTGTATTGCTCGAAATGTGACTAAGGAAAAAGAAGCCGAGCAACATTTAATCGATGGGAATAAGTTATTAGAGGAGTCGCAACATATTGCTAAAATTGGGAGCTGGAAATTTAATTTAGTTACTAATAATCTTGTTTGGTCTGAAGGTCATTATCGTATTTTTGAATTGGAACAATTGTCTTCGGATCAGTTGTATAAAGAATATAGAAACAGAATTCACAAGGATGATTTAGTAAAGTTGGACCAAGTAAGTGAGAATGTTATACAAACAGGAAAAGACTTTAAAATCAAATATAGAATCGTATTTCCAGACCAAAGAGTCAAACATATTCTAGAAATTGGACAACCTTTTAAAAACGAAAAAGGGGAGGTGATTGAGTTAAAAGGAATTATTCAGGATGTTACGGAGATCACCTTAGCAGAGCAGAAAATCATTCAAAAATCAAAAGAAATAAGAGACATACGATCTGCTTTAGATGAATCAGCAATTGTATCTATTTCAGATCAACAAGGATTGCTCACGTTTGTAAATGATAACTTCTGTAGCATTTCTAAGTATACTAAAGATGAGCTAATAGGCAAAGATCAACGCACTATTACGGGGCATTTTCCCAAAGAATTTTCTAAACAAATTTTGAAAACAATTGTTAACGGGGATGTTTGGAAAGGCGAAACGAGAAATTTAGCTAAAGACGGTTCTTATTATTGGGAAAAAGCAACCATTGTTCCCTTTTTGGACGAAAAAAATAAGCCGTATCAATACATTTCAATAAGCACCGATATCACGGATCAAAAAAATGCGGAAGCAAACTTAAATAATGCACTACTAAATTTGAGTAAAAAAAACAACGAACTCGATCAGTTTGCTTACGTAGTTTCACATGATTTGAAGGCGCCACTTCGAGCCATTAATAATTTGTCAGAATGGATTGTCGAAGATATGCCAGGTATGCCGGAGACCGTTAGCGCTAATTTTGACCTACTTCGTGGACGCGTGTTGCGTATGGAAAACTTAATCAATGGAGTTCTAGAATATTCGCGCATAGGTCGTACTGAAATCGAAAAGGAAAAGATTGATTTAAAATTGATGTTAAGTCAAATTATAGATTCTATTGTTCCAAAACAAGGCTTTGAAATCACGATTGGTAAAAACTTTCCAGAGATTGAATCCGAACGAATACTTTTGCAGCAAGTATTTAGTAACTTGATTAGTAATGCTGTTAAGTACAGTAATAAGGCGGTAGGTAAAATAGACTGCCAGTATAAATCCCTGCCCGGTTTTCATCAGTTTAGTATAAAAGATAATGGTCCTGGGATTGCAATAGAATACCATAAAAAAGTATTTAAAGTTTTTCAAACTATTGAGGCACGCGATGTAAAAGAGAGTACAGGTATAGGTTTGTCTATTGTGAAAAAAATTATTGAAGAAAAAGGAGGAAATATACATATTGAATCTAAAGAAAATGAAGGATGTAGTTTCGTTTTTACATTCCCTAAATAAATAAAGATGAAGGAAGAAGAAGATAAATGTAAACAGGAATTAGTAGCCCTAAAGAAAGAGTTTGAAGAATTTGTTTACATCGTCTCACATGATATAAAATCGCCTATGCGGGCAATTTCAAATATTACCACGTGGATTGAAGAGGATTTGGGTGCAGTTGAAAATCAAGAGGTGATTGCCAACTTAAGCTTGTTGAAAAACAGGGTCAATCGAATGGAAAATATGATGAATGGACTGTTGGAACTTTCTCGAGTTGATAGATTCGAATTAGAATTTTATGAAGTGAACATTTCAAAAATGATTGCAAATAGCATTGCGTTATTTGATACTAATTCTACTATTGAATTTACATTAAACTCTACACTGGTTAATGAAAATTGCGTAACTTTAGGTGCTAAATTACAGAAAGTGTTGATGAACTTACTCGATAATGCTGTCCGATTTCACGATAAGGAAAATAGAAAAGTAGGCGTTGAGGTTCTAGAAACCGAAACCGATTATGAAATAAAAGTTAGCGATAATGGACCCGGAATACCAGAACAAGCAGTGTCTAAAATCTTCTCTATTTTTTATACTGTTAATTCTAAAGATGTGGTGGATACAACAGGAGCAGGATTAGCCATTAGTTGTAAAATCATGAAATTAGTGGGAGGAAAAATTAAATATACTGCTGGTATAAACAATGGCTCAATTTTTACATTAATTTGGCCTAAAATAATAATATTAAAAAATTAAAATTATGAACCAAAAATTGGTAAATATTTTATTGGTCGAAGACGATGAAGTAGATGTGATGAATGTAAAAAGAGCATTCTCTAAAAATAATATCATGAACCCACTATTTGTTGCAGGAAATGGGGTGGAAGCACTCGAAATGCTAGAAAATCAAATTATTCCGCTGCCAAAAATTATCATTCTTGATATTAATATGCCTAAAATGAATGGGATTGAGTTTTTGAAGATAATGAGAGAAAACGAGAAACTTAAAAACATATCTGTTTTTGTTATGACCACTTCAAATGAAGATAGCGACAAGATAAATGCTTACAATTTGAATGTTGCAGGATATATTCTTAAGCCACTTTCTTTTGAAAAGTTTTTGACTTCAGTAGCTACTCTCAAGAATTTCTGGCAATTATGTGAACTTTAATATATCCAACTCATTTTTGTTATGGGAAATGCAAGTATTCTGCTGATTGATAATAGAAAGTCTCTAATCCAAAACATCAGAAAATCTTTTTCAGAAATAGACGTAAAATATACTTTATTTTCCGCTGCCAATGAAAAGGAGGCTTGGTCTATGTTGGATGGCTCTGAAAAAATAATTCCTATACCTAAAATAATTTTAATCGATATCAATAGTACAAATAATAAAGGATTACAGTTCTTGAATGCGATACGAAATCATACCGATTTAAAATCAATTTTAGTTTTTGTAATTACAGATTCAAAAACTGATAAAAATAAAGTAGCAGCTTTGAATTTGAATATTGCAGGCTATATTCCCATGTCATTCGAAAGCCAAACTCTAAACTCATTTATGACAGTCCTCAATGATTATTGGAATATTATCGAATTTTCTAGTCAAAAATAACAGCATACTATATGGCCCAAGTTTTAAAAATATTAATAATTGACGATGATAAAATCGACGCGATCACTATCACTCGTTCCATTTCGCAATCTGGTATAATTGCAGAAGTAGATAGCGTTTTTTCAGCAAAAGGAGGTATCGAAAAAATTACAAAATTGGAGTATGACTTAATATTTTTAGATTACATGATGCCCGATACCGATGGAATTTCTTTTTTGAAAAAAATTAGAGATTTAGATATTGAGACACCTGTAATTTTTGTAACCTCACAGGGAGACGAAAAAATCGCTAGTCAAGCAATATTAAGTGGTGCCTCAGATTATATTCCAAAAACGTTACTGACTCCAGATGGAGTGTCTCAAAGCATCAGGAATGCCATTAAATTGCATGAGAGTTTAAAACTCAGAAAAGTTACTGAACTAGCGCTGAAAGTCAATTCAAATCGACTTCTTGAAGCTCAAAAATTAGCAAAAATAGGAAGTTGGGAAGTCAATTTAAGCAACAATGAGGTCTATTTTTCAGATGAGTTTTTTACTATTTTTGAAGTTGAAAATGAGAAGACTGTGTCAGTAGATTTTTTTAAATCCTGTTTTACAGATGACAAAGACTTAGCCCTTTTTGAAACGAATCTAAAGCATGTTAAAGAAACAAAAACGGAAGTGCAATTCCATCATAGTATCACTAGTAAAAAAGGAACTGTAAAATACATCAAGCAATTTATTAAATGTTTGAATGATGAAAAAGATAAACCTTGCAAAATACTAGGTACCATTCAAGATATTACTGAACAAAAACGAACAGAAGCAGAGCTAATAAAAGCTAAGGAATTAGCTGAAAAAGCAGTAGTTATAAAAGAACAGTTTCTAACCAATATGAGTCACGAGATCCGGACTCCTATGAACGGGATTATTGGGTTTGCCAAAATTTTAGAAAGTACAAAATTAGATAATAACCAAAAGCAGAGTGTAGAGGCCATTAAAAAAGCCAGTCAAAACTTGATGTTTATTATTAATGACATTCTTGACTTCTCTAAAATTGAAGCAGATAAAATGACTTTCGAAGAGGTGAACTTTTCATTATCAAAAACAATTTATTCTGTAATTGAGTTATTGGCTCAAAATGCAAAAGAGAAGAAAATTAAATTATTATACGATATTGATGCTAAAATAAGTGATAATCTAATTGGTGATCCTACGAAGTTATCTCAAATATTAGTAAACTTATTGGGGAACGCACTGAAATTTACTGAAAAAGGTTTTGTCGAATTAGTAGTTACCGAAGTGCAGGAAACAGTATCAGAATGTAAATTGAAATTTTCAATTATCGATACTGGAATTGGTATCCCAAGTGATAAAGTAGATTCCATATTTGAAAGTTTCAATCAGGCATCAAATGAAACAACAAGAAAATATGGCGGAACAGGACTTGGTCTTGCAATTACACGCAAACTTGTGGAGTTGCAGGGAGGAAAAATTAGTGTTGACAGTGCAGTTGCTAAGGGAAGTGAATTCTCCTTTTCCTTAGTGTATAAAAAAGCGGAAAAAGGAATTACTATTTCGCCTCAATTGACAAATAAAACCACATCTCCAGATTTCTTAAAGGAGGTAAAAATACTCTTAGTGGAGGACAACGAACTCAACCAGCTTCTAGCAATCAAAGTGTTTGAAAAATGGGGAAAAGAAATTGATGTTGCTGATAACGGAAACACAGCCATTAAAAAAATAGAAAAAACAGCTTATGATATTATTTTATTAGACATTCAAATGCCTGAAATGGATGGTATTGAACTCACTAAATACATTAGGTCCAATATGGGAGAAAAATCTATGATTCCAATTATAGCATTAACAGCGCACGCCACGGTAGAGGAAGAACGAAAATGTATTGAAAATGGAATGAATGATTATTTGTCTAAGCCCTATGATTTTGATGTGTTATTGAATAAATTATATCTAAATTTAGATATAAGTAAAAGGGATACGATGCACTCTTTAGGCACAAAAAAAGAAGAACTAACAACAGAAAAAGTAGTTGATCTTAAATATTTGAAAGATTTTTCAGAAGGTGATGAGAATTTTATCAAAGAGATGATTTCGCTTTTTTTAGAAAATACACCTGAAACAATGGAAATAATTCTGAAATCTAATGATAATAATGACATCAAGATTTTGAAAGAAGAAATTCATAAGCTTAAGTCTTCTCTCAGTTTGTTGGGGATGATCAAAGCATCTCAATGTGTTGACATTATTGAAAAAGAAATTGAAACAAATCCTCTGGGATCAACAAGAATAAATGAAGTTATTAATTTAAACGAGATTTGCCAGTTGGCTATTAACGAATTACAGGAAGTGGTTGCGCTTTAATAGTGAATGGGAGATTTAAGTGTTGTCATTTGATGAAAATGCGTTTAAGGCACTGTGAATAATCTTATTTTAGTAAATTAATTCTCCTGAAAAATTAAGTCATAGGAGAATGAAATTGTTTTGCTTTTAGTTTGAATCTATAAAACCAGTTAGTATGAAAACAATTTTAGTTGCTGAGGATGACGAAATGATGTCAAAAGCTATGGAATTTAAATTGGTTAGAGAAGGATATAAAGTCCTTTTATGTCCAAATGGTCAGATTGCTTTAGAAAAAATTGTTTCTGAAAATCCAGATTTAATAATTTCAGATATTATGATGCCATTTGTAACCGGTTTAGATATTGTCAAAAAAGTAAAAATCGAGTTAAAATTAAACATCCCAATAATAATGCTGTCCGCAGTGGGACTGGAGAAAACAGTTTTGGAAGCTTTTGAGCTTGGAGCAGATGACTTTATAACAAAGCCATTCAGTCCGAATGAATTATCTGTTAGAGTAAAACGCTTGCTGCTCAAGAAATAAAAAGTAGGACAATTTGTTTTAGTAGGTTACCAATACATTTTCTTGTAATTATGTAGTGCAGCACCTCTATGTGAGTCAGTTCTTTTACTTAATTTCGAAAATAAAAAGTATTCCTATCTTGAAATAAACCCTAGTTTTTGATAAGAATACATATCCTATTAATTTTTGCAAAAAATATAAATCATAAAATAGATACCTCGATTATTTAAATTATAAGCGAGGTTTCTATTTTATGCTAAACAGGAAATATTTTGTACTATTTATTTAATGTGAAGGTTCATAGATCAATCGTAAAAAACTACTAAATCTTTGATTCTCCCTATTGATGGGAATACCTGTTACAATTCCAACAAGCAAATTATCAGTAATTACCACTCGCATTTGAGGTCTGATAGTCATGTCAAAATCATTCTTTTTTAGCTCTTTATTGAACTCAATACCAATAAAATTTCTTGTTCCTGGTATCATATAATGAAAATTGGAATTTATTTGCCAATTGGTGCTTGTTGCATTGTCTGAAAAATGGTGTATAAATTGAGGTCCTGTATAGAGTAAGGTATGAAAATTTTGGCCCCATCTTTTGGCTGCTACAAAAAACGGATTGTATCCATTTCCTGTATAAAAAGTGTCATTTCCATAATTCTTAAAATCTGCCAATCCAAATTCTTGAATGTAACCGACAGCCATTGAAGTTTTCCTTTTTTCAGAAACGAAAAAAGTATATTGTGCTGCTAATTTTATACTATTGAGTTTACTTCCGGGTGTATCTGCGTTGCCATTTGTAGGATAGTAAATTGAGAAGGGTAATTCTACTTCAAGTCCTAATCTATTTATTGGAGCCCATTCATATTCTACTAATGCCGTGTATTCATCATGCGTAATATTATCAGTCATTCCAATACCTATATTCCATTCTTTTTCTCCTTTTAGTGCTCCCAAATCTCTAATCAGGTCAATGTATAATGGCTCTGCATGTAAAACCTTAATTGGTTTTCTTGGATTTTCTACTTCTTGTATGTAAAGGCTATCTGCCAGGCTTTTTTTTTGTGCTTCATTCTCTTGTGCTTTAGAGCTACCCATTGTTAGCACCGTTAAAACTAAGACGAATTTGTATGTTTTTAAAAATTTAGGAACCATTTTAATCTGTTTTTACGATCCAAAACGAAGTATCCTTATCTTCTAAAGAAGACAGTTACTTGCGATTTGATACCAATTGTATGTATAATTTAGTTTTCCTGAATGCTTTCAGGACGTGTACAGTACCGATATAATGTTAAATTAATCCAATTTTCATTGGACTACATGGAATAGATAATCGGTGTCAATAACAAACTAAACCTCAGGTGGAGGAGTGTGAATTTCAAAATAGGGTATACCAATAGAACGGTTTAACTCAACTAAGTTGTCTTGTTTGAAATAGGTGTATTTTTTATTCAAGTGTAAACCAGTACTTGGTAGGACAAAAAAATCTAGTAAAATAGTGGTTTTGTGCGCTATTCTTTTATCAATATCATTGTCTTCGTTCTCAGCGATTGCATCTTCGAATCCTAATATTTTTTCAACAAAAATTTCTATAATACTTTCCTGATCGTTATACGTTAAATCCTCCTTACCATAATAAGAATTAACATTAGGACAATCTACGGTACAGTTCAGAACATACAAGGACATAAATCCCCAAAAATAGCGTATGAATGTAGTATTTTGAAAGTCTATTGTCATGGTGCATAATTACATTAAATTATGCAATTCTATAGATAAATGTTCGTTAATATAAAGTGAAACTTATCTTAGCTTATTGGGAATGCTGCTATCGTTCTGATTTATAGACATGAATGGATTGCCCAACTAATTTCCATTGCCCTTTTATTTTTTCTACCAATCTAATTTCATGGGAGTAACTTCTTTTACCATCTTTAGCGGTAGAAACTTCGTCATGACTTACCCAAGCATTATTTTCTTTGATACTCATTTTGTAGTTTGTATTGACTGAATAGCCACCATTTCCCATAGATTTTGGATCGGTATTGGTCATGGCAATAGCAGGAATATCTAAAGTTTTTCCATCTGCTGTTGAAACTAATATCCTACTGTAGGGCTGGATGTGCCAGCATTCGGCATGTGCTTTTCCATCTCTGGCTCTCCATGTTGCTGATTCTGTCTCTAATAGTTTTTTGATCTTTTCTGATTCGTCACTCTTTTGCTTACAAGCAATTAGTGATGCTATTACCAGTAGATAAATTAATGATTTACAATTCATTATGTTGTTTTTTAGGTATTATTAAAAATCTGTTTCAACTTGCCAGAATAAAAACGATATTTTATTTTGCAAAAAGCATCCAAAAAGAAATTAGCAACTATCAATGTGTCATTCTAAAGCTTAGTTCTTTTGTAATTCTAGGTAGAGCAAAGTAAAAATACACTATTATAATCCTTTGGATGTAATTATTAATAACGTCTATTCGAGAGTTTTTTTGTACAGTTAAACGGAAAAAACTTATCGATACGCTCCATTACTCGAAGTGACGTATATCGAGAACCGTTTTTGGTAATATTTTTTATTGTTCTAGATTCGATTTTCTTCTAAAATCAGTAGCACTTACCAAAAACTAATTTTATCAAATCCAATCGTTTATTCTGTGCGCTGATTGTCAGTACTGCGCCTAACTTCTATTTTTATTTTTGGAATTTTATTTTCCAACAGATTGTAATTAAGACAAAACAATTTGCCTTAATTGGACCTTTAATTTCATTTTTTTTGGTTTTGCTAAATCTGTTAGCTTTTGTATTTTGATGATAGTTAAGGTTTTTTTGCTCCAGCTGAAAATTTCCCCAACCTTCATTCCCATTGTATTCAACCCCATACTGAGATGCTGAACCAATTAACCTATTAGACGCGAGTTTCTCCAGTTCCTCCTCTAACCATTTCCAATGCGTAGCTCCTAAATAGCTTGAGTCAGGTTCCTATTGGGGATAAAGTGCTCTACTATAGAAATACTTTTTATCAGTAGGAACTTTGCCATTAATTTTGAAAAGTGGGCTGTGTGGCTACCTGATCGTATTAAGATTTAAGGATACGCTTTTTATCAATGCCTCCATAGATTTGTTGCCAAGGAAAAATAAATAAATCAGGTTGGTGTTGAACTACAACATCAAAAATGGATAAAGTATTGCTTTGATACAAACAAGAACCAAAAGTAATTTTTGAAATATTCTTTTGACAATACCCATTATTGCAGAGCAGTAAGAACTTGTAATCACTTTAAAATATATTTATCAAATGCAATTGGAATTAGCGGCTAAAAAGCAGAGAATTACAGTAGGAAAAAAATATTTGACACAAAACAGTTGTTAATTAAAAGTTAAAACATTGATTAACATGCAGTTTAAAGGCACTAAAAATTATTTTTGATATTGAATAACCATTAAATAACCACTAAATGAAGAAATTTTTCATTTTAACTGCAATTGCAGCCCTATTGTTAGTACCCACCACCCAATTTGCCCAATCCAAGAGGAAAAAAGATAAAAACGCGGTTACGCTTCCCGCTCCGGAAAAGAAGCCAGAACCTACCATCAAGGAATACAGCAAAGTAATTACTAAAGGGGCTATTTCAGACGAAGGCTTGTTTACAGTTCACAAAGTAGATAAAAAATATTTTTTCGAAATCCCGAATAAATACTTAGATAAAGACATGCTTTTAGTAAGTCGGTTGTCTAAACTGCCCTCTAATCTTGGAGGTGGCTATGTAAATGCAGGATCCGAAACGAACGAGCAGTTAATTGTTTGGCAACGTTTTCAAGATAAAATCTTAATTAAATTGAAATCATTTAGCGCAGTAGCCAATGACAGTTTGCCAATCAGTATATCAGTTAAATCTAACAATTATGAACCCACTTTATTCGCTTTTGATATTGTAGCATTTAGTAAAGATTCTGCAAATACGGTTATTGATGTAACTAAATTTTACGGTACAGATGTAAAATCGATCAGCGGATTATCAGCTGAAATGAGAGAAACCTATAAAGTAAAAGGACTGGATGAATCCCGTAGTTTTATCAATACGATGAAAAGTTTCCCATTAAATATTGAAGTAATTCAAGATTTTAGTTATAATGCTTCTAAGCCGCCAAGTCAAGAAGACGCAGAAACGATCAGTATTCAAATGAATCAATCGATGATTTTATTGCCTGAAAAATTGATGCAACCGCGCCTAGCAGATCCGCGCGTTGGGTGGTTTACTATGAGCCAAATCGATTATGGAAGTGAGGAATTAAAATCAGATAGTAAAACGTACATTCGCCGCTGGAAATTAGAACCTAAAGATCCTGTCGCTTACGCAAAAGGGGAGTTGGTAGAACCCATCAAACCCATCGTGTACTACTTAGATCCTGCTACTCCTGAAAAACTGCGCAAGTACATCAAGCAAGGTATTGAAGATTGGCAAAAGCCTTTTGAAACAGCTGGTTTTAAAAATGCTATTATTGCCAAAGATGCACCAACAAAGGAGCAAGATCCTGATTTCAGCCCAGAGGATATTCGCTATTCCGTTATTCGGTATGTGGCGAGTACGACGCGTAATGCGGTTGGACCAAGTGTATCTGATCCAAGAACAGGAGAAATTATCGAGAGCGACGTGATTTGGTACCACAACCACTTGCGCTCCTACAGAAACCGGTATTTATTAGAAACGGGAGCTGCAAATCCAACAGCACGAACATTAAATACAAGTGATGAAGAAATGGGTGAAATGATGCGTATGGTTATCGCTCACGAAGTGGGACATGCGCTTGGATTTCCTCACAATATGGGGGCAAGTTGTGCTTATGATACCGAAAGCTACCGAGATGGTGACTTTACACAAAAAAGCGGAATCGCAGCCAGTTTGATGGATTATGCACGTTTTAATTACATTGCTCAACCTGGAGATAAAAATATTCGTTTTATCCGTAAAATGGGGCCATACGATCATTATGCCACTAATTGGGGATACAGAGTAATTCCTAATGTGACATCACCTGAGAATGAAGTTCCTATATTAGACCAATGGATCATGGAAAAATCTAACAATATTATTTATAAATATGGGAAACAAAGCAGCAGTTTCGATCCTACTTCACAAACTGAAGATATAGGGAATAATGCCATGAAAGCAAGTACTTATGGACTCAAAAACTTGCAGTATGTAGCCTCACATTTATCAGAATGGACTAGTGATGTTACTAATGATTATGAAGATTTAGACGAATTATACAAAGAGATGTTGGATGTTTGGAGCAGGTACGTAGGTCATGTAGTTACAAATGTTGGAGGGGTGTATGAAACTACTAAAAAGCCAAATCAAAACGGAACTATTTATGATGTTGTTTCAAAAGCGAAACAACAAGAAGCCATGCAATGGTTACAAACAAATGCTTTTGCTTCTCCTACCTGGTTGGTCAATGTGAATACCTTGAAAAATATTGATTATTCTGGATACACAGAGCGGTTCAGAAACTTACAAGCCCGACATGTAAATAGTGTGATGAGCTTTGAGCGTATTGGGAGATTAATGGATGCAGAAATATTGGGAACGGCTAATTATAAAGCACTCGATTTACTAGGGGATATGCGCAAAGGAATCTGGAAAGAAGCTGATTTGCCAACCAATGTAACAATTTATAGACGAAACTTACAACGTGCTTACATCGAGAGAATGGGGTATCTGATGAAAGAGGAAATCAAATCAGGTCGCTCTTCTGACTTTTACAATGTGGCACAATCTGATGTGAGAGGATTGGTCAGAGGTGAGTTGAACACGTTAAAAAGTACTTTGTCAGTTGCAAAAACGAGAGCCGTAAATACAGAAACAAAATACCATTATGAGGATATTATCAAAAGAATCGAATTAATTCTAAATCCAAAATAATTGCAATTCACGTGATTGTGTTTTAAAAAATCCGAAACTACCCTCAAAAAGCTATACTATTTGGGGGTATTTTTTTGGGAAGAAAAGTCAAATAGGATTACGCATTTCAACTTGAATGGCAAAATCAGTATTATAAAATCATTTATTCTTATCAATATATTTCTAATTAAAAAGGGGTTGAATACCCTAGTGTACCTAAGTAGGTTAATTCTACAATTAATATGGAGAAAGTGGTTTAATGCCGAGAAAGTATCAAAGGAATAGGGTCTCTTTCAAATATAAATCAAAAAGAGTCTTTGTCATTGCGCAATTATTATGTGAAATTTGATATTCCTGATGGAACAAGTGTTGCAAAATGGAAAAGCGGTTTCATTAATTTTGGTGCTAAAGGATTAAAATAATAAGCAAGAGGTTGACTTACAAAAAAGAGTGATTTTAATCGAAAAAATAAAGTCTGTTAAACCGTTATTTGAAGAAGTTAGCTATTACAAGAAGTAGAAATTTTTCGCTGTAAGAATATCAAACTAAAAAGTTTCAGGCCTTAAGTCAAGCCGAAGAGGAAGTTAAAAACGTAAGTCGTAATAAAATTTAGGCTTGAGTATGATTTAAGGTTACTTTTAAAGCGTACAAGTATGGTAAGAAGTAGTTTTTAAGATGAAAAATGAAGTAGGTTTACTGATAGATACCATAAAATAAAGGAGTTAATCAAGGTATTCACCACAAACATAAAGTTCGTTACGGTTAAAGTAGGATTTCTGGTGAACTCAACTATCAATAAGTACTAATAAATCATTAAAACTATTTTAAGTCTAATGAAATTTGTAGGATTCAAAGTATTACTGCAATAGTAAAAATACAAGTCATGCAAAAGAGAATAAGGTAAAACACTACTAATTTATTTTAAATAAATTTTAAAGTGCCGGAACCGAATCAGGAGTAAGCGATCGATAATATAGAATTAAATGTATCAGGTAAAAGGTCTATTTATCATAGCGAATTGGTTTATTTAACCAAGAAATAATTAGCTTCAAATTATACGAACGGTTTTTTGTTTAATCTGGGAAATGATTTAAGATGAGGTGCTTAAAATCATCCCTAACAATACGTATTTACCCATACAGCCCGCCAAAAAAGAATATGAAATGTGACAATATCGGCAGTGATAAGCTAAAAAAAGAATCACTTAAAGTATGTCAAGAAAAGGTAATTGTTTAGGCAATGTAATTATTGAAAACTTATATGAAATATTTAAATCTTAGCTGTTCTGTTTTAAAAAATTTAATTTAATCCAAATTACACGGAATCTAGAGTATCACATTAATGACAGCTTCAAATCAAATGGAAACAAGCGGAGCCCGAAAGAATATCGAGCTCCGCTTGTTTCAAAATTAATTACAAATTTTGGGAGTAGTTTAATGAGACGGATTCTATTAATATTTTAAATGTTATTTGATAATAGCGGAGCAGGCAACCCTTGCTCCAGCATTTCCGGCCGGTTGTGACACATAATCATCAGCACCTTGATGCACAATTAAACCTTTTCCTATTATGTTTTTAGTTTCATCTGCAGAGCCAATGCCCCATTCACTAGTCCTAAAAGTGATGGTGCCATTTCCTTTTTCATCAGCAGTAAAATTACCGATATCTCCTTTATGCGCTTCGCCTTCTCCTAATTTTCCGTGTTTTTTAAACGTTGGATTCCAGTGTCCACCCGCGGAACTTCCGTCAGCAGCTGTACAATCTGACTTCTCATGAATATGTATTGCATGAATTCCAGGTGTTAATCCCGTTAATTTAGCGATCATCGTCACTGTTCCTTTATTTTCTACAAATGTGGCTGTTCCGGTTACATTACTTTCGCTTTTTGATTCGAAAGCAATCACTAATGTTTTATCATTATTTAAGGAAGTATTGGTTTTGCAACCAATTAAAACGGCTAACCCAATTCCAAATAGTAAAACTAACTTTTTCATAATATGTTTTATTTCAAAGATAAGAAATTTTGGAGTGCTGAGCAGGAGATTCCCTTGCTAATAATTTGGTAATAGCATCTAATTGGTGAACAATATCGTTGTAATTTTGTAAGGAATGTTTATAATACGAACAAAAGTCCTAGTTTTGCTGTTGTATTAATAATAGTAAACGATATAATTGTAATTTTTCTTTTTAGAAAATAGTAAAAAAGAATTAAAAATAAATGAAACACAGAGAAATAGCCACCATTAGCTGGAGTTTACTCAAGCGCACGTATCAGGAATTTGACGATGACAATGCCATAAAATTAAGTGCTTCATTATCGTATTATACCATATTTTCATTGCCGCCTTTATTGATTATTATTTTGTCTATTTTTAGTTTCTTCTTTGGAAGGGAAGCGGTTACAGGGCGTTTTTTTGGTCAAATCAATGGCATGGTGGGTAACGAAGCTGCAATTCAAATACAAGAAACGATTAAAAATATTGAATTGTCCGAGAGTAATACTTTTGCGGCTATTTTCGGAGGTATAATGTTACTTGTAGGTGCGTCAGGTGTGTTTGCTGAAATACAAAGTTCCATTAATTATATTTGGGGTTTAAAAGCAAAACCCAATAAAGGAATCATGAAATTTATTAAAAACAGATTGATGTCATTTTCTATGATTGCATCTGTTGGTTTTTTATTAATGGTCAGTTTGATGGTTAACACAGCAATGGATATTGTCAACACACGATTACTTATTTATTTTCCGGACACCACGGTTTATATATTTTATATTTTCAATGTTCTGATATTATTTGCAACGACAACCATTTTGTTTGCTATTATTTTTAAAACTTTACCAGATGGAAATATCGCTTGGAAAGACGCTTTGATTGGTTCCAGTTTTACATCGTTCTTCTTCATGTTCGGTAAATTTGCAATTGGTTTTTATTTAGGAAGCTCCACCGTTGCTACTGTTTACGGTGCAGCTGGATCCGTTATAATTATTCTAATTTGGGTGTATTATTCGGCTATAATCTTATATTTTGGAGCCGAATTTACTAAAGTTTATGCAAATTCACATGGAAAAAAAATTATTCCAAATGATTATGCCGTTGGTATTAAGGTTGAAGTGATTGAGATTAAAAAGAAAAAATCGGATGTAATTCCAGATGAAGAGAAGGAATAGAATTATAAATTTTCCCAAGCACACTATAAAAGCATAAAAAAACCGCCTTGTTTTCAGGAACAAGACGGTTTAAAAAAAAACTAAAAACTAATTTTTATTAGAAACAATATTCATTTTCAGCTACTAATTTTGCTGTAATTGTTTCTCTTAATGCCACTACATTCGGCATGTTTGTGTATTTTGTAAAACGACGTAATCCCATAAGCATCATACGTTGTTCATCGCCTTCGGCAAAAGAAATAATGCTTTCTTTTCCTTTTTGATTTACAATATCTACCGCTTTGTATAAGTATAATTTTGCCATTGCAATTTGCTCTTGTACCTTTGCCTCACCTTCTTTTTTAACTAGTTTTTCAGTACGTAAGATGGTGCTTTCTGCCATATAGACTTCAATCAACATATCTGAAGCAGCCATCAATAACTGCTGATGAGCGTCTAAATCTGCACCAAATTTTTGAACAGCACTTCCTGCAACCATTAAGAATGATTTTTTCAAATTTCTAACGATTTCTTTTTCTTCTGCAAATAATTCAGAATAATCAGGAGTTTCAAAAGATGGAATTCCCATTAATTCTTCAGAAACTTTCATTGCAGGTCCTAATAAATCAACATGCCCTTTCATTGCTTTTTTAATCAACATTCCTACTGAAAGCATTCTGTTGATTTCGTTTGTTCCTTCATAAATACGTGCAATTCTGGCATCTCTCCAAGCACTTTCCATCGGAGTATCCTCAGAGAATCCCATTCCACCAAAGATTTGAATTCCTTCATCGGCACAGTTTTGTACATCTTCAGAAACAGCTACTTTTAAGATAGAACATTCGATTGCATATTCTTCAACACCTTTTAATTCTGCTTCTTGATGTGAAACTCCTTCGGCTTCACGAGATATGATTCTATCTTCAATATCTTTAGCAGCACGGTAAGAAGCGCTTTCTCCAGCATAACAACTTGTAGCCATTTCTGCTAGTTTTGCACGAATAGCACCAAACTGAGAAATTGCTGTATTGAATTGGATTCTTTCATTAGCATATTTTACTGAACCTGAGATTACTCTGCGCTGAGCGTCCAAACAAGCAGCTGCTAATTTGATACGACCTACGTTCAAAGCATTCATCGCAATTTTGAAACCGTTTCCTCTTTCTGACAGCATGTTTTCAACAGGAACTTTCGTTTCACTAAAGAAAACTTGACGTGTTGAAGAGGCACGAATTCCTAATTTGTGCTCTTCTTCACCCATAGAAATTCCATTGTCAGGAGTGTTTTCTAGGATAAAACCAGTAATATTTTTGTCATCGCCAATACGGGCGAAAACGATAAACAAAGAACAAAATCCTGCATTTGAAATCCACATTTTTTGTCCTGTGATTTTGTAATGTGTTCCATCCTCAGATAAAACGGCTTTTGTTTTTCCAGAATTAGCATCCGATCCAGCGCCTGGTTCTGTCAAGCAGTAGGCTCCAAACCATTCGCCTGAAGCTAATTTAGGAACGTATTTTTGTTTTTGTTCTTCTGTTCCGTACAAAGTGATCGGCATTGTTCCAATTCCGGTATGCGCTCCAAAAGCAGTTGAGAAAGATCCCGTTGCTCCCGAAATATAATCACAAACCAACATTGTGGAAACAAATCCCATTCCTAATCCTCCATAAGCTTCCGGTACAGCAACTCCTAAAAGTCCTAAATCCCCTGCTTTTCTCATGGTTTCTTCTGTATAGGCGTAATCTTTTTTCTCAAAACGATCTTTGTGTGCCCATAATTCTTTGTCTACAAACTCTTTTACAGAGTCACGCATCATTAATTGCTCTTCTGAAAAATCTTCTGGTGTGAAGATATCTTCGCATTTTGTTTCTTTAACGAGGAATTGTCCACCTCTTGTTTTGTCGCTCATGACTTTATTATTTTAAATTTTGAATTATAAATTTTAAATTATTTTGTATTGTCTTCCTGAGAAGTTTTAATAATTTTTGTTATTATATTTATTATGTGTTCAATTTCAATTAAATAATTTGACATCGAAATTGATGTTAGGTTTGATTTTTCTAATAAACGCAACCAATATTTAGTTTCTCTTGCTTCTTTAGAAGCTATTGCCATTTTATGAATGAAATCTTTTCTTGATTGCGCTGCTATTGCTTCTTCAACATTAGCTCCAATACTTGTTGCAGATCTTAGTATTTGTTTCGAAATAATGAATTCATTTTCTTTTTTAAGCTGAATGAAAAGATTTACAATTGACAAAGCAAAATCAAAAGTTTTTGTAGCAATTATATTCTCTTTAATATTCATCATTTAAAATAAATTTAAAGCAATTCGTAAATCCCTGCTGAACCTTGCCCAGTTCCTACACACATACTCACAATTCCGTATTTACTTCCTCTGCGTTTCATTTCGTCAAATAATTGAACCGAAAGTTTAGCACCTGTACATCCCAGTGGATGACCTAATGCAATCGCTCCACCATTGACATTGATGATATCAGGATTTAGGTTTAATTCTCTCGTTACTGCTAATGCTTGTGATGCAAATGCTTCGTTCAATTCAATTAAATCTATATCATTCAACGTTAATCCAGCTTGTTTTAATGCTTTTGGAATTGCTTTTACCGGTCCAATTCCCATGATTCTTGGTTCAACTCCTGCAGATGCAAAGTTTACCAATCGGGCGATAGGAGTAAGGTTCAATTCTTTTACCATTTCTTCGCTCATGATTAGAACAAATGCTGCTCCATCACTCATCTGAGAAGAGTTTCCTGCAGTTACGCTTCCGTTCGCTTCAAAAACTGGTCTTAAACCTGCCAAAGCTTCTACAGAAGTTCCCGCTCTAGGACCTTCATCTTTATTTACGATATACGATTTAGTTTCTTTTTTACCGTTCTCGTTGATAAACGTTTGTTCTACTGTAATAGGAACAATTTGTTTGTCAAATTTACCTTCGGCTTGTGCTTTCAAGGCTTTCATGTGTGAGTTATAAGCAAACTCATCTTGGTCCGCACGAGATACATTGAATTGTTTGGCAACCGCTTCAGCAGTTAGTCCCATTCCCCAATAGTAATCTTCGTTACCCGCTTTTGCAACAGCATAATCCGGAGTAGGTTTATAGCCTCCCATTGGAATAAAACTCATGCTTTCGGCACCACCGGCTATAATACAATCTGCCATTCCCGATTGTATTTTGGCTGTAGCCATACCAATTGTTTCTAATCCAGACGCGCAATAACGATTTACGGTTACACCCGGAACGTCTTCAATTTTCAATCCCATTAAGGAAATCAATCGTCCCACGTTTAAACCTTGTTCGGCTTCTGGCATTGCATTTCCTACCATTACGTCATCAATACGTTTTTTGTCGAAATCTGGCAACTCATTCATCATGAACTCGATGGTTTCTGCTGCCAATTCATCAGGACGTTTGAATCTGAACACACCTTTTGGAGCTTTCCCCACGGCTGTTCTGTATGCTTTAACTATATAGGCTGTTTTCATTTATAAAAAGTATTAAGATTGGAGTATTAAGTATTAAGACTTCCCAATCGTTATAATTATTGGTTTTTTAGTGTTTTTTGAAGTGCAAAATTCATATTACTCACCTCGACTAATTCATTTATTATTGGTGTAATTTTTAATTCATCTATTAATCCAAGACGTTTAGAAATCATTAATTGAGTTATCAATTCAAAAGTTGAGCCATTAGCTATTCCTAAAAAATGTGCAAATTCATTTTTAGAATTTCTTCCAGAGCCTTCTGCAATATTTGAAGGTATTGAAACTGAACATCTTTTCATTTGACTAGTAAGATTGAATTTTTCTTCTTGAGGTAGAGTAGTGCAAGCCCGATAAACATTTTCAGTAATGTCCATTGCTTTTTGCCAGATTTTTAATTTTTCAAATTGGTGCATAATTGTCGTTACTTAAATTATTAACTCTTGATACTTAATACTCAAACCTTAATACTCAAATTTCTAGTTTCGTAGCGGTTTCCCTTTGGTTAACATAAATTGAATTCTTTCTAATGTTTTTCTTTCTGTACAAAGAGATAAGAAAGCTTCTCTTTCAATGTCCAATAAATACTGCTCGCTCACTAAAGTTGGTTCTGATAAATCTCCACCAGCCATTACATACGCCAGTTTATTAGCAATTTTCTTGTCGTGTTCCGAGATGTATTTTCCGGCTTCCATTTGGTCTGTTCCTACTAAGAACATTCCAAGAGCTTGTTTACCCAAAACTTTTACATCCGTTCTTCGAATTGGTTGTGTGTAACCGGCTTCTGCCATTAATAAAGCGTGTTTTTTTGCTTCAGCAATTTGACGGTCTTTATTCACTACAATAATATCTTTCCCTTTTTGTAAAAGTCCAGTATCAAAAGCTTCGTAACCTGAAGTAGACACTTTTGCCATCGCAATGGTCAAGAAATACTCTTGTAGAACATTCAACTCTACGTCATTTTTATGAAATAAATCCGATGCTCTCAACGCCATTTCTTTCGATCCACCACCACCTGGAAGTACACCGACACCAAATTCTACTAATCCCATATAGGTTTCTGCTGCAGCAACTACTTTATCCGCATGCAAGCTCATTTCGCAACCACCGCCAAAAGTCATTCCGTGTGGCGCAACCACAACAGGAATTCCAGAATAACGAACGCGCATCATCGTGTCTTGGAACATTTTGATGGCCATATTCAACTCATCATATTCTTGTTCCACTGCCATCATGAAAATCATTCCGATATTGGCTCCAACAGAGAAATTCGCTGCTTGATTTCCAATAACCAATCCTTGATATTCTTTTTCAGATAAATCAATCGCTTTATTGATAGCTTGTAAAACATCGCCACCAATCGTATTCATTTTAGATTGGAATTCTAAATTCAAAATTCCGTCTCCTAAATCTTGTATAATTGCACCGCTATTGCTCCACACTTTTTTGCTTTCGCGAATGTTGTTCAGGATAATAAAGGAATCCTGTCCCGGAACTTTAGTTTGTGATTTTGTTGGAATATTGTAGAAAAAAGTTGCTCCTTCTTTTACAGAATAAAAGCTTGTACTTCCAGAAGCCAACATATCATTTACCCAAGCAGCTGGTTCAAGACCTTCCGCTTTCATGATTTCGATTCCTTTTGCAACACCAATGGCATCCCAAATTTCGAAAGGACCATTTTCCCATCCAAAACCGGCTTTCATCGCATCGTCAATTTTGTATAATTCATCTGAGATTTCAGGAATTCTGTTCGAAACGTAAGCAAACATTCCTGCAAAACTTTTACGGTAGAATTCGCCTGCTTTGTCTTTTCCTTTTACCAAAACTTTAAAACGGTCAATTGGTTTATCAATCGTTTTTGTCAGTTCCAAAGTAGCAAATGAAGCTCTTTTAGCCGGACGGTATTCTAAAGTATCTAAATCCAAAGACAAAATATCTTTGTCTACTTTTTTATAAAAACCTTGACCTGTTTTGCTTCCCAACCATTTGTTTTCCATCATTTTGTTGACGAAATCCGGAAGTTTGAATAACTCGTGTTGTTCGTCATTTGGGCAGTTTTCATAAATTCCGTTGGCAACGTGTACCAAAGTATCTAATCCAACTACATCAACCGTTCTAAAAGTAGCTGATTTTGGTCGACCAATAACTGGACCAGTCAATTTATCGACTTCTTCAATCGTTAATCCCATTTCTTTTACCAAATGAAACAAACTTTGAATTCCGTAAATCCCGATTCGGTTTCCAATAAATGCCGGAGTATCTTTGGCCACGACCGAAGTTTTTCCTAAAAATCGAGAACCATAATCTGTAAGGAAATCCAAAACTTCAGTTGAAGTTTGTGGGCCAGGAATGATTTCGAATAATTTTAAATAACGCGCAGGGTTAAAAAAGTGGGTCCCACAGAAGTGTTTTTGGAAATCATCGCTTCGTCCTTCACTCATAAAGTGAATTGGAATTCCGGATGTGTTTGAAGTAACTAAAGTTCCCGGTTTTCTGAATTTTTCAATTTGTTCAAAAACCATTTTCTTGATGTCCAAACGTTCCACTACAACCTCAATAATCCAATCCACAGTAGCGATTTTCGCCATGTCATCCGTGGTATTTCCAGTTGTGATTCTGCTGGCAAATTTCTGACTGTAAATAGGAGAGGGTTTCGATTTCAGGGAATTGGCCAAATGCTCGTTCACTAATCTGTTTCTTACTATTTTGCTTTCTAAGGTAAGACCTTTTTTAGCTTCCGCTTCGGTCAGTTCTCTTGGAACAATGTCTAATAATAGGACTTCAACTCCAATGTTAGCAAAATGGCAGGCAATTCCTGAACCCATAATTCCGGATCCAATTACTGCAACTTTTTTAATTGTGCGTTTCATATAAAATAATATTTGATTTTCATTAGAAAATGACAGCGCTATTGTTATTGATGAATATCAATTACAGCAGTATCATTTTCTGTTTTTTCAGTTTGTTTCGCCAGTTCGATGACGCTCGTGTGCGTAAATATATTTTTGTCTTGAATTAATTCATTGATTGTTTCCGCAACTTCTATAAAGTGCTGCAGTTTCTCTGCCGAAATAGTTTGTTTCACCGTTTCATTAAACTTCAATACGGTATTCTTTGATAATTCTCTTTTTTCTTTACCAAAATCAGTCAGGTAAATCAAAACGCCACGGCCATCTACAGGGTTTTTCTTCCGAATGATTAATCCTTTTTCTTCCATCGATTTTAGGGTTCTGGTCAGGCTGGTAGCTTCCATTCCCATTTTTGGACCTAAAGAAGTCGATGGCGTTCCACCTTCCTTATCAATACTCAATAAAGCGAAACCAGTAGCCATGCTCGCATCGTATTTAGAAGCTTCTTCATTATACATTCTGGCCACTGCTTGCCAAGTGGCACGTAAAATATAATCTATTGTTTTATCTTTCATAAGGAACTATATCGTTTTCAAATATAATAAAAAATACTATGCATGCATAATATATTCAATTATTTTTTTGTTAAAAAGTATTAAATATAAAAAAACTCTACTGAAATAGAGGAAATTATGCTGTTTTTTTAGGAGTAATTAATTTTTTTGGCGTTTCCCTGCGGGTCGGGCTGTTCGTTGTATCTTTTATAAATCCCAATCCCGAGGCTTCGGGATGGGGATTTATAAAAGGATGCCACTTCCATCCCTTACGCAAATTGTGCAAAGGAGATTGATTGGGGATTGTAGTTAAATTGGCGGGATTAATTATAGAATCTGTTGATGAGATACTTCCTTTGTCAGTATGACAAAGGAGGAACTATAATAATGATTAGAGGATTATTATAGTCATGAATTAAAAACAAAAAACCACGAACAGCAATTCGTGGTTTTTTTTATGATAAATATTTTTACTATTTACTTTTCCTAAACTCCCCATGATCCACATCTTTCAAGAATTGAATCACACCCGGGAAATAGGTTTTAGGATCATCGTATTGTGAAAGGTGGCTTCCGTTAGGGCAAAACAAGAAACGCCCATTTTGAACTTCATTAGCAATCCATTTCATGTGCTCTGGATCCATCGTGTCGTATTTAGAACCAATACTCAATGTAGGTACGGTAAGTGTTTTTAATCTTGCTTTGACATCCCAATTTTTTAGAGTGGCATTTCCAGTCATTCCAAATTCGCTTTGGCCTTGCATAAACACATATACATTTGGATTAATGTGCTTGAAACATCTGTTGATGGATTCCGGCCATTCTTCAAGAGGCATTCTTAAAATGTGTTCCGTGTAGTAATATTTAAAAAGTAATTCGCTGTATTTTGGATTGTCAAAATCATTATTCTTTTCTATATCCTGTAATTGTTTTAGGATTTTAGGATCCATTTGAGGTGCCAGAACGTCTTTTGCGTAAGCATTGTATTCAGGAGCACTCGCCATCATATTCGAGATAATCAAGCCTTTTAGGTTTTTTTGGTATTTCAACGCATATTCCATTGCTAGAATTCCGCCCCAAGATTGCCCCATTAGGTAAAAATTAGAACTGTCTAATCCTAATGCGATGCGCACTTGCTCGACTTCTTCCACAAAGCGTTCATTGGTCCATAAGCTGTTGTCGTTAGGTTGGTCGCTGTAATACGAACCCAACTGGTCATAATATATGTATTCGATGCTTTCGTTGGGGAAATAGCCGTCAAAGGCTTCGTATAATTCATGTGTCAAACCGGGACCGCCGTGCAGCAACAACACTTTTATTTTAGGATTGTTGCCCACTCGTTTGGTCCAGACTTTAAACGTGCCTTTTGGTGTTTGAATCGGAATCATTTTGATACCTCCCGTGAGTTGGTCGTCCCGTTTGGAGAAATCTAAATAACTTGCTTTGATAGAATCTTCCTTTGGTTTTTCCTGACAATTAGAAAATAAGAACACACCTATGATGGAGCAGATAAAGAATTTTAGTTTCATAACAGAACGATTTTGTATCGACTAGTTGTAGATTTTATGGAACAAATCAATGTATTTCTCCATTACTATTTTTCGTTTCAGTTTTAGTGTTGGGGTCAATTGTCCACCTTCAATAGACCATAAATCTGGGGTCAATTCAAAACGTTTTATTTTTTCCCAATTTCCAAACTTTTCATTCAATTTATCCACTTCAAGTTGGATGCGCTCGATAACTTTTTCGTTGGCAATTATTTCTTCATTGCTTTTTCCAATATTGATTCCGTGTATAACAGCCCATTCTTTGATAAAATCAAAACTAGGTTGAATAAAGGCTGCGGGCATTTTTTGTCCATCACCAATTACCATGATTTGTTCAATAAAACGAGATTGTTTCATCGTATTTTCGATTAATTGCGGCGCTATGTATTTTCCACCTGAGGTTTTGAACATTTCTTTTTTACGATCGGTAATTTTCAAGAATCCGTCTTTGTCAAAAATCCCAATATCTCCGGTGTGGAAATATCCGTCTGTGATTACTTCGTTCGTCAGTTTTTCATCTTTGTAATAGCCCATCATTACGTTTGGTCCTTTGCACAGGATTTCGCCATCTTCAGCAATGAGTACTTCTACATTATCAATCACTTTTCCCACCGTTCCTACTCTGAAACCACCATTTCTAATATCATTAACTGAGATTACAGGGGATGTTTCTGTTAATCCGTACCCTTCCATTACGGGAATTTCTGCTGCTGCAAAAATTCGTGCTAGCCTTGGTTGCAAAGCAGCACTTCCAGAAACCATTAAATCAAGATTTCCACCCAAACCTTCTTTCCATTTACTGAAAATAAGTTTACGGGCAATTTTGAGTTGGAATTCATACCAAAATCCATTTTTACCATAGGGCTCATAGATTAATCCTAAATCAATAGCCCAAAAGAATAGCTTCTTTTTGATGCCGGTTAACTCGGTTCCTTTGGCATAGATTTTATCGTATACTTTTTCTAAAAGTCTTGGAACAGCAGTAATTACTGTTGGTTTTACTTCTTTTATGTTGTCACTAATTTTGTCTATTGATTCTCCAAAATATACCGATACACCATAGTATTGGTATAAATACAAAATCATTCTTTCAAAAATATGGCAAATAGGGAGAAAGCTCAAGGCTCGACTTTTACCTGCTTCAAAAGGAATTCTTGAGGCACTATCCAATACATTTGAAACAATATTTTTGTGCGAAAGCATAACGCCTTTCGGCTTTCCTGTTGTTCCCGAAGTATAAATTATAGTTGCTAAATCTTCTGTTGTTACGTTGTTTTTACGGTTTTCAACTTCACTTTGATTGCCAGTGTCTACACCAAGAATCAATAAATCATTCCAGTTTTTACATCCTTCAATTTCGTTAAATGAATAAACTTCTTTTACGTTTGGAATTTTATTTCGAATTAGATTTACTTTTCGAAGCACTTCGACATCCGATACAAAACAATAGATTGCACCGGAGTGGTTCAGAATATATTCATAATCATCTTCAGAAATTGTAGGGTAAATTGGAACGGTTTGCGCACCAGTTTGCAACACACCAATATCCATAATATTCCATTCTGTTCTATTATTAGTAGAAATAATGGCAATTTTATCGTCTTTTTGAACGTTCATTTTCAAGAGCGCCCTCGATACCGCATTGGCTTTGGCAATATATTCTTGTGTAGAAGTTTTTATCCAAACTCCATTTTGCTTTGTTGTTAAAGCATCTGGAATTGAAGTGTATTTTTCTTGTTGATAATAAGGAAAATCAAAAAGGCGGGTGATATTTATCATTATAAAACTATTGGATTTGATTGCAAATTAAAAAAAAAATGGGGATAAAAATTAAAAATTGGAAATTATATCGTAAAATTTTCGGTGATTATTGAAAAACAACGAAATCGTTTTCTGAGATTAAGGTGTAAAGAGTTGATTTTAAATATAAAATCGTCCCACGAAAAATGATTAGAAGCGCAATGAAAATTTAAATAGGGACTTTTCATAAAATTTTTAAAAATTTTGGACTATGAGAAAATACAGCGGTAATCCTATCGTAATATTTATTGGAAAAGTTACTGCCAGCGCCATAGGTAAAAATAGTCCAGGATTTGCTTTGGGAACGGTTATTTTCATTGCGGCAGGGACAGCAATATAAGATGCACTTGCGGCTAGTACGGCAAAAATAAAACGATTGGTTATGTCCGTTGTCACTATCGAGCTTAGTATTGCAAACAGGCATCCATTGAATAAAGGAATCACAATTGCAAAAAGGAAAGGAAACCACCCAAATGAGAAGAATGATTTGAGTTTTCGACCACTTGTTATTCCCATATCTAATAAAAATATGGCCAGAAAGCCTTTAAATAGATCATTAGTAAAGGGCTCAATACCTTGCGCTTGTTTTTCGCTGGCCAAGAAACCAATTACTAAACTTCCAAGAATAAGCAACACACTTCCGTTTGTTAAAGAATGTTTAAGGACAGTACTTTTTTCAATAGTGGTTGTTTTATCTTTATTAAAAAAAGATATTAAAACGAGGCCTATGATAATGGCAGGGGATTCCATTAAGGCCATTATAGCAACCATGTGACCATGTAGCGCTAATTGTTGCGACTCCAAAAAAGAAACTGCTGTGACAAAAGTTACCGCACTAACGGAACCATAAGCTGCAGCAATAGCTCCAGAATCAAAGACACTTAATTTTCGTTTAAGAATAAAAAAAGTGTAGAGCGGGATTGTGGAGGAGATGAAAATTCCAAACAGCATGGACCAAACAATTTCGCTCGTAAATACTTCATGTGATAATTCTTGCCCTCCTTTAAATCCTATGGAGAAAAGTAGGTATAGAGAGATAAATTTAGAGGAATTGGGTGGTATTTCTAAATCGCTTTTTAAATATACTGCTATGATTCCTAGTACAAAAAAGAGTAATGCCGGATTCGTTAGATTTTCAATTAATAAATTAAGGTTCATTTTTTTTTGATTCGTTGATTTTGTTACTAATTTAATTTGTAGGGTTTAGATGTATTCAATGTTTAAAATGCTATCTGATTTTTGAAAACTTCAATCTCATTCCGGTTTTCGATTCATTAAATACTCCCTTGTTAAATACAATTGTTCCGTTGACTATTGTTTTTATAATTTTACTTTTAAATACTTGATTTTCAAAAGGCGACCACTTGCATTTGTAAAGAATATTATTTGGAGTTACTGTCCAAGGTTTATTGATGTCTACTAGCACTAAATCAGCAAAATAGCCCTCGCGAATGTATCCTCTTTCTTTAATTTTATAAATAAGAGCAACATTGTGGCACATTTTTTCTACAATTTTTTCTAAGCTAATCTTTCCTTGATGAAACAATTCAAGCATTACAGGCAAAGCATGTTGCACTAATGGTCCTCCAGACATAGCCTCAAAATAGGTGCCTGATTTTTCTTTTAGGGTATGAGGTGCATGATCGGTGGCAATGATGTCTAACCTATTTTCTAATAGCGATTGTAAGAGACCATTTTTATCTTGTTCCGTTTTTATAGCGGGATTCCATTTTATTTTAGAACCTAATTTTTGATAATCATGGTCTGAAAACCAAAGATGATGAATGCAGGCCTCCGCTGTGATTCGCTTTTCACTTATTGGGGTTGTATTGTCAAATAAATTGGCTTCTGCCAAAGTAGAAATATGAAATAAATGCAGCCTGTTGTTGTGTTCTCGAGCTATTTTCAATACTCGTTCTGTTGCGGTCACACACGCGTCCTCGTTTCTTATTTTAGGATGACAATCAAAGGGAATTTCAGCACCATATTGTTTGCGGTACCATTCTGTATTTCTTTTGATGATCGCGTCATCTTCACTATGCAGGGCAATAAGTGTCTCTGATCTCGAAAAGAGTTTTTCTAAAAAATCAGGATAATTTGCCAAAATACCTTCGTCATTATTAAAATAAAGTCCATCATCAGTAATACCGCAAACATTTTCGGTATCTGTTTTCAAAGCTTCTTCTAAATTGTCTTTGTTAATTCCCATAAAAAAGGAATAATTGACTAAAGAAGTCTGAGAAGCAATGGTGTATTTATCTTCCAGTAATTGTTGGGTCAAGGTATTTGGTATCGTGTTTGGCATTTCCATGTATGAGGTAATGCCGCCCGCAGCTGCTGCTTTAGATTCTGAATAAATTGTTGCTTTACTGGTAAGCCCTGGTTCTCTAAAATGGACTTGATCATCAATAATACCGGGCAAAAGGTACAATCCTTCTGCTTCTATGATGTATGCTTCCTTATCAGTAATGTCTTTAGAAATGGTTTCGATACGTTCTCCAACAATTAAAACATCAGTAATTTTTATTTGACCTTCATTGACTACAGTAGCATTTTTAATTAAAATCCTCATTAGTTATGTGTTTTGGACGCTCTTTCTAATCGATCGTTAATTGTTCTTCCTAGGTCATTATCAGGGAAACGTTCTGCAATGATAACATCAATTTGCATTGTATCAAGTTCATGCAGAGCTGCGTATAAATTTGAAGCCGCTTCTTGTAAATTGCCGGAAGGAGAAAGACTAATTTGGCAAACAACGGCTGGATTCTTTTCGGTTTTTTTAAATAATAATAAACCAATTTTTTTACCTGAAAACAGCTTGATTTTTTCTAAAACGTTAGTTGTTAAAAATAAAGTCGATTTTGGAGCATAATGTCTTGATAGCATGCCAGGCGCTTCAGGCGCGTTTTCATTTTTGTTTAAAAGAGATACGGGTCCTACACTATTTTCAATTTCTTCTTTTGAGATGGCTCCCAGACGATAAATAATTATTTCATCGTCATCAAAGCCAACAATTGTTGATTCTATTCCTGCTTTGCATACACCGCCATCTAAAACCATCTTGAGTTTGTCTCCAAAATAGTTCTGAACATGTTCCGCTGAAGTTGGACTAATGGAACTAAATGGGTTTGCACTGGGAGCTGCTAAAGGAAAATCGAGTTGGTGCAAAAGGGAAAGTGCAACAGGATGATTTGGAATCCTAACGGCCACTGTTGGCTTCCCAGCAGTAATGCGATCTGGGACCGATGCATGTTTTTTTAGCAAAAGAGTTAGTGGTCCTGGCCAAAATTTTTTTGCTAAAATTTTTGCAGATTCAGGTATTTCTATGGCTACTTTATTTAAATCCTCTATTTTTTTAATGTGTACGATTAAAGGATTGAATGAGGGTCTTTGCTTTGTGCGGTAAATGGTATCAATTGCTTTTTCACTGTAGATATTTCCTGCTAAACCGTAAACAGTTTCTGTAGGAAAACCAATTATGTCTTCCATTTTTAAGAGGTCAACAGCGAGTTCAATATCATTGCTAATCATAATTTATTTAGGGATTGCAAAAATCACAATACATTGGATCTTCGGTTAATTTTTTATTTGGATATTTTTCTTCTTTTGTAAAAAAACATTTCTGACAAGTATAACTATAGCTTAAAGTTGATCGAGTGGGACAGTTGCATAAACTGCAGGGTAAACCTACTTTAGCATTAGTAATTCCAAATCCTGGTGTGTGGCACTCTGGACAACAGGATTGTATTTTTTCGATGAGTTTTTTTGTAGCCTTTTCAATTACTTTCATCCGGGTAGGGTTATACATTGCTCGCATGTCCGTTTCAATATAGGCCATGCCAAATTGCTGTATAAATTTTTGAAAAATACTATTTAGGGATTCCCAATCTGTGATTCCTTTTTCAACTTCAGTACAATCGTCTTTTGTTTTTCTTACAATTAAACCATGGGAAGGGAAATTTACTTTGTCAGCAAATTCCTTTAATTGTATCACAGTTTCAATCTGAGCGCCATTAAAGTTCGTTTCGAGACTCAATTCTCGGGCGATAATTTCTAAATTATTTTTTTTATCAAGGAATAGCACTATTTCATCATTGGCGTGAGCAAAAAAAAGGGAGGGATGAGATCCAAAGGAACCTTCGGTAGCAATTACCATGTCGCAATCTGTCAGAGCTAAGGCCATTAGACATTTATTTCTAACAGTTGTAATGGGGTCGTCCTTACGTTCTATTTCGCCTGTAAATGTTCCCAGTAAATCCGAATCAAAGTCTGAAATAACAAAACAGTGGAGACCGAGTTCTTTTTCAAAAAGGGGAGCTATTACTTTTTCTTTCTCATGCATAGTGGCAATGAGTAACTTTCTTTGTGCGAACATGTGTTATTCAATTGTAATCAAGATATCGGTATCTATTTTTATTTTTAGATTCTCTTTTTTAGCGTAACTTATAATTTGGTCAATAGTTGCTTTCGCTCCTGTGAGTTCTACTACTCTTTTTAAACCAGCTTCATCAGCCGTACCTGATCGAATATCATTGCTAAAGTTTTTGAGGTTGTGGAAATTAATTTTTGTATTTATCAGATTAAATAAAACTTCTTTGGCTTCTTCATTCGTGAATAACCCTTTAGTCAATTGAATTTTTTGAATTTTTTCCATTTGTGAAAATTGGTTTAATAGTATTAAAGGATGGCAGACGAATAAGGTTTAATAGCGCAATAAAAATTACGGCATAAGATAACTCGGTCAATATTAAATCGTCAAGCTGAATTATGCATATTATGGCTGTAATCAAGACAGCAGTCCAGAGCATTAGTGTCAAAAAGATTTTTGTTGGTTTCATGTTTTATCGTGGAATTTATATATTTCGGATTAATAAGAACACTACAGTACAATACTAATTTTTGATTGTGAAAGCTCTACAGATAATAAGTCGTCAATTAGTATGGTGACCACTAAAGCTGAAATTAAAACAGCAGTCCAAAGCATTATTCTAATAGCAGATTTTGTTAGTCTCATTTTTATGTTGAATTAGCAGTACGCAAGACAATTATAGCGCAGTATAAAAGATATGATTTGCAGTACTAATTTTTTATGTTTTATTGTTCGTGAAGCTAAAGGTAGTTTTGCTTTACATTTGGAATTACTTCGCTTAACTTATAGTTTATCAAAAGTTAAGCGAATGTCATAAGCACCTACATACGTCATTAATATCCTATTATTTGGTTACTAATTCAAAATATTAGAAAAGTAAATGATATAGAGCAAATTCCAGCGCACGCTTGCGTACGGCAATTCCTTTTTTATAATTTTCTTGTTTTTTCATTTCAAAAATAATCGTAAATAAAAATTTGTTGTTTCTTAAAATACTGGTAATTAAATATCAACAAATTTGAGTATTTTTATCTATAAATTTTTATTTATATTTGCAATACTAATCATTAAATAAATTTATGAACTATACTTTGCATCAACTTCAGATATTTTTAAAGGTAGTCAGAACTAAGAGCGTCACAAAAGCATCCGAAGAGCTACACTTAACACAGCCTGCGGTATCTATTCAACTCAAAAATTTTCAAGATCAATTTGATATTCCCTTAACCGAAGTGGTTGGTAGGAGATTGTATGTAACCGATTTTGGGAATGAAATCGCTGAAGTCGCAGAAAAAATAATAAATCAAGTCGAGGCCATCAATTTCAAAACGATGGCGTACAAGGGACAATTGACAGGCCGATTAAGAATTTCTATTGTTTCGACAGGTAAATATATCATGCCATTCTTCTTAGCAGATTTTATAAAAAAACATTCCGGTATCGAATTGCAAATGGATGTAACTAATAAAAGTGGAGTAATTACTAGTTTGGAAAAAAACGAAGTAGATTTTGCCTTGGTGTCTGTTTTACCCGCGACCTTGAATATAGAAAAATTAGATTTGCTTCAAAATAAATTATATTTGATCGGTGACTCTAAAACAGAATTTAAAGAGGCAATAAATTTAAATGAGATATTCAAAAATATGCCATTAATTTATAGGGAAAAAGGTTCTGGCACGCGCCAAACAATGGAGCGCTTTATCGAACGAAATGCTGTTGTAATTCCAAAAAAAATGGAACTTACATCGAATGAAGCAGTCAAACAGGCCGTGATAGCGGGATTAGGATGTTCTATTGTGCCCTTGATTGGAATCAAAAATGAGTTATCGAATCAGGAACTGCAAATTATTCCTTTTAAAGGTTTGCCAATTAAAACAACTTGGAGTTTGATATGGCTCAAAGGCAAAAAACATGGTCCAGTAGCTGCCGCACTCTTAGAATATATGATAAAAGAAAAGGATAATATTGTTAAAGAAAAATTCAATTGGTACGAGCACTATTAGCGTATTTGCTATTTTTAAATTGTAAATAAATTATTTACAGGTTTCATATTAATAGTTTCAAAGTGTTTCTATAAGCATTAATTAGCTATACAGACTTTTGTAAAATAACACCTGTTTCAATTTTATGAAGTATCAAGTCAGTCATTGCAACTATAAAACTGTAAATAGTAGGCGTGCATAGTATGTTTACTTATATTTGTTTCAACTAAAACTTAAAGCAATGATAAAGCCCACATTAACCGCTCTTTTAAACATTCACAGACCGCTAATAATGGCCCCAATGTTTTTGGTTTCGAATACAAAAATGGTAATTGAAGGAATGAAAGCAGGTGTGGCAGGTTGTATACCGGCCTTAAATTACAGAACTTTAGAGGAATTACGGGCTTCAATTCTGGAGCTGAAAGCTGCCAAAGTGCCAGGAGGAAGTTTTGGATATAATTTGATTGTCAATAAATCAAATATAAAATACAAAGATCAATTAGCTGTTTTATGTGCTGAGAAAGTAGATTTTATAATTACTTCTTTAGGTTCACCCGAAGAAACCATAAATGCCGCCCATAAAGTAGGAATAAAAGTTTTTTGTGACGTTACCGATTTGGCTTTCGCCAAAAAAGTTGAAAGTTTGGGTGCTGATGCTCTAATCGCAGTCAATAATTTGGCTGGAGGACATAGAGGGAATCATTCGCCGGAAGATTTAATAAAAGAGTTGGATTTGAACACTACATTGCCCGTTATTTCCGCAGGTGGTGTAAGTACTAAAGCGGATTTAGATACAATGTTACGTTATGGTGCAGTTGGCGTATCTGTGGGTAGTCCCTTTATAGCCTCAATCGAATCAGGCGTTTCTGAGGAGTATAAACAAGCTTGCGTCGATTATGGTGCTAAAGATATTGTTCTAACGGAAAAAATATCGGGTACGCCTTGCACAGTAATCAATACACCTTACGTTCAAAAAGTTGGAACGAAGCAATCATGGATTGAAAGGACTTTGAGCAAGAATAAAAGTTTGAAAAAGTGGGTAAAAATGATTCGCTATCTTTTGGGATCTAATGCCGTTACCAAAGCAGCTACCGAAGTGACTTACAAAACAGTTTGGGTGGCTGGTCCTACCATTGAAAACACGATTGCAATCCGACCCGTTTCCGCGATTGTTGATACATTGACGGTCTGATTTTATACAGTTTTATGGTTCTCCATTTTAAATTGTAGGGCAACTTCCGACTTTTTCCGAAACACAATTTTTATCCTTGTCCTCTTTTGTGTTTCCTTTTATTAATATGCTAGTTTTTATTTTCAATACAGCTATAAATAATATTCTACAAAAAAAAGCGCTCTCCATAGAGAACGCTTTAGGTGTTTAGTAGTAAAAATTATTTAGTATCAATCCATTTCTTAGCATTTACAAAAGCTTCATGCCAAGGAGAAACTTCATCGTTTCTATCCTTTGGATAATATGCCCAATTCCATTGAAAAGTAGAACGCTCAATGTGTGGCATCATCACCAAGTGGCGACCCGTTTTATCACACAACATTGCTGTGTTATAATCCGACCCATTTGGATTTGCAGGATAGCTTTCGTATCCATATTTTCCAACAATATTATAATTTTCTTCACCCATTGGTAAGTTAAATTTTCCTTCTCCATGCGAAACCCAAACGCCAAGTGTACTTCCTGCTAATGAAGAAAGCATCACTGAATTGTTTTCTTGAACCGTAACCGATGTAAAAATACTTTCGTGTTTGTTACTTTCGTTGTGCAGCATTTTTCCGTGTACTTCATGTTCCGGATTAATGACTTCCAATTCCATGAACAATTGGCAACCGTTACAAATTCCAACAGACAATGTGTCTTCTCTTTTGAAGAAATTGTCTAAAGCGGTTTTTGCTTTTTCATTGTATAAAAATGCTCCGGCCCAACCTTTGGCAGAACCTAAAACATCTGAATTAGAAAAACCTCCAACAGCTCCAATAAACTGAATGTCTTCCAAAGTTTCACGACCTGAAATCAAATCGGTCATGTGAACATCTTTGACATCAAAACCGGCTAAATACATTGCATTTGCCATTTCACGCTCCGAATTACTTCCTTTTTCACGGATAATAGCAGCTTTTGGTCTCTCTACTGCGCTCGAGATGACAGGTAATTTTCCTGTAAAATGTGTTGGGAAAGTATAGTGTAACGCTTGGTTTTTGTAATTATCGAAACGTGCCTGAGCCGTTCCGTTCTTAGATTGTTTTCGGTCTAATAAAAATGAAGTCTTGAACCAAATATCTCTATATTCTTTTATGTCAAAGGTCAAATTCCCAAGGTCTAAAATCCCACTGTCAACCACTGTTCCTAATTTATAGAAAGAAACGTTAGTTGCGTTTAATTTAGATTCCACTTCCGCATCTGATTTTGCTTGAAAAACAATTCCGATATTTTCAGAGAACAGGATTTTTACCAAATCTTTTTCTTCGAAAACAGAGAAATCTATTTTAGCTCCCAAATTCACATCAGCAAAACACATTTCCAATAAAGTGGTAATCAATCCACCACTTCCAATATCGTGTCCTGCAAGGATATTGTTTTCTAAAATTAATTCTTGAATCGTATTGAACGCTCTTTTGAAAAATGCAGCGTCTTTTATCGTTGGCACTTCTTTTCCAATAGTATTCAACGTTTGCGCAAACGAAGAACCACCTAATTTGAAATCATCTTGCGATAAATTAATATAATAAATAGAACCGCCGTCTCTTTGTAAAACAGGTTCTACTACTTTTCTAATGTCGGTACAATTTCCACCTGCTGAAATAATTACCGTTCCCGGTGCGATTACTTCTTCATTTGGATATTTTTGTTTCATTGAAAGTGAATCTTTCCCGGTTGGAATATTGATTCCCAATTCGATTGCAAAATCCGAACAACCTTGCACAGCGGCGTACAAACGAGCATCTTCTCCTTCGTTTTTACACGCCCACATCCAGTTAGCAGACAATGAAAGTCCGTCTAAACCATCTTTTATTGGAGCCCAAACAATGTTAGACAATGCTTCAGCAATAGCCGTTCTGCTTCCCGCAACAGGATCAATTAATGCGGCAACAGGAGAGTGACCAATCGAAGTAGCAATTCCTTCTATTCCTTGATAATCCAAGGCCATTACACCACAATTATTCAATGGTAATTGTAAAGGTCCAGCAGTTTGTTGTTTGGCCACTTTACCACCCACACAACGGTCTACTTTATTGGTCAACCAGTCTTTGCAAGCAACTGCTTCCAGTTGAAGTACTTGTTCTAAATAGGTAGAGATATTTTTTACTGAATAGTCTAAATCAGCATAGTTTCTAACGATGGTTTTATCCGTCATTACTACTTTTGGAGAACTTCCAAAAAAGTCTTCCAAAGCAAAATCCATTGGTTTAGCACCAGTTGATTTGGACTCGAAAGTAAAACGGTGATCTCCCGTTACGTCTCCTACTTGGTACATTGGAGAACGTTCACGGTCAGCAATTTTTTGCAATAAATCGATGTTTTCTTTGGCGATAACCAATCCCATTCTTTCCTGAGATTCGTTACCAATTATTTCTTTTGCCGAAAGGGTAGGATCTCCCACAGGCAATTTATCTAAATCGATTAATCCACCAGTATCTTCCACTAATTCCGACAGACAGTTTAAATGTCCACCAGCTCCGTGATCGTGAATAGAAACAATTGGATTGATATCACTTTCTACCAAACCACGAATGGCATTGGCAGCACGTTTTTGCATTTCTGGATTCGAACGTTGTATCGCATTCAATTCTATTCCTGAACTAAAAGCACCTGTGTCAGCTGAAGAAACTGCAGCTCCACCCATTCCAATTCTATAATTTTCTCCACCCAGGATAACAATTTTATCACCTGTTTGTGGTTTTTTCTTAATCGCTTGATCTAATTTTCCGTACCCAATTCCACCTGCTTGCATGATCACTTTGTCGAAACCTAGTTTGCGAGCATCTTCTTCATGTTCGAAAGTCAGGATAGAACCTGTAATTAACGGTTGTCCAAATTTATTTCCAAAATCAGAAGCTCCGTTTGACGCTTTGATTAAAATATCCATTGGTGTTTGATACAACCATTTTCTTTCGGTCATACCGTTTTCCCACGGTCTTCCCTGAGCGGAGTCGGACGGGGCTTCCAAACGAGAGTATGAAGTCATATAAACTGCCGTTCCTGCCATTGGCAAAGAACCTTGTCCACCTGCTAAACGATCCCGAATTTCTCCACCAGAACCCGTTGCAGCTCCGTTGAAAGGCTCTACCGTTGTTGGGAAATTATGTGTTTCTGCTTTTAATGAAATAACCGAATCAAATTCTTTTACTTCATAATAATCAGGCTTGTCAGCACTTTTTGGAGCAAATTGTTGTACTCGTGGCCCTTTTACAAAAGCAACGTTATCTTTATATGCCGAAACAATATCGTTAGGGTTTTCCTGAGATGTTTTCTTGATTAATTTGAATAAAGAAGATTCTTTTTCTTCCCCGTCAATGATAAATTTTCCGTTGAAAATCTTGTGACGACAGTGCTCTGAATTGGCTTGTGAGAAACCAAAAATTTCAGAATCGGTTAGTTTACGACTTAATTTAATCGCTAAATTGTCTAAATACTCTACTTCTTCCGGACTCAAAGATAATCCTTCTTGTTTGTTGTAAGCAGCAATATCATCAATGTCCAAAATGGCTTCCGGAAGTACATTGATAGTAAAAATATCTTGATTTAGCTCGGCGTACTTTTGCGAAAGCATCGGGTCAAAATCAGAAAAATCAGCGGTTACTTTGTGAAATTCTTCGATTCTAATGATACCGGATATTCCCATGTTTTGGGTGATTTCCACAGCATTAGTGCTCCAAGGCGTTATCATTGTGGCGCGAGGACCAACAAAAAAATCCGTCAACACGGATTTTTCTATTTTATTGGAGTTGGCAAAAAGCCAGTTTAATTTTGAAATGTCTTGAGCCGATATCTCGTCTGCGCTCGATATGTTTTGCGTGTGTACGGCAAAAACAGTTTTGCTTTGGTTTTCAAAGAAATGGATCATTGTTCTGTAGTTTGTTGTATTGCGGTGCAAATTTAGACAATTAAGATTAAATTTTGGCTATAAAAAAAGCGGCAAATTTGCCGCTTTTTGAATTAGTTGATTATTAATTTTTTTATGACTGAATCCGAATCGATAGTAATTCGAACTAAGTAGGTTCCGCTTGCAATGTTCGGCACCGTAATTTCTGATTTGGTGCTGTTTTCTTCACTGTAAATTTTCTGGCCAATGATAGAATAAATTTCAATAGAATACATTTTATTCGAATGATTGACAGAGAAAGTTCCATGCGATGGATTTGGGTAAATAACAATTGCATCCCTATCTGAAATAGTTTCTGTTTTAGACTCTTTTGCAACGATGCGACTTCCTAAATTGTTACACGTATCAGATGTGTAAGAATCCCATTGGGTTGTCTTATTGAAAGTAGTTGTAGGAGAAGTAACAGTAGCTTTTCTTCGAAGGGTTTGATCCGCTGCAAAATTTGCCGTTCCGCCATTAAAAGTTCCAATGATGTCAATCAAGATACCATTTTTGAATAAACCTACAGCATCATTTCCATTAAAAGCCATCTCAGTTGCCGATGTAGAAATGTTTGCAGCGCTTGTTGGATAACAACTGGACGCCATTAAACTGTTTACGATAGTAAATTTACTTCCGTTATTTAACGTTCCTGTCAGCGGTAAACCTGCACTCCAAGCACCTGCTCCATTTGTTTGTTTTTTGATTCTGTATATGGATAAGTTGACCGCAGCACCCGTTGCATTTGAAATTTCCAACGCCTTATTATTCGAAGAACCTTCAATATATTCTGAGAATAACAAATCAGTTGCAGTGGAACCGCTTGCAGTTGTTGTAACGTTTAGGGTGTTACTTGAAGCAGAAATATTTCCTGCGGCATCTTTAGCCTTTACAGTAAAAGCGTAAGTTGTTGCAGCAGTTAATCCTGTAATAGTAGTGGAAAGTCCAGTTATCGTTGCTTTTAAAGCGCTGTTCATATAAACATTATAGCCGGTTACAGCAGTGTTGTCCATTGAGCCTGTCCAGCTTAGTGAGATAGAAGTGGTTGTTTTTGTAGATGATACTAAATTCGTTGGTGTAGTTGGAGCTTGTGTATCAGCTGTTGGGTTCCAAATCGCTTGTACATATTCAGGATGATCAATATATGGATTCCTATTGTTTTGAGCTGTGTAAATAGCATTGTTACGCGCAATTTCTCTTGAACTCACTGGGTCTTGATTGTGCCAAGTGATCAATAAGTTTAAAAAAGCAGTTGTGAAAACCTGATTACTAGTCCCATTAAACATTGCATAGGAATAGCCGGCAACAGTATTCTCGTAACGAGTGGCAAAATAAAAATACATACGTGCGATATCCCCTTTGAATTCGCTAATTGGCTCAAATATAGGTCCGGAATAACCAGCTGTTGTGCTTGCTCCAAGTTTACTTCCATTCAAAGAAGTCCAAGTTGCAGATGTTACCGGTCCGTGTGGATAATTAGAACGTTGCCCGTTTACTTTTCCATCTGTTGGAGTGATAAAATGTGCATCGGAAACCATTGGTGCAGCAGAATTAAAAGTCGATTGTGGAATAATGTGTTCTCTGTTGTAGCAATCGCCTTCTACGCTATAGGTGCCACATCTTTGAGTTGTTCCAGCAGAGTAATTGTAAGGATCTGTGGCGGTTGGTTTTTCAGAATACATGTCTAAAATAGTGCCGTCATTTTCGTAGTAATAATCCCTGTCTGATGTTTGGTAAATTGTGTATAAACCTGAGTAACCGTTATCAGTGTGGCCTTTTATAATGTTGTATAGCTGTGTTTTTAAGGTGTAGCCAGTTCCCGTGGCGGTAGTGTAATAGCCAGTTGGTACTTGCGCGATACCAGTTGTGACGATTAACAACAATAAGGCAGAGTAGATTTTTTTCATAATTTAAATTTGTTTTGGTTTTTGGGGTTAATCTCAGATTTTTAAAACAGGTTTGTATATTTTAAGTACTTAAGACGCACAAATTTATAACTTTAAAGATGTTTCGTGTTAAGAAATTGTGAATATAATTATGTTTTTCTTAACATAATTATTAACATTTTGAGAAAATTAGTTATCGTTTTGGAAAAAAAATAGATACAAAAGTGAGGTAGGTCTTTTGTATTGGATTGAAATGTTTTTTCGAAAAAATAAGAACAAAAAAAGCGGCAATAATTGCCGCTTTAAATGAGTATTTCAATTTTTAAACTAGTTTACAATAAGTTTTTTAGTAACTGATTTTGTGTCGGTTGTTATTTTAACTAGGTAAACTCCTTTCTGAAGATTGTTGATAGTAGCAGAAGAACTGTTTGTATATTCTTTTTCAAATACTTTTTGTCCTAATACTGAAAACACTTGAACAGAATATTTTTCATTTGAATTTTCTAAATTTAATTTTACATTTCCATTTGATGGATTTGGATAGATATTAAAACTGTTTGTTTCTAATTCATTAACGTTAAGTGAGGCAGAGCATGTCCAAGAAAGGTCGTCAAATTTTACACGATTTGATGTGCTACTGTTACCTGTGATGCTAATGATTACATCACCGGTGACATTTATTCCTGAAATAGTTGTAGTAGTCGCCGTTGCACTATAAGGTATGGTCCCAACTTCAATTCCATTAACATTAAGCTTAAATGATCCTGCGGTTCCAGAAAAAACAAGTTGGGTAGTAACTGTTAAATCCTTGATGCCATTAGCAACAGACGAAGAGGTAAGAGAGCCATTTCGTATTGTTATTGCTCTTGAATTCAATGTTTGGTCGGTACGGGAATCCACAGCGGTCCATGTTATTCCAGCATTAGTCCAAGTTTGTGTTGCATAAGAACTGGCATTAGGTGGCATAGTTTGAAAATCTTCAGATGCACAAGAAGTTGTGCCGGCAGCAGGAGCTTTAGTAGTTCCCTCAGCAATGTTACTGGCTAATGAAGAATTTCTTTCGGCATCTCTGGCAATGATAGAAAAGGAATAAGTAGTTGAAGCTGCTAAACCATTTACAATGGCTGTTAATCCAGTTTCTGTTGATTTTAAAGTGCCGTTTACATACACATCATAACCGGTAACGGCTACATTGTCTGTAGCAGCAGTCCAAGTTAAGGTTGCAGTGTTAGCGGTAGTCTCAGTTACAGTTAAGTTTGTCACAGCAGTTGGAGCTTCCGTATCAACTACTTCTGTTTTCCAAATAGCTGTTACATAATCAGGATTGTCAATAAATGGATTCCTATTATTTTGACGTGCATAAATGGCGTTGTTGCGCGTAATTTCTCTAGCACTTACTGGATCTTGATTGTGCCAAGCCAACAATTGATTTAGAAATGCTGTGGTAAATACTTTATTAGTTGAATTATTGAACATTGGGTAATTGTATCCGGCAACTGTATTTTCATAACGAGTTGCAAAATAGAAATACATTCTGGCAATATCCCCTTTGAATTCATCAATTGGTTCAAAAACAAGACCTGAATATCCAGCAGTTGTACTAGTTCCAAGTTTACTTCCGTTTAAAGTAGTTTGAGTAGCGATCGCTACTACTGAATGCGGATAATTATTCCTTATTCCATTTACTTCTCCGTCAGTAGGAGTAATAAAATGCGCATCAGAGACCATCGGTGATGCTTGGCTAAATATGGATTGTGGTATGATGTGTTCTCTATTGTAACAATCTCCCTCTTTGGCGTAACCACTACTTCCGCATCGCTGCGTAGTTGCAATGCTATAAGTGTATGGATCCGTTCCGGTTGGATTTTCCGAATACATGTCTAAAACCGAACCATCTTTTTCAAAGAAATTATCAATATCTGATGTTTCATAGGTAACATATAAATCGCCATAGCTAAGAACTGTATGGTCTTTTATAATATTGTACAATTGAGTTTTCAATGTATAACCAGTTCCTGTGGCATTTGTGTAATAGCCGGTTGGTGCTTGTGCAAAACCTGCTGCAAAAAGAAATAAAAAGAGTAGCGAGTAGATTTGTTTCATAGTCTGATAATGGATTAATTTGGTTTTAAAAAAGGGTTTGAATTTATATGTGAAAAAATTTTTCAAAACTACTATTTAAATTGACATCGGATGTTACTAAATGTTTAATTTATTCAAGTTTTTTTAATTTTAAATAGTTAGGATGCTCTAATTTAGATTAGTTTATTTTGGAAAAACTTTGTTTTGATACGCTCCCAAATCAGGTGGTAAAGTCCTAGTATTTCCCGTAATGTCTAACGGAATCAGATATGCCGAATTCCCTTTTGCGAAAGCGGCTGAAGTTTGATCAATATTGAACTTATTCTGAGATACATTGAAGAATTTTGGATCCTTGTTCAAAATTATGGCATTGTAATGTGTCGTATCCGTGTTGAATTGATAATCGGGATTGGTTGTAAATTGATTGGATACGTTATCAAATTTAATCAGGCAATTGTTAAATTGGTATTCAAAAGCGGCTCCCGTTTTTTTGGTTAAGCTCATTTCGTTTGAGTACGAACCATAAATTATACAGTTATTAAACGTGGCAGCGGTTAAATCTTTTACCTCTGGAACTGCTCCCAAAATATAATTGCTAACCAAAACCGCCACTTGTTTCGAGCTGTTCCAATTATTATTGAAAGTGGAGTGGGTAAACGAATAATTTCCGCCGTAAGTGCAGGCTAAACTAGCTAATCCGGCATTATTGATGGCTATGTTTTCTCCATTTATTTTTGCGGTCTGCGCCAAAATTCCGTAGTTGCTACAATTGTAGATTTGGGTATTTTTGATAAAAACTGTTGTGCCATCATTGTTTTGAATCAACAACCCAATCGTTGCATTTTTAATTGTGAGGTGATTAATTGTATTATTGGTACTGCCATCAGTGAACCAAATGGCTCCCCATTGTCCCGGTACATTTGAAAAATCTGGTTCTAAACGATCGCCTTCAAAAATGACTTCGTTTTCTAGTTTATCTGTTGTTGAAAGTGTTCCATTAATATTGATGGAGGCATTATTGGCTACAATAAGTCCAGAGTTAGCATGGAAATGCACTCGAGTTCCAGCCTCAAAAGTGGCCGTTTTATTCGAAGGAACTGCTGCATAGCCATAAATCACATACGGTTTGTCATTGGTAAACTGCAATTCATTTCCATTTACAGGATCATTTTCATCCAGATAAAAACCATCTATATCTTGGTTTCCAACAGGAAGTGTTTCCGTAGTTCCATCTGCAAAACGCTTTGGATACAAGAAAACAGCATCTTGAATCAGTGTTACTAGTTCAATATTTTGTAGGTTTTCGCCACTGTCAAACTGAATTTGATCGGTGTATAAAAAATCGGTTGGAGTAGCATCTGCAATATTAGCGGTAGTTTCTATGAAAATATACAAACTGTCTTTGGCTAAAAGGTCTACATTGTTAAAAATTTTCCCTTCTGTTCCCTGCATTCCGTCAACGGTCAATCGGTATTTAGAATTCAAACCTTTTCCTAATTTAATTGTCGGAATGGTAATGTCATTCTTGCTTTTATTGTACACTTTGAGCCTATATGTGCTGGAGCCAATGTTAGTGAAAACAGTGTCGAGATAGATCGTGTCTTTGGAAAACTCCAAATCTCCAGTACTTGCTACAGTCTCAAAATCGGAACGACAGGAACAAATAGAAAGCACTATTCCGATAAAAAGCAAGACTATTTTGTAACGCATCTGGTTGTATTTTTTGTAAAAATAGGAAAAATCTATTTTGAAATCAGAATAACAATTGTAATAACTGTTTTGTGACTTATCTTTTATTTATTTTTACATTTTTAAAGACAAAAACATGACATTCGACAAAGAAAAAATACTTCAATATTGCAATCAAGTTTCTAAAAACACCTTAATGCAAACACTAGGTATTGAATATACTGACGCAGGAGAAGATTTTCTGGTTGCAACAATGCCTGTGAATCCTTCTGTACATCAGCCCATGGGATTATTACATGGTGGCGCATCCGTAGCTTTAGCAGAAAGTGTAGGCAGTGCCGCTTCAATGCTTTATGTAAATTCCGAACTAAGCGAGGTGCGCGGAATTGAAATTTCAGCCAATCATTTGAAAGCAAAACGAGACGGAATTGTAACGGCAACCGCTAAGATTGTCCACAAGGGGAGAAGCATTCACCTTTGGGAAATACGAATTACAGATGAAAAGAATGCTTTAATTTCGCTTTGCAAATTAACCAATATGATTTTGCCAAAAAGAAAAAGCGGAGATAAATAGTTCCTTTTTATTTGTGACTTAAGTCAAAAAAAAATTTTAGGAAAAGTACTAAAATGGTTTTGACAAAAATCTAGCAGATGATAAAGCCCTTATTTTCAATGAAATTTATATTTTTAAACAGTAGCTATGATTGATTTTTTTATAAAAGTAAAGCAACAAAAAGCTCAAAATTTACCTTTTGTATTGTACCGAAAACCAAATAATATTAAATTAGTTGGTTTTTTTCAAAATAACGATCACTTATATTTTTCCGAGAATTTTGAAGAGACTGGATTTGTTTTCGCTCCTTTTGAAGGAAACCAGATGATATTGATTCCCAGAAATCAGTCGGTAAAATGGGAAACACTAGTGCCTTCTTCTGATGAAAATAATGCTTTGGATTGTATAGATTCAGAAGATATTCAAGCTAAAGAACATTTTGAAGGGCTTGTACAAAAGGGAATTGATGCTATTGCAAAAGGTACTTTGAAAAAAGTAGTAGTGTCTCGGGAAGAAATTGTCAATGTGTCAAATTTTGATTTAGTTTCAATTTTCGAAAAATTAATTCAAAATTATCCTACTGCTTTTTGCTATTGCTGGTTTCATCCCAAAATAGGTTTATGGATGGGCGCTTCACCGGAGCGATTACTGAAGGCCAATTCAGATACTTTTTATACAATGTCATTAGCGGGTACGCAAAAAATTCAGCCTGCAAAAGAAGTAGTTTGGGAAAAAAAGGAAATAGAAGAACAGCAGTTTGTTACTGATTTTATTTTGAATAATTTAAAGGATTTGACTTCAGAAGTAGCTGTATCTAGTCCGTATACTGCACAAGCTGGAACTTTAGCACACATTAAAACAGACATTGAAGGTGTAATTAATGAGCATTCAACCTTGAAAGAAGTTGTTTCCGTTTTACACCCAACGCCTGCCGTATGTGGATTACCTAAGGAAGTCGCTAAAAATTTTATTTTAGAAAATGAAGGCTATGACCGAGAATATTATACCGGTTTTTTAGGTGAATTAAACAAAGAAGGATTTAATTCTGGAGAAATAAAATCAGATTTATATGTGAATTTGCGATGCATGCAAATCAAAGAGGATTCTAAACATGCAATCACCCAAGCGCATTTGTATTTAGGCTGCGGTATTACAAAAGATAGTATTCCAGAAAATGAATGGAAGGAAAGCGTGAATAAATCTGCTACAATGAAACAAGTGTTGTAAAAGATTTGGTTTAGATAATTAGTAAGTTTCTATATTAAAAAAAACAAATAAAATGAAATTAGATATACTGGCTTTTGGTGCGCATCCTGATGATGTGGAATTAGGTTGTGCAGGAACCATTTTAAAAGAAATCTCGTTAGGAAAAACAGTTGGAATTATTGATTTGACCCGCGGGGAATTAGGAACTCGAGGTTCAGCTGAAATTAGGGATCAGGAAGCTCATGCTGCTGCAAAAATTTTGGGAGTTTCAGCACGTGAAAATTTAGAGATGCGAGATGGTTTTTTTGTCAATGACGAAAAGCATCAATTGGAAATCATAAAAATGATTCGGAAATACCAGCCAGAAATTGTTTTGTGTAATGCAATTGATGATCGACATATTGATCATGCTAAAGGAAGCAATTTGGTTTCAGATGCTTGTTTTTTATCTGGATTAATGAAGATAGAAACTGAATTGGAAGGAGAGCAACAAAAGGCTTGGCGACCTAAAATCGTCTATCATTATATTCAGTGGAAAAACATAGAACCGGATTTTGTAGTTGATATTACAGGTTTCACGGATAAAAAAATCGAATCTATTTTGGCGTATGGTTCTCAATTTTATGATGCAAATTCTAATGAGCCGGAGTCTCCAATAACGAGTAAAAACTTCTTCGAAAGCTTGAATTATCGTTCTAGAGATTTAGGACGGCTCACAGGAGTAGAACATGCCGAAGGTTTTACTGTAGAAAGATATTTGGCAGTCAATAGCTTAGGCGATTTGATGTAAATTTCATGTAATTTTTTAAAAAAAATATTTGCAGAAGTAAACTTATGTTGTATATTTGCCACCGCTAAGCAAATGGTGGTTGTAGCTCAGTTGGTTAGAGCATCGGTTTGTGGTACCGAGGGTCGCGGGTTCGAGCCCCGTCTCCCACCCAGAAAGCAAAAGCCTCTCAGAAATGAGAGGCTTTTTTTGTGGATTAAAGTTTCGTGTGATTGTAGCTCGTTCACTATCGGTTTGAACCTAGTAAAAAAGAATAACATCATGTTTTGTCATCAAATAAATTATTGTGAATTTTATGATTCATTAGATTAATAGAATAGCTATTTCAGTCTATATTGACCCGTTAGGTTTTATATTCTTGGTATTAAAGCAATGGTATTTTCTTTTGTCTATCTTTGAACGCCTTTGATAGTCAAATCAATTAATAATAAGCTTTCAAAATTTTAAATATTATTTACATAATTTAATGAAAAACGAGAAAATAAATACTAAAATTCTTAAAAGTAAATACATTCCAACTGCTGAGTTTTATAGCCAAATAATAGATAGTTTACAAGATTATTCGATTTTCACTCTTGATAATGAATTTATAATAAATAGTTGGAGTTCTGGAGCTGCAAAAATTTTTGGTTATGAAGCGGATGAAATTATAGGGGAAAGTTTTGATATAATTTTCACGGAACAAGACATAAAAAATGGTATTCCTCAAACGGAAATTCAAGCTGCGCTATCAGAGGGGAGAGCAACAGACAATAGATGGCATATTTGTAAGGACAAGGAAGTGTTTTATGCTTACGGTTTGGTTTTTCCGCTTATCGGTATTGATGGAGAAAGGTTGGGATACGTTAAAATTTTGCGTGATCTTACGGAGCGAAAGAAATCAGAGGATGCCATAAAGAAATATGTAAAAGAACTGGAAGATCTTAATGGACACAAAGAAAATGTACTTGCAATTGTATCTCATGATTTAAGAAGTCCATTATCTGGAATTATAGGGTCGGCAGAATATTTGAAAACAAATTTTGATCGATTAGAATCCAAGAAAGCAAAAGAAATACTTGATTTACTTCATAAAACTGCAGTAGATGAGCTAAATATGCTAGATAATTTAGTAGAGTGGGCTAGAGTAAAATATGCATCTGAAGTGTTTTCTCCTGTAAAAACTAAGCCTTTTACTTATGTACAAAAGGTTTTTGATTCCTTACGTGAAACAGCCTCTTTGAAATCCATAAATCTTCATAATGAAATCGAGCCCAATATTAGTGTTTTTGCAGATGCAAAAATGTTGCTTTCTGTTTTTCAAAACATACTTTCTAATGCTATTAAGCATTCCTTACCAGGAGGGGAAATTACCGTTTTAGCCAAAATTGAAGCGGAAAAAGTGATTTTTCAAATAAAGGATTCTGGGATTGGAATGTCCAAGGAGGTGCAAGACAAACTTTTTACTCCACAAATGAGTACCCTTTCTAAAGCAAGAAAAGATAACAAAGGTGCTGGAATAGGGTTGTTATTGGTGAAAGGATTTTTAGAAAAAAATGATGGCGAAATATGGGTTGAAAGTATAGAAGGAGTTGGGTCTTCTTTTTATTTTACATTACCTATTGAGGAACCTTTGTATAAAATCGATAGTGTAGATAAAATAGAATTTGACGATAGAGTTTGATAAATAAAGGATAAAAAAAGAGCTTTGAATCACTTCAAAGCTCTTTTTTTATGGGGTTCGCACAAGGGATAGTAGTGGAAATCCTTTTTTATCTCGTTTTTTTACGAGATAAAAAAGATTGTAACGGATAGCCCGACCACGCTGCAACGCTAGTGAAAGCTGGGATGTGCCCCACTATTTACTCTATTTTTTATCTACGATTGGTCTTTCGCTGCGGTTTGCGAGCTCCCATGCAGTAACAAAGGCAAACTGTGCTCTTTTGGCTAACGCATCGTATTCAATTTTGTCTGGACTGTCTGTTGGTTTGTGATAATCTGCATGCACTCCATTGAAAAGAAAAACAGAGGGTACTCCGTTTTTAGCAAAGTTATAATGGTCAGATCGCTCATAGAAATGGTTGGGATCTTTAGGATCATTGTATTTGTAATCTAGAACCAAGTTAGTGTATTTAGCATTTGCAATGGTGCAAATATTATCTAAATCAGTTGATAATCGGTTTGCACCAATAACATATACATAATTATTACTTCCTGCATGTGCTTCGTCACGACGTCCTATCATGTCAATATTGATATCAGTGATGGTATTTGCTAGCGGGAACAAAGGATTTTCTGAGTAATAACGGGAGCCGTGTAATCCATGTTCTTCGCCGGTAACATGAAGAAAAAGGATAGAGCGTTTTGGGCCATGTCCTGCTTTTTTAGCGATTTGGAATGCTTGCGCGATTTCTAACAATGCAACTGTTCCAGAACCATCATCATCAGCACCGTTATAAATTTCACCGTTTTTTGTACCTACATGATCGTAATGAGCAGAAATTACCAAGACTTCATTTGGTTTCTCAGATCCTTCAATATAAGCCCAAACGTTTTCTGAATCAGGTAAATTTTCATTTCGCTTAGCATTCAGGAAAGCGGCAGGAATTTTTTGGTAAAAGTCAGCGGCACCAGTGGGGAAGCTGATGTCGTTTTTCTTGTATTGATCGATGAGGTAAACACCTGCTTTTTTCTGTCCTGCAGATCCAGTTTCGCGGCCTTCCATCTCGTCAGAAGCAACGATGTAAAGATGTGTTTTTAATTCGTCAGCAGTGATTGTATTCATGTATTTTGTTGGGTCCACCTGAGCGAAACTGCTTTTTTGTGAGGCACAACTTAAAGTTAAAATAACAGACAAACTTAATAAAGAGATTTTTTTCATTTTTTTAATGTAAATTGATAAAGGTGTAAAGAGCAAAAATTGATAATATAATTATGATCAGAATAAAGTTTATAAAAAACAACAAGCTACTTTTTATAAAAGATATCAAGCGGGTTTCACCATAAAAACGATGATGTGCGGGATAAAAATAATAAATCATCCATCCAATTCCGATAAAATTAACTACAATCTGTATAAAAGTTATAAAACTGGATGCTGTAAATGGTGACAACGCTTTGTTAATGAGGAACAAAAGCAGAAAAATCAATAATAAAAAGGAGAAGTAATGTAAGGTGAAAATTCCATGATCAAAATAATACCAACGTTTTTTATTATGGAATAGCCAAAGGAAAAAAGCAAAAAGAGGCATGAATACAAACAGCACTTTGGGTAAATTGTGGGTAAAGGAGCTTATGAATTTTTCAATGATTTCGCTTTGTGTGTTGTTCTCTTTAACGATTTGGAATTTTTTATTCATCCAATAACTAAAATCGGACAGCTTTTTTGATTCTGGAGCATTTTTTTGGATAGAGTCAAGTTGTTCCACGGAGTCGTATCCAAAATCTTGAAATGTTTGGATAGAGTCCAATTGTTCCACGGGGTTGTATCCAAAATCTTGAAATCCTTCTTCTTCCTCATTTGAATCAGTTTGGTTCTTTTTAACCGAATCATTTTTGGTTATAATATTCTGAAACGATTTGTTTTTGGTGGTAATGGTGGATTTCTTTTCGGGTTTTTTTTCTGAAGAATTGATTTCACCGGGGAAAATGGCAATCAATAGAAAAGTGATAAAACTTATAAAAATATAAAGCCGAACTGGTGCTAAATAGGAGAGTCGCTTTCCGGAAAGGTATTCTTTAGTTAACGCAGCAGGTTTGAATAAAAGATTTTTTATAGTGCGCCAAAAAGCATTTTCATAATGTGTTAAATCCTCAAAAAAATGGATAAAGAGGTGGTGAAACGTCTTTCTGGTATCGGTATTTTCTTGTCCACAATTGGGACAGAATTTATTTTCTACCACGTATCTGCAATTAAGGCAGGTTTTGTCGTTTCGGATTTTACTTTTTGACATAAAAAAAAACAGTATAAATTATAGAATTTTTGCTACATTTTAATTTATAAAACTAACAAAAAAACTGAACTTATACTGCTTTTGAAAAATTATGTTTGAAAAATTATTTCAAAACTTCTTTTAAGAAAGTATTCATGCGTTCCCAGGAACGTCTTGCTGCTTTTTCGTTGTATGCAGCTCCTTTAGAATTATCATTCCCAGCTTCAGGCTCTGTAAAAGCATGTACCGCATCCGCGTAATAAATCATTTCCCAATCTGCTTTTGTGTCTCTCATTTCTTGTTGAAAAGCGGTTATTTCAGTTAATGGAACATAAGGATCATCAGCGCCATGAAGCACTAAAACTCTCGTTTTAATTGGATTATTGACTCTAGAAGCGTCGCGACCTAAACCCCCATGAAAAGAAACAACTCCTTGTAGTTCCATTCCAGTTCTTGCAGCCTCTAAAACACCTGTTCCACCAAAACAGTAGCCAATCATAACGATATTATTAGGATAAGCACCCGCTTTTACTAATTGCTCTAGAGCGAGTTGAATGCGTCTTTGATAATCAGCCACATTGCTTTTGTAAAAGCCAGCTTGCTTGCCTGCTTCTTGTGTGTTTGTTGGATAATTTCCTTCTCCATAAATATCTGCTATAAAGGCATAATAACCCATCTTTGATAGTTTTTGTGCAGATTCTTTGGAGTGGTTATCGATTCCTTTCCAAGCGGGAAGGATCAAAATTCCAGGTTTCGTTTTGCTTCCTTTCTTTGGTGCAATTGATAATCCATTTAATTTTTGTGTTCCATCTGTGTATTGTACTGTTTTTAATTGTGCCAATGAGCCGTTGGAGAATACAATAAATCCTAAAAAGGCAAAGAAGATATTTTTCATTTTGATCGTTTTTTTGTTTGTTGCAAATATCTCAATTAATTTATTCTGAAATTAGTACCGTGATTTTTTTAATTGATAACAGTATTTTAAATTTTTATAATTGAGATTAAGCTATTATTCTCCGGGATGATATGTTTTTGTAGCATGTTTTTGAACTTCTTCTTTATAAAAAAAGATGTCTTTGAATTGTCCTTTTTGGTACATTTCAGCCTGATCGAAAAAATGTTCCGATTTAGGATCACCGCTATTTCCACCTGCCAGCAATGATTTGGCTTTTATTTTTGGTCCAAATTCTACTGCGCACACAAAACTGTTTCCGTTCGTTCCATAGCGTTTTTTGGTGTCTTTTTGATAGTTGCTTTTGTATGCTGGTAAGCTTCCCCAAAGTGCCGGTCCGTAACCTATAGGCAAACTTTCAAGCGCATCATTATAAATCAAATTAATGTCACCGGAAGCTCTTTGGAAACGATTGATTTCTCCCCAGGGAATTTGCCAAGATCCAAATTTAATTTTCAAATCGTTCAGCACCATTTGCAATTGCGGAATTAGTTGGTCCGGAAAAGCATTTTTTGCAAAATTAAGCGTGTTTTCCACTTGGTCCATTTCGCCTTCATCCACATATACTTTTTGAATAATTGGGTCTAATTTGTAACCCCATTCCACTGCTAAGGTTGTAGCCACAGAATTTTCTTTGGCATAATAATCCCAATTTTTCAACAGGGTTATCGGAGCTGAAAGTTCTGCATAGAGCGGATCTTCAATACTGATATTTTTCTCAAAACTAGAAATTAATGCTGGAATCAGATATTCGAAAGCGGTTAGTTTAGTATCGTATCCGTCAGAAATTACTTTGTCTAATGTATACTTAGTTCCTTTGCTTAATAATCGCACCGCATTTAATCCTCTGAAACTTTCCCCGTCTGGCGCCATGTAAGGCAAATAGTTTTCTTTTTTTGGACTATTGTCACCAGCGACTGTATACGGTGTAGAATTGCAGTTTTGTAGCCAACCGTTTATTGGATTATAGGAATGTACCGTCTCTGAAACCTCATGCAATCCTTTCCATTGTGTTGCCGATGTTGTACCGTCCATCACTTTTGACCAATTCAGGTTCTTGTCTCGAATAGGAATGAAATTTCCGTGCCAATAGGCTATATTTCCCTCTTTATCGGCATAAACAGTATTATTTGAAGTATTGGCTTTCAAATCCATTGCTGTTTTGTAGTCTGCAAAGCTTTTTGATTTTGTTCGTATCCAACTTTGCTCTAGACTTTTCATCGAACGATTATTTGATTTTAAACTGATCCATTTTCCGTCTCTTTTAGCCATAATTGGACCGTGATTGGTATGATAGGTTTTGAATGATTTAGGAATTAGTTTTCCGTTTTCTAGATATTTGATGGTGATCCATTTTTCTATTACGGGCAACAATTTTTTATCGTATTCGTAAAACAGTTTGTTATTTTTGGTTGTAATTTTTTCTGCGTACATATCCGCTACATCTACATTTGATGAAGTGTGCATCCAGCCACAATTTTCATTAAATCCTTGGTAAATAAAAAATTGTCCCCACGTTACAGCTCCATAAGCGTTTAATCCTTCTTCACTGCTCATTTGTATTTCTGGTCTGAAATAAAAAGTAGTATGTGGATTTATGTATAAAATAGCATTTCCCGAAACTGTTTTTGAAGGTGCAATTGCAAATCCGTTTGAGCCGGTTTGTATGTCTTTTTCACGTTCGATATAAGCGACTTTATCTGTATTTCCAGAATAAAATGCTTTTAATTCTCCAGTGGAAAGGCCAGCGGTGCTAATAGCCCCAATGCTCCCATCAGTCCAAAGCAAGGGAAACCAAGGTTCAAAATGAGTTAATAAAGCGGGCTTTACTTCGGGATGATTGTACAGGTAGAAGTTAATACCATCAGCATAACTGTTTAATAGTTTTTTCAACCAAGGAGCGGCATTTGTATAATCGGCTTTGGCTTCTTCGGTATCAATTAAAAGTTTAATTTCTAAGTCATTGTACAAAACTGATTGTCCTTTAATTTCGGAAAGGCGTCCTAATTTTTCTATGTAATTCATTTCGACACGTTTGAAATCGTCCTCACATTGTGCATATAACATACCAAAAACGGCATCCGCATCGGTTTTTCCATACACGTGTGCAATTCCCCAATTGTCCCTGATGATGGTCACTTGCTGTGAGAGTTTTTTTAATCTTTGTATTTCTGTAGTAGCTGTATGTTGTGAAAACAGCGGAATGTTAAAACAAAAAACTAAAATAAGCAGCGGTAAATGATTCTTGAAATATTTCATTTTATTGGATTTTAAATTTTTGACCATGATTATAAATAGCCATTTCTAGGCTTTTGATACTGACCAAATTGGATTTTTTGGATTTGGTTATGCCTTTTGGTTTTTGGACCACAATTACTTCGCTTTCACCAGCAATTTCGATTTCTTTATTACGAACAATTAGCGCAGTGCTTTCATCAATACCAATTCCTATGTAATCTGGGAATTCAACTAAAGCAGAAAGTAAGCGATTGTAACGGCTCCTTTTTAGAAAATGCTGGTCGATAATTACGTTTTTTATCAGGCCTAAGCCTAAGGAAGTTTCTAGATTTCCGTGCCTGATGTTATCAAAAGTAGCGGCGTATTTAGGTTCTAATTTTTGGTTGCCTGTGATCATGTGCTCGCACATAACTGCAGCTCCAGCGCTGGTTCCCGCTATTGTACTTCCATTTTCAAAAGCTCGGTGAATGGCGGTATATGTTGGCGTATTTTTGACTACATTCATAAAACGAGTTTGATCTCCTCCACTAATGAAAATTAGTTTTGCGTTTTGTAAAGAATCGTTCAGCACTTTATTATTCGTAGATGTGATATCAAAATTCAGCATGATAATAGGATTTGAGGTCAGTTTTTGAAATTGTGCTTTAAAATAAATGTAGGCACTATCCGGTTCTTCGCTTGACATGGGCAAAACAACCACATAATCTTTTTTCTTCAACTCAGAAATGCTGATTAATTGCGTCATAAGCGCATCTGATCGATGTCCGCCTCCAATGATGAATAGTTTCCCTTTTGTATTTTGTGCCTGAATGGTGAAGCAACACAAAAAAGTAAATAAGCTAATTCGAACTTTAAGCGATAGAACAGAATGTAAATATTTTTTCATCAGTATTTTATTGGTTTAATCGAAAGTTAAATAGATGCTTTGCTATAACGATACATTTCTTTTAAAAGCGCAACCCAATTCAATTATGGAATCGGTTTTGGCAATGCCAGGAATAGTGTCTATTTTTTCATAAAGCACACTGCGCATGTGCTCGTGATCTTTGGCAATGATTTTCACATAAAGCGTAAATGAGCCGGTAATATAATAACATTCTGTTATTTCTGGAATCTTTTTCAATTCCTCAATAATTCGATTTGAATCCTGATCCTTATTTAATGTGATTCCAGTAAACGAACCCCAATCATAGCCTACTTTTTTTTCATTGATTACTGGTTTTATACCAGTAATAATTCCTTGTTCAGTTAATCTATTGATGCGTTGGTGCACCATGGTGTTTGATATTTTTAAATGAGTCGCAATGGCTGAATAGGCCATTCTACCATCTTTCTCTAGTTCTTTGATGATTTTGATATCGAATTCGTCTAATATATCCATGTTATTGTTACTATTAATGATGAAGGTTTTGTAGAAGTATAAATGTACTTATTTTTATTTATTTCGAAAATAGTTGTAAATCGAATTGCTTATTTGAAATAATGACTTATTTTAATGTAAATTAAAGAAATATTTTCAAATAATATGTTTTTAAAAGTCAAAACATTTATTTTTATTGCTAAATTAAAAAAAAGTAGTAGTTTTGTGCATTACTATTTTAAAATAAAAACATCATGACACATACAGAACAAAACCTTTCTTCAAAATCGGAAGCGTTGATAGCAAAAGAGAATCAATATGGAGCTCATAATTACCATCCTTTACCTGTAGTTTTAGAGCGAGGGGAAGGGGTTCATGTTTGGGATGTGGACGGGAAAAAATATTATGATTTTTTATCAGCATACTCTGCTGTGAATCAAGGACATTGTCATCCAAAAATTGTAGGTGCTATGGTAAAGCAGGCGCAAACATTAACATTGACTTCCCGTGCTTTTCATAATGATCAATTAGGACCGTTTGAAGAATATGTAACTAAATATTTTAATTTTGATAAAGTATTGCCAATGAACACTGGTGCAGAAGCAGTGGAAACGGCCTTAAAATTATGTAGAAAATGGGCGTATGAGGTAAAAGGAATTCCTGAAAATCAAGCGCAAATTATTGTGTGTGAAAACAATTTTCATGGAAGAACAACAACCATTATTTCTTTTTCAAATGATGAAACTGCTCGTAAAAGCTTTGGACCATTCACGGCTGGATTTATTAAAATTCCATACGATGATGTCGAAGCATTGGAAAACGTTTTAAAATCAACCAAAAATATTGCAGGGTTTTTAGTAGAACCAATTCAAGGAGAAGCGGGTGTTTATGTTCCTACCGAAGGATACTTAGCTAAAGCAAAAGCGCTTTGTGAACAACATAATGTATTATTTATTGCAGATGAAGTACAAACCGGAATTGCTCGTACTGGAAGGTTATTAGCAACTTGTGGGAATTGTGATTGTAAAAATGGTTGTGAAGCAAAACCAGAAGTAAAACCAGATATTCTTATTTTAGGAAAAGCGATTTCAGGTGGTGTTTATCCGGTTTCAGCAGTTTTAGCTAATGATCACATCATGAATGTGATTAAACCAGGGCAACACGGTTCCACTTTTGGAGGGAATCCTATTGCTGCCGCTGTCGCTATTGCTGCACTTGAAGTGGTAAAAGAAGAAAATTTGGCGCAAAATGCCGCTCACTTAGGAGAAGTCTTAAGAACTGGGCTTAACGAGATTGCTTCAAGAAATCCTATAATCACCTTGGTTCGTGGTAAAGGATTATTAAATGCTATTGTGATTAATAGTGGAGAGGAATCTGATTTAGCCTGGGATATTTGCATGAAATTTAGAGATTATGGTCTATTAGCTAAGCCAACTCACGGAAATAAAATTCGATTTGCCCCACCGTTAGTGATTACTGAATCGCAGATACAGGAATGTTTGGCTATTATCGAAAAAGCCTTAAACGATTTCAGATAATTTATAGATCATGGGAAAAACGATAAAATTAATAAAAAATAGATCGGATATAGGTGCAGGTACACGAGGATCCGATTTAGGGATTGATGCCATCGAAATTGCAGCGATCAATCAGGATAGTGATTATTTTAATCAATTTGAGTTTGAAGACGTAAGGACACACAACGAATCCATATACGACAAAAATAGAAGCTCCTCTGCTAAACGAATTGAGCATGTTGTAGAGCAATGCACCAGAGTTTGTAATGCAGTAAAGAAAAACTTAGAAGGGAATTATTTTCCAATAGTTTTATCAGGAGATCATTCCTCAGCATTAGGAACTTTAAGCGGAATTAAAGCAGCCTATCCAGAGCAAAATATAGGTGTGTTTTGGATTGATGCTCATGCTGATTTGCATTCGCCTTATACTTCACCATCAGGAAATATTCATGGAATGCCTTTGTCTGCGGCTCTTGCTGATGATAATTTGAGTTGCCAGAATAATGATGTGGCTCCAGAGACGCAGCAGCATTGGGAGGATATGAAAAACATAGGGTACAAGGGACCTAAAGTTTTGGCTGAAAATCTAATCTATTTTGGTGTTCGTGATACCGAGGAAGAAGAGAATAAGCAAATTGAAAAACTGCATATTAAAAATTATAAGGTCGACGAAGTACGCTTTAGAGGATTACAAAAATGTGTTTCAGAGGCGTTGACCAAAGTCGCTCATTGTGAAGTTTTATATATTTCTTTTGATGTGGATTCTATGGATTGCGATATGATTTCCTATGGAACAGGAACACCAGTTCCTAAAGGATTTGATCAGTACGAAATCATTGCAATGATTAATCAAATTATTGAAACTAAAAAGGTAGTTTGTATCGAATTTGTAGAAATAAATCCGCTATTGGATACTAAAGGGAATAAAATGGCTGAAACTGCTTTTGAAGTATTAGAGGCTATTACATCGGAACTTAGTGTGCCAATCGAATAATTTTAAGAGCTGTTAACTATAAAAGCCCGAAATCTAAATAGATTTTCGGGCTTTTAATTTTTTATGATTTCTGGAAAATAGGCCAGACGAATTGTGTTTTACTCTGCTTGGTCCTATACCTTATTAACTTCCGTAACCAGGATTTTGAGTGATTTTACTATTGGTATCCATTTCTCTTAGAGGAATTGGAAATACTAAAGTATTGTCATTGTAAGGAATTAATTTGGAACCATCGGCAAATACATCAATAGAACGTTTTGTTCTTTTTAAATCATGTATTGCGAAACCTTCCATTGCTAATTCCAACTCGCGTTCTCTTAATATAGAAGCTAAGTTCACGGTCAAAAAGTTTGCAGCGTTTGCGCGTGTTCTAAGTAAATTGATATCTGCCAATGGCGTGTTTCCCAGGAACGTACCTTCTCTGAAATTTGCTTCAGCTCTTATTAAGTACATTTCAGCAAGACGCATTAATTGTACATCACCAAACTGATTTGTATATTTAGAAGTCAATCGTCTTCCGTTGTCCGGATTGATGTAATTGAAATTGCGTCTTTCGTCATTAATGTCTGTAAATTTAGCCAAGTAGGTAGCTCTAATTTCGATATCACCACCACGGCCTCCATTATTTTCAGAAGCATATAAATTAGTTACTTCATTTTCTCCCGTTTGTTTTGTGATTTGAATTGCAAAAATATCCTCACTTTGATTCACATCATGGTTGAAAGCATCGGCATATTTAGTGGATAGCGTGCGCCCACTATTTTCAATTACCTCATGAGCAGCATCTCTAGCAGCAGGGTAATTTCCTTGCTGTAAATATACTCTAGCCAAAAGAGCTTTGGCAGCATATTTATCAGCATAAAAACTATTATCTTCAGGAAGGTCATTAAAAGCAAGGTTTAAGCCTGAAATGATCAGCGCGTAAACTTCACTTACTGTGCTTCTTTCTTTTGCTAAATCAATAGTAAAATCATAGATGGCATTTGGTCTGATGACAACACCTAATTGACTATTGGCTTGGCCTGCTTCAAAAGGTTTTGCGTAAAAACGAACTAGTTCAAAATAAGCTAACGATTTCAAAAAAGTTGCTTCAGCTACCATGGTTGCTCGTTTAGCAGGATCCTGTACTTTATCTATGTTTTCGATTACGATATTGGCAGCATTAATAATTTGGTAATTTCTAGTATAAATTTGCTGAACAAAACCATTATTTACTAACATTGTTTTAGAATACATTTGTCTGCATTCCGCGAAAGTTCCTCTCCATCTAAAGTCGGTTGTTGCCGTGATTCCAGTCTGCGCTAATAAATCAGCTGAAGTCAATATTCGACCGCCATAAACATCGCCATCTGCTGCTATAGCGTAGGCGCCTGTTAAGATATTCATAATGCCGGATTCAGTACTTAATGTTACTGTTGCATCCTCATTTTGTCTTGGATCAATTTCTAATTCACTATCACAACTTGCAAAAAAAGTAGCGAAAAGAATAATTAAGATTAATTTATTTGATTTCATTTTTTTCATTTTTAAAAATTAATGTTGACTCCCAAAGCAATTGTTCTCGCAGGTGGTGTTGAGTAAAACTCTTCTCCAATACCAGCATCATCTCTTCTTGCTTCTGGATCATAACCAGAATAGTTTGTAAAAGTAAGTAAGTTAACACCTGTTGCATAAAGTCGTACGCTTGTCATTCCAAGTTCTTTTATAGCATTACCAGATAAAGAGTAACCTAATGTTAAGTTTCTTAAACGAACAAAATCAGATTTATCTAAAAATCGTGTAGACGCTCCAGTTCCATTACTACCATACAATCGAGCTTGTGGGATATTGGTAATATCTCCAGGATTTTGCCAGCGATCCAATTGATCAATTGTTTGATTGTCAAAATAATCTGCAGCAACGGATTGATAAATACCAGCAGAATTATAGATACTAGCACCCCATTCCCCTTGGAATGTAAAAGAAAAATCAATCCCTTTATAGTTGATCGTATTGGTTAAACCAGCCATTAAAGTAGGGAATGGATTTCCTGCTATAACTCTTTTCGCTACAGAGTAATCATTGGTGGTTGATTTGTCTAAAGACCCATCCGTATTAAGCGTGTTTTTAACAAATAAAGCATCACCATTAGCAGGATCTACTCCGGCATATTCTACTAGATAAAAAGATGAAATATTTTCTCCTACGCGGTTAATAGTGAAGGTTCCTACGATATCCTTATTGTTATTAGGCATAGATAATACTTCGGATTCATTAGTTGTAATGTTGAAACTTGTATTCCATTTAAGGTTATCAGAGTCAATATTCTTTGTATTCAATGTAAATTCCACTCCACTACTTTGTACTTCACCAATGTTTTGGTTGATTGAAGTTGCTCCAGAACTGATTGATAACGGAACACTAAACAATAATCCATCAGTATTTTTCTTGTAATAATCCGCTTCGACACTGATTTTATTCAATAAACCAAATTCAACACCGAAATCAATTTGAGTTGATTTTTCCCAAGTAAGATTATCATTTCCAGCTTGAGCGAATGAAAGTCCTGATTTCAGGTTGTAAGGATTTGATCCAAACAATTGGCGTGAAGCAAAATTACCCAACTCAGCATTTCCTAATTTTCCCCAGCTTCCTTTAAGTTTTAAGAAAGTCAGCGTAGCATTATCTTTTAAGAAGCTCTCTTCTGAAAGAATCCAACCAGCTGAAAATGCAGGGAAAGTACCAAATCTCTCGTTTTTACCAAAACGGGAAGAACCATCACGACGGATACTGGCTTTAAAAATATACTTATCAGCAAATGAATACGTAAGTCTACCAAATTGAGAAACGAAGGTATAATCCGTTTCGTTTCCAGATCCTGCATTTACTTCTGCACCACCATCAACGGTTTGAAAGGAGTCATTTGGAAAGTAAATACTAGTAACACTTTGAAATCTTCGATTGAATTTATTAAATTCCATACCAGCTACTGCATTAATATCATGCTTTTCGCCAAAGGTTTTATCAAATGTTAAATAGTTACTGTAGATATAAGTTTCATTATTTACAGAAGTTGCAAAAACTTCTCCATCAGTTGCCATAAAAGGAGCATTTCTTCCTGACCAAGCATCTTCAGTTTGTGACAATAAGTCATAAGAAAAATCAGAATTGACTTTTAAAGAAGGAAGGATTTTATATTCTCCATATACTTTTCCAGTAACTCTTCGCATTAGTGTTTTCCAAAAGGAATTATCAATAGCTAACAAATAATTAGCATATAATGTATTAGGATTAGCAGTTCCGTCTGCTAAGCGAGCTGGCGATAACGGCGATTGTGCCACAGCTTGCAAAGGAGTTGTAAAAGAGTTGTCATCCTGCACACGGTCGATTTGGGATCTTGAAAAACTTAAATTCATACCAGCCGTAAAACGGTCGGAAATTTTGTGAGAAACATTGCTTCTCGCTGTTATTCTTTCTAGTGCATTACTATTGATAATACCAGTGGTATTGTTGTATGCTCCAGAAAAGAAATATCTTGTCTTGGCATCTCCTCCAGATACTGAAAAATCAGCATCGGTATTAAATCCATCTTGAAAAGCAGTATCCTGCCAGTCTGTATCTACTTCTCGGTTTCTCCAGTCTGTTCCTTGAGCTAAGAATTCAAAAGTATCTTCAGCCTCAGCAGCATCACCAAGTCCATTGATAGATGCCTCAGTAAACAATTCAATGTACTGATCTGCATTCAGCCATTTTCTTTTATTAGTAGCTTGGCTAACTCCTTGAGAAAGGTTTATGGAGAATGTTCCTTTGCCTTCTTTACCTCTTTTTGTAGTAATCAAAACCACACCATTTGCTCCTCTAGCACCATAAATGGCTGCTGATGATGCATCTTTAAGGACATCAATAGATTCGATTTCGTTCGGGCTTAATGTAAGCAATGGATTGGTTGGTGCTCCATTACTAGATTCATTAGTAGTCACTAAAGGGATGCCATCTAAAACATACAGTGGCTGTGTACCTGCACTAATACTAGCGGCACCACGTACTCGAATGTTTATTCCACCATCTACTTTACCATTCGTTTGCGTTATTTGTACCCCTGCTAATTTACCAACTAAGGCATTTTGAACATTGGATACTGGAATTTGTTGGATGTCTTTTTCTGTTACACGAGCAATATTATCCGTCAATTTCTTTTTGCTTTGGGTTCCATACCCAACTACAACGACTGTTTCTAGTTGATTTGAAGCATCACTGAGCTTTATCAGCATTGATGCAGTAGCTGTAACTTCTATAGTTTTCATCCCTACAAAGCTCACTACTAAAATTTGTCCTCTTTGCGCATTTATGGTAAACTCACCATCAAAATTTGTTTGCGCGCTAATGGTTGTTCCTTTTACAATAATGTTAGCTCCAGGAACTGGAAGACCACCCATATCGGTAACTTTACCAGTTAGGGTACTTTCTTGAGCAAATATCAATTGTACAAAAAGCACAAATAAGACGCTCAAAAAATGTTTGAATTTAATTCTCATTTTGGATTATTTAAGATTAGTTTGTTCAAATATCTAAATAAAATGTTAAATAAGGTGTATTATAGGTGTTAAAAATGTTTGTTTATCGTTTAATTAGCAATAATTTAATTTTTTTAACATAAAAAAACAGATATCGAAATAATAGACCTTTATCAAATTAAATTTGTGAATGCTTTACGAATGGCTTTTCCTTGTTACTATTTTTTGTCATCTTTAAATTGAGATTGGATTACTTGAATGTTTTTTCTAATTTTAAGATTGAATGGGTTTCACTTATTTCAAATCTATAAATGAAGCAGCTAAATTGTGTGGCCAATTAGAAGATTGAAAGTGAAAGTTTTCAATTAGTTTAAAAATGGTTATCTTGCTACTTTGGCGGTTAACAGCAAAGGCAAAATGATGAAGTTGGAGATGCTATTCAATTAAGAAATAAACTAGGGAAATGAATAAAGTAGTAAATTTTATTGACTTACATAGCGGCGAAGAGAACAAGAAGAAAGTGTTGGATAATGTAAAATCAAACATCTCTTTTAGAGGCTCGAATCTATGGATTTTAGCTTGTGCCATTGTAGTTGCTTCAGTAGGTTTGAATGTAAATTCAACTGCCGTTATTATTGGAGCAATGCTTATTTCGCCTTTGATGGGACCTATTGTAGGTGCTGGTTTTGGCTTGGGAATTTATGATTTTAATTTGCTCAAAAGATCGCTTAAAAATTTATTTATCGCTACGGTGGTAAGTTTAGTCGTATCTACTATTTATTTTTTCTTAAGTCCCTTCAAAGACACCCAATCCGAACTTTTAGCTAGGACATCACCAAATATTTACGATATTTTCATCGCTTTCTTTGGAGGACTAGTGGGAGTGATAGCGATCACAAGAGTAGAGAAGGGAAATCCTATTCCTGGAGTGGCTATTGCAACTGCATTAATGCCACCGTTGTGTACGGCAGGTTATGGATTAGCTTTAGGGAATTTTAAATTCTTTTTCGGTGCCATGTATTTATATACTATTAATTGCGTTTTTATCTGCATTGCAACCTTTATAATTGTCAAATATTTAAAATATCCAATTGTTAAACAAACTGATTTAAGAACGGAGAAGAGAGTGAAATATTTAATTTCATTCCTGACTTTAGCTTTGATTGTGCCGAGTGTCTTTTTTGCTTACCAGCTGTTTCAAGAAAAAAAATACAAGCAAAAAGTAGAATTATTTTTAAAATTAGAATTCCTAGATAAAGGATATACTGTATTGTATAAAAAAACGCAATTTACGTCAAATCCAAAAAAAATAGATATTGCTTTTTTAAGAAGAAGACTCGATAAGGATGAAATAAAAGAACTTAACGTAAAACTAAAAACCTACGAGTTAAATAATACCGTTTTAAATATTATTCAAGATACAACTGATTTGAAACAGGATATTTTAAATGAAATTACTTTTAATAACAAAACCATGAGCGAGAAAGATTTGATTATTGCTAAGTTGCAAAGCCAAATCGTATCTTTAAAATTTGATAACAATGCCATTTTAAGTGAAACTAGAATTTTGTTTCCTGAAATCGCCAATATTGCTATTGCAAATCATGTTTTTAATGAGAATAAAGAAGATAGAAAAGTGATTACTGTGGTGCTTTATGAAAGTAAAAATGATTTAGACACAATCGAAAAGAAGAAATTGACTGCGTGGTTAAAAAATAAATTCAAGACGGATGCAGTAGAAATTTTTAAAAGGCAATAATTTAATTTATGGTGCCGTTAATAGCGCGTTTATCAGGAAAATTATATTATTGTTTGTGCAAATAGGCTAAAATTTCGCTACAAGTTTGTTTGGCATTTCTATTTATTCCAATAAGTGTTGCCGAGGCATAACCAGTCCAGCTTCCATAGCCTGCTAACCATACCCCATCAACTTCTGTTGCTTTGCTTTGTTCTGTTTTTACAATGCCTCTATCGTCTGTTGAAACACTATTTTTAAGAAAAGACGTGGCATAACCAAAACCTGTACACCAGATTATAGCATCAAAATCTTCTTTGGTTCCGTCATTCCAAATCACGCCCTCTTTATAAATACTTTTAATACCACCACTAGAGAGGAGAACACCTCTAGATCGAGCTTCTTTAACTGGCGGTACCATTACAATAGTCCCTAAATCATAATTGGCTGCATTAAATGGTTTCCCTTCTTTTTCCGCATTGTATTTGGCAGTTGCTACGTTAAAAAGATAAAAACCATCTACTTCGTCTGGTAAATATTGAGGTGGTTTGCTAGTAGACCATTTAACATTGGTAACTTTAGAAACTTCGGCTACGATTTGCGCGCCTGAATTGCCTTCGCCCACAACAAGGACTTTTAAATTTTTAAAGGATTCTGAATTTTTGTACTGTGCCGAATGGATCTGAATTCCTTTGAAGGTATCTATTCCTGCTATTTTTGGTATAAAAGGATTGCTCCAAGTGCCTGTTGCAGCAATAATAACTTTGGAAAAATAGATTCCTTTACTAGTTTGTATTTTGAAAATTTTATCTTCTAAAAGTACGCTTTCTACAGTTACAGATCTCTCTATTGGCAAGTCATAACGCTTTTCGTATTGGCATAAGTAATCAATTACTTCTTGTTTTAGAGGAAATAGATTTTTAGATTTTGGCATGAGCCATCCCGGTAAGGAACTGTGTTCAGCAGGAGAAAAAAGGGTTAGACTATCCCAAGCATGAAGCCAAGCGCCACCACATTTTTCCTCTTTGTCTAAGATAAGGAAGTTCACTTTATGGCGTCGGAGATAGTACCCGCAAGCTAGTCCACTTTGTCCGCCGCCAACGACTATGACATCTAAAATTTTGTTCATTTTGTTTGAATCTGTTTAAATTGTATGTTGTTCTAGTTTTTTCGTGTCAGAGATGCTTCACTATTAATATCGTCCAATAGGAGAATCTGGGACACACTTTAAGTATTATAAATTGTTCATACAATTAGGTATTTTCTGTTTTTGTGACTAGTGCTGGTTTTGAATAATATTTATTTTTCAACCAAAATGAGACATTCACTAAAATTATCAATGCAGGAACTTCTACCAAAGGTCCAATAACACCCGCAAATGCCTGGCCACTATTGATTCCGAAAACTCCTATGGAAACTGCAATTGCTAATTCGAAATTGTTTCCAGATGCAGTAAAGGAGAGCGCTACAGCATCTCTATAATTTGCTCCAATCTTTTTTGAAACAAAGAACATCAGGAAAAACATAATGGTAAAGAAAATGACAAGTGGAATCGCAATTCGAAACACATCCATGGGCAAATCAACTATCATTTCCCCTTTTAAACTAAACATAACTACAATGGTAAAAAGTAGAGCAATCAAAGTAATAGGCGATACAAAAGGAATAAATTTTTGATTGAACCATTTGTCACCAATGAACTTCTTGATGGTGTAGCGACTAATTATCGCTAATGCAAATGGAATTCCTAAATAAATTCCAACCGTTATCGCAATCTCAGCTATAGAAATGTTCAATTCTAAACCTTGTATTCCAAATAATGGCAACATGATTTCCAAATAGAAATAGGCATATAAACTAAAAAAGAATACTTGCAGTAAACTATTTATTCCAATTAAACCGGCTGTTAATTCTCTATTTCCTTCGGCTAATTCGTTCCATACAATTACCATAGCTATGCACGGAGCAATTCCTATTATAATTAAACCTGTCATATATTCAGGATAATCTTTCAAGAAGAAGGTTGCTAATAAAAACATTAAAAAAGGACCTACAATCCACGTAATTAAAAAAGAGGCTGTCAATAATTTTGGTTTGTCAAGAATTAATGGAATTTTTGAGAAATCAATTTTGGTCAATGGTGGATACATCATTACAATTAGTCCAATTGCTAAAGGTATATTAGTGGTTCCGCTGGAGAAGGAATTGATAAAGTCATCGCTTGAAGGAATAAAATAACCAATGGAAACGCCAATTATCATGGCTATGAAAATCCAAAGGGTAAGGTACTTATCTAGAAAGTTTAATCTTTTTTTATGTAATGCCATTTTATAATTTTATTTGGGAGAATACATAGCACATTTCTGTTGCAATTTGTAAACTGCGCTCTTTGTATTTTTGCTGTTGTTGTGGCGTGTTATCAAAAACTTTCGGGTCTTCAAATGTAATGGGAATCCTTTCCTCTGCACCAGCAATAAAAGGGCATCCGCCATCCGCTTGAGAGCAAGTTAATAATGCTGCAAATTCACTTTTTGGATTAAAATCATCGTCATAGGTTTTAGAAAAACCAATAATTGGAGGTTCGTTTTTTCCAAATTTTATGGTGTAAATTGGGTTATTTCCTTCAGAAATAGTATTAATTCGAAATCCAGATTGCTTTAATGTTCTGGCAATCATAGGGAATAATGCAGTAGATTCTGTACCACCGGAATAACAAAAAACATTTTTAATATTGAAATACCCTGCGGCCGTTTGCGCCCAAATTTGGGACAAATGACTTCTTCTGGAATTGTGCGTACAAATAAAGTTTAGCCTTATTTCTTGCTCTTTGGAAACTTTATTTTGGATAAAATCAAGAAGTGGTTGTAAAATAATCTTACGTTCTGAAGATATATTTTCGTAATCAAAAGCACGGATTACTTCTTCAATTTCTGAAAAGAGGTTGGTTTTAATTGGGCTCATTTTATAGTTTTAAGAATTAGCAACAGCCTCCACCTGGCGTGCAGCTATTCGTTTGAGTTGGGATTGCAGACAATTTTACTTTTTGTTTATCAGCAGGAATGCCACATTGGTCTTCAGCCAAACAAGCGGTTTGCTTGTTGATTAAAGTAAAGTCCGTTCCGTTGAAACCCAAGTCGTATTTACCAATTGTTTCTCCTTGAAACTCCACTTCAACTTCATGATCTTCAATTCCTAAAATTTTTTCAGATAGTTCAATGATATCCAATAATTTTTTTGGTTTAAGTCGGTGATCAAAATCATTGGCATCCCACAACTGGAAATTCACAACGTTCTCTTTTCGAACTTTTCCACCGCAATCAATGAAGTTTCTGGTAATTAAGCCTACTTCCGTTACGTGAAAATGTTCTGGAACATACGTTCCGTTTGGTAATATAAAAGCAACGTTTTCTAACGCGTTCAATTCTTTTTTAATTTCTGATAGTTTCATTTTTTTTATAATTTAAAAATTAGCAACATTGGTCTTTCCTGTTTTCTAAATAGGTATTGATAAGGGAAAAAAAACTTTTTATTTTTTCAAACCCTTCTTCGTTCAAGCAATAACAAATTGAAGCCCCTTCGAAATTTCCTTTGATTAACCCGGCATTTTTTAGTTCCTTCAAATGTTGCGAAACAGTAGGTTGTGCTAAAGGCAATTCGTTTACAAGGTCTCCACAGATGCAACTGTCAACTTTTATAAGATGTTCAATTATGGCAATACGAGCAGGATGACCTAATGCTTTTGCAAGTACAGCCAGTTCGTTTTGCTCCTCTGTAAAATGTTGTGTTTTAGTTACTCCCATCGTTATATATTTATATTGCAATATTACGATTAATTAGCTAACAACGATTACTTTTGGTGTTAAATTAGCATTAAGTTTTGAGGGTTTAGTGGTTTTATTATTTTGTAATTATAAAATAAAAAGTAACACAAAGGAGAAGGAGTATGGAGAATCCCTCTCGATTGCATTACTTTTAACTTATTCATTAGGGATAGAATAAATCTTATAATTGCTACCCATCAGAGCATGATAACAAAAAAAATAATTTAAATTCTTACTCGTTTTTACGGCTCAATAATTACTTTCATTGCTTTCTCTTTTCCTGCATTGCCAAATACTTCATACGCTTCTAGGACCTCTTTCAATTTAAAATGATGAGTTATCAGTTTAGAAGGTTCTAATTTACCGGAGGAAACTGTTTTTAAAAGCATTGGAGTAGTATTGGTGTTTACTAATCCCATTGTTATCGTGATGTTTTGGATCCAGAGATCCTGAATTTGCAGTTCTACTGGCTTTCCATGCACTCCTATATTGGCAATGTGTCCGCCGGGGCGAACAATTTTTTGGCATATATCAAAGGTAGCTGGCGCTCCAACGGCTTCAATAGCTACATCTACACCATCTTTTGTTTCTGATTGAATTCTTTTTGTGACATCTTCTTTGGTAGAATTAATGGTATGCGTAGCTCCAAATTTTTTGGCCATTTCCAAACGATTTTCATCGATGTCGATCATATAGATTTTTGCCGGAGAGTAGAACTGAGCCGTAAGTAAGGCTGACATTCCTATAGGACCGGCTCCTACAATCGCAATGGTGTCTCCTGGTTTTACTCCGCCATTAATCACACCAATTTCATGTCCTGTAGGTAAAATGTCACTCAGCATTACCAGCGCTTCTTCATCAGATCCGTCTGGTATCAGATAGAGGCTGTTATCCGCATGTGGAATCCGAACGTATTCTGCCTGTGTGCCATTAATAAGATGCCCTAAAATCCAACCGCCGTCCTCACAATGAGCGTACATTTGTTTTTTACAGTATTCGCAACTGCCATCTGAAGTGATACAGGAGATTATGACATGGTCTCCTTTTTTAAAATTCCGGACAGAAGTACCAATTTCTTCTATTACACCAACGCCCTCATGACCTAATGTAGTTCCCGGTTTCACCGATGGAGTTTTTCCGTGTAATATACCTAAGTCTGTACCACAAATAGTCGTTTTAAGTATTTTCACCACTGCATCAGTGCTTTTTTCAATTTTAGGAAATGGCACCTCTTTCAACTCAATCTTACCTGGTCCATCATATACAAGTGCTTTAATTGTTTTAGTCTGTTTCATTTTCATTTTTTATTAAAGGTTATAGTCCCAAATCATTTTTAAATTAATCGTAAGGCTTTAAATTTTTAATTCGTTCACTATTAAAATTTATTTAGTTGTCAATCGACAGTAAATATAATTAGCTATAAATCAATAATTAATATATCTAAAGGTCGCTAATTAATACTGCTTATTATATGATATAAGTCATTAAATGAAGATTAAAGCAAATGTTTCAAAATAATGTAGCGTCTTTCTTTTTCGAAATGATAAAGGAATAGGCAACTACTTCGGTCGCCCATTGTTTTTTGGAATTAATGTTAATTTAATAAATCTAGCGCGGGTTTTGTCTCTTGTTTTTGGCAGGAATTGCTACTTTTAGAGTTAAATAAAACACACTTTTGAACAAAAATGAGTAACTTAGTAATCAATAATTAAATAAAAAGTCTAATGGAAAATCAAAATGATAAATCAGAGTCAAATGCAGCTAAGTCAGAAAAATTAGATAAAAACAAAGTGCCAGATTCCCTTTTGTATCCACCAAGTGAAGATATTTACAATAAATTTCACAAGGAAAGCGATATTAATCCAGAGGATATTTCTAAAAAGAAAATACCTGTTGAAATTAATAATGTTACGGATTTTAATGAAAAAGATTTTGAAGATGATAAGACTGGAGCCGACTTGGACATACCCGGTTCAGAATTAGATGATGAGCAAGAGAAAATAGGGAGTGAGGATGAAGAAAATAACCATTACAGTATTGGGGGCGACAATCATAATGATTTAGAAGAGAATACAGGGAATAAGATTTAATCTTGCATTTTTAAACAAACTAGAATCCTAGTGCAATGACTTTACATGAATACAATCAAAAGCGCAATTTTGCATCCACCGCTGAGCCAGAAGGTAAAATAAAAAAATCAGTGGCGGAAATGATTTTTGTTGTTCAAAAACATGCTGCATCTCACTTGCATTACGATTTTAGGTTAGAAAGTGAAGGAGTCTTAAAAAGTTGGGCAATACCTAAAGGGCCATCTATGAATCCTGCCCATAAAAGACTAGCTATCCAGGTGGAAGATCATCCTTATGCTTATCGTAATTTTGAAGGAACCATTCCTGAAGGTAATTACGGTGCGGGAAACGTTATAGTTTGGGATAATGGAACTTATATTCTAGTTGATGATGAAAATTATGGGAATCTAAATGCCTGTTTGCAAAAAGGCCATCTCCGATTTATCATAAAGGGCAAAAAACTGAAAGGGGAATTCGTATTAGTGAAATTGAAAGTTAAAAAAGAGAATTCGTGGCTTCTGATAAAAGCAAAAGATGAATATGCAACCCAGGAAGACATTTTGTTGCAGGATCAATCCGTGATTTCTGATACTACAATAGACAGTTTGAAAAGTTAATTGGCAATAAAAACATGTGATGTGTTTCCTTTCATAAATAAGAAGTTATTTAGCAACGATTTCACTTTTATTTTAATTTAGAACTACCATTTTTTTTCCTTAAAAGTAATAAATGGTAAGTAGTCAATAAATTAGTAAAACAGCAAAGAAGAAATAGGGCATGGTAAAATAAAAATTTCTAAGATTAATAACAATGTTCATTTTGACAAAGCAGGCGAGATTACAGCATAATAATTTCTTGTTAATAGAAATTAAATCGGCGAGGTTCTTGAAAATGTATTGAAAAAAAAGAAGTACCAAAAAGCATCAATTTTGGCTTGGAAGAAAAAAGGAAAATCTTGTACAGGGCTGAGGTAAATATGCCAGTAATTTTTGCAATTGGATTTTTTATTAAAAATGTGGTAAAATAGTAGTTTCTATTGATGCTTTCTTAGTTGTTTTTAGTATTTTGCGATTTAATTATTTTTAGATTATAAATTAGATTAATATGAAATATAGAGTAGCAACTTCGTCATTAAATCTTAGGGATTTTCCGTCGGCGAATGATAATTCTAAAATTTTAACACAAATCCCTTTTAGACATACTGTTAAATTAATTGAGAAAACGACCTCAGATTGGTGGAAAGTAAAGCTTTTGAATACTGATAAAGAAGGTTTTGTATTTTCGCAAGATATTGAACATGTTGATGAGACTATGGATCAAATTGCAGATATCGAAGTGCCTAATTTTGAACCAGGTTCTAAAGGAAGTCTGGACAACAAATTAGAAACCTACAAGCCGCTTGGTGATCCAGCTATTCCTTTCAGAGACTTAACTAGTGTTGCATCCAAGCTATCTTCCATTCGAAAAATAATAGACACACTCAATGTTTCAAAAAGTTTTAGATATGAAAAAGATGATTCTGATACCTACTGTAATATCTACACCTTTGATTATTGCTTTTTTGCCAAAGTCTATATTCCCAGACTAAGATGGACAGATACAGCAATAGAAGCGCTTGAAAACGGAAACGAAGTGCCCTTAGTTTTTGGAGAAACAGTAAGACCTTTTTATTCTAATTATATTTATGACTGGTTTTTACAATCGGCTAATACTTTTGGTTGGGAAAGAGTCAGTGATGTTGATGCACTGCAAAAGAAAGTCAATGCTAATGGAGGTGTAGGTGTCATTTGTGCTAAACGATTCATATTAAATAAGTCAGGGCACGTTGTAGTGGTTGTTCCAGAAACTGAAACTGAAAAGGCATTTCGGTTAGAGGGCAAAGTCATTTATCCGCTGCAATCTCAAGCGGGAATGGATAATTATAATTATTTTTCAGAAGTTAGAAAGGATTGGTGGGATAGTAAAGATCCTGAAAAAGGATATTCATCTGCTATCTTTTACTATCATGATTAAATAGTAAAGGCATTTTAAATAAAAAAGACTTCTGTACTCTAGTGGTACAGAAGTCTTTTTTGTAATATTTAATTCCTATTAACCTTTACACTGCTACTGCAATTTTAGTAATTAGTAAGGAACTACAAAAACCATTTTCATAATATCGATCATGTAAACTAGCATATATTTGACTATAGATTGCAATAGGGTCATTAGATTCTATAGTTATAGACAATATGTTTTCTAAAAGAGAAATAAGGTTTGCTGGGACTGCCGTTTCTTTTCCATGAACAATAGATTCATAGACAAAGTTATTCCATTCTAAATCGCAAATCGGATTTTCGATTTCGTTTAATATGGCATGATCCATAATGAAAATCAGAAAATTTAAAACTTCCTTGAGGTGTTTTTCATTAAAATAATCAAATATTCGAAACTCAATACCGTGATTTTTGTGTTTGTGAAAATTTACATCAAGTCCAATTTTATCGATTTTCTCATAATCTGATATTTCAGAATAGCGATTCACCCACCACAACGGATTATCGTGCATTGGATGCGCATCAAAATCCATTTGGACTATTTTTCCAGTTTTCATAACATTAGTGTCATACGTTCCAATCCCTATGTACCTTGACATAGCACAACGTTGTGATGCCTTGGTTAAGTTAACGCTACTGTCGTTATGGGATAGAAAGTCAGAGGATCCAAATTTGATCATAAACAACGGACTCAACCATTGAAATAACCGAATCGTACGCTGATGTTTTTTGATAAAATCTACTTTGTCTTTAATTTCACCTTCCTTATTTAACTCTGTTGGAATCGTTAAATTAAAATGATAAGTCATGTTATTGAAAACAGAATAATTTTCATTATTAGAAACAAATATGGCAAAAGGATGATTTTCCGAGCAGATTTTTATGTTGCCAAATTGCGAAAATATATTTTCTTTTAGTAATAGTTGTTGCAAGTTTACTGTAAATTCTTGCTTTATATTTGCTAGTTCCGCAATGACAGTATCGATATCTTTTTTGTAAAAATCCTGCGTTACAAATTCAATGGTGTCACCATCAAAAATGAATTTTTTTTGATGTTCGTCAATGAAATAGTTATTGTGTTTTTGTAATATTTCAAAAATACTTTCCCCAATGTATTCTGGGTTTGGCTCATTGTCTATGGGATCTAAAACTTTATGTTGATTGTTTACATCTGTTTTTGTAAACGAATGGGAGTTCATTAAAACAGGGATTGCATACTCTCTGTCTGTTAATATTTTGAGTAGCGAATTTTCGAATACGTTTTCTTTGTAATTTTTAAAATGGTTGACGCTATATTTTTCACGTATGCCATTTGTTAATAAGAAATTTTTGTCAACGATACGTTGATTATCAAATTCTAAATAACATTCATTTTCGATGCCTACTCCCCAGTAAAAATCATTGGATTGATACTGGTTCCTATATTCTTTATGCTTATCTAATACCTCAATTTCAAAACTAACTTCATTCATGTTTTGATCTGTCATAAACTTCTTCGTGTTTTTTAAAAATTTGTTAATATAAGGGTAACTAATTTGTGCGGTAGTGATGCTTGAGGTAATGCATAAATCCGAAGATTTTTGTTTCTAACAAGAGCAAACCAGTATTGAATAGCTGCCAATTTTGCTTTATGAAAACTAAGCTTTTTATTACCAGGTTGAAACCTAAATTGGATTGCTCAATTTGATTGCAAAAGTAGATAAAATTAATGGCTTTATCAATAGGTCTATTTAATTTATTTTTCTTGTAAATTTAGTATTTAGGATCTGTTCTAAATTTTTAATTTATAGCGGTTTAGCATGTTCATTTTTAGGTAAAATGGGCGCGAAAGTTATTTGCTGAAATCGTTTTATCTCAATTAATTTTCTGCAGTTGTACCATCATTATTTTGAAAGAAAAAAAGTAAAGAAATAGGCAACCATTCAGCAGTTGCATTAGGAGTACAATTTTTTCGGTTTTTCAAGACCAGTTCTCCCGCCATGCGCTATATCTTTTGCGCTGAAAAGTCGGCACAAAAGGATGCCGCTGCTGTCGGGTCTAAATAACATTTCTTATTTGTCAGCAGATTCCTGGCCTAAAAATTTAATAAGCCAAAATGTGTTTTAAAAACAAAATTTAAAGGGATGAGAAACTTAAAATCAATTTATTATTTTAAAAAAAAATCGGCAGAGTGAAAGGTATAGGTGGTTTCATAATAGGGAATCAAGATTGCATTATGATTCTAAAAATGCTTTCAAATCCTCATAAGTGCTAATTTTTGTGCGGACTTTTTCTTTATTCATCACACTTTCAATTTGTGCAGGAATGGGTAGTTTTACATTTAAAATAGGTTCAACCACATCCAAAAATTTAATTGGATGAGCAGTTTCTAAGAAAATTCCAATCGCATTGGGGTAGTTTTTCATTTCTTTCTTTAGCCCTAAGTAGCCCACGGCTCCGTGCGGTTCAGCTATATAGCCGTCGATTTTGAAAATAGTTTTCATGGCTATTTTGGTTTCTTCATCAGTAAACGTATAAGACGAAAAATCTTTTTTAAATTGCTCTAAATCATTTTGATACATTTCTTGAATGCGAATAAAGTTACTTGGATTTCCTACGTCCATCGCATTAGAAATCGTAGCTGTAGAAGGGTTCGGATCGTAAACACCGTTTTCTAAAAACCTTGGAACTGTATCATTTATATTAGTCGAGGCCACAAAATGTTGAATAGGTAAGCCCAATTTTTTAGCAATAATCCCAGCGCAAATATTCCCGAAATTTCCACTTGGACAAGAAAAAACCAATTCCTTGTTTTGTTTTTTTAAAGCTTTGTAAGCAAAGAAAAAATAAAACATTTGTGGCAACCAACGCGCGATATTAATCGAATTTGCCGAAGTTAGGTTTTTGTGTTTCAGACTTTCGTCCAAGAACGCTTTTTTGACCATATCCTGACAATCATCAAAAACGCCATCGACTTCTAGCGCTTTTATATTTTGACCTAAAGTTGTTAATTGTTTTTCCTGAATGTCGCTTACTTTTCCTGAAGGATACAAAATTACCACCTCGACGCCTGCAACGCCTAAAAAACCACTGGCAACAGCTCCTCCTGTATCTCCGGAAGTTGCCACGAGAACAGTATTTTTGCTGTCTTTTTTATCTTTGTTAAAGTAGGCCAAACAACGAGACATGAATCTCGCACCCACGTCTTTAAAAGCCATAGTCGGACCATGAAATAGTTCAAGAGAATAGATTCCTTTTTCAACTGCTACTAAAGGGAAATCAAAACACAAGGTTTCGTCAATAATTTCTTTGAGAATGGCTGTAGGGATTTCATCGCCCACAAATTGTTGAATCGCATGAAAAGCAATTTCTTCGTTGCTTAAATTCTCGATGTTATCAAAAAAATCTTGTGGTATAGGAGTAATTGTTTCAGGAAAATACAACCCTTTATCAGTTGCTAATCCTTGTATTACGGCTTCTTTGAAAGAAACTTTGGGTGCGTTATGGTTTAAACTGTAATATTTCATTTGTATAGTAATTGTGGAATCCCTACCATAACCCTAACCAAAGGAAAGGGAGACGAAACTGGATTCAGAATGTGTTGTTGTAATTTTTAAATCAATAATTTTATTCCTTTTATTCCGCTTTCGGAGTTTAGGTGGCTATTATTTTCATCCCTTCATCATTTACTTTTGAAACGTGAATTTCATAAGGTAAATTCATTTCGTCATAAACAGCGCTCATGGCTTTTGCAATTTTGTCTGCGGTTTCTTTTCCTTTGCTTAAAGCAAAAATAGAAGGACCTGAACCCGAAATTCCAGAACCTAAAGCTCCGTTTTCTAATGCCGTTTGCTTGATTAAATCAAATCCGGGAATCAAAACACTGCGCAACGGTTCTACGATTTCATCATGCAACGAACGCCCGATTAAGTCATAATCTTTAGTGTACAATCCAGCAATTAGTCCACCTACATTTCCCCATTGCGTGATGGCACTTTTCAAGGAAACGGTTTGCTTTAACACCGAACGTGCATCAGATGTTTTTAACTCAATTTGAGGATGAACCACCGTAGCATACAATTCAGATGGGCTTTCTATTTTGATAATATCCAATGGATTTGAACTTCTCACTAACGTAAAACCACCCAAAAGGGCAGGAGCAACGTTATCAGCATGGGCATTTCCACTGGCTAATTTTTCGCCTTGCATCGCAAATAAAACCAATTCTTTTCGTGTGAATGGTCGTCCAAGTAATTCGTTGATTCCAAAAACAGCTCCCGCTGAACTTGCAGCACTGCTTCCAATTCCGCTACCAGCTTTGATGTTTTTATAGATTTCTATTTCGAATCCAAATTCGGTTTCTACCGCTTCCAACATTGCCAAAGCAGATACTCCAGCTACATTTTTTTCGGTTTCCAAAGGCAAGTCGGCACCCACAATTTTAGTAATGCGAACCCCTTTCTCATCTGATTTCCGAATAATCATTTCATCGCCAGCAGTTTCTAAACACAGTCCAAGTACATCAAATCCACAGGAAAGATTAGCGATTGTAGCAGGGCAAAATATTTTTATTTCATTCATGATTTTTTGTTTCAGGTTTAAAGTTTAAAGTTGTAGCCAGTTCTTGAACTTGAAACTTTAAACAAAAAAAACTTTAAACTATTTTTATACGTTTCCAATTCTAATCACATCAGCAAATATTCCTGAAGCGGTAACCGCAGCTCCGGCTCCCGCACCCTTTATCAATAACGGCTGGTCTACATAACGGTCTGTAAAAAATAATACGATATTGTCTTTTCCTTCCAAATTGTAAAAAGGATGATCTTTTGGAATAAAACGCAACCCAACATTTGCCTTCCCGTTTTCGAATTGCGCTACGTATTTCAAACGAGATTCTTTGCTCAATGCTTCTTTATAAATAGTTTCAAAATGAGCGCTATGTGTCTGCAAAGATTCGAAAAACGCTTCATTTGAAGTAGTATCCAAACATTCTGTAGGCATAAACGATTCGTTTGTGATTTCGTCAATTTCCATTTTATATCCACTTTCTCGAATCAAGATTAATATCTTTCTAGCTACATCAATTCCACTCAAATCTATTTTAGGATCTGGCTCTGTAAATCCTTGTACGCCAGCTTCTTTAACGACATTATGAAAAGTGTTGTTTTCGTCGAAATTATTAAAGATAAAGTTTAGACTTCCTGATAAAACGGCTTGAATTTTATTGACTTTATCGCCCGAAGCAACTAGATTTTTTACGGTATCAATAATTGGCAATCCCGCTCCCACATTCGTTTCAAAAAGGAAAGGAGCATTGAATTGTTGCGATAATTTCTTTAGTTTTTTGTAATTATCATACTCGGAGGCGCAAGCAATTTTGTTGCAGGTTACTACTGCAATATTTCTTTTTAAAAACTGTTCGTAGGTTTTGGATACGCTTTCATTTGCAGTAATATCCACAAAAATACTGTTGCGTAAATTGAGTTGTTTTACATTAGAAATAAACTGTTCTTTATCCGCGGGTTCTCCGGTTTCTAATAAAAATTGCCATTCCTTGAGAGAGATTCCATCTTCATCAAAATACATTTTTCGGGAATTGGATAATGCAATAACACGCAGGTTTATTTTTAGATTTTCTTTTAGGAATTTCTTTTGTTGGTGAATTTGCTCGATGAATTTCTCTCCAACATTTCCAACGCCCATCACAAATAGGTTCAACTGTTTGGTATTTTCTTCGAAAAAGTTTTCGTGCAGTGTATTCAATGCCTTTTTCACATCTCTCTCGTTGATTACAGCCGAAATATTTCTTTCGGAAGCACCTTGTGCTATCGCTCGAATATTGACATTATTTTTACCTAAAGTGCTAAACATTCTTCCGCTCAAACCTTGATGATTTTTCATATTTTCGCCTACCAAAGCAATAATGCAAAGGTTTTTCTCAACAATACAAGGTTCTATTTTATTTTGTGAAATTTCCACCTCAAACGCTTTGTTGATAGCCTCTTCCGCCACATCAGCATCCGAATTTAGAATTCCGATACAAATAGAATGCTCTGATGACGCTTGAGTGATGAAAATTACATTTATATTTTTATTGGATAATACTTCAAAAAGCCTTTTGGAAGAGCCGGAAACACCAATCATTCCAGAGCCTTCAAGCGTGATCAATGTGATTGCATCAATATGTGTAATTCCTTTTACGGGATTGGATTGTGCAAAAAACTGATTGGAAATATACGTTCCATCAGCTGCTGGTTCAAAAGTATTTTTAATCAGAATTGGAATATTCTTTCTCAATACGGGCTGGATTGTTGGCGGATACAAAACTTTGGCACCAAAATGAGACAACTCCATGGCTTCCTGATAGGAGATGTAGGCGATAGGCTGTGCTTGTTTTACAATTTTTGGATTGGCAGTAAACATTCCATTAACGTCAGTCCAAATCTCTAAGTCATTTGCATCAAGAGCGCCTGCAAGAATAGCGGCTGTATAATCCGATCCTCCGCGACCTAAAGTAGTATTGATTCCGTCAAGCGAAGCAGCTATAAACCCCGGCATCACTACCACCTGATTTTCATTGGAAGCAAAAAAATCGACAATTAATTCATTGGAAACATCAAAATTAACAACTGCTTTCCCAAAATGGTTATTGGTTTTTATTAGTTCGCGGCTGTCTTTATAACTGCTGTTTTTTAGGTTCTGTTTTAAAGCTTCTGCAATTATATAAGAAGACAGCAATTCGCCAAAACTCAAAATCGTATCTGAAGTTCGTGGTGATAATTCACCCAAAAGGTAACATCCGTCCAGTAAGGTTTCCAGGTGATTGATGATTCTTTTGATGTGACTCAAAAGACTGCTTTGTTCACTTACAGGAATAAGTTCTTTTAAAGCGTCTAAATGTTTTTTCTCTATGTCGGCAAGAATATCTTTGAAACTTTCATCTCCGGCGGCTGCTTTCTGCGAAGCAAGTTGTAGAAAATCCGTGATTTTGCTGAAAGCAGAAACCACAACAATTAATTTTTCTTCTTTGGCTTTGTCACTAACGATGTTTAAAACCAGTTTTATATTTTGTGCATTGGCAACCGAAGTTCCGCCAAATTTTAATACTTTCATATCAAGTTATTTTTAATGTATTGATAAATCGCTTTTAATAGTTGTGGGCGATTTAATGGTGTGTGTTGTTTTTTTTGAAAATGTAATGTTTATTATATATCCAAGTACTTTCTTTCTTCCGAAAAAAATAATAATAAATAGGATTATATGTTAAAAATTTACCCCAAAGGGGTAGTTGTAGTTGTTGTAGTAAACGTAATAGAAGTGCCAACCCAGATTTGAGTTAGTATCGAAGAGTGATATGTAGCTTTATTGTTTACCATTTTGATGTACCAAAAGTACAGTTTTTTATAAAAAACAGCGTATTTAAATGTGTTTTTGCGAATATTTTAAAATAGCACAAGCTATTTGAGGATAATGAAATATTGTTTGATTTATGATGTCCTTGATGAAGCTATTCGTATAAATTAGCAAATTTTTCAAATTCTATTAGTTGGAAACTAGCTTTTTTATTGAATGGAAAAGGATGTACTTCACTGCTAATTGAATTCAAAATGAGCAAAATCAGTTGATTAGTTGCTGCACTGCTTTTGTTTTTTAGTAAAGAACGTGAAAGTTTGCAATTGAAATTACTGTTTTGAATACATATAAGAGTATTTGCATGAAATCTAATTTTTGGTTTTGTTTAACTATTAAATTTAAATTATTGTCAACAAATGTTGTGTATTTATAAAGATTTATTCAATTTTACCTTTTAAACAGGATCAAAATGGAAAATACACATTTTATTAGCAATGAGTTACTTAGCCTTGAAACACTAAACGATATTGTTTCGTATCACAAAGCTTTGGCTTTATCTGATGAAGCAAAAATAAATATTCAAAAATGCAGGGACTATTTAGACAAAAAAATGGCTTCGCATTCTGATCCTATTTACGGTATTAACACCGGTTTTGGGTCGCTCTGTAATGTAAAAATATCCAACGAAAATTTGTCGAAATTGCAAGAGAATTTAGTAAAATCACACTCTTGCGGAACGGGTGAGGAAGTACCAACTGAAATTGTAAAATTGATGTTGTTGCTTAAAATTCAATCGCTGAGTTATGGACATTCTGGAATTCAATTGCAAACGGTCGAACGTTTGATTGCCTTTTATAATAATGACATTCTTCCTGTAATATACACACAAGGTTCACTGGGTGCTTCTGGAGATTTAGCACCTTTAGCACATTTATCATTACCTTTAATAGGCGAGGGAGAAGTATATTTCGAAGGAAAAAAAGTGCATTCCAATGAAGTTTTGAAACAATTTGATTGGCAACCGATTGTTTTGCAGTCAAAAGAAGGACTGGCTTTGTTGAACGGAACACAATTTATGAGTGCCTACGGAGTGCATATTTTGATGAAAGTTAGTAAATTTTCATATTTGGCTGATTTGATTGGTACAATATCACTAGAAGGTTTTGACGGGCGCATGGAGCCATTTAATGAATTAATCCATTTTATTCGCCCGCATAAAGGACAAATTGTAACCGCAAACCGTATAAAAGGATTTTTAGAAGGAAGTGAAATTATTGAACAAGCAAAAATGCACGTTCAAGACCCGTATTCTTTTAGATGCATGCCACAAGTGCACGGAGCTTCAAAAGATGCTTTTGAATACGTAAAAAAAGTGTTTAAGACTGAAATTAATTCGGTGACGGATAATCCTAATATTTTTATTGAAAGTGACCAAATCATTTCTGGAGGTAATTTTCACGGACAACCTTTGGCTTTAGCCTTAGATTTTATGGCAATTGCTTTAGCGGAGTTAGGAAGTATTTCAGAACGAAGAACCTATCAATTGATTTCAGGAACTAGAAATCTTCCTGCTTTTTTAGTTGATAATCCCGGTCTGAATTCTGGGTTGATGATCCCACAATACACTGCTGCCAGTATTGCCAGCCAAAATAAGCAACTGGCAACTCCCGCAAGTGTAGACAGTATTGTTTCTAGTAACGGGCAGGAAGATCATGTCAGTATGGGTGCCAATGCTGCTACGAAAGCATTGCGTGTTTTGGATAATCTGGAACGAATCTTAGCAATCGAACTAATGAATGCTTCGCAAGCAATTGAATACAGGAGACCCTTAAAGTCTAGTGATTTTGTAGAAATGTTTTTAAATGCCTATCGTGAAGAAATACCTTTAATAAAAGAAGACCGAATTTTGCACTATGATATTGAAAAGACGGTTTCTTTTTTAAATACTTTTCAAATGGAAAACGATTTGTTAATGTTAGCTTAACATTAGCGGTGAATAATGAAGTAATTTTGCCGGACTAAATTTTAATGAAATGAATATAAATAATTTTTTCCAATTTTTGGTTCCTAAAGACAAAAAGTTCTTTCCGCTTTTTGAACAAGCATCAAGTAATTTAATAGAAATAGCTACGAATTTGCACGAAGCTGTAAACCTTCCTTTGAAAGAACGTGAAGTTCTTTTTCAGAAAATCGATGTTTTAGAGCAAAAAGGAGAGGATATAACTCGTCAAACAAACCTAGAGTTGAGTAGAAATTTTATTACTCCATTTGATAGGGAAGATATACATTCATTAATAACTTCAATAGACAACGTAGCGGGAAATCTTCATGGTGCAGCGAGTAGAATGCGATTGTATCAAGTGGATAAAATCACAAAATCTATCAGAAAATTGACAGAAATTAATCTTGAGGCTTGTCAAAATATTGATGTGGCAGTAAGAGAATTGAGAGATTTAAAAAAAATGAAGAATATTACTGATGCTTGTGTGAAAATCAATAAGTTAGAAAATAAATCAGATAATGTTTATGATAAAGCGGTTCTTGATTTATTCGAAAATGAAACGGATGCTAAAAATATTATCAAGTACAAAGAAGTTTTGTCAGTTTTAGAAACAGCAACTGATAAGTGTAAGAGCGTAGCAGGTGTTCTAGAATCTATTTCTGTAAAACATTCTTAATTCAATCCGTTTTATTCTGAAATTATAATTTATGGAATTTACTCTACTTATAGTTATTATAGTATTGGCTCTGATCTTTGATTACATCAATGGTTTTCATGACGCTGCCAATGCTATTGCTACGGTTGTTGCCACAAAAGTATTAAGTCCGTTTCAAGCAGTTGTCTGGGCAGCTTTTTTTAACTTTTTAGCTTATTGGGTTTTTGGTTTTGGAGTGGCGGATACGGTTGCAAAAACCGCCAATACTTTAGAAATTGATTTAGTTGTAATCCTTGCTGGAGTTATAGCTGCAATTATTTGGAATTTGTTCACTTGGTGGCAAGGGATTCCATCGAGCTCCTCACATACTCTTATTGGAGGATTCGCAGGAGCTGCCATTGCACACGCTATTGCAGTCCATGGTTTTTTTGGATATGCAGTAATTGAAGGAACAGAAATTCATACGGCATATTGGTATGATACTGTAAACTGGTATACTGCAGGAAAAAATGGAGGATTCCCCTCTGGAGTTTTAATCATCATTGCTTTCATTGTTTTGGCTCCTTTAATTGGTGCTTTAATGTCTTATTTAATCTCTATTTGGCTTCTTAATGCTTCAAAAAGAAGTATTTATCCTAAATTATTTACAGTTGGATTAATGCTGTTGACTATTTGGTTTGTGGAAAGTCAAATGATATATTTTGATGAAATCAAGAAACCGCGTTTCGACTCTCCTTTTTGGAGTGTTGTTTTTGAATCACACAATATTAAGTGGTTTTTAGTTGCATTTATTGTATTGTCTATAAGTTCTTTTTGCTTGATTTTTAGTAGTTTAAATTTACATCAGTCTACATATTGGTTAAAGAAAATGCAATTATTATCATCAGCTGCTTTTAGTTTAGGGCATGGTGGAAATGACTCCCAAAAAGTAATGGGTATTATAGCTGCAGCTGTTACAGTTTATATTCAAACTAGTGGTATCGCTCAGGAAAGTTTACCGGATTGGTTGGATGTGGTTCTTCCTGATGAAAATGGAGCTTTCAAAATGCCAGATTGGATTCCGCTAGCATGTTATTCTGCAATTGCTGCAGGTACTTTGAGTGGTGGTTGGAAAATTGTAAAAACAATGGGTTCTAAAATTACAAAAGTAACGTCATTTGAAGGTGTTGCCGCGGAAACTGCAGGAGCATTGACATTATATTTTACGGAACATTTTAAAGTTCCTGTAAGTACAACACATACTATTACTGGATCTATCATTGGTGTTGGACTTACAAAAAGAGTTTCAGCTGTACGATGGGGAATGACTGTAAGCTTATTATGGGCTTGGGTTTTAACTATTCCAATTTCAGCAATATTGGCAGCAATAATTTATTATATTTTCAGTATTTTTATTTAATGCTAAAATTACAATCATAAAAAAAACCATTCTCTACACTGCCCCCAAAAAGTTAGACACTATTTGGGGGCATTTTTATGGAAAGAAAAGTCAAGTATGAATACACATTTAAGCTTGAATGTGTAGAATTAGTTATCAAACAGCACAATTCCTGTGTATCTGTAGCTAATAAAAAGATGGTTCATAGATCCAGTATTAAGAAATGGGTTAGATTATACAATTATTATGGTGAAGATGGATTAATACCAAGGAAGAACCGTAGTTATAGTGATGCATTTAAATTCAATGTTTTACAATCAATTCAGAAAGATTCTTTGTCATTATTGGATAGTT
>NZ_SMFN01000029.1 GCF_004349135.1 Flavobacterium sandaracinum | reverse complement strand
CTATCCAATAATGACAAAGAATCTTTCTGAATTGATTGTAAAACATTGAATTTAAATGCATCACTATAACTACGGTTCTTCCTTGGTATTAATCCATCTTCACCATAATAATTGTATAATCTAACCCATTTCTTAATACTGGATCTATGAACCATCTTTTTATTAGCTACAGATACACAGGAATTGTGCTGTTTGATAACTAATTCTACACATTCAAGCTTAAATGTGTATTCATACTTGACTTTTCTTTCCATAAAAATGCCCCCAAATAGTGTCTAACTTTTTGGGGGCAGTGTAAATCGGGACATTTTTTTTGGATTCAAAAATAAAAATGAATTCAAAATTCTTTTAATTCAAAATTTAAAAAAATTACTTTTTTTCACTTAAAAGATTTAAGAAATAAATATCACATCAAAACATCAATTTCGCAATAAAATAATCAAAAATTTTGCCAATAAGTTATTATTTCGTAATTATATGCACGCATAGTAAATTTTATGATTGTAATTATTTTTTAATGATTAAATTAGCCTAAAATTTGGAAAATTTACGCAATGAAAATAAAAATAGCTGGAATAGGAAGTTATATTCCTGAGAAAAAAGTAAGCAATATAGATTTTAGCGAACATGTTTTTTTAAACGAGGATGGAACAGCTTTTGGCTATCCAAATGAAATAGTAATCAATAAATTTAAAGGCATAACAGGAATTGAACACAGGCGTTATGCTGAAGATCATTTAAACTCCTCCGACCTAGCTTTTTTAGCTTCTCAAAAAGCAATTGAAAATGCTGGAATTGATCCAGAAACAATCGATTACATTATTTTCGCTCATAACTTTGGCGATGTAAAATACGGCACAACCCAATCCGACATGCTTCCAAGTTTGGCTACCCGTGTCAAACATAAATTACAAATAAAAAATCCAAAATGTGTCGCGTATGACATTCTTTTTGGATGCCCAGGCTGGATTGAAGGCGTACTTCAAGCCAATGCATTCATCAAATCCGGAATGGCAAAGCGCTGTTTAGTCATAGGTTCAGAAACGTTATCCAGAGTAGTTGATGCTCATGATAGAGACTCCATGATCTATTCTGATGGTGCAGGTGCTTCTATTATTGAGGCTTCAGATGATGAAACGGGATTACTCGCCTATGAAAGTGCTACCTATGCAAATGACGAAGCTGGCTATTTGTTTTTTGGCAAGTCCTACAATGTTGATTTGGACCCAGACACTCGCTATATAAAAATGTACGGGCGCAAAATATATGAATTCGCTCTTAATAATGTTCCAGCAGCCATGAAAAGCTGTTTAGACAAAAGCGGATTAGGTATTGACGATGTTAAAAAAATTCTCATTCACCAAGCCAATGAAAAAATGGACGAAGCCATAATCCATCGTTTTTATAAACTTTACGACAAAGCAGTTCCTAAAGACATTATGCCCATGAGCATTCATGAACTGGGAAATAGCAGTGTGGCCACCGTCCCTACTCTTTTTGATTTGCTAATTCGCGGCGAAATCCAGAATCAAGAAATACACAAAGGGGATGTTATGATTTTTGCCTCTGTTGGAGCAGGAATGAACATCAACGCATTTATTTATAGATATTAAATTGCATTAGGAGCTATTCCTGCTGTACATTACAATTCCTCACTACAAAACTTGTTTTTCTAGGGTGCAAGAAAGCTTCTTTTAGTCGCTTTTTGCACCCTGAAAAACTACCTTTTGCCGCTCCGGGATTTTCATTTCCATCAGGGCTAAAAAACAATACCAAAAAACACTTTTATTACTATATTTGTGGCTTCATTCCCGAGGCTTGAGGATTGCGCAAAATAAATAAACATGTACGAGAAAACGTTTCCCAATAAAAGATTCAAACATACTTTAGAATTTCTAAAAAAACACGTGTCAAATTCAGAGACCATTTTAGATTTAGGTGTTGAAAACCCTTTCTCTAAAATCATGAAGGAAGAAGGTTTCAATGTTAAAAACACAACTGGTGAAGATTTAGACCTAGATCAATCGGTATTTCAATCTGAAAAAACGACTGTGGTAACTGCTTTCGAGATCTTTGAACACCTTTTAAATCCTTTCACTATTTTAAAAGAAATAAAATCCGAGAAACTATTTATATCCATTCCCATGCGTCTTTGGTTTTCCCCAGCCTATAGAAGCAAAACAGATTTATGGGACAGACATTACCATGAATTTGAAGATTGGCAACTCGATTGGCTTTTGGAAAAAACCGGTTGGAAAATAATAGACCGAGAAAAGTGGACCAATCCGGTAAAGAAACTCGGAATTCGACCATTACTTCGAAAATTCACACCGAGATATTATATCGTTTATGCCGAAAAAATAAAATAATGAATTACTACATTGTCATTCCGGCGCATAACGAAGAAGATTTTATTGCTTTAACGTTAAATTCTTTGATTTCGCAAAGCGTTTTACCTAAAAAAGTAGTTGTTGTCAATGACAATTCAACAGATAAAACGGCCCAAATTGTAACTTCTTTCGCTAAAGAAAATCCGTTCATTACTTTAGTTAATAAGAGTTCTGAAGCGATACATTTGCCAGGAAGCAAAGTCATTCAGGCTTTTCAAAAAGGCTTTGAAACATTGGACGAAAATTACGATGTCATTGTAAAGCTAGATGCCGATTTGATTCTACCCAACAATTATTTTGAAACTATTTTAAATACTTTCGAAAAAGATGCCACCATAGGAATGGTTGGTGGATTTGCGTATATCGAGAAAAATGGCTCTTGGATTCTAGAAAATCTAACTGATAAAGACCACATTAGAGGTGCCTTCAAAGCCTACAGAAAAGAATGTTTTCTACAAATAGGCAATTTGAAGCCAGCAATGGGTTGGGATACCGTCGATGAATTACTCTCGAAATTTTACGGATGGAAAGTCGTTACGGATGCTTCATTAATTGTAAAACATCTAAAACCAACCGGAGCAAACTACAACAAAACAGCCCGATACAAACAAGGAGAAGCATTTTACACTTTAGGCTACGGTTTTTTAATCACTTCCATAGCTTCGGCAAAACTGGCGATAATGAAGAAAAAACCGCTGCTTTTTATAGATTACATCAAAGGTTTCTGGAAAGCTAAAGCGGCCCAAACGCCTTTATTAGTAACAAGTGAACAAGCAAAATTCATCCGAAAATACCGTTTGAAGAAAATGAAACAAAAGCTTATTTAGCCAACAAAATCAAAAAACAGCTGAACCAAAAGAGATAACTCCTAACATTTTTTGTAATTTAGCCCATATTCGCAAAACTTATGATGCTCATTCGCTATATAACGCAAATAGGAAGATACTTCTTAATGCTAAAAGAAATTTTCAATAAACAAACCAAATGGTCTGTAATGAAAAATCTTATTTTTAAAGAAATTGATGACTTAATTATCGGTTCACTCGGTATTGTTGCCTTCATTTCTTTCTTCGTAGGAGGAGTTGTTGCCATTCAAACTGCATTAAATTTGACGAATCCTTTGATTCCTAAATACCTTATTGGCTTTGCAACACGTCAATCCGTAATACTAGAGTTTGCTCCCACTTTTATTTCCGTTATTATGGCTGGAAAAATGGGTTCCTTTATTACTTCAAGCATCGGAACGATGAGGGTTACGGAACAAATTGATGCCCTAGAAGTAATGGGGGTAAATTCCTTAAATTATCTTGTATTCCCAAAAATAATAGCCTTATTGTTATATCCATTTCTTATTGGAATCGCCATGTTTCTAGGCGTTCTCGGTGGATGGATGGCGGGTGTTTATGGCGGCTTTATCTCAAGCGCTGAATTTATAAATGGAACTCAAATGGACTTTATTCCGTTTCATATTGTTTATGCCTTCATAAAGACATTAATTTTTGCGATGTTATTAGCAACCATACCTTCATTTCACGGCTATTACATGAAAGGAGGCGCACTTGAAGTAGGGAAAGCGAGCACCGTTTCCTTTGTTTGGACATCCGTTTCCATTATACTTTTTAATTACATATTAACACAACTGTTACTAGGCTCATGATAGAAATTAAAAATATAGAAAAATCATTTAACGGAAACAAAATTCTTAAAGGCATTTCGACCGTTTTTGAAACTGGAAAAACCAATTTAATTATTGGACAAAGTGGCTCTGGAAAAACAGTTTTATTAAAAAGTCTTTTGGGTATTCACACACCTGAATCAGGCCAAATATGTTTTGATGGACGAATTTATTCCGAGTTAGATCCTAATGAAAAGAGAGAGCTTAGAACGGAAATTGGAATGGTATTTCAAGGAAGTGCTCTGTTTGACTCCATGACTGTAGCTGAAAATGTTGGATTCCCATTACGAATGTTTACCAAAGACAACAAAGCTAAAATAAAAGAACGTGTTGATTTTGTGCTAGAAAGAGTAGCATTAACAGACGCACATGGAAAATTACCTTCTCAAATTTCTGGAGGGATGCAAAAACGTGTTGCTATTGCTCGTGCCATCGTAAACAAACCTAAATACTTATTTTGCGATGAACCTAACTCTGGTTTAGATCCCAATACAGCAATTTTGATTGATAATTTGATCAAAGAAATCACAGAAGAGTACAACATCACAACAGTCATAAATACTCACGACATGAACTCCGTGATGGAAATTGGAGAGCGAATCTTATTCCTTAAAGACGGTTTAAAAGCTTGGGAAGGAACTAAAGAAGAAATCTTTAAAACAGATAATCAATCGGTTGTTGATTTTGTTTATTCTTCTAATTTATTCAAAAAAGTACGGGAAGCGTATTTGAAAGAGTAAAACAATACGTGCAATGCTATCCTACTTTAAACTACTTTTTTATTGTAACTTCATTATTGATTTACAAAAACGACAAATCAATCAAGTATATGATATATAAAAAAAATAGCGGTAATTAGGATTGCCCCAAGACCGCTATTATTAGAATGAGTTTATAAAGGTTTATTCAACTATCACTTGATGTCCTTCTATCTGACCATCGATATTTATATTCAGAACATAAATTCCTTTTGGTAAACCGCGCACACTAATTGTTGCAATATTATTCTTGATTTCAACCTTTGCCTTTTTATGCCCCATCAAATCATACAGTTCTGCTATAATTCAAGAATTAGTTTTGGGTTTAAGATTTTGATCTCTTAATTTGATGTTTACAAAATCAGTTGATGGATTGGGATATATTGTAAAGATGGATTGGCTTTGTCTCCAAGATAATGGTAATTCAGTAATTTCAAATGGTAATTCAACCCAATTGCTCCAACCACAGGCATTTTTTGCTCTTACACTTACACTAGTTTGTCCCGCACCTATAGTACATACATTGCGACTGTTTTTTGTACCGTTTAATATGATTAGGCCATTCAATTTTTGCCATTCCCAGTTTGTAGCAACTAATATTTCTGTTGATGTTAAACCGCTAAAATTGGAAATTATTTCGTCAGTTGAATTTAATTCAGGAATAGAGTAGGAATAATCATTAGCAGAAGCTATACATAGACTTTGTGTTGAACCCAAGCTACCAAATGTAAACTCGTTAAATTGTGGAACTCCTACCCATATAGTTTTTGTTACAGTCAAACCATTCTGAAAAATTGCTGTAATCGTTCCATCACCGCTCGAAAATCCTTTAATAGTCAGACCATAACTATTTGAACTGACGATTTGAATGTTTGGTGATACAGACCAAGTTACAGCACTTGGCACTTTGCAGATGTCTGTAAATTGATAAATTGAATTTACATCTAGGCAAATCATTGAAGCTCCCGTTAGTGCAATGCTCTGAACGGGGAATGATGGGTGTTGGGGTATCGGGGGATGAGTACTGTCTCCTAATTCTTTTAGCAACCAATCAACCATTTTATCTGTAAAAGTGATGTGCCCCATATTGGTGTTTTCACCATAAAAACTGTCAAATGGTGTTTGATTAGTGCAAACTAAATTTTTATCAATTGGCTGATACCAGTCAGAAAAACCATTAGTATCTAATGCAGAGTGGGTAGGGATGAAAGCTTGAGGAGCTATCGTTATATCAATATTATTAGGAATTCTTTGTTCAACTTCTAGCCTTTCTCCTGACCACAAAAGAGGAATGAAAATCGGAAAACTCAAAGCATTAGTTCCTTTTAGTGTATTGTAAACTTCCGTTTTTAAATCATTGGCAGCATTAAAGCTCCCCCCAGGAACAGCATCTAAACTTCCCATCCCTAAATTGTTTGTAATATTCCAAGAAATAGCCGCCTCTGGTTTTTTCGAGTAATTTTGAAGTAACATAGATGTAGCATTTTTATCTGGCATAAACCAGTTGTTGATACGAAATACAGGAACTTTCGCAAATCGTATACCAAATGTTAAGACAGAACGCAATTTAGCCAAAGCTACTATTTCATAAAACTTTTCCGAAGGATTAACACTTTTTGCTCCACTCATTGAACCATTTGCAATCGCAATTTTACGAATTCCATTTTGTACAGGATACCCATTACTGTTAGCAACTCCGCTTGCGATTAATTCTTGGTTATAAATATCGTGGTCAGTGTTGTAAAAATTACTCCCTGCTCCTGCAATAGTTAACAACATTTGTCGCGCTGCTTTAGAATTGATTACATCTCTGTATTTACTTTTGGCTTCGTTTTTGCCCAATAGTTCCCCTAAAAAATACAAATCCCCTTGTGTAGCAAGTGGTATGCTTGCCCCTTGATGTGGGCTATCCATGCTTACCCATAGGCGGGTGTTGTGGTTCCAAATAACATTATTGGTTTCTTGCTGTTTTTTCTCCATATAAGCCAGAGCATAACGTGTAATTTGACCGCCCATACTTGGACCAATAACAACTAACTTTTCCGTACTTCCATTATTTTTAATCTCTTGATTTATTTTTTGTAAAAACGAGGCTACTGTTCTACCATTTCTAAAAATATCATCCGCCCCTCCATCAATTACGTGTCCTAGATTGTTGGTGTAAGTTGGAAAATTAACAATAATAACATCGTAGTTTAAGGCAGTTAGTTATGCTTTTAAATCTTTATCTTGATTATTATATTTCATCAAAAAAGATACTGACTCATAGGTTTTTGTCCCCCAATCTTTATTGGCTTTTATGCAGTTAGGGTCAGTGGCACAATCATCTTCTAGAATTCTTCTTATATCTCCAGGGTCAAAACCATCTACAATGATGAAAGGTTTTTTAAGTACATTGTTGGAGTTTTGGTCGCCATAAAAAATGCGGTATTCCAGTTGCCCTATTGCTCCATTACTGTCATCAATTGTGGAGTTATGACGCATTAGGCCCGAAGTGCCACGGGCTGTCAAACTATTTACCGAGGCATCGCTCCCTATTCCTATACCAGCATAGGTAGTAAGTGTAGAACCGTCGGTATAGGTTATGTTAAATTTAAGCAACTTATTTTCATTTACTGTGGGATAATTAATGGTAATGGTATTTTGCATCCATTGTTGGTTTTGCATTAGGGTTTTGGTTACGCCATCTCCAAAATCGGCTGTCATAGTAGTTATTTGTTTGTCGCCCCACTGATAGATTTCACTGGTATTGAACTGGTAGGTAACATTATTGTCGGGGGTAAGTATTAACTCCTCAAGCGGAGATACAATCGTTACTTGCTTTTGTATAAAAGGGGGTAAATTGTTTGCAGGAACATAAACCCCATTAATCAGTTTTACACCGCCATCATTCGGGAATTCTTCGTTGTAATTTAAGTAGCTTATTGCAGTGTTAATAATCCCTACTTTTACTATGGTTGAATAATAAGGTTGTGTTCGAGCAGTTCTTTGTAATTCATAATGTGCTTTAAGTCTGTTTTATAAGATTTCTGATGATTCAAATTTTAATTTATCAGAGGCTCTATATAGTTCTGACAAAGCTTGTTTAAAATGTGGGGAGCTAGAAGCATTGTTATCCGTTTCATTATAAGCATACAAACCTGCAAAAGGGGTTACTTTGTCGTACAGCATTTCTAAATCGGTAGTCTATTGACTATCGGTTTTGAGTGTTGAAAGTGCCGTTTGCCAATCACTGGTTTGTTGGGCTTGATATTGTTGTACTGTGGGCAACTGTGCGTGTAGATTTGTAAAATACAATCCCGCAATTAAAAGTAGTGTTTTTTTCAATTTTCTGATTGTTTATTTGTTTTTACAAATTTATGTTTGGTAATAAAAATTCTTCCCCTTGTTGTAGGGAGAACAATGATTTAGTTTGATAAAAATTTTTGATAATTTTTTATCATTGTATAAAATCATTTCTATCTTACAGTTTTAATTAAAGTTTGTGGAATTAATGGTGTTTTTAGTAAAATCAAAGCGACCTTCTTTAATTTCTATAATGTTGTTAGGGTTTTCTTCAGATTTAAGTTTACACGAAAATGTTCCAGAAATAATATCAATATCACTTCGGGTAATATTGATGCTTCCAGTATCAGCGACGGATAAGTATTTTTTTTGAACTCCTTTTGAATCATAAATAATTGCAGTGATTAGTGTATTTTCGCTTAATTCATGTTCTCTAGCTCCGTTACTATTACCAACTATGTAGCTATTAACTTTTAAAGGATATTGTTTCTCATTATTTTCTATATATATATAAATATATCCTCTATTTGTTTTTGCATCACCCGCTTGTATTTGTTCCCAATCATTTGATGTTAAGTAATTCACAGCATAATGTGTGCTTCCAGGCGGTATATAACCTTGACTGTTTCGGGGTACCATAATTTGTCCGTTAATAATAGCCCCAAAAGTATTAGCTCCTATTTGGGTTATGGCCGGTAATTGCGGGTTAAACTGTGCTTCGTTGTCGCATCCATTTAATAAAAAAACGGATAAAAATGATAAGATTGTGTGTTTCATAATGAAACTGTGTTTGTAAAGTTGAGACCATACAGTAAATATAAGATAAAATTTACATGAAAATACAAGTTTCACATTTGCATGCATGAAAAAGCAATTACTAATCAAGTGATTATAATCTTTGTTTATTCAAAAAAGTATGGGAGCGTATGTGAAAGAGTAAAAGGCTAACTTGATTTCAACAACTCGACCTCAGCATTAGGATTGAATAAATACGTTTTCCCAGAACTCATTTCAAGGCATTCGAAACGCTTCGTTCTAACGGCTATTTTCTTGAAAATCTTTCCGTTTTGGATACGGAAAACACTTCCATAAGGAATTTCAAAAACATAATTTTTATCATTTTGCTGATCAAATTGTTTCAGTGCCAAAGCCAAAGTAGCATCTGTATCGCTGCTAGCAGTTGGGTTTTTGAAATGTCTCGCTAATAAAGGCAACAAATGATTCGGGAAAATTTCTGGCCGAATATAAGGAATCATCAACCGCTGAAAAGAATATTTCCATTCATTTCCATGCGGCTTAATGTTTCGCCCGAATTTCTCAAAGGCCACCAAATGCGAAATCTCATGAATCAAGGTGATCAAAAACTTGTATTTATTCAGGTTTGAGTTTACCGTAATTTCATGCTTTCCATTCAATCCTTTTCGATAATCTCCATGACGCGTCTGGCGCTCGTTGACAATCTTAAGATGCACTTGATGGGCAACAATAAGTTCGAAAACGGGTTTTACCGCATGCTCGGGAATGTATCTGGCTAAGGTTTCGCTCAAAACAAATAGGAGTTACGGATTAGTTGAAGAAACTTGCAACACTTTTCCATTGAAATATTTATTACCGTTCAACGTAAAATCATAAATATAATTGGCCATTTCACTTGCTGATATAGGCGCTTGATAGCCTGGAAAAGCTTCAGCTAACATTTCAGTTTGCACTGATCCTAACGCTAAAACGTTGAATGAAATTCCACGATCTTTGTATTCTTCTGCCAGTAATTCTGATAATGTAATCACGGCTCCTTTACTCGAACTATAAGCCGCCAATCCAGCAAACTTCAAACTTCCCTGAATTCCGCCCATAGAACTAATCGTTACCACATGGCTTCCTTTTTGTAGGTACGGCAAACAAACACGAGTCAAATTAGCAACTCCAAAAACATTGACTTTATAAATATTTTCGAAATCCTCTTGCGTTGTTTCTAGAAAAGGTTTCAACAATAGACTTCCTGCGTTATGAATGACAGCATCGACTTGTTTCCAAGACTTGGAAAGAAACTCATTTACTTTATCTAATTCAGATTCATTTGATAAATCTACCGAAAGACAAGTGATGTTTTCGTTGCCTAATAAAGCTTGAGGAATTTTTCTAGAAATAGCAAGCACCTGATGACCGGCAGCTGCAAATTGCAAGGCCAATTCAAATCCTATTCCCCTACTTGTTCCTGTGATAATAATATTTTTCATGAAACAAAAATAAACAAAAACAACAAAAAAGTAATGCTTTACGCCAAGATTGTTACGGCAATGAAATTAAAATTTTATTATAAAATTCCTTATTTTTGATTCAGAATCCTAACCATCGAATTAGCAGAAAATGAGACAAATTATCACATTCGAAATTGCAAAAATAAGTGATATTGAAGGCGTTTTGGCACTACAAGATTTATACCTTGTCACTAATTTATCCGAAGAAGAAAAAGCTTTTGGATTTGTTACCACGCCATTTACAGTACTACAGCTTACCGAAGTAATCCAAAAAGAAGAATTGTTCCTAGCAAAAGACAACAACAAAATCATTGGGTATATTTTTGCCGGTAGTTGGGAATTCTTCAATCAATGGCCCATTTTTAACTATATGAATTCCCTTTTTCCCAAACTAACTTTTTTAGATTTTAAGATCACTACCACCAATAGTTTCCAATATGGACCCGTTAGCATTCATAAGGACTACCGTGGAAAGGGATTAATAACATCCCTTTTTGAGTTAATGAGAATAAACCTGTCGCAAAAATATCCTTTGAGTTTGACCTTCATTAACAAAATCAATATCCCCTCCACCAAAGCGCATACCGAAAAGCTAAAATGGACTATTATAGGCGATTTTCAATTCAACACTAATGACTATTATATTTTGGCTTATGACATGAAGCAATCCGTTTCTTATCTTATTTAAGCATTATTATTTCTTGAGTAGGTGTGTTTGCCATTTGTGCTACAGCAGGCAATAATTCTTGTATAAAGGATGTCATGTGTGGAATGTCCATTGCTTTAAAATCATCTGAAACATGATGATAGAATTCAAAATTCTCAAAATCGAAAGTACTAACCGATTGGCAAGGAACTTTGAAAACATCATAAAAAGAGAAATTATCCGATCTGTAAAAGAGTTGAAATTCGGCTTCCTTTGGAAGAAAACCAATCGTGTTTTTTCCAGTATATTCATTTATTTTCCCAGCCATATTCGACTTATCAAAACCCGTAATATAAGCTAAATAATCTCTTTTCATTGGGACACCAATCATTTCAATATTGAACTGCGCATAGAGTTTAAAATCCTGTGCTTTCAATTTCTTGGCTAAATGTTTAGAACCTAATAATCCCTTTTCTTCTCCTGCAAAAAACACAAAAAGAATGCTACGTTTGTTATTTTTGGCACTACTGAAATACTTTGCCATTTCGGCAACTGCGGTTGTTCCTGAGGCATCATCATTGGCACCATTATTAATAAAATCCCCATTCACCCCTTTCTTATCTATTCCAATATGATCATAATGCGCGCTTAGAATTATAAATTCATTTTTTAGAACAGCATCAGTACCTTCAATATAACCAACTATATTAAACGCAGTACCCTTGAAAGTAGAAAGTGTATCCCGATATGATTTGAAATAGGGCTTTACCTCATTATCTTTAAGAAACTGCTCTAAATAATCCGCAGCTTTTACCATCCCTGCTTGTCCAGTTTCCCTTCCTTCTAATTCATCTGAAGCTAAATATTGTAACGTTTTAGCAACATCCTCTTGCTGCACCGTATACGCAATATGCGATGGAACACTATTTGCGGCATCCTTTACAACTACAGAAGAAGGTTTGCAACACAAGAAAAGAAATGGGAGTAAAAGAAAAAGTTTTTTCATAATTGAAAAGAGTTAGGATTAATAAAGACAGCTGTGAATTAGTATTAAACTTTTATGATTCCGTTTTATTTTTATACTATTTTCTATAAACTTTAACCATTTGAACAACAGCCAAAACCACAAAAAACAACGGAATTACAACTGGGATTACATATGTAGAAAAGCTACTTGTGTTTTGAGCTAAAGTGTTTAAAATCAAAATTAAACCGAGCATCCCCATAAATGTACCTACCAAAGTTCCCGCAATATAATACACTTTGTCTTTATTTACAATTGAAATATAATTCCCATTCATCAAATAGAGATTCCATTCGGTCCAAAATGGTACTTGAAGAAAATTAATAGCGCTCAAAAAAATACCAATTAAAAAAGGAGAATACGTCGCATATTTTTCTACAATGCCTTGTTGTTCTATTGGCTGATTAGCGCTAGCAAAAAACGAATACGCTAAAATTAAGAGAAAGAAAATAGCACCAATACTAAATCCGTAATCATTTTAGTTTCTCACCATGCTACTTTAAGTACTAAAAGCCAAATCCCAAAAATCTACAAAGCAACATTAGTACTCCTACGATATCCAATTTTTAAACTTTTGACGAATACCAAAAAGGCTCATCACATGATTTACTTTTAAAGTTTAAAGTCGATTAAAACCGCTCTTCTTAGACAATCGTACCATTACTCAAAGCAAAGCTATTTTTTAATTTACTACTAATCCCAATATTTAAAACTTGATTTAATGAACAAAACCCTTCTCAACCGAAATTGAAAAGGGTTTTTAATAATTATAATTTGTTTCTTACTATACCAATCCTCTTGAGATTACAATTCGTTGTATTTCAGAAGTTCCTTCATAAATTTGTGTGATTTTAGAATCCCGCATCATACGTTCTACATGATATTCAGCAACATAACCATTCCCGCCATGAATCTGAACTGCTTCATTTGCCACTTCTAAAGCTATTTCTGACGCATATAATTTTGCCATCGCACCAGAATGTGCGATATCCTTACCTTCATCTTTTTCACAAGCTGCTTTCATCACTAATAATCTTGCAGCAGTGACTTTCACATACATATCAGCCAATTTAAAAGCAATCGCTTGATGATTGAAAATTTCTTTTCCAAATGCTTTTCTCCCATGAGAATATTTTAAGGCAATTTCGTAGGCTCCAGTTGCAATCCCTAAAGCTTGAGATGCAATCCCTATTCTTCCACCATTTAAAACATTCATTGCAAAAGCAAATCCAAATCCATCTTCACCAATTCTATTTTCTTTAGGAACTTTTACATCAGTAAACATTAAAGAATGGGTGTCGCTTCCACGAATTCCCATTTTTCTTTCTTTTGGTCCAATATCAAATCCAGCCCAACCTTTTTCAACGATAAAAGCATTGATTCCTTTATGACCTTTTTCAATATCCGTTTGAGCAATTACTAAATATGTTGACGCAGTTGAACCGTTAGTAATCCAGTTTTTTGTACCATTTAACAAATAATGATCTCCTTTGTCTATTGCGGTTGTTTTTTGTGAAGTTGCATCACTTCCTGCCTCAGGCTCTGATAAACAGAAAGCACCGATTACCTCTCCTTTTGCCAAAGGAACTAAATATTTTATTTTTTGTTCTTCATTGCAATATTTCTCTATACCAGCACAAACTAGCGAATTATTAACGGACATAATCACAGCAGCGGATGCGTCAACTTTCGCAATTTCTGTCATTGCCAAAACATAAGAGATGCTATCTAAACCCGACCCTCCGTATTTAGGATCCACCATCATTCCCATAAAACCTAAATCAGCCATCATTTTCACCTGCTCGGTTGGAAATTTTGAATGTTCATCTCGTTCAATAACGCCAGGCAATAATTCTGCGATAGCAAAATCTTTAGCAGCTTGTTGAATCATTAAATGCTCTTCGGTTAGATTAAAATCCATATTTTTATTATAAATTAAATGTTCTTAAATTTGTGGACAAAAGTAATTATTTAATATCAGATTTCAAACGTTTTCGTAAATTTAGCCAATGTTTAAAGAAAAATATAGTATAGTAGGAGTCATGTCTGGAACTTCGCTGGACGGAGTCGATTTGGCACACATTGTCTTTACTGTGGAAAATAATAATTGGGGATTTGAAATAGTAGACTCTGAAACTGTTCCCTATACAACCGATTGGTTAAACAAATTAAAAATTGCAGTATCTTTCTCTTCGGCAGCTCTCGAAACACTGAATCAAGATTACACCTCGCTACTGGCTGATATTATTAGTAATTTCATCAAAAAAAAGTACATCACGAATCTTGATGCCGTTTGTTCTCATGGTCATACTATAGTACATCAACCGCAAAACGGAATTACACTTCAAATAGGTAATTTACCCCAGATTGCATCTTTGATCCACCAAACTGTAATTTGCGATTTTAGAGTTCAAGATGTGCAACTTGGAGGCCAAGGCGCTCCTCTGGTTCCTATCGGCGATCAAATACTATTTCCTGAATATGATTATTGCATGAATTTAGGTGGTTTTTCAAATGTTTCCTATGAACAAAATAAACAAAGAATCGCATTTGATATTTCGCCTGTAAATACCGTTTTGAATTTTTATGCGAATCAATTAGGGCTGGATTATGATGACGAAGGCAGTATTTCCAGAACTGGAATTTGCAATAAACATTTATTGAATGAATTAAATGCTTTGAATTTTTACCAAAAAAAACACCCTAAATCCTTGGGTTTCGAATTTGTAAAAGAAACTATCTTACCTATTATCAACAGCTATTCTATTCCTGTTGAGGACAAATTACGTACTTTCACGGAGCATGTGGCTATGCAAATTGCTTTGGCTTTGCCAAATAAAAATGGCAGTCTTTTTATAACTGGAGGCGGTGCATACAATGATTTTCTTCTTGAGAGAATTCAATTCCATTTACCAAAAATGAAACTAATAATTCCAACAGCTAAAATTTTAGAATTCAAAGAGGCTTTGATTTTTGCGTTACTTGGTGTTTTAAAATTACGAGGGGAAATCAATGTTCTAAGTAGCGTAACAGGAGCAAAAAAAGACCATAGTTCCGGTGTCATTTTTAGAGCATGAAAAACCATCGAGTCAATCACCTGATAACAATTTCAATAATTATTTTGCTAGGACTATTTTCTAGAACATTTACTTTTATCCCATTGTGTATTGGAGACGTTTTATATGCCACAATGATATACTTCATGATCCGATTCCTACTTTTAAAAACGTCTAAACTAAAAATTGTGTGGATTGCTATTGCTATTTGTTTTGCAATTGAATTTTCACAACTGTATCAATCAGATTGGATTATCGCAGTTCGGAAAACAGTTCCAGGACATTACATTTTGGGGCATGGGTTTCTATTTAGTGATTTAATTGCCTATTGTTTTGGTGTTTTAACCGCTTTTATTTTAGACCGTTCCGTGTACTAATTCCCCTTTATTTAAATTTCAAACCCTTCAAAATAAAATTAAAAATACATAATTCACATTATTCTATTTTTTATATTTGCCAAAATTAAACATATCGCAAAAAATGAAAGATTTATTAAAGAAATTCGAAAATAAAGAACCTGAGATAGTTTTCCATTGGAAAGATGCGGAAACGGAAGCTGAAGGATGGACAGTCATCAATTCGCTACGTGGTGGTGCTGCTGGTGGTGGAACTCGTATGAGAAAAGGGTTGGATATGAATGAAGTTTTGTCTTTGGCAAAAACCATGGAAGTGAAGTTTTCAGTTTCTGGACCTGCTATAGGCGGTGCTAAATCTGGAATTAATTTTGACCCAAATGATCCAAGAAAAAAAGGCGTTTTACAACGTTGGTATAAAGCCGTTTCTCCATTATTGAAAAGTTATTACGGAACAGGTGGCGATTTGAATGTAGATGAAATTCACGAAGTAATTCCTATGACGGAAGAGTGTGGTGTTTGGCATCCGCAAGAAGGCGTTTTCAACGGTCACTTTAAACCAACCGAAGCAGATAAAATCAACAGAATTGGACAATTGCGTCAAGGTGTGGTGAAAGTGATAGAAAATCCAAAATTCTCACCAGATGTTTCTAGAAAATATACGGTTGCTGATATGATTACCGGTTATGGCGTTGCCGAAGCCGTTCGTAATTATTACACGATTTATGGTGGTGATGTAAAAGGAAAGAAAGCCATCGTACAAGGTTTTGGAAATGTAGGTTCTGCTGCTGCTTTTTATTTAGCCGAAATGGGAGCAAAAGTAATTGGAATCATTGACAGAGATGGTGGACTGATCAACGAAGAAGGATTTTCTTTCGAAGAAATAAGAGCTTTATTTCTTGCCAAAGACGGGAATAAACTGGTTGCTGAAAAAATGATTCCTTTTGAAGAAATAAATCAAAAAATATGGACTATTGGCGCTGAAATATTCACTCCATGTGCCGCTTCAAGACTGGTAACTCAATCTCAAATTGACAGTTTGATTGCTAATGGTCTGGAAGTAATTTCTTGTGGTGCAAATGTTCCTTTTGCTGATAAAGAAATCTTTTTTGGTCCAATTATGGAAAATGTTGACCACAAAGTAAGTTTAATTCCTGACTTTATTTCTAATTGTGGTATGGCAAGAGTTTTTGCTTATTTCATGGAAAAGAAAGTACAAATGACCGATGAAGCAATCTTCCTAGACACTTCGGAAATTATCAAAAAAGCAATTGAAAAAGCACATGCTTTAAATCCAAGTAAAACAAATATTAGCGCCACTGCTTTTGAAATCGCATTGAAGCAGTTAACATAAGAATTACTTAATTGTAAAAACAATTTCATTTTACAATTTTATAATTAAAAGTCAGTTTGATGCATCATGTTCCTAACAAATGCATTAAACTGACTTTTTAAATGGTTTATACTAAACACCCCAAACAAAACCATCCCGTTGACTATTTTAATCAAAGTAATTAGCAATTTTTATAATATATTAGCGTTTTCATACCAAATAAAATTTCTATGAGTCTATTGTTACAAGCGGATACCTTATCCGTTGCACAAGAAAGTTTAGTCGATACAGTCCCTGTTGAAAAAACTTTATCAATTATTGAACTATTAACTAGCGGAGGATTAGCAGGTCAGATCATAATGATCTCCTTATTTCTAATGTTTTTTATTGCTTTATACCTCTATTTTGAACGCTTAATGGCCATCAATGCAGCTTCAAAAGTAGATACGAACTTCATGGGGCAAATTAAAGACAACATCAAGAACGGACGCATTGATAACGCTAAAATTATTTGTGCACACTATAAATCACCTGTAGCACGACTAATTGAGAAAGGAATTTCTCGAATAGGAAAACCACTTGACGATATCAATACGGCTATTGAAAATGCTGGAAAACTAGAAATTTACAAACTGGAGAAAAATGTAAGTATGCTGGCAACTATTTCAGGAGCGGGACCTATGACTGGTTTTCTTGGAACGGTTGTTGGGATGATTCAAGCATTCCATAAAATGGCTAGCTCAGGAGGTCAAATCGAAGTAGGCGCTCTTTCAGAAGGAATTTATACTGCAATGACAACCACAGTTGTTGGCCTGGTTGTTGGTATTATTGCGTACGTAGGATACAATCACCTTGTAGTAAAGACAGACAAGATAGTTCATCAAATGGAAGCCAATGCAGTGGACTTCTTAGACTTATTAAACGATCCAGCATAATCATGAATTTAAGAGGAAGAAATAAAGTTAGTGCAGAATTCAACATGTCGTCTATGACAGATATTGTATTCCTATTGCTGATATTCTTTATGTTGACGTCAACGATGGTAACCACCAATGCATTAGACTTGGTGCTACCAAAGGCAAAAGGAAAAACAGACAGTAACAAAAACATCTCTGTAAGCATCAATAAAAAATTAGAGTTTTTTATTGATAAAGAACCGGTTTTAGAAACTGAATTGGAATCTAAATTGCTATCCCTTTTTACTGCAGACAAAGAAAAAGCTATTGTTTTGAGAGCCGAAGAAGGTGTCCCAATTGAGAAAGCTGTGAGTGTTTTAGATATCGCAAATCGAAACCAAATCAAAGTAGTTTTAGCAGTAAGACCTAAATAATTTTAGTGCTTTTAAAGATTTATTCTAAATGAAATACATAGAAACAGAAGAAGAAAAAAAATCATTTGCAATCACATCAATAATTTTTGTGATTCTATTTGTTTTGTTCTTTTATTTAGGATTGACTTCTCTAGATCCTCCTCCTGAAAATGGAATAGCCATCAATTTTGGAACTACCGAATTTGGAGCAGGAGACATACAACCTACAGAAGCCATACAATCAGCACCTAAAGCGACTGCAGCACAAGAAACTGCTTCAAGCAATGACGAGGTTTTATCACAAGATATTGAAGAGGCAGTGGTTATAAAAGAAACCAAGAAAATCCAACCTAATAAGGAAACCGCCAAAGAAATTGTAAAACCGAAGCCTATAGAAAATCCAAAACCTTCACAAAGTACTTCTGACGCATTGTCAAGCATACTAAACGGCCCGAAATCAGACGGAAAAGCTCAAGGTGGCCAAGGCAATGACAACACAGCTGGGGACAAAGGAAGTCCAAACGGCAATCCTTACGCCAACACTTATTATGGTTCCGGAAGTGGAAGCGGTAATGGAAGTGGCTGGGGATTAAATGGCAGAAGCATAAGCTCAAGAGGAAAAGAAGTACAAAAGTGCAACGAATTTGGCACTGTAGTCGTTCAGATTACGGTAAATAGAAACGGGAACGTAATTGCTGCCAAATACACTAAAGGTACAACAAACACTAATCCTTGCCTTGTAGAACCCGCTTTGGCTACAGCCCGAAAATACAAATGGCAAGCAGATCCAAATGCACCCGAAACTCAAGTTGGCTTTATCACCGTTAACTTTAAAATAAGCGATTAATCCAGATGCTAAATAATAAAAACTCAAGTATCTTTGAGTTTTTATTATTTAAAGACCTCATGAACTATCAGGAAACCACAAATTGGATGTTTAATCAACTCCCAATGTACCAACTTCAGGGCGCATCGGCGTACAAAAAAGATTTAACCAATACTCATTTACTCCTAACACATCTTAAAAATCCACAGGAGAAATTAAAGTGCATTCATGTGGCTGGAACCAACGGAAAAGGATCCACTTCGCACATGTTGGCATCCATACTTCAAGAAGCGGGCTATAAAGTTGGATTGTATACTTCACCACATTTAAAGGATTTTCGTGAACGCACCAAAATTAATGGAAAAGATATTTCCGAGAAATTTGTTACTGATTTCATCAATGAACACAAAAAATTTTTTGAATCCAATGATATGAGTTTTTTCGAAATGACCGTTGGACTTGCCTTCGATTATTTTGCAAAAGAAAAAGTAGACATTGCCGTTATTGAAGTGGGAATGGGCGGAAGATTAGATGCGACCAACATCATCACGCCATTAATTTCGGTTATTACCAATATAGGAATGGATCACACACAATTTTTAGGCAATACACTTGATGCTATCGCTTTTGAAAAAGCAGGAATTATCAAACCCAATATTCCCGTAATTATTGGCGAATACACTCCTGAAACCAAGCCTGTTTTTTTGGCCAAAGCCAAAGAATGCGATTCGGAAATCTATTTTGCCGCTGATTTAATTTCAGCATCTTATCCTTCTGACTTAATTGGCGATTATCAAATTCATAATAAAAAAACTGTTTTACAAACTGTCAAAGTTTTAAACAAACAGAACGAATTTAAAATCACACCTGAAAATATTAAAGCAGGCTTATTAAATGTGGTGAAAAATACCGGTTTGCAGGGAAGATGGCAGCAATTAAGAGAATCCCCAAAAGTCATTTGCGATACTGCACACAATAAAAACGGACTAGAAATTGTTTTGGATCAAATCCAAAAAGAAGATTTTGACACTTTACATATTGTTTTAGGAGTTGTAAATGACAAAGATTTAGAGGAGATTTTGCCTTTATTCCCTAAAAAAGCAAATTATTATTTCTGTAAACCTAATATTCCTCGAGGTCTGGAAGTTCAGATTCTAAAAGAAAAAGCCACTAGCTTTGGTTTAAAAGGCGAGGTATACAATTCTGTTTCAGAAGCTTACCAGAAAGCAATTGAAAATGCCACAAAATCTGATTTTATATACATTGGCGGAAGTACATTTGTAGTGGCAGAAATTTTATAATTTTTTTATTTTTTACTTGCAAATCTAGAAAAGTGGCGTATATTTGCACACGCAATAACGGAAACGAAAGTAACTAAATTGTTTAGGGCGATTAGCTCAGCTGGTTCAGAGCACCTCGTTTACACCGAGGGGGTCGGGGGTTCGAACCCCTCATCGCCCACTTTGAGGGATTACCGAAAGGTTTTCCCTCTTTTTTTTGTATATAAGACATCCCTTTTCCTCCATTTTACTGGCATTATGAGAAAATATATCTAAAATTGTAGGTGTTCGATATATACCCTCTTGGTAGTATAAGTTACCATTGAACACCATCTTTACAAACTCACGCTTTTGCAGAGTATCTGACCTCGTGTAGACATGTTTGACATCACCCAATAAATCCAGATTACGGTCTAAAATCTCGAAGGCCTTCCCTTGATTTGGGCTAAGTCTTTCTATTGCTGCTGTAATGGTCAATATATGGTCACTGTAGGTTGAATACCATCTTTCGTAGGTATCCTTGTTTATCTCGTCTCTAAACCATTTTTCTTCTACTGCATTTAATAGCTGCTGTACTCCCTCCAGCTCATGTTTTTTGTCTGCTACTTTTTTCTTGTTTGCCTTTACTTCCTGTTCAATTGAGGCGTAACTGCCATCTCTTATCTCTTTAATCTGTCTTTCGGGAACGCTCATGAGATCGCAGACGTTTAAGAATTGCTCATGTGCTTTGATTGCACTTATATTGTTATGTTTTGAATGCTTGCATTTATAATAGTAGAAGTATTTTCCAGATTTACCACGAGAAGGCGCACCAGTAAGCGGAGTTCCACAATGGCATTTTACAACGCCCCGTAGCGGTATTTCATCATCGATAACTACCTTTACTTTATCAACTTTCTTCATTTTGGACTGTACCATTGTCCATGTTGTCTTATCAACTATTGGCTCATGAATGGCTGGAAAAAGACCTCCCGGCAGATCTTTGAACGGCTCAACCCTTACAAGCCCTGCATAAACAGGATTTGCAAGCACACGATCAATAGCCATGTTGCCTTTCCTGTCAAAACCTGATTGATAAGCTATTTCTTTGATTTTATATAACGGCACATCACGCAGATACATATCATAAATTGTTTTGACAATTTTAGCTTCTATCTCATTTACTTCAAGGTGGCGCTGTTTTCCTTCTCCAACCTTGCTGTAGCCGAAAGGTTTTTCTCTAGTAAGGAAACGACCTTCTTTTGCACGGGCTGTATAGAGTCCGCCACGCACTTTTATACTCCTGTTGATATTGTCTTCTTCAGCTAGCAACAATTGTAAGCCTGCTCTGAAAAAGCTTCCCGGTGTATCATAATCAAAAACGATCCCTTCAGTCACGCTGATAATCTGAATACTGTATTTTTTTTGAAATTGTTTGACCAAACTCATAGCTTCACCCGCATCCCTGCTGAAACGGTCAAGCTGGTCTACAAGTAGGTAATCCACCGATTTATAATGCTTGGCAATGAATGCCTGTAATTTTATAAAATCTGGACGGTCAAAAGTCTTGGCACTTTTACCCCTGTCAATGAAGGAATCCACCAACTGTATATTATTATATTGCAGGTATTGATCGGTATACAATTCCTGTCTTTCAATCGAGCCATTACTTTGCCCTAATTGACTAAATCTTAAATATCTAATCGCCCTCTTCATATAATTCTTTCAATGTTAATGATACAATAATTTCAATCATTAAATCTACGAATTTTTGTTCTTTTTCCCGTTCTATATCTTCATAATTTTTTGAGATATATTCTTCTACATCAGTCTGTTTGATAAATTCCTGTTTCATTTTTCACCTCCTTTGCCTTTTGTTAAAACGATGTTTGTTTTTAAGTCTTATGAATTTAAACCATCTGACAGCTTAGGAGTAATTACAGTCTCACCTAGGAACTCTTTGGCTGCATTAGTCTCAAAGCAATATTAGCAACAGTTATAAAAAAAATAAAGACAATCCCTTCTTATAGTCGGGACAGTCTTTGTTTTTAAAAAGAGTTGGTACAGCCAATTTGATGAATCACTCCTTTGTCGTGAATCAACAAAAAGGCTGGCGATTAAAATTGATAGTATGCACTATCTTTTTTTGCGTCTGGCTTTCTTTTTCGTTTGGTTGGCAAATAATTCTTCATCATAGTCTTCTGCTTTTCCAATGGATAATAACCCTCCAAAGACTTCAATAAGGTTATTTTCTTCGTGGCTATAGGACATATTTTCCTTAACCAAAAAGTCAAACAGCTTGTGTGATTGTTTGACATCTTCATTTATAGTCGCATTGTTCTTTGAAACACCATTTCCCTGTACAGGCTGCTCTATTTTAGTGCCATTATTCCACCAGTCATTGAAAACGTTAGCCGAAAGGTTTTTGCCTAATTGCGAACCATTCCACACGGATTTTGAACTATGATCAACAAAGGTTATTCCATAAACTCTGCCTTGCGTATTTCGTCTTACAACGGTATTAATACCTCGTTCCAACAACCGTTTTTTGAATTCTTTTTCATCCGATGCCGTCTGCAAGCACATCTCAATGGTTGTCTTAAGCAAAGGTTTGGATGGCTCATTTTTCAATAATTCTCTGGAATTCCCATAGCGTTGTTGAAGCTGAACATATCCTGCCTGTTTACCGAAAAGCGAAGCCTTAAAAGGATTGCTTGCTTTTTCTCCCTTTTCATTTAATGCAAAATATACCAGTCCTTGTTTTGGGATTCCATCAAATTCGCTCTTGACTTCTTCAGCGGTAATATTGAAAAGGGAAAGCAGGGCATTGTAGGTGCCGAAACCCTCAAATTTGTAATACTTTGGCAAATTACGGATTACCGAAGCCATCTGGCTCTTTATGTCACCAGCCTTATAATCAATGGGTTTGAATATTTGATTTTGTGGATTTTGCTTTTTCTCGATAGCCGATATCAAGCAGAATTGTTTTTCCAATTCCCGACAGACATTCATCGAATGTCTTTTTTCAAATTTATCCGATATTTTCCTGCCATTTTCATCCACACAAACTGATACGATATGAATATGGGTCCGCTCAATATCTGTATGCTTGAATACCACAAAAGGCTGTTCAGCGTAACCCATTTTCTGCATATACTTTTGCGCCAGCTTTTCAAATTGTTCATCACTTACTTTATCCTTCGGATCAGGATTGAGAGAGATATGTAATATTGGTTTTTCAGTCTTTCGATTGGCAAGCAAGTACGGTTCAAAAGAACGCAACAGTTGACTGGTGGCGTAAATGCCATCAGGAGTTTCAATTATCTTATTGGTATACAAAACCTGCCCATTTTCCTTTTCCACTTTGAGTTGATTGTATGCCAATGCGCCATACAGATTGTTTCCTCTTCCTATCTTAGCTATCATTTTTTCAGGTGTTTTGCTTCAAAATCTTCAGTTAGTAGAATGATTTTTTGACACAATACCGCCATTTCTGCTGTCTGTTTTTCCAATTTATAGAGATAGGCTGCGGCTTTCTTTTCAGAAAAATTGCGGTACAGTATTTTTACCACTTGGTTATAATTGGTTCCTACAGCCCTGAACTGTCCGAATAGGGTAGTCAGGCGCATATAGTAATCCATGGTTGCCTTGTCAACCGTTACCTTCGTAATTGCTTTTTGGAAAATACATGCCGTAATAAAATGTGCCATTACATCCATGCGTGAAGCTTCGTAGAGAGAAAGGAATCGTGCATTTTCCTCAGCACTAAGACTTATAGAATAGCGGTGAACGGCGGGATCTTTCTTGGGATGCCTGCCTCCTTTATGCGGGGTGGTTTTGCCGTTGCTTTCCATTACCGTTATTACTGGTTTCGTTTAAACAATTTAAAAACCAATATACTTTATCATTAGTAATGACCTCTAAATATTGGTGGATGTGGAAGCATTTGGCTTATTATTTCCGCATGTTGATTTTCGCCTTAAGGACAACTTCCGTCAAATAAAGCCACCAAAGGACCCTTTCTAAGAGTGCCTCGCTTTCGGGATTAATTTCATGAGAAACGTGAAATTATGCTCTGCAAAGAAACAGTTAGCAAGGAGATGTGGGAACTTCTCCAAAGGCTTATGAAAGATGAAAAATTGAAAGACTATATATTGGTCGGCGGTACGGCGTTAGCCTTACGACTGGGACATCGCTTATCAGTGGATCTAGATCTTTTTACAACAAAAACTTTTAATTCGCAGATGAGCTCAAATATCTGCATGACACTTACGATGTAAATGAAAAGGAAAGCCAGTTCTTCCCGAACACTGTTCTTACCTACATCGATGATATAAAAGTCGATATTGTTACACACAATTACCCTCTTCTGAATTCCGTGGAAACAGCTGAAGGAGTCCGCATGATTTCCAATGAAGATATTGGAGCAATGAAACTCCATGCGATTCATCAGAGCGGAGACAGGTACAAGGATTTTGTTGACATGTACTTTATGCTTGAACGAGAACCATTAAAGTTCTACCTACAAGCCTATCAGAGAAAATACGATAAGGATCCCTACTGGGCTTCCATAGGTCTGAATACATATGACAAGATTAGTACCTTTGAAGGTATAGATATGCTGAAAGAAAAAGAGCAAAACTGGAAAATTATCCAAAAACGGCTGGAACTGGCAGTAAAAAATCCTTTGTATAAATTTAAATCAGAAAGCCAGGATTTACCGATTAATCCCAACAAAAAGAGAGGATTTCGCAGGTAATTAAGCAAAAAATACTTATATTTGATACTACACCAATTAAAAAAACAATGAAGCCATTAACCAAACATATACCTAATCTTCACCCTAAATTCTTCTGGGATTTTAGATTCGACAGTATTGACTGGGATGGAGGATATAAAATGGTAATTGCCCGTATTGTTGAGCGTGGAGGTCAGGATCAAATTGACGAAATCGTCCGTTTTTATGGTCGTGAAAAAGTAATTATTTCTATCCGTGACGAGATTTTCTTTCTTCCCAACTATGCCATTGAGAATGCTCTTAAATTCTTTCCCGAACTCAAAAAGGAAGAGATGTATTGCTATCTTAACCGTAAAGATAAACCCTACAGCTGGATTTAGTGAATACCTAAATCCCTAAACGGGTTTTTCTTGGTTTGTTTAATTCCTCATCTTTGCTTTGTTCAGTCTCTTTGGACAGGTTGGACTTTATATTTTACTCAAAGAAATATTAAAAAGAAAACCAAGGTAGGACGTGCTGGATGAGCCTGTCCAAAAGACTACGGCATAATGGTTAGCTCGTGCCTCACAAACCACCCTTCGGGACTTATTCCGTTTCCTTTTGTCCTGTCTGCATCCCGTCCTTTGAAATTGCTTTCTTTTTCTTTTTTCCGATTTTCTGTTTTCTTTGGAAAATATATTTATGTTTTTAGATAGGGGTATATGTGTGTATCTAAAAGTCTATTTATTTACTTATTTACATAAGGGAGCATTCATGTCTTTGCGTAAAAGCATACATATGTAAAAGCATAAAATTGTAAAAACGTATGTACATACATACAGCTATAAAAGCGCATTTACTTATGGGATTAAATACTTCTATAAATCAGTGCATCCGTACAGAATTGCATTGATACCTCAATAGACATGAGAAGATAAATTTAAATATTTATGTTTGAAGGTACATATATGCATATTTTCTAATTCGGCAGATAACTGCAGTTAAGCTTCTCTGGAATTTATGAGTTGACCCCATTAAAGCCAGGAATGCCAACACTATCCTATTTCTACACAGCCTTATCAAGGCTAATTTTGTTCAAACCAATCACAACACATAACAATTCCTAAATATCCGCAAAACAAAAAAAGGGCCTCAAGCCCTTTGCATTAAAACCATATCCAATAATATTTTCGCAGGAAAATAGCAAGTTGTGTTTTGAGCTGCTTGAAATACTTTCCGCAGCTCAAAACCACTTGCCCTTGCAGGGGGCTGGAAAACGCCTCCAAAGTCGGCGTTTTATTAAAATTCTAAATGGATTTACGATTAACGAATAAGTGCAGTTTTTTCAAACTGCACTTATTTTTTTATTCCTTTAAATATTGGTCAAACCAATCTGTAATTCGTTTTGTAAGGTCCATTTTATTCTCCTTGATTACAATTACATGCTGGTCTTTTGGATATACCAATAAAACATTCTTTTTCTTGGCTCTCCTCAATGCATTATAAAAAAGTAAACTCTGTTCGTAGGGTAAATTAGTCTCCATTTTACCAACCCAAGACAGTAATGGTGTAGTAACATTATCTGCATAAAGTATGGGTGAATTTTTTAGGTACAACTCTTTGTCTTCAAAAATAGATTTTCCTATTCTCCATTGTTGCGATTCACTTCGCCATAATTCTGGGATATTAAGACTTTTTGAGTTACTAAAATACCAACTTACCATGTCTGAAATTGCTGCACCCGATACTGCCGCAGCAAAAATTTTCGATTTTGTAATAATGTAATTTGTTTCATAGCCTCCGAAAGAATGCCCTATTAAGCCAATATACTTTGTGTCAATCATTCCTGTTTTTACAACTGCATTGTTTGCAGCAACAACACAATCCAGTGCACTATTTCCGGTTTCTCCTTCATAATATTTCACATCAGGCATTAGTACAAAATAATTCTGTTGCACAAAATGTTTCACATTAAAACCGGTATCGTTGTATAAAGTCGGAATGCAATATTCGTGCAATGAGTTTGTGATTTGTGAGTACACATTGATTATCATCGGATATTTTTTGCCTACTTCATAATTTACCGGATAATATAATAATCCTTGCAGTTTGTCTCCTTTTGAATTCGAAAATGAAATTAGTTCTACCTTTCCTTGATTGAAATTTTTATCATGGCTATTGCTTTCAAACAGAACTTTATTTACACCATTTTTAAATGAGACAATTCTTGGAGACTCATTATGCGATTGTTCTCGATAGACATAGACTTCATTATTGGCCCTGCGCAATTCATCTGATTTTGTATCATTATTTGCTACTGGAATTAAAGTGTTGGAAGTCGAAACTAATTTGAATTGTTGTGCTTTAGTAGTCGCATTTCTTGAAGAGACGATTAAATCATTAGTCGCATTAATTTCAGTAAGAGCCCAACCGTTGTAATTATCATTTCCTATTTGCTTGATGTTCGAACCATCTACAGTGAAGTACTTTCCGCTTTCTTGTCCGTTTGTAATGCGTTTTAGTTTATTTGTTTTGATGTCAAATTGATAGACATCGAATTCATCTTGTACCAAAAGGTATTCTCCATCATTACTCCATCCTTTCATTCCAAAAATATGTGGTCTTGTTATGTATTTTAAATCATTTGAAACCCATTCGGAACCAGCAGGTGCCACAATTGACACCGTAGATTGTGTTTTTATATTGTACAGCCACCAATTTTTATCTTTAAAATAGCATATGTACGCTCCATTTGGGGAAAAAGACAATAAGTAATTTTCACCAGGTTGCTTTTCTAAAAATAGCTTTTTGGTACCATCAGCCAGATTGTACAAGAAATAGTCAACCTCACCATAGCGTTTAAAATGAGGTGCATATGCAGTGGGATTGTAAAGTAATGCAACTGATTTACTGCCGTTAAGCTGTACAAAAGGGAGTTCTTTACTTGTAATCGTATTCCACCGATTTTCTTCGATAAACCAGACAGACAAAGTTGAATACCCCTCAAGATTTTCCCTGCTTGCTTTTGGATAAATCCATAAATCTTCTGTATCCCAAACCTCGACATCGTCTTTTTTTGGTGTTGCCTCTTCTTTGAGTTTTGCGATTCCAAAAAATACCCTTTTACCATCACTTGAAATTTTGAAAGATTTTGAGGTAACAATTTCATGCTTTTCTGGAAAATTTAAGAATGATTTTGGTTCAAAAGTCTGAATACTGTTATCTTGGTTTTTGAAGAAGTTCAGTTTTGTGTATTTCCCGTTGATGCCCTCTTCGAGCCAAAAAACACCTTTTTCATATTCTGCTAATGTCAGACCAGATAATTTGTTTTGCGTTGTGTGATATTCTGTTTTTTGGTTTGTTCTAAGATTTATTGTTCCGAAACTACTTTTCCCATTATTGTTAGTGAGATAAGTCAGGATATCGTTAGGCTGGTCCAATTGGTATTCTGTTACATTTGGAAGTTGGATGATTTCTTTATTTTTTATGGTCCTTACCATTAATTCCCCTTCATTGGAATAGCTCACAATAATTTTTCCGCTGTTGGTAAATTCAAAAGCAGTACAATTTGATATACTAATGTTTTCACTATTTTCTAAGTTGGTTACTATTACAGTATCTCCTTGAAAGGCCCCAAATGTAATTTCACCACCAAATTTGCCTTGTGTTCCTAGTGGAAAACTAAATCCAATATTTTTCTGCGTATGTTTTACAAAGAGTGTATCTGAACCATTGCTGTACTGCATATCAAATGAAATCCAGTTTCCTTTTTGGGAAATAGCCCTGTTCTCTAATTTGCCCCACCTTTCATACTCTGCTTCAGTAATATTCTTTTTGGAATTATCCTGCCCATAAATAGAGCAGGATATCGCTATCCAAAATGACAAAATTGTTTTTTTACAAGAATAACTGAAAGCGATAGTACTATTGTTTTTTAATAGCTTCATAACTTTAATATCCTGTGTTTTGCGGTTGTAAATTTGGATTTGCATTCAATTCTAGCTCTGGAATAGGCCACAAAATATCTGAACTGTTCCAACCTGGTTTTGAAATAGATAATACTCCATCGGCTGTTCCACTACGTTTTAAATCAAAAAAGCGATGACCGTGTTCCGTAAAAAACTCAAATCTTCTTTGTTTTTGAATTTCAGATAAAATTTCAGTGGCAATAGTTGAGGTAATTATTGGTAAACCAGCGGTCGTCCTTATCTTATTTAAATCTTCTTTTGCGCCCGTTAAATCACCTTGTTTTGCTCGTGCCTCGGCTCTGATCAAATATTGTTCTGCTAAGCGCAACACAATAGAATATTCCTGCGAACTTGTTGTTGCGGTGCGCAGTTTGTATTTATTAGGATGATACCAAGTATTTAATCCGGTGGTAACTGACTTTGTCCAATTCACTTTGCGTTGGTCGCCCGTTTCAAATGCATTCATAAAATCGGTACGAAGCGCACAAACTGGTGGTGGTCCAGATACGAAAATAAAAGTTGTACCTTCATTACTATTTCGTACCGCTGTTGCTGATGCTAATTGCCAAATAGTGGTTTTACTATTTCTTAGAAAAATTTTGTTTAAATCCGTTTCCCAAGCATAAAGCGGACTATTGATTACAGTAGTTGCTTCATTTGCTGCTTCTGTATTTTTATTCATGTATAAATATACTCTGGCCAGCATGGCTTTAGCTACCATTTTATTGGGTTTTGCTCGATCCGAAGAACTATAATTTTCAGGCAATCTAGTACTGGCACTTTCTAAATCCTTCGCGATTGCTGCATATACTTCATCAGCAGAACTACGCGTAACTTTTCTATTAATTTCATAATTGGTTCCTGTAATATATGGGATGCTACCATAAATTTGCAACAGATAAAAATGCACTAGAGCACGAACAAATAGTGCTTCACCCGACACTCTGTTTTTAACTGCAATAGGTAACCCGGTCGAATTTTCAACACCTTGAATAACCGAATTTGCATTATATATTTGACTATAGCTTGAAGTCCAAAGTGACGCCACAGTAGCATTGTCAGCTGTAAGCGCATTGTTGTAAATAGGTAGCGAAATTGTAGAGTTGGTATAATCTTGTAATTCATCAGCGTACAATCCCATTCTAACAGATGCACCAGTAGGTAATCCAGATAGGATGCCACCGTCTCGAAGTTGTGCATAGATTTGTGCCATTGCTGCGTTTGCTGTCAATTCACTTTCAAAAACTGTAGTTCCCGTAAGCTGAGAATTAGGTAATGGAACCTCTACAAAATCACTACAGGAACTTGAAAAAAGTATCACTGTCAAAACCAAAAGAATGCGATACACCTGAAATGGCTTTGTAAGTACCGATATAAATTGTAAATTTTTCATATTACTATTTTTTGAGGATTAAAAGTTTAATGTCATTCCGCCACTAATTACTTTTAGCGGAGGGAGGAATCCTGAGAACTTAAACTCGGGATCACCTGCTTTATAGGATGTAAATGTGAGTAGGTTTTGACCTTGAATAAAAAGTTTACATTTTACATTAGTGGTCGCTTGTAACGGAATATCATAGGAAAGTGAAATATTTTTTAGTCTGATAAAAGAGCCGTCTGTAATTACAGCATCACTTTCTATGTATCTGTAATAGGTGCTTACCGCTGCACCATTTAGTCCCGTAGTGTGCAGTTGCGAACTGCTTTGATCCCCAATTTGCTGCCAAGCGTCACCACTAGTGCTGCTTTGGTTTACTTGACCTCCTCCCGGAACATTTGAAATGTAATCGAAATTGTCTCTTTTTACGAACTGAAATAAAAAATCCAATTGCCAATTTTTATAGTCCAATTGGTTTTGGATGCCTCCAAAATATTTAGGAGATAAGTCCTTGCTAATTTGCTTGTCGCCTGCTGTTATGCTTCCATCCCCATTTAAATCTTCAAAATCGTATAATCCTGTTTGTGGATTAACACCTTTGCTTTGGTATAATTTTACAATATCAATTGATTGTCCAATCACATACCGATTTGCAAAAGTGGAACCTGAAAGATTCGGAAAAGAAAGTAATTTATTTTTTGCAACGGCCACATTGAAGTTCGTTGACCATTTAAAAGAGTTTGAATCAATATTTAGGGTTCGTACGGAAAATTCAAAACCTGAATTTTCAACGGTAGCATCAAGATTCGCATTCAATGACAAGAAACCTGTTGTAGCTGGCATAGGAATACCCACCAATTGATCCGACGAACGATTCCTATACAACGCTAGCGTACTAAAAATTCTGTCTTTAAAAAAACCAGTTTCTAAAGCTAATTCTAGTTTACGATTGGTTTCCCATCCAAAATCGGCATTATAAAGTCGTGTAGGTTGTAACCCAATTATGCCCTGATAATTTGCACCAGTTGTACCGTAGGTATCATAAAACTGATAATCTCCAATTTGATCATTGCCTGTAGTTCCATAACTAAAACGGAGTTTTCCAAAACTCATTTTACTGTTTTCTGAATTGAATTTTTCTTTGCTAAAAATCCATGCAGCACCAATAGCACCAAAATTAGCATATTGTTTGCCTGGTCCAAATCGGCTGGAGCCATCCCGACGACCTGTAAAGTTTAAAAAGTATTTTTCGTTGTAACTGTAATTGATGCGACCAAAAAAAGCTTGGTAACGGTATAAAAAGGTATCGCTATTGGTTGTGTTTTTTGTAATTGCAGATGCTAAGTTGTTAATCAGATTGTTGTTTGCAAAACCAATACCCGATTGGAATAGGCGTTCTGTACGTTGCTGTTGGCTTGTCATCCCCAGTAGTACATCAAATTTGTGGTTTCCAAAAGTTTTGAAACCTCTTAGTTGTGGCTCAATAATCCATGATTGTCTGCTGGTAAGGTTTAAGTACATTAAGGAATTGTCACTCCCAACTTCGTAAACGGGATTGTAAATGGTGGATGGTATCGTTCGAACTTCCTTGGTTTTTAAATCGGTAAAACCAAAATTTGATTTTATTTCTAAACCTGGAAGTAGTTCATAAGACAACACGCTGTTGGCTACTAAGTCATTGGTGTTCGCACGGTAGGTACTTTTTAGAGGTGCCAAAGGATTTTCGAAGGTATCATTTTCCCAATTCAGATTTCCATTTGAATCGTAGAGCGCGGGAGCGTTTGGTGCCAAATAACGCGCTGTTAACGTCAAATCTGTCGCTGCTTGTAGATTATCTTGTGCCGTGTAATTTCCCGAAAAAGAGATTTTGAATTTCTTATCTAAAGAAGTGTGGTTTATTGAGCTAAGAATCCCTCCTTTAATGTACCTGAAATCTCCCGGAAGGACTGTTCCCTCAGTTCTGTAATTCCCACTAATCAAGAATTGTGTTGTTTCACTGCCACCAGAGATACTGGTTCTAAAGTCATTGATTGTTGCTGAACCGCCTAATAATTCCTTTTGCCAATTGGTATATCGAGTTTGATCCCAAGCTCCATTTACATCATAATCAGTATCCGATATTGGAATTCCATCATTGATAAATGCTTGTTTACGCATCGACAGATACTGCTGCGTATTCATCAGATCTACAAATTTAGTCGCTGCACCAACGGCTGTTGAGGCAGTTACTGAAATGTTTGTTTTACCTGATTTTCCTTTTTTTCGAGTAATTAAGACCACACCGTTTGCTCCCCTTGAGCCGTAAATTGCAGTCGCATCGGCATCTTTTAATACTTCGATGCTTTCTATATCATTGGGGTTAATACTGTTGAGCGGACTGGCTTGGCTTGGTAATGCCGTTGAAGTGTTCGTGCTTCCTATGGACTCGTTTGAATAGGGAACTCCATCAATAATGTATAATGGTTCATTTCCATCAAGACGAATGCTGTTGCGACCTCTAATTTTAATTTGGAAACCACCGCCGGGAGTTCCTCCATCTTGAATGATATTGACACCTGCCAATCTTCCTTGCATTGCGGCTAGTACGTTTGTGACAGGTTGCTTGTCGATATCTTTTGCAGTCATTCTTGCAATGCTACCGGTTTGCTCTTTTTCTTTTATAGAATAATATCCGGCATTTATTACGATTTCTTTTAAAGTCGTTGCATCTTCAGTCAATTTTACATTAATAGTTGCTTGATTTGCAACTACAATTTGAATCGTTTTATAGCCTAGATAGGAAAAAACCAAAACATCATTCTCAGCTGCTAGTATTGTGTAATTTCCATTTTCATCAGAAAATGCTGTTGTTGGCTTATTGTTAACCTTTATGGTTACGCCAGGAACTGTGATGGTATCATCGGTGATTTTGCCTTTAATAGATCGTGTTTGAGCATTTAATCCTGTTATGAAACACAGGAAAAAGATGCAGTACAGTTTGGACAGTTGTGTTGTTGTCCAAAACTTCAAAAATGATTTTTTTTTCATACTTTTGAATTGGTTAAATGAGACTTCGGTTTAGTTTGCTTTGGTCCTCTATTCGTCCGGCAAGAAGAGTTAGAGGGCCTTTTTTTTGTGATTAGCCTCGAAAGTACTAAGGCATAGATTTTTATCTTTTAAGTCATAAGCGTTATCTGTATATTATTAGGTGTTGTCGCATCTAAGCAAGCTGTGTGATGTGAAAATAAATAGTTATTTTTTTTAGTTATTGCTGTTTATATAAAAGCATCGCAACCATAAAGCCAACAAATTATCAGTGTAATGAAAGCTAGAATTAAAGTAACTTTTATAGTTTTATAGTATTTCATGTTTTCGTTGTTTGTTTCCTGTTTTTCAATTTATTATTTCGATTTGCGCTATTGCTGTTACCACAGATCTTGAGAGCACTCTTTTTTTGGGTGCAAAGGCTTTTGAATTTATGTTGTTTTTTAGGAAAGTACACTGCCGTTGCCAGTTGCAGCCCAACGTAGGCAGTGCGTTTCCAAACTAACTAATTCAATTAATTGATTTACGATACTGTAAAAAAGAAGATTTGCTAAGAATAAAAGGGAGTAACTTTTGCGCATAAAAAAGGCATGGAACTCAGCTTACTGCACTAGAGGTATTGGCCATACCTTACCACAAATAAGTGAGCCCACGCCTATAGACGTGAGCATCATACTTATCATCTCGTGGTAATTTGAAAAGGCCAATTTTCTAGTACGAGATTCAAAGCGAATGCTTCAATGTTTTTGAAGTGTCGCAAAAATATTAAATTTTATCAAGTAACCAATTTATTATTAATTGTTACTCTATGACAAATATAACAAATAAAATGATTTTGTTATAAGTTCTTATAACTTTTTTAAAAATTATTTTTAGTCCTTTTGTAAAATGAGTAAGAAAAAAGACAAAAGATTGATTCAATTTGGAGCGCACTTAAGGAGTGTTAGAAAAGAATTGGGCTTAAGTCAAGATTTTGTTGCAACCAATAGTAATTTGACAAAGAGCAATATTAGTGAAATTGAGAATGGAAATAGAAACTTAGCTTTTACTACTTTTTTAGAGTTGGCAAAGGGTTTAGGGATTGATCCAAAAAAATTACTTGATTATCGAATTGATTTAAACAAAGAATAACAAATTTAATCTTAATACCACTGAAAAAAGATGCTTAGGCATCTTTTTTTATTGCCTATGTGGAAAACCGTAAAGAATTTTAGAAAGGGTTTTGTACGTTAGTTATTGAATATAAATTATCGAAATGAACTTTCAGTAATTTAACCAAAAAGGTTGTATGTACTAAGCTCAGTTCAAACATATATACAAGAATTACCGGGTCATAATAATAGTAAAACAACTTAAATTTATACTCATGTAAGTACGAAAAGTATTCACCAAATAAAAAGTCAATTTGATAATTTGTAAAAAAATATTTATACATTTGATTTGAAACAAAGTCTGACCGCAATCAGACCTATCTCTCTAAATTTGGGGTGATAGGTCTGATTTTATCAGACCTATATACTAGTTATGCGACACTTTGGAGCGCCACAGAACTTAAAAACCGAACAAAAAAACCAAAATAAAATGAAAAAAATAATTACAATCTTTGTCTTCTCATTTTTCGTAATTCAAACATTTTCACAAACAAAAACCGGAAATGAACTTGTAGCAGAAGGAATTGCAAAAACAAAAATAAAACCTGATTTAGCAAATTTTAAAATAACAGTTACAAAGCAAAATACAATAGAAAAAACTGCAATAAAAGAATTAAATCAAGAAATAGAAAAATTACAAAATGTACTCTCTAAACTAGGTTTTACTGAAAAGAACGTAAAAATATCTGAGTATAAAATTTCTAAAGATGATTACGAAAATAGAAAAGAATTTTCTGCAACAAATACATTGTCTGTAGATTTTGTATTAGACAATAAAAGAATTGAAGGGTTTTATCAAGAGATTCAAAACGAAAACTTACAAGATGTGGATATTGAATTTGAAACTCAAATATCAGAAAGTTTGGAAAAAACCACAAGACAAAAGTTAGTGCAAAACGCAATTCTAGACGCAAAAAATAATGCTGAAAATATTGCAACTGCTTTAAATGTAAAATTAAATAATGTTAAACAAGTTTCTAAATATAATTTACGTGATATTACATATTCATCAATAAAAATGGATGAAGTAAAATTTTTAAAACCACGAGTAGCGAGTGAAATGATGAATCCGAAAACCTCATTTGATAAATTTGAAGTTATGGAAGTTGAATTAGAAGAAACGATAAACATAGTTTATGAAATAGCTAATAAATAAAAAAAGCGTCGCATAACAGCTAGGGTTTCGTTGCGGCTGCAAGCCGAACAATGAACCCGCGGTTGAACGGAACCGGACATTGGCAGGAACTATGCACTTATCGTTAAAAAAATAGAGGGAATTTCAAGAGGCAAGTGAGCCTCTTTTTTTTTGGTGTTTAAATCAGGCTAATTTTATCCTGATATTCTTTCCCGAAGTTTCGGGATTGGGCACACCTGCCCTTACCCATAAAGTTATTTTTTACAGGGAATTGAACTTTGGCTACTGCCAAGATACCAAGTAGGCGGGCCACGCTGGTCAAAAACCGCTA
>NZ_SMFN01000028.1 GCF_004349135.1 Flavobacterium sandaracinum | reverse complement strand
AGGTGTCCCATACAAAAGAGTTCATAGATTTTAAAAGCCTTTCCAAAAACAAATGGCAAGATAAAAAGCTTGTGGAAAATATATTAAAGTCCATCGAAAGAAATGGCAATACAGTTACGGTTACCACTGTAGAAACCAAAAGCGTGACGGAACAACCGCCTTTGCTGTTTGATCTGACTGGCTTGCAAAAAGAAGCCAATAAAAAGTTGAATCTGACGGCTGAAGAAACCTTGAACATTGCGCAAAGCCTGTATGAAAAGAAATTTATTACTTACCCGCGTACTGGGAGTAAATATATTACTGAAGATATGTGGGCAGAGATTCCAAATCTGATAAGGGCTTTACAGGATATGGGAGCCTTCAAGAAAGCAGTAACCAAAGTGAAATGGGGGCATTTCAATAAACGTATCGTAAATGACCTTCGTGTTACCGATCATCATGGTCTGCTGATTACGGACAAAATCCCATCAGCATTACAGGCCAAGGAAAATGCCGTTTACAATATGATTGCCTTTCGACTACTGGAAGCAATTTCACAAGCCTGTACAAAAGAGATAACCGATATTACTTTACAGGCTTTGCATTATGATTTTGCCCTGAAAGCCTGCAAGATATTGGAACCAGGTTGGCGTTCCATCATAGGTAATTTCTCCAATGATGATGCAGAACCTGTTCAGGAACTTCCCAAACTGAAAAAAGGTGATGAACTCAAAATCAAAGGTGCTTCGGTTCTGGAAAAGAAAACCAGACCGCCTGTGCTTTATACTGAGGCCGGACTTTTATCAGCTATGGAAACGGCAGGAAAGGAGATTGAAAATGAAGAGGAGCGAAAAGCAATGCAAAACGTAGGTATTGGTACACCAGCCACAAGAGCCGCCATTATTGAAACCCTGTTTAGCCGTAACTATATCCAAAGGGAAAATAAATCCCTGACACCTACCGATAAAGGATTGCAAGTCTATGAACTAGTAAAAGACAAGAAAATTGCCGATGTAGCAATGACCGCAGAGTGGGAGCTGGCTTTGCAGAAAATTGAAAACAACGAAAGTAATGCGGAAGCTTTTCAAAAAGAAATGGAAATCTATGCCACATCCATTACAAATGAATTGTTGCAAACGGCCATTGCACAAGAAAACCTGCCTACCCTTGTTTGTCCTAAATGCAAAAAGCAGCAACTAATTATTAGGGATAAAATTGTTAAATGTCCTGATGAGGTCTGCAACTGGTTACAGTTCCGAAATGTATGTGGTGTGCAGGTAAGTATAACTGATATTGAAAGTCTTGTCAATACTGGCAGAACTTCTCTTATCAGAGGAATGAAAAGTAAAGCTGGAAAGAAATTCGATGCCTATATTGTATTGAATGATAAAGCGGAAAGCTCCTTTGAATTTGAAAAATCTAAACTTCCGAAGAAATAATGATCAATTCCATCACTATCCAAAAACCAAAAATGGACAAGAATACTAGGCAGATGTTTTGTTGTATTAATAGAGTTCAATATGTTGACTTTGATAACTAATTACAGGAACGTCAGCTGAAATTTTATCTAAAATCTGCTTTTCCAATATTGTCATAAACTTTTTTATCAAGTTTAAAACATCAGCATAATCATCGGTATTTGATGTAGTAATATGGAATTCACTTTCCTTGTTATGAACAATACTATTTCGTATTCTGTAAATTAAGTTTGTAATACTTACAATATCTCTTTGGTTGAAACGATTTGTAGCAGGTGGTATATCAATGCCCCAGTATGTTCTTAAAAAAAGACCCTCCTGTGGGGTTAAAGGATTCAGTTGAAAGGCATCAGCAAGAATTTCAGCATCAAATATTTTTTTAAAATTTCTTTTCAAAATATTAAGTTCACTGTCTGACTGTCCTTTACCAGTAAAACTGTGAATTTCGCGTATAAAGGTTCTATTATTTCTTGCCTTCTGTTCAATCTCAACCAATTCCCTTCTATAGACCAAATATTCTATTATGTGATACAGTTTTAAAAACCTTGTAATTGTATCAGTAGCATGATTTAATTCATTGATAATATCAAATACCTCAAAATATTGCTCGTAATGAGTATTAGGATTTAACACAGCTGTTGCTCCATGTGCATGCGTAAAGTTAAGATTAGGGTTTAAATCAATTTTCCCTCCCTGTAAGAGTTCTCTATAATATAAATAGGAATAAATACTTAAAGAGGTTTGATGATGAACAATTTTATGAATTAGAACACCCCAGTTTACGTTTGCAGTTTCAATGTGAGAAAGTAATGTTGTTATTTTATCATCTTCTGTATTAACTACCGCTGTTGATATAAAATCTACAAGAGTTCTATAGTCCTGCGAAGTCTCATCAATTGATGACAAGGGATTTATCATTAAAAGTTTAGATAAAGCCAAGTATCCAAATTCACCATCAGAGTAACTGAAGGCCCTGTTTCTTTTCCTAAAATCATCATGGGCAAAGTCAATAAGTTCAACATTTTCTAAAGGCTGATATTCATCTACTAAATAATCGGCACCAGTTTTAGCTTCTGTAAATGCTTCTAATAACTCATTAATTTTTGGTAATGCAATTAGTATGGCATCACCTCTTAATTGATCAATTATCTCATCATTTGTCCAAAAATCATCATCAACTTGTAATTCAAAGTCGGCGATGGTTAAATGGTAATGCTGATAAGTAAGCTTATAAAAGTTTTTAAGTATTTCCTTTCCAGTCATAAACTATCCAATTTTAGATTTAGATTTAAAAATAGTCTCCCACGAAGGATCAGCATCTTCTAAAAGCTGAACGGTATAATCCATAACAACTTTTCTAATAAAATTTCCAATATTGACAGATCGGCTGGATAGTTCATTATATTGCTTGGTAAATTCATTAAGAGTAAATCCTTTTTCTTTTACCTTAATGAGGAGTTTATCAAAACTATCTTGATATAGTTGGGTAATGTCTTCGATGGATTGTGTCTCGTTTACTTTTGCATAAGCACCTAATCCTGCAAGAATACCTGAAAGTGTTGTGTCTTTGACAAACCATTTCCTTCCATGTTCAGCTTCTTTTTCTATAACAGCATCATCCAGAGCTTTTAGATTCTCTAAAAACAGTTTGATAAAATGAGTATTAAAAATACCCTCGTTAATTTCTCCTGACGATTCACCCTGACCTAATTCAGAAACATCTAAATCGTCAATTGAAACACGCAAGGGTTTTTTTTCCAAAAAGGATCTTAAAGCAACTATTACAGAGGTAAACATATATTCTCCTGAATTGCGGGCACCTGATTTAATTTTGTTGGCATCAGATTCTTTTTCACGATATAAAGTAATGTCTTTTAATTGAATTCGCAGGTCCTCCCATAAATACAGGAATAAGAGTTCAAATTGGTGCGTTTTGCTAACACTCCTCTGCCCAGCATTCAAAACAAGCATTTTGTGGATTACTTTTTTTGGGGTAAGATCTATCCAAACAACAAAATAAACATCGAAATCCTGAAATGATGTTTTTATCTCATCAAACTCTCCATTTTGATAGAAATTTTTAATCTTACTTAAAGAAACTATTCCTGTTTCAAAAAAGATTGGATATTTATTTTTAATATGCTTAGCGAATGATGTTGGTTCAGTAATAGCTGACGATTCATATTCTTTAATTAATTCATTATGTGCCCATAACCTAAATGTCCTTTGAAGTCCATCAAGTATTTCAATATTTTCCATATCAATACTTACTTCATCACCAACTTTAGGCTGGAGCTTAACGTCATTATAAGTCAATGTTACTACCGGTATTGGATCTTTTTCTTTAATCGTTGTAATTAAAGTATCTAAATACTGGTTCTTTACTATTTTTCGTTGAATTGAAAAAGTATAAAATTCCGGTTTTAAACTTTCTAAATACTCATTCAGACTGCCTTTACATAACATCCATTTTCTATCCTGAAAAGTTTTACAGTCTAATATTTTTAGTTTATACATATTTATTACTCTATTTATAAGTCTATAATTGATTAAATAACAAATGTTTAAATTTCTTAACGTACGAACTAAGTTCAATAGTAATCAACATATATAGCAAAAATACAAATTAAATCCTTGGTTTTTAGTTTGTTTATGCAAACTCTTCCTCTCAGAGTCAAGTTGTTCCACTTTGACAGCTGAACTGACTGATTCCTTAATTTTATCCATTAAGCAAAACATAAACAAAATATAGTATGGATACACAGCAAAAAGACCTATCGTTTTTTAGGTTACGACTACAAGAATTGTTGACTACAAGCTTTCCCGAAAAAGCGTATGATGTTAAATTTATTGACCAGCGTTCAAGTTGGGCTTCCAATGCTTATGAAGGAGCATTTCGGGCAGGAAACCCCGTCAGTCAATGCCATCATATTGCTGATTATGTTTTATTTGAAGGATTGTACTTCTCAAGATTTGATACCGTTTTTCAGGTGGTTTGCAATGAGTTTGATACTAAAATGGCAGACGAAGAACTACGACATTTCGCCTTCAAGATGTTGCCTGTTTGCGAGCCTGTTTTTATAAACTACAAATTGGAGGATGACTTTGCCTATTCTTCGGAGTTTGAACTGCTCTATACCGAACTGACTGGAACTATAGCCATTTGGATAGAAGAAAATGGGCTTCAGTAAACGTCAACATCTCCAAAGGAATATTGATGCCTTACGAATTGCTTTTAAACTGGAAAGGGAGAAACGGAAAGCCACGATAGGGGAAAGACTGCTAATGATGCAATACAGCGGATTTGGCGGTCTTAAATTCGTGTTGAATCCTATTCAAAACTCGATAGATATCAACCAATGGAGAAAGACCGAACACATACTTTTTCCACTTACACAAGAACTCCATCAACTTCTAAAAGAAAATGCAACTGACGAGAAGCAATACCAAAGGTATGTGGACAGTATGCGGAGTTCTGTACTGACTGCATTTTACACCCCGCCTTTGGTTATTGATGCTATTTCTGCTCCCTTAAAAGAAAACGGTATAAACATCCGAAAATTTCTAGAACCTTCTGCCGGTATCGGCTCTTTTATACAATCTTTTGCCGATGGTGACTCACCTCAGATCACCGCTTATGAAAAGGATCTGATTACAGGTAAAATTTTAGAGCAGCTCTATCCTGACAGTGCTGTCCGAATAAACGGTTTTGAAGAAATACCCGAAAGAGAACAAAACAGCTACGATCTAGTAGCCAGCAATATACCTTTCGGTGATACTTCCATTTTTGATCTGTCCTACTCCAGAAGCAGTGACACCACAAAAGTACAGGCTACCCGAAGCATACACAATTACTTTTTCCTGAAAGGAGCCGATATGCTTCGTGAGGGCGGTATACTGGCTTTTATCACTTCACAGGGTGTACTGAATAGCCCTAAGAACGAAACCATTCGTAGGGCATTGATGAAGGATAATAATCTGGTTTCAGCAGTTCGATTGCCAAACAACCTGTTTACGGACTATGCCGGTACGGAAGTCGGTAGCGATTTGATAATCCTGCAAAAAAATTCTGCAAAGAAAAGTTTGACCCAAGCGGAAGAACTGTTTTGTCAAAGCGAAATAGCGGAATACAATAAACCAAACAATGCCTTGTTTCAGGATAACGTAAGGATTGTCCATACTACACGTGTGCTTGGCACTGATCCTTACGGACAACCTACATTTATCTATACGCACACGAACGGTGTGGAGGGAATTGCCAAAGACCTGAAACAAATGCTATCGGAGGATTTTAGAAAACATCTTGATATTGGCTTGTATAAAGGTGAACGGAACGATTCGTCTGTCGTACAAATTCCGATAAAACCAACGGTTACACCTCCCGTTTCCGGACCTGTAACCATTACATTGGAAACACAGAATTTATCTGCTTCAACAACAAATAAGGACATTGTAAAAGAGGAAAGGCAACTGAGCATTTTTGATCTCTTTGAAAATTCAGAAGAACTGGCTGCTGTTGCCACTCCTGTTAAAGCAATTGCAACAACAAAACAACCAGTCAAAAGAAAAAGAACTGTGAGCGGATATCAGGGAAACCTGTTCAGCGGTTTGATGCAGCAACCTCCTATTCCTATTTCTCCAGTAAATAATACTCCAAGTGAAAGAAATGCGCAGGAAGTCATTGGTGATTTGTTTTCAGTAGTGAACAGAAATGGTGTGATCGAAAAGATTACCGCAGAGGACACTATTCCCGAACCTGCAATTTATACCAAGGGAATACAGTCTTTTCATCGTAACGATAGCCTTGCATTGGATAACGGCTGGGTAGGTTATCTCAAAGACTTTGAAAGTGATAAGAAGCAGGTAATGTTTCATCCTTTGCAATTATCGTCCTTGCAGAAAGCAAGGGCTGAAGCCTATATTTCTGTACGGGATGGCTATCTCGATTTATATCATAAGGAAGCTGAACTGCAAATTGAACATAAAAAAGAACGGGAAAATCTCAATATTTTATACGATACTTTTGTCAAGAAGTATGGAAATCTAAACAGTGCCGCTAATATCAAGCTCATCAAAACAGACAGTTCAGGTAAGGAAATCCCTTATTTGGAACGGGTGGTGGGTGGTGTAGTACATAAGGCAGATATCTTCCACCGTCCTGTAAGCTTCTCCATTACCACATTGACTGCTGATAATCCTGATGAAGCATTAGCTGCATCGCTGAACAAATACGGCAGAGTTGATCTGGGTTATATGTCCAAAATCAGCGGTATGCTATCCGACAATTTGAATGAGGCATTACACGGGCGTATTTTTTACAATCCTTTGGAAAAGGAATATGAAATAGCTGAAAGATGGGTAGCTGGTAATGTAGTGGAGAAAGTCATTGCAGTAAAAACATATCTCGAAAGCAATCCCGATGATAGGCAGGCCAAACAAAGCCTTACGTCTTTAGAAGAAGCTCGTCCAAGGCGAATTGAATTTGAAGAGCTGGATTTCAATCTTGGTGAACGCTGGATACCGACTGGAATCTATGCGCGCTTCGCTTCTCATCTTTTCGACACAGAGGTGCGTATTCAATATTCTGAAACTTCCGATGACTTTTCTATAAAATGCGACCAGAAAAATGTACACATATGGGATAAATATGCTGTCAAGTCTGAAAGTCGAACATTTGACGGGATTGCTCTGCTGAAAAATGCATTAGTTAACACCACTCCTGATATTACTAAAAAGGTCATAATTGATGATAAGGAGATCAAGGTACGGGATATGGAAGCCATACAGATGGCGAATACCAAGATTGATGAAATGCGTACAGCATTTACCGAATGGCTTCACGCCCAAAATGATGAGTTTAAAAAAAGACTAACCAATCAATATAACGATACCTTTAACTGTTTTGTACGACCGCAATACGACGGAAGTCATCAGGAATTTCCCGGACTGGACAGAAAAGGCTTAGGTATTAATGACCTGTATTCAAGCCAAAAAGATACTGTATGGATGATCAAGCTGAACAATGGTGCCATTTGTGACCACGAAGTTGGAGCAGGAAAGACATTGGTGATGTGTACGGCAGCACAGGAAATGAAACGTTTGGGAATGGTACACAAACCTATGATAATAGGATTGAAAGCCAATGTTCATGAGATTGCAGAAACGTACCGCGAAGCCTACCCACACGCTAAAATTATGTATCCTGGTAAAGAAGATTTTACCCCACAGAAAAGGCAACGGATTTTCGGAGATATTAAAAACAACGATTGGGATTGCGTGATATTGACCCATGATCAGTTTGGCATGATACCCCAGTCACCAGAAATGCAAAAGGAAATCCTACAAGTCGAACTCAACAGCGTGGGAGATAATCTTGCCGCTTTAGAAGCCCAAGGCAAGGAGATTTCAAGAGGAATGCTCAAAGGTGTAGTCATTAGGAAACAGAATCTTGAAGTTAGGTTGAAAACATTGGAACACGACATCGAAAACCGAAAAGATGATGTAGTGGACTTTAAGATGATGGGTATCGACCACTTATTTGTTGATGAAAGCCACCAGTTCAAAAATCTGATGTTCAATACCCGCCATGACCGGGTTGCAGGTTTGGGCAATATGATGGGAAGTCAAAAGGCTATGAATCTGCTTTTTGCCATCCGCACCATTCAGGATCGCATACAAGGAGATATGGGCGCTACGTTTCTTTCGGGAACAACTATCAGCAATTCTTTAACCGAGCTATATCTATTGTTCAAATATCTGCGTCCAAGAGCAATGGAAAAACAGGGTATCAATTGTTTTGATGCTTGGGCAGCTATATATGCAAGGAAAACAACTGATTATGAGTTTTCAGTAGCGAATAATATCGTTTCAAAAGAGCGCTTTCGTTACTTTATCAAAGTGCCTGAACTGGCACAGTTTTATTCGGAAATCACAGATTACAGAACCGCTAAGGATATTGGTATAGATCGTCCGGAAAAGAACGAGGTGCTCTATAATATACCGCCTACACCGGATCAGGAAGTATTCATCCAGAAATTGATGGAGTTTGCAAAATCAGGTAATGCGATCTTATTAGGGAGACCTCCGCTGACAGATCGGGAAGAAAAAGCAAAGATGTTGATTGCTACAGATTATGCCCGTAAGATGTCGCTCGATATGCGGATGGTAAACGGAAAATACGATGACCATCCCGATAGCAAAGCTTCCCATTGTGCTGCCAACATAGCTAAATACTACCAAAAATTCCATGCGCAGAGAGGAACGCAGTTTGTCTTTTCAGATTTAGGCACTTACAAGCCAGGAGAATGGAATGTATATGGGGAGATCAAGCGAAAGCTCGTAGAGGACCACCGTATCCCAGCACATGAAGTACGTTTTATACAGGAAGCTAAAAATGATAAGCAGCGTAAGGAACTTATCAATGGTATGAATGAGGGAAAAATCCGTGTACTGTTCGGTTCTACCAGCATGTTGGGAACTGGTGTAAATGCACAGAAAAGAGCCGTTGTCGTTCATCATTTGGATACGCCGTGGCGACCAAGCGATCTTGCCCAACGTGACGGAAGGGCTGTCCGAAAAGGCAATGAAATCGCCAAATTTTTCGCCGATAACAAGGTGGATGTAATTATCTATGCAGTCGAAAAATCGCTGGACAGCTATAAGTTTAATCTGCTATACAATAAACAGCTTTTTATTGACCAGCTTAAAACCAACAATCTCGGAAAGCGGACCATTGACGAGGGAAGCATGGATGAAAAATCGGGGATGAACTTTTCGGAATATGTAGCTATTCTTTCGGGGAATACCGACCTTTTGGAAAAAGCAAAACTGGAGAAACAGGTCGCCGGATTGGAAAGTGAGAAGCAGGCATTCAACCGTTCCAAGTTCAGCTCCAAATACAAACTTGAGGATATTTCCGCTACACTGGAGTCTGCCGAGTCACGATTGGAACGAATGAGCCTTGATAGGGGAAATCTGGAACAACGCTTACAAAAACGACAGGACGGTACGATACTGAATCCTGTGCAGCTTGATGGATTATCACCTAATGCAGATATGAAACAGATTGGAACCAAGCTTAACCAGATTGCCGATAAAGCTCGTACTGGTGGTCAATATGAAGAAATAGGCAGCCTATATGGGTTTGCATTGTTGGTTAAAACCGAAATGTCCGAAAAAGAGGGTGTTGATATTAGTGTCAATCGTTTTTTGGTACAGGGTGAAGGCAACATAAAATACACCTACAATAATGGCTTGATTGCTAATGATGAAAAGCTTGCGTCAATGAACTTCCTTAATGCTTTGGAAAAAATACCCGGCTATATCGAACAGGAACAAAAGAAAATTGCCGAACTACGAAAAGACCTGCCTGTACTTCAGGAAGTTGTCAATGGTACGTGGACAAAGGAAAGCAGGTTGAGTGAACTAAAAACTGAACTCGCGGCCATTGACAGGAAAATCCAATTATCTATTGCTCCAGAACATAAAGAGCAAGGAGAAACAATTAAAATGGATGATGTTCAGGAAAGATCTTCTGTGCGTTTAAAAGCAATCTAAATCAGGAACAAATTAAGAATTTGCAATTATTGACTGCTTTTTTTTGTATTATCCTTTTGCACTAAATGTTGTAAATCAGGATCATTTTTAATACGCTCCAATTCAGTTTCAATAACCTGATTAATATCCAATTTTATCTGTCTGTAATTAGCTTCGATTTCCTGCTTCATCATATCTTCTCCTGCTTCGTTTACGAAAGATAGTATTTCCGGTATTTTTTGATAGTATTTGGTTTCAGCAGCTACTTTATCATTGTCCACAACAATTTCAGCATGGAAGATTTTCTGTTCGATACGTTCATCAAAATTGTCTGATACAGCCCCTACAAAAACACCTTGGGTCAATGTAGAAATTTTGGATGCAGGAATGAGGCTGTCCAGTTGTGTGGAAATGGATGTCGACGTATCATTACGGTTGATTGACAAACTCTGCCTTTTCTGCAACACCTTACCAAAACGTTCCGAAAGGCTTTTTGCCGTTTCTCCGACAACCTGACCACTAAAAATATTACCTACCGTATTTTGAATAACCTTGCTTTCCTTGTCTCCATAATCACGGGTTAATTGCGAATAATCCTGAAATCCCAAACAAACAGCTACCTTATTACTTCTGGCAGTAGCAATCAGATTATCCAGTCCACGAAAGTAGATGGTAGGCAATTCATCAATGATGACTGAACTTTTAAGTTGTCCCTTTTTATTAATTAGTTTCACAATTCTTGAATTGTATAAGCCTAGTGCTGCGGAATAAATATTTTGACGGTCGGGATTATTACCAACACATAAAATTTTAGGTTCTTTTGGGTTGTTGATGTCCAGTGAAAAATCATCTCCTGTCATAACCCAATACAATTGCGGTGAGATCATTCTTGACAAAGGAATTTTTGCAGATGCGATTTGTCCCTGTAATTGGTCTTGTGCTCCGCCTTGCCAAGCATCCATAAAAGGCGATAAGTAATTTTCCAAATCAGGATATGAAGTTAAAATCGTGAATACGTCCGAATACTTTTTATTAAGCAATTCAATAGCGTGAGGGAATGTACAATAATTACCGTTTTCATAGATTTTCAGATACCAAATAATAGCAGCCAATAGAATGATTGGGCTTTCCACGAAAAAATCCCCTTGCTTTTGTATCCAGCTTCGGTTGAGGTTCAACATTATGGTATAAGCCGCTTCGTAAGCATCTGAAATGTCCGTCATAAAATCAGGATTGAGTGGATTACAGCGGTGGCTCTTGCGTGGGTCATCAAAGTTGATGACGTAGAATTTGGGTTGAACTTTGTACTTATCCCGATGCTTCAGTAAGTGGTTGTAGGCAATGGTAGAAAGGTCGTCAAACTTGAAATCGTAAATGTACATTGAAAAGCCTTTCTCAATCTGCTGTTTGATGTAACTGTTTACGATGGCATAGGATTTACCAGAACCTGGCGTTCCTAAAACAATCGTAGCTCTAAAAGGATTGACGATGTTTATCCAACCGTCATTCCATTTGTTCTTATAATAAAATTTTGTGCGAAGATTGACAGAATATTCGTTTTCCATCAACTTTTTTTCCTGTTGAAAGCTCTCGTTCTCATTATTGAAAACATCGTCCATTAGGTTATTACGAAGCAATCGGCTCATCCAAACCCCGGCTACCATTAAAGCAAAATAACCTAAACCTGTGGTAAGAATATAAAGAAATGTAGCAGTAATTATAGGTAACTTTAATAACGGAAAGTTCAGAAAGAACAACACAAAACCAATAGCTAAAGCCACATAGATTTTAGACCAGGTTATCTTTTCATTCTTTACACCTTTCGTTCCAAAGCAACTTAAAGCAAGTAAAACCAAAGCGAATACTTTGGTGTATAAATTCTGCGAAAACAAACCCGCCGTTCTGTCGAAATTGCCTAATATCTTGTTGATTACTTCCAGTGTCCAGCCACGTTCCAGAAAGAAAACATAGCAGAACCAATAAAGGTTCATCAGTACCAAAAGAATACTTACTGCCCTCATAAAAGCCATTATCTTGGCAAGCCCTCTTAAATCGTCTTCTCCCTGCATTATTCTAAGTTTTAATGTTCGGGCGTGAATTTAAAGACGTTAAATAGTGGGTATATTTCAGTGGTAGTCGAAGGACTTGTTTGGCGGTGTTTGACCGATTTTTACCTTAATCATCGTACTAGGATAAATCAAATGCTTATGATTTCCATTATTTTACTTTTTTTGTGTATAATTTTTATAAATACGGTCTCGCCATTTCATCAGCCACCGCAAGATTTTCAGCACGTTTACTAATATCGGCTTGTTGCAATGCGGTTTTCAAATTTTCTTTAACTAAATCCTGACAATATGCAGGTTCTCCCGGTTGCTGTCTCCAGGATTCAGAAAGTAAGCCGCCGTCAATTGCATCAAATCCGATTTCGTCAATCAGTTTCATTACAGTTTGTTTTTGTTCTGCATTGTCACCTGCAACGGATAATGCAATTCGGTTGTCAGTGCCGGAAGGAGTTGCTTTTGATGCTAAACTTGGAGCAACAATATTATTAAACGCTTTAATGATGGTATGACCGATGACTTTTGAAACCCATTCGCTGTCTGTCGCTCCATTTGCAATTTCCGTAATTTCACCATCACGGGACGGATAATAATTTCCGGCATCTACAACAATTGCTTTTGATGCGGATAAAATATCGATGTGCAACTTGACCATTGCTTTTTGAGGAATGGCAATAATCACTAAGTCTTTGGCACTTGCAGCTTGTTCCGCTGTGGTAGCTTTTGCACCAGTTTTTTCAGCGATGTCGGTTAATGTTTCTGGTCCACGTGAGTTTGCGATGGCAACCTGGTGACCTAATTTTGTTAAATATCCGGCAAGGGTACTTCCTATATTACCGGAGCCAATGATTCCTATTTCCATTTTATGTAAATTTTAATTGTTTTAATTTTAAATTAAACCCGTGGGTCAATTCCATACTGCTCTGGTGCACCGATATTTTCTCTTAAAGTTCTTCCTTCATAATCTTGATGAAAAATTCCACGCTCCTGTAAAATCGGAACAACCTCATCCACAAAAGCATCAATTCCATCTGAATTAACATCAGGCGAAATCCAGAATCCATCGGCTGCACCAGCTTCAAACCAGGCCTGCATATGGTCGGCTGCTTCTACGCCTGGACCAACAATTACGGGATGATAATCGATGACGCCGTGAGCCAAAATATCTCTAAGACTCCATCCTTCTTGTGCAATTTTTAAAGCATTAGCCGAACGCGGATCGTAACGAGACAAACGAGCTGTATCCAGCTGTGCTTTAGTAAGTGGTTCATCAACTTTGGATGGATTCAACGGGATGCCCAGCATTTGTTGAAGGTAACCCAATCTTTGTACCAAAGAATCTCCGGCTAACTGAATGCGCCTGTCAAGTGCGGTGCGTCGGTCTTTTACAATCGTAGTCATCAATCCGGCGATATATTTGATTTCATCAGGATTACGACCGTGACTTTTTGCCGATTCCCGGAAAGCATTCCGTTGTGCTTTTGCATCTTCAATGGTAAAGGCCGCACCAATTACCACATTGGCAAAACGTCCCGCCAACTCGTATGCATTGGGACTTCCGCCTGCGTGGAAAATAATGGGCTGTCCCTGTTCGGAAGGCGGAATGTAGAGCGGACCTCGTGAACCGACATATTTTCCTTGTAAATTAATGGGAAGAATTTCATTTCTGTTCGCAAATTCTCCGGTTTCCTGATTGTGAATCCAGGCATCTTTGCCCCAACTTCCCCAGAGCGATTGTATGAGCTGAATCACTTCGTGAGCACGGCCATAACGGTCTTCGCTCGACGGAATTCTTTTGCCATAATTGGCGGCAACATCTTCTCCGCTTGATGTGATAGCATTCCAGCCGGCTCTTCCATGACTCATTACATCCAAAGCCTTGAATTGTCTCGCCAGATTGAAAGGTTCATTAAAAGTGGTGGAGCCTGTAGCGACCAGACCAATATATTGAGTTTCTCTCGCCACTGCGGCAAGCGTCAACATCACATCAAGATTAAAAGCAGGAGCCTCCGTTGCGATATCTGCCAAAACAGCACCAGGACCATCGGGCAAAAATATAAATTGAAATTTTCCACGCTCTGCGGCCTGGGCTTGTTTTACACGGGCATCAAAACTCGTATAACTTTTTGGGTCAACTCCCGGCATACGCCACGCTCCTTGTTGCGAACCGTAACCGTTTCCGAGGTGGAGACCGATAAGCATCTGCTTCTTGTCGGCATTAAGTTGCTCTTTTTTTTCTTCTGAATAATTCATCATTCAAAGCTTTAAGGTTAGATATACAGCGCACGGCTCAAACGCAATCCAAAATCAGCATCGGGATTGGCCTTTGCACTGTTCAGACGTTCCATAATGGCTGCCACGGCTATATCACGTCTTGCCGGCAAACGCTCTCGTTCTGCGGTATTAATAAGCGACTCGATTTCATTTAAAGTAAGGTCTGTACAATAAATCGCAGCACCGGGCTGCTGTCTCCACGAATCGGCAAGGGAGCCGGTTTCGAAAGCATCAAAGCCTGTATCTTCAATTAATTGTTTAGTAATATTTTTATCCGTTTCACGGTCTGCAGCAAATGGAATGGCGATACGATTTTCTACTTCGGTAGGTTTTCCATTTTTCTCCAATGATTGAGACCCAATGGCATTCCACGCTTTGGCAATGGTACGTCCCAACTGTTCTTTTACCCATAAACTTTCAACCATTCCTGCTTCTATACTTTCAATTTTCTGGTCTCTTACCGGATAGTAATTTGATGTATCAATAACGGTAACATTTTCTGGTACAACGGCGAAGAATGGAGCAATATCAGGTATGCGATTTAATGGTACGGATAAAATTATTACCTCTTTATCTAACAGTGCTTCTCCGGCAGTTACCGCTTTTGCACCTGTTGCAAGAACATCCGGATGAATGTTTTCCGAAGAACCTGAGTTGGCAACTGATACATGATGTCCTGCAGCAGCTAATTTTACAGCTAATGTTTTTCCGATATGGCCAACGCCTATAATTCCTATTTTCATTTTTAATAATTTTTATAATTATTCTACAAAATTAAATTAAAAACACTTTACTTTGTATAGTAGTTTCTAAAAGGAAAGTACATTTGTTTTAAGAATAAAAATGATATGACCGGAAAAAAAACTTATTTATCGTGCTTGGACAGTGTGAAGCCAGTACGTGATGCGCTGGATGTGATTAATGGAAAGTGGAAATTGCCAATCATCATTTCTGTGGGTGTGGGGAATGAACGTTTCACCGATATTCAGGAAAGCATTCCCGGTATGACGCCAAAAGCTATGGCGAAAGAACTGAAAGAATTGGTACAGCACAAATTAATTGAGCGGATTGTTACGGATGATTATCCGGTAAAAATTACTTACAGGTGGACGCCATACGCCAATACTTTAACACCGATTATTGATGCATTGAAAGAATGGGGAATAAAACACAGGGAAGAGGTTTTTAAGAAATAAATAATGACTAAAACATTTGTTGGTTACTTCCAACGTCCAACCACGTTCTACAAAGAAACCTTAGCAAAACCAATAAAGACGCATCATTACCAAAAGAATACTCACAGTTCGCATAAAAGCCACTATCTTGGTAAGCCCTCTTAAATCGTCCTCTCCTTGCATTATTTTTTTAGTTTTAATGTTCGGGCGTGAATTTAAATGCTCTAAATAGTGGCTGTTAGAATGTGGCAGGCATTGGCGGTGCGTGGCGGTATTTGGCTGAATGCTACAAATGAAATAAGCCTTGCTATTTGACAGCAAGGCTTATTAAAAATTTTCTTTTTTGGTCACTAGGCAGATAGAAAATCCTCTGTACTTTTAATTTCAGCATAGAAAAATTCTAAAGCAGATAGAAAGGCGTGATGAACATCATCAGCTTTTACTGTTTTTTCATTAATCTCCATATCTCTTGAGGCACAGGCATCGCCAATTACCGTACATTTATATTCAAAATCAAATGCGGCTCTTGTGGTAGCATCAACACACATATGGGTCATCATTCCTGTGATTACCACTTCGGTTACTTCATTCTCTTTTAAATAATCTAAAAGACCTGTTCCTCTGAAACTGTTTGGATAGCTCTTTTGAAATACTTTTTCTCCGTTAAGTGGTTTCACATTTTCGTGGATTTCAACACCATTAGTTCCCAAAGCCATAAATGGTGCACCATTTGGGTTTACGTGTTGAATGTGTGCAATCAGTAGGTGATTTGCTCTAAAGTGTTCGAGAACTTTAGCTGCCTTAACGCTTGCTTCTATTGGATTGACTAACGGAAAAGCTCCATTTTCAAAATAATCATTTTGAATGTCAATAACTATTAATGCTTGTTTACTCATAATATTTTATGTTATGATGCAAAATTACGATGAAGTTCAAAAACTGACGCTACCAAAAGGTCAATAAGACATACCATTTTGATAATCAGTTAAAAATTCACTTGTTGTCATTCCTGTCTGGGTCTTGAAAAATCGCATTAAATGGTTAGGTTCAGAAAAGTGGAGTTGATAAGCAATTTCTGCAACGGTTAGTTCCGTGTGAACAAGGTAATCCTTGATTTCTATAAGTAATCGCTGTTTTAAAAGGTCGGTAGCTGTAACATTAAATTGTTCTTTTACTACTTTGTTTAATGAAATGCGACTGATACCTAAAAGTTCAGAATATTCATTTACACGTTGCTTTTTCTTAATATAAATTTCAATTAGCCTTTTGAACAGAAAAGCATAATTATTGTTATTTTTTTTCAAAGATAAATTGTGTTTCTCTGCATATTCTCTGTTCAGTTTTTGCAAAAGATAATAGATAAGCGAACGGATAATATGTACACTATCTGCTTTGGTCTTTAATAGTTCCGCTTTGATTTCTGATAACAATACACAATATCGGTCAATGCTTTCTTTCTCAACCTGCACAATCAAAGGAAATTCTAACTGATAGAAATACAACAAACGATAAGTAAACAATTTGTCGGAGAAAAAATCATTTAAAAATTCTTCTTGAAAAACTAAGGCGGTAAACTCTAAATTATTGGGATTAAGGAATAATTGTCGTTTCTGAAAAGGCGAAATGAATACAATAGTGTGGTCTTTAATTTCAATTTTTTGATGGTTTAAAATAAGGTGCCCATTGCCTTTTTTAAAAAATATTATTTCAAAAAAATCAGTATTGAATATTTCATTACTTAAATAGTTCTGTCTGACCTCTTCCGCAGTTAGTACATTAAGTAGAAAATCAACTCCGCATTCCGTTTTATGAAAATTTAATGTTCTCAATTAATTCTGATTCAATCGTTTATTTAATTTTAACTCAAGCTACTTCTTTGAAATCTATTGGCAGCAAACTATGGTAGTCAAATTTTACTTTCCTAATTTTTTAAATATTTGAGGCATTGTCTGTTCATCTACAGCACTCATATCAATCAACCTCAAAGATTTAACCATATTTTCGGTTTCAGTTTTATAATGTTTGAAATGAGGTGTTTGCAAATGTGTTTTGTATGCTTCTTCGTCAGCATAAATTTCCAATATTCTTACTTGATTAGAATTTTCTTTATGAAACATCGGATAAATTGAAATAACTCCAGGCTCTAATCTTACAGAAGCTTCTGCTTCTTCCTTAAGTATCGCTATGTAGTCATCAAGATAGTTTGGTTCAATTTCTATTTCCGCAATTCTTATCATCATATTGTCTGATGTAAAGCTACTCTGATTTTGTTGTTTCTGCCCACACGACAGACAAATCATCGTAATCAGTAAAATTAAATATAAGTTCCTCATAATTTCCGTTTACTAACCTATTTATACTACGAGGCTAATTTACATAAAAAGCAAACCAATTGTAATATCGATCTTCTAAATCTCATTCAGAGTTTATTAAAATTTTTTTTACGCTGGAATTATTACTGACCTCTTCGGCGTTTCCGCTTCTTCTTCATTTTAGTAGCAAATTCCTGTTCCTCGTAATCTTTGCCCTGTGTTTCGGGTAGCAAGCCGCCCAATGCTTCAATCAAACCGTCTTCCTGTTTTTTAATAGTATTCAGGAAGTCGAACAAGTTATGAGGTTCTTCCGCAGAAAGATCTGCATCATTTGGTCTTGATATTTTCGATTGTAATTCAACTGGCTCTTTAATCCCAGATTTGATATTATTATTCCAATAATCATTAAAGGTATTTGCAGAAAGTTCCTTGCCCAAACGTGAACCGTTCCAAACACTTTTAGAATTGTGGTCTATAAAAGTTATGCCATAAATACGTCCTGTATCATTTCTACGAACAATTACATTAACTCCCTGTTCCGCTAATTGCTTCTTAAAGTTCTTTTCATCATTTGTCGATTGGAAGGCAGTTTCAATCGAAGCTTTGATGGTTAGTTTTGCTGTATGGTTTTTTAAGGCTTCTTTGGATTCTTCAAAATGTCCTTCCAAAGCCGGAATCCCTGCATTTTTACCGAATAGGGAAGCCTTGAGTGGATGCCCGGCTTTTTCTCCTTTTTCATTTAAAGGAAAGTATAATAAGCCTTGCTTGATTTTTCCTTGGAGTTCGCCCTCTATTTTTTCAGTGGTAATTTTGAACAGGGAAAGCAAAGCATTATATTCCCCCAACGTTTGGAACCGATAATACTTAGGCAGATAACGGACAACCGAAGCAATCTGGCTTTTTATATCTCCTGTTTGGTAATTAACGGGACGAAAAATCTTTTGATTCTGCAGATGTCCTTTCTCCGTAGCCGATAGTAATCCATATTTATCTTCGAGTTCACGGCATATCTTCATAGACCGTCTTTTTTCAAACTTATCCGAAATTTTTTTGCCTTCTTCATCCACACAAACCGATACGATATGGATATGTGTGCGGTCAATATCCGTGTGTTTGAATACTACAAAAGGTTGTTCCCCATAACCCAGCTCCTGCATATATTCCTGAGCCATCAGTTTGAACTTTTCATCACTTACATTATCCTTCGGGTCAGGATTGAGTGAAATATGTAAAATTGGTTTTTCAGTATTGCGGTTGGCTATCAGATAAGGTTCGAAAGATTGGACCAATTGCGCAACGGAATACTGCGCATTAGGTGTTTCTATTATTCTGTTGGTAAAAAGTATTTGCCCGTTTTCTTTCTCGACTTTGATATGATTGTATGCCAAAGCTCCGTATAAATTGCTCCCTCTTCCAATTTTTGATATCATTTCAACACTATTTTTTCAAATGATTTGCTTCAAATTCTTCTGTGAGCTGAATGATTTTTTGACATAATACTGCCATTTCGGCTGTTTGTTTTTCCAATTTGTAGAGATAAGCTGCTGCTTTTTTCTCCGAAAAATTTCGGTACAATAGTTTTACAACCTGATTATAATTCACGCCAACGGAGCGGAACTGATTGTAAAAAGACGTTAACCTCATATAAAAATCCAACGCAGCTTTGTCAATTTTGACCGTTTTAATCTCCCTTCCAAACAGTACTGAAATGATAAATTTTGCTTTATTGTTCATTCCAGATGCTTCAAAAAGTGATAATAATCTCGCATTTTCTTCGGCCGTAAGGCGAAAAACGTGGCGGTGAATACTCGGATCGCTTTTGAGCGTTCGTCCGCCTTTATTCTGTTTTCTGTTATCGTTTTCGTTCATCATATATCCATTTTTAACTTTAGCAAAAAGCCTGACTTCGGAAGGCTTTTCAGCCCCCAGCAGGGCAAGTTGTTTTGAGGCACGAACTCAGTTTCGAGTGCCTCAAAACACAACTTGCCGTGTTCTGATGAACACAAAAATCCGCCCTTCGGGACGGATTAAATGTAGCAGGGAAAAACGGCTCGATGCCGTTCTGCTTCGTGTCCATTTTATCAAGATGCTTTGTATAAATCCGTTAGTAAAATTCATTTTACAAAGTAACCAACTGTTGATAAGAGTATTGCAATGTGATACTAGGACAAATTCTGCCTTTGGAAGCCAAACACTACCACGATAATGTAAACACCTATTTATCTGCATTTATTTGTACTTACAAACACATATAGGGACATAGTTAGCTATGGAGGTAACAACGTAAGTACATCATTACCAATGTAAATAAATACAAATGTGCAGATGTAAAAAAGCGCTTATTGAAATACTTAAATATGCAATTGCGTATGCAAAAAAGCAGATACATAAATAAGTAATTATGGTTGTACAAATCTATTTGTCTACAGCCATAAAAATGTATTCAAGTACATAAATAGCCTAGTACGTAATTACCTGCTTATCTCTATAATTCTGTATAGAGCTACAAACCTATATACGCACCTAAGTAATTGAGAATATAAATTTTAAAAACAGTTAAAATATGAATGCAAAACACAAAACAGTATTTATCGCCTTTTCATCTCAAAAAGGCGGTGTGGGAAAAAGTACATTTACAACATTGGTTGCAAGTACGATGCACTATCGGTTGGGTTATAATATAGCCGTATTTGATGCCGATTTTCCCCAGCACAGTCTGATGAAAATGAAGGCTCGTGATTTGGCGATGGTAATGGAAAACGAAGCTTTAAAAAAGCTGGCTTACAAACAATTTACCACCATCAACAAAAAAGCCTATCCGATTATGCAATCCAAAGCTGATAGTGTATTAGAAACCGCTCACGAATTTTTAAGTAGTTCTTCAGTGCCGATTGATGTGGTCTTTTTTGACCTGCCCGGAACGGTTAACACGCCTGGTATTTTGAATGCATTGGCAGGAATGCACCACATTTTTACACCTATCACGGCAGACCGAGTGGTAATGGAAAGCACACTGATTTTTACACAGCTTTTGCAGGATGTGATTATGAAAAAAGGCGAAACTTCCATAGAAACCATCAATCTGTTTTGGAACCAGGTTGATGGCAGGGAAAGTACACCTTTATATGAGGTTTATAACCAACTCATCGACCAATTAGGATTAAGCCTGATGCAGAGCCAAATCAAAAACAGCACCCGTTTTCGCAAAGAAAGTGAAGTAAACAGCAAAGCCGTTTTCCGCTCTACGGTAATGCCACCTGATGAACGCTTGATGAAAGCCTGTCAGTTAGATCAATTTGTAAATGAATTTTTAAAAATCATTCAATTATAGTCTAATGGAAAAAGAAAATAAAAAAAAACATACGCCCGATATTAACGAGGAACTGATGATGAGCCTGATGGTAGATGGCGTAAAAAAAGAGGGATTACAGTTACCCATAGAACAAACTGTTGCAACCCTCGAAAAGGAATATGTTCAGCCCGAAAAATTACTATTGGAGAAACCTACTGTGAAGGAAAAGACCAAAATTAAAAAAACAAACGAAACAGATTACGAAAGCCTCTTTTTCAAAAGAACAGACACGAATGCCCGAGATGGAAAAACGGTATATATTCGACCAGATTTTCACGAAAAATTGTCACGTATTGTACAAGTGATAGGCGAAGACAAAATATCAATTTACGGTTATTTAGACAATTTACTGGATTACCATTTTCAGGAATTTGGTAAACAGATTACCAAGAGTTATGATGATAAATACAAACCCATTTTATAAGTTATGGAAATAGTAATTGTGATATGCCTGCTGATTGTGATTGCCCTGCTTGTGCATGACAAGATTGTAATCAAAAAAAATTCAGAAAGAAAACCGATACAGGAAAAAAGCAACCCTAAACTGCCCGATATTATGGGGCAACCTAGACCTAAGAGAAGCCTTTCGGTGCCAAACAATGCCACCGAAAGCCAAGTTGAAGAACTGGAAATAAATCCAGATAATTTTGACATAGAATACGACGAAAATGAAAACGTAGGTATTCAAATTCCGCAGGAAGAACTGGATGAAGTTTTCAGAAATATGCCTGATTTTGAAGATGAGGAAGAAGAATGGAACAGGTACGGAATATCCAGTGACGATAACGGTTTTGCCCAAGGGGTTACCTTTGAAGAACTAAGCTCCGTGGGGATGTTGCTACAAAAAGAAAAATTGGAGCCGTCTCAAAAGGAAACAGCGATAACTATAGTTCAGAAAATACAGGGAACCGAATTATTCAGCCTTTTGGAAAATTCTATGGAAGGCGCTTCTCGTAAAATAGCAGAGCTATTGGACAGTAGCCTTTCTTCTGAAACGGAAGCCAGTTCTTCCACTTTGCGGAAAAATGATTTGAGAGATTTTGATATCGGGGAGTTTGTGTGAGCAAACTCCCCGATATCATTTTTTAATTAACAATAGCCGCTTAATCAATATTAATTACGTTATCGTTCCCGAACCATCCATTTGCTTTTGCAATTACTTGTGCATCTGGATTATGAAAGAATACGGCTAAATTTTCTTTAGCTCGTGTACAACAAACGTAAAATAATTTTTGAGTTCTTTCTAAGACACTTGGGGTAGCTGTGCCCAAGAACATTTTTTCAAAATTGTAATTATTCCATCCTCCATTATCGAGAATAACTAAGACATTGTCAAATTCAGCACCTTTAGTTTTATGTTGCGTAGAAAATGGAGTTTGACCTTCTAAATATTCATACAACTTTTGAAACTCATTAAATTTGACATCTTTTACACGGTTATATAAATATTGGTTCTTCTCCTTAAATACAAGTAATCTGTCATCTATCAAGGAAATACCTTTTTCGTGAGCATCAGTAATAACTTCCTCAATTGTTTTTTCTCCAACATTTATAAGATTATCGATATTCTCTTTCAACAATCTTTTGTTGGCAATACTTCTTATGTGTATTCTGTAATCCGTTACTCTCAAAAATTCATTATACTGCTTGTTTTTATAAAGAGATATACTATTCTGGATTTTGAACAAATGTTTAATCAAATTATCTCTTTTTGACCCTTTCTTGTTTTCATCATCTTTATCTTGTTTTTTATCGTCAGTCAGAGCGTCTTTATTCATATAAATTTTCCTTACCTCAGAAAATAGCTTGTCCTTTAATTGATTGTATAATTCTGCCTTTATTGGGTCTGCTAATAAAATATCTTTCTTTAAATTTCTTTGTATGTTTTTCAACTGAAATTTATCGACTACAACATCAAAAGTGTCATTATCATCTATTGCAATTTCCGGTCTATTATTTTTCTTGTTATCCTTTATTTTATTAAGGATATCCGTCTTTAATCCAATGATAGGGTCACTATCGTAAATATCCATTAATTCTCTAAACCCTGCCTTACTAGCTATCAAATTGTGTGTAAGATTGAGTTCTTTTGTTTGCTTCGTATTATTGAAATCCCAACCATAATTTTCCCTTAAGGATTTCTCTACTTTTTCAATATTGCCATCAGTTGAATATAAAAACAAAACTGTCCCCTGTTTTACTAAACCTTCAACCATATTGGGTGCATTAATATCGATTGAGGGTTCTTGTATAATACCATCTGTCCGAAGTTTGTTAGCAAGGTTGATAACAAGCTGAGGATTTCTTCTATTCTGTTTCTTTAGAATTTCTTTTACTTTATCTGCATCTTGACCTTTGTATTCATCTAAATTACCAATACCATCTTCATAAATTGATTGCATTGCATCGCCAAAGAAACCAATAATATTCTTCCTTTCGCTTTTCTTGAAATGAGTAAGAAAGGTATCTACAACAGCTTTGCTTGTATCTTGGTATTCATCAATAAAGATGAATTGGAATTTATCCTTTACAATACTGCTAAGCTTTGGGTATTTGTCAAAAAGATAGTTTGCAACCAAAAGCAATTCATCGTGGGATATAATACCATCTCTTAACCTGACATATTCCTTGTATTGTATTCCATCTTCTAGACCCTCATAGTAAGTATTAGGAATAGGGTTTGCATCATCAATGGAAATTCTACTAACCTCTTCATCATTAGCCAATGCGATAATAGCTACTTTAAGCTCTTTTTGAAAGTGTTTTATATTATCCCAAAGAAAATCGTGGATTGTAGATACGTTTAGGTTTTTATGATTAACCCTTTCTTCAATTTCTTTAACAGCCGCATTCGTATAAGTCATACAAGCAACTTTAGCAGTTGGATTTTCTAAAATTGCCTGACGAATTACACTTACTAAAGAATAGGTTTTGCCACTACCAGCTCCACCACTAAGAAGGAAATTTCTACCTGCATCAATTGATTGAAATATTTCTTGTACTTCGAGTTCTAAATTTAATCTTTCTTCAACCATAACAAGCCATTTTTAATGTAAGCCGGAATATTCCAATTATTAAATTTTTCATCACTGTGATATAAAATATCTAAAGCGAAATGGGTTTTCTTTTTAATACAATTATCTGCTAAGACATAGGGGCTTTTCGTGTCATCATCAAAATAAGAAGCATTTTTTATTCCCTGAAAAGTAGCTTTATTTCCTTTTACAAATTCTCTATTAAGATGTATAAAAGCATCTTCAAAACTTCTTGCGTGATAAGTATTTTCTTCCTGTTGGTAACATATACAAATTGTAGAACTCCCAACAGTAATTGTTCTATCGCCAACTGCCAAGGCTTTTAAATCGTCCCACGTTACAGCTTTTAGGAAATGATTTATTGCAGAATTGCTTGTTTTGGTACCTTCATTAACAGGACACGCTCCCCAAACATCTTGTTCTTTGTCATTTTTCCCTACGACCTTCATTGCATCAATGTCTGTTAATATCAATGATTTAATACCCAAGAAGTCAATAAACTTCTCAAAGATTTGTGAATATGCACCGACTTCGATAGTTGATATATTTTGAGATAGAAGCGGTAAGAATGTATCCTCGTTTCCTTCCACTTCTAAACGTGCAGCTTCTTCTAAGTCAACTTTTCGCATAAAAGTTGGTATTAAAATCCTTTCTGTATCTCCTTCAATAAGAACAGCCTTATCAGCAAAAAAGATTTCAGCTCTGCTAATTGTTAGGTACTGTTTTAAGAATTGATATTGTTTTGGGTCGGCATCATATTGAGTTCTTAAATCTTTAAGATTTTTCGCAGTTACATTATTCGTTGCTATTGTTTTCAAATATTTTATATCATCGAAATCACTATCTGCAACAATATGTGATGAATGCGTTGTAATTAAGTACTGTAATGTTCTATCTATACCATCATTTCTTTTGATACCTTCTCCAAGTAGTTTTTTTATATTTTTTATAAAGACATACTGCATTTGGGGATGGGTATGAGCTTCCGGTTCTTCTATAATAAGTAAATTAATATCGGCAGGCTTCTTGTCCTTATCTTTTTTGAAATCTTGTACCAAAATTTCAATTTCAAAAATCATACTTATTAGGTTCATATAACCTAAACCGTTGTAATGCTCTGGTAACTTATGGTCATCGTGAGTGTATACTACTGTAGTATTTCCTTCAAGTAATTCTCGATGTTGTAATGTTGAAATAATTGCTATATCAGTATCATTCAACTTAACGCCACCAAAATCTTGTACTTTTTTTATTACGTCTTTAAATAAATCTTTGTAGATGTCGCTTAACGTACTATCTGTTTCTGAAAGCTGGTCTTTAAAATCTTCAGTAGCTTGATCCTTATCACTACTGTCTTCTTGTTTTTTATAGAGACTTGACGTTTGTTTTGAGAGTGTGTTTTCTTTTTCTTTATTTGTTACATCTCTTCTTGCACTTATGTACTTAAAGTTGATAATATCCTTTAAATTAATGTTTTCACTAACAAGGTCGATTGGCTTAGTTTCGGTAATCTTATTTGCAGTCGTATCGTATTCAAAAGAAAATTTATGAATTTTATAATAAGCTTCTATGTTTTGCTTTAAAAAATCTTTTAGTTCCCGTGGCTTATATTCTTTCTTCTTAGCATTTTTCGCATTTTCACTGGCTGCGAAGATTGCATAGTCAGCTTTTATTTTTAAAAAAGCATCATAACTTACAGTGTATTCAAAACCTAAAACAATATTGTTATTGTCAGGATCTAAATCCATCAATACTCTGCTAACATTAGATAAATCATCAGTATCGTTATATTCAATATAGATTTTCAGTTTAATACCTTTAGGAGAGAATTCATCGGGAACATCAGCCGATTTGATTAAACTTTCTAATTCGTTTTTAAAATCAATATTCAAATCATCATAAGAAAATTTACTTTTTTCATTTATAAATTTATCCAGAACTGACAGAATAGAAGTCTTTCCTGTATTGTTTTTTCCGATAACAAGAGAAAGTTCATTTTCAAGGTCCATTGAAAAAGTCTTCAGTAATCGAAAATTTTCAACTTCTATTTTTTTTATCTTCATAATAGTTGGTTATAGTATTTGATTAGTTTTTATTCTCATCTTTTCTTAATCTTTTTTGCGATATTTTTAAAACTTGTTCTGCTACAGGTTCATTTAGTAGCAATTCAATTATTTTATCTGACAGCCATAAAACCAATAGTTCATTAATATCGGTATTGAAAAATTTTGCAAGTTTTTCAATATGTTTTCTTGGCAACAACCTTTCCCCGTTTTCTACCTTACTGATAAAAGCATTATCTAACTCCAAAGCTGCGCCAACTTCTCTAAGGAATAAACCTTTACTTTCTCTCAATTCTTTTATGCGTTTTCCAAATGTCATTTTGAATTTATAAGACTTGTCTAAATAAGTCAAATATAACAAAAAAACTTTAAAAAAATAAGGATTTAAGTTTCCCAATTATGCCACCCACAGCCAAACAATTCCTTTGACTGTCACTTTGTTATAACGCCTTTATTTCTGAAACACCTTTGTCACGAAAGCCCGCAAGGTGTGGGAAAGAATAACAATTTAATGTGTTTCAATTATGAAAAAACAGAGAAAAAAAGCTTTGCTGGCAGCCGTGGCTATGCTGTCGGGAATTGGTGCCTTCGCACAAGGAAATGGTACAGCCGGTATCAACGAAGCAACCCAAATGGTAACGTCTTATTTCGATCCTGCCACACAACTCATCTACGCCATTGGTGCCGTAGTAGGTCTCATCGGAGGTGTTAAAGTGTACAACAAGTTCAGTTCGGGTGATCCTGATACGAGCAAAACGGCGGCTTCGTGGTTCGGTGCGTGTATTTTCCTCATCGTAGCGGCAACCGTCCTTCGTTCATTCTTTCTTTAATCCCCTGCCTTATGAGTAATTATAACATCAATAAGGGTATTGGAAGAACGGTGGAATTTAAAGGGTTGAAAGCGCAATACTTGTTCATTTTCGCAGGTGGATTGCTCGGCACATTAATCCTGGTGATGATACTATATATGATCGGGGTTAATTCTTACATCTGTCTTTTTCTTGGAGCAGGTGGTGCTTCGCTGATTGTGTGGCAAACCTTCTCGCTGAACAGAAAATATGGCGAATACGGATTAATGAAAATAGCGGCTAATAAACGGCATCCTCGCTACATCATTTGTCGCAAGCCTGTACATCGTTATTTAAAATTTACCACTAAACCTAATGTACGATGATAAATACAGCAAAATCAACAACACTGGAAAGCAAGTTTCCATTATTGGCGGTAGAGAACAATTGTATTCTGTCAAAAGATGCGGACATTACTGCCTGCTTTGAAGTACATCTGCCGGAGCTGTTTACCGTGGCTTCTGCTGAATATGAAGCTATCCATTCCGCTTGGCATAAGGCTATCAAAACCTTGCCAGATTTCACGATAGTCCATAAACAGGATTGGTACATCAAAGAAAATTATGCGCCAGATCTGGCAAAAGATGACCAAAGTTTTCTAGCAAAATCCTACCAACGCCATTTCAATGAACGTCCTTTTCTGAACCATTATTGTTATCTGTTCATAACTAAAACGAGCAAAGAGCGTATGCGAATGCAGAGTAATTTCAGTTCGCTTTGCAGAGGAACACTGATACCGAAGGAAATCAGGGATAAGGAAGTGATACATCGCTTTATGGAAGCCATAGCACAATTTGAACGTATCGTAAACGATAGCGGGTTTATCAAACTGCAACGGTTGACCGAAGACGAAATCATAGGTACAGATGGAAAGCAGGGATTATTGGAGCAATACCTAACATTATCAAGAGAAGTTGGAACACCGATGCAAGACATTGCATTGGGTGGCGAAGAAATTCGTATTGGTAACAAAAGATTGTGCCTGCACACTTTATCTGATACCGACGATTTACCCGGAACAGTATCTGCTGATACCCGTTTTGAAAAACTATCTACCGACCGAAGCGACTGCCGTTTGTCGTTTGCTGCACCTGTGGGATTGCTGTTAAGCTGTAATCATATTTACAACCAGTATTTGTTTTTGGATAATAGCGAAGCCAACCTGCAAAAGTTTGAAAAGTCTGCAAGAAATATGCACTCGTTGGCTCGCTACAGTCGGGCAAATCAAATCAACAAAGAGTGGATAGAAAAATACCTGAATGAGGCACATAGTTTTGGACTGTCATCCATCAGAGCGCATTTCAATATTATGGCTTGGTCAGATGATGCCAACGAACTAAAACAAATAAAAAATGATAGTGGTAGCGCTTTGGCATTAATGGAATGCAAACCACGCCACAACACTACGGATGTAGCAACACTATATTGGGCAGGAATGCCGGGTAATGCAGGCGATTTTCCGAGTGAGGAAAGTTTTTACACGTTCATTGAACCTGCTTTGTGTTTTTTTACAGAAGAAACCAATTACGACAATTCGCCATCGCCATTTGGCATTAAGATGGCTGACCGATTGACCGGAAAGCCTATTCATTTGGATATATCGGATTTACCGATGAAACGGGGTATCATCACGAACCGGAACAAGTTTATACTGGGTCCTTCGGGAAGTGGAAAATCGTTTTTCACTAACCATATGGTTCGCCAATATTATGAGCAAGGTGCTCACGTTTTGTTGGTTGATACTGGCAATTCTTATCAGGGTTTATGCGAACTCATCAAAGGCAAAACCAAAGGCGAAGACGGCGTTTACTTTACTTATACCGAAGATAATCCTATTGCCTTTAATCCTTTCTACACCGATGATGGTGTGTTTGACATTGAAAAAAGAGAAAGTGTCAAAACCTTGATACTTACCCTTTGGAAACGTGATGATGAACCGCCGACCCGTTCGGAAGAAGTTGCATTATCAAATGCCGTAAGCGGTTACATCGAACGCATTAAACAAGATGATATTTTTCCATCCTTCAATGGTTTCTATGAATATGTGAAAGGCGATTATCGTAAGGTATTGGAAGAAAAACAAGTAAGGGAAAAAGACTTTGACATTGCCAATTTTCTCAATGTTTTGGAACCTTATTACAAAGGTGGCGAATATGATTATCTGTTGAATTCCGATAAACAATTAGATCTGCTTTCCAAACGCTTTATTGTGTTTGAGATTGATGCCATCAAAGACCATAAAATCCTCTTTCCAATTGTGACCATCATCATTATGGAAGTCTTCATCAACAAAATGAGAAGGCTAAAAGGTATCCGAAAACTCATCCTGATTGAAGAAGCCTGGAAAGCCATCGCCAAAGAAGGAATGGCTGAATACATCAAGTATTTATTCAAAACGGTAAGGAAGTTTTTTGGCGAAGCCATTGTGGTAACACAAGAAGTGGACGATATCATCCAATCGCCCATTGTAAAGGAAAGTATCATAAACAACAGCGATTGTAAAATCCTGCTCGACCAGCGAAAGTATATGAACAAGTTCGATGATATACAGGCAATGCTAGGACTTACAGATAAGGAAAAAGCGCAAGTACTTTCTATCAATATGAACAACGACCCATCACGACTTTACAAGGAAGTATGGATTGGCTTGGGTGGAACACACTCTGCGGTATATGCCACAGAAGTTAGTTTGGAGGAATATCTCGCATACACCACCGAAGAAACCGAAAAACTGGAAGTGATGCAACTCGCATCTGAACTGGATGGCAATGTAGAACTCGCCATTAAACACATCGCTATGCAACGGCGTGATAGTGCAAATCAATAATTCATTAACAATTTAAAATTTAAGAAAATGAAAAAAATCATTTCTATGGTGTGTATGGCATTAACGCTTGCCGTAGCACCGTCCGCAAAAGCACAATTCGTGGTTACAGATCCTGCAAATCTGGCTTCAGGCATCCTCAATAGTGCGAACGAAATTATACAGACTTCTTCCACTGTAAGCAATGTGGTTAAGAATTTTAAGGAAGTGGAAAAAGTGTATAAGCAAGGCAAAGAGTATTACGACAAACTACAGGCTATAAACAACCTTGTAAAAGATGCTCGTAAAGTGCAACAAACTGCTTTGTTGGTAGGTGATGTTTCGGAAATGTATGTGCAGAATTTTGGCAAGATGATGAACGATCCAAATTTTTCGCCACAGGAATTGGTAGCCATCGGCAACGGTTATTCTTCATTGCTAAATGAAAGTACGGAACTGCTAAAGGAATTGAAGCAGATTATAACGTCGTCCAGCCTTTCGCTAAATGACAAAGAGCGTATGGATGTTATCGACCGTGTGTACAAAGAGGTAAAGGATTATCACAGTCTTGTTCGCTATTACACCAACAAGAACATATCTGTAAGCTACCTGAGAGCGAAAAAGAAAAACGATGCCAAACGAGTGCTTGACTTGTATGGAACTTCTAACCAAAAATACTGGTAAAAATGGAATGGAATAATCTTCACGAAGTACTGCGTTCGCTGTACGATGATATGATGCCACTTGCCGGTGATATGGCAGGAGTAGCTAAAGGTGTGGCCGGATTAGGCGCTTTGTTCTATGTGGCATTAAAGGTTTGGCAGGCTTTAAGCCGAGCCGAACCAATTGATATGTTTCCATTGTTACGTCCGTTTGCTTTGGGACTTTGCATTATGTTTTTCCCAACAATCGTGTTGGGAACCATCAATGCAATTCTCAATCCGATAGTAACAGGAACCCATTCCATTCTCGAAGACCAGGTACTTGACCTCAATAAATTGCAACAGCAGAAAGACCAATTGGAATACGAAGCAATGGTAAGAAATCCCGAAACCGCATATATGGCATCGGATGAGGAATTCGATAAGAAATTGGAGGAATTGGGCTGGTCGCCTTCTGATGTGGGAACAATGGCAGGAATGTATATGGACAGGCAAGCCTACAAGATTGAGAAAGCAATAAAAGAATGGTTTCGCAATTTACTGGAAATACTTTTTCAGGCGGCAGCATTGGTTATTGATACTATAAGAACATTTTTTCTGATAGTGTTGTCCATACTCGGACCAATTGCCTTTGCTATTTCCGTGTGGGACGGTTTTCAATCCACGCTCTCGCAATGGTTTACAAGGTATATAAGTGTTTACCTCTGGCTTCCTGTTTCAGATTTGTTCAGTTCAATGTTGGCAAGGATACAATCGCTGATATTGGAACGGGACATCGAAATGCTTGCCGACCCAACCTATATACCCGATACTTCCAATACTGTGTATATCATTTTTATGATAATTGGTATCGTGGGGTATTTTACAATTCCAACGGTAACGGGCTGGATTATTCAGGCAGGGGGTGCCGGAAACTTTACCCGTAATGTTAACCAAGCTGCAATGAAATCGGGAAATCTTGCCGGAGCCGGAGCTGGTTCAGTTGCAGGAAATATTGGTGGCAGGCTAATCAATAAGTAAACAAAATTAATCATTTAAGAAATGGAATTTAAAACACTCAGAAATATCGAAAACAGCTTTAGACAGATAAGGTTGTATGCCATTGTGTTTGCCGTTCTATGCATTAGCGTTGTAGGATATGCCGTATGGCAGTCCTACAGCTTTGCAACAGAACAACGCCAAAAAATTTATGTACTGGACAATGGAAAATCATTGATGTTGGCTCTTTCGCAAGATGCGTCCATCAACCGCCCGGTTGAGGCAAGGGAACACGTAAGACGTTTTCACGAACTCTTTTTTACACTTGCACCCGACAAAAATGCCATTGAAAGCAATATGAAACGGGCGTTCAATCTTGCCGATAAAAGTGCCTTTGATTATTACAAAGATCTTTCCGAAAAAGGCTATTATAACCGTATCATATCGGGTAATGTACAGCAACGTATCGAGGTGGATAGTGTGGTCTGCAATTTCGACAATCATCCTTATGCAGTGCGTACTTACGCTAAGCAATTCATCATCCGTTCCAGCAATGTGACAAAGCGAAGCTTGGTAACGTCCTGTTTCCTTGTAAACTCTGTCCGTTCAGACAATAACCCGCAAGGTTTCAATATTGAAAAATTTGCCGTGGTAGAGAATAAGGACATTGAAGTTATTCAACGTTAAAATCAAAGATTATGAAACAGTTACTTGATTTAGACACATTCGTGAAAACACTGACAGATAAAGGATACAACGGTTACTTCCAAACGGAAGCATCTTATCCTGGCAAGTTAAAAGAAAGCATTAGTGAATACTTGGAAGCCTCTCACAACGGTACAAAAAAACCGAATAGACACGAACTTTTTTTATTATCGACTTACCTCCAATGGAATGGAGATGACAAGCCGAGGATTGAATGTAATATGTGGATAAGACATGAAAACGGCATTTTCGATGTACAAAAGATGGACATTGAAAGGACAGACCGCTACGGACAACTATTGAAGAAATCAGAACTAACAAATCTTTCAACAGGTTCGGTTCCTATATTAAAGGAAGCCGTAGCCGAAGTGTCTGAAGATCCTAAACAACACATTTCTTCCCAAAAAAGAGGGTTTAAAATGTGATAGCCAATAATAATTTAAGACATGAAAAAATTAAGAGCAAATATGGATAGGTATTTTAACAAGTTGGACGAACGATGGCTGGCATTACCCGTTGGAAAACAGCATAAATACACCTTATACTTTTTTATAGGCTATCTACTTCTTACCGCAGGAGTTATTTTAAAAGTATGGTATGATGCAGGCAAAGCCGATAACAATTTGGTCATTGAGCATATCGAAAATCCTGTTCTCAAAAAGAAAGAAAGTCCTGAAAAACTGAAGGACACATTGACAACAATTTTTAAAAATAAATTTTATGAAAGAAAATGAAAAAAGGGTCAGCATTCTGGTTGAGGAAGGCGACCAAAACAAAGTATCCAACCTTACGGAGGATAAAAAGAGTGCCATTGAACGATTTAAAAAACCACTCATTTTTGGTTTAATGGGGATTGTTTTTATTGGTTGTTTATACCTGATATTTAAACCCTCGGCAGATAAAAAAGAAATGGAAAACATCGGACTAAACGATGCTTTTCCACAGGCTACCGAAGCAGGAATGCAGGATGATAAACAAAAAGCTTATGAGCAAGATATGCTGGAACAGAAAGACCAGGAAAGCCGAAATGCCCTAACTACGCTATCGGATTATTGGAATACCGATAGCACACAGCAGACTAAAGAAGAATTGCCCGAAGAAGACCAAAACAATGGTATGATGACTGGAAAATCGGGCACTTCTACACTAAACAGTTACCGAAATGCACAAAGCACATTAGGTTCATTTTATCAGGATAATAACAGCGAAACACAAGAACTACGCAGGCAATTGGACGAACTAAAAGAAAAATTGGCTGAAAAAGATATACCTGTCGGTGTAACTGTAAATGACCAATTGACGTTGATGGAAAAATCGTATCAGATGGCTTCAAAGTATCTGCCTTCGGGAGGAAATACCGAAAAACCTGTAAGCACCGACAGTGCTAGCCGAGGTTCTTCTTCAAATTCTCAGAAAGAATATTTTGTAGCATTCACACCTACAAGAAAGAAAGCTGTATCGGCTTTGTACAGAGAACCTACGGATAGTGCTTTTTTAGCCGACTGGAGCGAAAAAAAAAACCGAGGTTTCTATACTGCTGGAACAGTAGAGCAAGTCGCTCAACCAAAAAATAGCGTAAAAGCCAGCATACAGGAAACACAGACCATTATTGGCGAAAGCGGTGTACGACTGCGTTTGTTAGAACCTGCACAAACGCCAAACCGTACCATTCCGCAGGGAACAATTTTAACGGCAATCGGAAAGTTTCAAGGTGGCAGGTTACAGTTAAAAGTTACATCTATTGAGCTTGAGGGCAATATTATCCCAGTAGATATAACCATCTACGACCTCGATGGTCAGCAGGGTTTGTACGTTCCCTATTCGCCAGAACGTAATGCAGTTACCGACATCGTAGCCAATATGGGAAATGCCACAGGTTCAAGCTTCAGTATGAACTCGTCAACAGGACAACAGATTGGTTCCGACCTCAGTAAAAGTGCCGTACAAGGTATTTCGGGTTATTTCGCCAAAAAAATACGAACACCAAAAGTTACGCTAAAAGCAGGACATCAAGTTTTCCTTGTTTCTAAAAAATAATATTGAACTCAAATAATTAAGAAAATGAAAAATCATATAAAAACTTTTTGGGCTTTTGCCCTTATCATCGGCTTTGCCGTAAACACTTTTGCACAAGACAGTATAAAAGCACCGCTAAATTTAGGCAAGATAGAACCGTACCAAATGCAAGTAACTTATGACAAGACTACTCATTTGATTTTCCCAACCGCCATACGTTATGTGGATTTGGGAAGCGAATACCTGATTGCAGGAAAAGCAGAAGATGCGGAAAACGTACTTCGTGTAAAAGCATCGGTAAAAGATTTCGAAACGGAAACCAATTTTTCGGTCATTACAAATGACGGTCGCTTTTACAGCTTCAATGTATATTATAGTGCTTATCCGGAAGCGTTGAGTTACGATCTGCTGACAATGCAAAAAGCAGTGGATAAGGAAAATGGAAATGATGTGCTTTTTGAAGAATTGGGTAACAATTCGCCATCATTGTCAGGTTTGCTTTTGGAAACGATTTACAAAAAAGACCAGCGAATTGTAAAGCATATCGGTGCTAAAAGTTTCGGTATTCAGTTTATCCTAAAAGGAATTTACATACACAATGGCAAATACTATTTCCATACAGAATTGAGAAACCGTACCAATGTGCCTTTCGGAATTGATTTTATCAATTTCAAAGTAGTAGATAAAAAAGTAGCCAAGCGTACCGTAGTGCAGGAAAGACCAATGATACCATTACGTACTTATAAGCCATTGAATGAGATTGGCGGGAAAGCAATCGAACAAAACGTATTCCTTTTAGACCAGTTTACCATTGCCGATGACAAGGTTTTGCTGATTGAAATCTTTGAGAAAAACGGTGGCAGACACCAAACGCTTCAGGTAGAAAATTCGGATTTAATCAAGGCTCGTTTGGTTAATGATATGCACCTGAAATTTTAATAACCTATTAAAACAATAAGATGATAAAGTATATCCATACCGTAATGCTTGTGTTAATGGGCATTACCGCTACACAGGCACAACGAATGTTACCTAAGCAAAAAGGCTTGGAAGTAAGTGCTGGTGTATTGTCTAATGATAAAATCGGAAACGATTATTACATCAATGTAGCAATGACCGTAAATGGCAAAAACGGCAATTACCAATTTTGGGCGTTGGAATATACGCACCAATACCATTCTTATAAAGACTTGCGCATTCCGAAGGAAACTTATACTGCTGAAGGCGGTTACAGTTTATTCCTTTTAGGCGATGCCCGAAAAAACATAACGCTTAATACTGGAATATCTGGCGTCATCGGTTATGAAACCATCAACCGAGGCGAAGCAATGTTGGATGACGGAGCGAAAATAGTGAGTGAAGACAATTTCATTTACGGAGCTGGCGGTAGGTTGACTTTTGAAACGTATCTGTCCGACCGATTTGTATTAGTCCTGCAAGGACGTACAAAGGTTTTATGGGGTACGGATATGAAACAATTCCGACCGTCCGCAGGTGTGGGATTAAGGTTTAACTTTTAAAACGTATAATAATGACAACATTTTTCAAACAATTCAAAAGAGGATTACTGCCAGTATATGTATTGCTGGTAATCCTCACAAGTTCGGTTACTTTGGTATCTTGTAGCAAAGATGATGAACTCGAAATACAGAACGATTTTCCTTTTGAAGTGCAGGTTATGCCTGTTCAAAAAGATGTATCGAATGGGCAAACCGTAGAAATAAGGATGGCGATAAAGCGAAGCGGTAATTACAGCGATACGCAATATTTTATCCGTTATTTTCAGTTTGATGGTCAGGGAACTTTAAGATATTCTAATGAACTTGCGTACTTACCAAACGATTTATATCCTTTACCAACAGAGCAGTTCCGATTGTATTACACTTCTTCATGCACTGTGTCGCAATCATTTGATGTATGGATTTCTGATAGTTTTGGAAATGAGAAGAAACTCACTTTCCAATTCAATAGTAGCGATTAACAAATAAAATCCTGTCCACAAGACAGGATTTTTTTATACTACCACGCTCACATTTTATATTTTTGTGATGTAGTGAAACAAATATTTTTTTTGTAAATTCATATTTATAAATGTAATAGCTATTATTATGGTTGCATCATTAGTTATAGGGATACTATTTTTGGTTTTAGGCTTGGCACTTCGCTATTGGATAAATCGTAGAAAGTTTTACAGGCGTAGTCCTATGGGTGCCGAAAGTTTTTCTTCTTACGAAAAATCGATTGGCATTAAATTCATTGAACGAGTTGGCAAATGGGTAGCCTATGCACTGATTATTTTTGGGCTATTGTCGTTATGGGTTTATTCACGCGAAAAAAATGATAATGAAAAACAGAAAGTGGAGATAGAAACCGAACCAACCGACCAACGCAGATAGTGATTTTTAAAATACGGTTGTAAGAAAATCGGATAACCCCAAAGGGTATCCGATTTTTTTTGTGCCGGTTAGTAAAAGCCACATATTTCTTTTAAATGCCAACAAATTCAAACGTTATCAATCCTTTTAAAAGCCTTTATAAATTAGATTTCATACCAAAATTGAGCAGAAATGGAAGTAATCGCAATACAGAAATCTTCATTGGATGGAAATAAAAATGAACTGAAAGAGCCTTTAGGAATGGCGAAAAGAGAAGATAAATTACTGCCATACATCCAAATAGGGGGGGATCATTTTTAAACAAACAGATATACTCACTGAACTAGAGCATAATTATTTAAACAATAAAGCCAGTAACTAATAGGTTTTTTGCCCCAATTGGTTTTAAAGATATGATGAGTATCTAAAGCAGTTTAGTATCTTTGTAACGAAATATAGAAAATCTTAAAGTGTTTTTACTTTAAGTCCCACATTGAAAACTGGTAATTTTTAGACAACGGGACAATAAGAAAGAACACCTATGCCATAGGCGTAGGTGCTCGCTTATTCGTTGTCGGGTATACCAGTACCTCAATGTGCGTTAAGTGTAGTGGTCTGCGCCTTATTTTTTGTGCAGGGCTACATCAATTTCACAAAAGTATGATGATATGGAAACTGGTACAACACAAGAAAAAATTACCTTAGCTTTTATAAATGACAAAAGTCCAATTTTGGATATAACTTGCAACGACCTAGTTGCCTCAGGAATGGATGTTTTATTCCGCTCAGAAAATATCGAAGGCGGATTATCTCAGTTATTAACATTAAAAACACTTCCCAAAGTATGTATTATTGATCTTGATTTTTACAACAGGAATGTGCTGGCAGAACTTCAAGAATTGAGAGCACTATATCCAACAATAAAACTTATTGCTCATAGTGATATTGATGATCAGAAAGTCGGTAAAGATTTGTTAGATATTGGTTTTTCGAGTTATTTGCTTATCGGAAGTGGTAAAGATGATTTTAGAAAAGTCGTTGAAGGGGTTATCAATTAGGGACATGGTATATTAAATGATTTCTAGCCATCGAAATAGCAACAAATTTAATGAATTAAAAATATTAATTAAAAAGTGCTAAGTCAAAAACCAAACATAATCCAGCGACGTTCTTTTGCTTCTCCTATGTTTGTATAATATAATCTAAGTGAGGAAAAGTGAGATAGATTTTGCTTTAAAGAGCTTAATAGTATTTTCAAGCGAAGAAACTGCCTCTTCTTCTTTTACCTCCTATGTTTGTATAATATAATCTAAGTGAGGAAGAGTGAGAGCAGATTTTGCTTTAAATAGCTTAATAGTATATTCAAGAAAAGAAACTGCCTCCTCTTCTTTTACCTTTTAGAATCTGAACAGAATGTAAGGAATTCACCCACAAACATTGGGTTGTATAGCCAGTATATCC
>NZ_SMFN01000027.1 GCF_004349135.1 Flavobacterium sandaracinum | reverse complement strand
TTGGGTGCTTCTTTTTTTAAAATAACTACATCTAATTTTGATTTTGAAATGTCAATACCTACGTAAAATAAATAGTTTTTCATAACTTTGAATTTAGGATAAACAAAAATGTTGAACTTCTTTAGAGCCTTTATTAGACCTTGATGTCTATCATTCTATTTGAAGCAATTCAACGGGATTCAAGGAGAAGACAGAGGACTAATGCGCTAAATAAGTCACAAACTTGGCGGATTTGATAGTTCACCTCTGTTTTCCTTTGAATAAATTTAATGTTTTTTTGTCAAATACAAAGTAAAGGCGGAATTGCATTCCAGATGGAAGAGGTGTTCGAGGAGATATTAGATTTAGTAAAATGTTAGAAATTAAAGCTAGTATCAAATACAATTATAAAGATGATAAGTCTGAAGAGGGAAAATGGAGAATAGATAGGTTGAATGAAATAGGTTTTGATTGGACATAAAGGTAATATCTGCCAACAGCTAGAATCCAGATCGCTCAGATATCATAACGCGAAGTTACCGCAGAATTGCATTCCGTACCCACCATGAGAATCCTGCTAGCCATAGTACAATAGTATGCAGGTATAAAAACCGTTAATCAAATTTGCGTTTATTTTGTCATTTCTATAAAGGAGAAATCACATAACATGAGCAAGTAATAAAATTGGCTAAGCCTATTCGAGTTTTACTCTCGGGTCTCCTTTGTCTGAATCACAAACCACCATAAAAATATCAATTAAAAGTTTCCTTTTCCTACTATACAAAAACAATTACAATGAAAAGAATTACAGTTTTTTGCGGTTCCAGCATGGGAACAGAGGAAGTTTTCCAATCACAAGCGACCTTATTGGGTCAAACATTAGCTAAACAAAACATTGAATTAGTTTATGGTGGCGCAAATATTGGCCTCATGGGAGCAGTTGCAGATGGTGTGTTGAGCGAAGGAGGTAAAGTCATTGGAGTTATTCCGTTCTTTTTGCAATCCAAAGAAATTGCACATACCAATTTGACAGAGTTAATTATAGTAGACACGATGCACGAAAGAAAGACAAAAATGAATGCGCTATGCGATGGCGTCATTGCAATGCCAGGTGGTTTTGGTACGCTTGAAGAATTATTTGAAATGCTCACTTGGGCACAACTTGGACTGCATAAAAAACCAATTGGCCTTTTAAATACAAACGGTTTTTATGATGCTTTAATCGTTTTAATCCAGACCATGGTAGAAAAAGGATTGTTAAAAGCCGTCAATCAACAAATGCTTTTAGTTAGCGATAACATTAATGAATTACTGCATAATATGAAAAACTATAAAGCTCCTGTAGTTACAAAATGGATTAATAAAGAAACCCTATGACGACAATTTATAAACGTTTTCAACTAACGTTTTAAAACTCCTTTAATTAAGAAAGAGCCGCGTGTTGAAGAGTAAATTCGAAAAGAATGAAATTTCAATTATTCTTCTTTTCTAATTATAAAAAAATTGATTAGTGTTATTACGCTCTTACTACAAACCATTAATCTACTGGTGCCATTTCTTCATCTGCTGAAGTTGTAACTATTTTTTTAATATTTCGCTTTCCAAGAATTAAAATAAGCAATGCCAGAACGGTTGAAACCGTCATAATCATCACCATAGGCAACATGGAATTGGTTACAAAAATTCCCACTGCAAAGGATGCAAAAGCACCTAATCCCAACTGAATAGCACCCATAAGCGCTGAGGCACTTCCTGCATTTCTAGCAAAAGGAGCAAGGGTAAGTCCTGCTGTATTCGGGTTTGAAATTCCTAAACAAGCCAGAAATAAAAATAACATTGCGATAGTTTCATACAATCCTAAAAGATCATTCACTGCTAAAATTAGAAATATAACACTAATTACAGTTTGTGAAAGTAAGGCTCCTAAAATCATTTGTTCACTATTGAACTTTCTTAAGAGCAACGAATTCAATTGACTGGCACTTATGAAACTCAATGACATGAACGCAAATATCCAACCATAGGTTTTGGCATCGACCTTAAATATATCCATAAATAAAATAGGAGAGGCGGCCACGTAGGTAAATAAACCAGAGAACGCAATGGCTCCTGCAAAAGCGTAAGTGTAAAATTGTGGTTCTTTCAGAATCTTAATAAAATTAGTAATAATTGGTTTGGGTTTAAGTGAAATCGAAGTGTCCGGCAAATAGGTATTTGGTAAAATAATCTGGGCGGCAATTAGAATTACAATTCCCATACACATCAAGATAAAAAATACAGTATGCCAGCCATAATATTCGGTAACGTAACCGCCAATTGTAGGCGCCAGCATTGGCGAAAGCCCAACAACCAACATCAACATGGAAAATACTTTTGGAATATCTTTCACAGGAAACAAATCCCGAACCATAGATACAGAAGCTACAGTTGCCGCACAACTGCCAACTGCTTGAATGAAACGCAAGCCAATAAAAGTATCTATATCAGTTACGAAGACACAACCTAAGGATGCTGCTATGTACACTAACAAACCAATAAAGAGTGGTTTTTTTCGGCCAAAACGGTCTAACAACGGTCCATAAAGTAATTGTCCTGCTGAAATTCCAATAAAATAACTGGATAAAGTCATTGAAACATTGGCAACTGAAGTATTCAAGTCCTTGGCAATCCCGGCAAAACCAGGTAAATACATATCTATAGAAAAAGGTCCTAAAGCGGTTAATGAGCCCAATATTAGAATTAATTTGATGTATTTTTTCTTTGTAATTGTGGTATTTGTAGTCAAAATCGTTTTTTAATATTTTTGCAAAGGTAAATCAATTAAAGATGCTAATTATCCATATAAAAGCGCAAGATTAAATAAATTTGAATCACTAAAATCGCTTTAATTTTTGATCAATAGTACCGTACCCGATATAAAAAGCAATCCTAAAATCAATTTTTTCAAAAATCCCTCATTTAATTTCAAGTAAACCATATTTCCTAAAATTAACGCTGCAATAAAAAAGGGCAAAACATATAACGAATTATGTAATTCAGTAGCGGTTAAAATGCCTTCAAATACTAAAACTGCTATGCGCATCATGGAAACTAATCCCAGAATTCCAAACATTGTAGCGCGAAAAACTTTAACATCATCGGTTTTATTTTTGATAATTATCGCATATAAGGGGCCACCTGTAGAGAAAACGCCAGAAAAAAATCCACCAAGAAGACCTAAAATAGATTGGATTTTAAACCCAAATGGCTGCTTGTTTTTAGTAATTAAACTGTTCAAAACAAATAAGATAATAAACAAACCAAGCGCCTTTTTTAGTAGTATAGGCTGACCATAAATTAAAACGATCGAACCAATAAGGATTCCAAAAAAAGAAGTTAGCGCTAGTTTTTTTAGCAAGGGTTTATCCATATTTTTCCATTCTTTGTAAAAATAGATAGGAGAAGATAAAGAATAAAATATAGAAATATAACTAACCGCTTCTGTTAGCGGCATCACAAGAAGCAAAAAGGGTAAAGCAACCAAAGCACCAGCAAAACCGCTAATCGTTTGAATAAAAAAACCTAAAAAAATTCCAATAATAAGTAAAAGTAACATTAAATCCATACTGCAAAATTAGAATACCACAGTAAGAACATAAAATTTAATCAATGGAATTAGCATCATTTTCCCATATTTTAAATGTATTTTAGCTGAAATTAAAACTTTATTTATGGTTGATACCGTTGATTTAAAAATAATAGAAAGTTTAAAGGTGAACTCTAGAACTTCGTTTGTAGAAATAGGAAAACAAGTTGGACTTTCTCCATCATCAGTAAGAGAACGCGTTCAAAAATTAGAAGATACTGAAGTTATTAAAGGATACAATGTTCAACTTAATAATAGAAAACTTGGATTTGGTTTAGAAGTTTTCATCATGTTTAAATTGTTCAGCGGGAAGCTAAAAACATTTTGTGAACAATTAGAACAATTTCCGGAAATATGCGAGGTTTTCCGAATTACAGGAACTCATAATATTTTCATGAAAGTGATACTAGTAGATCAATTGCACTTGCAACAGTTTATTGACAGACTTTTGCTTTATGGTGAACCTACAACACACTTAATTCTATCTGATTTGAAGAATTTATAAATCTATATTTAGTTTCATTATTTTACATGTACTAAGGAGGTTTTCTATATTTCTAATTTGTCAAGATGGACTCAACAAAGATATCAATTCCGCCTGCTTTGTACTTGCTTATAAAAGCACTATAATTTATATTATGTAAAATAGAAAATATTCAAATTAAAACACACTCTGGAATTGCCTTCATAAAAAAAACACCACCTACTGGTGATGCTTTTTGTATTTGCTGTCCGTAATTATTTAATACTGATTGGAATATTCCAATTTTCCCAACTTAGCGTAACGTTATTAGCATTAACGGCATACACTAATTTTTCAGCGGTTGTTTTAGCTACTTTTTGTTTTACAGTTACACGCAATTGATCTTCTTTTTCTTTATAATCATAAGCTCCCCATTGTTTCGCTTCTTTGTTAAAGATGATTACAGATTCTTTTTCACTTGGTATAATAAAAAAAGAATATTTTCCTGCTGGCAATTTTGCTCCTTCAATTGTTACCTCTTTATCTGTTTCAAATGTAGTTGCGTCGTTTGCTCCGGCACGCCAAACTTTATTAAATGGTACTAAAGCGCCCCAAATTTTTCTTGCATTTACCGACGGACTGCCATAATTAATAGTGATCGTAGCCCCATTTATTTTTCCTGTAGCTATTTCTTTGCTACTTGTAGGTTTTCCCTGAGCAGCAATAATATTCACAATGAATAAAGCAATAAGCGAAAAATGTATTTTTCTAATTCCTTTCATGATTTTATATTTTAAGTTTAAGTCATAAAAGTAAAAAAAGGCAATTTAATTCATTGTGATTCTTGTTTATTTTATGAAAATATTAAGTAATTTATAAATTAATAGTTTTGCCTGATAAATGGCTGTGTTATAATTTTAAATTTTGTTATTTTTACAGAAATATACATTCTTTATTTGCAAACTATGAATACAATTGCGGAAAACATTGCTGACTTTTTAAAGGAATATCCACCATTTAATCATTTGACTTTTGTAGAGTTATCAATAATTGCAACTAGTATCCGAGTGGTAAATTTGGAAAAACATAAAATATTATTTCAAATAAATGATCTTTTGCACGATAGCTTTTATGTGGTAGCTTCTGGAGTGATCAATTTATCTGTTATAGCGGATGCTGAGGAAACATTATTAAACAAATGTGTTGAAGGAGATATTTTTGGTCTACGCCCATTTTTTGCCAAAAATAATTATATGATGACGGCAAAAGCCAGAGAAGAAAGTATAGTTTATGCCATTCCTATAGCCACTTTTCGGCCTTTTGTAGCCAATAATTCTGATGTTTTAAACTTTTTATTGGAAAGTTTTGCCGTGAACACCCGAAATCCAAAGGATAAAGAAAATTTAATAGGAAAATTGATATCTGATAACGTTTTTTATTCAGATCAACAGTCCGAAATGCAATACTTTCAGACTTTATCTTACAACACTTCGCCCTTAAAAACAAATAGTAGCGCAATAGTTCAAGAGGTTGCACAATTAATGACCGAAGCTTTAAAGAATAATATTGTCGTTTGTGACAATAATATTCCCTTAGGTATTGTTACGGACGCCGATATGCGGTCTAAAATTGCCACAGGACGGTTTCCAGCAACTGCCCCCGTTGCTAAAATAATGTCTTCGCCTGTTATCACGGTATTGGAAAATGTTTCTTTAGCCGAAGCGCAATTGTTGATGCTAAAATATAATGTGACTCATTTGTGTGTAACGCAAGATGGTACCGATAAATCTATCGTTAAAGGAATTATTAGCGAACACGATTTAATTCTTGCGCAAGCCAATAATCCTGGAGTTTTAATCAAAGAAATTAAACGCTGTCAAACATCAAAAGAATTAAAACAAATTAGGGAACGGCTAACTGATTTAATTCAGACTTCCATTTCTAAAAATATACCGCTTTCTCATGTCTTTAATATCGCCAGCGAAATCAATTTGGCAATTATTAAACGTTCAGTTGAATTGTCAATTTTAGATTTAGGCTCACCTCCTGCCCGTTTTGCTTGGTTGAGTATTGGAAGTCAAGGTAGAAAAGAACAATTGTTATTGACGGATCAAGATAGTATTTTGATCTTTGAAGATGTGTCTGCAGACAAATATCGAGAGGTAAAAGACTATTTCCTAAAGTTGGGAAAAAGAACGACGGCCACGCTTGAAAAAATTGGTTATGAACTTTGCCCAAACGGACACATGGGAAGCAATATGCTATGGTGTAAGTCATTAACTGACTGGACAAAACAATACGACAACTGGATGAATACTCCAGGTGAAAACAGTAATGATTTAAGCAGTATTTTCTTTGATTATGAAATCACTTTTGGAGAACAAAAAATTGAAGATGCAATTGGAAATGTCGTATTCAAAAATGCCAAAAACAACACTTTGTTTTTTGACTTTCTTGGAAACGATGCATTACGAAAAAACGCTCCACTAACCTTTTTCAAAAAATTCAATGTTGAAGAAGAGGGAATCAATAAAGACAAATTTGATATTAAAACACGTGCCTTGATGCCATTAATTGATGGCGCGAGACTTTTTGCTTTATATTTTGATATTAGAGGCATTAATAATACGTTCCAAAGATTCAAACAACTATCAATCACAGACCCAAAACATGCTGAAATTTATCTTAATTGTGCCGAAGCCTTTTTGACTTTATCAAAATTTAGAATACTTGAAGGTCTTAAAAATGACAATTCAGGCCAATTTATAAATTTGGAAGAATTATCAAAAATTGATCGTGAAAAATTAAAAAATGCATTAGCTCCTATGAGGGAATTAGAAGAACTTATAAAAGGAAAATTTCAACTTACACAATTTTCATAATCATGTTAGACTGGCTAAAAAATATTAATAAAGAACAACCTGAATTTTGGAAAAATTATGTTTCAAAATTTGAAAAAAAATCATCTCGATTTGTTGTTTTATCAACAGAAACTTCTGGGTTAAATTCGGATAAAGATGTTATCCTTTCTATAGGTTCTTTTGCGGTAATTGATAACAGCATTGTTATTGCCGATAGTTTTGAAGCGGTTTTATTACAATATAAGTTTTTACATGATAATGGACTTTCTAATGAATTCCTGGTAGAGAGTAAAATGAAAAAACTAGGAGAGCCAGATGCTATAAAAGCATGTATCGATTTTATAGGGAATTCCACTTTAGTTGGACATCATATCGATTTTGATGTCGAAATAATCAACGCTGCTTTAGAACGATTAGATTGTGGGCGTTTAAAAAATGAAGCATTAGACATTGATGTTATGCATCGAAAACTAAATGATATTAACGACAAGCAATTTTCCCTAGATGAACTTTGCACTGCCTACAATATTCCTAAAAGCGATCGAAATTCAGCAGCTGAAGATGCCTATAAAACAGCGTTGTTATTTTTAAAGTTAAAATCGAGATTGGGTATAAAATAATATTTTCATTAATCCAAAAGAGTTATTCCTTTCCAAAATCTTCCATGATGCGTAATCGAAACCGCTTTTTTTTTCTTTGAAACAGAATCTATAACAAAAGGGATTCCATTATTTTTTAAGAGTGTTACAGCCGAATCAATACTTTCGATTTTATCAAAATTATTTTTATTTGTTACAGCAATGGTGTAGATAGAATTGTTTTCAATTATACCTTTGGTAAAATAGATTTTCTCTTTTATAGAGACTGTTCCCAAAGTTGCATTTTCGTAAAAACACTCCAGTTGCAAAGGAATATAGCCTCTAATTCCTGTTTCCCTATTGTAGATTTTATAAGCAGCTTCTTTTCTAGTCCATAAGTTCCAAACCATTATTTCTGGATTTATAGCATTCGCAATTAAAAACTGCTCTTTTAGGGTGAAAATTTTATCCAAAAAGCCTTTTCGTTTCCAATTGCTTTCTTTTCTGGCTAAAGCCAAATCTACTATGTCGTTTCCAATCATTTTTACCGACTTTTTAAATCAAATTCACTAATTTTTTTCTGATAATTTAGTCGCAATAATCTCTAATGCAGCTTTTACATTGACCATACGTTCCATTGCTTCATTGTCAATTACAATGTCATATTTCTCTTCGATGTCTAAAATAACATCTACTAAATTAGCAGAGTTTATCTTTAAATCATTGATAAAATCAGTATCTTCCGTTAAAATATCAAATGCTTCTTGATTTTGAATATACGGCTGTACTATGTTTTTTAACTCTTCAATTGTTTGTTCTTTATTCATAATTTTTACTTTTTGTTAATGTTTTCAATTCGAGATTAGCAGTAAATTTTGATTAAATGTATTTCTTAAAAATTACGCATCCATTTACATCGCCAAAACCAAAACTTGCCTTTGCAATTATATTTAATTCCTTTTCAATCAGTTGTTTTGGTATTCTCGATTCATCAATTGTTGCTGTAATTTCGGGGTGCAAATCTTCACAGTTGATATTCGGAAAAACAAATCCGTGGTACAATTGCAATACTGAAGCTACGCTTTCAATGCTTCCCGCACCAGACAAACAATGACCTACCATTGATTTCAAGGAGTTTATAAATGGAAAATCTTTTCCTTTTCTCCCCAATGCTTCACTCCAATTCTGGATTTCTAAACTGTCTTTGGATGTGGCTGTCAAATGACCGTTGATGGCATCAATTGCATTGGCTGAAATTCCTGCATTTGCAATAGCATCAGTTATGCATTTCTGAACAGCAATAGGATTTGGCGCAGTCATCGTTCCTAAACCGCGTTGTCCGCCAGAATTTACATTTCCACCTAAAACTTCAGCATAAATTGTAGCACGTCGATTCAATGCACTTTCTAGATCTTCCAAAACCAAAGCTCCTGCTCCACTTCCAGGAACAAATCCTGAAGCACTCTCTGACATTGGCCTTGAGCCTTGCTCCGGATTTTCATTATGCTTAAAAGTACAGACTTTCATGGCATCAAATCCACCCCAAATATAAGGTCCCGAATCACTAGTGCTTCCTGCTAAAATGCGTTTAGCCTGACCGGATTTAATTCGTTCATACGCCATCAAAATACTCTCGGATCCAGTGGTACAAGCCGATGAATTAGTAGACACTTGATTCCCAAGTCCTAATTTCCCGCCCAGATACGCACTCACGCCACTATTCATCGTTTGCGCTACTGCTGTACTGCCCAATCTTCTCGTTTGAAAATCATCTATTTTATAAATGCTTTCGCGAAATTTATCAATTCCAGAAGTTCCGGTACCAAAAATAGTTCCACTGTTCCAATCCGGCTCTTCCTTTATTTCTAAAGATAACCCCGCATCTTTCCATGCATCAATCCCTGCGATTACACCGTATAAAATCCCTGTAGAATTGAAATTTCGTAATTCTAACTCAGAAAAATATTTTAAAGCTAATTCCGTAGAAATCTCCGGTTTTCCTGCTATTTGACAAGAAAATTGCAATCGTTCTAACTCCGCGTCGTGCTTAATCCCAGAAATTCCGTTTTTGATGGAATGAGTAAACACATCAAGTCCTACTCCATTTGGAGCAACAACACCAAGACCCGTTATAACTACTCTTTTTTGCATACAAAAAATTAATTTTAAACCATTAAGGCATTAGGCCCTTAAGTTATTTCACTCTTTGAAACCATTATTCCTGCTATTGTTCCCGTACAAACATTTTCTCCATTTTCGTTTTTCATGATGACTTTACATTTCAATTTTCCAAATCTAAAGTATACTTTTTCCGAAATTACGATCACTTTTTCTTTAGGAAATACAGGTTTTAAAAATTCTATTTCACTTAATGTTAAAGCAATTGAAGTGGTTGAATTAAATGAATAATCTAATAAAAAAATCCCTAAACAAACCAATCCAATTTGCGCCATCACTTCGGTTAAAATCACTCCTGGGGTTACTGGATTATCTTTAAAATGTCCTTTATAAAAATCCAAATGCTCGTCAAAATAATACGTACCTTCTACTCCATTTTCATTAATTTGAAGAATTTCATCCACAAACAAAAACGGTTTGGAATACGGTAATTTTGCTATGATTTCTTGGTTAGTCATATTTTGAACACTGATTTAAAACTGCAATAAAACCCGTTGTGCTGAAAAACCTGGTCCAAAACTCAACATTAATCCTTTCTCTCCTCTTTCTGGCTGATTGTCCATAATGCGCTCTAAAACATACAAAACAGTTGCACTTGACATATTTCCATACAAACGCAACACTTCTTTAGTATCGTCTATATTTTTCCCTAAACTTGAAAATAATCCTTCTACCGTTTGCACAATTTTCTTTCCGCCAGGATGAAAAATTAGATGATCAATATCTTCTATTTTTAAATTGTTTTTGTCTAAAAAGGGATGAATAATATCCGGAAAATGAGAAGCAATCGTTTCTGGAACTTCAATATCCAAAACCATTTGCAAACCAGAATTCGTGAGTTTAAAACCCATCATGTGAATATTATCATAGAAATGATACATTTCCTCTGCCAAAATTTCCGGACCTTCATCGTCTTGATGTGAAGAAAGCAACACACAAGCCGCTCCATCGCCAAAAATTGCTGCACTTACAATATTTGCCATTGAAAAATCATCCAATTGAAAGGTTGCCGTTGGACTTTCAACTGCAATAACTGCAGCACGTTTCCCCGGATTAGCTTGCAAAAAGTTTTTAGCATAAATAATTCCTGAAATTCCAGCAGCACAACCCATTTCAGTAACGGGAAGCCTAACAATATCTTGGCGTAATTGCAATGAATTGATTAAATACGCATCAAGTGAAGGAATCATAATACCAGTGCAGCTCACTGTAATGATGTAATCTAGATCTTCCGGGTTCCAATTGGCCTTTGTCAGTGCTTTTTCGAGAACTTTTTCACCTAAATCAATGACTTCACGAACATAGATATCATTTCTTTCTTCAAAAGAAGTTTTTGTAAATACTTCAATTGGATCCATAATGGAATACCTTTTGTCAACGGCAGCTCCTTCAAAAATTTTCTTCACTTTTCTAATAAAACGGTCGTCTTGCCCAACGAGCCAAGCATCCAAAAAAGGAATAATTTCATCCGTATTTCTGGAATATTTTGGTAACTGTTTGGTTACGGTTTTGATTTTTACACTCATATTTTTGAAATTATCCATTGGTAACGAAAAGCCCATTTCCAATGAATTTTATAGTTTTTAAAATTTAATTTTTTAGAAAACTGAATCAGTTCTTCTTTTTTAAAACCTCTTAAAATCGAAGTTAATCCGTCTTCTCGAGACATATCGTTCAGTTGAAATACAATACATAAAGCTTGAAATAAACGATAAGCAACCGCACTGCGATGTAAATCATTGATCACTATACCCATACTTGCATTGCTTTCAAATACGTTCAACAACTGAACAATTTCATCGTCTTTGAAATGGTGCAATGTCAAAGTACACAGAACGATATCATACTTTAATTCTGCAAATGAAGGTTTGAAAATATCTAAACATTGGTAGCTGATATTGGAATAATCTTCAGATAATTTTCGAGCATGTGAGATCGTAAAATTATTAGCGTCAACTCCTATCAATCGGAATTTGAAATTATTTTTTAATCCAAAATCGGCTAAAGTTCGTAACATATCACCATTACCGCAACCTACATCAAGAATTACAATTTCTTTTGATTTGGAATTCTGAATCAGTTCTTGTACTCCTTTTAAAGTTAATTGATTTCCTCCTAGAAGCTGATTAATTTTAGCTATTTTATCCAAGGCATCTCTTAATTCTTCGCCTTCGAGCAGAAAGTCATCCATTATTTCGGAATCATTGGTTCTGTGCGTTGTGTTTATAGCCATTTATATAGGTTTACCATGCGTTTTTTTTATTATCATTGGCAGAAGGAATGGGAAAAGTATCAAGATTTTCAGTACAATTTGTGCTGTTTTTTCATGTTGTAATAGCTTTCCTAACCGACGACCTGTTTGCAATCTTTTTTTGAAATTTTTATTCCAATCGTTTAAATAATTATTTTCTAAGGTGGCTCTATCTATTTTATTTTCTAAAAAATGTATTGTATTTTCTGCCGCTAGTTTCGCACTATGAATGGCCATTGCCATTCCATTTCCGCATAAAGGATGAATTAATCCAGCGGTATCACCAATCATTAGAATATGCTCTTCTACACATTTTTTTTCTTCAAACGAAACTTGACTAATTGTTAAAGGCTTTTCAAATTGTATGTTAGCATTTTTAAAAATATTTTTCAAATTGGGATTTTGACAAACTACTTTAGTTTGATAATCTTCAATAGATTTGTACTTTTTGAATGTTTCGTAATTGGCAAGGTAACATATATTTACCAAATCATTTTCTACTTTTGAGACGCCACAATAGCCACCTTTGAAATGATGTAAACCAACATAGTTTTCTGGAAAATCTAGCTTATAATGGGCCTTAACTCCCAACCAATGTGATTGTTTTTGAATAAAATTGCGCTTGAATTTGATGTCTAGATTGGATCTTTTTCCAAAAGCTCCAAGAACAATAGGTGCAGAATACGTATTCAAATTGGTGACGATTGTGAATCTACCGGCTAAAAATTCAATATCAGATACCGTCTCTTGAACAATTACACAACCACGATTTTTAGCTTCGTTATATAAATAGTGGTCTAACTGATACCTACTTATTCCAAATCCACCCATAGGCAAAACTGTGTTTACTGATTTTCCAGAAACCAACGAAAAAGAAAGTTTGTCTATGTAAGTAGGATGTAACGAATTGATGTCTAAACCAATTAATTTTAGATAAGGTAAAACTTCGTTGGAAATGTATTCGCCGCAAACCTTGTGCTTGGGAAAGTCATTTTTTTCGATTACTAAAACAGTATAATTATTATTTTTAAGATGGATTGCTGCAATAAGTCCAGCTAAACCGCCACCAACAATAACTATTGAATTTTGTATCATAGTGGTAAACTTAAGAATTTAGATTTATAAAGTGCTTTAAAATACTCTAAATTTTCACATAAATTTTGTAATAAAAAAATTAAAGCACTAGATTTGTTTCACTATGAAAAGAACCATAATCAATAGAGTATTGCTTTCAATTACTGTAACTTTATTGACTGTTTATTATTGTGCAGGTTTTCTTTTTGATCCCAATCTAGTAATTTTTATTAAGCCATTCATAATACCAAGTTTTATTGCCTATGTAGTAATAAATAATGGCAATAAACTCACTTTAAATTATATTTTATTTGTCTCTTTTTTTTATATTTATCAGCTTCTGATCTTGTTTTGGGAAGATTCACCACACTTATTTAGAGCGGCCATGGTAGCGTCTTTTTTTAGCTACCTATCTTTGATGAATTTAGGCTACCGTTCCATTAAAAGCAGAAAACTATTCACATTACCTAGTGGTTTTACACTCTTTATCTTATTACTAAATTGCCTTTTTTTACTACTAATTCTATATATCTTGATCTCTACCATTGGGGATCAATATTTAAATATAATTTTAGTTTTTAATGGTATTATCACTCTGTTTTTGGGCGCTACGGCCGTATTGTACTTAAGCAAATTTGGAGATAAAAAAGCATATTATTACTTTTTTGGAAGCTTTGCCCTCATTTTTAATGACGTTTTTGCCGCTGTTGGAACTTATTTTTTAAACAATATAGTTTTAAATAGTTTGGACCGAATGCTTCATTTTGGTTCATTTTATTTAATTTATCTTTTTGTTGCGCATAAAAAAAAGGTTGACAATCATTTAATTGATTCCCAACCTTCGCTTTAATTTAATTAAACCCTATTATTTTTAATTTCCTCAACAATTTCAGGATTTAATAGCGTTGATGTATCTCCAAAATTAGAATAATCTCCTTCGGCAATCTTTCGAAGGATTCGTCTCATAATTTTTCCAGAACGGGTTTTTGGCAAACCAGATACAAATTGGATTTTATCTAATTTTGCTATTGGTCCAATATGATCGGAAATATGTTGATTAATTTCTTTAGCCAGATTCTCTTTGTTTCTGGTTTCTCCAGTTTCTTTAAGAATAACAAAACCATATAAAGCATTTCCTTTGATGTCATGTGGAAAACCTACAATAGCAGATTCAGCAACTGCTGGATGTTCATTAATCGCGTCTTCTATGGGTGCTGTCCCTAGGTTGTGTCCTGAAACAATTATTACGTCATCGACCCGACCCGTGATTCTGTAATAGCCCACTTCATCTCGCAATGCACCGTCTCCCGTGAAAAATTTCCCTGGAAATGCTGAGAAATAGGTGTCTTTATAGCGCTGGTGATCACCCCAAATGGTTCTAGCGATTCCTGGCCACGGAAATTTAATACATAAACTACCAACTACCTGATTTCCTTCTATTTCATTGCGTTTGTCATCCATTAAAACGGGTTGAACACCCGGTAAAGGTAAGGTTGCATACGTCGGTTTTGTAGGTGTTACAAATGCCAAAGGCGAAATCATAATTCCTCCTGTTTCTGTTTGCCACCACGTATCTACAATAGGACATCTTTTATCTCCAACATGGTCATTGTACCAGTGCCAAGCTTCTTCATTGATTGGTTCTCCTACAGATCCAATTACTTTAAGCGACTTCAATGGATATTTTTGTACAAATTCTATATTTTCTTTTGCCAAAGCACGAATAGCAGTTGGAGCCGTATAAAACTGTGTTACTTTATGTTTTTCGATAACTTCCCAAAAGCGACTAAAATCAGGATACGAAGGAACTCCTTCAAAAATCACTGTAGTTGCACCGTTCAATAATGGTCCATAAAGAATATACGAATGTCCGGTAATCCAACCTATATCGGCAGTACACCAAAACACATCATTTTCCTCATAATTGAAAACATTCTTAAAAGTATAAGCGGTGTACACCATGTAGCCAGCCGTAGTATGCACCATTCCTTTTGGTTTTCCTGTTGAACCAGACGTGTATAAAATAAATAATGGATCTTCAGCATCCATAATTTCAGCAACATTATTATCCGAGGCTTGATCTAAAAGGGGTTGCAACCATTGGTCACGTCCTTCTTTCATAGTGATATCAGAGTGAATTCTTTTGGCTACTAAAACTTTTTCTACACAAGGACATTTTTCTAATGCTTCATCAACAATCTCTTTTAAATCAATGGTTTTATTACCACGGAAACCTCCATCTGAGGTGATCACCATTTTACACTCACTATCATTGATACGAGTCGCTACTGCAGTAGCTGAAAATCCTGCAAAAACAACAGAATGTATGGCTCCAATTCTAGCACAAGCCAATACTGAAACGGCTAATTCCGGTATCATTGGTAAATAAATGCAAACTCTATCTCCTTTTTTTATGCCTTGCTCACGCAATACGTTTGCCATTTTACAAACGCGTTGGTGCAATTCATTATAAGTTATGTGTAATGCCGCTTCCGAAGGATCATTAGGTTCAAATATGATTGCTGTTTTTTCTCCTCTTTTAGCAAGATGTCTATCAATACAATTTTTTACGATATTAACTTTGGCTTCCGTAAACCATTTGATGTCGGCATCCGCCATATTAAACTCAACCACTTTGTCCCATTGTTGGTACCAAGTGAAATTTTCTTCTGCTATTTTACCCCAAAATTTTCTAGGTTCACGAACTGATTTATTATAATGTTTAAAATATTGTTCTAGATTTTCAATTTTGTAGTAGCTCATGATATAATTTTTTATAAAAGTATTAAATCTCTCGCTATTCTTAAAATTATATATTTTATAAATAGTAACAAAAAAAAACAGATTCCCAAATAAAAAAGCACTTTTTGTATTAATTTGTTTAATTTTTGCTGTTTTTGACAAAATTTATAAAACACAAAAAGGCGAGATAGACAAAATCTATCCCACCTTTTGAATCAACAAAATTTAATAACAATTTTTAATAGCCTAAAATCTCTTGATAAATTATAGTTAACGTTAACCATTTTATCTGAGATCTTACTTTAGCGCTACGTTTATTTTAAAATGTAATCAGATATGAATTTTCTGATAATCAGATAAAATTGTAGGGACTACTTCACTTAACTTTGTTGGTATTTAAAGTTAAGTGAATGTACAAGCATCTATATCTATTTATCTTTTTTAATACTTTTTAACTAATCCAAGATATTATGAAATCAAATGATATAGTGCTAATCCCTGCACACCCTCATGTGTGGTAATTTCTATTTTATTATCCTATTTTTTTCATGGCAGTCATAGATTCTCTCAACCATTCCCCAACTTCTTCAATTGGATGCTGACGAATAGTTTTGTTTACCGCAATAAGAACTGCATTATCCACTCCATTTGAAGTTGAAAAAGGTTTACCTATTACATTTGTATCAATTGTTTTCATAAAATCAGTCAATAACGGTTTACATGCATGATCAAATAAATAGCAACCATATTCTGCAGTATCCGAAATAATTCTGTTCATTTCATACAATTTTTTTCTGGCTACTGTATTTGCTATCAAAGGCAATTCGTGTAACGACTCATAATAGGCTGATTCTTCAATAATTCCTGTTTGAGTCATGGTTTCAAAAGCCAACTCTACACCAGCTTTTACCATTGCAATCATCAAAACTCCATTGTCAAAATACTCTTGCTCTGAAATAGCAGCTGCTGTTGGTGCAGTTTTCTCAAAGTTAGTTTCTGCAGTTGCGGCTCTCCAAGTCAATAAATTAATATCATCATTGGCCCAATCAATCATCATGTTTTTTGAAAATTCACCAGAAATAATATCATCCATGTGTTTTTGAAACAACGGACGCATGATCTCTTTTAGTTCGTCAGCCAAACGGAAAGCTTCAATTTTTGCAGGATTTGACAAACGATCCATCATATTTGTAATTCCACCATGTTTCAAAGCTTCTGTTACTGTTTCCCAACCGTATTGAATTAATTTTGAAGCATATGCTGGCTCAATTCCTTTTTCAACCATTTTATCAAAACATAAAATAGAACCGGTTTGTAACATTCCACAAAGGATGGTTTGTTCTCCCATTAAATCTGATTTTACTTCGGCAACAAATGAAGAGTTTAACACTCCAGCTTTGTGACCACCAGTAGCAACTGCATACGCTTTTGCTTGTTCGAAACCTTCTCCGTTTGGATTATTTTCTGGATGAACCGCGATTAACGTTGGTACACCAAAACCTCTTTTATATTCTTCACGTACTTCAGATCCAGGACATTTTGGCGCACACATAATTACTGTGATGTCTTTACGAATTTGCATGCCTTCCTCTACGATATTAAACCCGTGAGAATAAGCTAAAGTTGATCCATTTTTCATCAAAGGCATGATTGCTGTTACGACAGCCGTATGTTGTTTGTCTGGTGTAAGGTTACATACCAAATCAGCTGTTGGGATTAATTCTTCATAGGTCCCCACTTTAAATCCATTATCAGAAGCATTTTTGAACGAAGCTCTTTTTTCTGAAATTGCATCAGCGCGTAAGGCATAAGAAATATCCAATCCTGAATCTCTCATGTTCAAACCTTGGTTCAAACCTTGTGCTCCACAACCTACAATGACTACTTTTTTTCCTGCTAAAGCTTTAATTCCGTTTACAAATTCAGATTGATCCATGAATTCGCAAACGCCTAATTGTTCTAATTGTAATCTAAGTGGTAATGAATTGAAATAATTTGCCATTTTTTATTATTTAATGATTGTAAATTTTATGTTTTAATATTTAATTCCTGATCAGTTTGAAATTCCTCCTTCGTCGGAATGACAAACTTCAAAGGACTGAAAACTGCAAACTAAACAGGTTCTTGTTTAAGTTCTTCTAATAATGTTGAAATTTGCATTCTTTCTTTTGAAACGGAAATTCTTCCAGAACGAACAAATTGCATGATTCCGAAGGGTTTTAATTTTTCGTACAACGATTCTATTTCAGCACGTTGTCCTGATTTTGAAATAACAAAAAATTCTCTTGCTACTGTAACTATTTCGGAATGGCTTTCTTTGATTATATTCTGAATTTGTTTTTCATCAAATAGCAAGCTCGACTCAATTTTGAATAATGCATTTTCCAAGAAAATGGTTTCTTCATCAACATGATAAAATGCTTTGATGACTTCGATTTGTTTTTCGATTTGTCCTACAATATTTTGCACCCATTTTTCGGTTGTATTAACCACAATGATAAATCTGGAAACACTTTCGATTTCAGATTCGGATACATTTAAACTCAAAATATTGATATGGCGTTTCAAGAATATTCCAGATATTCTATTTAATAAGCCAACGTTGTTTTCTGAATAAACAGAAATGGTGAATGTTTTATTTTCCATTTTAAATTTTTGTTTAAAGTTTTCTTTGTTTAAAGTTTCAGGTTATGCAACTTGAAACTTTAAACTTGAAACTTTTTATGATAACCTAATATCCGATACCGATGCTCCTGTTGGGATCATTGGGAATACGTTATTTTCTTTTTCTACCATAACTTCCAGGAAATACGATTCTTTTGAAGCCATCATTTCGGCAACAGCAGCATCTAAATCTTCTCTTTTGGTTACTTTTTTCGCTTTAATATAATAGCCTTCAGCAATGGCTATAAAATTAGGATTGATCATTTCTGTAGAAGCGTATCTTTTGTCAAAAAACAATTGTTGCCACTGGCGTACCATTCCTAAAAATTCATTGTTTAAGACCACAATTTTCACTGGAACTTTGGTTTGGAAAATAGTTCCTAATTCCTGAATGGTCATTTGAAAACCTCCATCGCCAATTATAGCTACGACTTCACGATCTGGCATTCCCATTTTAGCTCCAATTGCAGCCGGTAGTGCAAATCCCATAGTTCCTAAACCACCAGATGTAACATTACTTTTGGTTGAATTAAATTTAGCATACCGACACGCAAACATTTGGTGTTGTCCCACATCAGAAACCATAATGGCATCTCCTTTAGAATGTTTATTAATCATTTCAATCGTTTCTCCCATAGAAATTCCTTCTTTCTTAGGTTGTAACTCATCATTGATTACGGCTTCTAATTCTATTTCATATTTCTCTTTAAATTCATTGTGCCAAGATTCGTGCGTGTTATTATCAATTAAAGGAAGTAAAGCAGTCAAAGACTCTTTTAAATCTGCCAAAACTGCTACGGTTGTTTTTACATTTTTATCTACTTCTGCAGGATCAATTTCAAAGTGAATTACTTTGGCTTGTTTCGCATAAGTAGCTAAATTTCCGGTTACACGGTCATCAAAACGCATTCCAAGTGCAATCAACACATCACATTCATTAGTCAATACATTTGGGCCATAATTACCATGCATACCTAACATTCCAACGTTTAATGGGTGATCTGTTGGTAATGCCGAAAGTCCTAAAATGGTCCAAGCAGCCGGAATTCCTGATTTTTCAACCAAAGCTTTTAGCTCTGCTTCTGCTTCACTAAGAATTACTCCTTGACCAAATAGGATAAATGGTTTTTTAGCTTTGTTAATTAATTCTGCTGCTGCCGCTACTTTTTCAAGGTTTAAAATTGGTTTTGGATTGTAGCTTCTAATACTGGTACATTTTTTATAGCTGAATTCAATTTCATCAAATTGCGCATTTTTTGTAATATCAATTAATACTGGACCTGGACGACCAGATCGTGCAATATAGAATGCTTTTGCAATAATATCTGGAATTTCTGAAGCCTCTGTAATTTGGTAATTCCATTTAGTGACTGGAGTCGAAATTCCAATAATATCTGTTTCTTGAAACGCATCAGAACCCAATAAATGTTTCCCTACTTGTCCTGTGATACAAATCATAGGAGTCGAATCAATTTGCGCATCTGCAATTCCAGTAACTAAATTGGTAGCTCCTGGACCCGAAGTGGCAATTGCAACTCCCACCTTTCCTGTTGCTCTTGCATACCCTTGTGCAGCATGCGTTGCGCCTTGTTCGTGACGCACTAAAACGTGGTGCAACTGATCTTTAAATTTATACAACTCATCGTAAACGGGCATTATAGCACCGCCTGGATATCCATAAACCAAATCTACACCTTCCTCTAATAAGCATTTTATAACGGCTTCAGCGCCGGATATTTTAGTTGTTCCCATGGGTATTTTTTTATTCGCTTTAGGCGTTGTGCTTTAGGTTTTATTTATCAGTAACACATCCTGTAGATGCGCTTGAAACAGATCGAATGTATTTTAATAAAACTCCTTTTTTTATGTTCGATATGGGTTGTACCCATAATGCTTTTCTTGTCTCAAACTCTTCATCAGAAATTTTGAGATTTATAGTGTTTTTTACTGCATCGATGGTAATAATATCTCCATTCTTGACTAATGCGATTCCACCGCCATCATATGCTTCGGGTGTTACGTGACCTACTACAAAACCGTGTGAACCACCAGAGAATCTTCCATCAGTAATTAAAGCGACACTTTTACCTAAACCAGCGCCCATAATGGCTGACGTAGGCTTTAACATTTCAGGCATTCCGGGACCGCCTTTGGGTCCACAATACCGAATGACGACTACATTTCCTGGTTTCACTTCTCCGCCACGAACTCCTTTTATAACGTCATGTTCATTTTCATAAACAATGGCATCACCTTCAAAATACTCTCCTTCATTACCGCTAATTTTAGCAACACAGCCCTCTTTTGCAAGATTTCCGTATAAAATTTGGATATTTCCTGTCGCTTTTAGTGCTTTTTGAATTTCATGAATCACCTCTTGACCATCGTGTAAATCGGGTACAACAGCTAAATTTTCAGCTAATGTTTTTCCGGTAACAGTTAAGCAATCTCCATGAAGTAATCCTTGTTTTAACAAATATTTCATTACGGCAGGTACACCGCCTGCTTCATGAAGATCTTCCATTAAATATTTTCCACTTGGTTTCAAATCAGCAAGTAGTGGTGTTTTATCACTGATATCTTGGAAATCTTTTAATGTAATTTCGATATCTACCGAATGTGCCATAGCGATTAGATGCATAACAGCATTTGTAGAACCTCCTAAAACTGCCACCATAGTTATAGCATTTTCAAAAGCTTCACGAGTCATGATATCTCTTGGTTTGATATCATTTTCTAATAATATTTTAATTGCTTTTCCAGCATCAAGACATTCTTGTTTTTTTTCGGGACTAAGGGCTGGATTAGAGGAACTATAAGGTAAACTCATTCCTAAAGCTTCAATAGCTGAGGACATTGTATTTGCTGTATACATTCCACCACACGCACCTGCTCCTGGGCAAGCATTTTGGATTACTCCTTTAAAATCTTCAGGTGAAATGGTATTGTTGAATTTTTTTCCAAGAGCCTCAAATGCCGAGACAATGTTCAATGATTCGCCTTTCCATTTTCCAGAATGAATACTACCTCCATACACCATGATTGATGGGCGATTCACTCTACCCATTGCAATTATAGAACCAGGCATGTTTTTATCACAGCCTGGAATAGCAATTAAAGCATCGTACCATTGTGCACCCATTACAGTTTCAATTGAATCTGCAATAACATCTCTAGAAACTAAAGAAAAACGCATTCCGTCGGTACCATTTGAAATACCATCACTCACACCAATAGTGTTAAAAATCAATCCAACTAAATTTTCTTTCCAGACTCCAGTTTTTATTTCACTTGCTAAACCATTTAGATGCATATTACATGGATTACCTTCGTAACCCATACTAACAATTCCGACCTGTGCTTTTTTTAAATCTTCTTCAGTTAGACCAATTCCGTACAACATAGCTTGTGCTGCTGGTTGTGTTTCATCTTGTGTAATGGTTTTACTGTATTTATTTAATTCCATTCTATGTTGGTTTATATATAATTTGTTTTTTATGAAAAAATTAGAGTCGACGTACCGCTTCTTTAAGACTAAACTATTGTGGACTGTCCTATGTAAACATTGTCACTTTTAAAATACAAGTCGTCTTTGCTTAAAATATAATTGGATATAAAGTCTCCTACTTCATTGGTTCCAAATTTTGAATACGGATTTAAATCAGCCGTAACGACATTGAATTCAATTGCTTTTTCAACTGCCTCATATACTCTTTGAGATTCCTCTTGTAGACCAAAATGATCTAAAAGCATGGCTGCTGAAAGTATAGAGGCAATAGGATTTGCAATATTTTTCCTTTTTGCTTCAGGAAAAGATCCATGAATAGGTTCAAAAAGTGCATTTGAATTTCCTAAAGATGCTGAAGGCAATAATCCGATTGCTCCCGTAATTACACTAGCTTCGTCTGATAAAATATCCCCAAATAAATTCTCCGTTAAAATGACGTCAAATTGCTTTGGATTAATAATTATTTGCATCGCTGCGTTGTCAACATATAAAAAGTCTACTGCCACATCTGGATAATTTTCACTAATTTCTTTAACAATTTTTCGCCACAATCTAGAGGTTTCTAGAATACTTGCTTTATCTACTAGGGTAACCTTTTTTCTTCTTTTTTGAGCAGTTCTGAAGGCCAAATGTGTAATCCGAGTAATTTCTTCATCAGAATATTCACACAGATCAGAAGCTAACGTTCCTTGTTCGTTGATTTTTTTTTCACTAAAATAGGATCCTCCTGAAATTTCTCTAAAAATAACGAAATCAGTATTTTCAATAATTTTTCTTTTTAAAGGAGACAAATCCAATAAATCGTTGTAGGGTTTTATGGGCCTAATGTTAGCATACAATCCCAATGATTGTCTCAGTTTTAATAATCCTTGGATAGGACTTAAATGGGTATTAGAATTACTATCCTGCTTAAGATCTCCAACAGTTCCAAACAAAACCGCATCAGTATTAAGGCAAAGATTTAAAGTTTGCTCTGGTAGTGGCTTTCCTGTTTTTTCAATGGCAATAGCACCAATAAGAGCATCTTCAAAGACAAACTCATGATCGAAAACTACGCCAATGGCATACAACACTTTTTTTGCCTGTAAAACTACTTCAGGGCCTATTCCATCTCCTGAAAGTACTGCTATTTTTAAGTTCATAATGTAGGATTTAGATTTTAATAGAAATCAAAATATTTTAGTTAAGGAGTAATTCCTTATTCATTTTACAGGCTTCAATGATTTGATGGATATCATTATCAAGAATTTCTTTTTTTATATCGGCAAACCTTAAAAACTCAAGATAAACGGCATCTAGCTGAACTTTTGTAAGTTCATACCCTACTTTTTTGGCTCTGTAAGCCAATGCTGCTCTACCACTTCTCGCTGTTAACACTATTGAAGATTCATTGACACCCACTTCTAATGGATCCATGATTTCATAAGTAGCTCTATTTTTTATTACACCATCTTGATGAATTCCAGAGCTGTGTGCAAAAGCATTAGCACCAACAATCGCTTTATTAGGCTGCACTATCATTCCCATACTTTCAGAAACCAATCTACTCATTTCATTCAGCTGACGTGTATTAATATTAGTATCTAGATTCAAATACGGATGTTGTTTAAAAATCATCACTACTTCTTCTAGTGCTGTGTTTCCCGCCCTTTCACCAATACCGTTTATCGTGCATTCAATCTGTCTCGCTCCATTCACGGCTCCTGCAATTGAATTCGCAGTTGCCATTCCTAAATCATTATGGCAATGACAGGAAAGAATTACATTATCAATCCCTTTTACATTTTCTTTTAAATATTTTATTTTGGCTCCATATTCCTCTGGCAAGCAGTACCCTGTTGTGTCTGGAATATTAAGAACTGTTGCCCCTGATTTAATCACTTCCTCACAGACTCGAGCCAAAAATTCGTTATCTGTTCTTCCAGCATCTTCGGCATAAAATTCAACATCTTCTACATACGATTTGGCATGTGAAACGGCAAATTTTGCTCGGGCAATAATATCTTCTCTGGTGGTATTTAGTTTATGTACAATATGTGATTCCGAAGTTCCTATTCCGGTATGTATACGCGGTCTTTTTGCATATTTTAAAGCTTGTGCTGCAACATCAATATCATTTTTTACTGCTCTTGTTAATCCGCAAACAATAGCGTTTTTAACAACTTTACTTATTTCTGAAACAGATAAAAAATCACCAGGACTTGACACAGGAAAACCAGCTTCGATGATGTCAACACCCATTTCGTCCAGTCGATTTGCTATAACGAGTTTTTGATTGGTATCTAACTTACATCCCGGAACCTGTTCGCCATCTCTTAAAGTGGTATCAAAAATTTGAACTTTCTCTCTATTCATTTTCATTTATTTAATGTAATTTCACATCTTGATAACAAAAATATCTTTCATTACTTTATTATAAAAGTCAATTAAATGAAATATACTGCTCATAAAGCATTTAAATACTTTGTAATCATCTGAAAAACAAAACGTTAAGAGACCACATTTTACAATGGCTAACCATCAAAAAGATTTCTTGTTTGTATTAATTAAATCCCTTTCAAAATCTGAAAAAAGACAATTCAAGATTTTTGCAAGCCGATTAGAAACCAGTTCCAATACAAAATTCATCGAATTATTCAATATCTTGGACAAATCAGAAGTCTATGATGAGAAACTTATTCTAAAAAGTGGCATCATCAAGAAAGTACAATTATCGAATCTAAAATCGTATTTGTACAAGCAAATTCTGGTTAGCATCCGTTTGAATATTCCAAGCCAGAACATTAGGTATCAGTTGAGAGAGCAAATTGATTTTGCTGCCATATTATACAATAAAGGATTGTACAAGCAGAGTTTGAAAATTTTGGACAAAACAAAAATTTCAGCTTTGGAGAATGACGAAAAATTGATGGCGTATGAAATTGTAGAATTCGAAAAATTAATTGAATCACAATACATCACCCGAAGTATTCAAGGACGCGCTGATGAATTAGTCGTTCAAGCCAAAGAATTAAATTATCGCAATACCATTTCCAGTAAATTGTCCAATTTATCTCTTCAGTTATATGGCATTATGCTTAAAACCGGTTATGTAAAAAGTGACGAAGAATATAAATATATAGACGATTATTTCCATAAACACATTTCTAAATTTGATGAGAAAAAATTTGGATTTAGGGAGAAATATTGGTTTTATAACGCCAATCTTTGGAGAAGTTTTCTGGTGCAGGATTTTCTTTCGTGTTACAAATATTCTTTAAAATGGGTGACCTTGTTTTATGATAATCCTAGTATGATTCATTTAAATCCGGTATTTTTTCTAAAAGGAAATCATTATTTGTTGGAATCTTTATACATGTTGAAGTACAAATCTAAATTTAAAAAGTATTTAGAACTGCTTGAAGATACCATCAAAGATTCCCATTTCCCGGTAAATGATAACATTGCGTCATTATCATTTTTATATGTCTACAATAATAAATTGAACTACCATATTCTGGAGGGAACTTTTGCCGAAAGTGAGTATTTAATTCCCGAAGTATTAAATAAATTAAAAATTCATACGGATCATCTTGATGAACACCACGAAATGTTGTTCTATTATAAATTTGCATCTATTTATTTTGGCAACGAAAAATATGCGGAGTGTATCTTTTATTTAGAGAAAATCATAAATAACAAAAATCTCTCGATGCGAGAAGATTTGATGTGTTTTGCCAGATTACTCTGTTTGATTGCGCATTATGAATTAGGAAAAGATTATTATCTGGAAAATCAGTTAAAAAACACCTATAAATTCTTGATCAAAATGAATGATTTACATGAAGTGCAAAAAGAAATCATTAAGTTTTTGAAAAATTTGAACTCCATTTATCCAACAGATATCAAAAAGGAATTTGTAAAAATGAGACAACGATTTATTGAATTGGAAAAAAACACCTATGAAAAAAGAGCTTTCCTTTATCTTGATATTATTTCTTGGCTCGAAAGCAAAATTGAAAACCGAAAAATAAGCGATATTATTAAGGAAAAAGCCAAATTGATTAATCGATAAGACTTTAATTGACGAAAGGAGGTTCAAGACCTCCTTTTTGGTAACTTATATTTTTTTACCGTTGAAAAATTGAAAATTATACCCTATTTATTACGCTAATTTCTCTGTTCTATAAACAATTGGCGGTTCTTGCAACAATGGTTTTACATTTTCGAAAAACGAAATAAGATACGATTGCTCATTATGAAGCTTTAATCCCACTTCATTTTCCCAAATTTCGTGAAAAATAAAAATAGTTGACTCTTCCACACTTTGATGTAAATCGTACTGTAAACAAGCGGCTTCTTTAGTTGAATTTTGAACCAAATCCAGTAATAGTGATTTGAACGTTTCTTTACTTTCTGGTTTACTTTTTAGGATAACTGTTAGATTTATTGGCATAATTAATTTAAAAATAGTTGTGTTAAATGGTTTTGATATACTTTAAGATCATTTTCAACATTTACATTTTTTTCAATGTCATGAAAGTGAATACTTTGCATCGGTTGCATTCCTGTAAAAGCGTTCATTCGGTGAAAACCAAATAACGGTCCTTCATCCACACTATGCTGATTGAAAAATTCTCCAGGTAAAGTAAAAGCTTCTTTTGGTGCATTCCAAGAGGTGGTCAACATATATTTTTTGCCGTGAAGCATTCCTCCTGTTCCGTAATTAATGGTCGGATTTTCAGCGGAACGTCCATCACTTTTATAAATTCCTTTGGCGTGACCTTCAGTAAAAACCACATCAATATATTTTTTAAAACCGTGTGGCAACTGGAACCACCATATTGGCGTGTGGTAAATGATTACATCTGCCCAAACAAATTTCTCCACTTCAGCAACAGGATTGTAATCGTCATTGATGTTCGTAGTTTTCACTTCGAAATCGCTATTCCTCATAAAAAAATTCAAGGTTTCGTTCGAAATAGTTTCATTAAAACGTCCTCCAGAATGGCCAAACTTTTGTCCGCCATTGATTATAAATATTTTTGTCATAATTTCTATTTTAATTTGATTGTGCAAAGTTAGAACGAGAAAGTCTATTATTAAAATAACATAATTCATACCTTTGTATCATAATTATAATAGTTATGGTGAATTTAGAATGGTATCGAACGTTTAAAGCAGTTTATAAAACTGGAACGTTGACCAGCGCAGCGGAAGTATTATTTATTTCACAACCAGGTGTGAGTCTACACTTGAGTTCTTTGGAGAATTATGTGGGTTACAAATTATTTGACCGAACGGGTCGAAAAATGGTTCCTACCGAAAAAGGAAAGGTACTCTATAATTTCATCATTGAAGCATTAACTAAATTGGAGGAAGCCGAGAAAAATTTTCAACGCAGCACCGAGAAAAATACGCCAACAATAAGTGTGGGAATGTGTTTTGAAACATTCCAAATTACACTGGAACAGTATATTTCGACCTTGCCATTTAATGTGATTATTCAATTTGGAGATTATCCTGAAATGGTTGAAAATTTAGAAAAAGGAATTCTGGATTTAATCATTACACCACAAATGGTGGTTAAAAATGCCATCGAATATCAAGCATTTTCATCTGAAACTATTGTGCTTGTTGGCGGTAGCGAAATTGACGATTTGGAATTCAATTCGGTAGGAAAAAATGAAAATTTAGAAGAAATCGAACTTTGGTTAAAGCAACAAAAATGGTACGGAACCACAGGCGACATGGAACATTTGCGTCGTTTTTGGCAATTAAATTTCAATAAGCATCCTGATTTCAGACCTAATTATATTGTTCCAAATCTAAATTCTATCGTACGTTGTTTGAGCAGTGGCAAAGGATTAGCCGTTGTTCCTGATTTTCTTTGCCGTAAAGAAATTGATAATGGAAAGATAAAACTAATTTGGGAAGGAAAAACACCACTAAAAAACACACTCTATTTTGCAACCCGAAAAAAGACAATATATGAGGAAGAAATCGCCTTGATTAAGAAAATCTTCATTGAGTTAAACTAAAATTTGTTATTCTGGAAATATATTTTAATTTTATAAAACACTAAATTTTAAACTTATGAATGGATTTTTCAAGACAATACTCGCAGGTTACGGAGCCAAAAAATTAGGCGGTGGCTGTTTTGGCACAATTCTAATTTTTATAATTATCTATTGGATATTAGGTTATTTTTAGAATTAAAACTCTAAAAATAACCCAATTAAAAACTTATAATTAATATGCCAAGAGGTCTTTTAGATCATTTTCAAATCTACCTTTTGGCAAATATTGATCTTCCAATGCTTTTGTAAAGGGAATTGGTGAGTCTAAACTTGCTACACGTTTTACTGGCGCATCAAGATATTTGAAACAGTTTTCCATTATCATTGCCGAAATATCACTGGCTATTCCACCAAATAGGCTGTCTTCCTGATAAATAATCACTCTTCCTGTTTTCTTCACAGAAGCAAAAATAGCTTCGGTATCCAAAGGCTGTAAGGTTCTTAAATCCAATAAATCTGCCGAAATTTCAGGATTTTTGGCTAAAGTTTCCAAAGCCCAATGTACCGCTGCTCCAAACGAAATAATCGTAACCTGATTTCCTTCTTTCAACAAAGCCGCTTTTCCTAATGGAATTGTGTAGTAGTCTTTTGGTACCTCTTGGTAAACACTTCGGTATAATTGTTTGTGTTCAAAGAAAAGTACAGGATTTGGGTCGTTTATGGAAGTATTCAACAAACCTTTCGCATCATACGGAAATGCTGGATAAACCACTTTTAAACCCGGTGTTTTAGTAAACCAAGCTTCATTGGTTTGCGAATGAAAAGGCCCCGCTTGCGTTCCTCCACCACAAGGCATTCGGACTACAACATCTGCTTTTTCTAACCAACGGTAATGAGATTTGGCTAATAAATTGACAATTGGATTAAATCCCGTCGAAACAAAATCGGCAAACTGCATTTCCACAATCGCTTTGTATCCATTGATTGATAATCCCATTCCTGCTGAAACTACTGCACTTTCGCAAATGGGTGTATTGATAACACGTTCTTTACCAAACTGCGCAACAAAACCATCAGTAATTTTGAAAGCACCACCATATTCAGCAATATCCTGCCCCATGATTACGGAGTTTTCATGACGTTCCATCGATTGTCTCAAACTACTGGAAATGGCATCTATAAAACGAATATTTTCGTTTTCCTCTGATGGATTAACTTGTTCAAATACATACGGTTTGTAAACATCATTTAGTTCTTCACTTAAAGAAGCCTCAATCTCCGGTTCCGCATTGGCAATAGCCAAACTTTCGTCAATATCCTTTTTAATTTCAGCATGTAAAGCCGCATCAAAATCGGTGGTAAGAACGCCGTTTTCGGTTAAATATTTTCTGTAATTTTCAACTGGATCTTTAATCGCCCACATATCCATTAAATCTTGCGGAACGTATTTAGTACCACTCGCCTCTTCATGCCCGCGCATTCTGAAGGTTTTAAATTCCAATAAAACGGGACGTGGATTTTCTTTCATCGAAGCCTTCAATTCGGATAATAAATTAAAGACTTCCAAAATATTATTCCCATCCACAATATGACTTTCCATTCCGTAACCTTTTCCTTTATCAGCCAAATTTTCACAACGATACTGTTCATTGGTTGGCGTAGAAAGTCCATATCCATTATTCTCAATGACAAATAGAACTGGTAATTCCCAAACCGAAGCAATATTCAATGCTTCATGAAAATCACCTTCACTTGTTGCTCCTTCACCGGTAAAAACTGCGGTAACTTTTCCGTTTCTCTTCAATTTATTGGCCAAAGCGATTCCGTCAGCAACTCCTAATTGTGGTCCGAGATGCGAAATCATACCTATAATCTTATATTGTTGTGTTCCAAAGTGAAAACTACGATCACGACCTTTGGTAAATCCATTGGCTTTGCCTTGCCATTGCGAAAAAAGACGGTACAACGGAATGTCTCTTCCCGTAAAAACTCCTAAGTTTCTGTGCATTGGTAAAATGTACTCATCCGAATCTAAAACTGCCGTAACACCAACAGAAATAGCCTCTTGACCTATTCCAGAAAACCATTTGGATACTTTTCCTTGCCGAATAAGAATCAACATTTTCTCCTCTATAAGCCTTGGTTTCAGTATTCTTTTATATAAATCTAATAATTGATTGTCAGTAAGATTTTTTCTATCGAAGATCATTTTTTCAATTTTATTGTATGGTTCAAAGATAAAAAAATATAACAGTTTTGTATTAATTTGTTATATTTTTTCGTGTTGTTTGTAAATTTAAAAATTCAAATATAAAATTATTCTTTACATTTGTATCTGCAAGGTTTTTAACCTTCAAGTTATTAAAAATATTTAAAAGTATGCAAAACATTCCTAGTGTTGACTTGCGTGATTTCCTGTCGGATGACCCGGCACGTAAACAAAAATTTGTAAATGAAATCGGAAGTGCATTTGAAGATATTGGCTTCGTAGCACTCAAAGGGCATTTTTTAAACGACCAGTTGGTTGATGAATTGTATAGTGAAATTAGAAATTTTTTCGCTTTACCTTTAGAAACAAAACACAGTTATGAAATCCCTGGCATAGGCGGACAAAGAGGCTATGTTTCTTTTGGAACAGAGCATGCTAAAGGCAGAAAAGAAGGAGATTTGAAAGAATTTTGGCATTTTGGACAATATGTGTCTGAGAATTCAAAATACGCATCAGAATATCCTGAAAATGTCGAAGTAAAAAAACTTCCTCGTTTTAACGTAGTTGGTAAAGAAGCCTACCAAATGCTGGAGAAAACAGGTGTTTATGTATTAAGAGCTTTGGCTTTGCGTCTCGGTTTAGATGAATTTTATTTTGACAATTATGCCAAAGACGGAAATTCAATCTTAAGACCTATTCATTATCCACCAATCACATCAGAACCAGCAAACGCAATTCGTGCTGCTGCTCATGGTGATATCAACTTGATTACTTTGTTGATGGGTGCGCAAGGAAAAGGATTGCAAGTACAAAACCACAATGGAGAATGGATTGATGCCATTGCTGAACCGGATGAATTAGTGATTAATGTAGGTGATATGTTATCGCGTCATACCAATAACAAATTGAAATCTACGATTCATCAAGTGGTTAATCCACCAAGAGAATTATGGGGAACTTCCCGTTATTCTGTTCCATTTTTTATGCATCCAGTGAGTGATATGCCGTTGAATTGTCTAGAAAACTGTATTGATGCAGAAAACCCAAAACAATTTGAAGATATTACAGCCGGTGATTATTTATACGAGCGCTTAGTAGATTTAGGGCTTATTAAAAAGTAATTCTTAATATATAGTTCAAGGAAGACATCGAGTTCGCTTGATGTCTTTTTGTTTTAAAAAAAATAGGAACGCGGATAACGCAGATTTTAAGGATAAACGCTGATATTTTTATCTATGGGTACAATTTTACATGAAGAATTAACAAAGCCGATAATAAAGATATTCTTTGACGTTTATAATGAGTTAGGATATGGTTTTCTCGAAAGGGTGTATCAAAACGCATTGTATTTTGAACTCAAAGCAAATGGTTTTGATGTTGAAGCGCAAAAAAAAATTAAAGTTTATTATAAAGAAATTGAAGTTGGTGATTATTATGCTGATATTATTGTAAATGATTTAGTAATCTTAGAGTTAAAAGCCCAAGAATATATGGTCGAAGCAAATGAATTTCAATTAATCAATTACCTAAAAGCGACAAATTGCGAAGTTGGACTACTTTTAAACTTTGGTAAAAAGCCGGAATTTATTAGAAAAGTATATCAAAATAATAGAAAATAAAAAATCCGCGACAATCCGTGAAATCCGTTTGATCCGCGTTTAATAATTATAAAGTTATGGACTTACAAGACCAATTAAAAAATCTTTTTCCAGATCACGAACCACTTCCTGAAGAAACAGTTGAAGCCGTTCCGCACGAATTATACGTTCAAAAAGAACCTATGATTTGTAAATTCGAAAAGCGAAAAGGAAAAGCGACTACCATAATTGAGGGTTACGAAGGAAGCGACGCCGATTTTAAAATTCTAGCCAAAGAAATCAAAACAAAATTGAGTGTTGGTGGTACTTTTAAAGATGATGCTATCATCATTCAAGGAGATTATCGCGATAAAATAATGATTATCTTAAAGGAAAAAGGATTCAAAGTAAAACGAGTTGGAGGATGAAAGTGAGCAGTTTGCAGTCTCAGTGAACAGTCTCAGTGAATAGTCTCAGTTTTAATGTTCAGTTGAGCAACTTGAAACTCTGAACTTTAAACTCTAAATTTAAAATAAAAACAAATGATACAATCATCAGAATTAATATTAAATCCAGACGGTAGTGTATACCATTTGAATTTAAAACCAGAACATATTGCACACGACATCATCTTTGTAGGAGATCAAAATCGCGTGGAGAAAATCACTCAATTTTTTGACAGTATTGAATTTTCGACACAAAAAAGAGAATTCAAAACTCAAACCGGTATTTTCAAAGGCAAACGAATTACCGTAATGTCCACAGGAATTGGTCCTGACAATATTGATATTGTAATCAACGAATTGGATGCTTTGGTCAATATCGATTTGGAAACCCGCCAACCAAAAGAAAATTTGACTTCGTTGAACATTATCCGAATTGGAACTTCGGGTTCTTTGCAAGCGGATATTCCTGTAGACAGTTTTGTACTATCAAAATTTGGATTAGGATTAGACAACATGCTTCGCTCCTATTTGATTGACGAAGTTTCGAATCTTGAAATGGAAGATGCTTTTGTGAAACACACCAATTGGGATTTACGAAAAGGTAAACCTTATGTAATCGCTTGTTCTGAAAAATTAGAAAAAATCATAGAGAGCGAAAAAATGCACAAAGGAATTACCGCAACCGCCGGAGGTTTTTACGGTCCACAAGGTCGAGTGTTGCGCTTGAATATTCAAGATGAAGAATTGAATTCTAAAATGGATAATTTTAATTTTGGTGACAACCAAATCACTAATTTAGAGATGGAAACCGCAGCAATTTATGGGCTTTCGGCGCTTTTAGGACATAATGCATTGTCATTAAACGCTATAATTGCCAATCGCGCTTCAGGAACATTTAGCGAAGATCCATACAAAGCCGTTGATGAATTGATTGCGTATACATTGCAGAAAATTGCATTAGGATAAGCAATGCTAATTTTCAAAATCACATACATTTATAGTTTTAAAAAATAATATAAGCTTTTTTAAAACTACTTTTGTTTTTAGAACAAAACGATAATGAAAATAATTCTTACAGGTGCAACAGGAGTTCTAGGATCTCATATTATGTATGAAATTCTGGAACTTTTCATCAACACTAAAATTGATGGAAAACTTTTTATAATTGCCCGAAATAAAGGTAAAAAATCTGCTTTAGATCGCATAAACGAACTTTTATCGAGCAGTTATACGCCAAAAATTATAAAAGAAAAAGGCCTAGAAAAACTACACGAATACATTGAAATCATTGATACCGATTTGGCTGAAATTCAAGATACTTTTTCAAGCCAAATAAAAGATGCTTATTTTATCCATTCTGCTGGATTCGTGAATTTATCTACTGATGAAGCCCAGCGCGAAAAGATTTTTGATGAAAATACAACCATCACCAAATCTATTTTTCAGCTCTTTCATCCTTTTATAAAAAAATTCATTTATATAGGTACCGCTTTTTCTTCGGGAAACCGAAAAGGACTGATCGACAATGATTTTCATAGTTTAGGATTTGAACTAGAGCATCGCAATGCGTATGAAAATGCCAAATTCCATTCGGAAAACTATATCGCTGCAGAATGTAAAAAAATAGATTTACCTTTTCAAATTCTGCGTCCAAGTGTTATTGGCGGAAAAATGTTAGGGACTGAAAATCAATATTTTATATCAAAATATATGGTTTTTTATCTTTTGGCAAAATTCTTTCACTTTACTTCCCAGCGAAAAGGAGATCAAGAAAATGTACGTTTTATTGTGAATCAAGATACCGTTTTGAACATTATCCCTGTTGATTATGTGGCGAAAGTGATAGTCAATACGTTTCAAAGAAATGACATTGAGCAACTGAACATTGTGCACAACAAAAGTTTCAATATGGTTAAAGGACTGCAGTTGATTATGAAAGATGTGGGTTACACTAATTTTACTTTAATACAAAATTCTATTGATTTTACATATAAAAATACGATCGAAAAACTGTATTATGAAAGCATTGGAAAGCACTTAAGTCCATATTTTACAGCTGCTGCCAACGAATACGATACCACGTTATTGAACAGCATTCTGGAAATACCAAAATTGGACCAAGAAGCGTTTACCAAGATGATTACCCATGCAAGATTAAATAATTTTAAAGACATTAATGTGTAATTTAAGGAGCTATTTACTTCGTCAGTTCGCTACGCTCGTGTCCTGCTATACGTTGCAAATGAAATTCACTGAACTCAAATAAAAATAAAAGTATGGTGAATAATCTTTTCCTTTTTGGCAGCAAAAAGAAAAAGGATTTTCACTGCTATCGGGGCTCAATTGTTAACCATCAAATTTTCAATAAAAATGGATCTTATTTTAGAAACCGACCGCTTAATTTTAAGAGAAATGCTCGTTTCAGATGCCAAAGCATTATTTGAAATGGACAGCAACCCTAAGGTACATCAATATCTTTGGAATAAACCATTGACTAAAATTAGCGAAGTACATTCCTATATAGAACTTGTTAGAGCACAATACATTCAAAATAATATTGGACGATTCGTGATTGTTTTGAAAGAAACCAATGAATTAATTGGTTGGGCTGGATTAAAATACAACATCGAAATGGTAAATAAAAAGGTTGACTTTTACGATATTGGCTATCGGTTAAATGAAAAATTCTGGGGCAATGGATACGCCAGCGAAGCCAGTTTTGCTTGGTTGGATTATGGTTTTAATGTAATGAAAGTCAAAATCATGGAAGCTGCAGCGCATACAGATAATATCGCCTCAAACACAATATTACAAAAAATCGGACTGAAAATGACCGAGCAATATCTTGAAGATGGTATTTCTTGGAACTGGTATGAATTAAAAAATCCTAATGTATAATGACTATAATAAAAATTGCAGGCGTTCCAGAACATTTTAATTTACCTTGGCATTTAGCCATAGAAAACGGAGATTTCGAAAAAGAAAATATCGATTTACAATGGACTGATGTTCCCGAAGGAACCGGAAAAATGTGTCAAATGCTTCGGGATAGTGAAACAGATATCGCCGTAATCCTTACCGAAGGAATTGTAAAAGATATCGTTGCTGGAAATCCAAGTAAAATAGTTCAGACTTATGTGGAAACTCCATTGATTTGGGGAATACATGTAGCAGCAAAATCAAATTATAAGACATTAGCCGACTTAGAAAACAAAAAGGTTGCTATTTCAAGATTAGGTTCCGGTTCGCAATTAATGGCGTATGTCAATGCTGATAATCAAGGATGGAAAACAGATAATCTGGAGTTTGAAATTATAAATACCATTGATGGCGCTGTCGAAGCCTTGACAAATGGAACTGCTGATTATTTTATGTGGGAACGTTTTATGACTAAACCACTTGTGGATAAAGGTATTTTTCGAAGAATTGCAGATTGCCCTACACCATGGCCTTGTTTTGTAATTGCAGTTCGAGAAGAAGTTTTGGAAAATAATCCAGCTATTATTTTAAAAATTTTAGCGATCATTAATCAAACTACAGAAGATTTTAAAGATATTCCAAGTATTGACAAAACGTTGGCTTCAAATTACCATCAAAAAATTGAAGATATTCAAGAATGGTTGTCTTTAACAGAGTGGTCGCAAAAACTATTAACCCCAGAAATGTTAAACAAAGTTCAAAATCAACTTTTTCAACTTAAAATTATCGATAAAAAAGGTACTTTTGAGGATATTGTAAAAACAGTATAGATTACTGTTTTTATTTTTCACTATGATAAAAATAAAAAAAATTAATTTTCAAGGTCTAAAACAGCGATTTCAGGTAAAAAAACCTTGGGATGACGTTATTATTCTTGTCCTAAACATATTAATTGCTATACCCCTTTTTATCATTGTTCATCAAAATTTAATTAATCCAAACTGGTTTTTAAATATTGATAGAGTAGTTCTATTTTTAGTAATGATTGTAGTCATTCAAATTATCCTTCGATTTCTAAGAACGATTATTCTCTTTTGCATTATTATATATTTATTAGTTTTAGTTTATGGTTCTACTATTGGAAACTATGGATTTAACAGCGTTTTTGAAGATTATAATTCAATTATGTATACCATGTCTGATAATCCATATCCGCAAGACATCATCATTGCAAAATTGCTACCATTTCCTAACAAATCAAAAATTGTAAATGCGATAGAATATCAAAATCCTAAAGTTAGGAACTTTGCAATTATGGCTACTTCAAAACATTTTAAAAATCTGAAAGGATATTCTGATTACAGAACTATCATACAATGTTTTGCTGTTTTTAAAGAAATAAATAGTAGATGGAATTATGTAAGCGATCCAAAAGCACGCGATTATATTGCTACAGCTACAGAATCACTGCTTTATTTTTCCGGCGATTGTGATGATCATTCCATACTAATGGCAGCCAGTATCAAGTCTATTGGAGGAACTCCCCGACTGATACATACTACAGGACATATTTATCCAGAAATACTGATTGGTTCTCAGACTGATCTTGAAAAAGTTAACTTTCTAATAAAAAATATTTTATTTATAAATGAAAGTAAAGACAACAAACTCCATTATCACGTTGATGAGCGCGGACAAATCTGGATGAACCTAGATTATACAGCCAAATATCCCGGAGGACCCTTTATGTCTGAAGAAATCCTCGGTGCTTTGACATTGGATTAATACCATTTTTGTTTTTCTTATTTGCAAATAAATAGCTTTCATTTAGTATTATCTGAAAGTGAAAATGGTGTTAATTTGAGTTTTAACCATTTAAATTTTGTTATCTTAACCAAACTTAAGATTCCTATTTAATTTAGTGTACTATGAAAAATTCAAAGCTCAAAGCATTTATACCTTTTTTTTATCTCGTGTGGTCAGACGATCTATTAACTAATACAGAATTTTTAACTTTACAAAAATTTATCCTTTCCCAGAGTTGGCTTTCCAATGAGGAACGAGAAAATCTTCTTTCAAAACTTGCCGTTTCATCGCCTCCATCCAGAGAGGTAGTAGACCATTGGAAATTTGAGATTGAGACCGTTATTCAAGAAAATCCTTCGGTCAAATCTCTTTTTAATCTTTCTATCTTACTTTCTGAAATGGATAAAATTATCAAAGATCAAAGCGCTGCTTTTGTTCAACTCGAAATTGATTTAGGAATTTCAGGTGAGGAAGCTATGGGCAATTTCAAAACTTTAGCCAATACCTTTACCTCAAAGGATCAAACCAACAATAGATTTGAGATAGAAAAACTAACTCAAATTCTTGATGGAAAACAAGCCGCAATTATTAAAAAAGTAAAGTCTGTTATTAGCCGTCCTGAATTTGCTTACGAAACGTCTACTGATACCGCAGTTTATCGTGAAAAAGTTTACAGCTGGTGTAAAACATTAGCAGATGAAAACTTAGGAAATATGGCCTATCCGAAGCAATATGGTGGTGGTGAAAACATCGCCGATTATTTTGCTATAATGGAAACATTGAGTTACCACGATTTAAGTTTAGTAATCAAGTTTGGCGTGCAATTTGGACTTTGGGGAATGAGCGTTCAATCTCTTGGTACAGAAAAACACTATAGTAAGTACTTAAAAGATATTGGTTCACTCCAGCTTCCAGGCTGTTTTGCTATGACGGAAACAAATCATGGTTCTAATGTAAAAGGAATGGAAACGACAGCTACCTACAATCATAAAAACCAAACATTTACCATTCATACACCACACGAAAAGGCGCAGAAAGAATACATTGGTAATGCAGCAGTACACGGACAAATGGCTACAGTTTTTGCTAAATTAATCATTGGTGAAACTGATTATGGGGTGAATGCCTTTATCGTTCCGCTTCGGGATGCTAACAGTACCGTTCTTGAGGGAATTACTATTGGTGATTGCGGACTTAAAATGGGTCTTAATGGGGTTGATAATGGAACTATTCGCTTTGATAATGTTGTGATTCCAAAAGAAAACATGCTAGATCGATTTGCTTCTATTAATGAAAAAGGCGAATTTGAAAGCCCAATTCCTAGCGATAATAGACGCTTTTTTACCATGCTAGGAACCTTGGTTGGAGGCCGAATTGGAATTCCGAGATCTGCCTTGGCTGCAGCCAAATCAGGATTAACAATAGCCATTAAATATAGCGACCAGCGCAAACAATTTGGTCCAGAAGGAGGTTCAGAAGTTCCTATATTAAATTACCGCATTCATCAACGCAGACTGCTACCGTTGCTGGCAAAAACGTATGCAACCCATTTTGCTTTACAATACGTTACGAAGCGTTTCATAGCTAAAAACGAATCTGAAATGCAGGAAATTGAATCCCTTGCTGCTGGCATGAAAGCCTACTCTACTTGGAATACGACTGCTGTTTTGCAAGAATGTCGCGAGGCTTGTGGAGGTAAAGCTTATTTATCCGAAAATCGTATCGACGCCTTAAAAAATGATACCGAAATCTATACTACTTTTGAAGGAGACAATACCGTATTAATGCAATTAGTAGCTAAAAACCGTTTGTCAGAATTTCGAAAATCATTTGGACAAATGGATGCCATGGGAATAATCAACTATGTTTATGAAAATGCTAAAACAGTTATTTCTGAAAAAAATCCAATTGTAACCCGAAAAACCGAGGATGCTCATTTAATGGATGGAGAGTTTCATTTGGAGGCTTTTCAATACCGAGAAAAAACAACTTTAGCTTCGGCAGCAAAGCGTTTGAAAAAACTAATTGACAGCGGACTAGATCCTTACGATGCCTTTAATATAGTTCAGCATCAAATGATTGATGTTGCTCAAGCCTATCTCGAACGAATTGTTTTAGAGCAGTTTCAAGAAGGTATTCGTTTGATAGAAGATCAAAAAAGTAAAGAAATCATGGTAAAAATGTGTCAATTATATGCGCTTTCTCAAATTGAAAAAAATAAAGGATGGTACCTAGAAGATGGGTATATGGAAGCCGTAAAAACTAAAGCAATACGCAAGATGGTCAATCAGCTTTGCTGGGAAATTAGACCAGATGCTGTTTCCTTAGTTAATGCTTTTGCTATTCCTGACAGCTGCCTTGCTGCCCCAATTGCCTTTTTAAAACATTGATCTGTAATTAATCAATCACTTTTTTATTTTTCAAAATCTAAGTGATATAATAATATTTAGCCAGTTTTATTGGTTCTATTTGTTTATTATCTAGCTCTAAAAGTGTGTTTTCGATCATTTCGGACATCGCATTTAGAGCTAAATCATTGGGCTCTATACCAAATGGATCTTCTAACTCATCAGCAATCGCTTCAAGAGCTACAAAGGTATAGGCAATAAAAACAGTTACAAAAGGTAAAGTCCATAACATGCTTTCGCCAAAACCAAAAGGAAGTAAAAAGCAATAAATATATACTGTGCGATGCAGTAAAACACTATAGGTATAAGGTATGGGTGTACTAGCAATCCTTTCGCAACCTCCTATAATATCTGACAATTTATTTAGATTTTCATCAAAAGCAACCTGTGTGATACTATCTAATTTACCCTCTTTTTTTGCTGTATTTACCCAAAGTCCGAGTTCTTTTAAAATAATAATGGGTTTGTAAACTGCTGTTTGCATTTTTTTATCCAACGAATTTACTAATAGGCGATTCATATCAGAATCAGCATTCGTTTTTCTTAATTGGTGCTTTAAAGCATGAACCAATGCGATCAGGAGTAGTATAAACTGAGTACGTTGTTTGTGATAATCCAACCCGTCTATCAACGTATGTGATTGTCTAGCAAGCGAACGAGTATCATTTAAAAGTGCTCCCCAAAGCTTTCGGCCTTCCCAAAAACGATCATAACTGACCGTATTTCTGAATCCAAGGAAAATAGCCAAGGCAATTCCGAAAAGCGTAAAAATAGCTGGATTAATATAAAGGTGATATCCAAGTAAAGTATCTCTAAAATAAACAATAGCTATAGTATAGAGGAACAGTATAAATAAGCGCGGCAATAATTGAGGAAGAACGGAACCATTCCATTCAAAAAGCATTCCAAACCAGTTTGTTTTTTTCTTTATAATCATACCGCAAATTTAGTAAAATATACCAATTCCCAGGCTACGTTTATATTTGGTTTCCGATAATTAGAAAAGTCGGAAATGGGGCAATGGGAACACTATGGGTAATTTTTACACAGTTGTAAAAACCTTACATCATAGTAAGTATTTGATTTTCAGTGTTTATTTTATTTGGAATAGTACTTGACTACTTTTAAAAAAATAAAAACCTCAATCTAGCCCATCATATGAAAACACAAACCTTAACACCACAAAAAACTCTCTTTACCAAGAAAGAATCAGCAACTGTAACCGAACAAAAACAAGATCAAAGTAAATTGTTTAATCGAATCGTTTTATCAGCTACTATGGTGCTGTTGATTATGGGCGCTATACTAGTATACTTTCAACAACCCGATTTATACCGTTTTAACCAAAGTAGAATTAACTCGCCAATAGGATTTGCTTTTCTATCAGTTACTATAGCTTTGCTGATTTTTAAAGTTGGATTCTTACTGTATAATGTATACTTGTACTTTCAGTATAAAGCCATTGAATCAGTGTCTGAGGAATTGTTGCCCACCTGTACCATAATTGTTCCTGCTTACAACGAAGGTAACCTGGTATATCAGACATTATTGAGTATTGCCAATAGTGATTTTCCAAAACATAAATTACAAATTTTAGCAATCGATGATGGAAGTAAAGATGATACATGGTATTGGATGAAAAAAGCAAAAGAAGAGTTAGGTGATCAAATAGTTGTTTTTCAACAACCTGAAAATAGAGGTAAAAGACACGCATTATACCGTGGTTTCAACTTAGGAACTGGTGAAATTTTTGTAACTATTGACAGTGATTCGATTATTAAACCAAATACATTAAGAAACTTAGTAAGTCCATTTGTAGTAGATAAAAATTGTGGAGCTGTTGCAGGAAATGTTCGTGTCTTGAATAAACAAAGCGCTATTTTGCCTAAAATGCTAAACGTAAGTTTTGTTATGAGTTTCGAATTTGTGCGATCGGTAGAAAGTCAATTAGGAAGTGTATTATGTACTCCAGGAGCTTTAGCCGCTTATCGCAGTTCGGCTGTTTTCAAATGTCTTCCAGAGTGGATTAACCAGACTTTTATGGGTGTAGCTTCTGATATTGGTGAAGATCGTGCGATGACTAATATGATATTAAAGCAAGGTGAAAAAGTACTTTTTCAACGCAATGCATTAGTTCTAACAGATGTTCCGGAAAAATATCAGGGATTGTACAAAATGTTCATTCGTTGGGGTAGAAGTAATGTTCGTGAAAATTTAGCTATGGCAAAATATGTTTTTACTGACTTTAAAAAAGAATCCAAAGTTGGAACGAGATTGTTATTTACAAACCAATTTCTAACAATTTTGATGACTTACCCGTTTCTACTTTTTATGTTATTTTTTATCATCGTCCATCCATTATTATTTTTAAGTTCTACACTTCTAGGAATACTCATTTTATCTAGTTTTCCAATGCTTTTTTATGCTAAAAAGTATAGTATTTCAGAGTCCTTATGGGCTTATGCCTACAGCGTACTATTTACTTTTGGACTTTTTTGGATTTCACCTTATGCCATTGCAACTGCTGGCCGTAGCGGTTGGTTGACTCGAGAATTGTCTCAAAAATAAAAGATAATACAGCGATATCTACTTAAAGTTACTCAACAAGAATAGTAGGATTTCATTATGGTTGCTAGTACAAGATATGCTGACAAAAAAAACCGTCACAATAAATTGCCCCCAAAAAGTTTGATACTATTTGGGGGTATTTTTATAGAAATAAAAGGGATCAAGACAAAATGTTGTGGGGAAATATTAAAATCTAGATATTTGTGTTTCCAAATTATACCAAATGCAAGACTCCTATAGCGAACTAATCAAGTTATTATTACCTGAAATCATTGTTGAATATTTTGAATTGACGTCTTACAAGAAAGGAGATGAAGTCTTGCATATATTTCTTAAAGAGATAAATTCGATTCCTAAAGAATACAGACCGTATAAGTTAAGCTCAAAAGGCTTCTTTGATGAAATTACAGTTCAGGATTTTCCTATTCGGGGACATCAGGTATATCTACATATTAC
>NZ_SMFN01000026.1 GCF_004349135.1 Flavobacterium sandaracinum | reverse complement strand
GCGTTGTAACCGATAGAATTCATTTTCAAAACGAATGTACTTATCCTATTTTATGTGATATTAGGGGTGTTGTTGCTACTGAGAAAGCTGGAAGAGATCATTTAGCACAGTCGGGCTCTATTTTGACGCAAGCAGTAGCACTTATTGTAAATGAAAAACTTTCCTTGATTATTAGTACTTTTTATGTAGAGATTAGTAAGCCCTCTGTACCTACTCAAATTTTCACGAAAGAAGATGACGCTTTAATTTATCTAAAAGGGTTTGTTTAGCGTTTACTATAAGATAAAAAATTAAAAGTTGAATCTTATGAATAAAACATACAACGAAGAGCGTATTGTTACAATTCATCAAATGTTATTTGAGATGGCACGTGGCAATTTCAACACGCGCATTCCTTTAAGTTCAAATGATGAACAATTGGAAACGCTAGTTGTTTTAATTAATATGGTAGCGGAAGAAATGCAGGAGTCGGTTTTTCAAATTGGTTACATTAATACACATAAGACCCTTCAAGTTACAGCTATAAGCACATTTGTTTTAGATTCGTCTTTTTTAATCAAGAGCTTTACTCCTGAAGTTACTTCCTTTTTGGGTCATTCCGAATCTGAGTTGATCAACCTATCTTTGGCGGACATTATTACTACAGCTTCTTTTGAACAACTTCAAGAAGTAGTTGATGCAAATAGTACTTTGCCTACAACTATTACATTAGATTTTACACCTAAAGAACATTTACCTATTTCGGTTGCCAGTAACATTGTAAGGTTGGTTAATGGTTCGGAAATTATAATAAATCTGGTTACTCCTGCACGTCAAGATACTTATAGTCCTTTACTGTATGGGAATGAAAACGAGAAACATAATAAAACTCGAAAGGCAGATGCGTTATTGATTCAAAAACTTTATGATTATATTTTAGCACACCTTGAAGAACCCCTTCCCTCCTTAAAGGTGCTTTCTTCTAAATTTGGTACTAATGAACATAAATTAAAAGATGGTTTTCGCCATTTTTTTAAGACTAGTATTTATCAGTTTTATAATCAAGAGCGTCTCAAAAGAGCTTTCTTTATGATTGAACATACTGGAATACCGTTAAAAAATATTTCTGTCATGAATGGTTTTAATAATTATCCAAATTTTTCAAAATCATTTAAAAAACAATTTGGTTTTTCTCCCAACGAATTAAAGCGAAATGAAGTTGGTTTTATTTCGTCAGTTGAGGATTAAAGTTATCCGTTTTAGTCATCTCTTACTCCCAAAAAGACAACTATAGTCATTTTATAATTCAGAATTTTGCTTTAAATAAAAAGTACTATGAAACTGAATATTAAATTACAAAATGTATTTTTAGAGATGGTCTGCTTCCTGTATATCATTTTGTTTACGTATGCTGCAATCAGTAAACTAATTGATTTTGAAAACTTTCAAACACAATTAGGCCAGTCTCCACTTTTAAGTGCTTATGCTGCTTCTATCTCGTTTCTTGTAATTTTTGCGGAATTGGGACTAGTAGTTGCTTTATCTCTGCGAGTAAGTCGAATAAAGGCCCTTTATTTATCAGTGGGCTTAATGACTGTTTTTACTACATATATTATTTTGATTTTGAATTTTAGTTCGTTTATTCCATGCTCTTGTGGTGGAATTTTAGAAAAGTTAGGATGGAATGAACACTTGATTTTCAACCTTTTTTTCATTTTCATAGGTAGTTGTAGTCTGTTGCTTCATCAATATGATAAAAAAGGGATTATCTCACTGTTATTAATAGTAGTATCAAGTGTGCTTTTCGTTGTTTTTTTATTTCTATCATCAGAGGATACTATGAAGAAGCAAAATCCATTTATTCGTCGATTTACTCCTAACGTTGCATCAAGGACTTTAACAAAAAACTTAAATAATTATGGATTTTACTTTGCCGGCCACTCTAAAGGAAATATCTATTTAGGAAATACCATTTCTCCTTTAACTATCATTGAGTTTGACAGCACATTGCAACATAAAAAACAATATTCTATTCAACTTACTCCGGATACTTTACCTTTTAGAGCCGTTAAAACAAAAATTTTGGGTGCTCATTTTTTTCTTTATGATGGTTCTATTCCTATCATTTATCGGGGTTTAGTTTCTGATTGGAAAGCTACCATTTGGGTTACCAAAAAACCTTACTTTACTACATTACAGCCAATTGATTCTACTCTTTGTGTATTTAGAGGGCAACAATTAGGTACTTACGAAAATATATTGGGTACAATAGCTTTAGATGATTCTTTAAAAATTAGAAAGCAAAAGCACTTATTACAAAAACAAATAGACGGTATTTTTGACACGGACGGAACCCTGACTTACAGTGAGGGTTTAAAGAAAATCGTTTATACGTATTTCTATCGGAATCAATTTATTGTAGCCGATACAGCTTTGCAACTTGTCCATCACGTTACGACTATAGATACCACTACCAGAGCTAAATTAAAAGTAGTCAGAGTCAAAAAATCAGGGGATAGTAAACTTGCAGCTCCGCCTTATACTGTTAATTTAAGAAGTGCTGCCTTTAATGAACTTTTGTTTAATCAATCAGGGCTTCGTGGTCGTTACGAAAGTAAAAAAAACTGGGACCATGCTTCTATAATTGATGTTTATGATATTACGAATAAAATCTATTTATCCAGCATCAAAAGGAATTACAAATAGTCTAGCTCCTGTAAGTATTGGAACTCCAATTATTATGTACTCTGTCGGATTGATAATGAAAGATAGTACAGTCAAAAAGAAAGCTATTTTTATTGGAGAAGCCTTTTTGGCTTCAGGATTTATAACATTTGCTTTAAAAAAAACAGTAAATAGAGAACGACCATTTGTAACTTATCCAGATATTGAGCAAGTTACAACAGCAACCGGACCTTCTTTCCCATCAGGGCACGCTTCTTTAGCTTTTGCAACTGCCACTTCCTTGAGTATGGCGTATCCAAAATGGTACATTATTGCTCCTTCGTTTGCGTGGGCAAGTGCAGTAAGCTATTCTCGTATGGTATTGGGTGTTCATTATCCAAGTGACGTGTTAGCTGGCGCAATCATAGGAAGCGGATCAGCTTATCTTTCCTATAAATTGAATAAATGGGTTAATAAAAAACAGAGGAAAAAAATCCCACAACTTTGGGAATAAATAGTTCTTTTTATTTAAAATCAAATACTTATGTTTTATATATAGTAAAAATAAAAAGGTTACAAACATTCTAAAACGAAAGAAATACCCAACATCTGCAATGAAGTCTTTAAAAAACTTAAACCTATCCCAAACTGCCAGTATCATTGATGATTTTGAAAACTATTTCAAGGCAGTAGAACCGATTAGGCAATGCTTTTAGGAAGTACATTTCTTTTAATAAAAGATGAAGGAGAAATGGTCTCTGGATTCTCATAACTAAAAATACAATTTAAAAAAATGAAAAATATATTTAACAAACGATTTTCATTACTATATTCATTTATATCAACTTATGTTCTGATTTCTTTCGGGATAAGAATTTCCCTTTATGCTTTATCATTTGATGATATTGATTTTTCTCTTATTTCAATTATCAAAATTTTCAGTTTAGGATTTTTCTTTGACCTATCAGTAGCTTTGTTTTTTTCTACAATTTATTATTCATATCTACTTGCTTTACCTTCAAAACTTGTCGGTGGCATACTTGATAAGGTAATTACTTATTTTTTAATGGGTATTTTACTATTCATTAGTATTTTTTCTTTTGTTGCGGAATTTCCATTTTGGGAGGAATTCAATACAAGGTTTAACTTTATTGCTGTTGATTATTTAATATATACTTACGAAGTTTTTGAAAATATAAATCAATCCTATCCAATCCCATTAATAATTTTGGTTCTATTTACTTTAATCTTCATTATATATGTCATTTATAAGAAGAAAAATGTTTTTAGGGAAACATTCACAGAAAAACCAAAATTTAAAGAAAGGCTTTTTAATGTTTTACCTTTATTACTAGTAACATTACTTTTCGCTTTTTTTGCAAAAAATAAACTTGCAGAATGGAGCATCAATAATTATGAAAATGAATTAAGCAAAAATGGTGTTTTCTCTTTTTTTTCAGCATTGCATTCAAACGAGTTAGATTATACAACATTTTATAAAACATTGCCTAACAAAGAAGCATATAAAATAGTAAAAAAGGAATTGCTTCAAAACAATCAAGAATTTACAAATCAAGAAAAAGATGCGATTACAAGAAACGTAAGTGGCTCAAAAGAACAAGCCCCTAACATAGTTTTAATTGCTATTGAAAGTTTTAGTGCCGATTTTTTAAAACAATTTGGAAACCAACAAAATCTAACACCTAATTATGAAGCATTAGCAAAAAACAGCATATTCTTTACTAATATGTATGCTACAGGTACAAGAACTGTTCGAGGTATGGAAGCACTCACTCTCTGCGTTCCACCAACACCAGGAAACAGTATTGTAAGAAGACCAAATAATGAAAGTATATTTTCAATAGCTACGATATTAAAAAAGAAAAATTATGATTTAAGTTTTATATATGGAGGCGATGGCTATTTTGATAATATGAACACTTTTTTTGGCGGTCAAGGGTTTAATATAATAGATAGAAACAGAGGAAATCCGCTATCTGATAATATTAAAACAAAACGATTTGCAATAGAAGACAACGAAGTAACATTTGAAAATGCTTGGGGAATTTGTGATGAAGATAGTTATACTCAATCTATAAAATATGCCAATATAAATTCAAAAAAAAACAAACCTTTTTTTCAATTTATAATGACAACATCTAACCATAAACCCTATTCATTTCCTAATGGAAGAATAAATATGGTACAAGGAAGTAGAGAAAGTGCAGTAAAATATACTGATTTTGCTTTAGGACAATATATCAAAAAAGTGAAAACAAAACCTTGGTTTTCAAATACAATTTTTGTAATTGTTGCTGACCATTGTGCCAATAGTGCTGGTAAATGGGAAATAAATATTGAAAATCATCATATTCCAGCAATGATTTACAATTTGAATAATCAAAAACAAAAAATCAATAAACTTGTATCGCAAATTGACCTAATGCCAACAGTATTTGGATATTTGAATTGGAATTATCAAACAGAACTTTATGGCAAAGATATTAATATAATGAAACCTAATGAAGAAAGAGCTTTAATTGGAAATTATAGAACATTAGGATTATTAAAGAATAAATATTTTACAGAAATAAATGACCGAAAAAAAGTAAATAATTATATATGGGATGCAGAAAAGAAAATAATGAAAAAAATAGAAAATAAAAATTTAATTGATTTAGAAAAATTAACTGTTTCTTATTACCAAACTGCGAGTGAACGATTCAAAAATGGTAAGATGAAACAAAGTAATTAATTATAAATGATTATGTTTTTGTTCTAGATGGATTTTGTCTAAATAATTAAAAAATTAATTTATGCTATTAAATAAAAGAATATCAATATTCACATTTTTGAAACAAATAAAATTTGACATAACTGCCATTCTAATCTATGCTATAGTAGTAGGAATTGCTGACCAGTACGGTTTTCTGTCAAAAATAGAAATACCAATTGCTATGAGTGCCATAATCGGAACTGCATTATCATTATTACTGGCTTTTAGAACAGCCCAAGCTTATGAAAGATGGTGGGAAGCAAGAATAATTTGGGGTGCAATAGTAAACGATTCAAGAACTTTAATACGTCAAGTAAAGCAATTTTTACCAGAAAAAGACACTAAAATTGTGCAGGATTTTGCGTACCGTCAAATAATTTGGTGTTATGTTTTAGGAGAATCGTTGCGAAAATTATCGTATTCAAAAAAAGTATACGACTATGTTAAAGAACATAAATTATCAAAAAACAACATCCCAAATGCAATAATTAATCAACATAGTGAAGCACTATCTAAACTAGAAATTAGCGATTTCAAGCAAATACAGATTGACAGTACTTTAAGTCGCTTGTGCGACTCTATGGGAAAATGCGAACGTATTAAAAACACCGTTTTTCCAAAATCATACAGCTTATTGGTACATTTTTTTATTTATGTTTTTGCCACGCTTTTACCATTTGGGTTAGATGATAAATATGTTTTAGTAGAAATATTTTTAACAGCTTTGATACCTATAATATTTATAGCCATAGAACGAACGGCAATTATATTACAAGATCCGTTCGAAAATGTAACAACCGACATTCCAATGACAAGTCTTGCAATAACAATAGAAATAAATATTAAAGAATTGATAGGCGATACAGATTTACCAATTGTAGAAAAGCCAAAATCGTTTTATATAATGTAATATATAAATTATGGATATAAATGCAGAATTAATTATTGTTTCCAAACTGATTGTCTCCTTTTTATTAGGAGGATTTATTGGTTTAGATAGAGAAAAACACTGTCAAGATGCAGGAATAAGAACGTATGCAGCCGTATGTATTGGCGCAACTTTGTTTACAGCTATTACAGCCCATTTGGTAAATAACCCAGCGGATACTTCAAGAGTAATTGCAAATATTGTAACAGGCGTTGGTTTTCTAGGTGCTGGAATTATTTATCGCAATTCTACTGCAGGAACATCACACGGATTAACAACAGCAGCAACCGTATGGTGTACATCAGCAGTTGGTGTTGCGGTAGGATTAGATATGTTTATTATAGCTATAATAGGTGCTTGCGCATTGTATTTTCTACTTTCATTACACCATCAAAAATGGTATATAAAATGGAAGCAAAATATGATAATAAAACACGGTAAGGAAAACGAAAATGATTAAATAAAATATTCTTAATTAATTTAAAATGATTAAAAAATGAAAAATACAGATCCAAAACACAAGCACACTTATGATGCTCAAGGTAAAATGACTTGCTGTTCACAAGAAGAAAAAATAAATAAAATGGCAGATAAGCAGGTAAAAAAGAAAACTAAAAAAGAAAGCTGTTGTAGCAACGAACACGATGATACAAAGGCTAAAAAAATAGTAAAGGACCAGCACAATCACGATGAGCATTCGGATGATGACGGACACGACCATTCAGGCGGTAATCAAACGACGTTTCAAATGTTCTTGCCAGCAGTTATAAGTTTTGTGCTATTACTCATTGCTATTGGTTTTGATAATTATTTTCCACAAACTTGGTTCACTGGCTGGGTCCGTATTTCTTGGTATGTAGTAGCTTATGCTCCTGTTGGTTTTCCGGTAATAAAAGAAGCTTTTGAAAGCATACGTAAAGGCGAAATCTTTTCAGAATTCCTATTAATGAGTATTGCTACAATCGGAGCATTCGCTATTGGTGAATATCCCGAAGGTGTTGCCGTAATGCTATTTTATGCCGTTGGCGAAGTATTTCAAACACTGGCAGTTCAAAGAGCAAAAAACAACATCAAATTATTGTTGGATCAAAGACCAGATACCGCTACAGTTATCAAAGAGGGCAATACTATTGATAAAAAAGCAGCTGAAATTGTCATTGGAGAAATAATCCAATTACGCCCAGGAGAAAAATTAGCACTCGACGGAAAATTACTTTCAGATAATGCTTCCTTAAACACAGCAGCATTAACAGGAGAAAGCAAACCAGATACAAAACAAAAAGGAGAAACCGTTCTTGCAGGAATGATTAACCTGAATACAGTTGTTCAAGTCGAAGTGACAACGGCTTACACTGATAGTAAGTTGTCAAAAATCCTTGAGATGGTGCAAGATGCCACGGCTAAAAAAGCACCTACCGAACTATTTATTCGAAAATTTGCTAAAATATACACCCCAATAGTTGTGTTTTTGGCAATCTGTATTTGTTTAGTTCCAATGATATTCATAGAAAATTATATCTTCAACGATTGGTTATACCGAGCTTTAGTTTTCTTGGTTATTTCCTGTCCTTGTGCGCTGGTAATTTCTATTCCTTTGGGATATTTTGGAGGTATTGGTGCAGCAAGTAAAAATGGAATTTTAGTAAAAGGCTCGAATTTTCTAGATATAATGGCATCTATTCAAACAGTAGTTATGGACAAAACTGGAACGCTGACCAAAGGCGTTTTTAAAGTTCAAAAAGTGGTAGCCGTTGATATTCCGGAAGCTGATTTAATAAAATTCACAGCAGCATTAGAAACCAAATCCACACATCCGGTAGGAACTGCTATTATTGAATATGCCAAAGGTTCAGAAAAAGAGGTAACAGTTACCGATGTCGAAGAAATTGCAGGACACGGATTGAAAGGTAATGTAGAAGGAAAAGAAATATTGGCAGGAAATGTAAAATTAATGAAGAAATTCAATATCAGTTACGATGCTGAAATCGACAACACACCATTTACAATAATAGTTATTGCCATCAATCAAAAATATGCAGGATACTTTCTAATTGCTGACGAAATAAAAGAAGATGCAAAAACAGCTATCGAAAGTTTGCATAAAATAAACATCAAAACCGTAATGCTTTCGGGAGATAAACAAGCCGTTGCAGATGCTGTTGCAAAAGAATTAAATATCGATCAAGCCTATGGCGATTTGTTACCTGAAAACAAAGTAGAAAAAGTAGAAGAATTGAAAAAGCAAAACCTTAAAATTGCCTTTGTGGGCGATGGGGTTAACGATGCGCCAGTAGTTGCCCTTGCCGATGCAGGAATTGCAATGGGTGGTTTAGGAAGCGATGCCACTATTGAAACTGCAGATATTGTTATTCAAAATGACCAGCCTACAAAAATTTTTACAGCTATAAATATTGGTAAAAAAACAAAACAAATAGTGTATCAGAACATTGGATTAGCATTCGCTGTAAAAGCAGTTGTTTTGGTTCTAGGTGCGGGTGGTTTAGCAACCATGTGGGAAGCTGTCTTTGCCGATGTGGGTGTAGCGTTATTAGCAATTTTGAATGCAGTTAGAATACAGCGAATGAAGTTTTAAATCTGATATTAATAAGAAGCGTCCATTAATAGGGACGCTCTTTAAAATATTTATGATTTTTTTGGAGGTGCTTTTCCTCCTGCACAACAAGAACCATCTACACTACAAGATTTTTTCTCATTAGAGACTAGAACCATTACCCAATAAAATCAAAGTATTTTAAAAGTTATTATTTTTAACCCTAAAAATATTGCGTTATAAAAAAAGCTGTCCAAATCATTTTTAGACAGCTTTTTTCTATTTTTGAAACTGTTTAATGCCATATTTCAGCCATTGTTCATATTCAGTAATGTCTGGCATATATCCAACTGGTTGGTTTAAACTTTTCTCTTTTGTATCCAATATGATATAATACGGCTGAGCGTTTGCCTTATAACGAGTGATTTGGAAATCACTCCATTTGTTTCCTATTGATTTTATCTTTTTGCCAGTTTCTTTAGAGACATATTGTTCCTCGATAGGCAATTCTCTTTTGTCATCAACATATAGTGAAATAAGAACTACTTCATTATTTAAAATAGATAAAATGCGAGGATCCGACCAAACATAATCTTCCATTTTTCGGCAATTTACACAAGCAAATCCTGTAAAATCCAAGAGAATAGGTTTGTTTACACTTTTGGCATAAGCCAATCCTTTTTCATAATCGGTAAAAGCCATAATATCATGTGGTCCTTTATGTGCTCCGTCTGGTAATACTATTGCTGATGTAGATTCTCTGTTTGAGCCGCCTACACCGTATGGAGATTCACTATAGGTCATAGGTGGAGGAAAGCCACTTATTAATTTTAATGGAGCACCCCATAAACCCGGAATAAGATATATTGCAAATACCAATACCACTAGTCCAACAGATAATCTTCCTACTGAAATTGAAGACGAAGGAGAATCATGTGGCAAGGTTATTTTTCCGAATAAGTAGAATGCCAAAGTTCCAAATATAGCAATCCAAATGGATAAAAATATTTCTCTTTCAAACCAGTGCAATTGCAATACTAAATCGGCATTAGACAAGAATTTAAATGCTAAAGCTAATTCTATAAAACCTAAAAATACTTTTACTGTATTTAACCATCCGCCAGATTTTGGTAATGTATTTAACCAACCTGGGAACATGGCAAATAACATAAAGGGTAATGCTAAAGCAAAAGAAAAACCTAACATCCCCACAATTGGTGCTATACCACCTTTGGAAGCTGCTTCGACTAATAATGTTCCGATAATTGGTCCGGTACAAGAAAAGGAAACTATTGCAAGAGCCAGCGCCATGAAAACGATTCCTAAGATTCCACCTTTATCTGCTTGACGGTCCACTTTATTTGCCCAGGAATTAGGTAACATAATTTCGAAAGCGCCTAAAAACGATAATGCAAATACAACCAATAACACAAAGAAAATAACATTAAACCATACATTGGTAGATAATGCATTTAGTGCATCGGCACCAAAAATTAAGGTAATTACTGTTCCCAAAAATACATAAATCAAGATAATCGAAATACCATAAATAATCGCATTTTTGATCCCTTTGGCTTTGGTTTTACTTTGTTTTGTAAAGAAACTTACCGTCATGGGAATCATAGGAAATACGCAAGGAGTAAGCAAGGCTGCAAAACCAGATAAGAAAGCGATAAAGAAAATCATATATAAACTAGAATCAGATTCATTAGATTCTGGTTGTTTTTCTATTGTGGAATTCGCATCAGTTTTAGTAGTTTTCTCATTTACAATATCCGCAGCTTGGATTTCTTTTGCTTCAAGCGTTTTAAGATTAAACTCAAAGTATTTTGTTTCGCTAATACAGTTCTCCTTGCATACTTGGTAAGAAAGCTCTACTTGTATTGTTTCTTTTTCGGGATTAGTTTGTTTAATTAGTTGAGTAAAAACAACCTTGTCTGAGAAGAAGATTTCATCGACACCAAAGATTTCATTAAACTCACGTTTGGTTTCACTTTCGGTTGCTTTTCCAATAAGTTCATAATTGTTTTTACTATCATGAAAAAGGAATTCGGCAGGAAGCGGACCATCTTCGGGTGTAAATTGAGAATATACATGCCAACCTGTTTCGATGTTTCCTTTAAAAGTAAGCACATATTCTGAGGTGGATTTCTTCTCGATTATAGGTTCCCATTTCACAGGATTTATAATCTGTGCCTGGGCTTTGACAAAAACAAAGCCCAAGAGCAATAAATAAAAGATTTTCTTCATTTTATAAGTTTAATCAGAACGATTTGTTCTGGTGATAATTTGATTTTACACGTGTCATTTCCCGATAAGCCATAGGAAGTGTTTCGATGGTCTTTTGCCATCGAAACACTTATTTTATGAACTTTAGATTTAAATTAAAATCTTGGCGAAGTAATTTATTTGGTCACATTAAAAAAAGTATATTCCAGTTTTAAGAAAACACCATCAGATGTGGCACGTTGCATCGAGCTATACAATTCTTTTTTGTATGCAAGGTCAATTCTCGCCTGACTGTTAATGATAAACTGAATCGAAGGAACTACATCCAGATATGATTTTCCGTTTTCGGTTATCGTTTGTCCGGTAAATTCCAACATTGCATTAATGTTGGTTTGTTTAAAACTTGTATAATTTTTTGGATACATTAATTTCCCTACTGAGAACGTATAATTTACTGCGCTGTTACCCAAAAAATCCGGAAAGCTATAATCACTGTTATTAAGTGCCCGCGCGTAACTTACAGAAGAACTTATGGCAACTTTATGGATTAACTGAGTAGCTACCAGACCAGCTTCGTAACCAGAGTTTCCTCCCATTAAGTCTATAGCTTCCTGATTAATAAAAGAGTTATTATAACTGTATCGTCCAAAGGCAGCCATCCTAAAATGACTTTGTAAATCATCTACAGAAAAGAAACGATATTTAGCATAAAAACCACCACCTTTAAGTCCCAATCCATTTTCTTGGTTACTAAGAAAAGCTGAGGTACGAACCATGATATTTTTATTTATTCCCCAAGTAACTTCGGGCGTTAAATTATACATAGACCCACTTTCCAGTTGATTTTTCATAAGAGATTGACCAACCCGAACCCCAATAGAACCCGCCGGAACATTACTAGCGGGTTCGGTTACTACAAATAATTCCTGTGCATCTATTTTGAATGAAACAAGTAATAAGAAAACAATTGATATATATTTCATTTTTATAAGGCTTTTAAATAATAATCATTTTCATTTTCCGTGGCATAACCAGGATATTTTGAATATGATTTAATTAGTTTTTTATACTCTTTTTGGGTTACAAAACCTTTATCCAAAACTCTGAATTTTGCTTCTGTATCAGCTACTGCGTTTTTAGTATCTATAAAAGTATACGTAACATCATCGATTTTTACTGTTGCATTATCTTCAATTTTTGGAGTATCAAACTTTGCGGTCAAGACCATAGAACCTACAAAAAAACCAGCTTTCTCAACCGCATTTTTCAACACTTTAGGTTGTAATGTATTGTTTTTCTTAAAGTAAACAGTAAAGGTATTGGTGTTTAAATCGGTACCAATACTATCAACTTGAGTTAAGGATTTTAACTGTTTGTTTATAGCATTAGAACACATAGAGCAAGTTAATCCTGTTGCCATTATTTCGGCTTTAGTGATTTGAGAATATGATTTTACACCAGTTAATAATACTAAAAGTGTAGCGGCTACGAATTTTATATGTAATGTTTTCATTTTATTTTTTGTTTTTTTTGATTTGAGCAATTATTTGTGCTTCGGTTGGGTTTATGGCAATCAGTTTTCCTGATGCATCAAAAAGATAGGTTTCAGGCAGTGCTTCAACTCCAAAAGCCACAGCCGTTTTGGCATCAAAACCTTTCGGGTCGATTAATTGCTGGTGTTTCATTTTGTCTTTTTCAATGGCTTTTAACCATTTTGATTTATCGATATCAATTGAAATTCCAACAATTTCAAAATTCTGACCTTTGTATTGGTCATACATTTTTACCAATTTTTTGTTAGCCATTCGGCAAGGTGCGCACCATGATGCCCAAAAATCTACCAAAACTGTTTTTCCTTTAAAAGTATTTAGTTTAACTGTAGCGTTCTTATTGTTTTGAAGCTGAACATCTGGAAAAGAATCTCCTATTTTTATTTGTGCACTTGCTATAGAAACAGTTGCTATCAGGGAGAGTAATGTGATTATATTTTTTATTTTGAACATGAAATTTAATTTAAATGATTGATTATGATTACTCCGCTTTTTTAGGACTTGCTTCTCTATCATATTGGCAACATCCATGCAATTCATCGTAAACAGCATTTGGGGCACTAAATTTTTCATTGTCATATCCAGCATCTGCAACACGTTTTAGTATGGCATCAAGATTGGTTTTCTTAGTATCGTAGGTAACTGTAGCGGTTTTGGTGTTCGTGTCCCAATTTACTTTGGCAACTTTATCAATGTTTGCAGCCGTTTCAATAGTTTTTTTGCACATGCCACAATTACCATTGATTTTTACGGTTTCAGTTGTTTTGTTTTTTATTTGCGCGCTGGCGAAAGTGACTGATAGCAATAGAGTCATTGCCATCAATAATTTTTTTATTGAGTTCATTGTTTTTATAATTTTGAATGAATTAATCCTAGAGCATGACAGAAACCATAGTATTTAGAGCTATGAATAGCGTTGATTGGATTAATATTTAATGATTTTTTAAGCCATAAAACAGGCTTTGGATTAGACAGATTTGTAACTGTCAGGAAATGAATCTAGCTTATTTTAGGTGGAAGCCAGATAGAACGGAAATCTGAAGAAATAAAGATTTCTGAATAATAGTAATTTTGTTTCCTTTCTGAAAAACTAAAAAGAGAATTATTTTCTGTTTGGAAAGAAAGTATCGAGGAATAACCGCAGTAAGCAGTTGGGCAACCACAAGAATTACCTACACAGCTATTATCGCAATTGTGTTCTTTCTTATTAGAATCTTTTTTCTTGCAACAGTCTTTTACTGTAAATTCTTTTTTACAACATGGCATTTCTTTTTTTGTCCCATGCGCATAAGTAAGCGTTGGTCCCAAAAGAAAACCAAGCATAACGAGTAGCAATATGTAGAACTTTTTTGTCATACTGGGCACAAATCTACAATTTTATTAGCTGACTCGAATGTTAATTTTTTTGTAAATGTTCTATTATAATTGATTCTTCAATTATGTTTAGTGACACCCCGCTGAAATAAAAACAGTTTAATTAATTGATAATCAGTATTTTTGTTTTTAGGACTAAAAGATCGTTTTTAATTTACTGAACACTTGTAACATGTAGATTAGTAATTTTTACAAATTAAAAGAAATATAATTGTTGATTATGAAACCAGTTAATTGATAACGTATCCCAACTGAAGAACTGGAAATTCATCGCTTTTATTCCACAAACGGAAAGAATTGATAAAATTATCGATGGATTTGAATAGTCATATATCTTCCATGAAATTACATTAAAAGCTAGTGAATTCAAATTTCTAACTTTAGATTATGATGAGAAAACTCAAAATTTCGATATAATAGTTTTCCTGAAAAACTAAAATTTATATCAACTGGCTCAAATACCAGATAATAATGAGGAATTAATCCATTTATATGATTTAAATTTTTACATAGATGAGATTAACACTCATAACAAAGATTTAAGTAGTTTAGTCTTCATCTATTTGCTTCCCTAATAATACTTTTAATGAGAATATAAATCAAAACAAAATAGTAGTGATGAAATTTTTTTAACAAGTCTTTATTGAAAATTAAGATTATTTCTCTAACTTTGTCCAATATTAGTTTTTCTATACAAATGAAAAAGTTTCACATTTTATTAATCGTTGTACTTGGCTTCTTCTTGATGCCAATGGTAACTTTTGCGTGTGGAAACAATTCAGAAAAACAATCTTGCAAAAAAGAAATCTCTTCTAAAACAGATAAAAAAGATTGTTGCGAAGGTGATAATCATTCGAAGAATAAAAATCATAAAGGTTGTGGAGGAAAATGCAGCCATTCTAAATGTGGTTGTGCTTCTTCTTGCAACACATCTGTTTCTATTAATGAATTGAACTTTAATAAAAATATTTTTAATTTCTTTTCAGAAAAACAAAATTTTTACAATTACGAAACCTCCATTTCTTCTGGTTTCAATTCTTTATGGCTTATACCAAAAATAGGCTAAATTTTAAATTTGATAGCCATAATTGTGTCAAATCAAAAGCAATTATTGCTTTAAATCATTTACTTTCTCAGTTAATTTCATTTTCAAAAGGCTGGCTTTGTTGTGCTGTCATTTTGTTCTTGTTTAACTAATTCAATTTAAAATTATTTTACAATGAAATCACTAAAAAAAATAGTGATGGCAATAACTCTATTGCTATCATTCACAGTGTCTAATGCGCAAATCAAAAACGCTAAAACTGAAACCGTAAAAATATTCGGGAATTGTGGAATGTGCGAAACCACCATAGAAAAAGCAGGAAGTCTCAAGAAAATTGCGAATGTTGATTGGAATAAAGACACCAAAATGGCTACGCTTACTTATGATGCTAAAAAAACCAATCAAGATGAAATCTTAAAACGTATTGCACTTGCGGGTTATGATAGCGAAAAATTCCTTGCTCCAGATGCTGCATATTCAAAACTTCCGGGATGTTGTCAATACGATCGTGAAGCAAAAGTTGCAGTAAAAACGGAAACAAAATCCGAAGAAACTAAAATGGAAATGAACGACCATTCTACAATGACTGAAAACCAAGGAACAGACCAACTAAAACCAGTTTTCGATAATTATTTTTCATTGAAAGATGCCTTGGTAAAAACAGATAGTAAAATGGCTTCTGCAAAGTCAAAAGATTTATTAACCGCAATCACTGTCGTAAAAATGGAAACATTGAAAATGGATGTACATATGACTTGGATGAAAGTTTATAAAGATTTAACTGCTGATGCAAAAAATATTTCTGAAACACAGGATATCAAAAAGCAAAGAGAACTTTTCAAATCATTATCTAAAAATACGTATGAGTTGATAAAAGTTTCAAAATTTACTGAACCGGTTTATTATCAATATTGCCCGATGCAAGATGCCAATTGGTTAAGTAAAGAAAATACAATTAAAAATCCTTACTACGGATCACAAATGTTGAGTTGTGGTAAAACAGTAGAAACAATAAAATAATAAAATTAAAACTTTAAAAAATGAAGAATATATCTTTTACCGCATCAATAATTGGAGCAATACTTTTATCATCTTGTAATAAAGATGATAATATGGATATGACAAATGCAGCATTAAACGTTAATTATCCAGCAGCGTATGTTGTCAATGGTGAAGATGCAACAATTTCAGTAATCAAATTATCAACTAATGAAGTTACAGGAACTATTCCATTGATGGGAACCGATACAGATATGATAATGTGGCCACACCATATTTCTTCACATTCAAATCATCTTGCAATTGGAGTTCCGGGAATGGATTTAAGCGCAGGACACGCAGTGACAGGAACTATGTCGGGTAAACTTGTTGTTATTGATGCAACAACTGGTTCAATTGTTAAAAAAATGGGTTTACCTGTAATGAACCACAATACTATTTATTCTCCAAATGGTACAGAAATTTGGGTGCCTCAAATGGATATGAACGGAAAAGTATTGGTGTATGACGCTACAACTTATGCGTTGAAAAGTACAATTACTATAGGTATGATGCCTGCAGAATTAACTTTCTCTTCGGACGGGACAAAAGCCTATGTTGCTAATGGCGATGATGATAACGTTTCAGTAATCAATGTAGCATCAAAATCAGTAGTTGCAACGGTTACAGTTGGTAACAATCCTGTTGGAGCTTGGACTGGTACAGATGGTAAAATGTATGTTGATAACGAAGACGGACAATCTATTTCTGTTATAAATGTAGCTACAAATGCCGTTGACCAAACTATTATTTTAGGATTTATGCCCGGAATTGCCTCACACAACGGAACAAAAAGCGAATTATGGGTTTCAGATCCAATGAATGGAAAAGTACATTATTGGACTTGGGATGCTGGTATGATGATGTGGATCCACGGTGGCGCTTTTAATACGGGTGCTGGTGCTCACGCAATTTCTTTCACTATGGACGGAAACACTGCCTATGTAACCAACCAAACAGCAAATACAGTTTCTGTTGTAAATGTTACCAATCATACCGTTACTAAAACAATCAATGTTGGTAAAAAACCAAATGGGGTTGTAATAAAAATGTAAACTATTAATTTCTAAAATATCAAATGTAAATTTGATAAACGATTAAAATGGCTTGCAATTGATCAGTGTTAATATTATAAACAATTAATTAAAACTGTAAAAAATGAAAAATCTAATTATCGTACTAAGCGTATTCTTAGCAGTTAGCACAGTAGCATCAGCTCAAGAAGCTACAAAATCTTCGCAAAAGGAAGCTCAAAAAACAACTTATACTTGCCCAATGCATCCAGAAGAAGTGAGTTTAATAGAAGGAAAATGTAGCAAATGTGGAATGACAATGGTAAAAACCACTGAAAAAATAGATACTCACGCTACAAAAGGCAGTCAACCTAAAACTAAAATTGTAACAAAATATGTTTGTCCAATGGACGGCTCAACTTCTGATACCGAAGGGAAATGTTCTAAATGTGGAACTAGGATGGTAAAAATTACCGAAAAGATAGATACTCACGCTACAAAAGGCAGTCAACCTAAAACTAAAATTGTAACAAAATATGTTTGTCCAATGGACGGCTCAACTTCTGATACCGAAGGGAAATGTTCTAAATGTGGAACTGGAATGGTAAAAATTACCGAAAAGATAGATACTCACGCTACAAAAGGCAGTCAACCTAAAACTAAAATTGTAACAAAATATGTTTGTCCAATGGATGGCTCAACTTCTGACAAACCGGGGGAATGTCCTAAATGTGGAATGGAAATGACTAAAACGGAGGGTAAGAAAAAATAATCCAGTCGCATAAATTTTAAATTTCCTTTTAGTTTAATTCAATGCACATGATACCAATAATAAGGATGCAATGATTTTAATGACCCTATAAAACGAAAAAATTAATTTCTATATAAAAATGGGTTTTCAAAAAAATATTCATCAAAAAATGTTGCAAATACCAACAATATCAATTAAAAAAAATAATAAAATGAAAAATCTAATCCTTTCAGCCATAGCGATGGCATTTGTACTAGTTTCTTGTAATCAAAAAAATAAAGAAGCTGCAACAACTAATTCGGAAACAACAGAGAGTACCTCGCAATTATACGCGTGTCCTATGCACCCAGAGGTTACAGGAAAAAAAGGTGAAAAATGTTCAAAATGTGGAATGGAATTAACCGAACCAGTTGTACAAAATGAAGCAGCTCATGATCATACTGATGGTAGTCATAGTCATAATGATACAACAACAGTTGAAGTTAATACTGAAGCTACATCGGTTACCCAAACAACATTTTCAACAAGCGAAATAATCTCTGGCTATTTAAAACTCAAAAACGCACTCACAAAAGACGATACAAAAGGAGCAGCCAATGCGGGTAAAGCATTATATGCAACTTTCAATAAATTCAATACCAATGCAATAGATCCAAAATTGAAAACAGAATATATTGATATTTCTGATGATGCTAAAGAACAGGCAGAACACATTGGTGATAATGGTGGGAAAATTGACCACCAAAGAGAACATTTTGCGATGTTGAGTAAAGATGTGAATGATTTGATAAAAATATTTGGAGCAAAACAAAAACTATATCAAGATTTTTGTCCTATGTATAATGAAGGAAAAGGGGCTATTTGGATAAGTGAAAGCAAAGAAATAAAAAATCCATACTACGGTTCGAAAATGCTTACTTGTGGTTCTATGAAAAAACAATTATAAAATGAAAAAAATCATCAAGAAAATACTCATAATCGGGTTTGTTATTTTTTTGTTGATGCAGTTATATCAACCTGCTCGTAATGAAAGTTATGAGCAGGAATTAACTGCAAATTTTACAAAAATGTACGATGTTCCTAAAAATGTTGAAACTATTTTACGGACATCTTGCTACGATTGTCACAGTAACAATACTAATTATCCATTATATTCTTACATTCAGCCAGCACGGTTTTTTATGGAAGAACACATTAAAGATGGTAAGAAGGATTTGAACTTTAATGAATTTGGAAAGTACTCCAAGCGAAAACAAGAAAACAAATTAGAAGCTATCATCAAACAAATAAAATCTGATGAAATGCCCTTAGCGTCCTACACGTTACTTCATAAAAATGCAATAGTAACACCTGCTCAAAAAGAGGAAGTAATCAATTGGATAAATAAAACAAAAGATAGTCTTTCATTAGAAAACTAAACATTATGGTAGAAAAATTAATAACATTCTCACTACGAAATCGAGCCGTTGTCTTGCTGGTTTCAGCTTGCTTATTTGCTTGGGGAGTTTACAGCGTCCAACAAAACCCCATTGACGCCATTCCTGATTTATCCGAAAATCAAGTTATTGTGTTTACGGAGTGGATGGGAAGAAGTCCACAGGTTATCGAAGCCCAAGTAACATATCCCTTGGTTTCCAACCTGCAAGGTATTCCTAAGGTTAAAAACATTCGAGGCGCATCTATGTTTGGGATGAGCTTTGTTTACATCATTTTTGAAGATGATGTCGATATTTATTGGGCAAGAACCCGTGTATTGGAAAGACTAAATTATGCCCAACGCTTGTTGCCTCAAAATGTAGTTCCAACACTTGGACCCGATGGCACAGGTGTGGGTCACGTTTTTTGGTATCATTTAGAGGCTAACGGTATGGACTTGGGAGAACAAAGAGCTTTACAAGATTGGTACGTGAAATTTGCATTACAAACTGTTCCCGGCGTGGCTGAAGTAGCATCATTTGGGGGTTTTGAAAAACAGTACCAATTAGTGTTAGATCCCTTGAAAATGCAGTACTACAATGTGAGTATGATGGAAGTGATGAATGCAGTCAAGGCTAATAATAACGATGTTGGTGGGCGAAAATTCGAAATGAGTGATATGTCATACATTATAAGAGGATTAGGATATATCAAAAACATAAAAGATGTAGAAGACATTGCTATTAAAAACTATAATTCCGTTCCTGTAAAAGTTAAAGACATTGGTTCAATACAAATGGGTGGCGATTTGAGACTAGGTATTTTTGATGAAAATGGCACTGGTGAAGTTGTTGGCGGAATTGTGGTAATGCGTTATGGCGAAAATGCTGATAAGGTAATAACGGCAGTCAAGGAAAAAATGAAAGAAGTTGAAAAAGGATTGCCTGAAGGGGTTACTTTTAAAACCTCTTATGACCGAAGTGATTTAATAGAAAAAGCAATCGCATCAGTTAAAGGAACTTTAATCGAAATTATGATTACTGTTTCTCTTGTGGTTCTTCTTTTCCTTTTTCATTGGCGAAGTGCTTTAATTATACTCATTCAATTACCTATTTCTGTGTCTATTGGCTTTATTTTACTTGAAGCATTTGGCATTTCATCTAATATTATGTCATTAACGGGTATTGCTCTGGCAATTGGTGTTGTTGTTGATGATGGTATTGTAATGGTTGAGAATGCCTACAGGACAGTTTCGGAGAAACAAGAAGAAATGGACAATAATCAGTAATTGGAAATAAGATGAAAAATAAAATTAAAAATATATTCAAAAAAGAAAACGATCCACTATCTCCTGAAGATAAGTTGAAGCTTATAGAAAGCTCTTCCAAATTAGTAGGCCCAGGTGTTTTCTACTCAACAATAATTGTAATTACATCCTTTTTGCCTGTATTTCTTCTCACAGGAATGGAAGGCAAGTTATTTGGACCATTGGCTTGGACGAAATCTTTTATTCTGATAGTTGATGCCTTTTTAGCCATTACACTTGTACCAGTGCTAATTAGTTTTTTACTAAAAGGAAAACTTCGTCCAGAAAATAAAAATCCAATTAACAAAAAATTGGAAAGCATTTATACACCCATTTTGATTTTTTGTTTAAAATGGAGGAAAACGGTATTGGGCATCAACATCATTGCCTTGCTGATTGGTGTATTAATGTTTACTCGTTTAGGTTCAGAATTTATGCCCCCTTTAGATGAAGGATCTGTACTGTTTATGCCAGTAACCTTACCCGATGTATCCAACTCCGAAGTAAAGAGAATTCTTCAAGTTCAAGACAAATTGATTAAGTCGATTCCCGAAGTGGCTCACGTGTTGGGAAAAGCAGGCAGGGCAAATACGGCAACTGATAACAGTCCAATAAGTATGGTTGAAACCATTATTTTGCTAAAACCTCAAGCAGAATGGCGAGAAGACAAAACCAAGAATGATATTATCACGGAAATAAACAACAAACTGCAAATCCCTGGTGTGACCAATGGTTTTACGCAACCTATTATCAACCGTATCAATATGCTTTCAACAGGAATCAGAACCGATGTAGGAATCAAAATCTACGGAGCAAGTTTAGACACCATCAATGTTTTGGCTCAAAAAATTAAAAAAACATTGGAAGGAACTTCTGGAGTTAAAGATTTGTATGCGGAACCCATAACAGGCGGAAAATATATTGACATTGAAGCAAAAAGAGACGTTATTGGTAGATATGGATTGACCATAGACGACATTAATAATGTGGTTGAAGCTTCTATTGGAGGTATGAAACTAACCACGACTATCGAGGGAAGACAGCGTTTTTCTGTAAATGCAAGATATGCTCAAGAATACCGTAACAGCATTGAAGCCTTAAAAAAACTACAGGTGCAAACAATGGATTTTGGCCCAATACCATTAGAAACTGTAGCTAATGTAAAAATAAGTGATGGCCCTCCAATGATAAATAGCGAAAATGCAATGCTTCGGGGCACTGTGTTGTTCAATGTTCGGGAACGTGATTTAGGAAGTACTGTAAAAGAGGCGCAGAAAAAACTCGATGCAATGATGACTAAAATGCCAAAAGGATATTATGTGGAATGGAGCGGTCAATGGGAAAATCAAATTAGAGCCAACAAAACATTAAGTTTAATACTGCCTATTGTTGTGGTCATTATATTTCTTGTTTTATATTTTACGTACCATTCAATGAAAGAGGCATTAATCACGATGATTACAGTACCCTTTGCTTTAATTGGAGGAATATTTATGGTTTATTTTTATGGCATTAATTTATCCGTTGCTGTTGCCGTTGGATTTATTGCCTTGTTTGGAATGGCAATCGAAACGGCAATGTTAATGACCATCTATTTGAATGAAGCAATGAATAAAATGGTAGAAAAGTACGGAAACACGAAGGAAACCATAACTGAAGAAATATTGAAACAATATATTATTGATGGTTCAGCCAAAAGGTTAAGACCAAAATTGATGACGGTTTCAGTTTCCTTATTTGGATTAATCCCTATTCTTTGGGCAACAGGAACAGGATCTGATATAATGCTTCCCATTACTGTTCCACTAATTGGAGGTACAATTACTTCCACGATTTATGTATTATTAGTAACACCGATTGTTTTTGAAATGGTAAAACTTCGAGAATTAAGAACAAAAGGAAAAATAGATCTTATAGATGTTAAAGAATAAATTATATATAGCAATAAGTTGTTTGATTTTGAGCGCCACTAATTTGGCAGCACAAACACTTTCCTTGGATAATGTCTTGAGTACAATCAAGACAAACAATCCTCAACTAAAAATGTACGATGCCGACATTCAAAGTATGGATGCAGCGGCAAAAGGTGCCAGAAGTTGGATGCCACCACAAGTGGAAACGGGTTTCTTTATGACTCCTTACAATTCCAATCTTTGGAAAGCAAGCGAAATGGGACAAGGAATGGGAAATTATATGTTGGGTGTTACGCAAATGATACCCAATGCATCCAAGTTAAAAGCTGATTTTAATCTTATGAATGCAATGTCATCTGTTGAAAAAGAAAACAAAAACTATACAGTTAATCAATTGAAAGCATTGGCAAAAACAAATTATTATCAATGGTTGGTTTTAAATAAAAAAATAAAAATAGCCGATGATAATTTGTTGCTTTTAGATTATATGATTAAAAGTATGGAAATACGCTACCAGTATAATATGGATAAATTGCCTACTTATTACAAAGCAAAATCGCAATACAGCGCATTAGAGAGTATGATTCTAATGTTGCAAAATGACATTTCCCAAAAGCGAATTATGCTAAACACCTTGATGGCAAGAGATAAAAACACCAAATTTGAAATTGATGAAACTTACGAAATAAAAGATTTTAATTTGGCCATATCAGATACAACTTCTCTTTCTAAAAACCGAAGCGATGTGAAAGCCATAGAAAAAACGATGGAAATAAATCAGCTCAAAATTGCAGCCGAAAAAACAAAATTATTGCCCGAGTTTGGTATAAAATACGACCATATGTTTGCTTTTGGAACACAACCTCAACAGTTCTCCTTAATGGGAATGATTACCATTCCTATGCCTTGGTCAACCAAAATGAATAAAGCCAACATCAATAGTTATCATATTAAAAATGAAAGTCTCAATTGGCAAAAAGAAATGATATTGAATGAAGCCACAGGAATGATTTCGGGTATGAGCAATGAATTGAACGCTTTAAAAAAACAATACGAAGTTGCCCAAAAAAGTATTATCCCTGCTTTGAAGAAAAATTATGAAACAGCAATTTTGGCTTGGCAAAATAACACCGGTGATTTATTTGCCACTCTCGATGCTTGGGAAGCATTAAATATGGCTCAAATTGATGCTTTAGATAAATTGCAAAATATTTTGGCAGCACAAGTAGAAATTGAAAAACAATTAGAAACCAAATAATTATGAACAAGTATATAAAGTATGGTTTAGCTCTTATTGGAATTTCCATTATCGGAATTGCAATCTATTTCTTTGCCAAAAAATCAGATAATCATTCGGAAATGGAGCATCAAAACGAGGTTTACACTTGTTCGATGCACCCGGAAATCATTAGAGATAAACCCGGAAATTGTCCCATTTGCGGAATGACTTTAGTAAAAAAAATAACGGAGAATAATTCAGTTGAAGATAATTCAATCGACAATCTTATAAAACCTACCGACAATTTTATAGTAGGAAATTATCAAACGACAACGGCAATAGACACTACTTTGAGCAGTGAAATAAATCTACCAGGAATTGTGGGGTATGATCCCAATTCATCGGAAAATATTGCAGCTCGAATGAGCGGAAGAATTGAGCGAATGTATGTCAATTATAAATATCAAAAAGTAAATAAAGGACAAAAACTATTTGATTTATACAGCCCTGAATTACTGACGGAACAACAAAACTTCATTTATATGGTCATTAATGATGTTGAAAATCCTTCGATTATTGATGCGTCCAGACAAAAATTGTTGCTTTATGGAATGACTCAAAATCAAATAAATGCGCTGTCTAATTCCAAAAAAGTAAACCCGCTAATAACAATTTATAGTCCTGCTTCCGGGATTATTGATGGAACAGCAACGATGGATAATACAACTATTCCTGTGATGCAAAGTGCGAATAACAACACTGAAGTTTTGAATGTTAAAGAAGGGAGTTATATAAAAAAGGGAGAAGTCATTTTTAAACTATTAAATACGGATAAAGTATGGGGAATATTCAATGTTATCCAAGGATACAATAGTCTAATCAAAGCCAATCAATCCATCAGAATTACTTCCGAACTTGACAAAGATGAATTTATGGATGCAAAAATAAATTTTGTCGAAACACAATTAAACGCAGCTGATAAAACCAATAGAATTCGAGTTTATTTAAATAACAATAAATTGAAATTACCAGTTGGTTTGCGATTGCAAGGCGCAGTGAAAACAAATGCCGTAAAAGGAATTTGGATTCAAAAACAGGCAATGGTAAGTATTGGAAACAAGAAAATAGTTTTCTTAAAAATGGAGAATGGCTTTAAGGCATCGTCCATAAAAACAGGAATTGAAATAGATGATTTTATCCAAATTATGGAAGGTATTTCAGTAAAAGACACCATTGCCAAAAACGCACAATATTTAATTGACAGCGAAAGCTTTATTAAAACCGAATAATGATGAAGACAATAAAAAAAATAAGTTTACTATCAATACTATTTATGGTAATGGTGGCTTGTAATACTAAAGAAAAAGAAGACCATAGCAAACACAATAAGAGTGCAGCAACAACATTTTACACTTGCTCAATGGATCCACAAGTCAAGGAAGACAAACCCGGAAAATGCCCTATTTGCCATATGGAGTTAACCCCAATAAAACAAGATGATACAGAGGCAAACGAAATAAGTTTGAGTAAACAGCAAATACAGCTGGGAAATATCACTACCCAAACTATTTCAGAAACCCAAAGCAGTTTAGAGCAAAATTATACGGGAGTCCTGACAATTAATCAAGAGAAAATCAAAACCATTTCTTCAAGAGCAATGGGAAGAATTGAAAAGTTGTATTTCAAGACCGTTGGTGATTATGTGGCTAAAAACCAAGCCGTATATCAATTGTATAGCGAAGATATTGCTATTGCTAAACAGGATTATTTTACGGCATACAAACAACTCGCAATGCCTGGCGATTTTGGAAAGAATGCCCGAAATATGCTCAATGCAGCTAAACAAAAGCTGTTGTTCTTTGGTTTAACCAATGCCCAGATTGAAAGTATAAAAACCAGTAAGGAAGTTTCTCCTTATACCATTTTTTATAGCACTGCCAGTGGAACAATATCGGAAATAAGTACCACAGAAGGCAGTTATGCAATGGAAGGTTCCCCCATCATTAAATTGGCGGATTTAAACAGTCTTTGGTTAGAAACACAGGTAAACGTAAACTATGCCAAGAATCTAAAAATAGGACAAAAAGCCCAAATTACATTTTCCGATTTTCCTGATAAAACCATAAATGCGCAAGTTTCTTTTATCAATCCTGAAATAAATCCAGATACTCGTCTGCTTTTAATTCGAATGGAAGTGCCCAATCAAAACTTGCTGTTGAAACCCGGAATGCAGGCAATTGCAAGATTGACACAATCCAATATAAAAGGAGTATTCATACCTACTGATGCTGTAATCAGGGAAGAAAATGCTTCTTACATCTGGATTGAAAAAAGACCAGGAGTATTTGAAAGCATAATGGTGGAAACAGGAGTAGAAACCAATGGGATGATTGAAATTAAATCAGAAATGGATCCATCTAAAAAAGTAGTCATCACTGGAGCGTATGCCATAAATAGCGAATATAAATTCCGAAAAGGAAATGATCCTATGGAGGGAATGAAAATGTAGTGTTTAGAAAGAAATGACACATACCTATAGTATTATTGAGACGGCACGTGTTCAAAAATAATATTATATTCGATCTGCGTGCTTTGCAAAAATCATAGCCAAAGGTTGAAAACCATAATAAATAGAAAACGAATTGAAACTAGTATGAATGAATTATGTTCTACTTGCAATTTTAAAAGTGATGAAAATGGACAATCAAAAAGTAGATACCAATTGGTATGTTATTACAGGTGGACCTAGTACAGGTAAAACAACAGTAATTGATATGTTATCGAAAAGGGGCTACAAAACAACTATTGAACACGCCAGACATTACATTGATAGCATGAGGGAAGAAGGTAAAAGTCTAGAAGAAATAAGAGAAAATAAAAGACAATTTCAATTAGCTGTGCTAGATATGCAAATTGAACAAGAAGCGGAATTATCACCTATTGAAACTGTTTTTCTTGACAGGGCTATTCCTGATGCGATGGCCTATTATCAGTTTTTAAATCTTGATTATGACGAAAAATTACTTAATGCCATTAAGAGGGTGTCTTATAAAAAGATTTTTATTTTAGACCGATTACCTTTTACAAAAGACTATGCAAGAACAGAAGACGAAGAAGCACAAAAAACCATTCATAGATTAATTTTCGAGGTTTACAATTCATTAAGTTTTCCAGTCATTTTTGTTCCATTATTAACACCAAATGAAAGAGTAAATTTTATTTTAAAAAACATATGATACATACCTATAAAATTACCGGAATGACTTGCGATAGCTGTCGTTCTAAAGTGGAAAAAACATTGAATGCCATCGATGGAATTCAAGCAACGGTTACTTTGAATCCTCCAATTGCAACTATAACAATGGAAAAACACATTCCACTGGATCAATTTCAAGAGGCATTAACAACCGTTGGAAAGTACACTATAGAAATGAGTAGCGCTAACGATACAACTCACAAAACTGTCAATGAGCCAATAACAAAATCGTGTTGCAGTACTAAAACTAGTGATAACATGGATACAATACCTTCACTAAGTAATGCTCAAGGCAAATACTATTGTCCGATGCATTGTGAAGGAGACAAGGTTTACGATAAGCCCGGGAGTTGTCCAGTATGCGGAATGAATTTAGAAAAAGTTCATGAATTAAGTGCGGTTAAAAAATTATACACCTGTCCGATGCACCCGGAGGTAATCAAAGAAGAACCTGGCTCCTGCCCTATTTGCGGAATGGATTTAGTACCAATGGAACCTACAGATAGTGAAGACAAAAAGGTTTACAATGATTTGCTTAAGAAAATGAAAGTAGCAACAGCCTTTACAATTCCTGTTTTCGCAATAGCTACTATAGAAATGATGTCAAATAATCCGTTAGAAAAGATAATGGGCATTTCATACTGGAATTGGGTACAATTGATTTTGACGCTTCCCGTGGTTTTTTATGCGTGTTGGATGTTCTTTGTTCGCGCTTGGAAGTCAATTGTTACCTGGAATCTCAACATGTTTACGCTGATAGGAATTGGTACTGGAGTAGCTTTCTTGTTTAGTTTGGTTGGCATGTTTTTTCCTGATATTTTTCCAAATGAATTTAAAACCGAAAGCGGCACAGTGTTACTTTATTTTGAAGCAACAACGGTCATATTAACCTTGGTTTTGTTAGGCCAATTATTAGAAGCAAGAGCACACAGTCAAACTAGCGGTGCCATAAAAGAATTATTGAAATTAGCGCCCACCGAAGCGACTTTGGTTATCGAAGGAGGGGACAAAGTAATCTCGATTCACGACATCAAAAAAGGAGATTTATTACGAGTAAAACCGGGAGATAAAATTCCAGTAGATGGAAAAATTACTGATGGAGAAAGTACTATAGATGAATCTATGATTTCAGGAGAGCCTATTCCTGTTGATAAAAAGATTGATGATTCAGTTATAGCGGGAACCATAAACGGAAATAAATCCTTTGTTATGATTGCCGAGAAAGTTGGTTCGGAAACCTTGCTTTCGCAAATTGTTAAGATGGTAAATGATGCGAGCCGATCCAAAGCACCCATTCAAAAACTCGCGGATAGCATTGCAAAATATTTTGTACCGATTGTAGTTGTAGTTTCTGTCTTAACCTTTTTTGTTTGGGCAAAATTTGGACCGGAACCTGCCCTAGTCTATGGTTTTATCAATGCCATTGCAGTATTAATAATTGCCTGTCCTTGTGCTTTGGGATTAGCCACACCAATGTCGGTAATGGTCGGCGTAGGTAAAGGAGCACTATCAGGTGTTTTGATAAAAAATGCTGAAGCATTAGAGAATATGAACAAGGTAAATGTTCTGATAACTGATAAAACAGGTACCATTACCGAAGGAAAACCTTCTGTCGAAAAAGTGTTCTCCTTACAAAATGACGAAAATGGGCTATTGCAAAATATCGCTTCTTTAAATCAGTACAGCGAACACCCATTGGCGCAAGCCGTAGTCAATTTTGCAAAAGCAAAAAATATTTCATTAATCGAAGTCAACGATTTTGAAGCCATTGCTGGAAAAGGAGTTATTGGGACGGTAACCAATAAAAAAGTGGCCCTCGGAAATAAAAAACTAATGGAACAAGTGAACGCCACAGTTTCTGATGAATTGGAAAATAAAATTGTAGCCGAACAAAAACTAGGAAAAACAGTTTCTTATATTTCCATCGATGGGGTTGCTTTGGGTTTTGTAACCATTACAGACAAGATAAAAGAAACAAGCAAAGAAGCAATAAAAGAACTGATGCGTCAGGGTGTTGAAGTAATAATGATAACGGGCGACAATGAAAACACCGCAAAAGCCGTCGCTGCCGAACTCGATCTTAGTTCATTCATCGCAGGAGCCCTCCCCGAAGACAAACTAAATGAAATTAAGCGCCTCCAATCCCTCGGAAAAATTGTCGCGATGGCAGGAGACGGCATCAACGATGCCCCTGCATTAGCACAGTCAGACATCGGAATTGCCATGGGTACCGGAACTGACGTGGCGATAGAAAGTGCTAAAATAACTTTAGTAAAAGGCGATTTACAAGGTATTGTGAAAGCCAAAAAATTGAGCCACGCAGTAATGAGTAACATTAAACAAAATTTGTTTTTTGCCTTTTTCTACAATGTTTTAGGTGTGCCAATTGCAGCCGGAGTTTTATATCCATTTTTCGGGATTTTACTTTCTCCTATGATAGCAGCTTTGGCAATGAGTTTTAGTTCAGTATCCGTAATTGTAAATGCGTTAAGATTAAGACGTTTGAAACTTTAGAACATGTGAATAGAAATTTATATGGTAAATTAAAATGAATAACCTTACTCAAATAGTCCAACAATACAAAACCGATGCCGAAAGTGTTTATAATACTTGGTTTGTCGATAACGACCAAAGGCTAAAAGCATTTCGAACCATTCGTAGAGGAATTTTACAAGTCATTGACGATATCAAAGACAAGACTTTTCCAAATGATTTTAAAGGGAGTAGTTTAGAATTTGTGTTGAGTTGTATTGCAGAACAAAAACAAATTTTTGTAGGTGTGGCACATCCTTTTTATTGGAAACCAAAATTAAGAATTCCAGATATTTACGAAAATCCAAACAATAAAATTGCTTTCGGCCAATTTCTCGAAAACTGCATCAATGCCAAAACCGAAGAACAGATTATAAAAGAGATTGTTAAATTGGATGAGTTAAAAATAAAAGGTTTAGGTCCGGCGGTAGCCAGTATTTTATATTTCTTGCACCCCACTTGGTTTCCGCCATTCAATACGGCAATTCTCAACGGATTTAATTTTTTATTCAAAGACAAAAAGAAGTTAGGAAGTTGGACAGAATATTTAAAAATCCGAGAAACATTAATTGAAACTAACAGCAAACACAAAGCAGAATTATCTAACGATTTAGGAGCGATTGCCGGATTGTGTTTTGAGATTGGAACACAAAAAATGCTAATTGGTAACGATGAATATTTAAGCGAAGACGAACGCACAAAGTTCGAAAAGAATATACTAAAACGCCAAAAAGAAATTCAGGAAGAAAAATTAGCAGAAAACCTTCATAACGAAATGCAATACCATTTGTTAAAAATTGGCAGTTCATTAGGTTACGATGTTACTCCGGCCAGTAATGATAAAAGCAAAGCATTCAATGGTCAAAGTTTTTCGTTTATATCAATTAGTAAATTTCCTGAATTACCAACAGATAAGGACACCCAAAATACGATTAAACTCATTGATGTACTTTGGTTTAAAAAAGGAACAAACAAAATCATTGGAGCATTTGAAGTAGAAAAAAGCACCAGTATTTATTCAGGTATTTTACGTTTATCCGACTTGTATTTTAGTATTTCCAATGGCGAAGAGGTATTTTATATCATCATTCCAAACAGTCGCGAAAAAGATGTGATACAACAATTGAATAGACCTGTTGTTAAAAATTCAAAAATGAATATCAAATACATACTATTTTCAGAATTGCGAAGTCAATGTGATGCGATTTGCAAGTTTGGTTCAGATTATTCCATTATGGAAAAAATAGCAAAATCAACTTAAATAATAAAAAAATGAAAAATCTTGTAGTACTCAAAAAATTTCAGATTATGGTAGTATTAGTAGTGGCTGGCTTAATAATTGGCAGCTGCAATAATCCTAAAAAAACAATGCAATTAGCAAAAGTATATGTAGCCAATGAGGATGGAGGTAGCATTTCTGTTATAAACCTTCAGGACAGCACAAAAAATACAGAAATATCAATTAGTGACTCTTCAGGAATGATGTTTATGGCTCATAACGTACAAGTTGCACCTGATGGGAAATCCGTTTGGGTGACGGCGATACCTATGGATAGTACAGCAACAAATCAATTGATAGTAATCGATCCAAACACTAATTCAATAAAAAAACGTATTGAACTTGGTAAGGATTTGCATCTGGCTCATGTAGTTTTAGATAATAAATCTGAATATGCTTATGCAACTGCAAATGAAACAAATCAGATATTTCAAGTCGATGCTAAAACATATAAAATAACTCAAAAATTTGAGTTAGGAAAAGGATATTTACCACATGGTTTTAGACATCAAAACGGAAAACTTTATGTTGCAAATATGGATGCAAAAAGTATGTCGATTATTACTATTTCTGATGGCACAATAACAGACATTCCACTGGGAGGAGTGGCTGTGCAAGTTGCAACTACACAAGATGAAAAATTTATTTTTGCGAGTTTGTATGATACTAAAGAAGTAGTAAAATATGATATTAAAAATGCTCAAATAACAAGAATAAAATTGCCAAATGATGCGCAAGGTCCAATTCAATTATATGCCACGCCAGACAGTAAATTGTTATATGTAGCCGATCAAGGGGAAACAATGGGTAGACCTGTTTCAAATAAAGTATTTGTAATTGACATAACCAGTAACAAAGTTATTAAAACTATAACCGTAGGTAATAAGGCACACGGTGTAGTGGTTAGCAAAGACGGAAAAACAGTTTATGTAACCAATAGTGGTGACAATACTGTTTCAGTAATAGATGTGGCAACTCAAAAAGTAATTAATACAATTGCAGTAGGCAAAAAACCGAATGGAATAAGTTATTCGTCCGAAACTGGCGGAATGGAATAGAAAATTAAGCAATGAATATTCTAATATATTCTGTTTTATATAATTGAAATTTTAATGCGATTTTCAAAGTTGGTTCAGTTTATTTAACAATTTAAAAAAAATTAAAAGGTAAATGATTAAAGGAAAAAAAGTAAAATGGATTAGAAAATCTCACCGATATTTAGGAATATTTTTAGGTCTTCAGTTCTTAATGTGGACCATTAGTGGTCTGTATTTTAGTTGGACCAATATTGATGACATTCATGGCATGCAATTTCATAAAAAAAGAATTGTTGCTGAGTCGTTTTCGGGTTTAATAAGCCCTTCCCTACTCCATCCTTCAATAGCAATCCAATCGATAGAATTAAGGGAGATTAATAAGAACCCTTTTTATTGGGTTAATGGGAAGATGCTTTATAATGCCAAGACGGGAAAATTAAAAAAGGGTATCACTAAAGAAGAAGCATTGGCAATTGCAGATAAAAATATTGTATCAGGTTTAAAAGCAAAAGAGATACAACTCATTAAAGAAGTAGGGAAACATCATGAATATAGAGAGCATTTACTGCCAGCCTATGTTATATCCTATCAGGAACCGAATAATTTAAAGGTCTATATTTCGGCAAATGATGGTGCTTTTCAAACGATTAGACACCGCGATTGGAGATGGTTTGATTTTTTATGGATGACCCATACTATGGATTATGAGGGTAGAGACAATATGAATAATATTGTGTTAAGAGTCTTTTCATTATTGGGGTTAATAACCGTTTTAAGTGGTTTTTTACTTTGGTATATCTCATCGCCTACTATTAGAAAAATTTGGAGGAAAATAAAAAAATAATTTAAAATAATAAAAAACAGTAAAATCAATTTAAAATCAATTTAAAATCAATTTAAAATCAATTTAAAATCAAAAACCATGAAAAAAATAATTCTAATACACTTCTTTATTTTACAAGCTTTAATAATTTCGGCACAAGAAAAAGTTCAAATAAAACTAACTTCTGCAAGTCCATCTGCATCATTTGAACAAGAATTGGGTAGCACAATAATCAAAGTTTCTTACAGCAGACCACTAGCAAGAGGCAGAAAAATATTTGGTGAATTAGTACCTTTTGAAAAACTCTGGCGAACTGGCGCTAGTGATTGTACTTCAATAACTACCAACGAAGATATTGTATTTGGAAATACTACTTTAAAAATGGGTAGTTACTCAATATTCACAATACCTTCTAAAAAGGAGTGGACAATAATTGTAAATACAGATATTACATTACATGGAGAAACCGGATACGATGCCAAAAAAGATGTTTTTCGTTTTACAGTTCCAGTAGAAAGCATACCCAATTTATATGAAACATTTACAATCGAAATAAATGATGTTAACAGTAAAGGGGAGGGATTTCTAAAAATAATATGGGAAAATTCGATGGTGAAAATTCCATTGAAAAGCAAAGCAGATGAAAATATTTTAGCAGTAATAGATAAAAACATCATTAAAGAAAAAACTCAAGATGCTAATTTATTATTTCAAGCAGCAAACTATTATTACAGTACAAACAGAGATTCCAAACAAGCAATAGCTTGGCTTATTGAAGCCGAAAAATTAGATCCACAAAATTTTTACTATCCTAATTTGAGACAAAAAATAGCAACGGAACTAAAAGACTATCCAAGTGCAATTGAAGCAGGTAAAAAAGCTTTATCAATAGCAGAATTAAAAAAAATGAAAAGTGTTGAATCACTTAAAAAACAAATTTTAGAGTTGGAGTTACTATTAAAAAAATAAATTAATTTTAAATCAAAAAATTATGGCAATGAAACACACAACAGAAGAGCATTCAAAAGAATTAAGTTTGACTATGTACAAGAAATTAGCGATTATGATAGTGTTATCATTTATAGCTATGTACATACTAATGTATGCAATGGTAGATGTTTTTGCCAATGTAATACCCAATATAAACCAATTTTACATGGCTGGACTGATGACCATGCCGATGCTCATAATTGAACTTCTAGTGATGGGTAGCATGTACGGAAATAAGAAATTAAATATTTCACTGGTTGTCACTGGATTTATTGCTTTGATTCTATTTTTTGCAGGCATTAGGCAACAGGCAGCAGTTGGGGATAAAGAATTTTTAAAATCAATGATACCACACCATGCCGCAGCAATATTAATGGGTAAAGAGTCATCGGTTACCGACCCTGAAATAAAGGAATTAATTAAAAATATCATTACCAGCCAACAGGCAGAGATTGACCAGATGAAAGCAAAGCTCAAAGAATTAGACAAATAATTCCATAAGAATTAGTAAATTAATTTTAAACTAAAAAAATGAAAAAAATTATAGTATTAATATTCATTATGTCTATTAATTCCTTTGCCCAAGCACAGGATATGAAAGGTATGGATATGTCAAAAAAAGAAAAGGCGCAAAAGGTGCAGCCCACAACATACACCTGCCCAATGCATCCCGAAATTCACGCTAACAAGCCAGGGAAATGCCCTAAATGCGGAATGACGTTGATAAAGGAAAAAGCTAAAACGGTTAAAAAAACTGTGGTGAAGAAGCATGATGAAATGCAAATGCCCATGAAAAAGACTTCTAAAAAGAAGGACGACATGGACAATATGAAAACGGATAATAATAAGGTGGCATCCGTAACATACACCTGCCCAATGCATCCCGAGATTCACGCTGACAAGCCAGGGAAATGCCCTAAATGCGGAATGACTTTGGTAAAGGAAAAACCGAAAGCAGTTAAGAAATCGGTAGTGAAGAAGCATGATGAAATGCAAATGCCCATGAAAAAGAGTTCTGAAAAGAAAGACAACATGGACAACATGAAAATGGATAATAATGAGGCTCCTAAAAATCATGAGATGGGCAAAATGGATATGCCAAAAGCAAACTTAGGCTCCATAAAGACAATTGTAAACAACACACCGCCAAGGACAGTTCGATACGATTTATACGTGCGGGACACCATTGTAAATTTCACGGGTAAACCTAAAAGAGCCATTGCCGTAAACGGACAAATACCAATGCCACCACTAACGTTTACAGAAGGCGACACCGCAGAAATTTATGTGCACAATGAGCTGAACGAAGAAACATCGTTGCATTGGCACGGTTTGTTTTTACCCAACAAAGAAGATGGTGTGCCAAACCTTACACAAATGCCAATCAAACCACATACTACCCATTTGTATAAATTTCCAATTATTCAACACGGTACGCATTGGTATCATAGCCATACCGGATTGCAGGAACAAATAGGAATGTACGGTTCTTTTACTATGAATAAAAGAGAAGAGCTTGACATTCCCACCGTGCCCATAGTTTTGAGTGAGTGGACGGATCTGAATCCCAATAATGTACATCGAATGTTGCATAATGCTTCGGATTGGTTTGCTATTAAAAAAGGAACAACCCAAAGTTATGCAGAAGCCATAAGAAGCGGCTATTTTAAAACCAAACTTAATAACGAATGGAAGCGAATGAACGCTATGGATGTGAGCGATGTGTACTACGATAAATTCTTAATAAACGGAAAAAGTGAAAGCCAACTTTCACATTTTAAAGCAGGCGATAAAGTCCGATTACGAATTGCAAACGGCGGAGCCTCCACTTATTTTTGGCTTACTTATGCAGGAGGTAAAATGACTGTTGTAGCAAGCGATGGTAACGATGTAGAGCCCGTTGAAGTAGATCGATTAATCATTGCGGTTTCTGAGACCTACGATGTTATCGTTACCATTCCTGCTGATAAAACTGCGTATGAATTTTTAGTTACATCCGAAGATCGCACAAAATCAGCTTCCTTATATTTAGGTGATGGTATCAAGCAATTAACGGCTCCGCTACCCAAGTTAAAATATTTTGAAGGGATGAAGATGATGAACGGCATGATGAAAATGAACGGAGATTTAGACGATATGGGAATGCAAATGTCGCTTAACCAAATGGATATGAACGTAGTTATGTATCCGGAAATAACTGGTGAACTAAAGCGAAAAGGCGACGATAAAATGCAAGGCATGGATATGGAAGGAGATAAAATGAATGGAATGGACATGAACAAAAAGGGAATGAAAGATAAGGATACAGACAAGGAGAAAAAAGATGCTATGAATATGGGTGACCATAAAATGGAAGGTATGGACCATCAATATGATTCCAATGCCCTTTCTGATATCGTTACCTTGAACTATGCCATGTTGAAAGCTCCAATCAAGACAACCCTTCCTAAAGATGCACCAGTAAAAGAATTAAAGTTTGAACTTACCGGAAATATGAATCGTTATGTTTGGAGTCTGGATAACAAAGTAGTTTCAGAAAGTGATAAAATATTAATTAAAAAAGGAGAAATCGTACGCATGATACTTCACAACAATTCTATGATGCGCCATCCCATGCACTTGCACGGACATGATTTTAGGGTAATCAACGGACAAGAAGATTACGCTCCAATGAAAAACATCATTGACATCATGCCAATGGAAACCGATACGCTCGAATTTGCAGCCACCGAAAGCGGTGATTGGTTTTTTCATTGTCATATTTTATATCACATGATGAGCGGAATGGGCAGGGTTTTTAGTTATGAAAACTCCCCTGCAAATCCATTAATCCCAAACCCTAAATTGGCACAACGCAAATTGTTTGCTGATGATAGAGCATTTCATTTTATGGCAGAAAATGATTTTGCTACAAACGGAAACGATGGAGAAGCGATGTATCAAAGTACACGTTGGAGTATCGGCACCGAATGGCGATTGGGTTACAAAGAACACCACGGTTATGAAACCGAAACTCATATTGGAAGATACATTGGAAAAATGCAATGGTTAATGCCTTTTATAGGTTTTGATTGGAGATATAGAAAAGGGGGAATAGACAATCAAGAAAGAAATCTTTTTGGGCAAACCAATACCAAAGACAACAGAGCTGTTTTTAGTGCAGGGGTTAATTACACATTACCAATGCTTATAGTCGCTCAAGCCGAAGTTTTTACCGACGGAAATGTACGTTTACAGTTTGAACGAAAAGACATTCCAGTTTCAAAAAGACTACGAATGAATTTAATGTGGAATACCGACAAAGAATATATGGCAGGTTTACGCTACATTGTCAAAAGAAACTTTGGAATCACTACACACTATGATAGTGATATGGGAATGGGATTAGGTGCTACTTTTAATTATTAAGAAACTCAAATTTCAAATTTGTATGGAGGATGCTTGTTCTAAAAGACAAGCGTCCTTTTTTTGCAATTACATTTTTTACAAACCAATATACATTCCTGATAATGTGTGAATTATATAATTTTTATTAGAATTTCACAATACTTTTTCAAGTTAAAAAGCTACCTTTAAACTGCGAAAATTAATTCGCAATTTAAATTTAAAAAAGATGAGTCATCAAAAATTTAAAGATTGTATCGATGCATGTTCAGAATGTGCAGTAGAATGTTCGCATTGCGAAAGTGAATGCTTGAATGAGCAAGACGTAAAAATGTTAGCGCGTTGCATAAAACTAGATCATGATTGTGCAGCTATTTGTTTATTTGCAATGCAGGCTATGGCAAGCGGAAGTGAGTTTACGGAAAAAATCTGCAAATTATGCGCCGAAATTTGTACAGCTTGCGCCAAAGAATGTGAAAAACATGCACACATGGAGCATTGCAAAAATTGTGCGGAAGCCTGTCGAAAATGTGCTGTTGAGTGCAGTAATATGAGTAAGTTAAGCACCGTAAAATGAGTAAAATGTGAGTATTTCAATCTCTTAAATAAAGTTTCGTTTAGAGGAATTATTTAAGAGATTTTAAACAATCAAAATTATAAACTATGAAAACATTACAAAAAATCACATTAATTATTGTATCGATTGGTTTGTTTACATCGTGCCAATCCAAAACTGATGTAAATCAAATTCTTTCAAATTCAGATACAAAAAAGGCAATTATGGATACTATTGCTAACAATAGCGATATGTCTAAAGATATGATGCAAGCAATGATGAACAGTAGTAAAGGAAAAATGATGATGACAAATCACGAAAATATGATGAAAATGATGAAGGATAATCCAGCTATGATGAAAGGAATGATGACCGAAATGATGGAAGCATCTAAAACAGATACTACGATGATGTCTGAAATGTGTAAATCGATGATGGATAATCCTAAAATGATGGATATGATGAATGATAAAAAAATGCAATCACACAAAATGACTGGAATGGATAAAAATATGGATATGTCCAAATAATACAAATACAAACAACATTAAAATATAAAAAAAATGGAAACTCAAAAAACGTATACCTGCCCCATGCACCCAGAAGTTACTTCGGATAAACCCGGAAAATGTCCCAAATGCGGAATGAATTTAATGGAGAAAAAAGAATGAAAATTCTACTAGCAACCGATGGTTCAAAATATAGTAAAACAGCTGTAGACGAAGTTGCAAACAGACTATTTCCAGTAAACACTAAAGTATGTATTGTTTCTGTTTATGAAAGAATGTCGCTAATAAATACTCTTGAACCAATGGGAGTTTCACATGAGTATTATGCTGAAGTTGACCAAAACGCCTTTAAATCTGCAAAGAAAATTACTGAAAATGCAGCGAAAATTTTGCGTGATAAAAATCCGGCTTTAATTGTAACTACAGTGGTTATTGAAGGTTCTCCAAAAAGTGCAATACTCAAAGAAGCTGAAACATTTGGTGCTGATTTGATTATCGTTGGTTCTCATGGTCATGGGGTTATAGAAGGCTTTCTGCTTGGCTCGGTTTCGCAAGCGGTGGCATTACATGCAAAATGTTCTGTGGAGATTGTACGTAAATAAAAAACTTAACAATACTTCCGTTCCTTGTTTGGTATCTTTGTTGACTCTTAGCTGAAAAGCTCCATAGTAATAATGCCATAGTGTATATCCATACTGTTTTAAGAATTTTTACCATTGCTTTATACATAATGACGATATAAATATATGTTTGCAATTACTTTTCTGAATTTGAAATATTCTCCATTTCTTTTAAAAGTACTTCGGTTATTATCATTTGAATTATTTATGTTTTTTTTCATTCATTTTCCTAATAATTTTGCCCCTGGTGTTCCATCATTTCGCCTGAATTTTTCAGAGAATTTACATATGCATAGACCGAAAGGATTTCTTCTTCGCTCAAAACGTTTTCCCATGCTGCCATTGCAGTTCCCTTCATTCCTTTTTTTATGAGGTATATTCGTCCTTGATTTGAATAAAATGACGAATGTTCAGGATCAGTAAAATCGGCTGGTTTTGGTTGTAATGTCGTTGCTCCTGGACCATCGCCTTTACCGCTAATACCGTGACAAGTAGCACAATATTTTGTGAATATATCTTTGCCTTGTGCAAGTTGTTCCTCTGTACCGAGAGATACGGGCTGATTATATTTTTCGCCCAATTCCTGTTTTAACCATTCGCGAGTTTCATTCATTAATTGTGAATGTTCGCTATGTTCATGGTTGTGATTTTCTTCTTCTTTTTGTTGAGGGTGGTTCTGTTTAACTTGTTTCTGTTTTTTTTCAGAATTCCTGCAAGAAGTAAGTATCAACTGTGTATACATTAATGCGGTAATGATTACTAATTCGATTTTGATAGTTCGGAAGAGTTTACGCAGAGTTTGACTGAAAAACACACCATATTGTTTTGGTTTTTTCATAGTTGTTGTTTTAGTTTTTAAGTTAAACCAAATACAAATACTCAATAATTTCGATCACTAAAAAATGTTTAATTGATTATAAATCACTATTATTCAGTAATTTAATATAAATTTACGGTTTATTTAAGCATGTAACTTGGAATTTTTTAAATTTTTATTTCCACAAATAAATAATATATATCATGCTGTAGGAATGATTAACTTCATAAAACGATTACGAGTTTTAGGATCTTTCCATCCTGCCATTACCGTCACCTCTCTCTAATAACACTTTGTCAATGCTTATAATGACTCAAGTCAAAGTATTTACCGATGGTAATTTGAGTACAGTTTGAATGAAAAGCAATACTAAATCATTTACTTTAAAAATTGAAGTATTCATTTCAAAGTAAAATGTTAAACTTATTTTTATTATTTAAGCATTTGCTTAAATAATAAAACAATTAACTACATTTGTTTAGTATTCAATTTAAACAATTACAACAATGGACAATAATCAAACGTGTATAAGAGTTTTGGCTGATAAAAATCAAATCAATACCTGTAAAAACAAATTAGAAAATAACAGCAACGCTTTTGAACAATTGAGTGGTTTATTAGCATTAGCTGGCAATGAAGTACGACTAAAAATAATGTTTCTTCTTGAAGAAGAAAATGAACTTTGTCCTTGCGACCTTGCCGATATTTTAGAAATGAGTATTCCTGCCGTTTCACAACATCTACGCAAAATGAAAGACGGAAATGTTATTGAAGCAAGACGGTCTGGCCAAACTATTTTTTATTCTCTAAAATCAGAACAATTACAAATACTTCGTCCCTTTTTTAAATACATTATTAGTCAAAATTCAAATTTAGAACTCATATGAACACAAATTCAAAATCAGGAAAACTTGCTGTAGCAAGTATTTTATCAGCAGTGACAGCATCACTTTGTTGCATAACGCCCGTTTTAGCTCTTATTTCTGGAGCTTCTGGCGTAGCATCAACGTTCTCGTGGTTAGAACCTTTTCGCCCTTACTTAATTGGAATAACTGTTTTGGTATTGGGCTTTGCTTGGACTCAAAAACTAAAACCACGAACGACCGAAGAAATACAATGTACTTGTGAAGAAGAGGATAAAATACCATTTGTGAAAACTAAAAAGTTTTTAGGCATTGTAACGGTGTTTACTTTTTTAATGATGGCTTTCCCATACTATGGACAAGTTTTTTATCCAAAAGCGGACAAACAGCTAATTGTTGTTTCTTCTGATAATATACAAGAAGTAAAATTTAATGTGAGTGGAATGACTTGTGCCAGTTGCGAAGATCACGTTAAAAATGAAATAAACAAATTACCGGGAATTGTAACCGTTTCTGCTAATAGCAACGAAGGAATCGCAGTTGTAAAATTTGACAATAGTAAAACGAACAAAGAGGCTATCATAAAAGCTATTAATACCACAGGTTACAAAGTATCAGGAGAAGTACCAACATCCGTAAATCCTCCACACTGACAAACTGGACACGTTTGTGGTCTAAACGGTTGCAAATAATTTTTTTGACTCTATTATTAAGCATTTAATTAAAATAAGAAAATGAAAACAGAAAATATAAAACTCGATATCGCAGGAATGACCTGCGACCATTGTGCCACAGGCATTGAAAAAATGCTTACCAAAAATGAAGGAGTAACAGAAGTAAAAGTGAGTTATCAAAACGGCAGTTGCGAATGTTCTTTCGACCCTTCTAAAACTAGTAAAGAAGAAATTATCAATACTATTAACAGCACAAAAAATTATAAAGTAGCTCATACTGCTGAAACTAAATGTTGTAATACAAACGCAAACCACTTCGATTTAATTATCATCGGTGGTGGTTCGGCGGCATTTTCGGCAGCTATAAAGGCCGAAAGTTTAGGATTATCGACCTTAATGGTAAACGGTGGTTTAGACTTTGGCGGAACTTGTGTAAACGTAGGTTGTGTCCCTTCTAAAACCCTTATTCGTGCAGCGGAAACAGCTTATCACGCAACACATTCCAATTTTTCGGGCATCAAACCCAAAGGTGTTGCTATAGATTTTGCTCAAGTAATTAAAGACAAAAAACAATTGGTAGCCACGCTCCAGAAGAAAAAATATATGGACGTGGTAAGTGATTTTCATAACCTGAAAATGCTAACGGGTTGGGCAGAATTTTTAGATACTAAAACCATTGTGGTCGATGGTAAAGTAAAATATACGGCTCTAAAATTTATCATTGCCACAGGAGCAACTACCAATATTCCAATTATTGAAGGGCTAAACGAAGTAGGTTTTCTTACCAACGTTTCGCTTTTTGATTTAGAAGAAAAACCCGAAAGCATGACCATTATGGGGGCTGGTTATATTGGTTTAGAAATTGCTATGGCTTACAATCGTTTGGGCGTAAAAGTGCGTATCATCGAGTTTACTGATCGTGTGTTGAGAACACAAACGCCCGACATCAGTGAAGCCTTGGAAACACAAATGCGTAACGAAGGTATAGAAATCCTGCCAAATTTTAGAGCAGTAAAATTTGATAAAAAAGGAAATGAAACCATTATCCATTGCAAATGCCCTGACGGTTCTTTTACACAAATTATCGAAAAAGGAAAAGTTGTAGTGGCATCTGGCACAACACCCAATATGCAAAAATTAGGATTGCAAAATATTGGTTTGGAACTTGCTAAAACAGGGCACATTTTGGTTAACGAAAAAATGGAAACCAATTTACCTAACATCTATGCAGTAGGCGATGTTACCAACACGCCTGCATTTGTTTACACGGCAGCCTTTGAAGGTAAAATTGCCGTAGAAAATGCTTTTACGGGAGCCAATAATGAAGCCGATTATTCTTCCTTGCCTTGGGTAGTTTTTACCGATCCACAAGTAGCAGGAGCAGGATTGGACGAAGCACAGGCAGAAGTCCAAAACATTCCTTTTGAAGTAAGCAAATTAGAATTAAATAACGTTCCAAGAGCTATTGCAGCCAATGACACAAGAGGATTTATCAAATTAATACGAAATACCGAAACCGATAAATTGATTGGTGCTAGAATTGTTGCTCCCGAAGGTGGCGAACTCATTCAGCAATTGAGTATGGCTATCAAGTATAATATAACCGTAAAAGAATTGGCAGAAAGTTTTTATCCTTATTTAACATTAGGCGAAGGCATAAAACTAGCAGCCATCACTTTCGGAAAAGATGTTGCCAAATTGAGCTGTTGTGCTAGTTAAATTTTAATATGAAAAACGCGACTACAATTCTATATGATGCACAAGTAATCGCTTTGGTCGATGCAGGAATTGCCAAGGGAGATTTAGGAAGCGATGCCACTATCGAAACTGCCGACATTGTTATTCAAAACGACCAGCCCACGAAAATTTTTACAGCAATAAATATTGGTAGAAAAACAAAACAAATCGTTTGGCAAAACATTGGGTTGGCATTCACAGTAAAAGCAATTGTAATGGTTCTTGGTGCCTGAGGTTTAGCCACCATGTGGGAAGCTGTTTTTGCCGATGTTGGTGTGGCTTTATTAGCTATTTTGAATGCAGTTAGAATACAGCGAATGAAGTTTTAATTTGGTATAGCTATTTTACAATTAATTATTAACATGAATCAAGGATTGAATCTATAACTTAAATTCGAAATACTTACTTGGAAATATTTTCTAATTTTTCCAAATCTTCAATAAAATAGTTCGACATTTGTTTGGACGGGGCTACTTGACCGAACAGTTCGAACCAACATTTCTCCTTAATGGATTAGATTTCTTATAGTCCTTTAACCAGTAATCATTGGAAATTAAAAGCCAAACTCCCCCTTTAAAGGACATGTATTATCTCCAATGTTGGTATTAAATACTTTTACATGAGATTTAAATAACAGATCGCCATGAAGCTGGAAAAACCGGTGAATTTGACCACCTAATTCCGGAGTAAATTGACCACCCGTTCCGGAGCAAACTGACCACCTAATTCCGGAGCAAATTGACCACCAGGTTTTGTGGTTAATTAACGATTAAAAACTATTGATTTTTTCATGTTGTTAGAACCATACATTCGTTAAAAATATACGGATTATGGCAAACAAAATAACAGACATGAGTAAAATTAGAAAAGTAATTAAATTCTATTGTAATGGAAAGAGTAAGTTATTTATAAGTAGCTACTTATCCCTTTCAAGAAATACGGTAAAGA
>NZ_SMFN01000025.1 GCF_004349135.1 Flavobacterium sandaracinum | reverse complement strand
ATAGTTTGGATGGTACAACGTATCAATCTTCGAATACTTTTTCAGGATTGGCACCAAATAATTATACTTTGTATGTAAGGAATACAGCGGATAATACTTGTGTTACTCCTTCATCATCTGTAATTACGATTAATGCAGTTCCACTTCCTCCAGTTGTTCCAACAACAGCCAGCGTAGTGCAACCAACGTGTGCAACTCCATCAGGAAGTATTTCCATCACTACACAATCGGGAGTAGAATATAGTTTGGATGGTACAACGTATCAATCTTCGAATACTTTTTCTGGATTGACACCAAACAATTATACTTTGTATGTAAGAAACACAGTGGATAATACTTGTGTTACACCTTCATCATCTGTAATTACGATTAATGCAGTTCCACTTCCTCCAGTTGTTCCAACAACAGCCAGCGTAGTGCAACCAACTTGTGCTACTCCATCAGGAAGTATTTCCATCACTACACAATCGGGAGTAGAATATAGTTTGGATGGAACAACGTATCAATCTTCGAATACCTTTTCTGGATTGACACCAAATAATTATACTTTGTATGTAAGAAACACAGCGGATACTACCTGTCTTACGCCTTCATCAACTGTAATAACGATTAATGCAGTTCCACTTCCTCCAGTTGTTCCAACAACAGCCAGCGTAGTGCAACCAACTTGTGCGATTCCATCAGGAAGTATTTCCATCACTACACAATCTGGAGTAGAATATAGTTTGGATGGAACAACGTATCAATCTTCGAATACTTTTTCTGGATTGACACCAAACAATTATACTTTATATGTAAGGAATACAGCGGATAATACTTGTGTTACTCCTTCATCAACTGTAATAACGATTAATGCAGTTCCACTTCCTCCAGTTGTTCCAACAACAGCCAGCGTAGTGCAACCAACTTGTGCGATTCCATCAGGAAGTATTTCCATCACTACACAATCGGGAGTAGAATATAGTTTGGATGGAACAACGTATCAATCTTCGAATACTTTTTCAGGATTGACACCAAACAATTATACTTTGTATGTAAGAAATACAGCGGATAATACCTGTGTTACGCCTTCAGCATCAGCTATCACAATTAATTCAATACCAGTAGTTGTTTCACCAACTTCGGCTAGTATAATTCAACCAACATGTTCAATTCCTTCGGGAAGTATTGCAATAACAACACAACTTGGAGTAGAGTACAGTTTGAATGGTGTAACGTATCAATCTTCGAATACTTTTTCAGGATTGACTCCAAACAATTATACATTGTATGTAAGAAACACAGCGGATAATACATGTGTAGTTCAATCGGCATCAACAATTACTATTAATGCTATTCCAATTCCTCCAATAGTCCCAACCGCAACAACCGTGATTCAGCCAACTTGTGCGATTCCTTCGGGAACTATTACAGTAGTAGCTCAATCTGGTGTAGAGTACAGTTTGAACGGTGTGACGTATCAAACTTCGAATACTTTTTCAGGATTAGCACCAAATGACTACCTATTGTATGCTAGAAATATTGCTGATAATACATGTTCAGTTATAAGTCCGGTACGTGTTACAGTCAATCCACTTCCGTTATTGCCTTCCACTCCAGCTTTGGTACAAGTTATACAACCAACTTGCTTGGAGCCTTCCGGAAGTATTACAATCAGTACACAAGCAGATGTGCAATACAGTTTAGGTAATGCTTATCAAAATAGTCCTGTTTTTAATAATTTGACACCTGGAAAATACACCATGAGTGTACGATTTACTACTAGTCCTGCATGTATTACTCTAGGATCTGAAGTAACTATAAACGCTATTCCGTCACAAATACAATTTGAAACCACAGGTGACTGTGAAAACAAAGAATATATTTTAACGGCAAATCCGCTATCAGATTCATACGATTCAAATGAGGTTTCTTATCAATGGAAAGATAAAGATGGAAATCTTATTGGAACAAATTCAAATGTTTTAAATGTTTCTTCTGTCATCGCCTCAACTCCTAACGGACAAATAGTTTTCCCTACTGTCTATTCGCTCACGGTAACTTCCGCAGCTACAGGTTGCGAAACATCGGCAAATGTGACAGTTGAATCTGCATATTGTAATATTCAAAAAGGAATTTCTCCAGATGGAAATGGTTCAAATGATTACTTCGATTTAAGATTGATGGATGTCAAAAAACTGGAAATATTTAATAGATACGGTATTAAAGTTTATAGCCAAGAGAATTATACAGACCAATGGAAAGGCCAGTCAAATAAAGGAGATGATCTACCAAGCGCTACTTATTATTATGTGATTGAATTCAAAAGTAGTGAGCCAAAAACGGGTTGGATTTATTTGATTAGAGAAAAACAGTAATTAATATATTTATTAGTCCACAGCTATTTTAAGTGGACTTATAAACTGAAAAATATATAGATATGAACAAAATACTATTGATGTCGCTTTTAACACTCTTCACTTGTATAGATGTAAAGGCACAACAAGATCCACATTATACTCAATATATGTATAATATGAACGTTGTCAATCCAGCCTATGCTGGTTCAAAAGAGAATCTCTCTTTAGGACTTTTATATAGAAAACAATGGGTTAATATTGAAGATTCACCGGCTTCATTTACTTTTTCTGGTCATGCACCAGCAGGTAAAAATGTTGGAATTGGGATCTCTTTTATTTCAGATAAAATTGGACCGGTTACGGAACAAAATGTTTTTGGAGATTTCTCATATACTTTGAAATTAGGCGATACACAGCGATTGGCATTTGGTCTAAAAGCGGGAGTTTCTTTTCATAAAGTAGGACTAAGGGATATTCAATCGAGCTTGCCGGACCCAACTGAAGGTATCTTTGGAGAGGATATTAATGATACTTCATTGAATTTAGGTACAGGTTTATTCTATTATACTGATAAATATTATGTGGCATTATCACTTCCTAATATGTTAAAAGCAGTTCATTTAGATTACAACGGACGTGAATATGGCTCAGATGTATCGCATTATTTTCTAACTGCAGGTTATGTTTTTGATGTGAATTACGAACTAAAATTTAAACCTTCGTTTATGCTGAAATCAGCTTTTGATGTAACTCCTTCTCTGGACTTATCAGCTAATTTTTTATATCAAGAAAAATTTGAAATTGGGGCAACGTACAGATTACAAGATAGTTTTGGCGGAATGATCAATTTTGCAGTAACTCCAGAATTAAGAATCGGCTATGCTTATGATCATATCGTTTCAGATTTAAAAGTTACTGCGCCTTCATCACATGAATTTATATTGTTATATGATTTATTTGAGTCAAAAAAAGTGTCCCGTTCCCCGAGGTTTTTCTAAAATTTAATTACTGAACGTAATGAAAAAAAATACAATATTGTTGTTTTTTGCGTTAGCAAGTTTTTCACTTTGCGCACAAAATAAAGAGACTAAGAATGCTGATAAATTATTTGAAAGCTACGATTATGTTGAAGCGGCCAAAGATTACATCGCATTAGTCGAAAAAGGAAATTCTGATACCTATTTGAGCAAGCAGCTCGGCGATAGTTATTATTTTATGCAAGAAACTATAGAATCCGAAAAGTGGTATGCTAAAGCAATGGCTTCACAGCAAGATGCGGAAACCTATTACAGATATGCTCAAATGCTGAAGTCTAACGGTAAATATGCGGAATCAAATGCCCAAATGAAAGCGTTTTCTAAAATAGCGCCTAATGATCAGCGTGCAGTTACATTTAGCGAAAATCCAAATTACCTTACGGATTTGAATGCTATCGAAAATCGTTTTAATTTAAACAGAATTTCCATCAATTCTGAAAGATCAGATTTTGGTGCGGTTCTTTATGGTGATACTCTTTATTTTGCAAGTGCCAGAAATGAAAGTAACAAAATATACGGTTGGAATAACGAACCGTATTTAGATATTTACCAGTCAACTTATAATGCTGATGGAAGTTATTCAGATGCAATTCCTGTTGATGAATTAAATACAAGATTCCATGAAGGTCCAGTTACTCTAACTAAAGATGGAACGATCATTTATTTTTCAAGTGAAAGTTTCAAGGATAAATTATTCGAAAAAGATAAAACACATAAGCTCAAGTTTGGTCAAGTAAATCTGTATAAAGCAGTTAAAGAAAATGGGAAATGGAGCAATATTATCCCCTTACCATTCAATAGTAAAAGTTATTCTACTGGCAATCCTTCGATAGATAAAGATGGAAAGGTCCTTTATTTTGCATCCAATATGCCGGGTTCAATAGGAGGAACAGATATATGGAAAGTTACAGTTAACACAGATGGAACTTTTGGAGTACCTGAAAATTTAGGAACTAAAATTAACACAGTTGGCGATGAAAATTTTCCTTACATAACGGATGATTCGATTTTGTATTTTTCTTCAAATGGACTAACTGGTTTTGGAGGTTTTGACGTTTTTTCTGTTGATTTAAATAGAGATTTGGATCCCAATAATCTTGGAAATCCAGTGAATACTGAGAAAGATGATTTCGCTTTTACTTTCAATCCAGATAAAAATATAGGATTTGTATCGAGTAATCGTTCCGGTAAAGATCATATTTATAGTGCGACTCCAATTTGTAAGGCGCAAATATCCGTTGTTGTCAAAAATGCTAAAACTGCAGTATTTTTAGCTAATTCTAAAGTAGTACTTTTAGATGCAAACAATACTATTATTGATACCCAAATGACTAATAATAGTGGTGAAGTTGTTTATAATGTAGAATGTAAAAAGCCGTATAAATTAGAAGTTTTTCAAGATGGTTTTGTAACTAAATCTTTTTCTGCAACAAGTGAGCAAGGTAAAATATATATTGATGCTAAATTAGAGCCTATTGATGTTATTGTTACAGAAACTGAAATCCTATTAAACCCTATTTATTTCCACTCTAATAAAAGTGAAATTACAGATCGTGGAGCAGTAGAACTTGATAAATTAGTTTATGTTATGTCGCAAAACGATGCAATCAAAATTCATGTAAAAGCGCATACGGATTCCAGAGGAACGGATGATTATAATTTAGATTTATCTGAGAGAAGAGCGCAGTCTACTGTGGCATATATTATTTCTAAAGGTATCAATTCTAACAGGATTTTAGGAACAGGATACGGTGAATCGCTACCAAAAATAGATTGTCAAGATAAATGTACCGAATTGGAGTTCGCATTAAACAGACGTTCTGAGTTTATGATTGTGAAATGATTTACTTAATTTAAATAAACAAAAACAGGATGCTTTTTCGGCATCCTGTTTTTGTTTAATGTGATAGTATCTTTCCTATCTAACCGTGAATCGTTTCTTGTTTGCCATAGTTAGTGATTATGGAAGTCTCAAATTCAATCCACTCCTTCCATCGTTTGTCTACATCTATATTATCAGCATATTTACGTGCAAAACCTAAGAAAGTTGTGTAATGCCCAGCTTCTGAAATCATTAGATCTCTGTAAAAAGTAGCCAATTCAACATCTTTTATGTTTTCTGATAAAACTTTAAATCGCTCGCAACTTCTAGCTTCAATCATAGCTGAAAATAACAATCGGTCACAAAGAGCATCTTTTCGACTGCCGTCTTTTTTCATGAATTTAAAAAGTTCATTTACATAATGGTCTTTCCTTTCTCTACCTAAAGTCAATCCTTTGCTTTTGATTAAATTATGAACCAATTGTAAATGATCTAATTCTTCTTTGGCAATAATCAACATTTCGGTTACTAATTCTTCCAATTCCGAATTGTAAGTAACTAGACTTATTGCATTGGAAGCTGCCTTTTGTTCACACCAAGCATGATCCGTCAAGATTTCTTCTATATTTGATTCAACTATATTTACCCAACGCGGGTCTGTGGCTAATTTTAATCCTAACATGTTAATGATATTTATTTGCTACAAAATTAGTGTTTTATAATCTATTTTTGATTTAAATGACCGGATTGAAGTCAAAATAGCATTATTTTGCAATTGAAATTTTATAATACTATGAATCAAGTTCAAAAGCTTTTAATCATCGGTTTTGTTTGGCCGGAACCCAATTCGTCTGCAGCAGGAGGAAGGATGTTGCAGCTGATATCACTTTTTAAAGCGCAAGGTTTTAGTATCACGTTTGCCAGTCCTGCGCAAGACAGTGATTTTATGGTTGATTTGCAAGAATACAATGTGGAGAAAAAAGCTATAGAACTTAATAATTCCAGTTTTGATATTTTTATAAAAGATTTTGATCCGAATGTGGTTTTGTTTGACCGTTTTATGATGGAAGAACAATTTGGTTGGCGCGTTGCTGAAAATTGTCCGGATGCATTACGATTATTAGATACCGAAGATTTGCATTGTCTAAGATTAGCTCGCCAGAAAGCTTTCAAAGAAAACCGTTTCTTTAAGACCACTGATTTGTTTATTGAAGAGGTTTCAAAACGGGAAATAGCCAGTATTTTACGTTGTGATTTGTCTTTGATGATTTCTGAATTTGAAATGGAATTATTAGAATCAGTGTTTAAAATTGATACCTCTTTATTGCATTATTTACCTTTTTTATTAGAACCAATTGATGTTGCTGAAATTGATCAATTACCGACTTTTGAAGAAAGGACCGACTTTGTTTTTATTGGAAATTTTCTTCATGAGCCTAATTGGAATGCCGTTCAATATTTAAAAGAAACGATTTGGCCTTTGATTAAAAAACGGCTACCTGAAGCTATATTGAATGTTTATGGCGCATATCCCTCACAAAAAGTACTTCAATTACACAACAAAAAAGAAGGCTTTTTTATCATGGGACGAGCGAATGATGCTCAAGCAATAGTTCAGGAAGCGCGAGTTGTTTTGGCTCCTTTGCGTTTTGGTGCTGGTATTAAAGGGAAATTGTTAGAAGCGATGCAATGTGGAACGCCAAGCGTCACGACTTCCATTGGTTCAGAATCCATGCATGGTGACTTGCTTTGGAATGGTTTTATCACAGATGACATTGTTGATTTTGCGGATAGAGCGGTGCAATTGCATCAAGATAAAACACTTTGGCTTAAAGCCCAACAAGACGGAATTGAAATAATCAATCAACGATATTCTAAAGGTTTATTCGAGAGTGACTTTAGAACTAAAATGGAATTTTTACGCTCTAATTTACAGCAGCATCGATGGAATAATTTTATGGGAGCGATGTTACAACACCATACTTTAAGAAGTACCAAATACATGTCGCGTTGGATTGAGGAGAAGAATAAATAAAAAATCCCGTCAAGTTTTTAAACAAGACGGGATTTGTGTTTTAAAAACCGAGTTATTACGCAAGCATTGTAACTGGGTTTTCTATAAATTGTTTCAATGTTTGTAAAAATTGAGCTCCAGTTGCACCATCAATTGTTCTGTGGTCGCAAGCTAAAGATAACATCATTGTGTTTCCTACAACGATTTGACCATTTTTAACCACTGGTTTTTCTACAATAGCACCTACAGATAGGATAGCAGAATTAGGTTGGTTAATGATAGAATTGAATTCAGTAATACCAAACATTCCAAGATTAGAAACTGTAAAAGTACTGCCTTCCATCTCTGTAGGTAGTAATTTTTTGTTTTTAGCTCTTCCTGCAAGATCTCTTACGCTACCACCAATTTGAGATAAACTCATAGCATCTGTAAATCGCAATACAGGAACCACTAATCCGTCTTCAACAGCTACAGCAACTCCAATATTCACATGATGGTTGATTAGAATAGAATCTTCTCTCCATTGTGAATTCACTTTTGGGTGTTTTTTCAAAGCCATTGCGCACGCTTTGATTACCATATCGTTAAAAGATACTTTTGTATCCGGAACGTTGTTTATGATAGTTCTGGATTTCATTGCTTCATCCATAGCTACCTCTATTACTAAATTGTAATGTGGAGCAGTGAATAAAGATTCTGCTAAACGTTTCGCAATGATTTTTCGCATTTGCGAATTCTTGATTTCTTCTGTAAAAACTTCTCCTGCTGGAACAAATACTTTTGGCGCAGCCGCAGTCTCTGTTTTTGCTGGTGCAGCGGCAGTTGTTTGTGCTGGAGTAGCAACAGTTTGTGGAGTAAAGTTTTCGATATCGCTTTTCACAATACGTCCGTTTTCACCGGAACCTTTAACTTGTGTCAATTGAATTCCTTTATCACTTGCAATTTTCTTTGCTAATGGTGAAGCTAAAATTCGTTGACCGTCAGTTGATGGTTCTTGTACAATTGGTTCCGAAGCTTTTTCTGTTGAAGCCACTTCTTTTTCTTCTGCAGGAGCTTCTTTTGGCGCTCCGCCAGTTTTATAGTTTTCAGCAATTCCACTAATATCAGTTCCTGCTGGTCCAATGATTGCCAATAGACTATCAACTGGTGCAGTATTACCTTCTTCAATTCCTACGTATAATAAGGTTCCTTCGTTGAAAGATTCGAATTCCATCGTAGCTTTATCAGTTTCGATTTCAGCAAGAATGTCGCCTTCAGCAATAGCATCACCTACTTTTTTCAACCAAGTCGCTACAGTTCCTTCCGTCATCGTATCGCTTAAACGAGGCATGGTAATCACTACAACTCCTTTTGGTAATGAAGTTGTTGCTGGTGCTGCAGATTTTGTAGCTTCGGGAGCAGCAGTTGTTTCTTCAGCAACTTTTGTTTCCTCAGCAACTTTTGTTTCTTCTTTTGCTGGTGCTGCATCAGCTGGTTTCCCTGCTAGTAATGCCGAAATATCCTCACCTTCTTTTCCTATAATCGCTAATAAAGAGTCTACTGGTGCAGTTTCACCTGCAGGTATACCTATGTGTAAAAGTGTTCCTTCGTTGAAAGACTCAAATTCCATTGTTGCTTTATCGGTTTCAATTTCTGCTAGGATGTCTCCTTCACTTATTTTATCACCTACTTTTTTAAGCCAAGTCGCTACCGTTCCTTCCGTCATCGTATCGCTCAAACGAGGCATTGTAATTATTGTTGCCATAATTGATTTATAGTTTATGAGGTAAAAATGGATAGTTCTCTTGTTCGTATACTACGTCATATAGTTGTTGAATTGGTGGGTATTCAGATTCTTCGGCAAATGTTACACATTCTTCCACTAAACCTTTTACTCTTTGATCAATTACTTGGATTTCTTCCTCTGTTGCGTAGTTTTTATCTTTAATTACATCTAAAACTTGTGTAATTGGATCAATTTTTTTGTACTCTTCTACTTCTTCTTTCGAACGGTATAATTGCGCATCCGACATAGAGTGACCTCTATAACGGTATGTTTTCATTTCTAAGAAAGTGGGTCCGTCACCACGACGTGCTCTGTCAATTGCTTCAGTCATTGCTTCAGCAACTTTTACAGGGTTCATTCCGTCAACTGGTCCGCAAGGCATTTCATACCCTAAACCTAATTTCCAGATATCAGTATGATTGGCTGTTCTTTCTACAGAAGTTCCCATGGCGTATCCATTGTTTTCAACAATAAATACAACTGGAAGTTTCCATAACATAGCCATGTTAAAAGCTTCGTGTAAAGAACCTTGACGTGCTGCACCATCACCAAAATAGGTCATAGTAACACCGCCAGTTTCAAAATATTTGTCAGCAAAAGCCAATCCTGCACCTACAGGAATTTGACCTCCTACAATTCCGTGACCACCATAAAAACGGTGCTCTTTTGAAAAAATGTGCATGGAACCACCCATTCCTTTTGAAGTTCCGGTAACTTTTCCTAAAAGTTCCGCCATTACACGCCTAGGATCAACTCCCATACCAATTGGTTGAACGTGATTTCTGTAAGCAGTAATCATTTTGTCTTTAGTCAAGTCCATAGCGTGCAATGCACCAGCTAATACTGCTTCTTGACCATTGTATAAATGTAGAAATCCTCTAACTTTTTGTTGGATGTATAATGCGGCGAGTTTGTCCTCAAACTTTCTCCAAAGCAGCATATCTTCATACCACTTTAAATATACTTCTTTTGTAACTTCTTTCATCTGAATTTTTCTTTTGCTAAAGTGTTATTGTATTATCAATTTGTACTATAACGCAAAATAGTTTCCTCCCACAAATTTGCGAAATGCAAAAATAAGACATTCCAAGTAAGAACTAAAATTTAATAGGCAATTTTTGGAATTTTTACAAGAATTTTTTATCGAACATAAATGGAAGTAAGTTTTTCAGGGAATCTGATTTGTAAATAGCGCCAATTTCTCCCATAAAATAGATTTCAATTGGGTTCTCTTGTTTTATTTCATATTCTGCAATTGACTGTCTGCAAGATCCACAAGGCGGAATCGGAGCTGTAGTTTGATTAGTGTCTGATGCAGCCGTAATTGCCATTTTTAAAATTTTGGCTTCTGGATAAACTGCTCCAGCATAAAAAATAGCGACACGCTCTGCGCAAAGCCCGGACGGATATGCTGCATTTTCTTGATTTGAGCCAAGTACAATTTTGCCATTGTCTAAAAAAATGGCTACTCCAACTCTGAATTTGGAATAAGGGGCATAAGCATTTTTTCTTACTTCAACGGCTTGTTTCATTAAATCCTGAATGTCATTTGGTAATTCCTGAATGGATTCGTACACTTTGAACTGTGTGGTAATTGTTATTTCTTTCATATTTTTTTAAGGAAAAAAAATCCAAACTTCATAGTGTTGAAGTTTGGATTGTTATTTGTAGATTTTTTTTATGTTTAGTATTCGTCATATTTATCTCCAAAATTGAAGGTAAGTGAAAAGCGTAGGGTGTTTTCTAATGGGTTTTTTACTTTTGACGCTGAGAATAAATAGGAAACATCTACTTTTACTACATTGTATTTGAAACCTGCTCCCATAGAGAAAAATTGTCTAGCACCTTTTAACGGACTTTCGTGAAAGTAACCCAAACGCATCGCAAAGGAATCTTGGTACAAATATTCTGCGCCAAGTGCATAAGTAAATTCTTTTATTTCTTCACTTAGCCCATCAGGTGCATCTCCAAATGATTTAAAAATGCCTGAGGTCCATCCTATAGCGCGGTAATTGTCATTGTTTTGATTTCTTTCTTCGGGTGTTACTGTGCCGTCTCCATTTAAATCCGGATTCTGAGGTGTTGGTACTAATAGCTTATTTAGTTCGACATTTACTGCAACCTTATTATAATCGTCTAATATAAAATCAAAACCAGTTCCGATTTTTAAATTAGCAGGCAAGAAATTGTTGTTGAATTCATCATTGTCATAGCTGATTTTTGGACCTAAATTTTGAATGTTAAATCCAGCCCTCCATCTTCCATTGAATTCATTGTAAGCTATTTCTTCGGATTGATAAAAACCGGCGACATCAACCGCAAAAGAACTAGCTGAAGTTGCATCATTGTTGTCTGAAGCTACTTTTAAATTCGAGTTAATGAATCGTCCCGCAATAGCCATGGAAAATTTTTCACTAAGTTTTAGGGAATAAGACCCATCGATTGCAAATTCGTTTGGAGAGACAATTGGGAAGTCTTCATTTTGTTCGCCTGTTTGTCGTAGTTCTATATCTCCTAAACCAAAATAGCGAATGCTTCCGGCAAAGGCACTTCTTTCATTCAATTTTTGATAGTAGGTCACCTGTCCTAATGAAATATCATTTACTAAATCAGTAAGGTAAGGGGTGTAACTAATGGAAAATCCTTGCGCATCTGTAGAAAATGCATATTTAGCAGGGTTCCATTGTTGGGAAAAAGCATCGGCAGATGTTGCAACACCCATGTCACCCATACCTGCTGCTCTTGCATCAGCAGCTACAAGTAAAAACTGAACGCCAGGTACTATAACGCGATCCTGAGCTTTGGCAAATGAAACAAGTGAGAGACAAATTAAAAGGAATATTGTTTTTTTCATTCTAGTGGTACTATTTATTAAACAAATATAGTATTTTATTAAAGTATAACAAGTTTTTCGAATTTTTCACTTTTGATATTGGTCAACGTAGATTTTACAGTTAACTTATACACGTAAACTCCTTTTCCAAGGCGGTCGCCGAAATCATCTTTACCGTTCCAAGTTATTTCTTTTGACAAAAAACCTTCCGTTGTAATAATTTGATTTTTTGTCCAAACTATTTTTCCTGTTATTGTCATTACTTGAACCTGAACTTCTAATGGTTCATATGGTCTATTGTGTGTAAACCAAAACTCGGTATAGCTAACAAATGGGTTAGGGTAATTTAATACATGTGTCAATGTTATCGTTTCATCGCCTACTACAATAAACTGAATTTCAGCGGTGATTGGGTTGTTGTATACGTCCCAAGCTTTGAATGAAATGGTGTGTAACCCTGGAGCTAAATTCCGTAATGGAAACCGAAGTGTCCCTCTAGTAAAATCATCTAGTTTAGTTTGATAATAATCGTTTAAAACAAAAGGATTGCTGACATCTCCATCTAATACGGCAACAATGTCATGTCCTATTCCACTAGCTGTATTTATCCCATTTTCATCCTCAAGATTCGCCACAAGAAAAGGAGATTCGTTTGTTGTGCCTCCGGAAACAAATGTTTCATCATTCATATATAACTTCACTCTTGGGCTAATATTGTCTGCAATAGCATTTTCGTTTATCCCTCCTATTTTTATAGTAGAGTCGTACCCAGTTTCGTTTTGTAAAAGCTGATTTTTTTTGGAATAAAAGCTAATTCTTCCATTGGCTAATGGGACTCTGATGTCTCGAGGTACTACAAAACTAAATTCAAATTGACCGTTAGTAACCGTAGCATTTCCTCTAAATATTGTTTCTCCTAATACATTAAAGCTAATTGGAGGACTATTTCCGTCATTGTTATTGGTGGTTCTAATAACGTCCTTGTCAAAAATAGTGGAAGAAACTTCACCATTATAGTTGCTCAGTGGATTGTTGTTCTCATCGGTAACTTCTCCTGTTAGTTTTATTTTTGATAATGATTTAAAATCATCAATCGTTTGGCTGACTGGAATATCATTTACTTTGGTAAGTCTAATTTTTGGTTTTGGTATAGCAAGCATTAATGCTGGATCACCAATATAAAAAACAACATTGGTAGCTGAATTTGGGTTACTATTTTTAGAGATTCGTAATGCTTCTGCTATTGAAGTATATTGGTTTGAATTGTACGACAATAAATTTCTTGTAAGCAGATCGTTAAAATTTTCAGCGCTAAATTGACCAATAGAGCGTATGGTAGTAATCATTGCAATTGCTCCTCCTTTTGGGTTCCAGTAAGTGTATTCTCCAGCTGTTGGCCTAAACGGATTGTCAAAACGAGAAAATTCACAGGTAATCGTTATAAACAATGGATATTTGTATTGATTGCTTAAGTTCTGCCCGTCTGATTTTTCCCAAATGCGCTCTGCTGATAAACCATCTTCACCGCCATGACCCAAATAATTGAACACTAAAGCTCCTTTTTCGAAAGCATTAAAAAAATCAGTTCTTGCTTTTGGATATCTGGAACCGCCGGCAGAGGCTTCTTGCGTATAAGAATCGAGTAAAATCTTATTTACATTCAAAAATGGCTTTTCTGAAGAAATGGTATTTGCAAGTCCATTTTGTCTGTTTTGTAAACTCGCATCTGACGGTATATCGGAGTCATCAGAAATTAAAACAAAGTTGTTTCTCCAGCTCCCGTACGATTTTACATCATGGTACTCAATTACTTTATTTACCATCTCATCAGCCTGTTTGCTGTTATTTACCAACATTCTACCCACAGCAATGTCTATTCCTCCAAAATAGGAGACAATATTTCCTTCTGAGGGATCCATTAATCCGAAAAAATCATCTGAGGCAAAAGAGGATTCTCCTGTTGTACTACTATTTAAAGAATGATAAATAGGCACGACATTCGTATTGTTCACGATTCTATTTTTAAAATCATAAGATGCATCACCAAAAAGATTAATATATTTTACTCTTTTATTGCTCGTTGATGCATTTTCATAAATGTATTTGATGCAGTTTCTTATCGCAGCGATATCCTGTTTTCCTGAAGAAAATTCTTGATATATTAATTCTAAAGGAACTACTTTGACATTTAAATTAGAATAGTTACGATGGAAATTGGCTAATTTCTCTGCTTGTGAAATTAAAAAGGAGGGTGAAATGATGACGTAATCAATATCTTGAAATTGACCTAGACTATTTTTAAATAAAGTTCCTTTTAGATTTTGATTAGCAACTTTAGATTTGCTATCTCTTAAGGGAGTGTAATAATCTGTGGCATCAACTGCAATGTACTTTCTGAGTTCGCCTAAATTGGCTTTGAAGCTGAATGTAGGTTGATTTGTGTTTTCGATTTTGGAAACTGTGTACGGATCAGTAACGTCCCATATTTGATTAATTCCAGTAGCATTTGAAAGTTCATAATTTACAATACCTATATTCGAACCGGATAGATCGTACTGAAAATGAAATTGTTTTCCGTAGCCCTGAAGTTTTCTTTTAGCGATGAGTCTAATGTTATCTAGGAAACCTTTGGAGCCAGGGACGCCGTTATTGTTGTATTTTAATTTAATTTTTGTGTTTTCAGCGCCATTAAAATTAGTGTTATTGGGTAGGGAACCTAAGAGAAATTCGGTGCCAGATGTGACGCTAAGTGCGGGAAAAGTAATGGTACCCGCTGCATTGCCATTTGCAGTTACGCTAAAGGAGGTTGTTGTGAAAGCTGCAGAGGACGCTGTTAGCATTATTTTTACAGGAACGGAAGAGTCAATATTTGGAAAACTAAAATCAAATTCCTGTTCGTTTTTTACTTCAAATGATTCCCCAAACCATTGTCGACCCAAACGGGCAATGTTGACAAGATCTTGCTCGTGGAATTGATAATCATCAAAAGAATTTAAATTCAACGTGCTATTTCCAGTAGGTTGAGCCATAGGAGAAATTCTCTTTCCGTCAGCGCCTTGGACAGTAATATAGTAATAGGACTTGTTATCATATAAATTAAGGTGCGTTCTGCTTTCCGGATTCCAAGTGTCTACTCCCTCAGCGTAAAAAAGGATAAAATCTTCGTTGTTAAAAATGCCGTCGCTTTCACCATTAATCTGAATTGCATTTTCAATTAAATCATCAGGATAATAAATGCTGTTTGAAAGAGGTAGCATTCGACCGCCATTGCCATAGATTTTTATTTTTCGGGGATTAATTGTAGTAATATCTATTCCCAGTTGCTGTAGAAAGTTTTTAGATATCTTATACACTCCTGATTTTTCCACATAAAATTGATACCAGTTGCCAGTTGCTAAAACAGAATTAGAAATTGTATTCACTTTTTTTGTTGATTGGGCTGTTTTACCGTTATTGATTTCTATTTCATAGGAAAAGGATTTGATTCGCTTGAATCCAAAATCATCCTTTATGATGGGGGAAATGTTAACAAATGCTTCTTTGATGTCTCTTGAATTCGATATAACTAGCGATGCGTTGGTTGTTTTTGGGATATTTTCAGAGATTAAGTCGCCAAGCTGCTCTACTGAAATGGATTCGTAGTTTGTATTGGTGATTTGCACCTTACCTTGTTCAAAAGAAACGGGGTCTTTCGTTTTTAAGGTAAAAAGCAATGTTTTTTTTGTAGCGTCATAGTGAAAGCTATTTCCTGCGAAATGAGGAATAATAACTTTAGAATCCCCATAGGACATTTCTTTTTTTTCTAACCATTCGATGGTAATGTCACCTTTAATTTGGGCAAAAGAAACAAACGGAAGTAAGACTAGTATAGCCAAAAGTAATTTTCTCATTGTTTTTTTAACGTGATTAATAGTGGGTTATTATTAATTAGTAAAAATAAATCATTTCATGTTATTGTAAATAATAAATATTATAAATTTGCGTTATTCTAGATAATTTAATGTTAAAATTAGATTTACAGATTTAATAAAAAAGATAGACGCTTGTTAATTGTTAATTATTATATTGCGGCACTAAAATTATTACCCAATAAAGAGTATGAAAGCAAACAGAATTATGAGCTTACAGTTGTTACTATCAATCATGTTGATTGTTGGTTTCTCCAGTTGCAGTAAAAAATCCAGTTCAAAGAACACTTCCAGAGCAACTGGTTGGAATATGGATAGTAAAAAAGGTTCCAGTACTAAAAAGCAGGAAGCAGGACCAGGTTTGGTTTTTGTTGAGGGAGGTACATTTACTATGGGAAAAGTTCAGGATGATGTGATGCACGATTGGAATAATACACCAACACAACAGCACGTTCAATCTTTTTATATGGATGAAACTGAGGTAACTAATTCAATGTATCTAGATTATTTAGATTGGTTGAAAAGTGTGTATCCGCCAACGGAGGAAATATATAAAAACATATATGAAGGTGCTTCACCAGATACGTTGGTCTGGAGAAACAGATTGGGTTATAATGAAACAATGACTAATAACTATTTAAGACATCCTTCTTATGCAGAATATCCGGTTGTTGGAGTGAATTGGATTCAAGCAACTGAATTCAGTAACTGGAGAACGCAGCGTGTAAATGAGGCGCTATTAGAAAAAAACGGATATCTTAAAAAGAATGCTAAAACACTCGATGTAACAGCCGAGAGTAATTTTGATACTGAAACTTATTTAAATTCTCCTACATCAGCATACGGAGGAAATGAAGATGTTGTTTTAAAAGGGGGAAGAGGAGCTAGAAAAACACCAAAAGCGGGGAAAGATGGAACAGTTACTGAACCAAAAAATGTTTACGCACAACGTTCATCAGGAATTCTTCTTCCAGAATACAGGCTGCCAACTGAAGCAGAATGGGAATATGCAGCAGCTGCAGATGTAGGTCAGAGAGAATACAACATCTATAAAGGTCAGAAAAAATACCCTTGGTCAGGGGGATATACGCGCTCAGGAAAGAGACAGAGTCAAGGGGATCAATTGGCCAACTTTAAGCAAGGAAATGGAGATTATGGTGGGATAGCAGGTTGGTCTGATGATGGAGCTGATATCACTAATGAAGTTAAGAAGTATCCTGCTAATGATTTTGGATTGTATGATATGGCAGGAAATGTAGCGGAGTGGGTACAAGATGTTTATAGACCTGTAATTGATAACGAAGCGAATGATTTTAACTACTTTAGAGGAAATCAATACACCAAGAATAAAATTGGTGCAGATGGTAAAGTAGAGATAGTTAACAAAGACAACATGAAGTATGATACGTTGAGTAATGGTAGAATTATTGCCAGAAACTTTCCGGGTCAAATTGCTCAAGTACCCGTTGACGAACAAGAGACTTATTTGAGACAGAACTTTGATAAAAGCGATAACATTAATTATAGAGATGGAGATAAACAATCAACCAGATATTATAATTTTGGCGATTCAGAGTCTGATAACGAAAAAGCAAAATCAGATAAAGTAATGTACAACTCTCCGAAACACAATGTTACAACTGACAGTTTAGGAAAAATGGTTAGGAAATATGACAAATCTAGCAAAAGAACTACCTTAATTAATGATGAGTCAAGAGTTTACAAAGGAGGATCTTGGAGAGATAGAGCTTATTGGTTAGATCCGGCTCAAAGAAGGTATTTTCCACAAGACATGGCAACAGATTACATTGGTTTTAGATGTGCGATGTCCAGAGTAGGACCAAAAGCAGATAAGAAGAGATCAGCAAGAAATTAAATTGATAATTAAATAAAATAAAAAGAAAAGCCCTTTGATTAGGGCTTTTCTTTTTTTAAATCGTTTCAAATGGATATTAAGTACATTCATAGTTTGTTTTTAAAATGCAACTCTGTTTCAATAGATACACGTAATATTAAGCCAGATTCCTTATTTGTTGCTATAAAAGGGGATCGCTTTGACGCCAATACATTTGCCGAGTCAGCATTGGAAAAAGGAGCATCTTATGTGATAATTGATAACGAGTCTTATTTTATCGATGAGAGGACTATCTTAGTAGAAGACTGTTTGATTGCTCTGCAGGAGCTGGCAAAATTTCATCGGGGTTATCTAAAACTACCTATAATTGCGCTTACAGGAAGCAATGGAAAAACAACCACCAAAGAACTTATTCTTGTTGTTCTTTCAAAGACGAGGAAAGCAAAAGCAACTGTAGGAAATCTAAATAATCATATTGGAGTTCCTTTGACATTACTTTCATTTACTTCAGAAACGGAAATAGGGATTGTTGAAATGGGCGCGAATCACAAAAAAGAAATTGAATTTTTATGCGAATTAGCGAAGCCCGATTACGGGTATATTACTAATTTTGGAAAAGCACATTTGGAGGGATTTGGGGGTGTGGAAGGAGTTATTCAAGGGAAAAGTGAAATGTATCATTATCTTGCAAGTAACAACAAGAAGGTTTTTATAAACTTGGAAGACCCTATTCAAGTTGAAATGTCAAAAAGTTTAAATACCTATACGTTTGGGATTAATAAATTAGAGGCAGCTTTAAATATTACAGATGTAAAAGCCAATCCTTTTGTAGAAATTAGTTACTCTAATCTAGTTATAAAATCTCATTTAATTGGATTGTACAATGCAAATAACATCAATGCAGCTTTGGCTATTGGCAAGTATTTTGGAGTTTCTGACAGTGATATAAAAGAGGCCTTAGAGGGTTATATTCCTGAAAATAATAGATCACAATTAGTGTCAAAAGGAACTAATCAAATTATTCTGGATGCTTATAATGCAAATCCAAGTAGTATGTTGGTAGCGATTGAGAATTTCCTTCAATTAGAAAACGCTAATAAAGTTATGATTTTAGGGGACATGTTTGAACTTGGTGACGAAAGTTTGCAAGAGCATAAGGCAATTGTTGCCATGCTGTCAGGGGAAGAAAATGTGAAATGTTATTTTGTTGGTTCTTCATTTTATGAATGCAAAATTGAGAAGGATAATTTTTGGTTTTACAATACATTTGAAAATTTTTCAAATGATTTATCTGAAATGAAATTTGATAATAATATTATTTTAATTAAAGGATCTCGTGGAATGGCGTTGGAGAGAACCTTGGGGTTTATGGAGTAGTTGAAATAACAATACTAAAATAAAAATGCCGTCAAGATTTATATTGATGGCATTTTTATTTAAGTAAACATTTGATAACCTGTAAGATTTTCTTTTTTTACTCGAGTAGTAAAAGTACTCGCGGTTATTAGGTGTGTATCTTTTGCATTTTCTTAATTTAAAAAAGTATTGATTCAATACTTAAGGTTTCTTTTAAAGGTAAATCACCAGACGAACTTCCAACTAGAATATCAAATCTGCAGTCAAGTCCATGTTGTTTCTATCAAAACCTTCAGATTCATAACTGTCCGGCAAACCTGCAAAAGTAAGCGCCAATTCTGAATTTTTTTTTGAAACGCTTTAGCAATTTTAGCATCATCCGTTTCGCCAACAGTTTTATAACTTGTTGAAAAAGAGAATTGTGTTCCTTTTGCCATTTTTAGTGATTCATCTAGGGTATTTAGAATTTGTGTGGGGCGCACTTGTGAACTTCCCGCTACTTGATAATGTATTTTTTGCAAAATCACCAATAAGAGCTATCTTTTTTAAAGCTGATTGCAACGGTTAATTTGCCTTGTCGTTTTCAATAATACAATGCATTCTTCACTTACTTGTCAGGCGAATCGTTGTGTTTGACTTTTTTTACAAGAATTTCTTTTTTTTGTGGTACTCCTTTGCTTTTAAGGTAATGGCACGTAAATCTGTTATAATTTCATTTAATTTGGTTTCTGCCAAAGTACTTTTTTTATTGTTTCAATAATTTTTTATCATTTATGCCTTGGCTGGCAGGCATTTCTAAATGCAATCTCGTAGTAACTCCTAACGCTCTTTGGCAAGTGAATGTAAGTCCGATGAGCAATAAAATTAATTTTTTCATCGTTATTTTTGGTGAGTATTTTTAACGAAAAGTAGTGTGTTATTTTGAAGCAAAGTACATAATTTTTTGATTGACATTGCTGTTGATTTAAAATTTTACAATTTTTTGTTTACGATTTTTTTTAAGTTTTTTTTATCCAAATCTGTTTTTCTTGTCGAATGGATTTGTTTCTTTGTTACTTTAATTTTGGTTTAAGCCAGAAGTAAGAAATGTTGCGGTATCAAAATTTGGGGTTCTTTTATTTTCTAAAATAAAATGAACTAAATTGCGCTTTTCAAAAAGTACATATTAATTATAGAATAAATCACATGTTAAAAACCATTTTAGATAACAAGGAAGACTATCAGCCGGGTTTATCCATAGATTGTGTGATTTTCGGATTTCATGATAATCAGCTCAAAGTGCTGTTAATAAAAACAAAGTACAGTGAAAAATGGGCTTTGCCAGGCGGGTTCGTATCGGTAAACGAAGATATTGATCAGGCTGCTGTTACGGTTTTGCGCGGAAGAACAGGATTAAAAGGAATTTTTCTGAGGCAATTTGCTACTTTTGGAGCAGCAAATAGATGCGATGTTCAGGTGAGTAATAGTGTTCTGAATTTTTATGGAATACCATTAGACGAAGGGAAATGGTTTGCAAGCCGCTTTGTAACGGTTGGTTATTATGCTTTAGTTGATTTCTTAAAAACGGTTCCCCAGCCTGACGGAAAAAATGAAATAGTTGAGTGGATTGATCATAATTCAGTACCGGAATTAGTGTTAGATCATAAGGAGATTTTGAACAAAGCATTAGAAACCCTTCGAATGGAGTTAAATCTAATGCCTGTAGGTTATAATTTACTTCCTGAAAAATTTACAATTCCCGAGTTACAGAAATTATATGAAACTATCCTAGGTAGAAAATTAGATCGAAGGAATTTTTTACGTAAAATAACAGCAATTGGGATTTTAATAAAATTAGACGAGAAGAAAAGTAATGTTGCGCATAAAGCACCTAATTTGTATCGTTTTGATAAGGAAAAATACGAAGAAGTGGTTAAAAATGGATTGACACAAGGCTGGTAACCAGTAAATGGTATTGATGCCTTTTTAGCTTACTTTTAAAAATATAAGAAAACAAAAACTTCATTAATTCAATGGAGTTTTTTGTCTTTAAGTATATAGTTCCTCACAATTTTATTAATGATAAGATGTCATTTCAAAATAAAAAAATATAATCAGGCTTTAAAATATTCTGGTAATTAGTGTTTCGAGTTTTCTCCAAAATTTCTTAAGTAATTTAGCTAAACTTTTGTTTTAAATTTGCGTAAGTATTAAAAGCAGTGAGAAATTAAAAAATAATTAATTTTCACATGCAATGGTTTATGAGAAATGAAAGTAACAATCACTACTTTACTGTTAGGGAAGTATCAATTGCATTAGCTTTATTTTAATCATGGATGAAAGTCAAATAAAAGTGGAAGTGAAAAAAGCAGAAAATGAGCAAGGAAGCTGGACTATGTGTAAAGAATGTCAGGGGCGCGGAAAAAAAAGTCGCGGACTTAGCTATAAAGCACGACGTAGCTACCAGAAGGCATGCGACGAGTTTGAAAAAAATAAAAGAGAAGGCGTGGCTCCCGTTCTGCCTAAAGGTCACCTGTATACATGCTTAATCTGTAATGGATCTGGTTTGATTCATTCTGCTAATACTCCTCAAGCAGATAAGGAAGACTACCCCCACGTTGCTATTATTGGCGGTGGTATTGGCGGAGTGGCTCTAGCTGTTGCTTGTTTACATCGTGGAATTCCTTTTACATTATTTGAGCGTGATAACAACTTTGAAGCCAGATCTCAGGGTTACGGGCTCACTTTGCAACAAGCCAGTAAAGCGATTGAAGGATTGGGAATCATTTCATTAAAAGAAGGAGTGATTTCAACAAGACATGTGGTTCATACTACAGATGGAAACGTGATTGGGGAATGGGGTGTTAGAAAGTGGATGCAGTCAGATGAGAAAACATTCCAGAAACGTACAAATGTACATATTGCTCGGCAAGCGTTGCGTTTCGCTTTATTGGAGCAACTCGGCGGTCATGAAGCGGTACAATGGGGACATCAATTAGTTGACTATATTGAATCGGAAGGCATAGATGTTGATTTGTCTTTTCAAGTGAATGGTGAAATTAAGCATTGTAAAGCAGATCTTGTGGTTGGAGCAGATGGCATTCGCAGTTCGGTGCGTAAGTTGCTAATAGGGGAGGAAAGCAGTCCTTTGCGATATTTGGGTTGTATTGTGATATTAGGTATTTGTCCTTTGAGTGCGTTGAAAAATAGAGATAGTTCTTTACTCGACTCGGCGACTGTATTTCAAACCGCTAATGGCAATGAGCGCATTTATATGATGCCATATACATCTGATTCGGTGATGTGGCAACTTAGTTTTCCAATGTCAGAAGAAGAGGCCAAGGCATTAAGTGCTCAAGGACGGCAAGCACTAAAGGAAGAAGCATGTAGAAGAACGCAATGGCATGATCCAATTCCTGCTATTTTAGCGGCGACTTTGGAAGTTCAAATTTCGGGCTATCCCGTATATGACCGAGAATTACTCGATTCAGAACTGCTGGCCAAAGGTAGAAAAGTGACTCTCATAGGAGACGCGGCTCACCCAATGAGTCCATTCAAAGGACAAGGGGCAAACCAAGCGTTGTTGGATGCGCTTTCGTTGGCTCGTGGAATCTCAAAAGGGTGTAGGCCTTTATCAGAATGGAGAGCGAAGGGAATAAGAGAAAGTGTATTAGCCGAGTTTGAATCAGAAATGTTAGAGCGGAGTGCTGTCAAAGTAAAAGATTCCGCTGCCGCTGCAGAGTTCCTGCATTCTGACATTGTACTGCGCGAGGGTGATGAGCCAAGAGGGCGTTGTTTACAGAAAAAATGAGACATAAAAAAAGCTGTCCGGAAATTACTTTTCGGACAGCCTCTGGATGTGATTAGCGGTTGATGCCTTTCTGCATTGCTTCTGGATAACGGCCGCCCACGATCTTGATCTGAGCGGCGGTGTCTTCAATTTCTTTCAGGTTAGCAGTTGTTAATTCAATTTCAGCACCGCCAAGATTTTCATCCATACGGAGGATTTTAGTTGTTCCCGGTATTGGAACAATCCACGGTTTTTGTGCCAGTACCCATGCAATTGCGATCTGTGCAGGAGTTGCATCTTGATCGTTGGCGATCTTATTTATGAGGTCGATCAGCCCCTGGTTAGCTTCAATAGCTTCTTTTTTAAATCGTGGGAAAATACCGCGTAAATCTTTGTCGCCAAATATGGTATCTTCTGTGATCTTGCCTGTTAAAAAGCCTTTGCCAAGTGGGCTAAATGGTACAAAGCCGATACCTAATTCTTCAAGCGTAGGTATAATCGTTTCTTCTGGCTCTCTCCACCATAAAGAGAACTCACTTTGCAAAGCGCTTAGAGGTTGAACGGCATGAGCCTTGCGGATAGCATCTGCTCCCGCTTCGCTCATACCGAAATATTTTACTTTACCCTCTTTTATTAAATCTTTCACGGTGCCGGCCACGTCTTCCATTGGAATATTAACATCGACACGGTGCTGGTAATAAAGATCGATACTGTCTCTCTTTAAACGCTTTAAAGAGCCTTCAATGCTCTTCCTGATAGTACCCGGATGGCTGTCCATTATCTGTTTTCCATTTTCTATTTTGATGCCGAATTTGCTGGCGATCTTAACCTCGTGGCCGAATGGAGCCAAAGCTTCGCCGATTAGTTCTTCATTGACAAAAGGACCATACACTTCTGCAGTATCAAAAAGGCTCACTCCTTTTTCTACAGCATGTCGGATCAATTTGATCATATCATCTTTATCGGCAGAAGGGCCATAGCCGAAACTCATTCCCATACAACCCAAACCAACGGCTGAAACCTCTAAACCCTGGCTTCCTAATTTTCTTGTTTTCATAAGTATAATTTTTAAATGTTGTTTTATCTGTTTGTGATGTATTGGACTTTAGATATAGTAAAACGGTGGCCGCTTAGAAATTTAACTGGAACAGGATCAAGGTAGTCTAACTGTAATTTCTTTAATGATTTGGCAAAGGCTGCTTTAGTGCTTTCGTAACCCTTATCCTGAACTCAAAGTTTTGTGGTTGTAAAAAGTTCCTTATGGTTAACGCCGCTCTTCTTAATATCTCTGCTGACTACTTCTTCTTTCTCGTAGGCGGCAGGAATGTTATGAGCCGGCAACCTGCTTTGATTTCTTTATAAACGCTGTCTTTACATTTCTGAGGGTCAGATAGCATGAATACGCCAAATCCTAAAATTGGAATTTCTACTCCGTTATTTAATTTGACTGTTTTCATAGATAATTTTTTATTCGTTTGAATACTACAAAGGTATGGTCAAAGCCAATTTTTTTTTAAAGACAATCAAACAGAAAAGTATAATAATCAAATCAATTTTAAATCATCGATCTGAAATTTGGGATACCACTAATTCATTGTTTTTTTAATTTCAGCTTTGATTATAGTAACTTTGCAACATGAGTGAAAAAGTAACTGGATTAGCAGAATATCAAACAAGTGATATACAAATGAAGGGCTTTAAAGCCTACGAGGTAGAAACCAGGGTTCACCCGATACCAATCTATGGCCGCCGCGATTTTTATAAGGTTTGCCTGAGCACGGGTCATACTATACTTAATTATGGAGACCGCACAATTGAAATAGATGGCACTTTTCTTTTTTTCGGAAATCCTCACATACCTTATTCTTCTCATATACAATCAGAATTGATGACAGGTTATGCTTGCCTATTTTCAGAAGAGTTTTTAAAACTTTATCATCGCCAGGGCACTCAACATGAATTACCCTTGCTTAGACTGGCAAATTCTCCTGTGGTAGCAGTTGATGAACAGCAAACAGCATTTTTGATCATGATATTTCAAAAGATAATAGCAGAACAAGAATCAGACTATACTAACAAGGATGATTTGGTTCGTAGTTACTTACATCTCATAATTCAAGAGGCACTTAAGATGAATCCGCAGGATCATTTGGTGAAGTACAAAAACGCAGCGTCAAGAGTGGCATTTCTATTTCTGGAATTACTGGAACGTCAGTTTCCCGTTGAAAACACCAATGAACCGCTCAAAATCAGGACTGCCCAGGAATTTGCACAGCATTTAAATGTTCATGTCAATTACCTGAACAAATCAGTTAAAGAGGTTACAGGGAAACCCACTACCGTTCATATTGCAGAACGTATAGCAGCGGAAGCCAAAGCATTGCTGCAGCACACGGAATGGAGTATAGCTGAAATAGCTTACGCTCTTGGATTTGAATATCCAACCTACTTTAATAACCATTTTAAAAAGGTAACTGGTGCCATTCCTAAATCGTTCAGGGCAAAATAAGTTTAGACACTCGGGGTTTGATTATCATACTTTTCGATTTGATTATATTTTGAAATCATTATTAATGAAGATTTAGCATTGTGGTGTTGAATAGAGATCTTTAAAAAATTAATTATAAAAATCAAATTGGTCCTCAAATAGTAAAAGGAAAAGTAGCCTTTGTTATGGTAGGGGATAATTTAGGAATCGTCTTTGGAGTGTTCGTATACGTTAAAGTCTTGTAAGCAGTGATAACCGGATGAATCCATTATCAAGCTTGTCCAAAACACAATTGTCATACGAGTAGGTGTAGCTGTGAGAAATCAATGGAGGATGCAGTAGTCAGTTAGGCCGTTATGGTAGAGGTGCAGTCGAAGCCATGCATAAGATCAAACAATTTTGAAAAAAAATATAGTAGGTAGTTGTTACTGTAACGAAGGGAATCACCTTCTTCTATAATTCTCCTTGTAGTTTTTCAAGACGAGTTTGTAATTACAACTCGAAGAGGAAAATAGTATCAACAGAAGTGTGAAAGTTAGCCGAAGACTATTTACTGTAATAGTAAAAGAAGAACCATCCTTGAAGGTATAAACCTTTTGGTTTTAGTAAGGTTTGAGAAAACAACCTACGTCGTCTTGAAATAGACCAAGAGGAGTCAAAAGTTGTTCGTCTTGTGTATGAATTTTTCTTCGTGATGTTTCTTTGCTTAAAATAAAGGCGAAAGTATTTAAATTAAATTTTGATAAAAAAGGGGATATGCTTGTGGTCGTGTGCTTGTGAATCCCATCTATACGAGACTTGTCAGAGTATAGGACTTCAAAGATCAGCTGGAAGGATTTCTACGCTATATAGGAAGCAATTATAGGCAAAACGGCAAAGCAAAATGACAAAAATAAAATGAAGGAGAAAATAAAGTGAAAGTTCCCGTAAATGATGGTATTTCACTTGGGGGGCGTTTAAAAAGGTCATAATAGTACTCTATTTGCCGATATATCTTCATGTGTTAAATCAAGTAAATACTTTAATGGAGAATTAGAAACATTCTAACCATAATAATATCAGTGTTATTAAAGATCATAGATCATTCTTAAATGATTGTGGTCTTATGATTATCTCCGAGACTTGCATCAAAGGGAACAGAAATGGATGGTATTCTACAATTGGGCTTGAAATCAAAGTCAATTATAAACGAGGAACAACGGAAACTCGAACTAGATGTAGTGCACCAAAAACTAACTATAGCTGATGAAAATGGGTGTCGAGACGAATTAAATAAAGGTGCTTATGATAGATGGTTTCAAGTTTACAATATCCAAATTTTAAATTTGGAAGCGGTTATCTAAATACTTAGTTTTAATCGGGGGAAAATTTTCAATATTTAAGATACTAATCTTGATTTGTTATCTGATATGCGTTAAGCTAAAACAAAATAAATACTTCGCTGAAAAGAGAGTTTGTGAACATGGTGTTCAATGGTAATTTATCCTGTCAAAAAGGTATCTGAAGAGCTCCTACAATGATGGATATGTTGTCGCACGAGGCCAATAAAATGGTGGGAACGTCATATCTTGGATATAAAAAAAGGGATACTTTAAAAAAGTATCCCTTATAGTGGAATGAATGGGATTACAATCGAACAACTTATACCTATTTTGACTTTTTTTGAAAGTCTAAAATAATCTAAATCATAAAAAAATAACGCCAATGTCTTCCATTGGCGTTATTTGTCTTTCTGTGGGCTTTCAGGGATTGAAATCGAACACTTGATACCAATTTTGACATTTTTTGATAGCTTAAACTAATAAGCATTTAGAAAACGCAAGTGATTAATGGACTGTTCAAATCCTAGAATTAAAAGTTTTACAGGCTACAATTCTACTTCATTAATTTCTCAGCGTCATTAAGTCTTAACGCTACATTATCCCAGTTGATAATATTAAAAAGGGCATCAACAAAATCAGTACGCTTGTTTTTGTATTTCAAATAATAGGCATGTTCCCAAACATCAATAACTAATATTGGAATTGCTCCCCATTGTGTTAGTTTTTCGTGGTTTTCACATTGTAGAACTACAAGACTATCACTATAAGGTTGATAGGCTACTATACCCCAACCATTACCATCAACATTTTTTGAGGTAGCTGCAATTAAGACTTTCAATCTGTCGAAGCTACCAAAGCTTTTCTCAATTCGTTTCAGCAAATTTCCTTGTGGCATGTTGCTTTTATTCGTAAGATTTGTCCAAAATATTGAATGTAAGATATGAGATGAAAAATGATACGATAGTTTTTTTGTCCAAAAATCAACTGTTTCCAAATTGTTTTCATCCAATGCTTTTTTAATCATTTGCATATCCTTGTTTGCGCCTTTTACCGCCCCGCCGTGATGAAAAGTGTAATGTAGATGTAAGGTTTCCGCATCCATGTATGGTTCTAAAAAACTTTCGTTATACGGTAATGTTTGTTGGATATAATTGCCATTTGCATCAACCAATTTATCAATAGAATTATCGGATAAATTTTCAGCAAACGCATTCGTAGTAGGAAGCACTAATGCTGCTGCTCCAAATAAAGTACTCGATTTTAAAAAATCTTTTCTGTTCATAATATTAATTTTATAAGAACCCCAACAACTGCTGATGCCGCAATAATGTAAGGTTCTTGAATTTTCTTGATATAAAGTAAAGCAAAAATTGTTGCAATAGCTATTAGCGTTGTTGGAATATCCAAAATACTTCTAGATGCAATTACACCAACAGCTCCCACCAATGCCCCAACAACTGCAGCAGTAATTCCATCTACAAAAGCTTTAATAGATTGGTTTTGCGCTATTTTCTTAAAGGATGGAGCCAAAGCGATTGTAAATAAATAACACGGTAAAAATGTAGCGAAAGCAGCAACCAAAGCACCCGGAAAACCAGCAACTAAATAACCAATAAAGCCAACAGTAATAACAACTGGACCAGGTGTAATCATTGCTACGGCAACCGCATCAACAAATTGATGTTCCGTTAACCATTGGTTTTCTACTACGACACCTGAATGTAAAAAGGGGACAATTGCCAGTCCACTACCAAATACAAATGCTCCCGCTTTGGCAAAAAAGATAGCAATTTTCATAAGAGTAGAATTGTCATAGTTCCAAAAACCAACTTGTAATAAAACAATAGAATTGGTTGTTTTACCATTAAACCATTTTGGTGGTGCTTTGACAAACATATATATAATCCCCGCCAATACAAATAACAAAACTTGTTCCTGTTGTGTAACCAATGTTACAACTATTGCTACTACAAAAAACAGCCACAATAACCAATTCGTTTTAAAAGAGATTACATTAAATTTGCCGATAGATTTTATCGTTAGTTTATAGGAACTCATTACAATAATACCAATAACAGCCGCACCTACACCATAAAAAACGGCTTGTATCCAAGACAATCCTCCGTATAACTTGTAAACGATGCCCAATAGCACCACCATTATAAAAGAAGGCAAAATAAAGGCAAAACCAATCAACGTTGCCCCTAAAAAACTATAATGTACAAATCCAAGGTAAATGGCTAATTGTGCCGCTAACGGACCTGGTGCTAATTGCGCCAAGGCTAAGCCTTCTTTATATTCATCTTCAGAAATCCATTTTTGATCTTCGACTAAATCTCGGTGCATATAACCAACCAATGCTACTGGACCGCCAAAACCAGTTGTCCCTAATTTCAGGAAATAAAGAAGCAACTCTTTTAAACTATATATTGGATTTTCTTTCATAAATAAGATATTCTAAAAGGCTATACCAAATTGGAAACCTACAGTAAAATTGGCCGGATGGTCATTTCCAAACCTAACCGGTAATGGAATGGCAACATAATAACTGCTGTTGGCATTTTTTATTACCGTTTTGTTGAATACTGGAGTTACACCATATCTACCATTAGTTTCAAAAGCGGCTCTGCCTGCAAATGTGTAGCCGTTTCCTAGTGCTACCAGCACGCCAGGATGAAATAATAAACTATTGACTTTACTGATTCCATCTTCTGCTCTTATATTAGGAACTATTTCAAAGGAAAAACCAATTTTAGAGCTTTTCCATATGTTAATTCCTGTTGGAAAACCAACAGCGTAATAATCTTTAAAGTTTAAAGTAGTTTCATCTTCACTGAAAGTTACTATAGGATGAACTACACCAAAATAGCCCGTAATTTTTGGATAGGTTGTTTGTCCAATAGCAGAAAAAGAAAATACTAATAAAGCAGGAAGCAGAAAATGTTTGAAGGGAATCATATAGTTTGTGTTTTTTTTACAAAACTATATAGGTTAAATAAGTATAAATAGTATGTTATTTACCTTTTGTATCTGGATTACTTTTTTGTATATTTTTTCGATAGGAGGAAGGATTTTTTCCTGTACTCTGCTTGAATATTCTCGTAAAATGACTTTGATCTGAAAACCCCGTCATATAGGCTATTTCAGTAAGTGTATAGCTTGAATTCTGAATAAGAGTAATTGCTTTCTCTATTCGTAATTTTCTAACATAATCACCAAAATTAAGATCTTCAAAATACTTTGAAAACTCCCTTGATAAGTAGGAAGGATTAAGCTCTAAATCATTAGAAATCTTCTTTAAGTCAAAAGTGAATTGGGTATCAATCTGATCCTGAATAATTGCTTTTAAGTCTTTAACCCAATCTGGTGCTTTCTTATTATTTATTTTTTTCTCCTTTAAAAATTTATGATACACTTCGTGCAACATATTTTCAAAAGGACTATTCTGTAAATGATTTTGTTCATATAAATGTGTAGCCCAACTGTACAGGGCATCATAAATAACCATTCCGCTTTCCAATAATTTATAATCATCAGTAATATTATAGGAAAGACCAGCTGAAATAGCCCAAAGTCCCGCGGATTCTTTTGCAATATCGTGTCTGTCCGTATCTGCACCACGAACAATATCTGCTATAATTAGAATAGCAGGGTCTTTAATTTCATATTTTTTTACGATGTAGTCAAAGGTACTTTGCTCGTTGTAATGTGTAAATTCCACATTAGGAATGTCAAATGGAATGGCCTCAAACTCTTTTGCTTTATCTAAAACTTTGTTGAATGGAACATAAATAAATTCAGCCTCTAGGTCCACAAAAGTTTTTATCAACCAAGGGGAAGCTATTCTATCAATTTTAGGTCGTTCTCTAGTGATCCATTTCATCTATAGTTGTTTATAAGTTTTTTTTGTTTAATATATTTTTTATTATACTTAGAGAGGAGAGAAAAATTCCAGTTGTCTAAAGTAACATTATCAAAAGGGTTGTTGCTTTTTTTTAATGTTTAATTGTAAAAAAACACCCTTTGAATCCGTAAGAAATAAGGGTGTTTTTAACTGAATTAATAATTTATAGTTTTACATTTGTAAAAAAATCTTCAATGGAAATTGTTTTCATAATTCTAGTTATCTTTTTATTATTCTATGTCCCTAAATATTTTAAAAAACGTAAATAAATAATTGTACTTGATTTTAGAAACTCTTTTCTGTCCATATTACAAATTTACGTTTTTTATTCTTCCACATTTTTCATTTTCATCAAAAGTGCATAAGCCCCTTTAATCACAATAGTAGCCTCATTCAAATCATCTGAAATAATTTCAGTAAATTCATTTTCTGTATTTCCTATTGTAACTTCTTTCATTTCAAATTGTTTGTTTTCTTTGGCAACAAAAACATAATTCTTGTTTTCATAATTTACAATAGCTTCTGATGGCAACACATTTGATTGTTGACTTTTTAATTCTATTTCAGCATTCATATACATCCCTGGCAAAAGTGATTTGTCATAGCTTGTAAAGTGACAATGCATTTCAGTACTTCTGTTTTCGGAAAAGTCTTTACCAATTAAAATGATTTTACAAGGATATTTTTTTTCTGGATCAGTATTATTATAAGCTATAACTGACTGGCCAATTGCCATTTTGTTAATGTCTTTTTCGAATACGGTTAGTGCCAAATGAATATCAGAAGGATTTACAATCTCGAATAAAATATCGCTTGGATTTACATATTTTCCAGTATTTACATTTACTTTAGACACATATCCGCTTATTGGCGAATAAATATTGATGCTTTTTGAAATATTTTTTGCCGATACATTACTTGGATTTATTCCTGCGAATTTTAATTTCTCCCCATACGATTGTACCATTACCGATAGTGAGTTGTATTCTGATTGTGCTTGTTGGTACACTTTATCGCTGCTGGCTTTGCTTCGATTAAGTTCTTTTTGTCTTTCGAATTCAGCTTTTGCATACCCAATTTTTGCTTTTGCCAAAAGGTAATCTTCCTGTAATTGAATGTATTGTTGGTCTTCTACTACGCATAAAACTTGTCCTTTGGTTACATACATTCCCTCTAAAAGTTTGGTGTATTTTAAATATCCTCCCATTGGAACACTTATGGATACTAAATTTTGAGGTGGCACATCTATTTTTCCATTTAATTTTAATAATGATGAAATCTCTTTTTGCTCGATTTTTCCGGTTTCAATACCTGCATTTTTTATTTGTGCATCGGTAAGTGTTGTTGTGTTTTCAATAGCTGGAGTAGCTTCTGTTTCGTTTTCTGTTTTTTTATTACCACACGAGTACAGAAAAAATAACCCTATTAAAGTAATGACTGTATTTTTCATTTATTTTGATATTAAATTTCCTAATTTAAGAATTGTTTCATTGAATTTTCTAACTGTTTCAATGTAGTTACTTTGAATTTCTGTATTTTGATTGATCAACATTACCCACTCCAGATAATTGATGTCACCATTGATGAATTTATCATTAGCGGCTTTAGTTATCAAATCTACATTCTTTAAAGCCTGATTTTCGAAATAAGTAATAGTTTCTTGGTGTTTTTTCGCTTCTTGAATGAATTCATTATACTGACTTTGAAGTTTTATTTTTTCATTAGTCAAATTATTTTCTGCAATTTGATTGTTGATTTCTAATGCTTTTTGTCTGTTTTTTATGTTTGAATTGAAAAGCGGCAGTGCCACACCAAATTGTCCATAAACGCCATTATAGCCGTCTTGAAACGCCGTATTTGTTTTGAATGTCTGGTAATAAACACCACCAATTAATTCGGGTAGTTTTTTAGATTTTTCAAGTGAAATTTGCGCTTTATTACTATTTACTTCTTGCTCAAATAATTTTATACTGGGTTGATTAGCAAATGTGTTTTTATCTAACGTTTCATTAAAATCCAATTTGTATTTATTAGAAACCGGGATAAAGTCTTTATCTGTATTAAGGACATACTTGAATTGCAATTGTGTCATTTTATAATCACTCTGCAATTCCAGAAGTTGCATTTTTATTTGCCCTGATTGATTTTCGGCAGTTGCTTTTTCTAATATATTACTTTCTCCTTTGTCAAAACGCAGTGTTGATTTTCTTAAAAATTCAGAATAGATACTATCACTTTTTAGCAATAGTTTTTCTTTTTCTTTGAGATAAATCATGTCGTAAAACACAGTTGTAACTTGCTTGGTCAATTCCTTTCTTTGTAAAGCTTCGTTCCATTCGCCAGTTTTGGCTTCTTCAACTAGCAGTTGTTTCTGCCTTTTGTAAACTGTTGGAAACTTAATGGTTTGTGAAATACCAATTTTGATATCATTAGCATTGCTGTTAAACTGACCGTATTCTCCAATAATTCCCGTGTTAGAAATATCGTAGCCAGTCTTGGCCATCTTTTGTAAATACTCAGAATTTAGTTTTCCGTTTTTTATTTTTATATTATTTTCCAATGCGGTTTCAATGGCTTTTTCAAGTGAAATTTTTTCTTGTGCATTTGCATTTTGAAAAGAAAAAAACAACCCCAATACAATTATTGTTGTAATTGATTGATTTTTTTTTGGCTTTAATTTAGTTCCTTTTTCGAACATGATATATAAAATTGGTAAAACAAATAAGGTCAATAAAGTGGCAATCAATAGCCCGCCAATTACAACCGTTGCCAATGGTTTTTGTACTTCGGCCCCTGAACCGTTGCTTAATGCCATCGGTAAAAACCCTAATGATGCTACAAATGCAGTCATTAAAACAGGACGTAAACGTATTTTAGTTCCCTGTAAAACAATTGCTTTCAAATCGGTTTCGCCTGATTTTCGGATGCTGTTAAATTCTGCAATTAATACCAATCCATTTAGAACCGCTACACCAAATAAGGCTATAAAACCAACTCCGGCACTGATGCTAAACGGCATTCCCCGCATCGCTAAAAAGAAAATACCTCCAATTGCCGAAAGTGGAATTGCGGAATAAATCAGTAGCCCTTGTCTCACGGAATTGAATGCGAAATAGAGTAAAATAAATATTAACACTAATGAAACCGGAACAGCTATCATTAAACGATTTTTGGCTTCATTTAAGTTTTCAAAAGCACCGCCATACGTAGGATAGTAACCCGCGGGAAATTTTATTTGGGCTTCGACTTTTCCTTGCAACTCTTTTACTATACTTTGCACATCGCGGCCTCGAACATTGAAACCAACCACAATTCTACGTTTAGCATCTTCTCTTTGTATCTGATTTGGCCCTTCGGTAATTTCAACTTTTGCTAATTGAGATAACGGAATTTGAAAACCATTTGGTGTTGGTATTAATAAATTTTGAACATCTGCCAAATCCTGACGTTTTTCGCCTTCCAGACGAACTACTAAATCAAATCTTTTTTCGCCTTCGTATATGACACCTGTACTTTGTCCTGCAAAAGCGGTGTTTACTATTCGATTAATATCTTCAATATTCAATCCATATTGCGCTATTGCTGCCCGATTGTAGTCAATTACTACTTGAGGCATTCCGGTAACGGTTTCTATATAAAGATCGGAAGTACCCTCGACCGTATTCACAATTTTACCCAGCTTATTAGCATACAAAGCTAATGTGTCTAGATTTTCTCCAAATATTTTACAAACTACGTCTTGTCTTGCACCCGTCATTAATTCATTAAAACGCATTTGCACTGGATATTGAAAACCATAGGAAACCCCTGGAACAGCTTCTAATTCTTTTGCCATTTTTTCTGACAATTCATCAAAAGTTTTAGCAGAAGTCCATTCGCTTTTGTCTTTTAAAATAATCATCATATCGCTGGCATCAATAGGCATTGGATCTGTAGGTACTTCACTGCTTCCAGTTTTACCAACAATTTTCTCCACTTCGGGGAATTTTTCTATTAGTATTTTTGCGCCCTGCGAAATAGCTGTCATCGAAGTTTGCAAATTACTTCCCGGTAAAACCCTTGTTTCAACAGCAAAATCTCCTTCTTCTAATGAGGGCATAAATTCGCCGCCCATAAACGAAAGTGTAATCAACGCTAAAACAAATAAACCCAAAGTTACACCGATAATTATTCGTGGAATACCCAGTGCTTTGTTCAGAATAGGTTGATAGAAATTTTCTAGTTTTTCCATCATTCTGTCTGAAAAAGTTTTTTTATGGGTTATGTTTTTATTCAAAAATAAAGCGGTCATCATCGGAACATAAGTCAGTGACAATATAAAAGCACCAAATAGAGCAAACGCAATTGTTTGTGCCATCGGCAAAAACATTTTTCCTTCAATACCTCGCAAAGTAAATATGGGAATGTACACGATTAATATAATCAACTCTCCAAAAACGGACACATTACGCATTTTTATTGACGTTTTCAATACGGTGTTATCCATTTCTTGCTGTGAGATTTGAGAAGCTTTCCTGCTGTGTAAACTAAACAAACACGCTTCAACAATAATAACGGCTCCATCTACAATTAATCCAAAATCTAATGCTCCTAAACTCATTAAATTACCGCTCACCCCAAAAATATTCATCAATATGACTGCAATTAACATTGCCAGTGGAATAACCGATGCTACAATTAATCCTGCTCTTAAATTTCCTAGAAAGAAAATAAGAACAAAAAGTACAATTAATGCTCCTTCCAATAAGTTTGTACCTACCGTTGAAATGGAATTATTTACCATTTTTGTTCGGTCTAAAAATGGTTCAACAACAACACCTTCAGGTAAGGTTTTCTGGATTTGCTCAATACGTTCTTTAATTTTTTTGATAACCACATTACTGTTGGCTCCCTTTAACATCATCACTACCGCACCCGAAACTTCGCCAGATTGCACTCCTTTTTTATTAAAAGTCATTGCCCCGTAACGAATAGCATTCCCAATTCGAACATCAGCTACATCCCGAATAAATAAAGGACTACCACTATTCGTGTTTGTAATAGCAATATCTTTTATATTATCGATGGTACTAATTAACCCTTCACTGCGGATGTATAAAACTTTAGGTCCTTTTTCGATGTAAGCACCACCTGTATTTTGATTATTTTTTTCTAAAGCAGAAAAAACATCAGCAATCGTAATATTATACGATTGTAATTTATTGGGATCAATGGCAATTTCAAATTGTTTCAATTTTCCACCGAAACTACTTACTTCTGCAACACCTTCAACGCTTAATAATTGACGGCGAACAATCCAATCCTGAATGGTTCTCAGTTCGGTTACATCGTATTTTTTCTCGTAACCTGGTTTGGTTCGAACAGCATACTGGTAAATTTCACCTAGTCCAGTCGTTACTGGTGCAAGAAATGGATCGCCAATATCTTTGGGGATTTGGTCTTTAACCGCACTTAATCGTTCTGTTACTTGTTGTCTTGCCCAATAGACATCAGTATCATCATTAAAAACAATCGTTACCACTGATAAGCCAAAACGAGAAAAACTTCGAATTTCTTTTAGTCCGGGAATATTACTGTTGGCTTGTTCTATTGGAAACGTAATCAATCGTTCAATATCAGTTGCGCCCAACGATGGTGCTGATGTGATTACCTGAACTTGATTATCTGTAATATCAGGAACGGCATCGATTGGTAATTTGGTAAATTGATAACTCCCATATCCTATGAGAGCCACAATGAAAAGGCCAACGATCAGCTTATTTTTGATTGAAAATTCTATGATTTTATTCAGCATAATTTTAGAATTAATGAATGTTCACTACTTATATTGAATACTGGCCTTTTAATTTTATAGTAACTATAATGTCTTTTTTTTCATTGTTTCTGAAAAACCAACCATGTTTTCCCTCATAAGGTGCGTAGAAAGTCCCTACCATATTATTGGAATAGGCAAGCGTATAACTTTCAAAATAGACATCATTAACTTCTTTTGCTTGTTTCACTTCGCCGTGAAAGTCAAAATAAACGATTCCTTTATTAGTCGTCCATTCGTATTTCATTTTACCGTATTTCAGCATATAAATTTTATATTCAATGCCTTTTCCTGCTGGAACGATAACTTCAATAGTATCTTCTCTTTCTGCAAATTGTTTTTCAGGTGCAGGGTTATCTGCCTCGACTGGTCTTTTTACTTCTGGTCCTGAACCTGCTTTTTCCATTTTTATTAAAGGAAATACTTTTTGAGTCGTTGTTTCCTGCTGATTTTCTTCCGCATTTTCTGGAACATGAAGTTTGCTGAACCCAAACAATTTGCCTGTTCCTATTGGATCTATTCCATATTCAGCAGGTAAAACTGCGCTTACTAAAATTATTACTGAAAGTACTAAAGCGAAGATAACAGCTTTGATAATTTGTTTTTTTTCTACTGTTTGATGATTTATTTCTGACATTTTTTAATTTTTTAAGATGTAAAATAACCTGTTAACTGATATCCGATTAATGTAAATCCAGCCGCCATAAGCAGCGTATTTGTTATTGTTGAAAATTTCATAAAGCTGGAATGTCTGCGCCATAAAGTAATCAGAATTAGCACAAAAGTTAATGCTATGAACTGACCAATTTCTACACCAATATTGAACCCAAGCAGATTGGTAAACAATCCTTCTTTTTCAAATTTGAAGTCTTGCAATTTGCTAGCAAGCCCGAAGCCATGAAACAATCCGAAAATCAAAACAGCTGCTTTTGTATTGGGTTGCGTTCCGAAAAATCTCTTGAAACCACCTAAATTATCAAAACCTTTATACACTATTGAAAGTGCAATGATGGCATCAATTAAATACGCATTGATTGATATATTACTCATAACGCCAAACAACAATGTTGCACTATGACCAATCGTGAAGAAACTTACATAAAGCAGTACTTCTTTAGGGCGATAGAGGAAAAAGATAACGCCAACTAAAAAAAGTAAATGATCGTAACCCGTAAGCATGTGTTTTGCACCAATGTAAAGAAACGGACCAAAAGCAACACCATCATTTCCTGACAAAAAAGTTTGTGTATTTTCATCGACACCATGAGCAAAAACGCCTGTGATGCCAACAAAAAAAAGTAAAACAAGAAATATTATTTTTTTTGAATTCATTTTTATTTTCTTTTAAAAACTACTTCTCTCCTGAAATTTTCGGAAGAGAAGCAGCCTGTTAAATTATATTAATGCGTGTGTCCGTGAGCCGCATCAACTTTGTCTTGCTCCACTTGATTAATACTATCCATACTTTTTTGGTTAGTAGTATCTGTCATTACTTGCACCTGTTCTGTGGTTTCCGTAGTTTGAACTTCAGTGTTTTTAGTTTCGTTATCTGCTTTTTTGTTGCAAGAAGTAAACATTCCGATTGCGATCGTTGCTACGATTAAAATTTTTTTCATAATTGTAAATTTAAATTGGGTTTATAAAGAATAATAAAATTGAATTAATGTTGATGTCCATGATTAATATCTTGTTCAGAAACTTCGCTGTTTCTAAATTTAGAAGAGATTGTTTTTCCATTTACTAGTAATTTAATTGTACAATAAGCATATATATTTGCTTTAGGAACATAGACAAATAAAGAATTGTTGGTGTCCAAAGAAACTGGATTAGTTGCTTTTGTTTTATTGAAAAATTCAAAAACAACCGATCCAGTAATTTTTTTATTTGAAACTGTTTTTCCTTTTGCATTGAGTACGTAAAAACTAATATTGTTTTCTCTTTCGACCATTTCTATTTTGTAGTCGCCTGAATTTTGTATTATTCCACCGTGCGGCGTTTTGACAGTATTAGTGCTTACTTGTGCCTGTGAAATTGTTGTGCCTGCAATAGTTAACAGTATCGCAGCTGCAATGGATCTAATTATTTTCATCTTTGATGTTGAAGTGTTAAAAGTAATTGAGTATGTCTTAGACAGTACTAAAAAGTCAATTCATAGCGTATACCCCTAAAAAATGATTTTAGTTATTCGGATGCATTAACACACTAAAAACTTGTTTTTTTAATACAGAATGTTAGTGAAATTGATTCACAGAAAAATCCGCTATACTTATATAGCGAAGTACTTTTAATACTTAATTAGAAATATTCAAAATATCATTAATTAAGCATTGAAAAATTAATTTAGCTCAATTTGGGTGGAAGCCAGATGCATGCAAAAACATCGGAATTGTAAAATTCAGGAGTAAATGGAACTGAACTCTTTACAGAAATAATATTTGGCTGACGAAATGAAAACTCGATTATGTTTTCAAAGGCAAGGACATTATTAACAGATTGGTTAATAGTCTTAAAAGGTAAATTTTGATGATTGTCTTTTTCCTGATTAGAATGATGTTGGCTATCATTATAATGAATAGCTATAAAATCTAAAAAAGAAATCCCGTGCTTATCCTCATCTTGATCGTGATGTTCTGTAAAGTGTTCTGCTAAGTTGGATAGTTTCAATAATTGCCCTACTTCTGTGTTGGCACACAAAAATATGGAAAGGAATAATATGGCTATTGTTTTTTTCAGAGAATTAATTTTTACAAAAATAGAAAAAGTTTACTAAGTTATGACCATATCTAAATATTAATATTTTTTGTTTTAAGAAAAAGTATTAATTTTTCATTTTGGGAATTACAAAACCGTATTCATTTTTTGCACCAATGGTGCGAATTTTACAATGTATACACGGAGTTGATTTATTCTTTGCTATTTGGATTTAATAACTGGTTGTATATTAACCGAAATCAAATATATAAATTATCCCTTTGGGCCAAGATAGTATTTGTTATAGAATTTAATTTGATAACTCATCGGGTACAGAATCTTTACATGTCTAATTATGAGTATATTATATATTTTTAAAAAAATTAAAAAAAATAGTCGAACCATAAAAAAGTCAGTAAAACTAAAGGTTTACAAGTTTTTTAAATTTAATGGTGGTCCATACGGTACCGTTTACGAACCATTTTATGCAGGACTTGAAGAAATTGAGTAAGTTCTAAATGAAATTAATTTGGTTCAAATCCAATCATGGTCACACTTTTAAATGCTAATAAACGAGAACCTTGATATACAAAAATTTGAGCCTTTTACTAGAACATCTCCAGCTTCTAAGTGTTTAACCAATGTAATTTATTTTATTGCACGAAATATTCAATTCATCAGAATTGTTGATACAGCAAATTCAAATAATGTTATTTCTAATACATTGACATTTGAAGAAAAGAGCAGTATTAGTGGTTTTTGCTTTAAAATGTTATATGAAATGAGAGCTGACAAAAAAATATTATAGATTATTTCTCTAGTTTAAAGTCGACTATATAGTTTTAAAGACAACTTCAAATCCTATTTATCAACAATATTGAGCTTCATGTGAATATTCTCATTTCTCACAAAGGCTTCAACCCTTTCAATAAGCATTAGATTGAGGCGGTCATTACTTCCTCGCGCGTGACCTATATACTGCATAAATTCGCGTAAATCGATGACGTTAAGATATATTCTGTTTTCGGTCATTGCATTAAATATCTTATATTCTATTTCCTTCCAATCACCAAAAGGGAATAATTCAGAAACCAAAACAATGCAATGAAGAAAAGGAGCTTTGTCAAAAATAATTTCCTCCAAATGCTTATCATATATTGTTGTGTTGGCTGTGATTTTTTTCGAAGCCCCGACAAGCTGGTCAATTCCTGTGGAGATTTGCTTTTGCAGACCCTTAACCTTCTTCTCCATTGCTTTATTAGAAGGACTGTCTATGACCCCGAGTGCCTTACTTTCTATTAAAAAAATACCATTATCAGAAATTGCAAGAACATCAGTTAATTCACGATAACCTTTAGTGCGTGCAATTTGTGGATTCAAGAATAGCTTTTGTTTAAAAAGATCATCAAGAATGATTGTTACTTCTTTTTCGAGAATGCTCCCTTCATCTTTATCATCAACCGTTACATGGTTTGTTTCGTTAAATCCGATGACTGTATTTTTCATAATAATCCAGTCCTGTAGTTTTCCCTCGATTGCAATGGTTTCTATTTCGTACACATTTTTGTGTTGACTTTCCATTTTAATACTGTGGTCAAAACAATCCAGCGAACGAGAAATTCTTTCATCAAATTTACCGCAGTACAGACTTTCGGGATTGCTTTGTAGATTTAGTACTCGCAACTGGTCGGCAATGCTGAATGAGAGCTTTGCAGTTGCAACGCAAATGCTAAGTTCATTATGAAAATGAATGTGCGTAAAGCTACGGTTCATGATTGCAGCAAGAGAGTTATGCTCGTCGGGGAAACGTGCTGTCCCTATAACTGCAGCATAATTTATGGGATCGTCATAAATTCGTAATCCCGAATGAAATATTGCTGGTTGATGTAAGCAGTCCTTGCCGAATAGAAATTCAATGACACAACCTTTCATTATTGATTTTATAAGAGGCGAAGTTATCTTTACCATGACCTTCGCACCAAAATCATCATTGATAAACCAAATTGATGCAGGTTCGTGTAATAGTTCTTTGTAAATCCTTTCCTCAATTGTCATAGTAATTGCCCCATTTTTTTATATGATCATGATTTATGTTTAAATATTCTTCGATTTCTACAGCAAAAAATTAATGCGATATGGTATTACAATTTTGTTCGATATTACAATCCAGATATACCATTAACAAAAGTATCTACGAAATCTAAAATTTTATTCAATATTCGGTCACCTACTTCTTTAGATTTTAGAACGCTAGGCCTTCCCTCTATGCGAAGGTCTAAAATTTCTTTTCTTAAGGGTTCACGTTCGGTAAAAAGATAATTTTCTATAAGTTTTTCTGTTTTTTCTTCAGAAAGGTTTTCTGCTTTCACCAAATCTTGGAGTGCTTTTTCTTGTTCTTCATTCCAGAATTTTTCAAATTCTTCGGAAATAATATCTGTATCCTCAATGTGAGGTAGACTTTCTTGAATAAATTTCTCAATCAGTTCTCTTTTACTTCTTAATGACACTTCGGTATTCAATAAGTTTGTGATCTCCTTTTCAATACTTTCTTTATCTTTTGAACTGTGTTTTAATTTAAACTTAATTAATAGTTGAATAATGTAGGTAACATTGATTGTATCGCGTCTAATCAACTCCAATTCGAAGTCAATGTCGTTTAAAATAGATGTTTTTTCTATGAAAGTACTGTTGCTAAGTTTATCTTTCAAATCCAGATACTTACTGGTGTAATCTGCAAATAGCTGTTCTTCTATTTGTAAATCATTCCAAGTAAATTCGGAATAATGACTCATTTTTTTGTGTAAGCGGATAAGTGCCCTGAATGTCAAAATAAACTGTAGATTATCTTCTTCAGTATATAGATTATCTACTGCACTAATCTGAGGAACAATTTCTAATAATTTTTGAGTTACTTCATTGAATTTTTCTGTATAAACTTCATAAGGTTCAACAATAATTTCGTCAATTGCCTCCTTGTTACTAAATAAGGCAATTGCTTCATCTGTTTTATCTTTCAGATTTCGAAAGCATACAATATTTCCCTGTGTCTTGTTTTTGTCTAATGTGCGATTGGTACGGCTAAAAGCTTGAATTAGTCCATGGTATTGTAGGTTCTTGTCAACATATAATGTATTTAGGTTTTTACTATCATAACCCGTTAAAAACATATTAGCGACTAATAAAATATCCGTTTCATGTTTAGGATGTTTTGATTTTCTGGCTACAGCATTATAATAATTGTAAAAGCCTTCACTGTCCTTAATATTTTCTGCCATTCCAAATAGTTCGTTGAAATCTTGCACATAGGTTTCCAATAATTCTCTGCGATGTGGTTTCAAACCATACAGTTCTTGTGGCTCAGCGGCAATATTCAGTCGACTGGCTAATTGATCCTCCATCTCTTCCTCGTTTTGGGCATAACTAAAAATAGTTGCTATTTTTAAATTATGTTCACCATTCAGTTTTTTACGTTTAAAAATTTCATAGTATTCAATAACGGCATCAATATCTTGAACACACATCATCGCACAGAATTTTTTGGATTGTGTTTTCTGATCGTGATGTTGAATGATATAATCAACTATCGCTTCTTTACGTTCAGGAGCTTCAAAAACTTCAGCTTCATTAATTTTTTCAACTTTCAAATCAATTATATTATCTTTTTTCTTGAAAGTTTGAATATATTCAATTGAGAATCTTAAAACATTTTCATCTCTAATAGCATCTGTAATTACATATTTGTGAAGGCATTTGCCAAATAAGCTAGCTGTGGTTTTTTCTCCATTGGCATTCTCAGCTAAAATTGGTGTGCCTGTAAAGCCAAATAATTGAATATTTTCAAAATAGCTAACAATATTTTGGTGCGTATCACCAAATTGTGAACGATGACATTCATCAAATATAAATACCATTCTTTCGTTCTTAAGGTCTTTCATTTTAGCTAAATTCCGCCCTGAAATTGCATTATTAAGCTTTTGAATCGTTGTAACAATAATTTTTGCATTCGGATCATTGAATTTCCTGATAAGATCATCTGTGTTGGTTGCTGAGCTTACTGAGCCTTTGCTAAAGCTATCGTATTCCTTATTTGTTTGATAATCCAAATCCTTTCTATCTACTACAAAAACTACTTTTTTAATAGCTGTGATTTTTGATAAAATTTGGCTGGCTTTGAAACTTGTTAAGGTTTTTCCACTTCCTGTGGTATGCCAGATATATCCGTTTTTCTCTACATTATATCCATTTAATATTTCGTTTTCGGTAACTTTTTTGATAATACTTTCCACGGCATAATATTGATATGGACGAAGTATCATTAACCTTTTATCAGTTTCGTTAAGTACAATATATTTACATATCATTTTACTGATATGACAGGGCTCTAAGAAAGTATCAGTAAAACCGTTCAGAATGTTATTAAGAGGATTATTTTTCTCGTCTGTCCAATGAAAAGTTTGAAGATATTCCTGTTTATGTGTACCGAAATTACTGAAATACTTGGTATTTACACCATTGCTGATTATAAAAAGTTGGACAAAATGAAATAGCCCTTTTCCTGCTCCAAAACTATGTTTTTGATAGCGATTGATTTGGTTGAAAGCTTCTTTCATTTCCAACCCTCTACGCTTCAGTTCTATCTGCACTAATGGTAATCCATTAATTAGCAAGGTTACATCATACCGATTTTCGTATTTACCTTCCTGTGTAATCTGATTTGTAACCTGATATTCATTTTGGCACCAATGTTCTATGTTTAGAAATTCAAAATAGAGGTTCTCTCCATTATCTCTTAAGATATGATGCTTCGTTTCACGTAATATCTTGGCTTTTTCAAATACTGATCCTTTGTTGACAATGTTTAATACTTTTTCAAATTCAGCTTCGCTAAATAAAATGTTATTATGCTTTTCAAGTTGCATTTTCAAGTTTAGCAATAACTCTCTTTCACTTTTAATATCAATATACTTATACCCCAATTTTTGTAATTGTCCTACAAGTTGTTCCTCTAAAATTTGTTCAGACTGTTTGCTCAAAATAATTATGAATTAGGAGTTGTTATGTTAGCTTAATATAGCAAATTTAACAAATAAAAGAGGTTTCTTTCATTTCTCCTAATTCATAATCTAAAGTTTACTTCAAAGCTTTAAACATTTGTTCAATAGCTTTCTTTTTTTGTTCCATATTGGGATGAACATAGAGATTTAAGGTCGTGCTAATATTGGAATGTCCTAAAAGAACGCTTACAGTTTTGTAATCGCAATTACTTTCAATACATCTGGTTGCGAAACTGTGTCTCAGCCCATGAAACTTCAGGTCTGGCATCTTCAAATGTTCCATTAGGTTTTTATAATAACTGCGATAAGTTCTGGGCTCAGTTGGCTTTGCATCGTTGGTTAAAACAAAAAACGATGGGTTAACAATTTTTTTAAATGGTTTGAGTATTCTTAATAAATCTTTGCTTATTGGAATTTCACGTATAGAATTTTTTGTTTTTGGTGTGTCTAAAATGAGTTCTGTTTTTCTGGTTCCATCTTCTATTACATAAATACGCTGGATAGTTCTTTTAATGCTGATAACACCATTTTCTGTATCTACATCTTCCCAGGTAAGGGCGCAAACTTCTCCTATACGCATACCAGAACTCAAGCAAATATAAACTCCTAAATTTCGAAATGTAAAATGCTCTTGTATATAATTCATAATTTTTTTCTGATCTGAACGGTTTAAAACTTCAATTGTGTATTTTTCTCGCTCTGTTGGGAACTGTATTTCAAATGGACTATAATCCACCCATTTGTGTTTAGCACCATACTTTAGAATCATTTTTAGAACGATTAAAATATCCTTGATTGTTTTTTGACTTAAACCTGATTCCAATTTCTGAAATACGAAAGCCTGCACTTCTGTTTCCTCAATCGAATATTTATTACCAAATATGGGCAGTATGTGATTTTCGATTAAGAGTGTATAAGCAGAAAAACTTGATTTTTTTACATACTGTTTTTTGTTTGTTCTCCATAGGTCAATTACCTCTAAAATTTGTTTTTGGTCATTCATTGTTATTAATTTTTATGAATTCCAAAGGAAAGAAATAAAGAATTGAGGATTTTAATATCACTAAGGTTCCTAATTTGAGATTTCCAGGGTGTTCCTAATTTGAGATTTCCAGGGTTTACTGAGGAGTGGGAAGCGAAAAAGTTGGGAGAAGTTGTGGACAAAGTAAATAGTGGAAAGACCCCATTAGGAGGTGAAGCTATTTATACAAAAGAAGGTGTACTTTTCATACGTAGTCAAAATGTAAATAATGACAAGTTAGAATTAGAAAATTCTGTATTTATTCCAGAATTGGTAAATGAGCAAATGAAAAATAGCATCGTTCAAGCTAATGATATACTTCTTAATATAACTGGCGCTCATTGGGGAGAAGCTGTGTAGTTCCCAATAACTTTAAAAGTGGAAATGTTAACCAACATGTCTGCATTATAAGATTAAATAAGCAATATACTCCAAAGTTCTTACAACCATTATTTTCCTCGAGTAAAGGCCAAACAATTTTTACTAGTCTGCAGACAGGAAGCGGTCGAGAAGGATTAAATTTTGAAAGTATTAGAAGCATAAAGTTCTTTAACCCAAAACAAAATAATTGAGGGTTTAAAATTATCAAAGAAAATATTGATTAAAAAGATATTTAATCAACAGCTTAGTTTTGATGGAAGACATAATAATAATAATAATAACTTTCCAGATTGGGAGGAAAAAAAGATAAAGGAATTGTTTTCCTTTAAAATTACCAACTCATTTTCTAGAGAACAACTGAACCATAAAAATGGGAAAGTGAAAAATATTCATTATGGTGATATTCATACAAGATTTCAAACTCTCTTTGATATAGAAAAAGAAGAAGTCCCATATATAAACCCTGATGTAAACATTAATAAGATAAATGAAGAGAATTATTGTGCGATTGGTGATATGATATTTGCAGACGCATCGGAAGATTTAATTGATGTAGGGAAAAGTATTGAGATTGTTAATTTAAATAATCAAAAATTACTAGCAGGGCTACATACAATTTTAGCTCGACCGATTAGCAACACTTTTTCAATTGGTTTTTGTGGATATTTATTTAAATCGGATAGAATAAGAACTCAAATTCAAAAAGAATCACAAGGATCCAAAGTTTTGAGTATCTCAGCGGTTAGATTGTCCAATATTTCTTTCTCCATTCCTTGTATTGAAGAACAGATTAAAATCACTAATTTTCTTTCATCCATCGATTCTAAAATAGATATTGAAACACGATTTCTGCAAAAATTAGAACAGCAGAAAAAGTTTTTACTGCAAAATTTGTTTGTATAGGTCTTTAAATAAACATTTCCTTCAACAGATATTTCTTTTGCTTTTCAAGTTGCTCTAAAATTGTTTTTTCGATTTGGATTTTTTTGTCAATTGCAGAAAGGAATCTTGATATTACATGCTGTTCCTCCAAAGAAGGAATCTGTACTTTTATTTTTTCTATAGTAGTTTTTGATAGACTTGGGACACCAGATGCCTCATTATATTCCAACCAATTAATTGTTCGAAAAAGATGAAAAATAAATTTTGGAATACAAGATTGAAAAGAATGCGTATAAAATAAAGTATCTACAGTCCAGATCTTACCATTGTGATACATCGGCTTGTCAATAGTTCCCTTTCTTCCTACACAAACCGTTTCACCATTATAAATATAATCATTAACCAAGGTCATAAACCCCCCAGTTCCGAATACAGGAATATTACCCGGTTGCAAATGTTTATAGTCTTTACCGCTACCAATTTTTAATATTTCTCCTATTTTTACTTCATTCCATTCCGGAAAATCAGTTCCATTCTCATTTTTAAATCTTATTTTTTGACTAAATATTTGATTCCTGAAACATAGGATTAAGGTTTTTAATTGTTCAATTATTTTGTTTTGGGTT
>NZ_SMFN01000024.1 GCF_004349135.1 Flavobacterium sandaracinum | reverse complement strand
TTGAAGATTTAAATCCTCTTTTCTTTATCTTTTCTTACCAGTCTCTCAAAGAACTTTGCGCTTTTGCGGGGTGCAAAGGTAACATCCGTTTTCTAATCTCACAAGCTTTTTTAAATGTTTTTAGAAAAAAAATTTTCTACCTTAATTTAATGTGCTTGCCAGTATTTAAAAGAACGTTTGCCGTTGTTGCGGGTGCAAAACTAACTCCTTTATTGGGTTATTCAAGCTTTTTTAAACTCTTTTTTTATCCTTTTCTTAACTTTAACTTTAACTCGCTGAAACCGTGAATTTTGAAAGTAAAAGTTTTTTATGCTTCCCTCTCCCTTTCCAAAGCTAAGCATGCTAAAAGGACCAAAATCTAGTTTTTTTGTCATTATATCACGCTAGCAGCGATTGGATGTGTGACTCCTTTTAGATATTTATTGGTTTTCTGAGTCGCTTTGTTAGCATCACAGATAAGATTAATACTGATTTTATATCCTTGAGTACAATATCATCTAAGATAGGTTCGGGTTTTTTATCGCTTGGGCAGTTGTTCCTTGTTTGTTTATTGCGGTTCTCATTGTATTAAGACATTCTATACCTACCTATATATATAAGGTACACCGAATTCTAAATCAATTATACAACTCCCCGCGTTAGGGATAGTAGCAAAAAGCCCGCAGCCAAGTGAAGTGTAACGCAACTTGACGAGGACTTGCAGCGAATAGCCCGGCCCTTTATAAAAAAGAGGCTACTACCCATTTAGATAATAGCCTCTCTTTTATAGAGGGAAACGCCCAAGTTATAATCGAAACTTCTTTTTCAACTATTTCTAGCTACTTTTTAGCACCACAATTTAAATCCAGTATTTGACTACCTTAAAGTTATTTAAAAAAGATTCCGTGTTAAACGCCAAAACAAACCCTATTTTTGCTGCGTGAAGAAATCAGTTTCAATTATTGGAGGAGGTCCCGCAGCACTTATACTCGCTGCATCGCTCGATTGCAAAAAATTTAAGGTCACTTTATATGAGAAAAACAAAACAGTAGGAAGAAAATTTCTGGTGGCTGGAAAAGGAGGTTTTAATCTAACTCATTCAGAATCCATCAAGGAACTTATAGCACGATATACTCCCGCGCATTTTTTACGTGAAGCGCTAAATGAATTTGACAATCACGATTTTCGAAATTGGCTCGATTCCATTGGCGTTCCAACATACGTAGGCAGTAGCAAACGCGTGTATCCTGAAATCGGGATTAAACCCATAACGGTATTGAACGCAATCGTAACTGTTCTTGAAAAACAGGCTGTTGACATCCGTTATAATCACATTTGGACGGGCTGGACCTCGAAAGGCGCTCTCGTTTTCAATACTGCTACTGAAATAGAATCTGATTATACTATTTTTGCCCTTGGTGGAGGCAGTTGGAAAATAACTGGCTCTGATGGGTCATGGCTTGATCTATTTAAAAAGCAAAATATTCCTGTAGCACCGTTTCAATCCTCTAATTGCGGTTACCATGTAAATTGGCCGAAAGATTTTATTACTGAACACGAAGGCAGTCCGCTAAAAAATATTGCCATGAGCTGTTTGAATAAAAGCCAAAAAGGCGAAGCGGTCATTACACATTTTGGATTAGAAGGAAATGCCATATATGCGTTGAGTCCACAAATCCGTGAAGAACTTCAAAAATACCAAAAAGCCGTTGTTTGTATCGATCTAAAGCCTTCTTTAAATTACACTGCTGTACTTCAAAAGATCCAAGAATCAACCTTCAAGAAGACAAGCGAAACACTGCAAAAAGAGGTTAAATTAAGTCCTGTACAAATTGGACTCTTGAAAAAGTACCTTTCAAAAGAAACCTACCTTAATCCAGCATTATTAGCACAAAACATTAAAGAGCTGCCTATCGAAATTATAGGTTCAGCACTATTAAATGAGGCAATATCTACTGTAGGCGGTATCCAACTTAATGCTGTGGATGAACATTTTGAATTAAAAAAACTGAAACGATATTATTGTATTGGCGAAATGTTAGACTGGGACGCCCCTACTGGAGGCTACCTTCTTCAAGCTAGCTTTAGCATGGGCAAGTATCTCGCAAAGCATTTAAACAGCCTTCATTAATAAATTTTTTATTTTATTGTTAACTGTAAAAGTCTTGTATTAGATCAAAACGGCTTTTAACAATTTATTTTCCTTTATTTATAACACCATTTCCTCAAATAAGCGTTGGGTTGTTTGTTCTAAATCAGCGCTCAACCCTGGATGTGGTCTTGAGGTTTGAATAGATGAACTTCGAAGCGCCGTTAACCAACGAAAACGGGATGGAATATCAAATTGCGCGATAGGCCCACCAGTTATAGCTCCATTACCAATTTTTTGAAACGCTTCTAAATTTAATTGCAGTTGTTCCAAGTCTAATTCACTTGCAAAAATTTTGAGTTTTAACTCGTTTATAGCATAAATTACCTTTATATATTTTGCTTTTTTACAAAAAAGAACAATACCCACATTAAGGAATTCTTCGCGTTCTACCCTTGGTACAACCCGGATTACGGAGTACTCATATAAGTGTTTCTCTTGCATTTTGGGCTTCATTTATAAAAATTTCAGAATGGTTCAATCGAATTAATAAAAACCGTAGATAGATCGCTCGAAGCGCTTCGGGAGCATCCTCGCTATCTTCCCACTTGAGCCATTCCTCAGGAATAAGGTTAACAATAGACTGCAAAACTTCTTTTGTTAAAATATTTTTGAATAAAACATCGGTTTCCTTCAACAAAGAAGCTTGTGGCAGCAATACATGATCTTTGATCAATGCAAAAGGACTTTGAGCCTGTTTTTCCCAATTGGTCCACGAATGATGAAAATACAAACATGCACCATGATCAATTAGCCACAATTCCTTATGCCACATCAGCATATTAGTATTTCTAAACGTACGATCTACATTAGTAATATATGCATCCAACCACACCACCTGGGAGGCTAATTTTGAATCGACAACAGTGACAACGGGATCATAATTTATGGCTCCTGATAAAAAATGTAATGCTAAATTAAGTCCTTGACTGCCTTGTAATAAATCTTGAATTTCTTCATCCGCTTCAGTGCGTCCAAATGCTTCATCCAGATTAGCATACACCAATTCTGGAATTTTTAATTTCAAAACACGGGCAATTTCTCCGCCAATCAATTCGGCGATTAAGGCTTTTACGCCATGACCGGCACCTTTAAATTTTAAAACGTATTTAAAATCATCATCGGCTTCAGCCAATGCAGGCAAAGAACCACCTTCTCGCAAAGGAGTGATATATCGGGTAACATTTACGGTTCTTAGATGGGGGTTATTTTCCATAATCTAATTTTAATTACGCTTTTTGCGTTGCTACAAACTTACAAATAAGTGGGATGGATTTTATAGCTACTATTGCTATTTCTGAGCATTTTGTAAAGTCAAATAGGCTTTTCCAATATTCTCGATGACATTTGAAGCTATAAAAGACTGATAACCTGTTTCCGGCAAAGCTATATCAGCCGTTAAACCATGAAGATAAACACCCAGAATAGCCGCATTCACGGGTTCATAGGATTGGGCCAATAAACTGGTAATCATCCCAGTTAAAACATCCCCACTTCCTGCCGTTGCTAGCGCAGCATTTCCAGTGGAATTTTCATAAATTGTTTCGCCATCAATAGTATGCGTTGGTGCTCCTTTCATGACTACAATCAAATTATATTGCTTCGAAAAGAGTTTTGTTTTTTCAAATTTTTCTTCCTCCGACTTCCATGTCCCTATCAATCGCTCCAATTCTTTGGGATGTGGCGTGATAATAGTTTTTGGAGCCAATAAAGAAAGCCATGATTTATTTAGGGATAAAATATTCAATGCATCGGCATCCATGACTAACGGCGCCGTATTGATTTTCAGGAAATCATGAAGTGCTTTTTGTGTGTAGCGTTCCTGTCCTATTCCTGGCCCGATTCCAATTGCTTGCGGTACAATTTCAAAGGTAATATTTGAGATGAATTTTTCTTGAACATCTGTCAAAACCATCACTTCAGGAATACTGATTTGAACAATTTCATACCCACATTTGGGAACAAAAGCAGTCACTAAACCACAACCTGTTTTTAGTGCAGCTTTGGAAGAAAGACAAACGGAACCTATTTTTCCATAGCTTCCACCAATTAATAAAGCATGACCTTGAATGCCTTTATGCGTCTGTTTATCAATGTATTTATAACGTTTTAGAATTTCTTTTTGGTCGATAAAAATGGTATTCATGGTAGGATTTGTTTGTCTAAAATTACACATTTTAAATGAAAATTCTTTATCCTACAATAAAATTTCGGAATCTATATATGCAAAAATTTACTTGCATACTTTCAAAGGTAGATTTTAAATTGTCTTTATTTATCGTAAATATGTTCTGACGGTATTTGCCATTGTTTTAAAAAACAATACATTAGTATTTTAAACTTTGTTCCTAAAACTAAATCCTATTAACCATCTCATGAAAAAAAAACTGTTTTTATTAGTATTCTCTGCATTTATAAATCATTCTTACGCACAACAAACTGGTTCTGAATCAAAAGAAACAAAAGGGATTGCCAAAGATGAAAAATCTTCTCCCGCAAATCTTGTGTTCAATCCCGATCAAAATGTGGTTACAGAACACACTACAACAATCAAAGGGCAAAAAATTTCTTACAAAGCAACCACAGGTACCATGCCCGTTTGGGACGAAGAAGGAAAAGCAATTGCAGGATTGTTTTACACCTATTATGAACGCTCCGATATAAAAGATCGTGCTTCCCGCCCACTAGTGATTTCCTTTAACGGTGGTCCAGGTTCAGCTTCCGTTTGGATGCAAATTGCTTACACCGGCCCTAGTTTATTAAATATTGATGAGGAAGGTTATCCTTTGCAGCCTTATGGAATCAAAGAAAATCCCTATTCTATTTTGGATGTTGCCGATATTGTTTTTGTAAATCCGGTCAATACCGCGTATTCAAGAGCAACGAGCAAAGAAATACCAACTACAAAATTCTTTGGTGTAAATGCCGACATTAAATACCTTGCCGACTGGATTAATGGATTTGTATCCCGAACCAATCGCTGGGCTTCGCCAAAATACCTAATTGGCGAAAGCTATGGTACTACACGCGTTTCAGGATTGGCGCTAGAATTACAAAACAGCGAATGGATGTATTTAAACGGTGTGATTTTGGTTTCGCCAACAGAATTAGGAATTGCGCGCGGAGTCGCTTCTGAAGCGGCACTGAAACTACCCTATTTTGCAGCGACAGCTTGGTATCATAAAATGCTGCCACCCGATTTACAGAATAAAGATTTGACTGATATGCTTCCAGAAGTAGAAGATTTTACCATTAATGAACTGCTTCCTTCTTTAAGCAAAGGTGGCTCACTTGACGAGCAAAAAAGAAAAGAGATTGCCACTAAAATAGCGCGTTATTCCGGTATTTCGGAAAAAGTGGTTATGCAAAATAATCTGGATGTTCCTTATGATTACTTTTGGAAAGAATTGTTACGTGATAAAGGATTTACTGTGGGAAGACTGGATTCTCGATATAAAGGAATTGATCGCAAAGATTCTGGAGACAGTCCAGATTTTAATGCAGAACTCACTTCTTGGCTCCACTCTTTTACACCTGCCATCAACATGTATTTGCGCAATAATTTGAATTACAAAACGGATTTTAAATACAATATGTTTGGATCTGTGAGACCTTGGGATGATTCCAATGATAAAACCGGAGAAAATCTACGTCAAGCCATGGCACAAAATCCGTATTTGCATGTAATGGTTCAGTCCGGATATTATGACGGCGCCTGCGATTATTTTAACTCGAAATACAACATGTGGCAAATGGATCCAAGCGGAAGACTAAAAGACAGAATGAGTTGGAAAGGCTACAGAAGCGGACACATGATGTATTTAAGAAAAAAAGATTTGGAAACGGCAAATGAAGACATTAGAGAATTTATTAAACAATCATTACCCAAAACTGGAGTATCGGCTAAGTACTAAGATGGTTCGGTTTTAGACAAAAAAGACAGATCAAACCCATTTTGATTTGTCTTTTTTGGTTTAGTCAACGGGAATAAGTTTTTAAAGAAGAATGGAATTAAATAGACAAATACCCTAGCCCAGATAGAAATGGAAAGCCCACAGTCAAGCCTTTTTTGGCGAGACGAGGACTTGCAATGGATAGCTGGACCCGAGCGAAGCGAACTGACGAAGTAAAAAGCTCCTAAAACCAATTATCTAATAAAGTGATTTGTGATTTTCGAAATCGTTTGAATCAATTTCTCTTTGACTTTGCCACTCCATAAAAAAGCAATAAATTAGCAACTTCAAATTTTACATAAAAACACAATGAAAAATACTGCACTTACGCACATACACGAGAGTTTGGGAGCAAAAATGCTTCCGTTTGCCGGATACAATATGCCAATTTTATATGAAGGAGTGAATGCGGAACATGAAACGGTTAGAAATGCTGTGGGTGTTTTTGACGTTTCGCACATGGGGGAATTTTTACTAACGGGTCCAAATGCATTGGCATTAATCCAGAAAGTAACTTCGAATGATGCTTCAACACTAACGGTTGGAAAAGCGCAATATTCTTGTTTACCTAACAACGACGGCGGAATTGTAGATGATTTGCTGGTATATAAAATGAAAGACGAACAGTATTTATTAGTCGTAAATGCATCGAATATTGACAAGGATTGGAATTGGATTTCGAGCCAAAATGATTTGGGTGTGGAGATGAAAAACCTATCCGATGATTATTCTTTATTGGCAATTCAAGGACCAAAAGCCGTTGAAGCCATGCAATCCTTGACCTCAAAAGATTTATCAGCGATTCCGTATTATCATTTTGAAGTGGGTGATTTTGCTGGAATTGAAAATGTAATTATTTCGGCTACAGGTTATACCGGTTCTGGAGGTTTTGAAATTTATTGTAAAAGTTCAGAAGTGGAACAAATATGGAATAAAGTTTTTGAAGCGGGTGCTGCTTTTGGTATTAAACCAATTGGATTGGCTGCTCGTGATACGTTGCGTTTAGAAATGGGTTTCTGTTTGTACGGAAATGATATTAATGATACTACATCTCCTCTTGAAGCTGGATTGGGTTGGATCACGAAATTCAATAAAGAATTCACGAATTCAGAAAATCTGAAAAAACAAAAAGAAGTAGGTGTCACTAAAAAACTGGTTGCTTTTGAAATGCAAGAACGCGCTGTACCAAGACACGATTACGAGATTGTAGATGCAACGGGAAATGTTATTGGGATTGTAACTTCGGGAACTATGTCACCATCAATGAATAAAGGAATTGGAATGGGTTATGTAACCGTTGAAAACAGTGCTTTGGAGAGCGATATCTTTATCCGAATCCGTAAAAATGATGTTCCTGCCAAAGTGGTGAAACTACCTTTTTACAAGAAATAAAAATAAATGAAGAAACTTTCACTAGCATTTTTGCTTTCAACATTTTCACTTTTTGGTCAAAATGACGCAAAAACTTGTGAGACACTTTCTAAAATGAACGCGTTATTACAACGTGTACATTATCAACCTAAACCGGTAGACGACAGTTTATCGGTTTTTGTTTTTGATGGTTTTTTGGATGCTTTGGATTCGAACCGCAACTTATTCACCAAAATTGAATATGACAAGCTTTGTAAACACAGACTCCAACTGGACAATTATATATTGCAGAACAATTGTTCGTTCATGAACGAATTTGTTGCTGCTTACACTTTGGCTTTAAACAGAAAAAAGAAAGTTTTAGAGAAAATACAAAACGAACCACTTGATTATAATTCCAATGATTCTGTAAAATTTTCGAAGAAAAAATTCGCTTTTGATCTAGTTGCAACAGATATAGAACGCGTTTGGAAAAAGAGAATTCGGTATGATATTCTGGAAGATATTTCGAAGCTAAGTTCAAATTTAGATTCGTTACGTCAAAATTTTTCTACTCTCGAAAAAGCAACAAAAATAAAGTTATTTGAGGCTAATTTATGTCAGGTAAACAGCATTTTGGAAACTAAAGACCGAATAGAAAGTGAATTACAAAATACTTTTTTGAATTTATTTTGTACTTATTTTGACCCGCATTCTAATTATTTTTCTTTGGCTGCAAAATCCAGCTTCATGTCGGGTTTGTCCACCAGCACGCTTTCGTTAGGACTAAATGTAGGTTTTAATGAGAAAGAGGAAATTGTTGTGCAAGAAATAGTTCCTGGCGGACCTGCTGCAAAGACTGGTAAGTTTGAAAAAGACGACATTATTCTAGAAGTTTCCAATACCAAAGGAATCAGTTATACCGTTTCCTGTTCATCCATTGAAAAAATTGGAGAATTGATTTTCTTAGATTCCAATATTGACATAGAATTAACCGTTCAGAAAAAAAATGGGGCTATAACGACTGTATTTCTTAGAAAACAAGTGATGAAAGCCACAGATAATGTGGTGTATAGTTATATTGCCGAGAAAGAATCGAAAATTGGCTATATCAATATCCCCAGTTTTTACTCCAATTTTGATGGGAATTCCGTTCAAGGTTGCGCCGATGATGTTGCCAAAGAAATTGTAAAACTTCAAAAAGAAAACATCAAAGGACTAGTAATAGATCTTCAAAACAATGGCGGTGGTTCGATAGAAGAAGCGATCAAATTAGCAGGAATGTTCATAGACATAGGACCTGTATCGGTTTTAGTGGACAGCAAAGCCAATCAAACAATTTTGAAAGATTTTAACCGCGGTAGTGTTTACAATGGTCCTTTGGTAGTACTGATAAATGGGAATTCCGCTTCAGCAAGCGAATTTTTTGCGGCTGCTATCCAAGATTATAATCGCGGAATTATCGTTGGGAGCACCTCATTAGGTAAAGCTACAATGCAATCTATTTTGCCATTAGACGAGAAAAATCAACAGGATTTTATAAAAGTGACCATTGAAAAATTTTATAGAATTACTGGTGAAAGTCATCAGATAAAAGGGATTATTCCTGATATTTTGCTTCCAGTACTATTTGACAGTGTTATTCCCCGCGAAATCAGTTACAAAACAGCTTTCAAAAATGATGTAATTACTACAAAGGCAAGATTCAGTCCTTTACCAAGAACCTATTTCGCACAACTAACAGCATTAAGCCAAACAAGAGTACAAGCAAATGTTCGTTTTAGTGAAATTAATACAGCAAATGAACAGATTAATGCACTTTATAACAATCCTAAAAAACCAACACGATTAGTTTTTAAAGATGTGTTTGATGATGTACATGAAATAGACACGCTTTGGGAAAAAGTCAAAAAAATAGTTGAAAGTGAAAGTGATTTTACACTTTCGAACACATCGTACGATTTAGAGAACTTAAAATTCGATACTTTTCAGCAAGAAAGCAATGCCTATAAAATTAAAAATTTAAAAAACAGTCCCTATCTAGAAGAAGCAATTGCAATACTCCATGATTACACTACAATAACCAAATAAACTAATTTTAAAATATGAAACCAACCTTTACTTTGTTCTTACTTTTGCTTGTTACAACTTTTGCTACTGCTCAAGAATTCAAAACACCTGTTGACTATTTGAATTATATCAGTAAGGAAACCGACATTATTTCCCGAACAACTTGGAAATATACCTCGGCTGTTGCACACAGCAAAAATGCTCGTAAAATTGATGTAACTCGAAAAACATTGGTCAAAAGCATACAAAGCGCTACTAAAAAAATAGAAGCACTCAAAGAGGGTTACAAAGGTGATGTTGAATATAGAAACCAGCTTCTAGCGTATCTGGCAATTTCTGAAAAGCAACTGAATCAGGAGTATGACAAAATAATAAACATGCAAGAAGTTGCTGAACAATCCTATGACTTTATGGAAGCATTTATTATGGCTAGAGATTTAGTCAATGCTAAAATCAATGAAGAAGTGGACAAATTGAATGCCAACCAAAAAATATTTGCGAATAAATATGGAATTCAAATTGGTGAAGATAAAAGTGAATTGGGCAAAAAAATGAAAATATCGAACGAGGTTTTCGAAAATCACACCCAATTGTATCTGATCTTTTTTAAAGTGAATTTTACAGAGTCCGTTTTAATGAAAGCGATTGCTCAAAATGATTTGAATGCCATACAACAAAACAGCAATGCATTGGAACAATATGCAAACGAAGGATTAGATAAACTAAAGACATTCCAACCGTATAAAAACGATTTAATGTTGGTCAATGCTACCAAAAAAGTATTGGAATTTAGTAAAAAAGAGGCGTTAGAATTTGCACCAGGAGTTGTTGCTTTTATGATGCTGAACCAAAAATTTCAGGAAAGCAAAAAGATTATGGACGACAAAGCCGCGAATGCAAGATCTACAGCAGAAATTGATAATTTTAATACGCTCGTAAATAGCTTGAATAAAGAAGTGGGAACGTACAACAAACTGAATACAAAGTTCAATACAGAGCGTTCGAACGCAATCAATAACTGGAATGTAACCGGAACAAATTTTATTTCGAAACACGTTCCAATTGATTAACAAAAACGTTTGAAAAAATAACTAATAACTGTATTTTTGCAGTTCAAAATAAGAAATAGAAATGGGAAGAGCGTTTGAGTTTAGAAAAGGAAGAAAAATGAAACGTTGGTCAGCAATGGCCAAAGCATTTACCAGAATTGGAAAAGATATTGTAATGGCTGTAAAGGAAGGCGGACCAAATCCTGATGCCAACTCTAGATTAAGAGCCGTTATCCAAAACTCTAAGGCAGTAAATATGCCTAAAGAAAATGTGGAACGCGCCATAAAAAAAGCTACAGACAAAGATACAGCCAATTATAAAGAAGTTTTATTTGAAGGATATGCACCGCATGGAATTGCAATCTTGGTTGAAACTGCCACAGATAATAACAACAGAACGGTAGCTAATGTCAGAAGTTATTTTAACAAATGCAACGGGACTATGGGAACGCAAGGTTCTGTAGAATTTATGTTTGATCATACTTGCAACTTCAGAATTCCTGCAAACGGAATTGATCCTGAAGAATTAGAGTTAGAATTAATCGATTTTGGTGCTGAAGAAGTTTTTGAAGACGAAGATGGTATATTGATATATGCTCCTTTTGGTAGTTTTGGAACCATCCAGAAAGAATTAGAAAACAGAGGCCTAGAAATACTTTCTTCTGGATTTGAAAGAATTCCGCAGATCACAAAGAAATTATCAGAAGCGGAAATAGCTGATATCGAAAAGCTAATTGAAAAACTAGAAGAAGATGATGACGTTATGAACGTGTATCACACTATGGAAGAGGCATAGACTTCATTACCATTATACTTAAAACTCTAGCTTAGGCTAGAGTTTTTTTTGATAGTTTATGTATTAAAAAGGTTGTTTCTTTATTTCGTTTTTATAGTATTCTTTGAGTTTATTTTTAAATCGGTTGAAAACAAACTTTGGACACAAAACAGATAATTGCTAGGATTTATAGGATCGCGCCTTTGTTTTTTTTTATAAAATTTTCCAGTGTTAATTATTAAAAAATACTGTTTTTAATACGTGTTTACCTTTAAATTACAGATTCTATACTTTTAAATAACAGACTTTAATTAAAAACAGAAAATTCAGCAAATGAGTATTTGTTAATATTTTTTACTGCTTCCAAGTTTCTTATATTTGCTAACTTTTGCGAAATGCAACGTCCTAACAACAAGCGAAACATAAAACTATTGGGAGCACAATCATTTTTTTGAGAATGTTTTACAAAGGATACTCCATGGTTGAATGACTTTAGTTAGTATGCTAGATTTCCAGATACAGAATATCGTTCTAAGGAACGCTTAAAATTATAACATATATGACAAACAATATTCTAATTGAAAATCAATATAAAAGAAGCAGTTTATTTGAAAAAGAAAATGTAAACTATTTAGTTCGCATTTTGAAGAGATTTAATACCGTTCCAAAGATAAATAATATCAATATTATCACGTCCAACAGTGAACCTGCTATTTTCAAAATTGTACCCAACAAATCAATTATAATTGGTTCCTCTTTTTTAGACAAACCCATTTTAGCTTTAGTCTATTTACGATATGGAATCGAATGGCAGCTATGGTATAAAGCATTGAACGCGGAGAAAAAAGATGTTGTTTTATGTGATATTGCAGCGCTTGAAGTAATCAGAATATTTTACAATTTATTACCGAAAGATGATAAAGAAAAATTAGAGAATCTTGATTATGTTCTGATTAATTTAATTAAAAACAATATTGATCTAAATGCTGAATACTCCTCAATAAACGAAGAAATCCAATCGTTTCATGGTTTAAAAAATGCTAACACTGAAATCAAAGAATCTTGGAAAGCAATTATCGAAAATCTTGCAAAACCAACAGAATACATGTTGATGTCTGGTGGAGATCTTAGATTGAATATCGACGAGATTCATTTGCTCAACAAATACGGATGTCGCCCATTTCCAAGACCAGATGCATTTACTTTTGCTTCTTCTACGGCTTCGAGCGTTTCTAATTTTGCTTTTGATAAAACAGATAAAGTGAGAAGTATATTGATTAGAAATAGTCTGAAAAAAGGTTTTCAAAATACTACGATTGAGTTTTCTGAATTGCTAAAAAATAACCTGCGACATATCTTTAAATTAAATGAGGAATGTGAAATAATTTTTTCTCCATCAGGAACTGATTCTTCGCTTCAAATAGCAGCTATAACGCAAATTATTTCCGATAAAGAAATAACACATATTCTGGTCGCCTCTGATGAAACTGGCAGCGGTGTAGCGGCGGCCTTAAAGGGATGTCATTTTGAAAATACTACTGCTTTAAATTATCCAATTAAAAAAGACACTAAAATTGAGGGTTTTAGAGAGGTTGATTTAATACAAATTCCTTTTAGAGATCAAAATGGTGCCTTAAAAACTGCTGCTCAATTAGATCAGGAAGTATTAGATGCCGTTATTAAGACCAAAAATCAAGGCAGGCATATTGTATTACATACGATGGACCAATCAAAATTGGGGTATCAATCTCCGAGCGACGAATTTATTAAAAAACTAAATTCTCTTGAAAACTTATCAATTCAAATAATTGTCGATGGATCACAGCTAAGATTAGATCCAAAAGACATACAAAATTATTTAAATAAAGGATATATTGTAACTATTACGGGAAGTAAATTCTTCACTGGTCCTCCTTACTGCGGTGCATTAATTTTACCTAAAAGTGTCAATAAATTAATTCATTCTGTAAAAAATACATTACCCAAAGGCTTAACCCAATATTATAATCGTTCTGATTGGCCGACTTCTTGGTTTTGTTCCAATGAATTATCTGACGGCTATAATTATGGTTCCTACATGCGATGGAATGCCGCTGTAGTTGAAATGGACAGGTATTACAAAACACCTATTTTATATCGAAATATGGGTATTGAGATGTTTTGCAATTTTGTGGATGACTCCATAAAAGAGGCTACTTTTTTGCAGCCTATTTATGGTGATGAAACAAAAACCAAGAGTTACAGCAGTAAAGAATTTGGAATAAGAAACATACGTACTATTTTTCCTTTCTTTATTTTTAAAGACAATGAAGTCTTATCTGTTGATAAAGTAAAAAAATTATATACTTTATTAAATTCTGATTTATCGGATCAGTTTGAAGGTTCTTCTTTAGAAATCATTCGACTTGCGGCTCAAAAATGTCATATTGGACAAGCAGTTAATGTAAAATATACTACTGAAATTGAAAGTGCTATTTTAAGAATTAGTTTGGGCGCAAGAGTAATTTCTGAAAGCTGGGTCAATAGAGACATTAGTCTCTTTTTTAGAAATATAGAATTACAAATGAGTCAGATTACAATTACTATTAAAAAAATTGAATTGATACTGAATAATCCTGAACTTTTAGATTAAATAAAAAAGAGTTCTTACTTAAAGTTCAAAAAAAAGTCCCATTTGCAAAAAATGGGACTTTTTCATTTATAATTTTTAACTTATTTTATCATTTCAATTTTTTGAACTTCTTCTTCGTTGATGCTGTCAAAGAAACCTTGTTCGTTCATCCAATCATCGCTAAATACTTTACTCATATACCGAGAACCGTGATCCGGGAAAATTGCGATTACATTACTGTTTTCATCAAATTCTCCTTCTTCTGCATATTGTCTTATCGCTTGCATCACTGCTCCAGAAGTATATCCAACAAATAAACCTTCTTTTCTAGTGATTTCCCGGGCGGCATGAGCGCTTTCCTCATCCGTTACTTTCATAAACTTATCAATAATATCAAAATCTGTAGCTGATGGAATTAAATTTTTTCCAAGACCTTCTATTCTGTATGGATAAATTTCATCATTATCGAATTCTCTGGTTTCATGGTATTTTTTCAATACAGAACCAAAAGCATCAACGCCAAGAATTCTAATATTTGGATTTTGTTCTTTTAGGTATTTTGCTGTACCTGAAATAGTTCCACCTGTACCACTACAAGCGATCAAGTGTGTAATTGCGCCATTAGTTTGTTTCCAAATTTCTGGTCCGGTAGACTTATAATGCGCATCAACATTTAACTCATTAAAATACTGATTGATATAAACCGAGCCTTTCGTTTCTTCGTGCAAACGTTTGGCTACGTTATAATACGAACGTTCATCATCAGCAGAAACATGTGCCGGACAAACATATACTTTAGCACCTAAGCTGCGAAGCATGTCTATTTTATCTTTAGATGATTTAGAACTAACAGCAAGAATGCAGTTGTAGCCTTTTATGATACTGACCATTGCTAAACTAAAACCCGTGTTACCGGAAGTCGTTTCAATTATGGTATCACCCGGAGATAAAATACCTTTCTTCTCTGCTTCTTCAATGATGTATAATGCTATTCTATCTTTTGAGGAATGTCCTGGATTAAAAGCCTCTACTTTAGCATAAAAATTTCCTACTAAATTTTCAGTAACTTTATTTAGCTTAATAAGTGGAGTATTCCCTATTAATTCTAAGACATTATTATAAGCAGTTATTTCTTTTTTCATAAAAAAATAGTTAGTCGTGGCAATTTTCCATCAAACACGAATGTTGCAAATCTAACAAAAAAAAACTAATTAGTTTTTAATTCCTTCTAAATCTAATAAAAAACTATATTCCTTTGCTAATTCTTTTAGGGCTTCAAATCGACCAGAAGCGCCACCGTGACCGGCATCCATATTAGTATTAAGATATAAAACGGTATCATTTGTTTTTTGAGTTCGTAGCTTTGCAACCCACTTTGCAGGCTCCCAATACTGCACCTGAGAATCGTGAAGTCCGGTTGAAACAAACATATTAGGATATTTTTGAGCTTTTACATTATCATAAGGCGAATAGGATAACATATAATCATACGATTTTTTCTCGTTTGGATTTCCCCACTCATCATATTCTCCGGTTGTAAGCGGAATCGTATCATCAAGCATCGTAGTGATTACATCTACAAAAGGAACTTGAGCAATTACCCCATTGTATAATTCAGGCGCCATATTCACTACTGCTCCCATCAATAAACCTCCAGCTGAACCGCCTTCGGCATATAAATGTTGTGGTGAAGTAAATTTCTCCCTGATTAAAAACTTAGAACAGTCGATAAAATCAGTAAAAGTATTTTTCTTTTTCAATAATTTACCGTCCTCATACCACTCTCTTCCTAAATCCTCGCCACCACGTATGTGCGCTATGGCAAAAACAAATCCTCGATCCAAAATTGACAATCTTGTAGATGAAAAGTAAGCATCCATGGTCACTCCGTACGAACCATACGCATAAAGCAATACCGGATTATTTCCGTCTTTTTTCAATCCTTTGTGGTAAACCATTGAAATTGGCACTTTTGTTCCATCAGTTGCTGTAGCCCAAACACGCTCTTCGATATAATTATTTTTATCAAATTTGCCACCAAGAACTTGTTGCTCTTTCTTGATTTCTTTATCCTTAGTTTTCATATTAAAATCAATAACCGACGATGGTGTCGCCAAAGATTGATAACTGTAACGCAAAATATCAGTGTCAAAATCTACGTTAGTTGTAGTATTTGCGCTGTACGTTTCGCTGCCAAAAGGCAAGTAGTACTCTCCTTCTCCATTCCAAGGCATGATGCGAATGTGATTCAAGCCATTAGAACGTTCTTCAACGACCAAATAATTTCTAAAAATTTCAATATCTTCTAGTAAAACATCTTTTCTGTGCGCGATTACATCTTTCCAATTTTCTTTTGCAGTAGCATTTTCAGGAGTTTTCATCAACTTAAAATTAGTCGCTTTGTCCTTATTTGTAATAATGTAAAAAGAATCTCCAAAATGAGAGATACTATATTCCAATCCACGCACTCTAGGCTGAAAAACTTTAAACTCTCCGTCTGGCATATCTGAATTTAATGTTCTATACTCCGTCGTTAAGGTGCTTCCTGATGCAATTACAATGTATTTTTTTGATTTTTCTTTCCCAACGGAAACGTTGAACGTATCATCTTTTTCATTAAAAACCAATACATCATTGGCAGCATCTGTAGCTAATTTATGTTTGAAAACTTTATCAGATCGCAAGGTAACTTCGTCTTGCCTAGTGTAAAAAATAGTCTTATTGTCATTCGCCCATACCGAACTTCCGGTAGCATTTTCAATCTTTTCAGAAAACAGTTCACCCGTTTCGAGATTTTTTATTTGTATGGTATAAATCCGTCTTCCCATTATGTCTGTGCCAAAACTTACAAATTTATTATCTGGACTTATGCTTAAACCTCCCAATTGAAAATACGAATGCCCTTCAGCCAGCTCATTACAATTGAACAAAATTTCCTCTGTAGCAGCAAGATTCCCTTTTTTTCGGGAATAAATAGGATAGTCTTTTCCAGTTTCAAAACGCGTGATGTAATAATATCCATTGTACAAATAAGGAACCGATTGATCGTCTTCCTTGATGCGGGCTTTCATTTCTTCGTATAAATCTTTCTGAAAACCTTTAGTATCCGCAGTCATCGCATCATAATACGTGTTCTCTTGATTTAAATAATCAATGACTTCCGGATTCTCTCTATCGTTTAACCAAAAGTAATTGTCTAGCCTTTTTTCACCATGTTTTTCTAATGTTTTTGGAATTATTTTAGCTATTGGAGTTGGAATATTTTTTGACATTTTTTGTGCTTTAATTTTAGTATTTGATGCTGCAAAAATAACACAAAGACAACTGAGGATGAGTTTATTTTTCATGAATATTTTATTGATTATGACTATGCAATATAGTAATTTTGTAAATCAAATTAATTTAAAAAATTAAAACATGGATTTAATGGGAATGATGGGCAAACTTAAAGAGACCCAACAAAAGATAGAAGACACAAAAAAACGTTTAGATACTGTTCTAATTGACGAACAAAGTACCGATAGTTTATTAAAAGTTACGTTGACAGCTAACAGAACTATCAAATCAATCACTATTGACGACACTCTATTAGAAGATAAAGATCAACTGGAAGATTATTTGATTTTAGTATTGAATAAAGCGATTGAAAAAGCGACAAATATGAATCAAAGCGAACTGGATGCCGTTACTAAAATGGATATGCCAATGATTCCTGGAATGGAAGATTTGTTTAAATAAAAAGTTTAACGTTTAAGGTTTAACGTTTTTTGATCGTGATAAAAACTTTAAACCTTAAACGTTAAACAAATTTCCCAAAAAGAATTACACTAACTTTTGCAGTGTTTCTAGTACATACGTGTGCATTACTTCTTTGTAATCTAGATGTGTGACAATTCGCAGTTTTCCGTGGCCCATTGAACTGATTAAAATATTTTTTTGTTTCAACAATTCGATTAAGTTCTTCTCGATACAATTTGGAACGAGTGAAAAAATCAAAATATTAGTTTCAACCGGTTCTACTGAGGCTACCCAACTCAACTTTTTTAATACTTCGGCAATTTCTTTAGCTCTACGGTGATCTTCAGCAAGGCGTTCTATATTGTTATCTAAAGCATAAATTCCGGCTGCCGCCAAATAGCCTACTTGACGCATTCCGCCTCCTAATATTTTACGAATTCGCAAAGCTCTATGAATCGTAGCTTTATCAGCCAATAACACCGAGCCAATAGGAGCTCCCAAACCCTTAGACAAACAAACTGAAATGGTATCAAAGAGTTTACCAAACGCTTTCGGATCTTGATTTTTAGCAACCAAAGCATTCCAAATACGAGCCCCATCCAAGTGAAATTTCAAATTATTGGCATCACAAACCATCTTTATTTTTTGCAAATCTTCCAGTTCATAACAAGCGCCACCTCCTTTATTAGTGGTATTTTCTACGCAAACCAAACTCGTTAATGGACTGTGGTAAAATTCCGGATCATTAATCGCTCCTGCTACTTGCTCCGCTGTAATCATTCCGCGATTTCCATCCAATAAACAACAGGAAACCCCGCTGTTAAAAGAAGCACCACCGCCTTCGTAATGATAAACATGTGCATATTTATCCGCTATTAATTGTTCTCCAGGCTGTGTGTGCAATTTTATAGCAGTTTGGTTGGCCATCGTTCCTGACGGAAAAAAAAGCCCCGCTTCCATACCAAACATTTCAGCAACTTTGGCTTCAAGTTCAATCACGGTGGGATCTTGTTTGTAAACATCATCCCCTACCACAGCGTTTAACATGTATACCAGCATTTCGCGCGAAGGCTTTGTAATTGTATCGCTAACTAAATTTATTTCCATATTATTTTTTTATTTTTGATAAGGAGAAGCCACGACTTGTCCCTGCGTAAAATTTTTCTATTTTTGTGCCACAAATTTACACAATACCGTTTGTTAATTCCAACTAGTTCCGTTAAAACTAAACTAATTGTAGTACACAAAGGGATTTTTGATGAATATTAAAAATAGACCTATTAAATTAATACAATTTTATGACAACTACCGAACAGATTAAAGGTATTGTAGAGCGCCTTGGTGCGTTGAGGAGGTATCTTTGACGTTGATGCCAAATTAATAGAAATTTCAAACGAAGAAGAGAAGACTTTTGCACCCGACTTTTGGAATAACGCAAAAGATGCCGAAATCATTGTAAAGAATCTTCGAAATAAAAAAAAGTGGATTGAAGATTACAATAAAGCCATCGAAATGACGGACGAATTGCAATTGGCCTATGATTTTTACAAAGAAGGAGAACTTACAAGTGAGGAATTAGACGAACATTACAGCGCTACGCAAGCGCATATTGAAGCCATCGAATTCAAGAACATGCTTTCTGACGAAGGTGATACTTTGAGTGCAGTGGTGCAAATAACCGCTGGTGCCGGTGGAACTGAAAGCTGTGATTGGGCCGAAATGCTCATGCGCATGTACATGATGTGGGGCGAAAAGTACGGTTATAAAATAAAAGAACTGAATTTCCAGAAAGGTGAAGCTGCGGGAATAAAAACCGTAACACTCGAATTTGAAGGCGATTATTCTTTTGGGTATTTAAAAGGAGAAAATGGCGTACATCGATTGGTGCGTATTTCCCCTTTTGACAGTAATGCCAAGCGTCATACTTCGTTTGCTTCTGTTTACGTGTATCCACTTGTGGATGACAGCATCGAAATTGATATAAATCCTGCCGACATTGAAATTACAACTTCGCGATCTAGTGGCGCAGGAGGACAAAATGTAAATAAGGTTGAAACCAAAGTACAATTGTTTCATAAACCAACTGGAATCCAAATACAATGTTCCGAAACGCGCTCGCAACAAGATAATAGACAGCGTGCCATGCAAATGTTACGGTCGCAATTATACGAAATTGAGCTAAAAAAGAAACAGGCTCAACGAGCGGATATCGAAGCAGGAAAAATGAAAATAGAATGGGGATCACAAATCAGAAATTATGTGATGCAACCCTATAAATTAGTCAAAGACGTTAGAACTGGTCATGAAACCAGTAATGTTGATGGCGTTATGAATGGTGAAATTGATGAATTCTTGAAAGCCTATCTAATGATGATGGGACAAAAAGAAGAGTAATCAGGTGCAATCGCTCAAAATGCAATCATTACGCTTTAATAAGACCTAAATTATTTAAAAAGGCTCCACTATCTTTTATCAAAATAGTGGAGCCTTTTTTAAATTTTAGGATAATGTATACCTAAAATGTAGCTGCATTTAAAGATCTAAAGCCATTCAATTAATGAAACACCAAGACCGACGGTAGTTTGCAAATGATTATAATCAATCAATGTTTCTCCGTATCCGTGAGAGATTAATAAATACCCTTTTAAATTATTTTTAATAGGATAAGACCAAGAAAATGTCGAATTACCCCTAGCTTTGGAATTAAAATTAAGATTGTGACTACCAACGAAAGAAAGTATATTTCCGTTTTTAGTATAAATTACGTTTACATCACCTCGTCCTACAAATTCGGCAATATCTGGATTATCATCTTTCCCACCAGGCACTCGAAGCCATGGTCGTACATAGATGGTCCAGTTCTTACGTTCTAGTCCAGCATGAAAAATTACTCTATTCCAACTTCTTGAAAAAGGCTCACTTTTACCATTAGACTGATGGTTTAAAGCGACTCCAATCATTCGAGTTTTAAAACCCAAGAAATTAAATTTAACAGGCACATTCAAGATTAGTTCTGGCTCATAATTAACTTCTCTAAAAGGTCTAGAAAGAGCATTATTATAGATTTGCCAATGCGATATTTGCGTATAAGCTACCCACAAATCACCATATCCCCAAAAGATACCCTGCATTACTTTAGTCTTGAAACTCAATTGAAATTTAGATTCAATATTATTATAATTAATGTCTGGAGGAGCTACATAATCTGGATCTAAATTCCCAGAAATTGGTCTTTCATTAGGATTACTTGTCCATCGAACAGGCATTACAAACATTGGTTTATAAGGAGTAACCAAAAAAGTTCCTCTCGTTGAAGTGGTATCCAATTCCCAACGTTCCGTCAAATCCCTTAATTGCGTCTTACTATTGAAAAGCGCTTGAATTTGCGCATTTGCAGAAGTGGAAAAACATAAAACAAAAAACAAAGCTATTTTAATTTGAAAAAATCTCATAAGGGCAATAAAATTAATACTTTGCAAATATACGCTTTGAGGTTTGTTTTACGTTGTAGAATTAAGTTGATAATTTCTACTGCTAAAACTGTCTTTTTTTTTTAAAGAAAGCAGTAGGATTAGGAATATTAGACCTAAATTCTTTTATTTGAAAATTATTAAATACCAAAACCAAATTTATACCTAATGAAATCCTTTACAATACAAGAAATAAATAAGATTCTACAAGGGAATATTGTCGGGAATACCTCTGAAAACATTACCGCTCCAGAACAATTAGAAATGGCTGGTGCTACTGAAATTTCATTTATTGGAAACAAAAAATACGAAAAATTTTGGGCAACATCTAAAGCTAGTGTTGCAGTTGTCAATGAGGATATTGCAATAGAACCAGGAGAAAACAGGGCTTTTATAAAAGTTAAAAATGCTGATTTAGCAATGTCACAAGTTTTAGAACTTTTTGCACCTCCAGCGCCTTTATTTAATATTGACATCCATCCAACCGCAGTGATAGATCTCACAGCAACTATTTGCAATGGAGCAAGAATTGGAGCGGGCTGTTATATAGGACCAAATGTGGTTTTGGGCGACAACACAACAATTTATCCCAATGTTACCATTCTTGATGATTCTACAGTGGGGAAAAACACTGTAATTTGGTCAGGAACTGTTATTCGGGAACGATGTCATATTGGGAATGATTGTATCATACATCCTAATGCCACTATCGGTGCCGATGGTTTTGGTTTTCGACCGGATCCACAGCGAGGCTTGGTAAAAATTCCACAAATTGGTAATGTTATTATTGGCAACAATGTAGAAATTGGGGCCAATTCTTGCGTTGACAGAGGGAAATTTAGCTCTACCATTTTAGGAGATGGTTGCAAAATTGATAATTTAGTCCAAATAGGCCATAACAGCAAATTAGGTAAATTTTGTATTATGGCTGGAAATAGCGGTCTTGCTGGTTCAGTAACACTAGGAAACGGTGTGATTATAGGCGGAAGCGCTTCCATAAAAGACCACACAACTATTGGCGATGGAGCCATTGTAGGAGCTGGTTCTGGTGTAACAGGAGATATTCCTGCCGGAAAAACCATGTTAGGTTATCCAGCTGTAGAAGCTCGTGATGCATTGAAACAATGGGCAATTTTGAAAAGACTTGTAAATGAGTCTAAAAAATAAATAGGTACTTTTTTATTAAATTCATAAAAAAACAGAAGTTAGCTTCTGTTTTTTTGTTTTAATAGTAAACAAATATTCGATTTCCTCTCTAAACCCACAAAATAGTAAAATTTATTTCATTGGATTTTGTATTTTAGCGCAAACATTTATTAACACAATTTCATCATGGATTTAAACTTCAACAAAAACGAAGACCACAATAAACTTTTACTTTCTGCTTTGCGTCAAAAATTGAGCGTAGTTAAAATGGGAGGCGGTGAAAAACGCATCCAAAAATTACATGGAGAAGGCAAAATGACTGCACGCGAACGCATCGATTATTTATTGGATCCAAAGGCAAAATGTATAGAAATTGGAGCTTTTGTTGGAGAAGGAATGTACGCTGAACATGGAGGATGCCCTTCAGGAGGGGTAGTAGTTAAAATTGGATATATTAGAGGAAAACAATGTATTGTGGTGGCCAATGATGCTACTGTAAAAGCAGGTGCATGGTTTCCTATCACTGCCAAAAAAAATCTACGTGCACAGGAAATTGCAATGGAAAATCGTTTGCCAATTATCTATTTAGTGGATAGTGCAGGCGTTTATTTGCCTTTGCAAGATGAAATTTTTCCAGATAAGGAACACTTTGGTCGCATCTTCAGAAACAATGCCCAAATGAGCAGTATGGGAATCACCCAAATTGCTGCCGTGATGGGAAGCTGCGTTGCCGGTGGTGCCTATTTACCTATTATGAGCGACGAAGCTTTGATTGTTGAAAAAACAGGAAGTATTTTTCTAGCTGGAAGCTATTTAGTAAAAGCTGCTATTGGTGAAAGCATCGATAACGAAACACTAGGTGGCGCAACTACGCACTGTGAAATTTCGGGCGTGACGGACTATAAAGCCAAAGATGATAAAGATGCCTTAGATAAAATAAAAAATATTGTAGACAAAATAGGCGATTTTGATAAAGCAGGGTACAGCCGAATTAAAGCGGAAAAACCAGCATTAGACGAAAAAGAAATCTATGGTGTTTTGCCAAAAGCCAGAAATGAACAATACGATATGATGGAAATAATCAATCGTCTGGTTGATAATTCTGAATTTGAAGCGTATAAAGACGGCTACGGACAAACAATCATCACTGGTTATGCCAGGATTGATGGTTGGGCAGTAGGAATTGTGGCTAATCAACGAAAAGTGGTAAAAACAAAGAATGGTGAAATGCAGTTTGGTGGTGTAATTTATTCCGATTCAGCGGATAAAGCCACACGTTTTATTGCCAATTGCAACCAAAAGAAAATTCCTTTGGTCTTTGTTCAAGATGTTACCGGTTTCATGGTAGGATCTAAATCCGAACATGGCGGAATTATAAAAGATGGTGCAAAGATGGTCAACGCCGTTAGTAATTCAGTTGTTCCAAAATTCACTGTGATTGTTGGAAATTCCTATGGTGCTGGAAATTATGCCATGTGCGGCAAAGCGTATGACCCAAGATTAATTTTTGCGTGGCCAAGTGCAGAACTCGCGGTTATGGGTGGAACTCAAGCGGCAAAAGTATTGGCACAAATTGAAGCTTCTTCACTTAAAGCAAAAGGAGAATTAGTAGATGAAGAAAAAGAAAAAGCACTTTTTGACAAAATAAAGGCCCGATATGACGAACAAGTTTCCCCTTATTATGCTGCTTCCAGATTGTGGACGGACGCCATAATCGATCCTTTAGATACGCGTACATGGATTTCAATGGGTATTGAAGCGGCAAACCACGCTCCTATCGAAAAGAAATTTAATTTGGGCGTTATTCAAGTTTAATACTGATTTTCAAGTACTTATGTAATTATTTTGTACATTTTTGGCTGTTCTGCAATTTACGTATAGTACTTGCAGAACAGCTTTTCTTATTATATTAAGCCCAAAAAATCTTAACCTAATTCATTTTAATAATTTAAAATTAGAGACAAATGAAAAAGATTTCGGTTTTACTACTTGCTACTGCACTACTACTTGGTCAGTTTATCGTTGCCCAAACTAGTGGAGAGCCATCCAAGGCTACAAATGAAAGGAAATCTGTTTATTTTGAATCTGGAATCAACGCTTCCTTACCAGTACATATAGAAATGTATAGAACCCACAGGTTGGGTATTGGCATAAACGCTAGAGTTGGAAAAATAGTTTCCCGAAAAGTAGAACTAGGCATTCGTTTTGACTATGATTACCGATTCATTAAAAATAATACACGAATACTAACCGCCGAAAGTACGCTCGCAGAAAGAGCCAGTCACAATAATTTCAGTCTATTTTGCCTCAAACCCAACATTCAATTTAATATGAACTCGCATTGGTTTTGGGGTGTAGAAACGGGTATCGGTTATGCGCTTTCAGATGAAAATCCAAAGATTGGGCTGGGTTTTGTGTCAGAATATGCAAGTGATCAGCAGTTCGGTTTGTGTTCGGATCTGTATCTGGGCAGGTATTTTGTTATTAATCCAAAAATAAATAAAATAGGTATATCTATGAATTTAACTCAATTTTTAGCTCATGGCCATGCTGAAAATAGTCTTGGATTCAAACTAAATTACCGTTTTTTAACTAGCTTTTTAAAACCAAAAAAAAATGCCCCAAATAGTGTCTAACTTTTTGGAGCATGTTAAAATAAAGATGCTTTTTTTCTACAAATAATGAAATAAGTAATAAGTATAAAACAATGACGTATTTTTTTTTACCATATAAGTCATTGAAGTTTCATTTGTGTAAGAATGATAACTTAAGCAATAATAAGGTCATTTAAGGTTTAATGCTTACATGACTTTTTATGTTGAATAGTATTTCACTCCTTTTATAGTACGGCAATAAATAAGTCCAACTACTTAAGTAGTTTTTTTAAATACCCTCTACGATTTCTTTGCGTTTTATTTTTCCATTTTCAGTTTCTGTAAATTTTGCAACATAAAAAATTTCTTTGGGTTTTTCATATTTATCTAAATCTTCAAAAATTGTATCTTCTAGAACTTGCTCTTCACCCTCTATTATTAAAGCTAATTTCTCACCTAAATCAGTGTCTTGAATTCCCGTGACAAAAAATCTAGTATGAATCTTGTGGGATAATTTAGCTTCAATTTTCTCTGGTATCAATTTGATTCCTCCACTGTTTATTATATTATCCATTCGTCCTAAAAACAAAAACTGACTCTCTCCAATTAAGGCTACAAGATCATTGGTTACAATAGAACCTTTTGAAATTTCAGGAGCATCAATTATAAGGCAATTTCGATCATCAATGGCAATTTTTATATTTGGCAAAACTGAAAAAGCTTCTTCTCCTATTTGCTTTGCAGCGATATGAGTTATTGTTTCAGTCATACCATACGTTTCGTACACTTTTGTTTTCAGCTTTGAAAGTCCTTTTTCTAGTACATCATTCATTCTTGCACCACCAATGATTACTGTTTTTACGTTTTCTAATTCCGATAAAGAATTTTGAGCTTGCAAAGGGACCATAGCAACAAAATCATATTTAGAATCATTATCTTGCAAAGGATGTGCACTTGGTGCTACAAAATCAATATCGAGACCTAAAATAAAGCTTCTTACAAACATCATTTTTCCAGCGATGTATTTCGTAGGTAAACAGTGTAGTGCTTTATCTCCTGGTTTTAAACCGAAAAAATCTCCCGTTGCTATCGCTGAATTGACCATTGCCTGCTTTTCAATTCGGATTAGTTTAGGCGTTCCTGTTGTTCCAGAAGTAGTCATTTCCAGATAGGACTTAGCATCAAACCAATCAAGAATAAAATCACCAACTGCTTTTTCGAACTCCTCCCCTTCTTTGATAAAGCTATAAGCTACTCGGCATAAATCATTTCGGTTCAAGTGAAATCCATTCAATTTAAATAAATTATGGACATTATTATAGGTTATAGTATTGATCATGGTTACGTAATTTATTAAGATATTGAAAAAATAAACATACTAAATTTTTCCTGTTAATTTTTCTTTCCAGTTGGTCCAGTTGTATTTTTTACTAAAGATAAATAAAAGTATCGGGTAAATAATAATTACCGGAAGAATAACATCAAAACCTGCTGAAGGGTCTGAAACATCTTTAAAAATAGAATGTGTCTGGAAGGCAGACCAATCCGAAGTGACGAGTAAAGCGCCAACCAAATTATTAGCAGCGTGAAACCCTAAGGCGAGCTCCAATCCCTCATCCATAAGCGTAATAATCCCCAGAAACAAGCCTGTTCCGATATAATAAACCAATATAATGTAGCCAATTTTATCCACTTCAGGATTAAAGATATGCATCCCACCAAAAATAAGCGAAGTCATGAGAAGAGGAAACCATTTGTTTTTAGACAAATTAGCAAAACCCTGCATCAAATATCCTCTGAAAATATATTCTTCAGAACTGGTTTGTACTGGAATAAGTAGCGTTCCAATAATAACAAGAATTACAAAAGGAATTGGTTTAAAATTGATTACAAAGTCGTTGGGTTCATAAAAATAAAAAGACAACGTTGTGACTATTGTAATCGCAGACCAAAGTGAAAAAGAAAAAAAGATTCGATTCCAGTCCACGTTACTTCTAGTAGTAGTTACAGATAGTAGCGTTTGATTATGTAAATGTCGTACTACTAAAACAACTCCTAGCATAATAAAAACAAATGAAATCAATATCAAAAATAAGGTTACATTAGGCTCAAAAAACCTCATTAATGCCTCATTATTTGTTGGGTATGATGTGCCATTGGTGAATGTTTCATAAAACAAAGCCGCAACAAATAGCATCTGACCTATTAGTGAAGCTAAAACGAGTAATACCGAACCCCAAATATACTTCCAAAATCTATTTTCTGACTTTACACCTTGTTCTATAAACATGAATTTTACTTTAATTATATACCTGATTAGTTTAACAAACCTTATTTTTGTTACAGGATACAGTTCCTTGTTTTAAAAACCGTAACAAACAAAATATAAGTTTACATGCTACAAATATACCATAATTCCCGCTGCGGAAAATCCAGACAATGTTTAGCACTTATTCAAAATTCGAAGCTAGAATATAAAGTCATCCACTACCTAACACATCCACCTTCATTTGAAGAACTGTCTACCATTATTGAAAAACTAAACATAAAACCTTTTGATTTAGTACGACAAAAAGAAAAAATTTGGATCGAAAATTATAAAGATCAAAAGTTAGATGACAAACAAGTTATTCTAGCCATGATATCGAATCCAATTCTAATTGAAAGACCTATTGTAGTCAAGGGAAACAAGGCAATTATAGGACGAGATTTAGAAAAAGTCAGCAAGTTCATCGCGTAACAATTCAATTATTTAAATTTAACATTTTTTTATGACAGTGGGCATTAAACAAAAATCAACTTTTGACGTCTAACGTTGTTTAACCAATGTTTATAGAAATGAAAAAAATAAAATCTATTTTACTTCTTGTTCTCTCTTTTAATACCCTTTTTAGTTTTGCCCAACAAGCACCTACAGTCCCAAAAATCAAAATTTCGGGAAGAGTGGTAGAAAAAATAAGCAATCAACCTTTAGAATATGCTACTATTACTTTTTTGGCTCCTAATAATCCCAAACCAATTGCGGGTGGAATTACAAATCCAAAAGGAGAATTTGATATCGAGGTTACACCAGGTGTTTATGACATAAAAATTGAATTCATATCTTTCAAAGTAAAAGAAATCAAACAAAAAAACCTAAAATCCAATACAAGTTTAGGCTTAATTAGTTTAGAGGAAGACGTAAATCAATTGAACGAGGTTATTATTCGTTCTGAAAAAACTACCGTTGAAATCAAATTGGATAAAAAAGTATACAACGTAGGTAGTGACCTTATGGTAAAAGGAGGAACGGTAAGTGATGTTTTGGATAATATTCCTTCGGTTGCAGTAGATGTTGAGGGAAATATAAGCCTGCGTGGGAATGACAATGTTAGAGTACTGATTGATGGAAAACCATCAAATGCGATAAATATAGCGGAAGCATTACGCCTTATACCTGCCGATGCCATTGAAAAAGTGGAAGTAATTACCAATCCATCCGCTCGTTATGATGCCGAAGGTGGTGGGGGTCTATTAAACATCATCTTGAAAAAAGGTAAAAATTTAGGTTTAAATGGAACCTTTATTGCCTCTACAGGCTATCCAGAAAATCACGGTTTAAGCGGAACTTTAAATTATAAATCAGAGAATTTTAATATTTTCACCACGCAAGCCTACAATGATCGTAATAATCCCGGAAATGCATTTACCAACTCTAGATATTTAAATGCTGACAATACAACTCGAGATTACATCTACGAGACCAGAGAAAACGAAAGAAACAATAAAGGCTACAATGGGAATTTTGGTGTAGAATGGTATTTAAACAAATCCATATCATGGACAAATTCTATTAATTACCGTAAAAGCGATGGAAAGAATAGGGATGACGTTTTTCAAGATTATTATGATTCAGGTTTTAATTATGATTACACTCGCAATCGAGTAAATAATGAAAATAGCGATAGTGAAAATGTAGAATTTGCTACTAACTTCATAAAAAAATTCAAAAAAGACGGACACAAATTGTCAATTGATGGATCCTTTTCTACTAATGATGATATCAATAATGCTATAATTACAGATAATGACTCTAGAACAAATTTGGTTACATTTGATAATACACGAAATGATCAAACTCAGAGTAGAAATTTAGTTCAAATGGATTATGTTTTACCATTTGGTAAAGGAAGTCAGTTTGAAGCAGGATATCGCGGTGATTTTTCAAAATTACTAACTGATTACCAAGTGGATAATGACGGAGTAATCAACAACAACTTTACGAACACATTAGAATATAAAGAAAAAGTAAATGCACTTTATACACAATATGGTGTGAAAATCAATAAATTCTCAGCCCTTTTTGGCTTGCGTTTTGAAGATTCAAATATTGAAATTAACCAATTAGCTACGAATGATTTCAATACTAAAAAATACAATAATTTTTTCCCTAGTGCTTTCTTCACTTATGAAATTTCAGATAAAAGTAGCACTTCAGTAAGTTACAGTCGCAGAATTCAAAGACCTAGAGGCCGATTCTTAAATCCATTCAGTAACTTATCCAGTAATATCAATATTTTTGTTGGAAATCCTGATTTAGATCCAGCATTTACTGATGCTATTGATTTTGGTTATATCAAAAGATGGGATAAATTAACATTCAACACTTCCCTATATTTAAACAAAACAAATGATTCGTTTCAATTTGCTAGAAGAGAATCTGGTGACTTTGTCAATGGTACGCCTATACTTATTAGCTCGCCTATCAATTTAGCTACTGAATTCAGAACAGGATTTGAGTTTACTTTAAACTATTCGCCTTACAAATGGTGGAAATTAAATGGGAATTTCAATTTTTTTAGAAATGAAACAAAAGGCGATTTCACGTATACCGACTTTAACAATAATGAAATCTCTCAAAATTTTGACAATATAGCTACATCATGGTCTACTAGACTAACCTCTAAAATCACGTTGCCATACAAAATCGATTGGCAAACAAATGCTAGTTATAACGGTCCACAAAATAATGCTCAAGGAAGAAGTTTGGGTGTTCTTGCTGCAAACTTGGCTTTTAGTAAAGACATCATGAAAGAGAAAGGAACACTTTCATTTAATATCAGTGATGTGTTCAATTCTAGAAAAAGAATCATGGAAAACAATCTTCCAGGAATTGTAGATTCATACAGTGAAATGCAGTGGAGAGAAAGACAGTTTAGTTTATCGTTTACGTATCGTTTCAACAAACCGAAAAACGAAAGAGAAAGACCTAGACAAAATCAAAATGATGGCGAAGGCGACTATCAAGGTTAAAAAAATAAGGACTCCCAAAAAGGAGTCCTTGTTTTTTTTGTATCCATTAAAAATGCAATTTCAAAAACTAAGAAGCATAAAAAAAAGGACTCGTATAAACGGGTCCTTTTTATTTAACAAAACAGATTATACTGCTTGTTGCTCTTGCTTCTTTTTATCTCTTTTCTCTTTGTATGCTTCCCAAGTTGCTCCACCTACCCAATAGGATACGAAACCAACTAAAAAGAACATCAACCAAAACCCTATAGTAAGGATGGTTAAGAAAAGTAAAAAGCCTAAATACTGTGAAAATTCAAACATGTTTTCCGGAATTTTTGAATGTAGCCACAAATGTAAGTTTAATTCCTTTTCATACCAATAAAAAAGGATAAAAACTACTGATGAATTTTTATAAAAAAGGAATTTTCCCTATTTTTGAGCTCAGAATTTGGAGCTATTCCCGCTGTACACTCCAATCTTTTCTTTTTTAAAGAAAAAAAGAAAAGGATTTCCATTTCCATCGCGGCTAAAAATCGAATAAACTTCATATTTATAAATAACATCAACATGAAATTCAGAATAGAAAAAGACACCATGGGTGAAGTGCAGGTTCCTGCTGACAAGTATTGGGGCGCACAAACAGAACGTTCTCGTAATAATTTTAAGATTGGTCCATCTGCTTCGATGCCAAAAGAAATCGTAGAAGGTTTCGCTTATCTAAAAAAAGCAGCTGCTTACGCCAATTGTGATTTAGGAGTTTTACCAATCGAAAAACGAGATGCTATCGCGGCCGTTTGTGATGAAATCCTTGCCGGTAAACTCGACAATGAATTTCCACTAGTGATCTGGCAAACGGGTTCTGGAACACAGAGTAACATGAACGTAAATGAAGTAGTTGCAAATCGCGCTCAAGTATTAAAGGGATTTAACATTGGCGAAGGCGAACAATTCATTAAAGCTAACGATGATGTGAACAAATCACAATCTTCAAATGACACGTTCCCAACTGGAATGCATATTGCCGCTTACAAAGCAGTTGTGGAAATTACAATTCCTGCTGTTGAAAAATTAAGAGACACCTTGCACGCCAAAGCTACAGAATTCAAGACAGTAGTAAAAATTGGACGTACACATCTAATGGATGCTACTCCGCTTACATTGGGACAAGAAATTTCAGGATATGTAGCGCAATTAAACTATGGTTTAAAAGCAGTTAAAAATACGTTAGCTCACTTATCAGAAGTGGCTTTAGGAGGTACAGCAGTAGGAACTGGATTGAATACCCCAGAAGGATATGACGTAAAAGTAGCAGAATACATAGCGGAATTTACAGGACATCCATTCGTAACTGCCGAAAACAAATTTGAAGCTTTGGCTGCGCATGATGCAATTGTTGAAACACATGGTGCATTAAAACAATTAGCCGTTTCATTGAATAAAATTGCTAATGATGTTCGCATGTTAGCTTCAGGACCACGCTCCGGAATTGGAGAAATCCTTATTCCAGAAAACGAACCAGGTTCTTCTATCATGCCAGGGAAAGTAAACCCAACCCAGTGCGAAGCTTTGACAATGGTTTGCGCACAAGTTATGGGGAATGATGTCGCTATTTCTGTGGGAGGAATGCAAGGTCATTATGAATTGAATGTTTTTAAACCTCTGATGGCAGCAAACTTTTTACAATCTGCTCGTTTATTAGGTGATGCGTGTCTTTCTTTTGACGAACATTGCGCTCAAGGTATTGAACCAAACTACAAACGAATCAAAGAATTAGTAGACAATTCCTTAATGTTAGTTACTGCTTTGAACACTAAAATTGGATATTACAAATCGGCTGAAATTGCTCAGACGGCACATAAAAACGGTACTACTTTAAAAGAAGAAGCGGTGCGTTTGGGTTATGTAACACCAGAAGATTTTGATGCTTGGGTTAAACCTGAAGATATGGTGGGAAGTTTGAAATAAAATCTTCTAAATACCAAAATAAAAAAATCCCAAATTCCAATTGTATCTATGGAATTTGGGATTTATTATTTTAGAACTCTATTTTTTATACGTGCAACGCTCTGTTGTCTGTAGCGGCAAGTGCAGCTTCCTTAATCGCTTCCGCAAAAGTAGGATGCGCATGGGAAATTCTAGAAATATCTTCAGCAGATGCTTTAAATTCCATGGCAGTTACTGCTTCGGCAATTAAATCCGCACAACGTGCTCCAATCATGTGAACACCTAAAACCTCATCCGTTTTTGCATCAGCAAGAATTTTTACAAATCCGTCTAAATCTCCTCCTGCTCTTGCACGTCCTAATGCTTTGAATGGAAAACTTCCCGCTTTGTATTCGATTCCAGATGCTTTTAATTGCTCTTCTGTTTGTCCTACAGCAGCCACTTCTGGCCAAGTATATACGACTCCAGGAATCAAGTTATAATCAATATGCGGTTTTTGGCCTGCTAATATTTCTGCTACCATTGCTCCTTCCTCTTCTGCTTTGTGAGCAAGCATCGCTCCACGAACAACATCTCCAATGGCATAGATATTTGGAACATTGGTTTGCAAATGATCGTTTACCTCAACCATTCCTCTATCCGAAATTTTCACTCCTGCTTTATCCGCATTCAATCCATCGGTATAAGGACGACGCCCTACAGAAACTAATGAATAATCTCCTTGAAGCGTAATCGTTTCTCCTTTTGCATTTTCAGCTTGAACTACAACCCCTTCGCCATTTCTCTCTACTGATTTCACTTTATGCGAAACGTAGAATTTCATACCTTGTTTTTTTAATACTTTAGTCAATTCTTTAGACAAAGAAGCATCCATTCCTGGAATGATTCTGTCTAGATATTCGACAACCGAAACTTGCGCTCCCAATCGTAGATATACTTGTCCAAGTTCAATTCCAATCACTCCACCACCGATAATGACCAAATGTTTTGGTACTTCCTTTAGTTTCAAAGCTTCTGTCGAAGTGATTATTCTTTCTTTATCAATTTTGATAAAAGGCAAAGAAGAAGGTTTAGATCCTGTAGCAATTATGATGTTTTTAGCTTCAACAGTTTCAGAAGTTCCATCTGCTTTTGCAACAGCAACGTGCGTAGCATCTACAAAAGAACCCAATCCTTCGAGAACTGTAATTTTATTTTTGTCCATTAAAAATTTCACACCACCTGAAGTTTGATCTACAACCGCTTGTTTGCGTGCGATCATTTTTTCTAGATTCACCTTTACTTCCCCAGAAACCTCAATTCCGTGATCTGCAAAATGAGCAATTTCACTGTAATGATGAGAAGAAGCAAGCAATGCTTTAGAAGGAATACAACCTACATTGAGGCAAGTTCCTCCAAGAGTGGAATATTTTTCGATAATTGCTGTTTTGAAACCCAACTGTGCACAACGAATTGCTGCTACATATCCGCCTGGTCCAGAACCTATAATGACTACGTCAAATGAACTCATAGTATATTTTTTTATTGTGTTTTTATATAATGTTCTACAAAATTAAGGAATTAAGTTTTGTTTAAAGTTTAATTCAGAAGGTTTTTTGTTATGAAAATGGGCTTTCATTAAGAAATGAACATCAAGTGAATGCCACGCAAACACAAATGAAGGTATGCAAATTCCATATTCCAATAAAAAACAAAAAGAATCGACATATAAATTAAGTGTTTTGGATGCGCTTTGTCATTGGTAGGAAGGAGGAGTCACAAAAAACTACCTTTTATAATTATCAAACGTCAACCACTGTAGTATTTTTTACTTCACTAATCATAAAAGTGCTGTGTGTGCTTCCAATATGTTGCAAAGTAGTCAGCTTTGTAACCAAAAACTCCCGATACGCTTCCATATCTTTTACCACTATTTTCAGAATATAATCGTATTCGCCACTTACGTGATGGCATTCTAAAACCTCTTTTAGCTTCACGACTTCACTTTCAAATTTGGTAAGAAACTCTTTGGTATGCTGTATCAATTTAAGATGACAAAAAACAACAAAACCTTTTTCGACTTTCGAACGGTTGACTAGCACTACGTATTTATCGATGATTCCCTCTCTTTCGAGTTTTTTTATTCGCTCGTAAACAGCAGTTACAGAAAGATTTAATTTAAGAGAAAGTTCCTTAGTTGTTTTCTTACAATCGGATTGCAATAAGAAAAGTAGTTTTTTATCTATTGAGTCTAGTGTCATCATTATGTAATATTGGAATAGAAATAAAATCTATGTAAATCTTGTTTAAGGAGCTAATTTAGAAAATTAAATTACATTATTTCTATTTTATAGTTTTAAAATCTAATATCAAACAACATGATTGATTATTAATCTAGAACTACGTTATTTTGAATAGATTTTGTTACTAACGAAATACCCTAGCCCTGATAGCAGTGTAAATCCTTTTCTTTTTTTTAAAAGAAAAGATTGAAACGAATAGCAGGAATAGCTTCAAATAAAAATACATACAACTATGAAAAATTTCAATCCCGCAGACAACATTCAGGATTTACAGTACTTTGGCGAATTTGGTGGTGTAAATCCATCCATTTCTGATTCCTCCACGTATACGTTTTTATCGGCAAAAACCATGTTCGATACTTTTGAAGGAAATATGGAAGGCTGTTATTTGTATTCCCGCCATTCATCCCCAAGTAATTTGTATTTAGACAAAGCTTTGGCAGCGATGGAAGGAACAGAAACCGCTAATGTTTCGGCCTCCGGAATGGGTGCGATTACCCCTACGCTTTTGCAGTTGTGCGGCACAGGCGATCATATTGTTTCGAGCAGAACAATTTATGGAGGAACGTATGCTTTCTTGAAGAATTTTACACCACGATTAGGCATCAAAACTACCTTTGTAGACATTACAAAACTTGCTGTTGTAGAAGCTGCAATAACGGCTGAAACTAAAGTTTTATATTGTGAAACAGTTAGTAATCCGTTGCTAGAAGTAGCTGATATTGAAGGTTTATCTAAAATTGCAAAGCGCCATAATTTAACGCTTGTGGTTGATAATACATTTTCACCATTGTCCGTTTCTCCTGCGCGATTGGGTGCTGATATTGTGATTCACAGTTTGACTAAATACATCAACGGAAGCAGTGATACTGTGGGCGGAGTAACGTGTGCCTCGAGAGAATTTATTGATAGTTTAAAAAACGTCAATAGCGGAGCCAGCATGTTACTGGGACCTACAATGGATAGCTTACGTTCAGCGAGTGTGATGAAAAACTTGCACACTTTGCATATCCGAATGAAACAGCACAGTCATAATGCGATGTATCTGGCGCAACGCTTCGAAAAAGACGGTTTAAAAACAGTTTATCCCGGTTTAGAAAGTCATCCAAGTCACGAAATATATAAAACGATGATTAATCCAGAATATGGTTTTGGAGGAATGATGACTTTGGACGTAGGAACTTTGGCAAAAGCCAATGAATTAATGGAATTGATGCAAGCAAAAAATCTAGGATATCTGGCCGTGAGTTTAGGATTTTACAAAACATTGTTCAGCGCACCGGGAACTTCGACATCAAGTGAAATTCCTCTTGAGGAACAAACAGAAATGGGATTGACTGATGGTTTAATCCGATTTTCTATAGGTTTAGACAATGACATTGAAAGAACCTATCAAATGATGCGCGCCTGTATGATGGAATTGAATATTTTGCTATCTTAAAATAATTCCGCTTGTAGTAAGCCTGTTAAAAGCCTGTATACTTAATCATACAGGTTTTTACACTCTCAAAAAAAATAGTAAACCAATTTTTTCAACGTTGCTTTTAGATCATTTATTAAAGGCAAAAGTTACTCTAAATAACTCTTTATTTAGATTTGGAGTTATTGTTAAGCAATATTCACTTATCGACATCAAATTGTTTAAAGTTATTTTTTCCAATACAAAGGTTTAAAATGGGAGTTATCAAGTCTAAAAAACGCAGAAAAGGAGCAAAAATAATAGCATCTTTGCTCCTTCTTTCTCGTTTCTCTATCTTCTATTCTTACCTAATATTATACTAGATGTCTATAATTAACCGCTTATTTGTAGACTTTGTTGAAATAGAATCAATTCTTATTCAACCATTTTTGCAACATTTTTTCTAAATCCAATTGAATAATCGGTTTAGGTAAGTAATCATTCATACCAGCTTGAAGGCATTTTTCTTTATCTCCAACCATGATTCCGGCGGTTATTGCAATTATAGGAATATCCCCCGAATCTTTTAATTGTCTAATCTCGTCTGTTGCTTCATATCCATTTTTATTTGGCATTTGAATGTCCATTAAAATCACATCCGGTTTTTCTTTTTTATAGATATCGACAGCCTCATTACCGTCCTTAGCTTCAAGAATAGTGCAATTAGAGATGATCCTTTTGACTAATGTTTTAGCTAGCAACATATTAATTTTATTATCTTCCACTATTAGAACTGTAAAATCACTTAAAGTGTTCAATGGTATAATAACGTCCTCTTTTAAGCTTTTGGCAAATAACGCAGTTGTATTTTTCTTATGATTTGCTTTTTTAAATTTAATCACAAAAAAGAAATCGCTTCCATCACCATATTTACTGATCAATTGTAACCTACTATCCATTAAAGCCAATAATTGATTTGAAATAGCTAACCCTAATCCTGTACCACCAAATTTTCTATTGGTGGAATTATCTTCTTGCACAAACGAATTGAATATTTTTTCGTTGTTTTGGGTCTTAATTCCCACTCCAGTATCTTTAACAGAAAACTGAATCGTTGACCCTTTTGCATTTGATGCATCGACTTCATTGATATCTAATCTTATTTCTCCAAAATTGGTAAATTTAATTGCGTTACTCAAGAGATTTACGAGTATTTGTTTCAATCGCACAGAATCAGCCAGAATGTATTGCGGAACGTTATTATTTATGTCAAGTATTAAATCTATCTTCTTTTGATTTGCTTGAAATTTAAACAAATCTATGACTTGATTTATCAATTTAAATAGGTTGACCTCCTCAATATCTAGTTCTAATTTCCCAGATTCAATTTTAGAAAAATCCAAAACATTGTTAACAATTTCCATTAAGGATGTTGCTGATTCATTAACCGTAGTCATATATTCCGCTTGGTTTTTTTTTAGATTAGACTTCATAAGTAAATGAGTGAATCCAATTATCCCGTTCAATGGCGTTCTAATTTCATGACTCATATTAGCTAGAAAATCAGTCTTTGCTTTGTTTGCAGATTCTGCTAATTCCTTAGCTTTTAGCAGTTCCATTTCCATTACTTTTTGCTTTGTAATATCAAAAAAACTAATTACAATTTCTAAGATCTCACCCTTCTCGTTACGATCTGGATAACCATTTACTAATAACCACACGATATCCTCTCTAGCGGAACGTCTTACTCCTAATTTAAAATTTTTCAAAGACTCCTTAGTAGCAATGATTTGATTTACTGGATACTTGTTTCTGGACAAAATAGCATTATTCTCATCTAAAAAATTCCAAGCAAAATCCGAATCTTTCATCCCTTTCATTTGATTATCGGTCAATCCCAATAATTCAGCTGCTTTTTGATTATTGACAATAATTGATGTATCAGCCGCATAAACAAGAATCCCTGCATCAAGATTATTTAGTAGGCCGCGGTATCGTTCCTCACTTTTCAAAAGTGCAAAATCGGATTTTTTTACCGCGGTAATATCGCGTGACAAACATATAAAATGAACTTCCTGCGCATCGCTTTCCATCATTGGTGCAATTGAAAGTTCAAACCAATACAATTCCTCATTTAATATTAAGGAATATTGTCTTCCTATAGAATATCCTTGCAGAGAAGCTTCTTTAATAGCAGACAAAATTAAATTAGCCACATCTGGAGATAAAACTTCTGAAAATGTCTTTCCTAAAAAAACTTCTGGAGGTAATGCTAAGAGATCATCACGGCGCGAATGATAATTAAAAATCTTACCAGTTAGATCTACTTCAAATAACAAATCTGGGATGGCTCCAAGAATGGCCTCCATTTTTTTATGCATTTTCTTAAAGTCGTCATCTTTCTTTTTACGTTCGCTTATATCCCTTACAATAGCAACAATCCGACCATCAGCAATCATTTTTGCAGTAATTTCTACAGTAATAAAAGACCCCATTTTATGAAGCATAGTACGTTCAAGCAGGGTTTGCTCCCCATTTAATATTTCTTTGAACATAATTGGCCTCCTTACAAGTTCGGCTTTAGTGTATAAATCTGTTATGTTTCTTGCGCATAATTCTTCTTTAGTGTACCCTAGCATGACACAGGCACTTTCGTTTACTTCAAGTAAATTTCCTGAAATATCATTTATAAAAATAGCATCAGAAGCTTGTTCAATAAGACTTCTATATTTCTCTTCACTAAGAATTAACTGTTCCTTAATGTTTTTTAATTCGGTGATTTCAATCATGGCACCATTTAAACGAATTGCTTTTCCAGATTCATCTCTGGATATAATTCCTCTGTCATAAAAAATTCCATAACTGCCATCTGCTTTCAAAAATCGGAATTCGTCTGACCATAAATTAGTAGATCCTACATAGGATTCTTCTAATTTTTTAACCACTCTTTCCCTATCCTCTGGATGAACCTTAGAACGCCATATAACGCTATTGTTCTGACCATTAGGCAAACTGCTCCCAAATCCAAAAAGAGTAATGAAAGTTTGATTGTTCCAACTTTCTCCTGTTAGTATATTATATTCAAAAACTGCATCATTGGTTGCTGCAGAAATCATTTCAAATCGTTCGTTTGCAATTCTTATTTTTTCTTCTGCTTTTTTGAGGTCAGAAAGATCTAAGCCCATTCCTAAAAGACACTTATTTCCTTTATACTCAAAATTATGAGAATTAATGTAATATGGAATTTTATCTTTATTTTTTGTAAATAGTTCGATTTCTAATCCTGGTGTTTTACTTTCAAAGACCGTCTTTAATCTTGTTTTTATGATTTCCTTAAAATCCTCATCATAAAAATCTACTGCTTCCATTTGAGCTATTTCAGCTGCAGTGTAACCGGTAACAGTCTCGAAATTTTTATTCCATTTAACAAAATTCCCAGATTCGTCATACAAATAGAAAACACCCGGCAGGTTATTGATTATCAATTCAGAAAGTTGTTTTTCCTTCAAAATGGCATCTTCAGCAATCTTACGCTCCGTAATATCAGTTATTGTACCGATATAACCCACGATTTCATTTCTAACATTTCTTTCTAGAATCGCCCGGCCCATCACCCAAGCTATTGATCCATCAGGACGCAAAAAACGATACTCTGATATTGATGTTTCTAGATCATTTGTTGCTTCCTCCCATCTTTGCGATACTATTTTTTTATCTTCCTCATGAACGGCCTTTATCCAGCCGTTACCCATAGCTTCTTCAAAAGACAATCCGGAAATTTGACACCAATAGGAATTTACATAAGTGGTATACCCTTTTGTATCTGTGCGAAAAATTCCAACTGTAGAAACCTCCGTTAAAGTGTAATATCTTTGTTCACTTTCAGATATATCTTCTTCCGCTTTTTTGCGTAGCGCTTCTTTTTCAAAAATCTCTAGAGCAAAAGCCACATCACCTGTCGCTTCCTCTAGTAATGCAATTTCCTCTTCATCAAAGAAATTTTTCTCCTCTGCATAGAAAGTAAAAGTACCAATTGCTTTTCCGAATTTATTTATTGGAACTGACATTAAAGATAAATATCCTCTATCTAATGCTTCTTCTTTCCAAGGCAGCATCATTACATCATTTTCAATATCATTACAAACAACCGCTTTGCCTTGTATAATGGCTCGACCTGCTGGACCTCTGCCAAGTGGCTCATCATCTATTGTTATGGTTTTAATTTTAGAGAAATAATCCCGGTCATCTCCTGCAATTTTTACTGGTATTACTCTTTTAGTAACTTCATCTACAATGCCAACCCATGCCATTTTAAACTTTCCTAAATCAACTGCAATAGTACATGCTTCTGTAAATAACGTTTCTTGATCTGTAGTTCTTACGATCATCTGGTTAATCTGACTGATAAACAAATACAGCCTATTAGCTTTAATAATTTTTTGTTCCGCTAAAATTTTTTCAGTAACATCTGTAACAATTCCATGGCAAATCACCGTTCCTTCCGGCTCAACTATAGGCAAAGAATTTACACTATGCCAAACCAATCCTTTTGTAGGATGAAAATAGCGGTATTCTCCTTTGAGAGGAACTAACTTGGATTTAGTTTCATGTATGCTGCACATCAAGCTCTCTATATCATCCGGATGAATTAATCCAAAAACTTTATTTGCATCAAACTCAATCTCATCATAGGTAAATCCATATATTTCCTCAATAGCATGACTGGCATAAGGATAACATAATGAACCGTCCTTATTTTGCCGCATGGAATAAATCAATCCTGGCGATGTAGCTGCAATTTTAGCAAATTTATCTTTTTCTTTTGATAAGGTTTCATTGGCCATGATGCTTTCAGTGACATCTCTTAAATTGACAACGATACCATTCACACCATTGTGCTCTATCATATTTTTCAGGACTCCTTGTAGCCAGATATAATTTCCATTCTTATGCTTAACTTGAAAAATAACGTCTAAAGGGAGGCCCGGATTGTCAACTGCTCTTTGAATCATTCCTCTAACATATTCTAAATAATCAGGATGATAGTAGACTGTACTTGTTATTTTTTTAAACTCGGCATCAGAATAGCCTGTAATACGAGCAGAAGAGCTACTCCTAAAAATAGTGTTTAAGTCTTTATCCAAAACAGCTATAATGCCATCATTATATTCTACTAGTGTGCGGAACCATTTTTCGCTTTGTTTTATTTTTTCTTCGGCTTTCCTATTTTGAGTAACGTCTTTAACAAAACCTAAAAATCGATCCTCGGAAAGCTTCACTAAATCAATGAAACAAAACAGTTCAGCTCCATTTTTATGATTAATTATAATCTCTCCTTTTAAGACTCCTGTTTCTTGCAAAAGTTGAAATTTTTGTAAAGTAGCATCCGCATGTTCCTTTGAAGATAAATCTCCAAATTTCATCAACAAAAGTTCTTCCGCAGAATATCCCGTTAATGTAGATGCAGCTTGGTTAACTTCAATATAGTTTCTGTCTTGATTAATAACAAAAATTCCGTCTGGAGCATTTTCAATATAATATTTAAACTTAGCATCACTTTCTTTCTCAATCAATTTAAGTTTATAATCTATTACTGCGGCTTCTTGCTCTTTTATTGACTGCTCGATTAATTTTTTCTCTGTAATATCCTGAGTATTCCCCCTTAGTGTAACAACATTTCCCTCACTATCTAATTCTAGAACTACAATAGCATGCAACCATTTTTTTTTGTTGTTTGATAAAACGACATTTTGTTGCACCTCAAATTCTTTTTTATCAATAATTGCTTGATCAATTTTATTTAAAAAAGAGGTGGCATCCTCTGCTGAAAAAAGATTTATAAATTCCTGAAACAAACTTTGTTTAGGATCTCTGTCAATTTCATAAATCGAATATAATTCCTTAGACCAAATCATATTTCTAGTCTTTAAATTAAATTCCCAACTCCCAATCTTGGCAATTTTTTGGGCTTCATTCAATAAGTTTTGAGCAGAGCGTAAATAGTCTTGATTATTTTTTATTTCTGAAATATCTCTACCTATTCCATATACATAATCTTGATTAGGAGAAAGGCTAATTGTCCATTGTATCGTTACTATATCAGCATTCTTTTTTATATATCGGTTTTCAAAATAAGGGGATGACTGAGAATTAGACAACAATAAGAATTCCTGCTTTGTTTTCTCAATATCCTCTGGATGAATAAATGATAAAATAGGATTAGTTAGTAACTCCTCCGAAGAGTAGCCTAATAATTGTACAAAAGAGGGATTTATTTGTTTAAGAAAACCATCAAAACCGGCTATACAAACTAAATCGCGAGATACTTTTTGGTAGAAAGCAAGGTCACTGCTTAATTGCTCTTTTTTTAATAAACGATTTATTTCTAATTCTTGCTTTTGAATTCTACTAAGTAAATCGTCGTAGGAAGGCTTATTTATATTCTTGCTCATCAATTTATAATAAATGATAAATATAACAAATTATAGTTAAGAATAAAAAAGGGCAATAATAATTTAAATGTCAAAAGTCGTGCAATTCCATGATTTGACTAAAAAACAATACCTGTTATTTTATAGTAACCTACATTTTTAACTTCCAAAACAGTATAAAATATAAAGTCAAAATAGAGCAATTTAAATGCAAATTGTTAAAATACTAAATCGAAAAAAAATTTTGGATTGATTTTTGTAAATTTTGTATTCGAAAACTAGAAGATTCTTTTTGTTTTATAAAACCAAAGCGATGCTGAAAAGCGCTTAAAACGGATAAAAAATTTATTTAATAAAAAAATAACACACATTTGTACATACAACTATAAAAAGTGTTACATTTGTACCGACAAATTACATATATACAATTATGAAAATTGAAGACGTTTTAAAATCTACTGTACCCATGGATAATTCTAAAAAAATTATTCTGAATGTTTTGTACACACAAAATGTTATTACAGAAAATTTTAATGAAATATTAAAACCTCATGAAATATCAGGAGAACAATATAATGTACTTCGAATATTAAGAGGACAAAAAGGGAATCCGGCAAATATGTGGGCCATTCAAGAGCGAATGTTAGCTAAAACCAGTAACACTACTCGTTTAGTAGATAAATTGTTGTTGAAAGAGTTAGTAACTCGAAAAGTATGTCCTGAAAACAGACGAAAAATAGAAGTCTTAATAACACCAAAAGGATTAGACGTTTTAGAAGAATTAGATCCGAAAGTCATTGCTCACGAGCAGTATTTTTCAAAAAATCTAAATTCAGAAGAAATAGACCAATTAAATCACTTATTAGAAAAATACAGAAACCAATAAATAATTAATAATAACATTACAATATGAATACTTTCTTAGAAAATCAAAATTGGAGATACGCAACGAAAAAATTCGATGCTACAAAAAAAATAACTACTGAAGATTTAAATACTTTAAAAGAAGCCATTCGTTTGACTTCTTCGTCTTATGGATTGCAACCTTACAAAGTTATTATCGTAGAAAATCCAGAATTAAGAGCTAAAATCAAACCTTCGGCTTGGGGACAATCTCAAATTGTTGAAGCATCACATTTAATTGTTTTTGCCAACGAATTAAATTTTGGAGCAGAAGGGATAGACAATTTAATTCAGAACATGAGTCAAACTAGAGAAATTCCTTTAGAAAACTTGAAACCTTATGGTGATTTAATGAAAAACAACCTTACAACTCTTCCAGAAGATATTCGTAATCATTGGACTGCAAAGCAAACGTATTTAGCTTTAGGAAATTTACTTAACGCTGCTGCTGAACTTAAAATAGATGTAACCCCAATGGAGGGTTTTGTTCCTGCCGATGTAAATGAAATATTAGGTTTAGAGAAACTTGGACTTAATGCAGCATTAATAGCCACTCTAGGATACAGACATGATGACGATGCCACTCAATATTATAAGAAAGTTAGAAAATCAAACGAAGACTTATTCATCACTTTATAAATTACTAATCCAAAATTAAATATTAATTCAAATCAAATTTTAACAAATGAAAAATTTAAAATCAATCGCATTAGCATTAGTAGTAGTATTATCTACAGTATCAGTAACTGCACAAACTAAAAAAGTGAACGCTGCAGCTAGTACAATCAACTGGGTTGGAAAAAAAGTAACTGGAGCTCATGAAGGTACAATCAACCTTAAAGACGGTGCTTTAGTTTTCAAAGGAAAAAAATTAGTAGGTGGTACATTTGTAGTTGATATGACTTCTATGACTGTTACCGACTTAAAAGCAGGTCAAGGTAAAGAAAAATTAGAAGGTCACTTGAAAGCGGATGACTTTTTTGGAACAGATAAATTTGCAACAGCAACTTTAGTTTTCAAAAAATTAGTTACTAAAGCACCAAATGTATACACCGTAACTGGAGATTTAACGATCAAAGGAATTACTAAACCCGTAACTTTTGATCTTGCTACAACTGCGAATACAGCTAATGCTAATGTAGTAATTGACAGAACTAAATACAAAATCGAATATAATTCAGCAAGTATTTTTAGTGCAATTGGAGACAAAGCTATCAATGATGATTTCACTTTAGCTGTAGCTCTGAAATTCTAATTTCAAATCAAAACAATATCATTAAACCCTAACAAGCAATTGTTGGGGTTTTGTACTTTTATGAATTTCTGCTAGAAAATTTATTTAACAAATAATCTTTATTTTTAATGATTTTTAACGGATTGTATACTTGAATAATCGAATTTAATTTCTACATTTGTTTCAACAAAATAAAACATGAAAACAATTTTAAACAATACTTGGTGGTGGAACAATTTACGTCAGTCGTCGTGAACTAAGCTCCTATAGTATTATTAAAACTATAAATATAAAAGGCTTGTCATCACGACAGGCCTTTTTTTTGTGCCAATTTTACCAGTTAAACACAACATTAAAAACATAACAATTGAAATCACTTAAATTAAATACAAATTACAAGCAAATCTTGGCTGATACAATTACTCCTGTGAGTGTGTATCTCAAAATTAGAGATAAATTTCCAAATAGTCTGTTACTAGAAAGTAGTGATTATCATGGAAATGACAACAGTTTCTCCTACATCTGTTGCAATCCTATTGCTTCCATCAAAATAGAAAACGAAACTATTTACAAAACTTTCCCTGATGGAAGTTCTGAGAAAATCACAATTGATGTTAATACCAATATTCCGACTGTAATTCAGGAATTTTCAGGTCAGTTTAAATCGGAGAAAAATGATTTTAAATTCATCAATAATGGACTTTTTGGATATATTTCATACGATGCTGTTCGGTATTTCGAAAAAGTATCTATTGCCAAAAAAGAAAATAGCAATACCATTCCTGATGTGTATTATGCCGTGTACCAAAATATCATTGCCATCAATCATTTCAAAAATGAAGCCTATATTTTCTGCCACAGTTTAGACGGAAGAAACAACATATCCGAAATCGAGCAATTGTTGCAATCCAGAAACATTTCATCTTATAAATTTTATAAAGAAGGCGAAGGCTTTTCAAATTTAACAGACGAAGAATTTAAGCATAATGTGGCTTTGGCCAAAAAGCATTGTTTCCGCGGCGATGTATTCCAATTGGTTTTATCTCGCAGGTTTACCCAAGGATTTAAAGGCGATGAATTCAATGTGTACAGAGCGTTGAGAAGCATCAATCCATCTCCTTATTTGTTCTTTTTTGATTACGGAGACTTTAAAATATTTGGTTCGTCACCCGAAGCACAAATCATTGTAAAAGATCGCAAAGCGGAGATTCATCCTATTGCAGGAACTTTCAAAAGAACGGGAGATGATGAAAAAGATGCCGTTCTAGCCAAAGAATTATCCATAGATAAAAAAGAAAATAGCGAGCATGTAATGTTAGTAGATTTGGCCAGAAATGATTTAAGCCGAAACGGTCATAATGTCAACGTGGAGAAATATAGAGAAGTACAATTCTTTTCTCATGTGATTCACTTGGTTTCAAAAGTAACGGGACACTTGCATGAAAATGCAACGACAATGCAAGTCGTAGCGGATACTTTTCCGGCAGGAACATTGAGTGGTGCTCCCAAACACCGGGCTATGCAGCTGATTGAAGAGTATGAAAAAACGAATAGAAATTTTTATGGTGGCGCTATCGGATTTATGGATTTTGAAGGTAATTTTAATCATGCGATTATGATTCGGACTTTTTTGAGTAAAAACCATCAATTACACTCCCAAGCTGGAGCGGGAATTGTAGCGGGATCTGATGAAGAAAACGAAATGCAAGAGGTTTACAATAAATTATTAGCGCTGAATAAAGCTTTGGATTTAGCAGAAACGATATAAATAATTTAAAGATTCAATAATTTAAGAATTTAAAGATTGATGAAACGTTAGAATTTTTCAATCTTTAAATCTTTCAATTTTTCAATAACAAAATGAAAAAAATACTAGTCATAGACAATTACGATAGTTTCACTTATAATTTGGTGCATTATCTCGAAGATTTAGATTGCGAAGTAACCGTTTACAGAAACGACGAATTTGACATCGATGAAATTGCTGTTTTCGATAAAATTTTGCTATCTCCTGGACCTGGAATCCCGGATGAAGCAGGGTTATTGAAAGAGGTGATTCGGAAATATGCAGCTACCAAAAGCATTTTTGGAGTATGTCTTGGACAACAAGCCATAGGAGAAGTTTTTGGAGGAACACTTTCCAACTTAGACAAAGTGTATCATGGCGTTGCCACCAATGTAAAAACAGCAGTAAATGATGAACTTTTATTCGAAGGATTAGGAAATGAATTTGAAGTAGGACGTTACCATTCTTGGGTTGTAGATGCCACTTTACCCGATGTTCTTGAAGCTACTTCATTCGACGAAAATGGTCAAGTAATGTCCTTAAGACATAAAACCTACGATGTACGCGGCGTTCAGTTTCATCCAGAAAGCGTATTGACGCCTAATGGTAAAAAGATATTAGAAAATTGGGTGAAATCATAGTATTCAGTGTTCAGTCGCAGTAATCAGTTGACTGAATTTAATAACAATATTCAATACTAAACATTGCGTCTTTGAGCCTTAGCGGCAAAAAATAAAATAATATGAAAAATATATTAAATAGACTGATTAATCACGAAATACTTTCCTCAGCAGAAGCAAAAGATGTATTGGTTAATATTTCCAACGGAAGTTATAATCCGAGTCAAATTACAGCATTCCTTACCGTTTACATGATGCGAAGCGTCAGTATTGAGGAACTTTCAGGTTTCCGAGAAGCGTTGTTGGACTTATGCATTAAAGTGGATTTATCAGCCTACAACACCATCGACTTGTGTGGAACGGGTGGTGATGGAAAAGATACTTTTAATATTTCCACTTTGGCTTCCTTTGTAGCAGCAGGTGCAGGAGTAAAAGTCGCAAAACATGGAAATTACGGGGTTTCCTCTATTTCAGGTTCTAGTAATGTGATGGAAAAATTAGGAATCAAATTTAGCAATGACGCTGATTTTATAGAAAAAAGTATCGACAAAGCGGGAATTGCCATTTTACATGCACCTTTATTTCACCCAGCTATGAAAAATGTAGGCCCTATTCGAAAAGAACTGGCTGTAAAAACTTTTTTCAATATGTTAGGACCAATGGTAAATCCGTCCTTTCCAAAAAACCAATTGGTTGGTGTTTTCAATTTAGAATTAGCCAGAATGTATGCGTACTTGTACCAGAATACGGATGTGAATTTTACGATTTTACATTCGCTTGACGGTTATGACGAAGTTTCTTTAACTGGACCAACAAAAACAATCACAAGCACGATGGAAGGAATGCTGCATCCCGAAGATTTTGGTGTTCGCCTTTTGCTGCAAAGCGAGATTGAAGGAGGAATAACCATCGAAGATTCAGCAGAAATATTTATGAATATTATTTCTGGAAAAGGAACCGAAGCACAAAACAACGTAGTCTGTGCAAATGCAGCCATGGCCATTGCCACGGTGATAAAATGTTCTCCTTTAGAAGGATTTCAAATAGCGAAAGAAAGTTTATTATCCGGAAAAGGACTTTTATCTTTGAACAAATTGAAAGATTTAAGCATTTAAAAATTGAAAGATTATGACAAAGTCATTTGAAAAATTCGAAGTGTACCAAAAAGGTATTCAATTAGCGAAATTGATTTTTAAATTATTAAACAACAAACCCTTTGAAAAAGAATTCGGTTTCAAAGATCAAATAAAAAGAGCTGTCATTTCGATTACTAACAACATCGCAGAAGGTTCCGAATACAATAGTAACAAACAGCTGATTAAATATTTGAAAATTTCCAAAGGAAGTTGTGCAGAAGTTAGAAGTATGTTAGTATTAGCGAAAGAATTAGAACTAATATCACAATTAGAAATTGAAAAGAGTTATGATTTAAGTATCGAGATTTCTCAAAACTTATCCAACTTTATAAAATATTTAAACACCAAAATTAAAGAGTAATTTGTTAAACATCACAAATTTTTAAATCTTTAAATTTTTAAATCTTTAAATTAAACCATGAACATCCTAGATAAAATTATAGTTGACAAAAAACGAGAAGTAATTCTCAAGAAATCAATCATTCCAGTTTCACAACTAGAAGCGTCTGTTTTCTTTGAAAAAAAGACTATTTCTTTGAGTACTAATTTGCGACACAGTACATCCGGAATTATTGCAGAACACAAACGCCGTTCGCCCTCTAAAGCAGAAATCAATTATAGTTTTACGGTGGAAGAAGTAACAAAAGGATACGAAAATGCTGGTGCTTGCGGCATCTCGGTATTGACGGATGGAAAATATTTTGGAGGTTCGTTAGATGATTTACTTTTGGCACGAGCCACAGTAAATATTCCGTTATTGCGAAAAGAATTTATTGTAGATGAATACCAAATCCTAGAAGCCAAAGCGTATGGAGCTGATTTAATTCTGCTAATCGCAGCAGTTTTAACAAGAGAGGAAATTAAAGCTTTATCCGAATTTGCAAAAAAATTAGGACTCGAAGTGTTGCTTGAAGTACACAATCAGGAAGAATTAGAAAAATCGATTATGCCCTCATTAGATATGATTGGGGTAAACAATAGAAACCTGAAAACATTTGAAGTAAGTTTAGATTTCAGCAAGCAATTAGCCAACCAAATTCCAGATGATTTTGTAAAAATTTCAGAAAGTGGAATTTCATCCATTGAAGCCATTAATGAATTGAAACCTTTTGGATATAAGGGATTTTTAATTGGTGAAAACTTCATGAAAACGGATAATGCGGGTCAAGCAGCAACTGAATTTATTAAGCAAATAGCCCACTAATCCCCAAAAGGGAATTAGCAACAAATAAATACTTTAGTCAATAATGGATTCATTTTTAGAAAATAAAAATAGTGGTAATCTTCAAACAAATTCCACTCTAATGTTCCCCCTTCGGGGATCAGGGGGCTTTGGGACTAAAATCTGCGGAATGAAATACCCTAACAATATTCTCGAAGTAGCCTCACTCCTACCCGATTATATGGGATTTATATTCTGGGATAAATCTGCTAGGTATTTTGATGGAGTGATTCCACCTTTACCTAAATCGATTAAAAAAGTCGGTGTTTTTGTTAATGAAAGTATCGCAGTTATTTTGGCGAAAGCGCAAACCCACGATTTACAAGCCATTCAGTTGCACGGCCATGAATCAGTGGCATTTTGTACTGAATTAAGGAGCGCAATAGGAAATGATATTGAAATTATAAAAGTATTTTCGGTTGCTGCTGATTTTGATTTTGAAGTACTGCAACCCTTTGAAGCGGTTTGTGATTATTTCCTTTTTGATACCAAAGGAAAATTACCTGGTGGCAACGGCTCGACATTCGATTGGACAGTATTAAAAAAATACCCATCGACCAAACCTTTTTTTCTAAGCGGTGGCATAGGTTTAGAAGAAATCGATTTGACAACAGCAATTTTAGCAACACAATTACCCATTCATGCTTTGGATTTAAATAGTAAATTTGAAACAGAGCCTGGATTAAAAGACAAAAATTTATTGAGCAAGTTTCAGCATAATTTGAAACTTTAAACTTTTAAACTTAAAACAAAATGAGTTACAACGTCAACGAAAAAGGCTATTATGGAGAATTTGGAGGTGCTTTCATTCCTGAAATGTTATATCCAAATGTAGAAGAATTACGCCAAAATTATTTAAAAATAACAGCTGAACCAGAATTCCAAGCTGAATTTGATGACCTGCTTAAGGAGTATGTAGGTCGCCCTACGCCACTGTATTTTGCAAAGCGTTTATCCGAACAATACAATACCAAAATCTATCTGAAAAGAGAAGATCTATGCCATACGGGCGCACATAAAATTAACAACACGATTGGACAAATTATTCTTGCAAAACGATTGGGCAAGACCAGAATCATTGCCGAAACTGGCGCAGGTCAGCATGGAGTGGCTACCGCAACCGTTTGTGCCTTGATGGGCTTGGAATGCATCGTGTACATGGGCGAAGTCGACATCAAGCGTCAGGCACCAAATGTAGCTCGTATGAAAATGTTAGGTGCCGAAGTTCGTCCTGCCAAATCAGGTTCAAAAACCTTGAAAGATGCTACAAATGAAGCCATCAGAGATTGGATCAATAATCCTGTTGACACCTATTATATTATAGGATCTGTCGTAGGACCACATCCCTATCCAGATATGGTAGCGCGTTTTCAAAGTGTTATCTCGAAAGAAATTAAAGAACAATTACTAGAAAAAGAAGGACGTGAAAATCCCGATTACGTAATCGCCTGTGTTGGTGGCGGAAGCAATGCCGCAGGAACGTATTATCATTTTCTAGACAATGAAGATGTGACCATTATTGCTGTGGAAGCAGCTGGTTTAGGAGTTGATTCTGGTGAAAGTGCCGCTACCTCCGCTTTAGGAAAAGTGGGCGTTATTCATGGAAGTAAAACCTTATTGATGCAAACTACGGATGGCCAAATCACAGAGCCATATTCCATTTCTGCAGGACTGGATTATCCCGGAGTAGGACCTATGCATGCTAATTTATTTGCTACTGGTAGAGCAAAATTTATCTCGATCACCGATGCGCAAGCTATGGATTGGGGTATCAAATTATCTCAAATGGAAGGATTAATTCCGGCTATCGAAAGTGCCCATGCTTTTGCAGTTCTGGATGAAATGAAGTTCAAACCAGAAGATATTGTGGTCATCAACCTTTCCGGTCGTGGCGACAAAGATTTGAATACTTATATTGATTATTTTAAATTATAATTGTATTTATCCTGAATTTATTTCGGGGTTTATCCCGAATTTATTTCAGGGTTTATCCCGAATTTATTTCGGGGCGTTCCCTTGCTTTCACTAGCGTTACTGCAAGGTCAGGCTTTCCGTTACAATCTTTTTCACCTTGCTAAAAAGCAAGCTAAAAAAGGATTTTCACTACACTCCTTAACGCAAAAAAAGTACACGAAGCAGTTCAATTCAGATTTTGAAAATAGAAACTATGGAAAAATTATTCGCTTATGGCAGCCTTCAAAATGAGGACATACAAACAGATCTATTTGGACGGATTCTTGAGGGAACTCCTGAAACACTAATTGGTTATATTGTAAAAAACATTCAAATTGAAGAAGAATTTGGGTTAGTCTACTATCCCATTATTACGGAAACTCACAAGCCTGAAGATACAATCAACGGAATGGTTTATGCCATAACCACAAAGGAACTGCATCAATCGGATCTTTATGAAGGATTGCATTACAAGCGTGTTGAAGTACAATTGCAATCCAACCAAAAAGCTTGGGCATACAGTGCGGCAATTTGATTTAAGATTTACGATACCGCTCCGCAAAGTCTCCGACTTTGAGAAGGTTTTAAACGGTCTCCGACCGCATTAATAAAAAAAGTTTGAAACCTCTGCTCCGCAAAGTCTCTGACTTTGAGGAAGTTTTTAACGGTCTCCGACCGCATTAATAAAAAAAGTCTGAAAACTGCAAAAAGCATCCTCAAAGCCAAACGCTTTGCGGATCTAAAAAGATAAAAAAATTATACAGAATATAAAATGAACAGAATAAATCAGAAATTACAAGAAGACAAAAAAATACTTTCCATCTACTTTTCGGCAGGATATCCCAACTTAAAGGATACTGTGCAAATCATTGAAGAACTAGAAAAAAATGGCGTGGACATGATAGAAATTGGATTGCCGTTCAGCGATCCTTTGGCCGATGGACCAACAATTCAAGAAAGTTCTACCCAAGCATTGCATAATGGAATGACCACTCAAGTTTTGTTTGATCAACTTAAAGACATCCGGAAAACCGTTACTATTCCGCTAATTATTATGGGCTATTTCAACCCAATGTTACAATACGGAATTGATAATTTTTGCAAAGAGTGTGCTGCTATTGGCATTGACGGATTAATCATACCAGACCTTCCCGTTAATGTGTATGCGGACGAATACAAAGCTACTTTTGAAAAATACGGCTTGAAAAATATATTCTTAATTACGCCACAAACTTCTGTAGAACGCATCCACTTTATTGACAGTGTATCTGATGGATTTATTTATATGGTGAGTTCAGCGAGCGTGACAGGATCACAAACGGGTTTTGGCAGCGCACAGGAAGACTATTTCAAGCGCATTGCCGATATGAATCTGAAAAACCCACAAGTAATTGGTTTTGGAATCAACAACAAAGAAACCTTCGAGCAAGCCACACAATTTGCCAAAGGAGCGATTATAGGCAGTGCTTTTATTCAGGATTTAACCAAAAACGGAACAGGAAAAATTGAAGAGTTCGTAAAAGCGATTCGATAAAAATATTTTCATCACAAAAGTAAACTAGCGTTTCCTCTCAATTTAAAAAGAGAGTAAACGCTTTTTTTATGTTTTAAAATGGAATAGAAGTCCATTTGATGATTTGTAAGAAAATTTTAATATATTTGATAAAACAATAAAGCGAAACAAACCTTCGCCAATCTACCCCAAAATGGGTGTATATACGAAGGTTTGTTTCGCTTATATACAAGTTATGCAACATGCTAAAACCCAGAAATACAAAAGATGCAAACAGAATCAAAATTTCGTAATCTTTTTTTAATTAGAACAGGAATTGGAGTTTTCCTATTTCTGTCAATTTTATCATATTGCGTAAATGGACTGATAATTTCTGACTCAACTCCAAAAGAAGCATTAATTTTAGCATTTGTAGGACTGCTTTTTTTAGTATACGTTTCAATTGATTTGTTCAAAGTTTCTTCTCTAAAAATTATGGAGAAAGGTATTGAGAAAACTTCATTGATATTTAGAACCAAACAATATATTCCATACAGCACTATTCTGAGCATAGA
>NZ_SMFN01000023.1 GCF_004349135.1 Flavobacterium sandaracinum | reverse complement strand
AATAAATAGTTTTTCATAACTTTGAATTTAGGATAAACAAAAATGTTGAACTTCTTTAGAGCCTTTATTAGACCTTGATGTCTATCATTCTATTTGAAGCAATTCAACGGGATTCAAGGAGAAGACAGAGGACTAATGCGCTAAATAAGTCACAAACTTGGCGGATTTGATAGTTCACCTCTGTTTTCCTTTGAATAAATTTAATGTTTTTTTGTCAAATACAAAGTAAAGGCAGTTTTGTAAACTGTGCCCACAATAATGAGCAAACAATACAAATAGTACAGCAAATGTCTACAAATTATAAACCCGAGTCCTTGCTAGGGTAGCTGCGAAACTTTAAATTAACAAATCCGCTCCTTTACACTAAGAAGCGGATTTTGTTGTTTTTTAAGACTTGCCAGATTGTATCGTTATTGGTAAACTGTATAACACTCTCACAGGGACACCGTCCATTTTACCGGGTATCCATTTTGGACATATGTTTAAAACACGTACGGCCTCGTCACCAGTTCCATAGCCAATATCGCGAATGTTTTTTACGTTGCTAATACTGCCGTCTTTTTCAACTATAAAAGTGATGTAAACCTTCCCTTTTAAATTAGGTTGTTCTGGAGTTTTAAAATTATTGCCGACAAATTTGTAAAATTCAGTAATTCCTCCCGGAAAATCTGGTTTTTCTGTTACTCCAGCTGTATTGTAAATATCCCCTAATTCATCGCTGGTGATCAATTTTGAAGCTTCGGCCTGATAGTCTTTTTCTAAAACAGTAATTGTTTCATTATTTATTTTTAAGCCTTGGCTGTTTACTCTGGATCCTGACCTGTTGTAGTATTCTCTTTCTTTACCTTTTGTCACATAAAAATGGACGTCATTGTTGATAAAAATATAACCGTCATTTACAGGATTACCTTTACTGTCTACAGATCCTTTATCATTAAAATAAAGACTACCAATTTTGGTATACTCTTCATTCTTAATTTTCACAACCTCCAGTTTTTTTCTTTTTATGGTGTCGCTTTGTTTTTCTGATTTTTCAATTTGTTGCAATGCACTTTTGGCAGTGGCAATCTTTTCATTTAAAATTGGTTGCTGAACAAGGATAGGATCGTTCTTTTCTCTTGCTACTGTTTTAATGCAAAAGGCCATTAAAAGTACCGATAGTACAGGAATAATTGTCATTTTTTTGACAAGTGAAAGCTTTTTTGATGTGGTTTTTGTCATCATGAGTAATCGTTTTTTAGTTATTGAATAATTCAAATTACTGGCCAAGTAAAAAGTTTGGTTCTCGTTTGCTTTCGATAGTAATAAAGATTGATAGAACGGAACATTGTTATAGGAGGTCACTACTTTCTCGTCAGCAAGAAATTCGTGGTTGAGTTGTATGGCTTTTTTATAAAAAATAAAAATGGGGTTGAACCAGAATACTGTTTTCAATAGCTCGATGAATAAAATATCCAGCGTGTGCTTTTGCGTTACATGTGTGAGTTCGTGCAGGTAGAGTTCGGCTTCTATCTCGCGGTTGTTGTATTCGGTTTCGTTGATAAAAATGGTATTCAAGAACGTGTGCGGTAGCGTTTTTTCGGGAACCAAAATCAATTTAGCGTTCTTATAAACGATTGGCGAATTCGACTTCATTTTTGTCGAAATCTGAACCACATTGCTAGTAAAACGAAAAACTAAAATTGAAGTAATAAGCGCGTATAAACTCCATAACCCTATGGCTAGATAGTTGGTTTCTGCCACAGCAATAACATTTCCTTGCATAATTTGAATGTTTCCTACGGCTGCTATTGGTTTTGTTACTTCCTGAATGACTTCAATAGTAATGAACGGAATCACCAATGAAAAAGCCAGGCTAAACAACAAGTAAAACCGATTGAAACGGTGCATTTTTTCTTTTTCAAGAAACAAAAAATACACTGCTAGCAAAGCCACTAAGCTGATGGTTGATTTAATTAGAAAGTCGGTCATTTTTTCTTTTTTAGAATTTCACTGTCTATTATTTTCTTGAGTTCTTCCAGTTCGGTTTGAGACAAATTGGTTTCTTTGGTAAAGAAAGAAGCAAATTGTGATGCCGAATTGTTGAAAAAATTACTGATCAATCCGTTGACGTGTTTGGAGAAATAATCGGTTTTTTTGACCAACGGATAATATTCACGGGAGTTCCCAAATTCGGTGTAAGCCACAAATTGCTTGTCGATCATTCGTTTCAATAAAGTGGCTACGGTTGTGGTAGCCGGTTTTGGCTCGGGGTACGCTTCCAATAAATCTTTCATGAAGGCTTTTTCTAGTTGCCAAAGATGCTCCATGAGTTGTTCTTCGGCGTTCGTTAGTTGTTGCATGGTTATTTTTTATTTGGTGTAAATTTCTTGAACAGGTATTCCTTTTTCATAGATTTTGGTTCCCAGTAAAACCCCTTCAGAGTCATAAAATGTCCATTCTCCTGTGGGCAGCCATTCTATTTTTGAATTTACAATGGCTTTATTGGAAACTCCTATTTGTTGAATTTTTCCAGTATTGTGATACTTGATAATGTGGCAACTGTTTCTTTTATACTTTTCTTTTGTAGTTAATCTATCGCTGATGAACTCTTTCCAAGTTCCAATCTTATCTCCTTTTTTGTATCTTCCTTTTTTGCTGGATTCGATTGTCATGAATTTTTCTGTTTGAATCCATTTGCCGGTTTTTAATCCGTTTTTGGTTTGATTAATTTTACAGCTTGTTAGGCTTATACATATTAAAAGGACGATAATTTTATATTGATTTTGGACTTTCATTTCTACAGATTAAAACATTGCTCTACAAATGTAGAATAAAAAATGAAATAAACAAGTTTTTCGGTAAAAAATAGTTGTTGGTCAGTTGAATAACTGCTAATTGCGTGGTTTTGATGGTGGTGGCAGGTTAGCCATAGATTCACAGATTTCTTATTTGATTCAATAATTGGTGCATTAGTGGCGTAAAAGTGAACACCGCAAATTCGCAAATTTTTTATTTGAGTACTTGGTGTAGTCGTGGTGTAAAAATTTGCCACAGATTCACAGAATTTTCATGGCATTGAATGGCTTGATTTGTGGTGAGAAAAATAACCGCAGATTCGCAGCTTTTCTTAAATTATTGGGCTAGGAAAATTATCGAGGGCTTGCGTTAGGGATTGCAGTGGAAATCCTTTTTGTCCGCCTTTTCGGCGGGTAAAAAGATTGTAACGGAAAGCCCGCCCTTGTTGCTTGGAGGGTTGTGAATCTTGGTAGGGCTTGCTGCAACAAGGGAACGCCCCAAAAAAAAATCCGCACATTGCTGTACGGATATAGGTATTTAGTGTGGGTGAAACTATTTAGAAAGTTCTACGAAATATTTGTAAAACAACGGAATGGTTTCAATTCCTTTGAGGTAATTAAAGATCCCGAAATGTTCGTTTGGTGAGTGAATGGCATCGCTGTCCAGACCAAATCCCATCAAAATAGTTTTGCTTTTCAGTTCTTTTTCGAATAACGCAACAATAGGAATACTTCCTCCTGAACGCACCGGAATTGCGGGAACGCCAAAAGTTTCAGTATACGCCATGTTTGCGGCTTTGTAGCCAATGCTGTCTATTGGGGTTACGTAACCTTGTCCGCCATGATGTGGTTTTACAAGTACAGTTACGCCAGCAGGAGCGATGCTGGTGAAGTGTTTGGTAAACAATTCGGTGATTTGTTCCCAATCTTGATTTGGAACCAAACGCATCGAAATTTTGGCGAAAGCTTTGCTCGCAATCACTGTTTTAGCACCTTCGCCAGTGTAGCCACCCCAAATTCCGTTGACGTCTAGTGTAGGACGAATGGAGTTGCGTTCGTTAGTGACATAGCCTTTTTCGCCATAAACGTCATTTAAGTCCAATGCTTTTTTATAATTGTCTAGATTGAAAGGCGCTTTGGCCATTTCGGCTCTTTCTTCCAAGGATAATTCTTCGACATTATCATAGAAACCAGGAATAGTAATGTGGTTGTTTTCATCATGAAGCGAGGCAATCATTTTGGCCAACACATTGATTGGATTCGCAACGGCTCCACCATACAATCCAGAATGTAAGTCGCGGTTTGGTCCCGTAACTTCTACTTCTACATAGCTTAGTCCACGCAATCCTGTTGTAATTGACGGTTGCTGATTAGAAATCATTCCAGTATCAGAAATTAAAATCACATCATTTTTTAGTTTTTCTTGGTTGCGTTCAACAAACCAGCTCAAACTTTTGGAACCAATTTCCTCTTCGCCTTCAATCATGAATTTCACGTTACACGGCAAAGTATTGGATTGAACCATATATTCCAATGCTTTAACGTGCATGTACATTTGGCCTTTGTCATCACAAGCACCACGGGCAAAAATAGCGCCTTCGGGATGAATTTCGGTTTTCTTGATTACCGGTTCAAAAGGTGGAGAAGTCCATAATTCGACTGGATCTGGTGGTTGTACATCATAATGTCCGTAGACCAAAACGGTAGGCAAGTTGGGATCAATAATTTTCTCGCCATATACGATTGGATAACCAGGAGTGTCGCAAATTTCGACAAAATCACAGCCCGCTTTCTCTAAACTGGCCTTTACGGCATCAGCAGTTTCAAAAACATCATGTGAGTAAGCAGTGTCGGCACTTACGGATGGGATTTTTAATAATTCGATTAACTCATTGATAAAGCGATCTTTGTGTTCTTGAACGTATGCTTTAATATTTTCCATTAGTTGAATTTTGTTTATATTCCAAAAGTACAAAAAAGAGTATGAATATTTTTTGTCTAAATTGTTTTGAAAATTGGAAGTTAAGTGTATCTTTGCACCCACAATTGCGCGGATATGGTGAAATTGGTAGACATGCCAGACTTAGGATCTGGTGCCGCAAGGCGTGTAGGTTCGAGTCCTATTATCCGCACAAATATTAAGACTTAAATAGCTGATTATCAGTTTTTTAAGTCTTTTTTGTTTTGTGTGTTTTCCCAAAAAACAACACTCTTTCCTAAACCTGTGCTTTAGAAAACCTATTTATACTTAAATTATCTTATAAGGGAGAACTATTTGGTTTTATGATTTCAGGCTAATAAAGTTAGATTTCAAAGGACGGGTTTTCAGAACCGACACAACTTTCGATAAAATTAATAGACTTTGTCGTCTGCCGACTTCAATACACAAGTTAAGGAAATTGAACAGGATATGAAGAATAAACGCAGTAAATTAAAAGAAGAATAAAAGAATTTGCAAACGGCAAAAGGTAAATTTGTCAGCTTTTTAAAATCGCAGTTGAAAAGGAGTACCTCGATATGTGCTTTTTTAATTTTTAACAAAGATTCATTACAATATTTTACATATTGAATGTCGGGAACATCGAGTTCTTGGAGTATTTAAGCCGCATCCACATCATTAAAAGCGATTTTATCAGCACTTTAAACTTTTGTGAACCTATTTTTTAAATTATTTAGGAAGTAAAATTTTAGCTTTGAAACCTTTATTGATTTGAGAATCGAACATAAGGGTTCCTTTTACTGCCTGAATGCGGTTTTCTGCATTTTGAAGTCCATTTTTTAAAATTAGTTTTTCCGTGAAGCCCACCCCATTATCTGAATAGTCAATTATCACATTATTCTGATCGCTATCAAACCCAATGATCACAAAATTGGCTTGGCTGTATTTTTTCATATTGACCATGAGCTCTTGCAATACCCTTTGTATTGCGATCTTTTTTTCGTTTTCGATTTTTGACCAATCTATTGAATTTCCATTTTTTATAATAACTTCAACATTGTCATTTTTATAATTACTAAGCATTTGTTTTAGATTGTGTTCAAAACGTTCTCCTGTTTCTATAGTACTATTCTCCTTAGAGAAATCTCGTGTTCTAATGTATATTTTATCAAGATTGTCTAATAGCGTTTCTTTTTTTATTGGGTTTAATAAATCTTGCGTTTCGGCAAAAGTCATCGCATAAAAAACATCATTAGCGAGTTCATCATGGAGTTGTTTTGAAATTCGAGTTTCAGTATTGTAACTTGCTACTAATAGCTCTCGTTTACTCTTATTTCTAAAATAGTGGATAAGAAAACCGATTCCGCCAAGTAGTACAACTAATCCAAAACTGAGCAAGTACTTTTGGTTTTTTTGCGTTTCAAGTTGCAAAAGGGTTTCTGTTCTTTGCTCCTTATATTTTATATTTTTTAAAGTCGCTTCTCTGGAATCATATTTAATTTTTGCAAATTGATTAGTAGCATTGTTGCGTACCTTTTTGATGCTATCATTAAGATTTATGAACAGAGTAGCATAATTATTTACTCCTTTTTCTAAATTGTATGACATTAAGAGTTCTAATGCCTCCAATCGTTCATCGATACTTTGATATTTTGTGGCTACCTTATAAGCCTGTAATGCATTCTCCTTCGATTTTTGATTATCTCGATCTTTATAAAAATCAGCTAAATGCAAATAGCTTTCAATGCTTCCATAAGAATCGTTAATTTTTTTTCTAATTGCTAATCCCTGATTCATTAGAGCCAGTCCTTTTGGTATAGCATTGTCTTTATAATAAGCAAATCCCAGATTGTCAATAATTCTGGCTTTTTTATACGGTAAGGTATCTAAAACATTCGATTTTAAAATTGGCTTTAAAAGAGCAATAGCTTTTCCATACTTTTTTTGCTCCATATAAACAGTAGCGATGTTATTAAAAGCCGTCACTCTGGATATGGAATCGTTTGCTGTTTTTAAAATTGAAGTAAAATAGATGATGGCGTCATCGTAATTCATCAGTTCTTGTGCTGCAATCCCAAATAAATTATTTGAGGCCATTCGGTATTGCAACTCATTATTTATATAGGGTAAAGCCTCAGTCAACGTTTCTTCACTGCTATAATAATCTCCTGAAGTCTGTTGGATGTGAGCCATTGCAATAAGATTATAGGCAATATAAGTATCACTGCCTTCCTCTTTAAATAATACTGTAGATTTTAAATAATAATAGAAAGCACTATCTAATTTATTATTTCCATAAAAGGAATCAGCTAATGTTGAGAATTTTTGGGCTTGTATTTTTTTTGGGCTTACTTGTTTTGTAGAACTAACAGAAACTGTATTTAAAGGCTTTTGACAAGAAAAAATTAAAAGTAAAAACAGTAAAATAAAAATCGGGGAACGCACCATATAAAGTAACTTTCCCCGAAATTAGTATTTAATTAGTAATAGGGACTTATAATTTTGGGTTTTTTGGAGGTGTTATGATAATTATGTCATTACCCGGTCCATTATCACTAGCATTGGTTGAATTGGAATTAGCTAAAGAAATTGTATTATTTTCTTTTGATTGTGGCGTTGAACCCTCAATTGCTTCAGTATCACAGGACACCATTGTTAAACCCGATACTACAACGATAGCTACAAAAAATATTTTTTTCATGATTGTAATTGTTAAAAATTGGACATAGGTTTGGCTGTTCGATAGCTGTAATCGAATAATTAGTAGTGGCCAAACCAGTAAAATGAGAACAGTTTGTTTTGGTTTCGGGAAGTAAAGTGAGCTAGTACAGAACCGTTTAATTATACTTCCCGGAATAAAAATTCTGTTCGGTATAGCGTCACTTTTATAGAAGTAGTTTTGTACATTTGTTCGTATCGCGAAATAGAACAACAACTAATTCTGAGGCAAAGTACTGATGCTTCTGAAGTAAAATTGATACGGAATTCCTATGATTCCCAGTATGACGAAGGATTCCTGATAATTCCTAAAAATTCCTTTAAGCTTATGGTGAAAAATACTTTAGAAGATTATAAAGCAGCTATTCAATTGAAGTATGAGAGAGAAAAAAGGGGAAGTCATTCGAGTTTTTTGCTAAATCCTTCTCGCGCTAAATTGAGGAAATTGTGTGGCGAGATATTTAAAAATGAGGCAAACGCTGACGATTTAAAAAGCTTTTCTGCTTTTTTTCAATTTGATTTTCTTCCAAATTGCTCCAATAAATTAAAAGAGCAAACAGATAGATTCAGGCCAATTGAAACCTTTTTTAAGGGAGAAACGGATTTAACTGATATTGAAGCGGTGAATATTGCAGCAATATTGGTCGATTTTAATCCAAGACCGTATCTTAAATTTTCAAAAACAGAATCGTTAAAAAAAGAGAGTAGTCTTGCTGACAGTAATGAAAATAGTGTTGTGCACCGAGTTACCGTTGAAGATAAAAGGGCAATAATTGACAACCGTGGGGATGAGAGCATAATTCAATCATCGTTTTTGGTGAAAAAGCAAATGCGATTTTTACACACGCCGAAAATTATTCCAGCGATGTTTCTGATTTTAGTCTTAGTTGGTTTCGGGTATTGGTATTTTTCAAAAAAACCGTGTATGCAATGGCAAAAAGACCATTATGAAGTGGTGGAGTGTGAAACTGAAGAAGTCGGGATTGTAAACCTCTATTCCAAACTACCGATAAATCAAAATATGTTAGGTTTTAAAAAAATTGAGGTGTCGGATACAACAACTTTTTTTAAGCATAATAAACCTGTTTTATGGTATTGTAAAAATGGAGATCGTCTTGATTTTTTTAATGGTCCAGGTTTTCATCCTGAAAATGATAAAACGTTAAAACCGATTACCCAATATATGATAGATAAGTATGTCAAGTAAGCCTTGACTGCTGAAACATTCAAACGGTCTCTCTACGGTCGTTATTTTTATCCGACGGAACGAAATTGCTATTTTTTTTATAGCATATCTTTAGCAAAGTAGAATTAGTGGTATTGCAAGTTGGTATTAGGTTTAAAAGTGTTAAAAATCAGCTTTTAAATAAGGTCTCTTTCTTTACTTTATATTAAATATGAAAAATCCCTTTGAAATTATAGTAGAGAAACTAAACAGTATTGAAGAATTTTTCGAAGAAATTCACCAAGATAAACCGATAGCTTCTGGTAATGAACTAATGGATGTAATGGTATATCCAATAAGAGGGGAAATACAGGATTGAGAAAGTGGCTTGAACTTTTTGGATACCTTAACGAAATTATTAAGATCTTTGATCCGCACAAAAAAAATGCCCCAATAAGTATCTAACTTTTTGGGGCATACTCAATGGAGAAGCTTTTTTATACCTACTTTTAATAATTATTTATTCTCAATCCAAGCATTAATTTTCTTTTCTAATAATGCCAATGGCATTACGCCAGACTCTAATACTTTTTCGTGAAATTTCTTAATATCAAATGTAATACCCATCTTAGTTTCCGCTTTTTTGCGCAGCTCCATAATCTTCAACTGGCCAATCTTATACGATAAAGCTTGTCCTGGAATCGCCATGTAGCGTTCGATTTCTGGAATAATACTCGCTTCACTTTCGGCTTCGTTTGCTAACGAATATTTAATGGCTTGCTCTCTGGTCCACCCTTTGGAGTGTAATCCTGTATCTACTACTAAGCGAACTGCTCGGTGCATTTCATTGCCCAACATCCCAAAATACTGGTACGGATCTTGATACAAACCCAATTCTTTTCCTAAACTTTCCGTGTACAAAGCCCAACCTTCGCCATACGCGCCAAACCAATTGAATTTTCTAAAATCAGGAAGACTCTCATTTTCTTGTTGCAAAGAAATTTGGAAATGATGTCCCGGAATTGCTTCATGCAAAAACAAATCTTCATCACCATACATATTATAATTGGCTACATCGGGAATTGGAACATAGAAAATACCGGGACGCGTGCCGTCAGCCGTTCCTTGGTTGTATTCCGCACTAGCCGTTTGCTCTCTAAAAGCTTCGGTGCGTCTGATTTCAAATTTCGTTTTAGGTTGTAAGGCGAATAATTTATCTACATTCGGTTTGATACGGGTGTAAATGCTTTGAAAATTTGCAATAACTTCCTCTGGTTTGGTAAAGGGTTTTAGTTCTTTTTTGTTTCGAACTTCCTCAAAGAATTCCAATAATGTGCCTTTGAAACCGACTTGCGTTTTTACCTTTTCCATTTCGGCAGTCAATCGAGCCACTTCTTTTAGTCCTAATTCATGAATGGCTTCTGGAGTCATATCAGTAGTAGTCCATTGTTTTACGTAAGCGGCATATAACTCTTTTCCAAAAGGCAAACTTCCAATTCCGCTGGTTGCTCTGGAAGCAGGAAGATATTCTTTATTCAAAAAATCAGCCATCTTCTTATACTGCGGAATCAGTTTGGTATTGATTGTCGCTGTATATTTTGCCGTTAAATCTTCTTTGATACTTTCAGGAAACGAAGCTGGCATTAATTTTATAGCCGAGTAGAATAGATTGTCTTCAATATTTGGCGTAGCCATTTCGGCAAATTGTGGAATCAATTTTACCGTTAGTGATTTTGGTAAAACAACTCCTTTGTCTAATCCTTTTTTCATATACACCATCGCTGAATCTATCCAAACAGCGTATTTATCCATTCTTTTTAAAAAGTTTTTATAATCCTCTTCAGTTTTAAAAGGTTGTGCGCTGGTTCCTCCCGCAAACTGTCCCATAGTGAGGTGTGTACCCCAAAATTGATGAACGGGAAGCAAATTGGTAGGTTGTTTTAATAAATCTTTACCAATTTCAACTTCCCATTTGATGATTTCGTAACTGTTTTTTTCTTCCTCGGATAAATTTTCTCTATCAATTTTATTTAAAGCAGTTTGGTATTTGTCAAAAAAAGCTTCTTGCGAGTTTCTAAAACTGTCCGTCATCTCAAATTGCAGCTGATCGTTGTATTGGTTTTGACCACTTTGCGTTGCTCCCAAAGGATCTAAAGCATTTTTGTCGTCAAAATAGTTTTTTGTTAAACTGGTAAAATCTTCTTTTTTATCTTCGGATTTGCAATTAACTAGCAGCAAAGAACCTGTTATTGCAAAGAAAAGAGTGGTTATTTTTCTCATAATGAATGTTTGATTATAGATTTAGCTAATTTATTCTTTTTTTTAATTTCCTATACTAAGTAGTTGGACTTATTTATTGCCGTACTATAAAAGGAGTGAAATACTATTTAACATAAAAAGTCATGTAAGTATTAAATCTTAAATGACCTTATTATTGCTAAAGTTATCATTCTTACACAAATGAAACTTCAATGACTTATATGGTAAAAAAAAATACGTCATTGCTTTATTGTTATTACTTAGATTAGGTAGAGGTTTAGTAAAGTACTATTTCTTTTTTCACAAAATTTAGTTAAGGCGCCGCTGTAGTTCTTGGTTTGAATAGATTTCGGCTAAATTTACGATTCTAATTAATTAAACTCAAATGAGAAAAAAATCCTTTTTCATTTTGTTAGTCATTGGGAATATGCTAACAATTGAAGCACAAGAGAAAAAAGAAAACACCACTATGAATCCATTTTTTCAAGCTTATGACACGCCGTTTAATGTGCCGCCTTTCGACAAAATTAAAAACGAACATTTTAAACCCGCCATTTTAGAAGGAATCAGTAAACATCAAGTGGAGATTAATGCTATTGCAAATAATACGGAGCCTGCCACTTTTGAAAATACGATTCTTGCCATGGAAAACGCAGGGGAATTATTATCGAATGTAAACACGGTTTTTTCTAATCTGAATTCGGCTAATACCAATAAAGAAATTCAGAATATTGCCAAAGAAACGGCGCCAAATCTTTCTGCACACCGAGATAATATTTACTTAAACGAGAAATTATTCGCAAAAGTGAAAACGCTTTGGGACAAAAAAGAAACATTAGGCTTAAATTTAGAACAAGCTAAAATTTTAGATAATGCGTACAAAGATTTCGTTCGAAGTGGTGCTAATTTATCCAATGCGGATAAAGAAATATTGCGTAAAATAAACGGAGATCTTTCGCTGACTAGTTTAAAATACGGACAAAATATTTTGGCGGAGACCAATTCCTACGAGTTGGTTATTGATAATAAAAAAGACTTGGCCGGATTGCCACAGGGATTAATCGATGCTGCCGCTGTTGATGCTAAAGCAAAAGGCAAAGAGGGAAAATGGGTTTTTACCCTTTCTAATTCTAGCGTGATGCCGTTTTTGCAATACAGTTCCAACCGAGAATTGCGTAAGCAAATTTGGAATGCCTACCAAACCAGAGGCAACCACGACGATGCTTTTGATAATAAGAAGAATGCAGTAGATTTAGCGAATCTTCGTGGGCAAAAAGCGAGATTGTTAGGATTTAAATCGCATTCCAATTATGTGTTGGAGGAATCGATGGCTAAAACACCGGAAAATGTAAACAAGCTGTTGAATGATTTGTGGAAACCAGCTTTGGAAATTGCCAAAACAGAAGCCGCCGATATTCAGAAAATGATGGCTAAAGAAGGAATAAAAGGCGCTGTTCAACCCTACGACTGGAGATATTATACAGAGAAAATCAGAAAAGAACGTTTTGATCTTGACGAAGAAGAATTGAAACCGTATTTCAGTTTAGATAATGTTAGAAAAGGTGTTTTTCAGGTAACCGAAAAATTGTACGGAATACAATTCAAAGCGTTGACTAATGTTCCAAAATACCACGAAGACGCAACCGTTTGGGAGGTTTTAGAAAAAGACGGTACGCATCTGGGTGTTTTGTACATGGATTTTCATCCTCGTGAATCGAAACGTGGCGGTGCATGGATGACCTCCTACAGAAGTCAGAAAACGGTGGATGGAAAACGTGTTGCTCCGGTAGTTTCTATCGTTTGTAATTTTACAAAACCTTCAGCAAATGCTCCGGCACTTTTGACTTTTGATGAAGTGACGACTTTCTTCCATGAATTCGGACATTCCTTACACGGATTATTATCGAATGTAACGTACAAAAGTTTAGCAGGAACAAGTGTTCCAAGAGATTTCGTGGAACTTCCTTCCCAAATTATGGAAAACTGGGCGGCTGAACCCGAGGTTTTAAAAATGTATGCAAAGCATTATAAAACAGGCGAAGTGATTCCAGAAGCACTAGTAAATAAATTGAAAAAAGCAGGAACTTTTGATCAAGGTTTTGCCACAACGGAATACCTTGCGGCTTCTTTATTGGATTTAGAATACCATTCTCAAACCAAAGACATTACTGTTGATGCAAACGCTTTCGAAAAAGCAGCAATGACAAAAATTGGTTTGATTTCCTCTATTATTCCAAGGTATAGAAGCACGTATTTCAGCCATATATTCTCTGGAGGATATTCTTCTGGATATTACAGTTACATTTGGTCAGGAGTTTTAGATACCGATGCTTTTGAAGCGTTTAAAACGACTACTTTGTTTAATCCAGAAAAAGCCAAATTATTCCGTGAGAATGTTTTGGAAAAAGGAGGAACCGAAGATCCGATGGTGTTGTACAAACGTTTCCGTGGTGCTGAACCTAGTATTGAGCCGCTGTTGAGAAAACGTGGTCTGGACAAAAAAGAAGAACCCGTTAAAAAAATAAAAGGATAATTATAATTTTCTTCTAAAGCAAAAACCCTACGACATAAATAAATTGTCGTAGGGTTTTTTGTTTCTAATCAAAATCGGTTTTTATCCGTGATACACTCGGGAAGCAATTATTTTGTCTTCTCTAATGTCCAATACTTCCGCTACCAATAAATCTTCTTCACCAATAACTGTTCTGATGTATTCCATGAAAACGCGGTCGCCATTGGCAGTAAGCGATTTTACTTTGTAATTCAAGCTTGGTAAACGCTCAAAAGCATCTTTCCACCATTCTCGCAAGGCTTCTTTACCGGTAACAAAGCCGTTACTTTCCGGTTTGTACATTTTTAGTTTTGGACTAAAATGAACAGCATCTTCGTCATATAAAGACAATAATTTTTCTAATTCTTTATTATTGAAAGTTTCAAACCATTTAAAAGCAATTGATTGTAATTTTTCTGGTGTCATACTTATTTAGGATTGAATTTTTAATTAAAAAAATCCCATTTCGCTATGCGAAAGGGATTTCATTGTATAATTTCAAAGAAATATTAAACGTTCTTCAAATTGATAATTTCTTGTTCAGTAAGCAATCTCCAGTTTCCTCTTGGCAAATTCTTTTTGGTCAATCCAGCAAACGAAACGCGGTCAATACGCAATACATCATAACTGAAATGTTCAAAGATATTACGAACCACTTTTACATTGGATGATCTTAACTGCAATCCAATTTCACTTTTCGCTTCACCTTCAATGTAGCTTACATCTTCCACAAAAACGCGGTGTCCGTCAAGCGTCAAACCTTTATTTATTTTTTCTAAATCCTCAAACTTCAAGTTTTTGTCTAGTGAAACTTGGTAAATTTTAGATGATTTTTGACTTGGTAACGTAAATTTACGAATCATGTCCGTATCATTTGTGAACAATAACAAACCAGTTGTATTCTTGTCCATTCTCCCAACTGCACCAATTTTTGCAGTAGTAGAACCTTTTACCAATTCTAAAACATTACGATATTCCTGACCTTCGTCCATCGCAGTGGTAAAGTTTTTAGGTTTGTTCAGTAAGATGTATACTTTTTTCTCCGGTGTCAAAGTAGACCCGTCAAAATTCACAACATCACCTGGTTTTACCATGTATCCCATTTCGGTAACAGGAATTCCGTTTACTTTTACAGTACCGGATTGAATGTAAATATCCGCATCACGACGCGAGCACGCACCTGAATTAGCAATGTATTTATTCAAACGAATTTCGTCTTTTACTTTCGGTCTCTTTGGTGCTTGATTTGGTTTTTTCTCTACTTTATCAGCAGCGATATCGGCAACTTTAGTAGTAACTTTAACTTTTTTCGGCCCTTGAGCGCGCTTCTGCATGGCAGGTTTTGGCTTATTTGAACTGGGTCTTGAGCTAGCTGCTCTTGGACCACTTTTCTTATTATTGCCTTCCTTGTTATTCATAATATTCCAATAATTTGTGCAAAGATACTATTTATATACTTGACAATCAATAACCACCAATTATAAAAACGCTAACTGTCTAGTTAATAAGCCAATTAATATATTTTAGCGTGATTTTTTGGAGCTATTTAGCTGCGCTGAATCTTCGATGTCCCGCTTTCCACTCTATCTTTTTCTTTTTAAAGGAAAAAGAAAAAGGATGCCGTTGCAAATGAAATTCACTGAACTCCGATGTGAATAAAGACTAGGTTAAGTAATCGGGGCTAAGATAGTCGGGTAATATAGGCGCATTTCGAGAATGTTTTTTTTATCCTTTTTATAATTTGGAAAAAGGCAACATTAAACCATCAACAATCTTTTTCCATGCCATAAAACACTTGGATTAATCAAGACAATGCAAAATACTCCGGCAACAATAAGGAATTTCAATACGTTGTGAAGTAGCAAAAACTGTGGTTTCGCATTGGATTTCCACAAGTAAAGCAAGAAGAAAATTAAGATAATCAGACAAGAATAAAAATAAATATCCATATAGCCCACATCATAAATATCAATCAATGCATAAACGGGTAAAACAGTCAGAATGGTCAATACCGTGATGGTTATTTTTGATATTTCCTCACCATAAACTATTGGAATCGTTTTATAATCATTGACTAAGTCTCCTTTCAGGTTTTCTAGATCTTTGATCATTTCCCGAATCAGTAAAAGTAAAAACAAGAAGGACGCATGTGCGAAAATCAATCCAAGTTGCTGTTTGTAATTTTCAATTTCTTCAAATGGAATCCGAGTGTAAAAATACAGTAGTATCGCAAAAAAAGGTAAAACCGCCAGTAAAGCAGCCATTAGGTTTCCTATTATTGGGTATTTTTTTATTTTATGGGAATAAAACCAAATGAAAAAGATATACGCTGAAAAGAATAAAAATACGCGCCAAGAAACAAACAACGCCATTAAGGCAACAATAAAATTCAACGTAAAATAGACGTTTAGTTTTGTTTTTTGACTCACCAATCGATCCAACATTGATTTGTTTGGACGATTGATTAAATCCTTTTGGCTGTCATAAAAGTTATTGATGATATAACCGGAAGCAATCGTAAGTGAAGAGGCAAAAACCAGAATGAATAGATTGAAATCTAGTAAAACATCCAGCGCTCTTTTTTCTGGAGCCAGAATAAATACTGCCGAAAGGTATTGCGCTAAAATAATTACTGGTATGTTATAGCCTCTTACAACAGAGAACAAACTTGCAATTTTCATTAAAAGAAGTTTGTTTTGCCTGCTTAACATTTTGATTTATTTAAGAATGTGCCTCCAATTAGTAAGGAGGCCATTAGGTTTGCGTCTCCTTATTTTTTGGGTTTGGGAGAGAATATTTAAAACTGGTATACTACTTCTAATTTATAATCTTTCAGCGATGCTTTGGCTTTTTCTAAATCTTCGGTAAAACCTAAAATGTAGCCACCGCCACCAGAACCGCAAAGTTTTAAATAATAATCATTGCTGTCAATGCCTTGTTGCCAAATTCCGTGGAATTGTTCTGGAATCATTGGTTTGAAGTTATTCAAAACCACTTTCGATAATTTTTTAGTATTCATGAACAATGATTTCATGTCTCCACCAAGGAAATTTTCTACGCAAGCATCCGTATATTTTACAAATTGATTTTTCAACATCGCTCTAAAACCTTTGTCTTTCAAGCTTTCCATAAAAATATTGACCATAGGAGCGGTTTCGCCTACAATACCTGAATCTAACAAAAATACAGCGCCTTTTCCGTCAAAACTTTGTGTTGGAATTCCGGTCGCTTCAATATTGTCTTTGGAGTTAATCAAAATTGGAATACTCAAATAACTGTTTAAAGGGTCTAAACCAGAGCTTTTCCCGTGGAAAAAACTCTCCATTTGAGAAAATATATTTTTTAACTGCAATAATTTTTCACGGGTTAAGTTCTCTAAAACCGTGATTTTATTTTGTGCATATTTATCATAAATCGCAGCTACCAATGCGCCACTACTACCTACACCATATCCTTGAGGAATGCTGGAATCAAAATACATTCCACTCTCAACATCGTCTTTTAAAAGTGCTAAATCAAAAGTGACTAATTTAGGTTGTTCGTTTTGCAACGTTTCTAAATACGTTACAAATCGTTTCAAGTGACCATTAGATTTGATCGCTTCATCAGATGGGTTTTCCTCTTTTTTTAGCGCACCATTATAAAAATTATAAGGAATTGAAAGCCCTTTTGAGTCACGAATAATTCCGTATTCTCCAAAGAGTAATATTTTTGAGTAAAACAAAGGTCCTTTCATATAGTGTTGTAAATTAACAATTTGGGGTTGGTAATTAGGTATTTTTAGTATGTAATTTTATAAATCAACTTGATCTCCGCGATTGGCTTCTAGAATGCCTAAATCAATTTCTTCTTGTTGTTCAGGAGATAAATCACTCCAAACGTCTTTTTTTTGTGCTTTGAAAATATTTTTTATGGCCTCGATTACAGCAATGTCATGTGTTTCTAACACCAATTTAATCAGTTCTAATTTCTCCGATTGAATATCCATACCTCAGCTCTTTAAAAAAAATAAAGATAGCTAAAAAATACTTTAAATCAACACAGCACCATTTCCAATTTTGTCACAAATGTACTGACCATTTTGGCAATAGCCAACTAATTCGTTCTGAATAAATTGTAAAACTTTTTCGCTAACGTTTTCGGGATATAAAACGTGTACATTAGCACCAGCATCTAGGGTGAAACAAACCGGTATTTTAGTTTCGTTTCTGAATTTCCAAATCGCATTTATGATCTCTAAAGTGTTTGGTTTCATCAAGATAAAATACGGCATCGAGGTCATCATCATGGCATGCAATGTCAAGGCTTCACTCTCCACAATTTTGATGAATTCATCCAGATTTCCACTTTCGAAAATTGCAATCAGTTGGTTTAAGTTTTCATGCGCTTGTGCAAATCGCCTTTCGGCAAAAGGGTGGTTGTGCATCAAATCATGGCCAAGGGTGCTCGAAACTTGTTTTTCGCCTTTGTCAACCAGTAAAATAGTGTCTTGAAAATTTGTAAAATTAGCATGAATCGCACGCGGAAATTCCACTCCAAATAAATCAGAACTTTCAGAGATATTTGCATGATTGCCCCAAACCACGACTTGTCCTTTTACACTACGGCAAGCACTTCCAGAACCTAAACGCGCTAACAAAGATGCTTTTTGGTAGAAATAATCCTCGGTCATTTCCGGGTTTAATGCCTTTTCTAAACTCATCAAATTCATAGCCAAAGCAGCCATTCCAGAGGCAGAAGATGCAATTCCCGAACTGTGTGGAAAGGTATTTTCGGTATCAATCGTAAAATGATAGTCTTTTAAAAACGGCAAATAGATTTCGATGCGCTCCAGAAATTTTTGAATTTTCGGTTTGAAATCCTCTTTTGGTTGGCCTTCAAAAAGCAAATCAAAAGAGAAATTATTAGCCGTTACATTGAGCGCAGTCGAAATGTTTTTTTTGGCGAAAGCCAATTTGGTAATCGTTTTACAATTATTCAGTGTAAAACTCACCGATGGATTTGCTGGAATCTGATTGTCTTTTTTGCCCCAGTATTTGACAAGGGCAATATTACTGGGTGCGCTCCATTGAAAAAAACCACTTTCAACCGAATGCGTATATTTTGATGGAATAAAATCGTTTGCTGAAATCATGAATGATAAAATTTACGCAAAGATACTTTTTTTTTGGAACCGCTGATTCGCAGATTTTTTTTAAATGATTGGTAATGGTATTCGTTTTTTTTATTCGTTCCTTTAATTGTAGGTCTGGCTGAATGTGATTCTAGCTTGTATTTTTTTAAAATTATACTTGCTGTTTAAAGCTGCGATACTACGGCCGTGTAACGAACCTTTATGTTGTTTACTTGAAATGTGAATAAGATTTCATTAGATTTGTAAATTGTAAAACACATCAAAATGAATAAAATCACCCGAATATTAGCTGTTGTTGTAACGTGTCTTGTTATTGGTTATTTCTCAGGAAACGTAACTCGCTCTGCGATCACTACTTGGTATCCTACGTTGATTAAACCAGGTTTTAATCCGCCCAATTGGGTTTTTGCACCGGTTTGGAGTATGCTTTATGTGATGATGGGTGTTGCGGCAGGTTTGGTTTGGAACCGAATAGAAGCAGAGCGTGAACTGGTAAAAAAAGCATTGATTTTCTTCGCAATTCAATTGGCTTTAAATGCTTTGTGGTCCTATTTATTCTTCGGATTACGAAATCCGATGTTAGCCGGTTTAGAGATTATTGTTTTGTGGTTGATGATTTTTGAAACCTACATTCAGTTTGCCAAAATTAATAAAATTGCGGGTTATTTGTTTATTCCGTATTTGGCTTGGGTAAGTTTTGCTGCGGTTTTGAATGGTAGTATTTGGTGGTTGAATAGGTAATTGCTAGGCTTTATTTCAGTTAGGAGTCTTTTTATGTTAATTCGGCACAAAGTTTAATCGGGTTTGTATTGTAAAATTTTTGTACTCATAAATTCCATTAACATCAGTTCATTTCTTTCGCTAGCTATAAGATCAGCTTTTGGGTCTTTGGCACAAAAAGCCAAAAAATCATCAATTTGTGCTGGCTTTAGCTGTAAGGTTTCGGTAAAAAAATCAGCTTTACATCTCGTTTTTGCAGCGTCAGTAAAAGCTAAAAGTGGGCCTTTGTCAGCAGCTACCTCTTTCTCTTTTTTAAATAGTTTAAAAATCATTCCTCCAATACGCATTAAATCCATGCCGTTCTCAATGGTACCAGTGTAAACGCCGGGATTTTTTAGGGAATTTGCATTTTTTTCAAGAGCGTATTGATCCAGTTTTGCTTGTTCCCATTTCGCATCTTTACTTAATTTGATTGATGGACTGTTTTGCACGACTACTTCTTTTAGTTCCTCTACTTTAGAGGATAATGTGACTGTAAGAGCACCTTGATTTAAGACTGCTACTGAAATTTTTATTTCTTTTATTTCATGATTTTTTGCGACAAAAACCAAAATATCATTAATTTCAATATTAATTGTAAAATTCCCATCAGTATCAGATAAGACAACGGTTTTGGAGGTTGCATTGATTACTTCAACTTTAGTCGCGGCGGTTTTATCAAAGTGTACTTGTCCTTGAATGCGTTCGCTTGCTTGTGCAAAACCACTTTGATAAAGTATAAAAGTACAAATAGAAACGAGTAGTTTTGTTTTCATAAAGATCTGATATTATAGTAGTAAAGTTATCAGAATCTTCTTAAATAAAACTTACTGAAGTTTTAAACTCTTGTTAATTAAATTTATATAGCATTCGCCACAATAAACCCGCTTGTCCACGCATTTTGAAAATTAAATCCACCGGTAATGGCATCAATATTGACGATTTCACCAGCAAAATAAAGATTCTCATGGAGTTTGCTCTCCATAGTTTTGAAGTTAATTTCTTTTAAATCGATACCGCCAGCTGTTACAAATTCTTCTTTAAAGGTACTTTTTCCGTTGACTTGAAAAGTTCCATTCGTTAATTGATTCGCTAGATTTTGCAATTGTATCTTGGACAAATCGGCCCATTTCGTTTCCGCTTCAATTCCTGAAGCGAGGACTAAACTTTCCCATAATCTGTTGGTGATTTCAAATGGTGATTTTTTTGATACTGACTTTTTTGCGTGTTCTTGCTTTAATTCTTTTAGCTTTTTCTCTACATCTTCTTGGTCTGCGTCATTCAACCAATTTACGAAAATGGTAAATTGATAATTTTTATCATGCAAGATTCGGGCGCCCCAAGCGGAGAGTTTCAAAATTGCGGGTCCACTCATTCCCCAATGCGTGATCAATAAAGGTCCTGTGGAAGTAAGTTTGGTATCTTTTACTTTTACGGTTGCTAAAGCGGCAACACCAGGTAATTCTTTTATTCTAGAATCTTTGATATTAAACGTGAATAGGGAAGGGACTGGAGTAATTACTGCATGCCCAAAAGACTGCAGCATTTCCCAGATTTTAGGATTGCTTCCGGTAGCTAGAATCAGTTTTTCGGCAAGATAATTTTCAGTTTGGGTTTCTATTTTCCAAAATTTTTCTCCAGAGACTTCTGGATTGAAAATGGATTGTACGCTTTGTCCTGTAAGTACTGCAATTCCTAGTTTTTGTGTCGCTTTTAGAAAACAATCAATAATGGTTTGCGATGAGTTGGAGACCGGAAACATGCGTCCGTCTGCTTCAATTTTGAGTTCGACACCATGTTTTTCGAACCATTCAATGGTATCGCCAGAGCAAAATTGATGAAATGGACCACGCAATTCTTTCTCGCCACGCGGATAAAATTTTACCAATTCATTGGGTTCAAAACAAGCGTGCGTTACGTTGCAGCGTCCACCGCCTGAGATGCGCACTTTCTGGAGTACCTCTGCACCGCGTTCTAAAATCGCCACTTTTAGTTTTGGATTTTTCTCCACGATGTTAATGGCTGTAAAAAAGCCCGCTGCACCACCGCCTACTATTATTATGTCGAAATTTTGATTCATTTATTATCTATTGCTAGAGTTAGGTCGTTAAGTTTTTATGCAAATGTAGTTCCCTTAATTGTTTTATTATTTTTTTTGAACCATTAAGAGAGTAAAGCTAATTAAGTTTTTAGTGTTACTGTAATTTTCTTAATGATCTCAAATTTCCTTAATTGTTGCATCATTTCTTTTTAACAATTAAGAGATTTAAGTTATTGTTACTGTAAATTTCTTAATGACCTTAATTTCCTTAATTGTTTAATTATTTTTTTTAACAATTAAGAGAGTTAAGAGAGTTAAGAGATTTAAGTTGTTGTTACTGTAAATTTCTTAATCATTCAGCACTTTTAAGTTATTCATCAGATAGTCGTAAAAAATACTCGTTAATTAAAGGCTTACACGATTTTGAAATGTTAATAGTATTGAAATTGATTAGTAATCCTTGTGGCATGCCTAATAATTTCATGTAGGTGAGTAGTTTTGCTTCGTCAATTGGATGAAATTTCTCCACAGTTTTTAACTCAACAATAATTGATTCATTTACCAGCAAGTCCAAACGTAATGGATGTGCGAGTTCTAAATCGTAGTAATCTATTTCAACATTTAATTGTTGTTTTACATTATACCCGTTTTTTTCTAATTCATATTTTAAGCATTCTTCATAAATTTTTTCTAGTAGACCGGGTCCTAGTTTTTTATGAACTTTTATTGCGTAACCAATAATTTCATAAGATAATTGTGTAATCTCTTTTTTTGTCATGAATTGAAACTTTTACCTAGTTACTTAATTGACTTAATTTTCTTAATGGTAGAGAAAAAAACATTTTGTCAAAAATACAATATTCTAGTTCATATTCTATTGGGAAAATCAGTGATGATTCCGTTTACGTTGAAGGTTTTTATTTTTTGAATGTCTTCTAATTCATTAATTGTCCAAGGGAAAACATCGAATCCTTTTACTTGGATTTGTGCCGTATTTACTTTGGTCAATAGATGAAAATTCGGGTGAATGGATCTTGCTCGAATAAATTTGGCGAAAGCCAAAGCCAAGTCTAAATCCGTCTCTGTTAAAACTCCAATAGGGATTTTATCATTTAAAAACGCCACTTGTTGGAGTGCATTCCAATCAAAACTAGATATTAAAAAACGGTCGTATTTCCAACCTTTTTTTGCAACATAAGTTTCAATCAGTGTGACCACTTTCTCTGCTGCTTCATGACTTTTGAGTTCAATATTGATAAAACAGTCTTGGTTTGCCAAATCAAAAACCTCCTTCAGTGTTGGAATTTCGTATTTCTCGTCTATTCGAAAAGCTTTTAATTCGCATAAAGATAATGCATTTACGAACCCTTTTCCATTGGTCGTTCGGTCAATAGTTTCGTCGTGAATAACGATTGTTTCGCCATCAGCACTCAAATGCACGTCGAGTTCAATGCCGTCTACTTGCATATCTAATGCTTTTTGGAACGAAACCAACGTGTTCTCTGGTTCATATCCTTTTGCGCCACGATGTCCAATTTTGAGCATTTTCAGTTATTTTTTTCAAAGGTAGTTAAAATAAAAAAGCACGAACTCTAGGGACGTGCTTTCAATATTAGTAGTACAAATTTGTGAACTGCTTCATAAATTTGTGGTTTTTAAAATTATTTCAGTTCATCAGTTGAGGTGTTTGGTTCTAAATCTTCAGTTTTATCTTCCCCTTTTAAATAGGAGGGTAAATTTAATCCTGCCATATTAAACAGATCATTCAGTGGAGGAACGGTTTTCATCATCCCAGAAACAAAGTTTGCGGTTGAGCCAGCCCCGTTGTCACCATTATTTCCAGAATCCCAAACCGTGATTTTATCAATTTTGATGTTTTTTACTGCTTCAACTTGGGTTTTAACTAACTCTGGTAATTTTTCAATTAACAACAATTGGAAGGCTTTTGTTGGGTCTCCACCTGCGGCACTTACTACTGCACGGTATCCTTCGGCCTGTTTAGTTAAGATTTCATATAAACCCTTCGCTTCTGCTTCCATTTTTGCAAAGATAGCGTCTGCTTCCCCTTTTGCTAATTCTCTTATTTTTTCTGCTTCTGCTTGAGCATCAATAATTGCTTTTTCTTTAGCTATTTGCGCAGGAATAACTACATTGGCATTTTGAGTGGAACGTTCTCTTTCAGCACGAGCCTGCTCTGCTTTTTGTTCAGCCACATAAGACTCCTCTAATGCTCTTGCACTTTGTACTTTTTCTGAGGCTAAAGCAGTTCTCAATGCTTCCGCTTCACGTTCACGTCGCGTAGCTTCGGACTGTGCAATAGCAATTCTCGCTTCATTCTCCCCTTGGATAGCAACAGCATTGGCTTCAGAGGTTTTTACACGCGTATCTCTTTGCGCCTCTGCTTTACCAATACTTTCGTCTTTAAAAGCGGCAGCTATACTAACTTCCCTGTCTTTATTTGTAATGGCAATTTTTACATCGCGATCTCTATGGGTTTCAGCAATTTGAACATCTTTTTCACGGTCAGCCATTGCCTTTCCTGTTTCTCCAATTTTTTCTTGTTGAGCAACGGAAATTTTTGCTTCATTGATCGCTTTCGCAGCCGCTTCTTTTCCTAAAGCTTCAATATATCCGGATTCATCTTTGATATCCGTCACGTTAACGTTAATTAATTTTAAACCAATTTTCTTTAATTCGGAATCAACATTTTTTGAAATGTTATCCAAGAATTTATCTCTATCGGAGTTTATTTCTTCAATTGTCATTGTTGCAATGACTAAACGAAGTTGACCAAATAAAATATCTTTTGCTAACTCTTGAATTTGCTCTGGCTGTAAGCCTAATAAACGTTCAGCAGCTGTATTCATGCTTTCTGTTTCTGTTGAAATAGCTATGGTAAAACGACAAGGAACATCGACACGAATATTTTGGCGCGATAGCGCATTTGTTAAATTCGCATCAATAGAAAGTGGTTTTAAATCTAGGTACTGGAAATCTTGAACAACAGGCCAAATGAAAGCACCGCCACCATGCACACATTTTGCAGATGTTCCACCTGTGCGGCCATAGATAACAAGGATTTTATCCGAAGGACATCTTTTATATCGAGAAATAAGGGTTAAGAAGGTTACAAAAACAACAAATACGGCAACAACAATAATAATAATTTCAGTCATGGTTTATTTTAATTTAATTTTTTTCTACAATCAATAGGTTGTTTTCGATAGCTACGACTTTTACAGAACTATTTGAAGGAATATTTTCCGGTGAAAAAGTCATGGCATCTAATTCATGAAAAGTGCCATTTACACTAATAAGGACCTTGCCTTTGCCTGATTTTGATTCGGGGATGGTTAAGTAGACCTGTGCGGTTTTGTTGAGTGTATATTCTATTTTAAAGCTATTGTTCTCAGACAATTTTAAAATTTGTTTTATTACGAAAAAGAAAAGGGCAACAAAAAAGAAACCTACTAAAACAGAGACAATAATCAAAAGTGTTTTGTTTTGCATGCTATTATAAAATGAAATCCCGGTCCAACTAAATCCTAATAAAAAGTTGATTAAGTTCCGTAAAGTAAAAATTTCAAAAGGTAATTCTCCGTCTCCGGTATCAGAATCAACATCGGTTTCTCCATCGCTTAAACCAATAAAGGTCATAATGGTTTGGAGTCCAAAGAATAAACTTACTGGTAACGCTATGTACCAAAAAGCTTTGAGTAGCGGTTCGTAATTTTCTAAAAAATTCATAGTGATGATTTGGTTGTCTAAAGTAGATGATATTTTTTACAAAAAGTTACAAATGGGAGATAATATTTAATGGAATCGAATTTCTCTTAAAAACTAAAGGCACAGATCGCATTGAATCGGTGCCTTTAGACCTAGCTTATACTTTCCGAAAAGTCCTAAATTAAATTTTTTTAAGTTCTGTAATTTGCTGTTATTTAGTTTTTTAATTCTAATAATACGATATCAAATTCAGAATCGATTGTCACTTTTCCATTCGAAACTGTAGCTTCTTTTCCAGAGTAGGCGTCTTTTAATACTGTGCCGTTTGAATAAATAGAACCTACTGAAAGTTCTTTGGTACCAATCGCTAAATCCAATCCGATCACCACTGCATCTGAATAATTTTCTTTAGAAAAAGTTCTGGAAAAAGCATACGGTTGATCTGAAATTTGTTGGTGTATTCCTGCTCCAACAGATGGATGATTTTTTCTGAATTGACCCAATTTTTGCCAATGCGACAACGTTTTTTGAGTTTCAGGATTGGTTTTGATAGCTTCCCAATTCATAAACGAACGCAAAGTTGCATCACCTTGTGTGCCTTCGATAACCAAGGAACGAGCGCTTTCGTCACCGTAATATACTTGAGAAAGTCCTGGACTCAGTAATAATTTTGTTCCGCTTTCTATAGTTTTGGTTCGATTTCCATCAAATGGTCCGCCGTCATCATGCGAGGATAAATAGTTTAAAACACTGTATCCTTTCAATTCATTTTGAAGCTTGTCAGAATATTTAGAGAATATAAATTCATAGTTTTTTTGAGCGTCCCATTTAAATTCGAAATTGATCATGTTGTCGAAACCATTTTTAAAATAGTTAATTTTTTTGTCTCCAAAATCAAAATCTTGTCCGCCGCTGATGCCATAATTGTATACTTCTCCAATGGTGTAAAATGCATTATTATCTAGCACTTTTGTTGGATTGTTTTTCTTCCAAGTTTCAAAAGCGTAATCGCATTGGGTTTTAAATTCTGCCCAAACCGTTTCATCCGTATGTTTTACAGTGTCGCCTCTGTAGCCGTCAATTCCGTAATCCGCTATATAATCCGTCAACCATTTGATGATGTAATATTTTGGTGCTCTTGGATATCCGGTACGAGCAAAAAACGCGTCCAATTCTTTGATTTCTTGTTCGTAACGTCCTTCTTTTTTCCATTTTTCGATTAAAAAAGGTGGTAAAGCCACTGCTTGATTGCTCTCGGTTTTTACATCCGGAAGATTAGCAACAAGTGTACAAGCGGTTGTCCCATCAAACGATTTGTAATCACAATTGGGTCCCGTTCGTACCCAATCATTTGGCCAAACCGTATCTTCAGCAGTTACGGGTCCAGTATGATTGATGACGCCATCAAGAATGATTCGGATTCCGTGTGCGTGTGCTTTTTGAACTAAGGCAGCTAAATCTTCTTTGGTTCCAAAGTTAGGATCTAAGTTTGTCCAATCTCTGGCCCAATAGCCATGAAAGCCATAACTCAATCCCGTTCCTTCATCTACGGCATCGTGAATTTGTTCTACTATTGGTGTAAACCAAATGGCATTGATTCCTAATTTATCAAAATAACCTTCGTCAATTTTTTGAGAAATCCCTTTGATATCCCCACCTTCAAAACCACGCAATTTTCCCGTAGTTTTGTTTCTGTTGAAGTTCATGTCATTTGAAGTATCGCCGTTGTTAAAACGGTCCGTCATCAGGAAATAAACATTCGCTCCTTCCCAAACGAAAGGGGTTTTCTTACGCTCAGCAAGAGTTTGTGTGCTGGAGCAACTGCTTAAAATTAACATGGTAAATAGTAAAAGTGGGATTGAATATTTTTTCATTTTTGTAGTGTTATAGATTTTTTTTGAACCATATAAGTTATGTAAGGTCATTTAAGTTTAAAGTTTAGATCTGCTGTTTTTTTCTTAAATGACTTATATGGTTTAAATTATTTCAACTCTAAAATCAAAACCGATTTAGGTTCTATTATTATTTCGTTGGTAATGTCAAAGGTTAATTCAGAAATCACATCTTTTCCTGTTTTAAAGTTAGTGCTGTTTTCTTTGAAACGGTCTGTTTTTATCGTTTTGGTTTCATTACTGTTGTTTAGTAATACCATGATGGTTTCATCCGAATTGTATCTAAAATAAACGTAGACATTGTTCTCCGGAATGTAATGTGTCATTTTTCCGGTATGAATTGCCGCTTTTGTTTTTCTCCAGTTGAATAATTTGGAAGTAAAATCAAAATACTCACTTTGTCCCGGAGTTCTTCCTTCTTTAACAAAAGCATTGTTTGGATCGCCTTCCCAACCGCCTGGAAAATCTTGACGGATATCCGCATCACCTTTATTTTTGTCGCCGGCCATTCCTATTTCGCTACCATAATACAATTGTGGAATCCCGCGAACCGTTGCCAAAACGGTCATTGCCATTTTGTATTTTCTAATGTCGTTTCCGTAGGTTTGATTGATGCGATTGGTGTCGTGATTTTCGACAAAAATCAACATATTGTTAGTGTTAGGATACAAGAAATCATTTGAAAAATTGTCGTACAATTTCATGATGCCCTTCTCCCATGATCCTTCATCTTCGCTGAAAACTTTCGTTGCTGCTTCATATAAAGTAAAATCCATTACACTTGGTAAGTACGAATTATAATTTTGAATAGCGGCAATTTTGCTGTCTTTTTGCCAATAGGCCATTTGCGCTTGACTTTGCATCCAAACTTCTCCTACAATATTAAAATTGGGGTATTCATCGGTGATGGATTTGGTCCAAGTTGCAATTCCTTTTGGATCAGAATAATTGTAAGTGTCTACTCTAAAACCATCCAAATCGGCGTATTCAATCCACCAAATCGCATTTTGAATCAGGTATTTTAAAGTCAACGGATTTTTCAAATTTAAATCGGGCATCGATGGAACAAACCAACCGTCTATGGCAATTTTTTTGTCAATTTCAGAGGCGTTGGTGTCGTGAATAACGGTTCTTTTATGATTGGTTTGAGTGTAGTTATCAAATTGATTAATCCATTCTTTTGTTGGTAAATCTTTCATCATCCAATGTTCAATTCCCCAGTGATTCGTCACATAATCCATCACCAGTTTCATGTCTCGTTTGTGCATTTCGGCAGCCAATCGAACATAATCAGCATTGGTTCCATAACGTGGATCTATTTTATAAACGTCAGATTGTCCGTAAGTGTGATAGGAATAAGCAGCATCATTGTCTTCGCAAAGTGGTGTGCTCCAAATTGCTGTTGCGCCTAAGGACGAAATGTAATCCAGGTTTTTTATGATTCCTTCAATATCGCCACCATGTCTTCCGCCTGGTAAATCTCTATTGTATTTTTCTTGGGTTGAATTTTGGCTGTCGTTATTCCTGTTTCCATTTGCAAAGCGGTCTGGCATCAATAAATACATCATATCCGAAGAATCAAAACTTTTGCGTTGCGCAGAATTCTCTCTTCGTTTCTTTAAACTGTATTTTTGTGTAAACGTTACTGCATTTTTACTTTTAAAGGTAAACGCGAAATCAGATGCCGAAACTTTTTTGGTATCTATGGTAACAAAAATGTAGTTGGGATTCTCGGTTCTTTTTACGTTGGTTATTTTTATCCCATTAGAAACCGTGACTTGGTTTTGAGAAATGTCTTTGCCATAAAAAAGGATTTGCAGTTCTGGATTTTGCATTCCTGCATACCAAAAAGGCGGTTCTACTTTGTCGATTTGAGCGTGTAACGTTACAGACATAAAAAAAAGGAATACGGTTATTTTTTTTAAAAAACCCCTATTTTGGAAAGGTAAAGAAATAATTTTATTCATGTTGAAATACATTGATTACATTTAATTTTAATGAGAATTTTATAAAAAAGATTCCTGTGACAAGGAATTAAGTAGTTTGACCTATTTAATATCCTACTATAAATTGACTGAAATAATATTTAACATATAAGTCATATAAGCAATAAACCTTAAATGACTGATATGGTAAAAAAATTGCACCATTGTTTTATTCATATTAATTATATAGTGAATAATTCAAATAAGACTCAGACTTATATAAACAATCCCAAAATGAATTGGGATTGTTGTTATGCTAATAAAAGCGCGGATCTAAACAGAATGAACTGCAAGTTCTATTAATTTATTCTAAACGGTAGCTAAACTTTCTGGTGTTACTATAACCGATTTTCCATTTACTACGATCGCCAAATCGGTATCGCCAACAATAGAGAATGTAGTTTCATTATGATTAATCGCTACTTTCAAAATTTGGTTTCTGAAATTAATTTTAAACGAATAGCCTTCCCATTCTTTTGGAATTTTTGGAGAAAAATGTAGTGTGTTTTCTTTTATTCTCATCCCTCCAAAACCTTCTACGATACTCATCCAGGTTCCAGCCATTGAGGTAATGTGACAACCTTCTTCCACTTCTTTGTTATAATCATCCAAATCTAAGCGGGAAGTTCGAAGATAAAACGTGTATGCCATGTCCATTTTGTCTAATAAAGCGGCTTGAATCGAGTGAACGCAAGGCGAAAGTGAACTTTCATGAACCGTAAAGGATTCGTAAAATTCAAAGTTGTTTTTTAGTTCTTCTTTCGAAAAATGATCTTCGAAGAAATAAAAACACTGTAAAACATCGGCTTGTTTGATATAAGGCGAACGCAAAATGCGATCCCAAGACCATTTTTGATTGATTGGTCTTTGACTTTTGTCCAAATCCACTACGCGAACCAATTCTTTATCCAAGAAACCATCTTGTTGCAAGTATACATTATGTTCCTCTGAAAAAGGGAAATACATAGTATCCGAAACTTTTTTCCAAGATTGTAATTCGGAATCCGAGATTTTTACTTTTTCGGTAATTCTTTTGTGATCAGCAGGATATTCCAGAGACACTTTTTTAATTTGTTCATAGGTATATTCCAAACACCATTTGGCTATGTAATTCGTGTAGAAATTATTGTTTACGTTGTTCTCATATTCATTTGGACCCGTAACACCAAGAATCACATATTGGTTTAAATTAGTCGAAAAATTTGCTCTTTGATGCCAGAAACGAGCAATTGCTATTAGCACTTCCAGACCTTTTTCGGGAATGTAGCTGTAATCGCCTGTGTATCTGTAAAAGTTATAAATGGCAAATGCGATGGCCCCATTTCTATGAATTTCTTCAAAAGTAATTTCCCATTCGTTATGGCATTCTTCACCATTCATGGTTACCATTGGATACAAAGCAGCGCCATTTGTAAAGCCTAATTTGGTTGCATTTTCAATGGCTTTGTCCAATTGATTGTAGCGATAGGTCAATAAGTTTCTAGCTACTTCTTGGTCTTTGGTCGCCATGTAAAACGGAATGCAATACGCTTCGGTATCCCAATACGTTGATCCACCGTATTTTTCTCCTGTGAAACCTTTTGGTCCAATATTCAATCGAGAATCTTTCCCTAAATAGGTTTGGTTCAACTGAAAAATATTGAAACGAATTCCTTGTTGTGCTTTTACATCGCCATCAATAGTGATGTCTGACATTTCCCAAATTTTTGCCCAAGCATCAATTTGGTCCTGCAACATTTGTTCATATCCTAATACCAAAGCGGATTGAATCACTTTTTCGGCAGCAGTAATAGTGTTTTCATGGTTTAAAGAAACCGTGTAGCCACCAATTTTTTGTATCGATGATTTCTGGCCTTGAGCCACAATGACATCATAACTAAATTGAATTTTATCAGCTGTAGCATCAATATTAGATGGAGAAATTCCCGTTTTTTCACCATTTGTCAAAATGGTGTTTTGCATGAAAGTGGTAGCTTTGAAATGAGTTTTGAACGTTTGAGCGGTTACAAAAGCCTCATTTCCAGATTTTTTTACGTCAAGCGGTTCCCAGAATTTTTCTTCCCAGTTCGCATCTTCATTGGTTACACCAGCATCAATATACGGTTTGTAAATTATTTTTGCATCCTTATTCAAAGGTGTGATTTCGTAATTAATAACGCCAACCTCATCCAAGTTCAAGGAAAGAAAACGACGCACATTTACGGAAATTTCAGTACCGTTTTTTAAGGTAGCTTCAAAAGAACGATGGTACCAACCTTCTTTCATATTCAGCTCACGGCGAAAATTTTTAACGTCAGTACACGTATTCAAATCCAGTTTTTCATCGTTGATTTCAATGTCGATTCCAATCCAGTTTGGTGCATTCAACACTTTGGCAAAATATTCCGGATAGCCGTTTTTCCACCAGCCCACTTTAGTTTTATCTGGATAATAAATTCCGGCAATATAACTTCCCTGGAAGGTTTCTCCCGTATAATTTTCTTCAAAATTAGCACGTTGTCCCATGGCGCCGTTACCAATGCTGAACAAACTTTCGGATGATTTTACACACTCGGCATCAAATCCTTCTTCTATAATAGACCAATTATCCGGTTTTATATAATCTTGATTCATTTTTTTCTAATTTAAAAATTCAATGATTTAAAAATTCAAAGATTGTTGTGATCCACATTCAATCTAATCTTTTTTACTTTTTGAATTTGTTTCTTTATCCTTTAATTAATTCTTCTATAAAAGCGGTGTCTATGGCTGTAAAATCCGTAAAGATATATTTTGCCTCATGTAAAGTACTTGCTTCTCCTATTCCTATACTGGTCATGTTTCCAATATTTGCCGCTTGAACTCCCGCCACTGAATCTTCAAAAACGATTGAATCTTCGGGTTTGGTGTTCAATAATTTTGCAGCCATCAGGAAAACTTCGGGATCTGGTTTGGCATTTGTCACATCATTTCCATCTACAACAGCATCAAAATAAGGCAGCAGTCCTGTTTTCTCCAGAATTGGTCTTGCATTTTTACTGGCTGAACCCAAAGCGATGGGTTGGTTGTTTTCTTTTAGAAATTGTAAAATTGTAAAAACTCCCGGAAGAATCTCGCTTTCATCCATATCAACTAAATAGGATAAATAGTCTTCATTTTTTTGAATTAACCATTTTTCTTTGTCTTCTTGCGAAGCGTTCACTTTTCCTAATTCTAATATGATATCCAAAGAGCGCACGCGGCTGACTCCTTTTAATAATTCATTATGTTCGTGTGTAAATTCGATGCCTAACTGGTCTGCAATTTTTTTCCAAGCTAAATAATGGTATTTTGCTGTGTCAACTATTACGCCGTCTAAGTCGAATATGAATGCTTTTGTAGTCATTATTATTGTTTTATTACGTCATCAACATCTTTTACTTTAACAACTAATGCTGCAGCAATCAAGAAGCTGACGCCACTGGTAACTAATGCAAATATGGCATTGTCATTGTATAAATATTTAACTAATGGTCCGCCAATTAAGGCATTGACGATTTGAGGAATTACGATAAAGAAGTTAAAAATACCCATGTAAACTCCCATTTTCATTGGAGAAATTGATCCGGCTAGAATAGCATATGGCATCGACAAGATACTAGCCCAAGCAATACCAACTCCAACCATGGAGAGTATCAACCAGTTTTCATTCGGTACAAAATAGATTGAAATTAATCCGAGTCCACCAATAATTAAGGAGATGGAATGCGTTAATTTTCTTCCGAATTTTTTTGCGATGTAAGGTAAAGCAAAAGCATAGAAAGCAGAAACTAAATTGTAAATACCAAAAAGTACTCCAACCCAATCCCCTGCGTTTTGATAGGCTTCACTCTTGCTGTCCGAAATGGGTAAACCATAAATGTGATGGGCTATGGCAGGAGTGGTAAAAACCCACATTCCAAACAAACCAAACCAAGAGAAAAATTGTACCCAGCTTAATTGTCGCATCGTGGTAGGCATTTTTCTAAAATCATCAAAAATATCCAGTAAACTGGATTCTTTTGGATTCACATCAGCCACTTTAGTTTGTTGATGCGTCATTTCATCTTCAAACTGTGCTAGCTCTTCTGGAGAATATTCTTTGGTAGAAAAAATGGAAACCAGAATAGAAAGTATCAGAATAGCAGCTCCGATGACGAAAGATAAAATCAAGTGCATAGGAACGCCGCCGTCCTCATCTCTATTGGAGACGCCAAACCAATTCGTTAATACATAGGGAAGCCAAGAACCAATAACAGCACCAAAACCAATTAATGCGGTTTGTACACTGAATCCAAGTGTTCTTTGGTCTGTTCTTAAATTATCTCCCACTAAAGCTCTGAAAGGTTCCATGGCGATATTGAAAGACGCATCCATAATCATCAGCATTCCGGCACCAACCCATAAGGCAGGAAGAAAGGCGATGAAAATTTCGGCTTGAGGCATTAATATTAAGCCAATAGAGGCTAGTAAAGCACCGACTAAAAAGAAAGGTTTTCTTCTGCCAAATTTCCCCCACGTTTTGTCACTATAATGTCCTATGATAGGCTGAACAATAAGACCCATTAACGGGGCAATAATCCAAAACCAGGATAGTTCATGTACATCTGCGCCAAAAATCTGGAGAATTCTACTGGCATTAGCATTTTGAAGGGCAAAACCCATCTGTATTCCCAAGAAACCGAAACTCATGTTCCAAATTTCCCAGAAACTTAATCTACGCTTTTCCATTATCGTAATTTAAATATTAATACGATAAGCGCTATGCTTATCAAAACTTGTCTTATTTTCGAAGTAAAAGTTAAAGTTTTGAGGGGTAAATATAAAAATATATTTCAAACTTTTGTTTTATGGAAAGAAATATTAGCGAACTTTTTTTACTACAAGGTTGTAGTACTGAATATAATACAAGCGTTTTATGATTTAGTTGTGGTTTTCAGTCCCAGTTTTCAAAAGGCAACTGAAAACGTATAAAATCTAGTTGGTAGATTCTCTTTCTATCAGATGGGTTTCTATAACTTCCGTTTTATAGTTTTCATCTTCCTCATCTTCTTTCGACTCGAGTCTTTCAATAAGCATTTTTGCGGCCTTGTTTCCCATTTTTATGCCGCTTTGACTCACTGTTGTAATAGTAGGAGTAGAATATTTAGAAATTATGCCATCCGTAAAGGCGATAACAGCTAGATCTTTAGGAACATTGAGTCCTATTTTATTGGCCGTTTTAATAATGGTTACAGCAAATAATTCATTTACAGCAAAAACAGCATCAATGGCTTTGTCTTCTAATAATTTTCCAATGGTAATTTCGCAAGTGTCTACATCTTCGATCTTGATAATTAGATTCTCATTAAAAGGAATGTCGTTGTCTAGCAGTGCTTTAATGTAACCATCCGTTCGGAGTTTACCCACGCTCACGTAATCTACAGTGGTTACTAGTGCGATTTTTTTTCTTCCTTTATCAATCAAGCTTTGAACGGCTTCATACGCTGCAGATTGATCGTCAATTATGACCTTGTCGCACAGAATATCATTGGTAACTCTGTCAAACATGACAACTGGCATGCCTTGATTGATAACTTCGGTAATGTGATGAAAATCGCCTCTAAACTGGGTTTCTTTAGAGAGCGACATGATAAAACCATCGATACTTCCATTGGCAAGCATTTCCATATTAAGCACTTCTTTGTCAAAGGAGTCGTCTGAAAGACAGATGATAACACTATAACCATGTTCGTTGGCTACATGTTCTATTCCATTGATGACCGTAGAGAAAAAATGATGCACAATTTCAGGAATGATGATTCCAATAGTTTTGGTTTTTCTATTTTTTAAGCTAAGCGCAATATTGTTGGGTTTGTAATTGTAGAATTTGGCGAAAGCCTGCACTTTAAGTCTGGTTTCTTCGCCTATTTCGAGACTGTTTCTAAGTGACTTGGAAACTGTTGAAATGGAAACGTCTAATTCTTTTGCAATCTGTTTAAGCGTTATTTTCCTTTTCATAGTAGTTTTTGGTAAAAATTTATTTCGTAATAAAGGTAAAATTTAATTTTACAAATGGTAATTAAAGTGGTAAAAATTTCAATAAATCAGAAAGTTTTCAACACTATTACGTTTTCGTAACTCAATAAAAAATTGCCTTTGTCGAGCGTGACAAAATTTACATAAATTTAACATTCGAAGTATAAGTTAATGTTAAAAACTCAAAAAAAATTTAAATTAAATTAAACAAAAAGTATGAAAACAATTTATAAAAAGTTGTTAATTTTAGTACTGCTACTCCCTTTTAGTGTTCTGGCTCAGAATACTGTTGGCGGAACGGTTCTTGATAAAGCATCAGGGCAACCAATTCCCGGGGTGAACGTTAATGTACAAGGTACCGCTAATGGTGTTTCTACTGATTTTGATGGTAAATATCAGTTGTCAAATGTAAAAAGAGGTGATAAAATCGTTTTTTCTTACATAGGATACAAGAATACTGTTTTGGATTATGTTGCTCAAAATTCATTAAATGTATCTCTAGAAGAAGATGCGAATCAATTAAAAGAAGTTGTAATCCAAGTGGGTTACGGAACGGTTAAGAAGAAAGATGCTACAGGAGCTGTAACAGTTTTGACTTCAAAAGATTTTAATAAAGGGCCAGTAACATCTGCGGATCAAATGATTCAAGGTAAGGTAGCTGGTTTGCAAATCATCAATGGTGGAGGTTCTCCAGGTGAAGGTGCTACAATTAGAATTAGAAGCGGATCTTCATTATCAGCTAATAACGATCCTTTGTATGTAATTGATGGTGTGCCAGTTGCTGCTGGTGGAGTAGAAGGAAGTAGAAACCCGCTGACAACGATCAATCAGAATAACATTGAATCTATTTCGGTTTTAAAAGATGCTTCGGCAACGGCTATTTATGGTTCTCGTGCTTCGAATGGGGTTATTATCATTACTACCAAAAAAGGAAAAGCAGGTGATTTACAAATAAACTACAACGGAAGTTTTCAAGTATCTGAAATTACAAAAAAAGTAGATGCTTTGTCAAGTACTCAATTTAGAGATTTTGTTACTGCTAACGGGAATGCTGCTCAAGTAGCATTGATGGGTGCTGCTGATACGGACTGGCAAGATGAAATATACAGAACCGCTATTGGTACAGATCATAATGTTTCTTTAAGCGGGGGTTCTGATAACATCGTTTATAGAGCATCGGTAGGATATGCTAATTTGAATGGTATCTTGAAAAGAGATAATATGGAGCGTAGTACCATGTCTGCAAATGTAACAGGGAACTTTTTGGAGAATCATTTAAAAGTTGAAGTAAACAACAATACGTCTCTTATTAAAAGTAATTATAGCAATCGTGGCGCTATTGGTTCAGCAATTCGTTTTGATCCAACACAAGTGGTCAGAAATCCTGATGGAACTTTTTTCCAGTGGTATACTTCTCCAACTCAAATAAACCAATTGGCAGGAAGAAACCCTTTGTCTCAAATTGAACAACAAAATAGCTTTGGAACTGCTTATAGAAGTATTGGAAACATCCAAACGGAATATAAAATGCATTTTTTACCAGAATTGAAAGCGGTAGCTAATCTTGGTTACGATCAATTAACAGGAAGATCTTTTGGTAATACTGAAGCTGATTATCTAAATGGGCTTTCTGGTTCTGGGTATAACAATACCTATGAAAGAACACAATCCCGTTTCAATAAATTGATGGATCTGTTTTTGAATTATAATAAGAAATTGGAGTCTATTGATACACAATTGGATGTAACTGCAGGGTATTCGTACCAAGATTTTAGAGAGTCATTTAACTCTTCAAATTTTAATTTCCAAAGTAATAATACTACTGTTGATCCTAACTTTCCGTCTCGTATCAACTTGCAATCTTTTTTCGCAAGAACAAACATCAGTATTGCTGATAAGTACTTATTGACTTTGTCTTACAGACGTGATGGTACTTCAAGGTTTACAGAAGAAAATCGTTGGGCTAATTTCCCGGCAGTTGCTCTAGCTTGGAAGTTAAACGAAGAAAATTTCTTGAAAGACGTTGAAAGTATTTCTACTTTAAAACTTCGTGGAGGTTGGGGTATTACTGGACAGCAAGACATTGGAATTAGCTATCCTTCTATTCCTTTATACTTAGCTTCTAATACAGCTGCGCAATACCAATTTGGAAGTGATTTCTATACTACATACAGACCACAACCGTACAACAGTAATTTGAAGTGGGAACAAACCACGACAGTAAATGCAGGTTTAGATTTTGGATTTGTAAACAACAGAATAAACGGTAGTGTTGATTTGTACAGAAGAACTACTGAGGATTTATTATTGTACACACAAAATCCTTCTTTCTTCGGGTTTTCAAATTTTGACAACTATAACGTAGGAACAATTGAAAATAAGGGTATTGAAATTGCTGGGGAAGTAATTCCAGTACGTACAGAGGATTTCGAATGGAGAATTGGCGGTAATGTAACCTTCCAAGATTCTAAAATCACCAAGTTGACCACTACTTTGCCAAATACACCAGGTATCAATGTAGGAGGTTATGAGGGAGCTACTGGGAATTTTATTCAAAACCACCAAGTAGGTTTTGCACCAAGTTCTTTTTACGTGTACGAGCAAGCGTATGGTGTAAACGGGCAACCTTTAGATGGAGTGTATATTGATAGAAATCAAGATGGGATTATATCTGAGCTGGATAAATACCGTTTCCACAAACCAGCAGCAGACGTTTTCTACGGTTTCAACACTAGCGTAACGTACAAGAACTTTGACATGGGTATGAATTGGAGAGGATCTTGGGGTAATTACAATTACAACAACGTAGATTCAAGCAAAGGTTCTTTCAATAACATTTTGATCAGAAATACAGATTTATCAAATGGTGTTGAAAATCTTTTGGAAACTGGTTTTCAATCGAATGATACCAAGCGTTTCGAATCCGATTACTACATTCAAGATGCGTCTTTCATTAGATTAGACAACGTAAGTGTTGGATATACTTTCAATCAAAAAGAAAATGCTTCTTCATTAGTTAAATTGACATTATCAGCGCAAAATGTATTGTTACTAACTAAATATGAAGGATTAGATCCGGAAATTTCTGGAGGTATAGATGGAAATTTATACCCACGACCAATTACTTTCACGTTAGGTTTAAACGTTAATTTCTAATACAAATAACAAGAAAAATGAAAAAGATACAAATAAAAGTATTGGGTATTTCTTTGTTCCTGATGGTGCTATTGTTCCCATCGTGTACAGATGATTTAAGCCAAGCTCCGGAAAGTAATGTTGCTGTTCCTGGAGAACAATTTTTTAGCACACCAGAATCGTACAAACAAAATTTAGCTAAACTTTATGCAGGATTTGCTACTTCAGGTCAAACGGCAGCAGGTTCTCCTGATATCTCTGGAATTGATGAAGGGGAAAGTCAGTATATTAGAGGTTTCTGGTTGATGCAGGAATTGACAACGGATGAGGCAGTTATTGCTTGGAATGACGGAACGATAAAAGATTTACATTCACAAACATGGACTTCTTTGGACCGTTTTATTACAGCTACATTTGCCCGTTTTTCGTTCCAAATTGTAAACTGTAACGAGTTTTTGAGACAAACTACCGATGAAAAATTAGCTGCAAGAGGTCTTGATGCTGCTTTGATAGCAGAAATTAAAACGTACAGAGCTGAAGCACGTTTCATTAGAGCATTCACCTACTGGCATTTAATCGATATGTTTGGTGGTGGATCTTTGGTTACTGAAAATTCACCAACGACCTTTTACTATCCTGAATATGCTACAAGAGCAGAATTATACAAATTTGTTGATGAGGAGTTAACTGCGATCATTCCAGAATTGAAAGCGCCAAAATCCAATGAAGCATACCGCGTAGATCAAGCAGCTGCTTGGATGTTGCAAGCAAAATTGTACATGAATGCTAAAGTATACATTGGAACTGATAATTATGCTGGAGCATTGCCATTGATCAATAAAGTTATTGCTTCAGGTTATGCATTGCACAACAATTACAACCAATTATTTTTTGCAGATAATGACAAAAACGGAGCACAAAACGAATTTATTTTCACAATTGCTTTTGACGGTCTTAGAACCCAAACGTACGGTGGAACTACTTTCTTGACACATGCCCCAGTGGGTGGAACAATGATAGCTTCTGAATTTGGAATCAATGGTGGTTGGGCTGGAATCAGAACAACATCTGCATTTGTTGACAAGTTTAGTGCAAATACTACTGATGCAAGGGGTCAATTTTACACAGATGGACAAACGAAAGAAATTGTTGATATTAGTAATTTCACGGATGGCTACGCTATTCAAAAATTTAGAAATGTAGATGTAAACGGTGTTCAAGGTTCAGATAAGTCAGGTGATTTCTCTGATTCTGATTTTCCAATGTTCCGTTTAGCCGATGCCTATTTAATGTATGCTGAATGCGCGGTTGTTGGTAAAGTAGGAGATCTTGCAACGGCTAGAGGATATGTGAATGCTTTGAGAACTAGATCAAATGCTTCTACCATCAGTTCTCTTACCGCAGATGCTGCAGGTGCAAACTTAATTCTTGACGAAAGAGCAAAAGAACTACACTGGGAAGGACACAGAAGAACGGATTTAATTCGTTTTGGTAAATTTTCAGGTGGTAGCTACTTATGGCCTTGGAAAGGAAATGTAGCTGGTGGTGCGCCAACTCAAGCGTTTAGAAATTTATTTCCTATTCCTGCTACTGCATTGTCTTCAAATAATAAATTACAACAAAATCCTGGATATTAATAATTATTAAATAAAAAATAAAAAATGAAAAATATAACGAAATCAGTAATTGCTTTATTTGCGGTACTTGCCTTGTCTTGTAGCGTAGAGGATGTAGAAGATAGACCAGTAATTCAGGGAATTGATACTCCTGAATTAGTTGCGCCAGAAAACGATAAAGCGTATGTTTTATTGGAAGAAAATGCAGAAGAAGTTGCAGAGCGTTTTGTATGGACTAAAGCAACCTATGACGGTAATGTTGAAATTGGATACAAACTTTTAATTGATGTTAAAGGGGGCGATTTTACCAATGCAATTGAATTGGGAGGAACTGCTGGTGCAACTCAAATTGAAGTAACTGTAAAAACGTTAAATCAAGCAGTAATTGAATTGGGTGGAATACCTGATGCGTTAGGGTCTTATGATGTAAAAGTGGTTTCTAGTTTAGCTGGAATAGAGAAAATGATATCTGCAACGCCATTGACTATTTTAGTGAATGCATACACAGGGTTAGTGCCATACGCATTTACTGATTGGTATTTAATTGGTGCAGCCGTTGAAGGTGGTTGGGATAATAATGTTGACACAAATCACCAACCTATGTTTAGAGGTGGAGTGAATCCAGACATCTATAAATTTACAGGGTACTTTGCTGCAGGTAATTTTAAGCTAATTTCTGAAAAAGGAAGTTGGGCTTCTCAATTAGGTAATGCAGGAAATAACACCATTGAAATTAAAGATAATGCAGGTGAATTTATAATTTCAGCTTCAGGATACTACACTTTTACATTTAATGTCGAAACGTTAGCGTACACTTTAGTTCCTTATAATGCTACTGCGGCTTCAGTTTATTCAAGAATTGGTTTCTTAGGTTCATCTAGAACGGGTTCTGAAGCAGGTTGGGCTGGAGATGATTCGGAAATGACTGTTTCTACATTTAGTCCTCATGTTTGGTCACTTACTATTTCTTTATTTGATGGTAAAGGGAAATTTAGAGCTAATAATGCTTGGGATACTAACTGGGGAGGAGATACGGAATTTTCTGGGTTTACTGGTAATGGTGCTAGCGGAGGAGATATTCCAGTAGCTAAATCAAAATACAAAATCTATTTCAATGATTTAGATGGTAGTTATTTGATGTTGCCAAATCAAGAATAATTTATTTCAAAAAATTTAAGGGCTATCTGTGGGTAGCCCTTTTTTAGTTTTTAATTTAATTAACGCTAAACCATGAAAAAAACTATACTTTATATATTATTTTTCCTCTCAATTGTTGCAACTGCGCAACAACAGTCTGTTGCTTATTCTATTAGTCCAGCAACCTTTGAAGAAACAACATCCATAACAATCACAATTGATGGGAATGCTATAAATGAAGCTGCTTGGGGAGTTACCGGAAACGCTATTTATATGTGGACTTGGTCTTTTGACATCAATGATGCAAATAGTATCGACTGTCCTACTAATGGTACTTGGACTTCCTCAAATGAAGTCAATCGTTTTAACTATAATTCAAGTACGAATACCTATACCAAAACATTTACACCAAATGTTTTCTATAACAGAAACGGAATTGGTAGAATTGGATTTCTTGTAAAAGCGAAGGATGGAACTGGAGATAAAAAATCGCAGGATAACTTTGTTGAGGTTGGTGCCTATCAAGTTTCATTGAATGCTCCTGCTGAAAATAGTTCAACAATTATTGCTTCAGGTGGAAGTTTGAATATTGCAGCTACTAATACCGGTGGAAATGCCAGTTATGTTTTAAAAGCAAACGGTACAACTTTAAATACAAATGCTGCAACTTCCAGTTATTCTTTTAATCATTCTGCTATTACTGGAAATCAGAATTACGAATTACAAGTTACACAAGGAACCACTGTAATCACTAAAAAGTTTAGTGCCATAGTGAATCCAAATGCAGTTAGTGAGGCAATGCCTGCTGGCTTACTGGACGGAATCAATTACAATACTTCCGATGCTACAAAAGCAACTTTAGTTTTGGACGCTCCGTTCAAAGATTTCATATACGTAGCGGGAAGTTTCAATAATTGGCAACCTACAGGTTCATTTGCGATGAAAAAAGATCCGGCTTCGGGTAAGTTTTGGTTGGAACTAACAGGATTAATTTCAGGGACAAATTATTCGTACCAATATTGGTTAGTAGATGCAACTCCTATTGCTGGAACGCCTGCTTTGGTAAAAACAGCTGATCCGTATTCTACTTTGGTTTTATCTCCATTTGATGATGGCGGGATTTCTGCTTCAAAATATCCAAACATGCCGGTTTATCCAGTTGGTCAAGAAAGAGAAGTAACCGTTTTACAAACAGGTAAAACACCTTATGCATGGAGTAGTGCTACCACAAATTTTGTTAAACCAGAGAAAGAAAAATTGGTGGTTTACGAATTGTTAGTGCGTGATTTTGATGCTAACAGAAGTTATCAGGACCTGATTAATAAAATGGATTATTTCAAAAATTTGAAAATAAATGCGATTGAGTTAATGCCTGTAATGGAATATGAAGGCAATGAAAGCTGGGGATACAATACCTCTTTTCACATGGCTTTGGATAAATTCTACGGTACTTCTGATAAGTTAAAAGAGTTTGTGGATTTGTGCCATCAAAACGGAATTGCCGTTATTCTTGATGTTGCATTAAATCATGCTTTTGGAAGAAATCCAATGCTTCGCATGTGGATGAATGATCCTGATGGCGATGGTTGGGGTTCTCCATCCACTGAAAATCCTTATTTTAATACGACAGCGATGCACAGTTACAATGTTGGGGAAGATTTTAATCATCAACAGCCTAGAACTCAAAACTATGTGCAACGTGTCATTAAACAATGGGTTGAAGAATATAAAATTGACGGATTTCGTTGGGATTTAACCAAAGGTTTTACGCAAAATTGTCCTTCGAATGTAGCTGGTGGTCAAGAAAATTGTACCGGTAACAGACAACAAGATAGAATAGATGTATTGAAAAAATATGCTGATTATTCTTGGAATTTAGATCCCAATCACTACGTTATTTTCGAACATTTAGGAGGAAATGATGAAGAACAACAATGGGCTAATTACAGATTGAATGAAACGCCAAGTAAAGGAATTATGATGTGGGGGATTATGACTCATGATTATAACAACTTGACAAAAGGGTTTGCAGGTAATATTTCTAGAATGACTTCCTCAAGCCGAGGATTTACTGCACACCGATTGATGGGTTATGCCGAGAGTCACGATGAAGAGCGCTTAATGTACAATAATTTACAATCTGGAAATAATACAGTTGCCGACCATAATGTGAGAACATTAAATGTGGCATTGTCAAGAATGTCTGCTTTGGGTGCTGTATCTTTGTTGGTTCCAGGACCAAAAATGATTTGGCAGTTTGGAGAATTGGGTTGGGATTCCTCTATATTCACTTGTAATAATGGCAGTGTAAATTCACCGTCAGATGCAACATCAGGGGATTGTAAATTAGATACTAAGCCACAACCGCAATGGGCGACGAATTGGCTAGGGGATACCAACAGAAGTAAAATTTACGATGATTGGGCGAAAATGATTACTATGAAAACCATAGAACCAGTATTTTCAGGTACTGTAACAATCAACAATTCTAGCTCCTTATTTCCAAATATCAAAATTACAAACAGTGCCTTAGCTTCAACCCAACTGAAAGATGTGTTGATTGTTGCAAATTTTAATGTGATTGCTCAAAACGTTCCTTCGGGATTTCCATATACGGGAACGTGGTACAATTTGATGGATAATACAACCATCAATGTGATTAGTACATCAGCAACCATCACGTTGCAACCGGGAGAATTCAAAATTTACGGGAACAAAACAGCCTCCTTGGCAATAGCAGATTACGAAAAATCACCAACGATTGTGTTGTATCCAAATCCTGCATCGGATTATTTTACATTGAATGAAACAACTTCTAAAGTGCAGATTTTTTCTATCACGGGACAACTGGTAAAAAGTTTTGATGCCAATAAAACGGCAGGTTCTCAATTTTCAGTTAGTGATTTGAATCAAGGACTTTACATCGTAAAAACATTTGATGAAAATAATGGAATGAAAGTTTTGAAACTGTTGAAAAATTAAGAATATGTTGAATTAGTGAAAAACGGCTGTCCCTAAAAAGACAGCCGTTTTTGTATAAAAAAAACTGCTCCATAAATGAAGCAGTTCTTAACTACAATTAAAACTAAAAAACTAAATTTTACCTTCCTTGATTTCATCTACAATTTCAGGATTCAGTAACGTTGAGGTATCACCAAAATTAGAATAATCACCTTCAGCAATCTTACGCAGAATCCTACGCATGATTTTTCCAGAACGCGTTTTTGGCAAACCAGAAACAAATTGGATTTTATCTAATTTGGCAATGGGTCCAATGTGATCAGATATGTGTTGGTTGATCTCCTTACTCAGGTTTTCTCTATCACGATATTCTCCGGTTTCTTTAAGAATTACAAAACCGTACAACGCATTTCCTTTGATGTCATGTGGGAAACCAACAATAGCTGATTCCGCAACTGCCGGATGTTCATTGATAGCATCTTCAATAGGAGCAGTTCCCAGATTGTGTCCAGAAACAATAACGACGTCATCTACGCGACCTGTTATTCTATAATACCCTACTTCGTCACGCAAAGCGCCGTCACCAGTAAAATATTTACCTGGAAAGGTAGAAAAATAGGTTTCTTTGTATCTTTGGTGATCGCCCCAAATCGTTCTGGCAATTCCTGGCCAAGGGAATTTAATACACAAACTTCCTGTCACCTGATTGCCTTCAATTTCGTTGCGTTTTTCATCCATCAAAACAGGTTGGATTCCTGGTAATGGCAATGAAGCGTAAGTAGGTTTTGTTGGCGTTACAAATGCAATTGGCGAAATCATAATTCCTCCGGTTTCGGTTTGCCACCAAGTATCCACCACAGGGCATTTTTTATCCCCTACATGGTTATTGTACCAGTGCCAAGCTTCCTCATTAATAGGTTCTCCCACGGATCCAATTACTTTTAAAGAGGTCAATTGGTACCTTTGTACGTATTCGATACTTTCTTTTGCCAAAGCTCTAATGGCTGTTGGTGCCGTGTAAAACTGGGTAACTTTATGCTTTTCGATAGTTTGCCAAAAGCGACTAAAATCTGGATAAGACGGAACACCTTCGAAAATTACCGTCGTAGCTCCGTTCAATAACGGTCCGTAAAGAATATAAGAATGTCCGGTAATCCAGCCAATGTCAGCAGTACACCAGAAAATATCATTGTCTTCATAATTAAAAACGTTCTTAAAGGTATACGCGGAATACACCATATAACCCGCTGTGGTATGTACCATTCCTTTTGGTTTTCCTGTTGAACCAGAAGTATAAAGGATAAATAAAGGATCTTCAGCGTCCATTATTTCAGCCACATTATTGTCCGAAGCTTGATCCAAAAGAGGCTGCAACCATTGGTCGCGACCTTCTTTCATGTTAATGTTTGAGTTGATTCTTTTAGCCACTAAAACGTTCTCTACACAAGGACAATTCAATAAGGCTTCGTCAACAATACTTTTTAAATCGATGGTTTTGTTGCCACGATATCCACCATCTGAAGTGATGACCATTTTGCATTCGCTGTCATTGATTCTTGCTGCAACTGCCGAAGCAGAAAATCCTGCAAAAACAACCGAGTGAATGGCTCCAATTCTAGCGCAAGCCAAAGTGGTAATGGCTAATTCAGGGATCATTGGCAGGTAAATACAAACGCGATCTCCTTTTTGGATGCCTTGTTCTTTTAACACATTTGCCATTTTACACACACGCTCGTACAGTTCATTATACGAAATATGCAAAGCTTCTTCATTTGGATCATTTGGTTCAAAAATGATAGCTGTTTTGTCTCCTTTTTTAGCAAGATGCCTGTCGATACAGTTTTTTACAATGTTTACTTTAGCATTGGTAAACCATTTTATATCGGCTTCCGCCATATTAAAGTCAACCACTTTATCCCATTCTTGGTACCAAGTAAAATTTTCAGATGCGACTTTGTCCCAGAATTTTTTGGGTTCACGAACTGATTTTTTGTAATGTTTAAAGTACTCTTCTAAATTATTAATTTTATAGTAACTCATGATTTTGGTAAATTTTAAATATTATAAACGCCTATTTTATACTTTTTTAATGTGGTCTCGATTTCTTCTACAATGGATTCATCATCTATGGTGGACGGAATTTGGAATTCCTCGCCATCGGTAATGCTGCGCATCAGTTTTCGAAGGATTTTCCCTGACCGTGTTTTGGGCAATCGTTGTACAATCATTACATTTCTCAACGAAGCAACAGCTCCAATTTGCTGACGAACCAGTTTAATGATTTCTTGTTCCAATTGATAATGTTCGATTTCATCTCCTGATTTGGTTACCACCAAAGCCAAAGGAATTTGTCCTTTTAACTCATCGTGAATTCCAATGACGGCACATTCAGCCACGGAATGATGGGAAGCAACAACTTCTTCCATTTCTGCTGTTGATAATCGATGCCCTGCTACATTTATCACATCATCCGTTCTTCCGGTGATGAAAATATAACCGTCTTCATCTTTGTAACCACCATCGCCAGACAAATAATAACCGTCAAATTTGCTGAAATATCCAGCTTTGAAACGTGCTTCGTTTTCCCAAATGCCTAACATATTCCCCGGTGGTAAAGGCAATTTTACAACAACCAAACCTTCTTCATTGGCGCTTAATTCGTCGCCGTTTTCATTAAAAATCCGAATGTCATACCCACAAACGGCTTTTGTAGCTGAACCAGATTTGACCGGCATTTTTTCAATTCCAAGAGAATTGGCAATCATGGGCCAGCCGGACTCAGTTTGCCACCAATGGTCAATTACAGGGATAGGAATGTGTTCTTGATACCATTCTAAAGTAGCATTATCACAGCGTTCTCCTGCTAAGAATTGATTTTTAAGACAACTCAAATCGTATTGTTTGATGAACTCTCCGTCGGGATCTTCTTTTTTGATGGCTCTAATAGCGGTTGGAGCCGTAAACATGGTGCCCACTTTATGCTCTGAAATGATTCTCCAAAACGTACTCGCATCTGGAGTTTTTATGGGTTTTCCTTCAAAAATTATGGTTGTATTTCGGTTCAATAACGGTCCGTATAAAATATAGCTGTGCCCAACTGCCCAACCCATATCCGATGCTGCCCAAAAAGTCTCATCTTCCTTTACATTGTAAATGTATTTCATCGAAAATTTCAATGCCACGGCATATCCACCAGTATCTCTTACAATTCCTTTTGGTTTTCCTGTAGTTCCGGATGTGTATAAAATATACAGCGGATGATTCGAATTAACAGGAACACAAGGCGTTTCTTCGGAACCGTAAACCAATGCATCATAATCCACATCGTATTTTTTAAACGGAATTCGGGCACCTAATTTTCTATTGAAAACGATTACTTTTTTTGGTCGGTGTGAAGCAAGTACAATGGCTTCATCCACTAAAGGTTTGTACGCAATTAAACGATCTACTTCAATTCCGGATGAAGCGGTAATAATCGCTCTGGGTTTGCAATCATCAATTCTGATGGCCAATTCATGTGGTGCAAAACCTCCAAAAACAACCGAATGGATTACGCCAATTCTGGCACAAGCCAACATCGCAAAAGCGGTTTGAGGAATCATGGGCATGTAAATTATAGCGGTATCGCCTTTTTTTAGCCCCAAGGACTGCATGCCTCCTGCGAGTTTTGCGACTTCGGTTTTTACTTCCGAAAAAGTATATTTTTTTACGGTTTGTGTGACGGGCGAATCATAAATAAAAGCGACCTGATCGCCATAGCCATCCTGAATGTGCTTGTCTAAAGCCAGATAACAAATATTCAATTCGCCATCTTGGTACCAAAGCGGATATCCATTTTCATCTTTCGACAAAATCGTATCCGGTTTATTGTACCACTCAATTGCATCAGCTTGTTCTGCCCAGAATTTTTCCGGTTTGTCAATGCTGTCCTCATAAATTTCCTTGTATGTCATTGTGTTGAATTTGTTTCTTATTGAATTAATTCATGAACTTGATCGACTAGTTTTTTGATTGAAAAAGGCTTAGTCACGTATAAATTTGCCCCTAGTGAAAGCCCTTTTTCAATATCCTTTTCTTTATTTTTTGCCGATAGAAAAATCACTTTGCAATGCCGCAGGCGTTCGTCTTTTTTTATTTGTTCTAATGTGGCGAAACCGTCTACCATAGGCATCATCACGTCTAAAATAATTACGTCTGGAAGTTGTTTTTTTAAAATATCCAAAGCTTCTTGACCATCTCGTGCTATGAAAACTTCAAAATTATTTTTCTTAAACGTATATTCCAGTGACATTACTATATTGGGTTCGTCATCTACAATTAAAATCTTCTTCATCTTGTTAACTATTTTCTGCTGTGTTATAATTGGGTAAAGTAAATACGAAAGTGGCACCTTCCACGACATTATCCTCGGCCCAGATCTTGCCTTTGTGATGTTCAATAATTTGTTTACAAATGGCTAAACCCAAACCGCTTCCTATTGGTTTTTTGACATTCTGGTTCCGAGATTGATAGAATTTATCAAAAATGGCTTCAAAGTCTTCTTTCTTAATTCCCTTGCCGTTATTATGAATTTTGACTTCAATATTATTTTTATTCTCATCAACCGAAATCACTATTTTTCCATCGGTATCGGCACTAAATTTTATAGCATTCGACAGTAAGTTATGAATGACCTGAATGATTCGTTCTTCGTCATAAAAGGCTTTTATTTCCTGTGAGGCACTACTGAATTCAACACTAATCTTTTTATTTTTTATCAATTGTTGGAGAGAACCTAATGTATTTTTGATCGTTTTTGTAATGTTGTTTTTAGACAAGTAAATCTTTTGTTTTCCGGTTTCAAATTTTTCTAAATCCAAAATTTTATCAATCAGGCGATTCAATCGGTCCGACTCCGAAATGATGTTTTGCAAAAACTGCTTTCTCAACTCTTCGGGAATGTCATCATCATCATGAAGGATTTCGCTTGCTGCTCGAATGGCGGTTATTGGTGTTCTTAATTCATGGGTAACGGTGTCCAGAAATTCATCTTTTTGAATGTCTTTATTGACTAATTCCTGATTTGCATTTTTTAGTTGTTCCGATATTTTTTTTAATTCATTAGAAGTGTCTGTCAGTTTTTTATTAATGATAAGGTTTTCTTTTGATTCTTCTAAAATGCGCAACACCTCAGGCAGGCTAATTTTGTCTTCCTTAATAACACTCGATATTAATATTTTGGCGGAAGCCGTACCGATATGGCCCGTCAATAAATTTTCGGCAAATTTTATAAAGCGAGCATCCGCTGTTGTGATGTCTTTATCAACATTGTATTTTAAATTGAAAATAGTCAAGGCTCTTTTAGTCCTTTCTTCGCCTAAGAAACGCTGTAACACTTTTTGAATATCCGAGATGTAAGCCGTTCCTTTCCATACAAAAGCATTTTCGTGATTGGTGATGTATTTGTCTATATCTACAAACATTTCGGCATAATTACGTTCTCTGTAATTTCCCTGAAAACTCACTGATACCGCTGCATAACTCAAGATATTAATTAGTAAGCTCCAAAAAACAGCATGTGGTATGGGTTCTAAATAATCTAAACCAAAAAGCTGAAACGGTTTTAATAGTGCTATGCTCCAAGGTCCTTCCTGAATGAAAAGACTGGTAGATTTTGTAAGCCCCATCGCATACGGGATTAAAAGGGTGTAAAAGCAGATGAAAAAACCAAGAATTATTCCTGTAATCGCACCGTTTTTAGAGCCTCTTTTCCAGAATATAGCGCCAAAAAAGGAGGGTGCTAATTGTGCTATAACTACAAAAGCTACAAGACCAATGGAAACCAATGAATAATCTAAAATGAATATGCGGTAGATGGCATAAGCTAAAATTATAAGTGAAAATATTCCTATTTTACGGCTGTTTACAATGCGCTTATTGTTCTTTTTCTGTGATGAGTTTTCCAAAGATCCAATAAATCCATACGGAATCAGTAGGTTGTTGCTCAACATCGTAGCAAGAGCAATAGATGACACAATTATCATCGAAATCGCTGCTGAAAATCCCCCTAGAAATACCAAAACGGTCAAGGTATTATTATCAAAAAACTGTGGAATTAGCAGGGAATACGTATCTGAATTGTGGCCTTTTCCGTCAAAAAGAATGTTTCCGCCCCAGGCTATTGGAAAAACAAAAAGGTTAAATAGCAACAGATACAACGGAAATAGCCAGATGGCTGTTCGAATGTGAGTTTCTTTATTATTTTCCACAATTGCAGTGTGGAATTGTCTTGGTAATAAGAAAATAGCAAACATCGATAATATACAAAGAAAAAACCAGTTGATGCCATTTGTTATGCCACCGATTGAATTTTTTTTGTCAAAATCTTTAAGCACTGAAGCTTTTTGGTAAATGTCATCAAATCCGTCAAATACGAAATAGGTTACATAAATACCCACGATTAAAAAGAAAACGAGTTTCAAGATGGATTCCATAGCTACAGCGGTAACAATGCCGCGTCTTTTTTCCGAAGCATCTACGTATTTTGTGCCATAGTAAGATGCAAACAAAGCTAAAGTTAAACAAACATAGGTCGTAGTATCAGTAAAAATATTATCGCTTGCCTTGGTTTTTGTAACAATATGAAAAGTGTCTGAAATTGATTTCAGTTGTAAAGAGATATAAGGTAATATGCCAATAATACAAATTATGGTCACCAATGCTCCAAGAAATCTACTATTTCCGTATCGTAAAGAAATAAAATCTGCAATGCTGGAAATTTTATTTACTCTCGAAATTCTAATGATTCTCTTGAGAATTACCATCCATGTAGGGACGATAAGTATTGGGCCTAAGTATATAGGCAAATAACTTAAACCGGATTCTGCGGCCACACCAATACTTCCGTAATAGGTCCAAGCAGTGCAATAAACGGCTAAGGAAAAGGAATAGACGTAGGGATTATTAGTCCATTTAGAGTGGCTTCTTTTTTCAGACCAATAGGCAATGTAAAAAAGAATCGACAAGTAAAGCACCAATATCAGTAAAAGTCCAATGCTATTCATAATATCTTTTTATAATTAAGTACGAGATAGCAATTGAAAACAGCCAAGCCGAGAAGATATAAATGTAAATTATTGGAAACCCAAAAAGGGGTTTTGAACTGTCAAATAGTAGCAAAAGGGGCACGTTCAAAGCCAATAGCATTAGCATTGAAAGAATAACCAACTTTTGTTCATGTCTCTTTTTCATAAGAAGATGCGGTTTGCTTTTCAGCAGAATGTTCTTTCGCCTTTTTTTAGAATTCTGTTTTAGAATCTAAGGCTTGATTAAAAAAAATAAACAACCTCTGCAAATTAATGCAGAGACTGTCTATTGTGTTAATGGTTTGGTTAATTCTCTTTTTCGTCATAATCTCCCATTAAGGCAAAGTACCCAAAGGCTCCCAATCCTAAAACAATTAATGGAGTTAGTATAAAGAGTATAATGATTCCGAAAACTAAGTCTTCTTGTTTTCCGGACATCAATTTTGGTAATCCAAAAGTGAAGATGCAAAAATAGGCTGCTGCAGCTGCTAATGCAATCCAAACTAGTCCTAAAATTCTTTTTAATTGATTCATAGCTGTGTTTTTATTCGTGAGCGTTTTTATCTTTATTTTTAATATAAACCATTCCTACTACAAAACTGATTGCAGCAATAACAATTGGATACCAGAGTCCTTCAAGATAAAATTCCGGATGGCCTAGGTCTTTCGCATTGGTAACAAAATAGGTTGAAATAGCAGGAAGTAAACCCCCGAATATTCCATTTCCTACGTGGTATGGCAATGACATGGATGTGTATCTGATTTTTACAGGGAACATTTCAACTAAGAATGCGGCAATAGGACCGTAAACCATAGTTACGAAGATCACTTGTACGAATACTAAAAATATTAAAGCCCAATTGTCACTAGAATTAATTTTTACAGTTGTTTTAGTATCAACTCTAGCTTTACCATCCACTACGATTGCTACACCGTTTTCTAAATGTACGGTTTTTATTTCTTGAAAAGTAGTTCCATCTACATACTCTTTGTTAGTAGTGTAGATTGAATCCATAGTCTGTTTTTTGGTTTCCTTTAATTCAGCGAGTACAGTTGTTTTTTCCACCATTTCAGTTTTGTTTTTTACTGATGTGGTTTCGTACATTTGTTTGTAGATAGGTCTGTATAATAAGATAGCCAATAACATTCCTCCCATCATAATGTATTTTCTACCTACTTTATCACTCAACCAACCAAAAAACACGAAAAATGGGGTTCCAATAATTAAAGCAACTCCTAATAAAGTATCTACTTGAGAGGAATCAATAGACATTACTGTTTTCATGAAATTCATTGCATAAAATTGACCAGTATACCAAACAACACCTTGTCCCATTGTAGCTCCAAATAAAGCCAATAATACAAATTTCATGTTGTAACGATTTCCAAAACTTTCTTTCAAAGGATTTGTACTTGTTTTTCCTTCACTTTTAGCTTTGGCGAAAACAGGTGATTCATCCATGTTTTTTCTAATCAAATACGACACCCCAACCATAACTATGGATAACCAAAACGGAACTCTCCATCCCCATTCGTCAAATTGTTCTGGTGTTAAGATATTTCTTGTAGCAAGAATTACCATTAAAGAGATGAACAAACCAACAGTTGCAGTAGTCTGAATCCAAGAAGTCCAATATCCTCTTTGTCCTACTGGCGCATGTTCAGCCACGTAAGTCGCTGCTCCACCATATTCACCACCCAGTGCAAGACCTTGTAATAAACGAAGAATTAATACTAATAAAGGTGCCATAAACCCAATAGTTTCATAACTCGGTATACAACCTATTAAAAAGGTAGCTCCTCCCATTAAAAGCAAAGTCACCATAAAAGTGTATTTTCTTCCAATTAAATCTCCTAATCTACCGAAGAAAAGAGCTCCAAAAGGACGCACTACGAATCCAGCGGCAAATGTTGCTAGAGTAGATAAGAATGCTGCTGTTGGATTATCCGAAGGGAAAAATTTTGTTGAAATTACAACGGCTAAACTTCCAAAGATATAAAAGTCATACCATTCGATCATGGTACCCATTGAGGATGCGGAAATGACTTTCCAAATTCCTTTTGTTGATTTAGTGCTCATAAATTATTTTTTTTAGTTAGTTATAGATAAATTTGAAGTTGTACTACGAAGTCTCCTAATGATCCTGAGCGGTTTGTTAGAGAGGTGTATACGGGTCTAGTTGAATATTGCGCCGTTATTTTGGCATGGTGTCCATCTAAGAAAAAGTTAGATCCTACATCGAACTGTGTGCTTGATTGTTCCAAAGCATCAAAATTTTTATAGGTAACAGCACCAAAAGGCTGGATGCGAATTTTAGGTTTCGCTTCTTTACAGGGCAATAAAACCCCCGCTTGTGTATACCAAATATTTCCAGATCCAATTGTTGGCTGTGCATTTCCAGCTCCCGCTATAGCTCTACTTCCTGTGAAATTTGGATCTACTGAGCCAATATTCATAATCCCAACATTACGCAAATAATTAGGACCAAAATCATAATCATACAGCACACTATAACCTGTAATGGCCATTTTGTTTTCTTTTTTTCCAATAGGCATATCAAGAAAAACATCGGCAGAGAAAAGTTTGATGTCATGTTTGTTGATAGTGCTATTTACAGAAGTTTTTGTGGCATCAGGCGCCGTGTAAAAACCAGCACCAATGTTGAATACTTTTTTAGTTCCTAAATAGCTACCTACTTTAAAAGGCAATACATTGGCTTCTTGATCTAAAAACTGGTATTCGAAATAACCGGCTTTAGACCATTTTGTCATACCACTATTATCTACAGCTACGGCATTCGATGCATTCGTTGTGTTTGTAGGAGTTAAGTTGGTAGCATAAGGTTTGTTGTAACTCAAGCGGTATTCTAGTTTGCCATATTTCCCTTTAGCAAATAAACCTACTTGTCGGGCAAACTGATCAGAGTTTTCAATTAGTGGCCAGTTAAAAATAGGTGCGTCTATGGTTAAGAAGTTTAGCGTTGAAGCCATTGTTAATCTAGACAATCCCATGTAGTAGTGCAATCCAGCACCAAGGGTGAAACTAAATTTTTTATCTTTTTCTGGCAATACAACTGCATATTCATTCCATGCGTCATGAAAGAATAAACCAGGTTTTTTTCCGGCACCGTAGCCACCAGTACCTGAGGCTCCTGTTGCGCCACCGTTAATAAAAGTTTGGTTGTTGATTCCAAAATGGGTTAAGATCATGTATCTTTTAGATACTTGAGCATAAGCTAGAAAACGCAAACGTCGATTTCCAATGTCGGTTGCAGTTGATGTTGGCTCTCCTCCAATCATGGTTCCAGGATTCATTTCGGAAGAACGCATCCAGATTTGATTCCAAGCAATCACACGCATGAACTTGGAGCCGTCTTCGTTCAGGTTAAATTTTAGTCCTGCACCATAATCTGTTGAGCCTTGAGAAAAACCCTGCAGAGTCAGTAGGAGGACTGAAGCTGTGAAAAATATTTTTTTCATAAATAGAAATTGGTTATTAAATGGTTGGTTAATAAAGTGCCAAATTCAGTTATTTAATTCTAGAAAAAAATTTCACTATATTTTTGTGTAAACTACTATAGTTAATCTTTAAATCGCTCCCATTTTATGAGCATAAACTTATCGCCCAGTTCTGTAATAATCATACCTGCGCCAGAGAGTAATTCCTTGTTTTTTAAATATTCAACCAGTTCTAAGTGACTAAAAATCTTGTAGGTGGGATGGTAGTTGGCGTGAGAGGGCTTTTTGATATTATACGACTTCACCCAATTGCTAACCGTTACATGCGAAACCCCAATTATTCGCTCTATTTCGCGAAAACTTAGACCTTCTAAGTAGAGTTGTAACGCTTTGGTTACGTAGTAATCATCTATCTTTTTGCCAATTTTATTAACCGTAAAAAAATAATTACATTTTTTACACAAGTACCTTTGTTTGCTGTTAATTATACCACTTTTTATGATGTGGTTACTTTGGCATTTTGGACAGGTTAAAATCTCCATATATATAAATTTTGCATAAATATAGTAATTTAGCAACTATATAAAAGAGAATTAGATAATTATATTGTTTTAAATTTACGAAACGTACATTTTTATTGAAAAAATTATGTGGTTTTGATAATAGAATGACCTTTAGTAAAATTTCTTTTGAATAGATTCTACGTTGTTTAGTTTTTATTTGAACCAAGGTCATGCGAACGAAAATCTTTGGTAGTTTTTGGCTGTTTTAAAAAGAACTGTTGGAGTTTGCAACAAGGAGTTGGTTTTTCTTAACCTAAATAGAAAAGAAAGCTATTGCGGTGATTAGTAAAAAATCATTAGTTTATTTTATTAAATGACAATCCCACGTATTTAAATGTTTCCTGTTATAATAGAGTAGGAGGAATATATTTTTGGTTTCTTTTATTTAGTTATATGATTGATAATCAAGATTTGAGTTATCTATTTTAAAAAAATATGGTATATCTGAACACCTATATTTTGCTTTTTGTGTAGCATAAGTAAGGTAGTATAGTTCAATTTTTTAAAACATTTAAATCTAGAGATATGTAAAGTTTAAATAGTATTTGGGTAGTAATGTTGGTTTGTATGCTGTGTATGGCATCCGTTTTTGGGCAATCTAAAGCAAAGAAAAATATAATCATCGCCGATAGTAAGATAGCAAAAGTTGAATTTGTTGAAGCAGACGCGCTAAGGAATGGTCTTTTTGAAGATGCATACGGTTACGTAATTTTTCCCAATGTGGGTAAAGCTGGATTTGGTATAGGAGGTGCAGCGGGTAACGGTGTGGTTTATGAGCGAGGAAAAATAGCAGGGATGGCTAAACTTTCACAAGTAAGCATTGGTTTTCAGGCCGGTGGACAAGGGATCAAGACAAAATGTTGTGGGGAAATATTAAAATCTAGATATTTGTGTTTCCAAATTATACCAAATGCAAGACTCCTATAGCGAACTAATCAAGTTATTATTACCTGAAATTATTGTTGAATATTTTGAATTGACCTCTTACAAGAAAGGAGATGAAGTCTTGCATATATWTCTTAAAGAGATAAATTCGATTCCTAAAGAATACAGRCCGTATAAGTTAAGCTCAAAAGGCTTCTTTGATGARATTACAGTTCAGGATTTTCCTATTCGGGGACATCAGGTATATCTACATATTACTCGCAGACGATGGCTTAACGAAGACACAGGGAAAGTGGTTTTTAGAGATTGGAATTTAGTAGCGGACGGAACTCGTGTAACACAGGAGTTTGCGTCTTTTTTAAAAGAGATCAATAGATTCCAGCCCAAATGACTGTAGTGCTATCGCCTCTTTCTATGGGGTTTCTGGAAGGAATTTGCAATATCAGTACAAAGATTACTTAAGTGATTTTAAAGCATGGAAACAAAAGTCGCATGCTAAACAAT
>NZ_SMFN01000022.1 GCF_004349135.1 Flavobacterium sandaracinum | reverse complement strand
ATTAAAGGACGAACCAAAGTGAATCATATGGCAGATAAAAAGATGAAATCAATATTACAAATGTGTGCTTTAGTTGCCGTAAAACATGATCCGCAACTCAAAGAATATTATGAAAGAAAAAAAGGTGAAGGTAAGAACGCAATGCTGGTTTTAAACAATGTAAAATGTAAAATTATTGGTCGTGTTTTTTCTGTAATTAACAGACAAACTCCCTATATAAATACACATAAATTTGCCTGTTAAATTTTAAATATTTTCTTGTTTTTTACCATAGAATGCGCTAACGATTGTGGTATATCAGCGCGATCGGGTTTACAAAGACCACGCTTATGCTTGGAGCAGAACCAGAAAAGGAGGCTGGCGAATCGTTCAAAGTCCAATTCTAACCACTACAATTACCCTACTACGACTTAAGAAGAAAGGTTATCAATCAATGTTGGAGATTTACATGGAACTCAACCCATCACTTTGCGAACCGCCGTATACGAGACCCGCACGTACGGTGGTGTGAGAGGCGCACTCCGTCAGTTTCTGGCGGAGCCGTCTACTCGATTGGCTGTTCGTTTTTATTTTTTTTCGTTAAATTCAGAATGGCTCCTAAATATTGAATCAGCTAGTCTAGTTCCTGTAGATACAAGCTTTGACAAAACTCTTAATTGTTCTTTACAAGCAATACTTTCAGTTTGAAATGGATAATTAATTGTGTGGTCAATTTCACCCCATATTTCCTCAAATAAAGTTCTTACTTGTATTTCACAACAAACAACTGCATTTGGGTTATTTGGTTTAACTAAATAATGAATACTCGTATAAAAAGTATCTCTCAATTCGGTTTCAATGTTTAATTGATTGTAAAATTGTATAGATTCTGGATCCCAAGTCATTGCTTTGGGATTTTCAACAAATAACCAATCACCGTTTTGAATTTTTTCTTGAATTGCATTATTTATTTCTATAAATTGTTCTTGATACAAGTGTAAAACTCTAACACCTATGAAATCAGTTATTTCTTCAAATAAATTATTTTTATTTATTTCTTTACCTTTTTCTAATTTTCGATATAATTTTTGTTCAAGATGACTTGGCTCTTTAAATCTTGATTTAATTGAATGGATTATCGGAAAAGGTTTTCTATTTAGAGTTCTATGTTTTTCAAAAAAAGCCAAAACACTTGGCAAAAATTGTTCAAATTCAAACAATTTATCTTTGTAAAGTTGAACAGCTTCATTAATATTTTGATTTTCCATATTAATTAATTTAACCTTTCTACACGTTCTAATAATGCTTTTGTAAATGAAATATATTTATCAAGAGTTTCTCTATACCTTCCATAACTTCCTTGATTAATTGGTTCAATTTCTTTTTCAAGTAGTACTTCAGGATGTTCTTTTCTTAATCTTGTGTAAACTTCAGGAACTTGCCAAATTGGACAATTTAAGCTTTGTGCAACAGATGGAAATGTATTATGAGAATGTATGACTGAACTTCCACCAATTGGAGTATTAAGTTGTTCAGGTGTTAAATGTAATCGATTTGATTCTTTAATAAATTGCTCAATAATTTTTGGTATTTTTTCAACGTAAGAATAATGAGCTTGCGCTAAATCATATTCATTATTTCCTCCAGAGTATTTAGCTGCTTTATAAATTGTGAAACCTAAAAATTGTACAAAGTTTTGAGGAAATTTACTTCTTTTGTCGGATGAGATTAGATTGTATATTGTGTCAAATTCTTTTTTCCATAATTCAAGTGAATTCCCAATATTTCTTATACCGTATAAACTAAACATATCTGGTTGTGCAGGAATAAAAAAACCATCAACAGTAGAAATAATAGTTTTATTTAAAATACCTAAACTTGGAGATGTATCAATAATAATAAAATCATAATTATTTTTTGCAGCGTATAAATTGCACAACTCTCTTATTTTTGTTATTGTCCTAATTGCTAAATTATCACCTTGATAAGCACCATTCCATCTTTCAGCTAACTTGTTTTCATATTTATGAATCGATAATCTACCTGGAATCAAATCAAGATTTGCATTTAAGTTAACTGTAGGCGGTAAAATATCAAAATCACTCAAACCGTCTTCTGTTGGTTTTAGAAGAAAATGTATACTTCTTGGAGTTTCCAAAATGGATTGATTTTCCTTAAATGCTTTTTCAAAGTCGTCAATAAATGGATCTTCTTCTTGCCAAATATTATGTAAGTATTCAGTTTCTATTCCACATATTGTTAAATTACATTGTGGATCTAAATCTATCATTAAAGTTTTCTTTCCTAATTCACTTAATGCAAAGCCTAAATGATAACCTAAAGTTGACTTTCCAACTCCTCCTTTATTATTAAAAAGTGAGATTATTTTCATATATTTTCTTTTATTTACGGTTTTTCATAAAATGACAGCCAACTAGTATATATGCGAAACAAACCTTCGCATATACACCCAATTCTGATTAGATCAGCGAAGGTTTATTTCGCTTTATTCATTTCTCAAATATATTAAAATATTCTTACAAATTCCATTTTAAAAAAACGAATTTGTAAAAGTATTACGTCATTACTAGCCCCGATAGCAGCGAAAATCCTTTGCGGTGGCGGGAGCCAAAGGCAAAGATTGTAGCGCATAGCGGGACAAAACGCCTGATGAAAACCAGTCATTCTGCTCCAAAAAAAAAAGCCGCCCCAATTGGGACAGCTTTTAGTATTTTGGATATTCCGAAGCAAGTTCGGAATAAGCGATTCACCTCATTTTACTTTATAAAATGGGTTCTCTGCTTATTTAATCAGCTCAAAACTTCTTTTTACGAAAGCCGTTAACGCTTCTCCTTTTAATAGGTTTTGCGATAATTTAGCCAAGTCAAGGGCTTGTTTTACTAAACTTTCCTGAGCGTCTTTGTCTTTGTTGTTTAAGATGCTGGTTGCCAATTCAGAGTTCGTATTCACCACTAAATTGTACATTTCCGGCATGTTGCCCATTCCAAACATTCCGCCGCCACCGGACTGACTCATTTCTTTCATTCTACGCATGAATTCTGGTTGCGTGATGATAAATGGAGACGCATTGCTGTCTAAAGCTTCCAGTTGTACACTGTACGTTTGTTTAGGAACGATCGCTTCCAGAACGGTTTTTAAGTTGGTTTGCTCTTCTTCGGATAATTTAGAAATTGTCGTTTCCTCTTTCTTGATTAAATTATCAATATGATCAGAATCGACACGTACAAAAGTCATGTTGCTGTTGTCGCCTTCAATTTTTTGAATCAAGTGCGAGATAATAGGAGAGTCCAGCAATAAAACCTCGTATCCTTTGTCTTTTGCAATTTCGATATAGGAGTGTTGCGCTTCTTTGTTTCCTGCGTAAAGCACCACTAATTTTCCGTCTTTGTCGGTTTGATTCGCAGCCAATTTTTCTTTTAATTCTTCCAGTGTGTGGAATTTTCCATCAACTGTTGGGTATAAAACAAAAGCGCCTGCTTTTTCGTAGAATTTATCTTCAGATAACATTCCGTATTCTAAAACGATTTTGATATCGTTCCATTTTTGCTCAAAATCTTCACGGTTCTCTGTGAATAACGATTTTAATTTGTCAGCAACTTTACGGGTGATGTAATTCGAGATTTTCTTCACTGCAGCATCCGCTTGCAATCCAGAACGCGAAACGTTCAATGGAATGTCTGGAGAATCCACCACACCTTTTAGCATCATCAAGAATTCAGGTACAATTCCTTCTACATTATCCGTTACGTACACTTGATTTTGGTACAATTGGATTTTGTCTTTCTGAATTTGTAAATCAGATCCTAATTTTGGGAAATACAAAATACCAGTTAAGTTGAACGGGTAATCAACATTTAAATGAATGTGGAATAACGGTTCTTCAAACTGCATTGGGTACAATTCATGGTAGAATGTCTTGTAATCCTCTGGAGTTAAATCCGCAGGTTGTTTCGTCCAAGCCGGATTTGGGTTGTTGATGATGTTGTCTACTTCAACTTCTGTAAACGTTTTGTCTACATCTTCGGCAGCCACTTCTTCACCCTTTTTTTGTTCTATTTTCTCTGTTTTGGTTCCAAATTTAATTGGAATCGGCATAAACTTATTGTACTTGTTTAATAATCCGTTGATTTTAGAATCTTCTAAAAATTCCAGCGAATCTTCGGCAATATGCAAGATGATTTCAGTTCCACGTGTAGTTTTGTCAGCTGGTTCTAAGGTGAATTCTGGGCTTCCATCACAAGTCCAGTGTGCTGCAGGTTCGTCTTTGAACGATTTAGTGATGATTTCCACTTTTTCGGCAACCATAAAAGCCGAATAAAATCCAAGACCAAAATGACCAATAATTCCAGAATCTTTAGCCGAATCTTTGTATTTGTCTAGAAATTCTTCCGCACCAGAAAAGGCCACTTGGTTGATGTATTTTTCTACTTCGTCAGCCGTCATTCCAAGACCTTGGTCAATGATGTGCAATTTCTTTCCTTCCTTATCAATTTTAATTTCGATAATTGGGTTTCCGTACTCTACTTTGGCTTCGCCAATGCTGGTTAAATGCTTTAATTTAAGTGTTGCATCTGTTCCGTTCGAAATCAACTCACGCAAGAAAATTTCGTGATCGCTGTATAAGAATTTCTTGATTAAGGGAAAGATGTTCTCTACCGAAACATTAATTTTACCTGTTGTCATATTATGAATTTTTTAGTTTATTTTGATGGTTACAATTCTTTCAAATGTAATACCAATTATATTACAAGTGACAAATTGTCGTAAGCGTTAATTATGATATAAAATATTATAATTCTGAAACAAACGTATTTCATTGCTTCGTATATTTGTGTAAGTATTAATTCATTAAATTTAAGAAAATGAAAAAAGTTATTTTATTATGCACATTGGCCGTTTTGATGTTTGCATGTAAGTCAACATCAGCTACAAGTACAAACACCGATAGAAAATCTCAGGTAGCAATGAAAGGAAACTGGGTAATTAGTTCTGTAACTTATCCAGGTTCACAATATGTAAAAGTGAATACTTTTCAAATTGCGGATTCAGAATGTTTCGTAGGAAGTAATTGGAAATTTGTTTCAAATAATAATAAAGGAACTATGGCTTTGACAAAAGCGAATTGTATGGCATTCAGCTCGCCAATTACATGGTTTGTCAATAATGATGGGCAGTTTGTCCTTAAAGTTCTTAATGCTGGAGAAAAAGCTAGAAAAGTAAAAGAAGGGTATATTTTATACGTAGCCAATCAAACAGAATCCTCTTTTCAATTGATTGATAAAATCGATGTAGCAGGAAAAATGACTGATGTAGTGTATCAGTTTCAAAAAGTTAATTAATTAAAAGAAAATAGATATGAAAAAGATTTCGATAGTTGCAATAGCAACAATAATGGTTATGGGTTCAATGTTTACGAGTTGTGAGGCTATAAAAAACACGAACAAAACACAAAGAGGTGCCGGAATTGGTGCTGTTGCAGGAGCTGTTCTTGGTGGAGTTCTTGGGAACAACGTTGGAAAAGGCGGTAATGGTGCAATGGGAGCTGTTTTAGGTGGTGTTATTGGTGGCGTTGCCGGTGGTGTTATTGGTAACAAAATGGACAAACAAGCAAGAGAAATTGATGCTGTTCTTCCAGGAGCTGAAGTAGTGCGTATTGGTGAAGGAATTAAATTAGTTTTGAATGAAAATGCAGTGCGTTTTGATACAAACAAATCTTCTTTGACTGCTGGTGCAAAAGCAAATTTAGATAAATTAGTTCCCGTTTTCGCAGAATATCCAGATACTGATATTACAATTTATGGTTACACAGACAGTACTGGTCCAGCAGATTATAACCTAAAACTTTCAGGAGAAAGAGCAGCAGCGGTTAAAAATTATTTAGCAAGCAAAGGGGTGTCTTCTAGTAGATTTCAAGTTACTGGTTTAGGAATTGCTGATCCAATTGCTTCAAATGAAACAGTGGATGGTAGAAGTCAAAACCGTCGTGTTGAATTTGCTATTACTGCAAATGAAAAAATGATTAAAGATGCAGAAGCGGAAGTGAAAAACTAAGCCAAAAACACTTTAAAAACAAGGGCTGTTTCGTCAAGAAGCAGCCCTTTTTTGTGCCTAAATTTGAATTAAACATCGTAAATTTGCAACTTTAAATAAAGAGGATGCTAGAGATAAAAGACATATCGTTTACTTACAGCGACAAGCCAGTCATTGAAAATATTAGTTTCACCATTGCCAAAGGCGAAAATACCGCCATTATTGGTGAAAGCGGCTGCGGTAAAAGCACGTTGCTAAAACTGATTTATGGGTTGTATAATTTAGACAGCGGTGCAATAACCTATAATGAAAAACCCATTTTGGGTCCCAAATACAATCTGGTTCCTGGAGAAGATTACATTAAATATTTAGCGCAGGATTTCGATTTGATGCCGTACATAACTGTCGAAGAAAATGTGGGCAAGTTCTTGTCGAATATGTATCCAGAGGAGAAAAAAGCCCGTGTTCAAGAATTATTGGATATGGTCGAAATGACCGCTTTTGCAAAAGTAAAAGCGAAATTCCTAAGTGGCGGACAGCAACAACGAGTGGCTTTGGCAAGAGTTTTGGCATTAGAACCCGAAATTATTTTGCTCGATGAGCCATTTAGTCAAATTGATTCTTTTAGAAAGAATTCCTTGCGTCGCAATTTATTTAAATACTTAAAAGACAAAGGCGTTACTTGCATTATTGCCACGCATGATAGTACCGATGCATTGTCTTTCTCTGATGAAACCATTGTGATTCAAAACGGGGAAATAGTGGCAAAAGGAGATTCTAAATCCTTGTATGAAAACCCGGCTAATAAATATATTGCGTCTCTTTTTGGGGAAGTAAACGAATTGAAATTATCACAGTTAATAGATATTGAAGACGATGAGGATGTTGCGCTTTTATTGTATCCGCATCAATTGAAAGTAGTAGATAATGCCATTATGAGCGCCGTTGTAAAGCAATGTTATTTCAAAGGAAGTCATTATTTAGTCAAAGCCGCTTTTGAAAGAAGAGCGATTTTCTTCGACCATGATTCGGAATTAGAACGCAATCAGGAAGTGTTTTTGATGTTATCTTGAGGACAAGTGATTAGTGATCAGTAAATAGTATTCAGTGGTTTTTAGTTCAAATTGGGACGTAAACCTGAAGTTGTTTTTAACTTTGATACGAGTTTTTTTTAGTAAAAAAGCAAAACCCCAAAATTTTATAGATTTTGGGGTTTTGTTTTATGTTCATTTTTCATATTTTAATTTCTGATCATTTAGTAACTGATCACTGAACACTTTTAAGCGTTAATTCTTCAAATATTTTTCTAAGAATTGATCTTGTTCCCAAAGCAAATGCAAAATATTCTCTTTGGTTACATATCCGTGTGCTTCTTTTGGAAGGATTACCATTCTTGCTGGTGCTCCTAAACCTTTCAAAGCCTGAAAATAACGTTCCGTTTGCAACGTGAAGGTCCCCGGATTGTTATCGGCTTCACCATGTACTAAAAGCATTGGCGTTTTCATTTTATCCGCATTCATAAATGGCGACATTGTATTGTACACTTCAGGAGTTTCCCAGTAATTGCGTTGCTCACTTTGGAAACCAAACGGAGTCAACGTTCTATTATAAGCGCCACTTCTAGCAATTCCGCAAGCAAAAAGATTGGAATGTGTCAATAAATTTGCTGTCATAAAAGCACCATACGAGTGACCACCAACGGCTACTTTTTTTCTGTTAATGTATCCCAAAGCATCTACGGCATTAATTGCAGCTTCTGCATTGTCAACTAATTGTGTTATGAAATTATCATTTGGTTCCGTTGTTCCTTCGCCAATAATTGGGAAAGCAGCGTCATCAAGAACTACATAGCCTTTGGTTACCCAATATACGAACGAACCATAACTTGGAAACGTGAACTCATTTTGGTTTTGTGTACTTTGTCCTGCTGAATTTTTATCCTTGTATTCTGCTGGATACGCCCAAATCAACAAAGGCATTTTTTCTTTTTTGACTTTGTCATAACCCACAGGTAGATATAACGTTCCTGATAATTCAACGCCATCTTTACGTTTGTATTTAATCACTTCCTTGCTCACATTTTTAATACTTTCAAAAGGATTTTTGAAGGTTGTAATTGGAGTCAGTTTGTTTTTTTGAAAAATGTTTCTCAAGTAATAATTTGGATATTCATTTTTAGATTGAATTTGGACTAAAACCGTTCCTTTTTTGAAGTCTTCGATTTCCAAAATATCTTCTTTTTTATCGGTGTAATTTGAAGTGTACAAACGTTTTGCTTGTGCTGTTTTCAAATTAAATTCACTAATAAATGGAAATTGCCCGTTTTTAGTAAATCCGTCCCCAATAAGATACGCATTGTCATTTTCGATGGCCAAAACATATCTGTTGTATTGGTTTTTTCTAGTTTCAAAATTTCCCGGATCAGAATACACATCTTGAGAATTTCTGTCGAAAATCACTTTTGGAGCCTGACTTGGATTCGATGGATTGATAATATAGGTTTTGGTATTACGCGTATCATACCATTCGTCTGAAACTATGGCAACGTTATCATTACCCCAAATCATTCGGTCGTAGCGCTGTGGAGTTTTTACTAATGAAGTTGCTGCGGCATTAAATGGTGCGTTCCACAGAAAAACTTCATCTCTGAAATCTACTTTATTGGCAGGATCTCCACCGTCTAAAGCTTCAGCATACACTAATGTTGCCGGTTTGTCCGCTCTCCAGCTCATGTTTCTTTTTCCTTTTCGAACGGCCATGAAACCTTTAGGAATAATTTCGGTTAGCGACACTTCATTTACTACTTTGACTTCGTTTCCAGCTTTGTCGTAGATTACTGATTTTGATGGAAAACGACTTAATGGAACGATATAGGAAAATGGTTTCTGGATGGTAGTCAGCATCAAATAATTTCCATCTGGTGAAAAACTTTCTCCTGCATACATCGCTGCATTTTTGAATAAAGTTGCTGTTCCGTTCAGGTTTACTTTGTACAATTCAGAAGTCATGATGTTCTCAAAATTGATTTCATCATTCTTGTTTTTCAACATGTCCGGATAGGTTCTGTTTTGCGATTTTACTCCGTCAGCATTCGAAATTATCGGACCAGTTGGCAAATCTTTTTTAGCATCCAAAAGTGCCGCTCTGTTTTTCGGTAACATTTTTACCAAAATAGTTTCGTTGTCATTCATCCAGCTGAACGGACTTCCAATATTCGCATTCACAGTGGCTTCTGTTAATCTGGTGGCTTTCGCCGAAGCAACATCAATAAACCAAAGTTCTACTCCAGTAGCTGTCGTATGCGAAAATGATATTTTTGTATCATTTGGTGACCAAGCGATATTACTGATGCGAGGATTTGTTGGTAATCCTATTACCTGTACTTCATTCTTGTCTTTTATTTTACGTAATTTCAGGTTGTTTACGTAAGTCACAGAACTGGAAATATTAGTAATTGGATTAATTCGCAATCCACCCAAACGCAATTCTTCCTGATTTAAATCGTCTAATGATTTATAAGTATTTCGATAGGTCAAAAGCATGTATTCTTTTTTGGTATCCATCGATACCGAAGGGGCTCTTTCGTAATCCGCTAATTCTAAAATGGATTGGGAGGGTTTCTGGTAATTTAGGTTTTCTTGTGCATAGGTGGTTAAGCTTAGCCCAAGAAAGAAAAATAATGGAATTTTTAATTTCATAATTTGAATGATTTTAAATTAGAGTTCGTAGTACGTAATATGAGTCTAAAATAACCCAATGTTGTTACATTTGAAAACAAATATCACTTTTTAACTTTTGCATTGACTCTTGCGTGATGAGTACTAATTTTATTTCCCATCTATTTAGTCTAATGGAAGCTATAAAATGTGGATGAATGTATAAAACTTGTAAATTGCTAAAAAAGTGGTAATTTGGTCCTCTTATTTTAAGGAAGTTTTAAATTTGCAGTCTGATTTTAATAAAATAATAATACTATGTATCATTCAAAAATAGCAGGATTGGGTTATTATGTACCCGAAAACGTGGTCACTAATGACGATTTATCAAAAATTATTGATACCAATGACGAATGGATTCAGGAGCGAACAGGAATTCAAGAGCGAAGACACATTATAAAAGGCGAAGACACCACGACTTCTATGGGCGTGAAAGCGGCCAAAATAGCAATTGAGCGTTCTGGTGTTGCAAAGGAAGATATTGATTTTGTGGTTTTTGCCACGTTAAGTCCAGATTTTTATTTCCCTGGCCCAGGAGTTTTAGTACAACGTGATTTGGGACTAAGAACCGTAGGCGCATTAGATGTAAGAAATCAATGTTCTGGTTTTATTTATGCTTTATCTGTTGCAGATCAGTACATTAAGACTGGAATGTACAAAAATATATTAGTGATTGGATCTGAGGTTCATTCCACCGGATTGGATATGACCTCACGTGGACGTGGTGTTTCTGTGATTTTTGGAGATGGAGCAGGAGCCGCTGTTTTGAGTAGAGAAGAAGATTTGACCAAAGGAATTCTATCTACACATTTGCATTCTGAAGGACAACATGCAGAGGAATTAATTGTGAAAGCTCCAGGAATGGGAGGCCGTTGGATTACGGATATTTTGGCGGATAATGATCCGGATGATGAAAGTTATTTCCCATACATGAACGGGCAATTTGTATTTAAAAATGCAGTGGTTCGTTTCAGTGAAGTGATTAATGAAGGATTGCAAGCGAATAATTTACAGGTTTCCGATATTGATATGTTAATTCCGCATCAGGCAAATTTGAGAATTTCTCAATTTATCCAAAAGAAATTCAATTTAACAGACGATCAGGTGTATAATAATATTCAAAAATACGGAAATACTACCGCAGCTTCTATTCCAATTGCTTTAACTGAAGCTTGGGAACAAGGCAAAATAAAATCAGGAGATACGGTTGTTTTGGCAGCTTTTGGAAGTGGTTTTACTTGGGGAAGTGCTATTATTAAATGGTAAAAGTAGTTTAAGGAATCGGATGCCGATTCCAGTTGTTACTCGATAAAAGTCTAAGCCTGCGCAAATTATTGCGCAGGCTTTTTTATTTACAGATGAAACATTATATTTAGCATTCGAATTGTAATCCAACCAAAATGACAAACCGTAGAAATTTTATAAGAACAGCAGCAATTGCCTCTGCAGCCGTGGCGCTAAACGCATTCAAAGGGAAACCGGAAGAACAAAATAATTTCACCTCTAAAAAAGGAATTAAACCTATTGTGCTTTCTACATGGAATTTTGGATTACAAGCGAATGCCGCTGCTTGGGAAATTTTAAAAAATAACGGAAGAGCCTTAGATGCCGTTGAAGCCGGAGTAAAAGTTCCTGAAGGAGACCCAAACGAACGTAGTGTAGGCTATGGCGGAAGACCGGATCGAGATGGGCGCGTTACACTTGATGCGTGTATTATGGATGAAAACGCAAATATTGGATCTGTAGCCTGTTTAGAATTTATAAAACATCCAATTACTGTGGCTCGTGCTGTGATGGAAAAAACGCCACATGTCATGTTGGTTGGTGATGGCGCTTTACAGTTTGCCTTATCTCAAGGTTTTGTAAAAGAAAATTTGTTACTGGAAGAATCTGAAAAAGAATGGAAAGAATGGTTGAAAACCAGTCAATACAAGCCTATTGCTAATATCGAGAATCACGATACTATTGGAATGATTGCTTTGGATGCTGATGGAAATCTTTCCGGTGCGTGTACGACAAGCGGTATGGCTTTCAAAATGCACGGGCGTTTGGGCGATTCGCCTATAATTGGCGCCGGTTTGTATGTTGATAACGAAATTGGCGCCGCCACAGCCACCGGTCATGGGGAAGAAGTGATTCGGATTTCAGGTTGTCATTTGGTTGTCGAATTGATGCGCCAAGGCAAATCGCCACAAAAAGCTTGTGAGGAAGCAGTAGCCCGAATCGTGAATTTGACTCGAAAAAGAAATAAAAATCTAAAAGATATCCAAGTTGGTTTCATCGCATTGAATAAAAAAGGGGAATTCGGATCCTATTGTATTCAAGGTGGATTTAATTATGCGGTTCATGATGCAACGGGAAACCGATTAATTGATGCAGAATATTTTTTAAAATAAATGAAGAAAGCTCAACTGGAAATTGCTTGTTTCAATTTAGAATCAGCTATTCTTGCACAAGAAAATGGTGTCGATAGAATTGAATTGTGTGCCAATATAAATGAAGGCGGAACAACGCCGGATTTTGAACTTACGAAAACTGTTCGTGATAAAGTCACCGTCGATTTGAATGTAATGATTCGGCCTCGAGGCGGAAATTTTGTTTACTCTGATGTAGAGTTTGAGCAAATGAAATCGGAAATTGTAGCATTCAAAAATCTCCGAGTAGATGGATTTGTTTTTGGAATTTTGAAAGAGGATTCTAATATCAATGAACTCCAGAATGCTGCATTAATAGCTTTGGCAAATCCATTGCCTTGTACTTTTCATCGAGCTTTTGATGGAATAAAAAATAAATTGGAAGCGCTTGAATCTCTAATTGAATGTGGTTTCAAAACTATTTTGACGTCTGGAACAGTAACAAATGTAGTTGACGGCATTGCTGTATTGTCGGACTTGATTGAAAAAGCAAATGATCGAATTGTAATTATGCCGGGCGGCGGTTTGCGTTCAACGAATATTGGATTGTTAAAAGATAAAACAAAAGCTATTTTCTATCATTCTTCTGCCATTATTGATTCCGGTGAAATAGCCAATTCAGAGGAAATTAAAGCTCTAAAAGCTCATTTAGAACATATATAAAAGTTTCTAAATCAAAAAACTCGGAGTTGGCATACTCCGAGTTTTTCTTTTGGTAACTAACTATTAAAACTAATTTTTATTAAAAACTTTTGAATTCAGGACTTTTTCTACAGCACCAATTGAAATATAGGTAGTACTCTTCGGCTAGTAAATTAACTTCTTACTTGCATCAATTTTCTATAGTATAATCAAATTTTTCCTAAAAATATTCAGAAGGATTTTTTTTCTATATGAAGAGGAGTTTGGATTTTAATTAAATCACTCAACTGATTTAACTCAAAAGTAATTACCTAACGCAGCCCCATATCATTTTGATTAACTATAAATACTGTTTGTTTGAATCTCCTTAGTAGACTGCTAAAGCCTTATTTTGTTACAGCTATTTTAATTTTAATTTTTTTATGAATAAAAAAAGGCTTTCGATTAGGAAAGCCTTCTTTTTTTTTGTCTTCCGATTTATCGTTTCAGAGAAAAATGTGATTTGTATTCTTTAGTAATGTTATCTTCTGTGTAGGAAATCGAAAACCAATAATCGTCAGCTGGGAGTGGATAACCATTAAAGGTTCCGTCCCAACCTGAACCATTTGGAAATAACTCTTTAAGTAGTTTTCCATAGCGATCGAAGATGTACAATTTTAAATTTTCCTCGTTAGGTATCCCGGTGATGTTCCATGTGTCATTAAATCCATCTCCGTTTGGAGTAAAGAATTTAGGACTGTTTATAAGTCTGACTGATAATGGGATAGTAAAAGTTCCGCAATTGGCATCGCTCACTGTTATTTCATGAAGTCCAGAACTTACGTTGGTGAATACATTACTCTCTTGTGGTGAACCTCCATCTAATGAATATAGAAAATTACTTCCATCGCCAACAAATGGGATAGCAGTAACAGTTATGGTTTGGTTATCCGTGAACCATCCGCTAGTTGTATAGGTTACGGACAAGGGCTTTGAAGATTCAATAACTGTGAAAGGCACACTGTCTGAGGTACAACCAAAAATGGATAAATTGGTTACCGTGAGCGTGTAGTTTCCGGGTTCACTTGTTGAAAAATTCTCGTTGGTACTGACTAGGGTGCCGTCTTCGCTTTTCCATTCAAAGGAATACTGTGGTGCGGTAAATCCGCTTTCGATAAAAGCAGCAGTAGTAATTCCGGTATCAATATCGATACAAATGGCAGGAATGATTGGAGTTGGTTTTGGTTTTTCGGTGATCGTAATAACCATCGGTTGTTCAGCAGGACAAATAACGGTTGCTGCGGTTCCTGATTCGGCATACGCATAAATAGTAGTTGACGCAGTGATGAAATCGCCTGGAAATCTTTCAGTATTGTTGCTTCCCGGACCACCTGGATTTGTAAAATATCTCGTTACTGGAGCTATGTATGAAGGGAGTTCATAGGATTCGCATCTGGTAACAGGAGCGATAGGTGTTATCGTTGGAGTATTATAGATGGTGATAATAAAAGGATCTTCATCAATACAGGTCACTCTATTATTGTTTTCTACGTATACATACAGCGTAGTTGTTGCTGTTATGGGAGAATAAGGCGGCAATAATTGTACTCCAGTCCCATTAGGACCGTTTGGAGCGGTGTAATAGCTTCCCATTCCTACGATAGCTGGTAAATCATAGCTATTGCAGGAATATTTATCCTGTATGTCATTTACAAATGTAACTAGTACATCTATACTATATTCAGAAACGCAAGTGTTAGGTGCTGCAGCTGCGGCATAAACATAAATCGTTTTTGAAGTTGTTAAAACGGTTCCTGGTGGTAAAACAGGATTTATAGGAGAGGGACCACCGGAAAATTCATAATATTCTCCGTTTCTTAAATCATCTAAAGTATAACTTTGACCACATCGAATAACTTCCACCGGTTTTGCATCAATTGCTGGTGATCTATTAATGGTGATCATAAATTCTTCTTCAACATAACATGAACCAGTTGGGGCTTTATCGTAAAAGTACATTGTTTGCGTTGAGGTTACTGGATATCCCACAGGACGAAGTTGTCCAGTTCCTAAGGGTCCCGTGAAATAATTTCCTGAACGCGGCACCGCAGGCAAATAATAGACGTCACATTGTGGTTCAGTGTCCGGTATCACGGGTAAAGGGGCGATATTTACTGTAATGGTAAAGTCAAGATTATTAGTGCAAGTTTCTCCTGCTATGTAAAACCAGAGCGTTGTAGTTGCATTGATAAATGTTCCGGCGGCTACAACAGTTCCACCCCCTGCAGCGGCTGTTCTATACTCTCCAACCGTTAAGGCTGGCAGTCGATAAGCGGAGCAGGAATTTACATCTGCTGGAGGTGCAATACTTGCTAAACCAATAAAAACGGTAAACCTTTTTTCTGAAGAACAATTTACTGGGGCAGTACCAGTCTCTTTGTAAACATAAATTGGAGTGGTTGTCGCTAGCACTGTTCCGGGTGGTAAAAGGGAACCACTTTTATTGGTACCGGTGTAATAGACACCTCCATTTGGGTCAACTGGTAAAGTGTATGTCGTGCATCCAAATTGATTTAGATAATTAGGCAATACAGTAAATGGTATTATTGTTATATCAAATGGTTGTTCACGGGTACAAGATGGAGTGACTGTGGTGTCTTCAAACCAAACATATATTCTATTAATTCCTGGAGTATTGACAACAAATCCTGCTGCTAATTGTGTATTTCCGGGAGTAGAGGTACCTCCGCTTTGAGTGAAATATTTTGCATACGGTAAAGCTGGAAGTGCGTAACTGGTACAATAGGTTTCTGAAACTGGTGTGATTGTACTTAAATTGGCAATAGTGACATTAAATGAATCTTGATTGGTACACACTCCGGACTGATTATATACAAAAAGGTTCAGTGTGGTGGTATTTATCACATCTCCTGCAAAAAGCTGTATTCCGCTTCCGTTACTACCGGTCCAATACTGAGCGCCGGCTTTTGTTAAAACAGGTAGCGTATAAGAAGTACATACAAATACATCTTGTAAAATATCTACTTCAGGTAATGGGTTTACAATTAATTGAAAACTGGTAACTACATAACAGTTATTATTTGAAGTATTTTGTAATCGGACCCACAATGTTCTACTTGGAGATAGTATTTGGTTACTTGCATTTAGAGTTATAATAGTAGTATTGTTATTTGCTCCTGCTGATGAAGAGTGAAAAGTAAGTATGTTGTAAGTGGTGTTTTGAGAACCAATAATGGATGCAATTTGTGCTGTTAAGTTAAAATTAGCTCTTAAAGGGTTGTCAGATAAATTTCTGGAACATAATGTTGCATCGGCTGGGTCATTTGCAATTTGAGGTGGCGGAACAATCAGCAATTGGAAAGACCTGATTTCATAGCATAATGTAATAGGATTTTGAATTCGAACAAATATTTGTTTGCCACTTTCAGCACTTGTAATCGTCTGTAGAATTGATATGGCGCCAATATTTCCCCTTGCATCTGCATCAGTTAAGTGATAGGTAATAATAGTATTTGCAGGTAAATCATCTAGCGTACCTGCTGTACTCGTCGATTGGTTAATTCCAGCTCGAATGATAGTGCTGTTTTTATTTAGATCAAAATCATAAGAGGAAGCTCCAGAATCACAGGCATAAATGTTAGGAACTGTCGCGATAACACCAATTTTTGCATAAATCTCCACAGTGATTTCATCTGTAACAGCAATACATCCAGGTTCTGTGTAGGTCACGCTGTAGGTGTGAGTTCCGGAACTAACCAGTGGAGTAATTGAGTTGAGATCTAATGTTACCCCTGTTTGTGGGGGTGAAAATGCTATTCCGTTTTTTTTCCAAACAAAAGTAGTTGCCGGATCTAAACCTGCGGCAGATAATATTGGTAACGTGTTTCCGGGACAAATGGCAGCATTATTTGCCGTTGTATAATCCAATCCTAAAACATCTTGTCCGATGTTAAAACTATTGGCTTCTAAAAATATGGCGGAATCATATCCCACATTATTTCCGCCGTCAGCAATTACTAATTTTATTCGATAGACGTGAGTAATATCTAAACCGGTTGCCGACGCCAGCATTGAAACTGTTTGTCCGTTGAAATTTATGGCAGGACCAAATCCATTTCCGTTAAAAGCACCAAAATAGCTTGGATTAGCAGAAGGACAATTTGCATTGTAAGTATTGTCTCTAATAGTTTCAACAGAAACAGGGATCGCGGTACCAGGAATTACAGCTAAATTTACATTTGCACCACCCGCAGTCACATCTTTTAGAAGAAAAGCAAAAGCATCAGAAAAATTACATTGAGAAGTTCCGTATTCCTCGGAGGCAAAAAGAAAAGAAAAATTAAAATTGGGTGTTTTGGGCTGAAAATCAAATTCAATGTAACTCGCATTTATTGAATTAATAGTTATTCCCGACTGTGAAAGTAGGTTGGCCTCTAAATCAGAATCTCCGGTCCATGCGGGTGTACCATCACTTAGAATGCTCGTGTTTGGTCCAGGAATTCTAGTCACATCTCCCGTGCTTAATACAACACCAGTGGTAAAAGGAAAGGCAGAATTAGTATTTTCGAAATAACCAATTCCATTTGAAGATCCAAATGCTGTCCCTGTCCTCGAAGTAACATTGGTACCTTGAACACATGGCGAATTTACTAATACCTGATTTACCAATTCGTCAACCGTGTATTTTGTTGTACTTACGGTAACTGACTGAGAGTGACCGGTATATAAAACCATCAACAATATAAAAATAAGTGTCTTTTTCATGTTTTAGGTTGTTAATTTGCATGTCAAAAATAGTAAAAATTGAAATATGATTTTTAAAAAATGCTAAATTTATGTTAACTCAATCTTAAATATAGTTGTAAAACGGTTATTTTCATTTATTAGTGTTTTTAAGACGTAATAGAAAAACTTTTATAAGCATATTAAGGAATTAGAATTATCTTTGCACTTTTAAATTTACACCATGACATTACAACAGATTCTTACGCCCTCTATTGAACAAGCTGTAAAAGCTTTATTTGACGTTACGATTGATAAAGTTGAATTTCAAACTACACGGAAGGAATTTGAAGGAGATATTACTATGGTTATTTTTCCATTATTGAAAGTAGTTAAAAGCAATCCAGTCGAATTGGGGAATAAAATAGGAAACTATTTAGTTGAAAATTTGGCTGAGGTGAGTCGTTTTAATGTGGTTTCTGGATTTTTAAATATCGTTATTTCTGATGCGTATTATTTGGATTTCTTTGGAGCAATAAAAGACGATGTTAAATTTGGTTTCGTTACTCCAAATATAGAAGACAAAGCGGTAATGGTAGAATATTCTTCGCCAAACACTAATAAACCGTTGCATTTAGGTCACGTTCGTAATAATCTTTTAGGGTATTCAGTGGCTGAAATCATCAAAGCCTCTGGTAAAAAAGTATATAAAACTCAAATCATTAACGATAGAGGAATCCATATTTGCAAATCAATGTTGGCTTGGCAAAAATTCGGAAACGGACAAACACCAGAATCAACCGGTCTAAAAGGGGATAAATTAGTTGGTAATTATTACGTTGCTTTTGATAAAGCGTATAAAGAAGAAATAGCGCAATTAATGAACGCCGGCAAAACGGAAGAGGAAGCCAAAAAACAAGCACCAATCATTCTGGAAGCACAAGAAATGTTACTGAAATGGGAAGCAGGTGATGATGCCGTAATTACGCTTTGGAAAACTATGAACCAATGGGTTTATGACGGTTTTGCGACTACTTATAAAAATTTAGGTGTCGATTTTGATGCGTTTTATTATGAAAGCAACACCTATTTATTAGGAAAAGATGTCGTTCAAATTGGTTTAGACAGAGGAGTTTTCGAAAAAGATCCTGACGGTTCCGTTTGGATTGATTTGACAGATGAAGGTTTAGACCGTAAAATTGTATTGCGTTCCGACGGTACTGCAGTTTATATGACGCAAGATATTGGAACAGCGATTCAGCGTGTGAAAGATTATCCAGATGTTGGCGGAATGGTGTATACTGTAGGAAATGAGCAGGATTATCACTTTAAAGTTTTGTTTTTGATCTTGAAAAAATTAGGCTTTGATTGGTCTAAAAACTTGTTTCATCTGTCCTACGGAATGGTAGATTTACCTTCTGGTAAAATGAAAAGCCGTGAAGGAACAGTTGTTGATGCCGATGATTTGATGCAGGAAATGACCGATACCGCACAAAAAATTGCCGAAGATTTAGGAAAATTAGACTCCTATTCTGCTGAGGAGAAAGCAAAATTATATAGCACAATTGGTTTGGGTGCTTTGAAATATTATATTTTAAAAGTGGATCCTAAAAAACGAATCCTTTTTAACCCGGAAGAATCTGTAGATTTTGCTGGAAATACAGGACCGTTTATTCAATATACGTATGCCAGAATTCAATCGATTATTCGTAAAGCAAATTTTGATTTTTCGAATACATCAAAAATGACAATGCTGCACGAAAAAGAGAAAGAATTGGTGAAACAATTAGAGTTGTTCCCTGAAGTGATTCAAAATGCGGCGCAGCATCACAGTCCTGCTTTGTTGGCTAATTTTACTTATGATTTAGTTCGCGAATACAATTCATTCTATCAAGCAGTTCCAATTCTTGGAGAAGAAGACTTAGAAAAGAAAATTTTCCGTGTTCAATTGTCTAAAAAAGTGGCAGATACTATTGCAGCTTCATTTAAACTGTTAGGAATTAGTGTTCCGGAAAGAATGTAAAAAGAGATAGAAAACGACTTCAAAATGAGGTCGTTTTTTTGTTAAAATAAACCTGAAAATCCATTGTCAATATTCTAATGATCTAATTGCCTAATTTCCTAATTAGTTTATCTTTGCATTTCAAAATAAATAAATACTATGTTCGATAATTTAAGCGATAAACTAGACAAAGCCTTTCATATATTAAAAGGACACGGAAAAATTACTGAAGTAAACGTAGCCGAAACTTTGAAAGAAGTTCGTCGTGCGTTGCTTGACGCCGATGTCAATTTTAAAATTGCGAAAGATTTTACGACTAAAGTAAAAGAAAAAGCAATTGGACAGGATGTATTAACAACGCTTCAGCCGGGACAATTATTGGTGAAGTTAGTTAAAGACGAACTGACTGAATTAATGGGTGGCGATGTTGCTGGAATCAATCTTTCGGGAAATCCATCGGTTATTTTGATGGCAGGTTTGCAAGGATCTGGAAAAACTACTTTCTCTGGAAAACTAGCGAATTATCTTCTTACAAAAAAGAACAAGAAGCCACTTTTGGTAGCCTGTGATATTTACCGTCCAGCGGCGATTCAACAATTATATGTTGTTGGAGATTCGATTGGTGTTGAGGTGTACTCAGAGCCAGAGAATAAGAATCCCGTTGAAATTGCTCAAAACGCAATCAAACATGCAAAAGCAAACGGATTCAATGTCGTGATTGTCGATACTGCGGGTCGTTTAGCAGTCGATGAGGAAATGATGAACGAAATAGAACGCGTTCATAAAGCGATTCAGCCGCAAGAAACGTTGTTTGTTGTAGATGCAATGACGGGTCAAGATGCTGTAAATACTGCAAAAGCCTTCAACGAAAGATTAAATTTTGATGGGGTTATCTTAACTAAATTAGATGGAGATACTCGTGGTGGAGCTGCAATTTCGATTAAATCGGTTGTTAATAAACCAATTAAGTTCGTAGGTACAGGCGAAAAGATGGACGCGATTGATGTGTTCTATCCAATTCGTATGGCCGAAAGAATTTTGGGAATGGGAGACGTTGTGTCTTTGGTAGAAAGAGCACAAGAGCAATTTGACGAAGAAGAAGCAAGAAAGATCCAAAAGAAAATTGCCAAAAACGAATTCGGTTTTGATGATTTCCTTTCGCAAATTCAGCAAGTAAAGAAAATGGGTAATATGAAAGACTTGGTCGGAATGATACCAGGTGCTTCAAAAGCCATGAAAGACGTCGAGATTGAAGATGATGCTTTCAAACATATTGAAGCCATTATTCACTCGATGACGCCAATCGAAAGAAGTAAGCCGGCTTTGATTGATGTCAAAAGAAAAGCCAGAATAGCTAAAGGTTCGGGGACCAAAATCGAACAAGTCAATCAGTTGATGAAGCAGTTTGACCAAATGAGCAAGATGATGAAAATGATGCAAGGGCCAGGAGGGAAAAACCTAATGAAAATGATGGGCGGTATGAAAGGCGGAATGCCAGGAATGAGATAAAATGAGTCAAAGGTAGAAAGTCTTAAAGTCGTAATGATTTTGAGACTTTTTGCTTTAATATATTAAACCAAATAACAATGCAACTACTAGACGGAAAAAAAACAGCGGAAGATATTAAAAGTGAAATTGCTGTAGAAGTACAAAAAATGAAAGACAATGGGGAGAAAGTACCTCATTTAGCAGCTCTGATTGTTGGAAATGATGGAGCAAGTTTAACCTATGTAGGAAGTAAAGTAAAAGCCTGTGAAAGAGTAGGTTTCGAATCTACTTTAGTGAAAATGCCAAGTACCACTACTGAAATTGAATTGCTAAAGAAGATTAAGGAATTGAATGAGAATGATGAAATTGATGGTTTTATCGTCCAATTGCCACTTCCAGAGCAAATTGATGAGCAAAAAGTGTTGATGGCGGTTGATCCAAGTAAAGATGTCGATGGATTTCATCCTGAGAATTTTGGAAAAATGGCGTTGGACATGACGACATTTATTCCAGCGACACCTTTTGGAATTTTAGAATTGTTAGAAAGATACGGTGTAGAAACCAAAGGAAAACATACCGTTGTGATTGGTCGTAGCCATATCGTGGGCAGACCCATGAGCATTTTGATGGGAAGAAAAGGGTTTCCTGGAAATTCAACGGTGACTTTAACACACAGTTACACTAAAAATATTGAAGAAATTACTATTCAAGCGGATATCATTATTACGGCTTTGGGTGTTCCAAATTACCTGAAAGCAAACATGGTAAAAGAGGGTGTTGTGGTTATCGACGTAGGTATTACTCGTGTTCCAGATGAAACAAACGAAAAAGGATATGTTATTACTGGTGATGTTGATTTTGAACAAGTGAGTAAAAAATCATCATTTATTACTCCAGTTCCCGGTGGAGTAGGACCTATGACTATTGCCATGTTATTGAAAAACACGCTTTTGGCAAGAGAAATGAAAAGAAATAAATAGAAATATAGTATTGATTTAGAAAAGGCCGTTTCACAACTTGTGAAACGGCCTTATTTATTAGGATTCTTATTACAAGAGAGGTAGTTGCAAATACTCAAATTTCAAAAACTTATTTTAGTTGTAAAACCTTCTCTTTTTTTATTTAATAATCCCCTCGTCCTTTAAACCTTGGATCATCTCTTTTGATGAATTCAGTTCTTCTTTTGGGAGCTTCTGTTCTTTCTGGTTTAGGAAAACTCGCTTCTTCTGTTTTGCTTGATGGCTCGATGAGTTCGTTTAATTCTTTGATTTCTGCATCAGTCAAATCACGGAATCTCCCCACAGGAATATCAAGTGATATGTTGATAATTCGGATGCGTTTCAAGGCAATAACATCATAACCCAAATACTCGGTCATTCTACGGATTTGACGGTTTAAGCCTTGTGTTAAGATGATTTTGAACGTGGTAGAACTTATTTTTTCTACCTTACATTTTCGGGTAACCGTGTCTAAAATTGGAACACCATTACTCATTTTTTCGATAAAACGATCGGTGATTAATTTGTTAACTGTTACCGTATATTCTTTTTCGTGGTTGTTTCTAGCACGAAGAATTTTGTTGACAATATCGCCGTCATTAGTCATAAAAATCAATCCTTCGGATGCTTTATCTAAACGGCCAATAGGGAAAATGCGTGTTGGATAATTAATATAATCTACAATATTGCCACGAACTTCTAAGTTGGTGGTGCATTCAATTCCAACAGGTTTATTAAAAGCTAAATAAATAGATTTCTCTCTTTTCTCTCGGATTAGTTTACCGTCAATACGCACTTCGTCATCAGGTGAAACTTTTGTGCCTAATTCTGGAACGACTCCATTGATGGTCACTCGACCTTCTTCAATGATTTTATCAGCTTCGCGGCGGGAGCAATACCCAGTTTCTCCTATGAATTTATTGAGGCGTTTTAGATTTTCTTCCATACTGCAAAAGTAATGAATTTGATAATTAGATACTATTTAAAATTGATTTGAAAAGTATAGTTACACAAAGATGCTCAAAAATGTAACGTAGATAAAGTCAATTTTTTTTTGAAATAAATCATAAAATTCTTCGTGAAGCTTTGTGTTTCCTTTGTGAATCTTTGCGAAATAGTTTTTTTAAAATTAGTCAAATAAGAAACGGCAGACTTTTTTATATAATTCATCATCGTGCATGCTGTGACCTAAACCTTTGGTTTCAATAAAAACAGCATTATTCCATACTTCGGCAATTTTTTTTCCTTCTTCAAATAAAACTACAGTATCGTCAATGTCATGAGCGATGAGTCCTTTTGTGTTTATTTTAGATACAAATGTTTTACTAGAAAACTGTTCAAGGCTAAGTTTAAAATGATTCAAGTAATGAGCTTCTAACGATTTTAAAATTTTAGCATTCAAACTCAACAATGTAATATAATTGTTTAAGATAATATTAAAATCACTGGGAGATCCAAGAATTGCAATTTTTTTTAGCGTGTCATTTTGATAAACGGATTGGTAATACAAGCAGGTTTTTCCACCAATAGAATGGCCTACTAAGTACTGAGGTTTGTGTTTTTCAACAGCGATATGAATAAACTCGGCATATTGAGGAATATTGAACTCCTTTCCACTGGATAAACCGTGTGCGGGACCATCTATTGCTATAATGGTACTGCCTGATTTTTTTAGATATGGTATAAATTTTTCCCATCTTGAAGCGTTACTTTCCCATCCATGCACTAAAAGTACAATTGAGTTATTTCCTTTCCAGGTGTAGGTGTGAAAGGAATCGCCTTTGTGCTGAAATATTTCAGTGGTAGCTTCTTGTAGAATTTCAGGAAGTTGGTTTTTTAACAATTTTCCTTCTCGGGGCTCGCTAAATAAAGCATAGGCAAGTTGCGATGCTTTTTTTGGGGATACAAAACTTAAGAAGTTGATGTAGGAACCAATGGATTTAGTGAATATAAAATAAAATATTTTCTTCATAATAAAAAAGTCCCGATATGTATCGGGACTTAAATGTAATTAGAATTTAGAAAACAACTGTTCCATTTTCTCTTTTTCTTCGTCAGCCAAAACGCTGTCTACTAATATTCTTCCGGAGTGTTCATCAGTTATGATTTTCTTTCTGGAAGCAATTTCTACTTGTGTTTGTGGTGGAATAGTAAAGAATGATCCTGCAGAAGCTCCTCTTTCGATGGAAACAACAGCTAAACCATTGCGAACACTAGTTCTGATTCTTGTGTACGCTTTTAATAATCTTTCCTCAATTAAAGCTTGGTATTCAGCTGATTTTTCTGAAAGGAATGCTTCTTCCTTCGCAGTTTCAGCCATGATAGCGTCTAATTCTGATTTTTTATGCTTTAAGTGATTCGATTTTGCTTCTAATCTTTCTTTTGAATTTGAAATTACTTCTTTCTTGTGCTCGATAGAAGCTTTCATTTCTTTAATTTGTTTTTCAGACAATTGAATTTCTAATTCTTGGAATTCAACTTCTTTAGTCAACGAATTAAATTCTCGGTTGTTACGAACCGTTTCTTGTTGTTTCGTATATTTTTTGATAGCTTCTTTGTGCTCATCAATTGCATTCTTTTTTGATTTGATTAGATCCTCAATAACTTCAAGTTCTCCTTTCAATTTTTCTGAACGTGTGCTTAAACCAGCCACTTCATCTTCTAAATCTTCTACTTCTAGAGGAAGTTCACCTCTTACGTTTCTGATTTCGTCAATTCTAGAGTCAATAAGTTGTAAATCGTAAATTGCTCTTAACTTGTCCTCAACACTTAATTCTTTCGTATTCGCCATATTCTATAAGTACTTAACTGGATTTGAATTTTCTTCTGATAAAATAACTGCAAAATTAAGGATTTTTTTTCGAAGATACTCTACAATATAATTTTTTGTATAGCGTTCGCTCTCAAAATGTCCAATATCGGCCAATAAAAGTTCATTTTCGGCTTCATAAAACTGATGGTATTTCAAATCTGCTGTCAAATAAGCATCAGCTCCGGCTTGAATGGCATTTTTTATTGCAAAACTTCCAGCTCCACCAAGAACGGCTACTTTTTTAATTTCCTTTCCAATAAAGTTGGAATGTCGAATTCCACCACATTGCACTTTTTCTTTTGTAAAAAGCAGAAACTCTTTTTCACTCATGGGATTTTTCAATTCGCCAATCATTCCCAAACCAATATTTTGATGCTGATTTTGCAACTCATAAATCTCATATGCTACTTCCTCATACGCGTGGCTTTTGAATAATGCTTTTAGAATTTTGTTTTCCAAATGTTTTTCAAAAGAGACTTCGATTTTGATTTCGTCTCCTTGCACAAACTCAAATCGTTCGCCAACTTGCGGATTGCTGTGTTCATTTCCCATGTAGGTTCCAATTCCTTTCGAATTAAAACTGCAGTTTTCATAGTTGCCAATATTTCCCGCTCCAGCATTAAATAACGCATTTCGTACTTCTTCTGCATTTTCAGGAATGGTAAATGTCACTAATTTCCGAATGAAGTTTTGTTTTGGAATCAAGATTTTAGTATTTACCAAGCCCAGTGCATCACTGAATATTTTATTGACTCCTTCCTGATGATTGTCCAGTGCGGTGTGAACAGCATAAATGGCAATATCATTTTTTATGGCTTTAATAACGGCGCGTTCCACATAGTTTTTTCCGGTAATTTTTTTTAAACCAGAAAATAATATCGGATGAAAACACACCACCAGATTACAATTTTTTGCAATTGCTTCGTCAATTATATTTTCTAAAGCATCATGACAAACCAATATTCCAGTAGCTTCTACATCTTGATCTCCAATCAATAATCCGACATTGTCAAAATCTTCTGCATAGGCGAGTGGCGCCATTTCTTCAAGTACGGAAATTATTTCTTTGATTTTCATGATTTTTTAGTTTAAAGTCTGAGGTTCCAAGTTTAATGTTGATCAACTTTAAACATTAAACAAAAGAAACAAAATTTTAAATCAAAGATAATTTATTCTACTTTCGTAAAATGAATTTAATTCGAAAATTACTGTTTCCGTTTGCCATTTTATATGGTCTCATAACGAGTATTCGAAATTTTCTTTTCGATAAAGGCATTTTAAAATTCTATTCTTTTGATTTGCCTGTTATTGCTGTTGGGAACCTTAGCGTTGGTGGAACCGGAAAAACACCCCAAATTGAATATTTGATTCGGTTGCTTTCGGATACATATAAAATTGCCACTTTAAGCAGAGGTTATAAAAGACAATCCAAAGGTTTTATTTTGGCGCAAGCCGGTACAAATGCAAAAAATCTTGGTGACGAACCTTTTCAATTTTTTCAAAAATTCCCATCGATACATGTTGCAGTTGATGCTGACAGAAAAAACGGAATTGAACAATTACTATATCTTCCTGAAAAGCCGGAAGTTATTTTATTGGACGACGCTTTTCAACACAGAAAAGTAAAAGCAGGATTTTATATTTTGCTCACTTCGTACGGCGATTTATATTCGGATGATTTTATGTTACCAACAGGAAATTTAAGAGAAAGCAGGGATGGAGCTAAAAGAGCAAATATTATTATTGTCACCAAATGTCCTTTCAATCTTTCGCTTGACGAACAAAATAAGATTAAAAAGAGTTTAAAAGTTGGTGTAAATCAGGAATTGTATTTTACTTTTATAGCTTACGATGATTATATTTATGGAGAAAACCGAACAATAAATGTAAATGAAATTCAATCAGCTACTAAGGTATTGGTAGCAGGAATTGCAAAACCAGAACCATTTTTTTCCTATTTACAAAACTCAAATGATGTCTGTTTGTCTTTTCCAGACCATCATAATTTTACCGATAAAGACCTATTAGAAATTAAAAATGTAGCGCAAAACAACATTATTATTACTACCGAAAAAGATTATGTACGTTTAAAAGGAAGTGTACCAAGCGAACAACTTTTTTATTTACCAATACAAAGTTCTTTCCTTTCGGGAAGTGAAAATTTTGATAAAACAATTATAAATTATGTGGGAACAAGTACAAGAAACAGTTAGTTTTATTCAAGAAAAAATCAATTTCACACCTGAATATGGTGTGATTTTAGGTTCAGGATTAGGAAGTTTTACGGATGAAATGAAAGTGTCATACACGTTGCCGTACAATGAAATCCCAAATTTCCCGGTGTCAACTGTGCAAGGTCATAAAGGCGCATTGGTTTTTGGAACAATAGGAGACAAGAAAGTGGTTGCGATGCAAGGACGTTTTCATTTTTATGAAGGCTATTCTATGACCGAAGTTACATTTCCAGTGCGAGTAATGAAATTTTTAGGTGTGGAGAAATTGGTAGTTTCAAATGCTTCTGGTGGTGTGAATCCAAGTTATAAAGTGGGTTCTATTGTTATGATTACGGATCATATCAATATGACGCCTGAACATCCTTTACGAGGGAAAAATGACGAACGTTTTGGACCTCGATTTGTAAATATGAGCGAACCATATTCGAGAAATATGATTGCCAAAGCCACTGAATTGGCAAAGGAATTAGAAATAGAAGTTCATGAGGGAATTTATTTAGGATTGCAGGGACCTACTTTTGAGACGTTAGCTGAATACAAAATGGTTAAAATTCTGGGTGCTGATTGTGTAGGAATGTCCACTGTTCCAGAAGTAATTGTGGCACGTCACATGGATTTGGAAACATTTGGGATTTCTGTGATTACGGACATGGGTAACGAAGAAAGTATTGGCACGATCTCTCATGATGAAGTTCTTGAAGCTGCCAAAGCAGCTGAGCCAAAAGTGAGAAGTCTTATTAGAGAACTAATCTTAAAGTATTAATTTCTAGATATATTCAGCAATTGTGGTGTAAAATTCTTCTGGTATGAACGGTTTGGTAATAACATCGTTCATACCAAATGATAATAACATGTCGCGATTTTCATGAAGCGAGATTGCGGTAAGCGCGATAATAGGTGTTGCAGCATCAAAAGTCCGAATCAATTCTGTAGCAATTGTTCCATTGATCCCGGGTAAATGAACGTCCATTAGCACCAAATCAAATTTATTTTTACGTACTAAGTCTATTGCATCTTCTCCATTATCAATTACTTCACAGATGATTCGCTTATTATGAAGCATTTTTTTTGTGATCATTTGATTGATTTTATTATCCTCAACCAGTAATATTTTTTTGTTTACTAATTTAGAATTATAGTCAACTTTTTTGGCGACTTTAAATTCTACAGGAAGTTCGCTTATTTTAAAGGCTAATTTAAAAGAAAAGGAAGAGCCTTGGCCTACGATGCTTTTTAATTCTATTCGTCCACCTAGGATTTTAATTAATTTCTTTACAATGGTCAGTCCTAAGCCTGTTCCGCCGTATTTTCGATTGACTTCAATTGAACCTTGTGAGAAACTATCAAACACGCTGGTCAGTTTGTCTTCAGGAATCCCAATTCCAGTATCTGTTATTTCAAAATATAATGTTGCCGCTGTGTCCTCTAAAACATGGAGGTTGGCGGTTACCGTAACGTCACCATTTTTAGTAAATTTCAGGGCGTTATTAATTAAATTTAATATAATTTGGGATAATTTCGTTGGATCACCTATCAAATAGTCAGGAATCGCAGCATCAACATTTAACCTGAAATTATTGTTGTTTACCAAGGCTAATTCTTTTAATGAATTTTGAATTCCAATTAAAAGTTGTTTTAGGTTGAAGGTAGTGTATTCAATTTCAATACTGTGGGACTCAATTTTATTGATTTCTAAAATCTCATTTATAAATTTGGTCAAGTAATCGCCTGAAAATTTTAGCGAAGACAAATAGTCCATTTGTGTTTTCTTTGGATTTTCTTCTAATAGTAAATGCGTAATTCCATTGATAGCATTCAAGGGGGTGCGAAGTTCGTGACTTACGGTCGATAGAAATTCAGATCTTGCTTTTGACGCCTTTTCGGCTTTGTCTTTTGCAATTTCTAATTCTTTATTTTTCTCCTTTAACAGCAAATTGGACTGATTTCGGATGATGTTATTTTTGTACAATGACAAACTTAATAAGGATAAAATAGAGATCAACGCAATAGCAAGGATGCTAATGAGTTTAGAAAACTTACTGGCTCTTTCCTGTTCTTTAGTTTCATTATTGGTTTGAACAATTTCTTTTAACCGTTCTGATTCCTTGAATTTTGTATAATCGTCTATTCCCAGTCTTTCGTTATTGATGATAGCAAGGCGCTCTTTTAGATTGAGATGTTGTTTTAAATAAGAGTAGGCATTGTTTTTATCTAATATTTTTTCGTGAACAGTACTTAAGGCAAGCAATATGTTAGATTTCTGTTCAAGATTCTCCGATTTGTCATTTAATTCAAGCGCTTTATCAAGATAGTTTAAAGCTAAATTATTTCTGTTTTTTAGTGCTTCAATACTACCAGTTTGGTACAAGGCTTCTGCTTTGGTATTTGATAAAGCAGGAGTAGTGGGGATTGCAATTATAGTCTTAAAAACCGTTAAAGCGAGATCTAATTTGTTTTTACCTTTGTAAATTAATCCTTTTTGAAGTTGAAACAATTCAGCAACATCGGGGATATTTAGTGCCGTATAAATGGATTTTGATTTTTGAAAGTACATGGCAGCTCTGTCGAAATTTTCTTTTGCCATGTAGCACAAGCCAAGATTGTAATAGAGGTCCGCTTGGATAACTGCAGGTTCTTGCATCGCGATAAGCGAACTACTTTTTAGAAAATATTCAATTGCATCGTTATATTTTCTTAAGTCGTAATACAGTTTTCCTAGGTTGTAGTTTTCAATGGCAAGATCCTTAATGTTGTTGTTTTTCTTGGCATATTGTATTGCTTTTTGGGTATTTACTAATGCCTCTTTGTAATTGTTATTTTGAACATGAGAATGACTTAAACTACTATAATAAGCGGTACTATCTGCATCCTCAATGGGTTGAGAATACAGTAGTGTATTTAAAAAGAGTACATAAACGAAAAGCAATTTCATTTGTTACCGATTTTTTTATTGGTTATTTTTCATGCTTGTCAAAAGTATTAAATCAATTATTCTTGAAGAATATCCTATTTCATTATCATACCAGCCAACTACTTTAACCATTTTATCGATAACTGAAGTAAGTTGGGCATCAAATATACATGAATTTTTATTGCCAATTACATCAACAGAGACAATAGGGTCTTCGGTGTAATCCAAAATCCCTTTTAAATTAGTTTGTGCTGCTATTTTAAAGGCCGCGTTTATTTCTTGTATGGTGACAGCACGTTTCACATTGAAAGTGATGTCAGTCAAAGAACCATCAGGAACTGGGACACGGATGCCGCAACCACCTATTTTACCTTCAAACTCAGGAAATATTTTTGTCAAAGCTTTGGCTGCTCCTGTTGTTGTAGGAACAATAGATTGGCTCGCCCCGCGAGCGCGACGTAAATCTTTATGAGGTTGATCGTGTAAGCTTTGGTCTGTTGTATAGGAGTGTATTGTGGTAATATAGGCTTGTTCAATACCACAAAGTTCATTAATCACTTTAATCATAGGGGCCGCATTATTCGTGGTGCAGCTGGCATTTGAAATGATGTTTTCTGAGCCATCCAATATAAAATCATTGACTCCTAAAACTACCGTTTTTATAGTGTCTACTTCTGAGGGTGCAGAGAGTATTACTTTTTTAGCACCAGCTATAATATGGGAATTCAGTTCTTCAAAAGTTTTGTATTTCCCGGTAGATTCAATTACATAATGAATGTTTAAGCTTTTCCAATCGAGGTTAGAAATCCTTTTTTCGTGAAAAAACAAATAATGTTTTCCGTCGAGTAAAATCCCTTTTTCGTCAGCGCTAACAGCAAATGGTAAAACTCCGTGAATACTGTCGTATTTTACTAAATGTGCCATTGTTTTTTTATCAGCAATGTCATTTATGGCAACAACTTCTATGGAGGGATGGTTCAAGAGCAAGCGAAATAAATTCCTTCCAATTCTTCCAAAACCATTTATGGCAATTCTTGTTTTCAATATTTTTTTGTTTAAAGTTTCAGGTTTAAAGTTTCTCAACTTGAAACTTTAAACCTGAAACAGTTTTTTTAAAGAATATGTTTTTGTGCTTTGTAGGAGGATCGAACTAATGGCCCGCTTTCAACATGTCGGAAACCTAATTCCAACCCAAATTGTTCGTATTTTGCAAATTGCTCTGGAGTTATGAATTCTTTTACCGGCAAGTGTTTTTTACTGGGTTGCAAATATTGTCCTATTGTAACGATATCAACGTGTACTGCACGCAAATCTCTCATAGTTTGATACACTTCTTCTTCTTGCTCACCAAGACCCAACATAATGCCAGATTTGGTTCTTTTGATTCCTTTTTCTTTCAAGTAGCGCAGTACTTCCAGACTTCGGTCATATTTTGCTTGAATACGGACTTCACGAGTCAGTCTGCGAACTGTTTCTACATTGTGTGAAACGACTTCTGGATTGGCTTCCACGATACGGTCTATATTTCTTTCGATACCCTGAAAATCGGGAATCAAGGTTTCAAGAGTTGTGTTTGGGTTCATTCTGCGGATGGCTTTTACGGTTTCAATCCAAATAATAGAACCACCATCTTTCAAATCATCTCTGTCAACGCTAGTGACTACAGCATGTTTGATGTTCATGATTTTTATAGAACGCGCCACTTTTTCTGGTTCATCCCAGTCTACGGTCTCAGGTCTTCCGGTTTTTACACCACAAAAGCCACAAGAGCGGGTACACACATTTCCTAAAATCATAAATGTAGCCGTTCCTTCACCCCAGCATTCACCCATATTTGGGCAACTTCCTGAAGTGCAAATCGTGTTCAAACTATATTTATCAACCAAACTGCGAAGCTCGGTGTATTTTTGGCCAATTGGGAGTTTTACCTTTAACCACTTTGGTTTGCCTACAGGTAAAGTATTTTCTAAAACAGTTTCCATATATCATATTTTGAAGTTGCAAAGATAAGGAATGTTGTTTATTTTAGGATTGGTTTAGCTGTTTATTTGAAGGAATCCAAACAGAAGTAGTAGGAGCAGAATATTTAGTAATCTTAAGAAATAGTCGTCCTGCTTTCGCCTTTATCTCTGCGCGCTGCTTCGAGGATATCAGCTCAATCAGGGCTAGGTGATAACTTTTTGTAGCTATAAGGAGACTGTTTTAAAACAAATAAAATTGGTAAAAAGAACTCCAATTTTAAATTGGAGCTTTTTCTGTTTTTTAATTCATCTGTACTGTAATGGGAAGGTTGTAGGCGGTTCGCACGGCTTTACCGTCAATCATTCCAGGAGACCACTTTGTTCGCAATGATTTCAATACGCGAACAGCTTCTTTACCTAGTCCATAACCAGGATCTCTTTTGACTTGAATGTCACTCATGCTGCCATCTCTTTCGATTACAAAAGAAACGTAAACCCGAATCGATCCACTGCCTTCTATTTCTTTTTTTTCAAAATTATTACCTACATACGTATAAAACTTATTAATTCCGCCAGGGAATTCAGGAAGTTTATCTAGCGAAACGCTGTTGATGATCGCATTCCCTGTATCAATGGCTGTTGTTGTTTCGACTCCAGAAGGAGAAGCGGGATTGATGCCAATAGTACCTGTTCCTTCTGAAGTTGTATTTGTTATGGTAGTATTGTCGGTGTTTTTTGCAATGTCTTGATTGGCTTGTGAAGCTTGAACGATTATCGGATTAACCAGTTGGGCGCTTTTAATTGGTGCCGCAATATTTTTAGTTTTTATCTCTGGCAATGCCTTTTTTGGTTCAAGCTGGTTTGGAATTATGTCAGTAAGTTGCACTATAGTGTTGCTGAAATCAGGAATGTCAATCGGGGGTGTTCGATTGGGATTAAAATATGCAATAATTATGGGAATGCTTAAAGCACTAAATAAAAATAGAACGCCCATAAAAAGGGAGGTCAATGCCGTTTTTGTACTTTCTCGACGCAACTGATACGCTCCATATTCTTTGTTTCTGTCTTGGAAAACAAGATTAATCCAGCTTGTTTCGTAAATGCTTAATTTTGACATAATGTGTGGATTTAGTGGTTAAGTACAATTAAATCATATGCAAAAGTTTTTTTAGTGATAACGTGAATAATAGGAGTTTTAGAATATAAAATTAATAATTAATTGTGATTAAATGTAATTTATATTTATAGATTTAACTTTTATGATGTATTATTATTTTATTTACTGATTTTGGGTTTGAAATTTATAAAAAAAAGCGCATTCAAATCAATGAATACGCTTTATCTTGTAAAGAATAAATTAAGAGTTGGATTTAAAAAGCATATTTGAACCCAATTTGTATTTGGAATGGATTTCCAGAAAGCGAAGGAAGTCCGGCATTGTTTACTCTGTAATTAAATTGTTGTCTGCTGCTGTCAAATCCCGGAACCGCGGCTGTTGATCCTGATGCAGGCGTACCTAAAGCATATAGTGATTGACTTCCCAACGATTTATTTACACCCCATTCTTTATTTAGTAAATTGGCAACATTAAAGATATCTGCTGTAAATTCTAAAAATTGTTTTTTGTATATAGTGACTTTTTTGGTGATTCTTATATCAACAAGACCATAAAACTCATTTATTCCCCCGTTTCTCTCGGCTAGTTTGCCAGAGTATTTGTTGATGTAGTTTTTTAAACTTTGGCTTGCAGCCGGATTATCAAGTATAGTTTGCAATCCTGTTTTTATATTTTGGGGAACTGCCGGATTATTAATATCAAATACAAACGCTAGATCATTGGATGAAGTGACAAAATCAGCATTTGTATTGCCTCCTGATACTAAACTGTAGCGTGTGCCGCCAATACCTGAATATCGGACTCCAATGTTGAAACCATAAAAAGTAGGTAGTGTTCCGTAAAATACTACTTTGTGACGGAAATGATTATCGGAATAACTCATTTTGGTCAAGTCTCTTGGATCATCTTCTACTGGTAACACTAAAGTTGCTGTGTTGGCTACGTTTCCGTTAAATGAAGTATTGTCTTTGGTGTCATTCAAGGTATAACTGGCGGATATTTCACCGTCTTTAAAATAGCGATAGGTAGCATCAACCACCAGTGCAAATTGATTGACTTTTCCTTCGCTGTTCAATTCTAAAACACGTCCTAGTTTATTGCTGATTCGCCCTTGCATCCAGTCTCCGGCTCCATTTGCAGGGATTGAGCTTGCTGGAACATAAACGCCACGATCGCCTTCATTGGCTAAGGTAAAAAATGGATTCGCCACCATATTGCGGTCTACATAAACATAGTTGTTGCGTCCTAAAGTTGCATATCCTGCTATTCCTGCTTTCAATCTATCAGTAAAAAAATGGGAGTAAGATGCATTTGCTTTATAGACAACAGGAACTTTAGCATCTGTTCCTGTGAAATTTATTGTCGGTAGCTGAAACGCATCCAAAGTTGGAATACTAGCATAATTATTTCGATAATCATTGAAATTTGGCAAAGGAACATTTGGAGCTCTCACATCTACAGTTGCAGTGTGATTTCCATCAAAATATAAGTTGTTGATTATTGCATAATTATTTAAATCAGAAGCAAAAATTCCCCCTCCAAAGCGAATATAATCTTTGTGATTTTCATTTACATCCCAAGACAATTGCACTCTTGGTTGAAGAATAGCTGACTGAAGTTTATTATCCGTACGAATACCTAATTCATCAAAAACCAACTGATTGAATGTTGCAGTCGGATATTTAGCATAATCAAAACGCAACCCTAAAGTCAAGTCTAATCCCACGCCAATTTTAGTCTGCAACTGACCATAAATTCCAGCATTTAATATGTTCGAAATCACGGTAGGATCAGTCACCAAAGGAACTTCTCTGAAATAACGATAGGGAGTTTGATTGTCAAAGTTAGCCACACTATTGAAATGGAAACGACCGTTTACTTCGCTGCCATATAAAGATTTTGAATGTGTTTGCATTAAATCAAAACCAAAAGTATATTTCACTTTATCCGTGTTATAATAAATGTTGTCTACAATTTGGAAAACATTATTGGTAAATTTTTCCTGCGCAAATCGATGACCTCCAATTTGAATATTCGTAGTTCTTATTGCGCCGTTGATTGTTGAAGCCACATTTTCCACGATAGCACGAGGAATGTTGTAATCAGGCAATTGATCACCTGGATTACTATCCTGAAAAGTATACAAATGCTGTATTTTTAATTCATTTGTGACTCTTGCATTTACTTTGGTTCGCAAAGAAGCCAAAATACTATTATCAATATTTAAGTCATCTCCAAAAGATTCATATAAATTTATGGCAGTGTTATCTTGCAGCCCTAATTTATTATTGTCATAGGTGAAGTTATTGCGTACTGTCAATAAATTATTGCTGTTAATTTGCCAGTCAAGACGAGCGAAAGCAGCATCAGAATTCCTTTTTTTATCAAAAGTTCCGTATTGTGGAGAACTGGAAACACCATATTCATTGCGGGCAATAGTTACAAAATTGTCTAAGGTAGCTCTCGTAACATTAAAACGCAGTTCGTCGTCTGCAGATTGAACATCAGCGATGATTAAAGGCCGTAAATCTTGTTGATGATCCCAAGCTACAAAAAAATGTAATTTATCTTTAATAATTGGTCCTCCTAAAGTAAAACCGTATTGCGTAGTCGAAAAATCATTTTGACGTCTGTTTCCTCTAATGTCATACGGGCTTGACAGCCAGTCAGCGCGGTTGTAGGCAAACATACTTCCTGTTAAATCATTTGTTCCTGATTTAGTTACGGCACTAACTGTTCCACCACCACTTCGACCATAACTTACGTCATATTGATTGGTAACCACCTTAAATTCTCTCACGGCTTCTATGGAAATCGAATACGGAGCGCCACTTCGACTGGTTGTAGATCCTGCTGAAGTTGGGTTTTTAGCATTCATTCCATCTAGTGTGTAATTTGTCGAGGAAGCTAGTTGGCCTGAAATATTTCCGCCTCTGGTCAAAGGCGATAAATCCATTAAGCTGGTGAAATTTCTTCCATTAACCGGCAACGCATTGATTAGTTTTGCTGTTACAGCTGTTGCTGCTCCTAAATTTCCTGTCTTGTTTTTTAAACCACGACCAACCACTTCAACCACTTCAAGATTTTGAATGTTGTCTTGCATCAGAATTTTGATGTTTATTAAATCCCCTTGATTTAAGGTGTAACCGGAACGTTGTTGTTCTCCAAAACCTAAAGCTGTAACGCTAATGGTGTAAGGTCCGCCTAAAGGAAGTTCTTTGAACGTAAAAACGCCTTTGAAATTAGACAATGAATTGGTTTTAAATCCGGTTGATTCATTTCGGATTTGAACTTTTGCATCTTTCAGCGGTTCTGAATTATTGCCTAAAACGATACCTGAAATAGAGGCTTGAGTTGTTTGGGCAAAATTTGTTGCGCCAACAAAAACCGTTAGCACCATCGTAAATAAAAATAAGTGAAGTTGTTTCATGAATACTATTTTTTTGTTTTTTAGTGCTGACAAAGGAATTGACTAATTGAAAAAAGGCTGTTATTTTAACAATAACTGTAGAATACTTTTGTGTTAATGAAACCTTAAAAAAGGACTGCTAAACCTTCTTTTTTTAAGATAGTATTACCCAAATTAGACTACTAAAGATCGAATTACTTGAGGTAAAATAGTCTTAATTTAATCCCTACTTAATGTTTGGGTCTGCCAGATAATCTATTTTTACGACAAAACTTAAATGAAAATTATGAAATTCACTACACTATTAATGGCTTCATCAATGGCCTTGTTATTATCAAATTGTACTTCAAACAAATTTGTGGTTTGTGGGCACAGAGGCGCTATGGGACACGAAACCGAAAACACATTGGCATCCATAAAAAAAGGAATGGAATTAAAAGCCGATATGTTAGAAATTGATGTTTTCAAAATTAAAACGGGAGAAATGGTTGTGTTTCATGATGATGATTTAGACCGAATCACAAATGCAAAAGGAAAAATAGAAGCATATACTTTTGAAGATTTGCGAAAAGTTTTGGTTGCTGGAAAACATCAAATCCCAACTTTGCAGGAAGTGATTGAGACTATCGATAAAAAAGTGGTGCTTAATATTGAGTTGAAAGGAACGAACACCGCAGCGGATACCTATAGAATTATAGAAGAGTACAAGAAAAAAGGGTGGAGAAATAAAGATTTTTTTATATCCAGTTTCCGAATAGGGGAGTTGCAAAAAATGAGATCTTTGAGTCCCGAAATTGCGATTGGTTTACTAACCTACAAAGATCCTATTGAGGATATTATTAAAACAGGCAAAGAACTGAAAGCTCAGGCAATAAATCCCTATTTTAAAACTTTAACGGCTGAAAACGTTGCGATAATGAAAGCGAATAATTTTAAAATATATCCTTGGACTGTCAATGAACCTGCGGATATCAATAATTTACAACAACTTAAAGTAAATGGTATTATAACGGATTATCCAGAAAGAATTGTAAGGTAATTTTATCAAAAAAATACTTTGATGTAACTAAGTGGTCTAAAATTTATTTAGATCACTTTTTCTTTATAGACACATAAGAATTGGATAAGATTTTCTACAAGAAAGCTACCTTTTATTCTGAATGATTTCTGCCAATAATTTCTTGGCGCGAAGCAATTTAATCTTCACATTGCTCAAAGGTTCGTTGATTTTATTGGCAATTTCCTGATAACTCATTTCTTGGAAATAACGCAACTGAATGACTTCTTGATAATGGGGTTTCAATTCTTTGATGAATTGTAGTAATCGGGAAAGGTTTTGTTCGGTAATTAATTCATCCTCTGCAGATGGTGTAGTATCAGCAATATTATAAGCTTGTTGGTCTTGATCATCGGTAATTTCGACAAAAAGACTCGATTTCTTTTTTCGTAATAAATCGATGTGTACATTTTTTGCAATAGCAATCAGCCAAGTATTGAACTGGAATTCCGAGTTGTAGGTGGCTATTTTATCAAATGCTTTCGAGAATGTTTCTATTGTAATATCCTCGGCATTCGTTTCGTTTTCGGTGCGTTTCAGCATAAAACCATACACTTCATTCCAATAATAATTCAATAGAAAAGTAAAGGCAACTTGATCGCCTTGTTTTGCTTTTTCTATTTGTTTGTTTATCTCCAATGTACCGGTTTTGAGAATGTATTAGTGATAAAGATATTAATCTGAGCGAATATTAATACTAATTCAATAATTGGATACCAATATACGACATCTTTTTCTTTTAATTTACCTGCCGAAAATCCAATGATAATCCACGACACAAGGTAGCGTAGCCCAATTAAACACAGCACTACAATCCATTGAAACTGAAAAGCCAACAAGACGATAGGGAGGATGAGAAACAATAATTGGGAACAGTAGAAAAGACCCAATTGAAATTTGTCAAAGGACTTGTAATAATTGGCTGTTGCAACATGTCTTCTTTTTTGAATGAGCCAGTCCTTGTAAGTTGTTTTTGGCTTAGAAAGCGTTACGCTTTCTGGCGTGTAAGCGACCGTAGTGTTTTTAGCTTTTGCAGCTTGATTTACAAATAAATCATCGTCTCCAGAACGAATTTGCATGTGTTCTATGAATCCATTTACGTTGAAAAACTCTTCTTTTTTATAGGCTAAATTTCGTCCAACACCCATGTAAGGATGCCCAATTTTTGCCCAAGAAAAATATTGAATAGCGGTCAATAAAGTCTCAAAACGAATTATTTTATTTAAGAAAGAGTTGGCGATTTTTTCATATTTACCATAACCCAAAACAATAGTTTTTTGCATCGTAAACTGAGAGCTCATGGCTGTAATCCATTCTTTTGAAGTGGGGTAACAATCGGCATCCGTGAACAATAGATACTCCTTTTTAGCGGCTTTTATTCCTAATGTTAGGGCGTATTTTTTGTTTCCCCAAAAGGCTTCGTTGTTCTCCACTTTTACCAAGCGAACGTTTTGATATTGCTTTTCAAAACCTTCAAATATGGCCAAAGTATTGTCGCTTGAAGCATCGTCAATCAAGACAATTTCAAAATCTGGATAGTTTTGTTCAGCTAGCAGCGGAATGAAATTTGCTACATTTTCTTCTTCGTTTTTAGCACAAACAATCACCGAAATCGGGATTTTTTTTGGTGTTGTTTTCTGTACTTTGGCAAAAGCAAATTTTCCAAAAACGCCTAGATAATACAAAATTTGAACCGCAACAATAAAAATAAAAAAGTAAAGAATTAATATAAGCATCTTAGTTTAATGAGTTTTTAATGCCCGAAATCTCGGGAGCTTGCAAAGGTATGAATAGAATTGCGAATTGTTAAATAGAATGTGTGAATTTCGAAAGAATTTATATTGGACATTTCTTCATCTCTTTTGCGGTAGCGATGGACTGATCTGTATTCGTTTTTTCTAATGCGGTGATAATAGTTTGATAGTTCTTTGCATCCCGATTTTGTGACATTTTTCTCGTGGCTTGGATTTCAGTTATTTCAATTTCAAAAGCGACAATACCCCGACTTTGCAGCATGGTTTTCTGAGATAAATCTTCTATTCGAATCGGGTTTTCAGAGTTTTGTTCGTATTTATCAACTAGTTTCTTCAAGGATTCGATCACGCCTTCTCCTTCAATAATTTTTATTTTTCCATACACATGAACGGCAATATAATTCCATGTTGGCACATTTTCATGATCGTACCAAGAGGAAGAAATATAACTATGAGGTCCTGAAAATACGGCTAAGATTTGGTCGTTATCAGTAAAACCTTTCCATTGTGGATTTTCTTTAGAAATGTGTCCATACAAAATATCTTCACCTTCTTTATTAATCTCCAATTCCAAAGGAATGTGTGTGGCGCACAATTTTCCGTTGCTTTGATTGATTAAAATACCAAAGCTGTTTTCTTGAAGAAATTTTTTGATTTCTTCTTGATTCTCGTTTTTGTAGATTTCTGGAGTGTACATTGTGATTTTAGATTAACGAATTTAAATTTTTTTATTTGTTGTACTCGTATTTTCCGCCTCTAAGTTTATATTCTAAATCACATTTACTTCGGCTTCGATGTGAATACCAAATATGTTAAAAACGGTTTGTTGAATATCCTTTGAAACATTCAAAATTTCCTGTCCTGTCGCATTGCCATAATTTACTAAAACCAAAGCCTGATTTTTGTGGATTCCGGCGTCGCCAAAACGTTTTCCTTTAAAACCCGCTTGCTCAATCAGCCATCCCGCAGGAACTTTTACTTCGGTTTCAGAAATATCAAAATATTTCATTTCAGGGAATTGCTGATGAATTTTTTTGAAATCAGATTTCAACAGAATCGGATTTTTAAAGAAACTACCGCTGTTTCCCAATTCTTTTGGGTCTGGTAATTTGCTTTGTCGGATAGCAATTACAGCATTACTGACTTCCTTTAAAGTAGGATTAGTGATGTTGTTTTTAGCTAACTCAGCCGTAATGTCTCCATAAGAGGTGTTGATTTTATGATCTTTTTTTGTCAATTTAAAAACAACGGATGTAATGATGTATTGGTTTTTTAGTTCGTTTTTGAAAACACTTTCTCGGTATCCAAAATGACATTCGTCCTTTGTGAATGTTTTCATTTTCTGATTTTCTATTGTCATTGCTTCACAAGAAATAAAAGTATCTTTGATTTCATTTCCGTAAGCACCAATGTTTTGTACCGGTGTAGTTCCCACATTTCCGGGGATAAGTGACATGTTTTCTAAACCACCAAAATTTTGATCGATGGTCCAAAGCACAAATTCATGCCAACTTTCGCCAGCCTGACTTTCGACCCAGACAAAATCTTCATTTTCTTCTATAATTTTTTTACCTTTTAAATCGATATGAATCACCAATGCTTCAATATCTTGGGTCAAAAGCATGTTGCTGCCTCCACCCAAAATAAATTTTTTCTGTGATTTATTTTCAATTAAAATAGTTTCTAAATCTTGCACAGAATGCACGGCAACGAACTGTTTGGCCTTGGCTTCAATGCCAAAAGTATTGAGTTTTCTTAGAGAGAAATTAGCTTGTATTTCCATAAACGAAAGGGCGTATTTGAATTATATATTCTTGGTCAAAAGTAAGAATTAAAATTTAGCTGCATAGGATTTCATCCAGATATGCATCATAAATAACGGCATAATGTATGGTGTCATTCGGTTATCTCCTTTTTGTAAATTCAGTACAAGTTTTTGGATGTTGATGTGTTCAAAATACGGCATTTGAAAAAGTTCGCTTTTCGAAAATGATTCTAATTCTTCTTTAAAAGCGGTACTTTTTGTAATATAATCACCCCAAGGCGCACTTAAGCCTACTTTTTTAAATTGCAAAATTTCATTAGGCAGACGCTCTTGCATTGCCTTTTTGAGGATGAATTTCCATTTTTTTCCAGCAAATAACCATTTGTCATCTAAGGAGCCCAAGCCAATTATCAGTCTTGGGTCTAAAAAGGGTTCCCTGCATTCAATAGAAGCGCCCATTGTGCAGCGGTCATTTCGATCCAATAGTGAGCACAAGTAGGTGTGTTGATCAAAATAAAGCGCTTGTCTTCGTAAATTGTCTGGGTATAATGATTTTGCTTCTTTATAAATTTGTTTCCTATATTCATTTTTTGGAAGTGCATTAATTCCATAAACTTCCTCGATATCTTTTGGATAGATATTGGAACCATTAAAAATGACCAACTCCGATTTTTTACTAATTTTCGCATAACGCGTCAGCTTATCATATCGAGGTTGTTTCGTAAAAAGATCCAAAGCACCAATTGTTGCAATTGAATTTAATAAGGAGGGATATTTCAAAGCTTTGTAGCGCACGTATCCGCCCATCAATTCATCAGCACCTTCGCCTGAAAGTAATACTTTTACTGATGGTTTTGCTGTTTTTGAAAGGGCTAAAAGATGAGGCTCACTCAAATGCATAATAGGTTCATCCTGAAAATAAGTCGCGCTCAGTAATTGATCATAAAGAGCTGTATCTTCTAATTGCATGGTATGAAAGCCATAATCAAATTTCTCAGCCATCATTTTGGCTAAGTGCGATTCGTTATGTTCCTTTTCTTTAAAACCAATATTAAAGGTTTGAATGTCTTTGTAATTTTGGTGGTGTAGGGAAGCCAAAACGGAAGAGGAATCCAGGCCGCCACTTAATAAAACGCCGACAGGAACATCACTTACCATTCTCATTTTTATGGAATCATCAAATGTTTCTCGAAACCATTCTACAGGATTCTTAATTTTAGGCTGGTTCTGTATTTCCTTTTTCAAATCCCACCATTTTTCGGTCGTAACTTTTCCGCCTTCGTGTATGGTTATACTATGTCCGGGCAATACTTTTTTTACGTTTTGGTAAAGTGTGTTTTCTCCGGCTACAAATCGATTAAATATATATTCTTCTAGCCCTTCTTGTGCCATTTTTAGCGGAACTCCTGCGGTAAAAAGTGCTTTTTGCTCCGATGCAAAATAAAAAGTTTCGTTATAAATAGAATAATACAAGGGTTTTACACCCATTCGATCTCGGGCAACAAGTAGCTTTTTTTCTAATTTATCCCAAATCGCAAAGGCAAACATTCCATTGAGGCGGTACAGCATTTTTAAGCCGTGCAACTCAAATAATTTCATTAGAACTTCCGTATCTGAAGTGGTTTCAATATCAAATCCATTGTTCTTTAACTCTGCATAAAATTCTTTAAAGTTATAGATTTCACCATTGTAAGTCATTACATATCTTCCATCATTTGACAGAAAAGGCTGATGGCCGGCGCTAGAAACATCTAATATTGATAATCGTCTGTGTCCAAAACCAATATTTTTTTCAATAAATATACCTTTGTCATCAGGGCCGCGATGTTCTAGCGAATCGCGCATCTTGATGAGTAGGCGCTCGTCTACTTTTTTCTGGGATTGTAAATGCAAGATTCCGTTAATTCCGCACATATTTAGTTAGGAAGATTAGAGTTGATTAATTCGTGGTATTTATTGGCAATAATCTTCATGTTGATCTTGTAATTAGCATTTTCTTCCACAAATATTCTGTTTTTAGTAACGGCTTGCTCGCGATGCGCTTTGTTTTCAAAAGACCAAATTAATTCATTGGCTAGTATTGTATGATCGTCAATGGCAACGAGTCCTCCGTTTTCTCGATGGGTAATCCAACTTTTATTTCCAGGGATTTCTGTTACAATAGGATAGCAATAACAGGCCATACCTTCAAATAAAGAGGCGGAAACTCCTTCCGTTATTGGCATGCTGATGTAAATATTTGATTTTTGTAATAACGTGGGCAACTCCGTGTTTGGAATTCTTCCCATAAAATTCACTTTCTTTTCAATTTTTAGTTTTTTAGCTAAACTTTTTAAAGTCGGAAGTTCAGTTCCATCACCTATAACGGTCAGTTCGAAATCTATTCCTTTTTGGTTTAAAATCTCAAAAGCTTTTAGAATAGTGTTATGGCGGTATTCTGGCAGCAAAGACCGCGTTACAATAGCACAAATTTTATCAGGGTTTGCCTTGTTTGTGTTTCCAAATTTTGTCAAATTAATTCCCTTTGGTAACACTAAAACTTTAGTCATGTCTACTTTTGCCTTGATCATAGAAAGAGTCATAATAGGTCCCCAAGCATGTATTAAATCCGCTTTTTGAAAAGCATAATGTTGAATAATTTTTTTTAATGGTAACGAGAGAGATGTTTCTGGCCATAAATCAGTTCTACCTTGTTGTGCGATTGCAACCGGTTTTACTCCTGATAATGCTGCAAGGAAGCCATAGCTGGTTGTGCGTTCTGCAATGACCATGTCAGGCTTCTGTAATTTGATTATTTCTCTAATTTTAAAAATAGCGAATTGAAATTCGAAAATCCTTAAAATGCGATTATGGAGGCAATTGCTGGGTGTTTTTAATTCCCAAGTAATAATTTCGAAATCGCCAAATTCCTTGAGTCCGTTCATCCAAGTGATCGCATCGGCTCTATAGGATTCGCCAAGAAAAAGTATTTTCTTTTTTTTCATTATAATTATTCCGACGTTAAAGCGCGATTTATAAAGTCATTCAATGGTTTTAGTGCAATTAATTTCCGACTCATGACCGCAACAAAATCTTTCTTAGAAACGCTGGAGAACTCAATTTTTTGCGAAGACTCAAAGCTTTTTAATTTTAACAATTCAATTGCTGGATGTTCTTTTTCATAACCTCTAGGTGGATTTTTCAGCATGTTCTTTTCATTTCTATCAAAATCCTTAAACTCTTTTTTGAAATTTATTTCGTCAAGAATGGCTTCTAAATCATCATAGAAAAAGGCAATTTCTTTCCGCATTTTTTTTAGGTCATCTGCTTCAGGACAGTACAATCCACCAGCAATAAAACTAGCTCCTTTTTCTAAGTGGAGATAATACCCGGAACGATTCAGTCCTTTGGCACCGGAGGAAAGCCAGACTCCTAAATGAGTTTTGTAGGGCGTCTTGTCTTTGGAAAACCGAATGTCACGATTGATTCTAAAAGTACAATTTTTGACCTCCAACATTTCTAGTGAAGGATCAAGCGGTTTCATGGCGTCTAGGAAATCAGCAACTAATTGTTGGTAATCTTTTTTGAAAGATTCGTATCGTTTTTTGTTTTCCAAAAACCAATCTCGATTGTTGTTGGCTTTTAAATCATCTAGAAATTGTAGGGTTTCTTTTGAAAGCATTTTGAGCTATTGTATTTGTTTTCTTAATTCTTCTTCACTTAAAAAACCAGATTGTCTCCATTTTACTGTCGCATTATCGTACAATAGTAGCGTGGGAAGCTCACTTATTTTCATTTCGGTCATCAAGGTTTTGTTTTTATCGGCATCCAAGCGAATGATGGTTACTTTATCTGCCAATTCTTTTTCCATTTTTAAAAGGAAGGGTTTCATTTTTTTGCAAGGCGCACACCACTCGGCGTAAAAATCGATCAACACTTTTTTATCAGAGCGTACTAAATTGTTGTATTCCTGCACCGTCATTCCGCTAATTTTGTCAGTTGGTTTAGAAAATCCTGAAGCCTCCCATTTTAGTATTCCTCCTTGTAATTGGTATAGGTTTGTAAAGCCTAGTTCTTCTAATTTTTGAATAGCGCTTTGACTTCTTGCTCCACTTTTGCAATACACAAAAAGAGGCCTTGTTTTGTCTAGTTTTTTACTGTCCACAACAAAACTGTCTCCTAGCCAATTTATATTTATAGCCTTGTCGATATGGTCAGCGGAAAATTCCTCTGGAGTTCTTACGTCGAGAATTTGTGGATTTGGTGTTGCTGCAATTTTTTCAGAAAAAGCTTTCGCGTCGATCGATTTACTATACTTTGAAGATTGACCGTTACACGATAGCATTACAAAAGAGAGGAGTAGCACTACTATTGGATTGTATTTCATTGCTGTTTTTTTTTAAATGTAATAAGCTAAATTAGGTAATTTTTAAATTTTTGAACTTAATAAAGTGCTAAATAAAAGTTATAAGTTAAATATTCGATACGTCTGATGTGTCGATTTTAATATCGTTTCGGTTCGTTCTGGATGCGTGTCGGAAATAAAGAGTTGTCCAAAAGTAGCGCTGTTGACCATTTCGATAATTTTAGCTACCCGACTTTCGTCTAGCTTATCAAAGATGTCATCAAAAAGAAGGATCGGTTTTACGCCACTTTGCTTCTTTAAAAATTCAAATTGGGCTAATTTTAAAGCGATTAGATATGATTTTTGTTGTCCTTGTGATCCAAATTTCTTTATAGGATGGTGGTCAATTTCAAAGGCTAAATCGTCTTTATGTATTCCTACACTAGTGTATTGTAAAGCCCTGTCTTTATTGCTGTTTTCTTGTAAAAGTGTCAACAAATCCTTTTCAAATAAGTGACTTTCGTAAACCAATTGTACGGTTTCTTGAGAACCTGTTATGGCTTGATGATGCCTGTTAAAAATAGGTATGAAATCTTCGATAAATTCTTTTCTTTTTTCGAAAATAGACTGGGCAAAACCATGGAGTTGCTCATTATATATAGATAGCGTATCGATGTCAAAAACATGATTCAACGCAAAGTATTTTAGCAAGGCATTGCGCTGGCTCATGACCTTCTGGTATTGAATGAGTTGTTGCAAATAAGCCGAATCCAATTGCGAAATGACGCTGTCCATGAATTTCCGCCTAGTTTCGCTGCCTTCTACAATTAAATCCCTGTCCGCAGGAGAGATAATAACCAAAGGAATAAAGCCAATATGATCTGAAAATTTATCGTACGCTTTTCCATTGCGCTTTAATATTTTTTTTTGGCCTTTTTTTAAGCTGCAAACGATTTGTTCCGTTCTGTCTTTTTTTTCAAATTCAGCATCAATTACAAAAAATTCCTCGCCATGTTTAATGTTTTGGACCGCTAACGGATTAAAATAGCTTTTTCCGTACGCCAAATGGTAGATTGCATCCAGTACATTTGTTTTTCCAATGCCATTTTTACCCACAAAGCAGTTTATTTTGCTGTCAAAATCGAAATTTGCTTCTGAAAAATTCTTATAATTGAATAATGAAATCTTTTTTAAATACATGGTAAGGCTTGCTGGTATTGAGAACTTTGCTGTTTTTGAACAGCTGTTTTAAAGAGGGTGCAAATTATCGAAAAATATCGATAAAAAGGACTTTTCTCTTTTTTCTATGGTATTTATTTCGCCTTTATAAAGAAAGAATTGAGAAGGATATTTTTTTTAAATATAAAAGCATATTTTTTATGTGGGTTTGAATAAAAATTTTATTTTTGCGATTCACTAAATTAAAAATAAATGGCTACTTACAATAAAAGAGGATATAAAGCACCAAAAGAAAAAGAAGTAAAAGGAGAAGGAGTTGAAGCTGTGGTTATTGATGAAAAAGACAGCACAACTGCTGAAGTTTTTTCAAAATTAGATGAAACTGCTACAATAACTGAGGATTGGGTTGCTAAAAATCAAAAAATTATTATTGGATTAGTTGCCGCTGCTGCCCTTCTTACTATTGGTTATTTAGGATATCAAAGGTTTATTGCTGCACCACAACAAGAGGAAGCGGCGAATGAAATGTTTGTTGCACAACAAAATTTTCAAAAAGCAACGGATGGAGTAGCTAGTGATTCTTTGTATAAATTGTCGTTGAATGGATCCGAAGGTAAATTTGGATTTTTGAAAATTGCAGATGAATATTCTGGAACCGATGCGGGAAATTTAGCCAATTATTATGCGGGTATCGCGTATTTGAATACGGGGAAATATACTGAAGCGATTGATTACCTTACTAAATTTAAATCAGACGATATTGTTTTAGGAGCTTTGGCAAAAGGAGCAATAGGAGATGCTTATTCTCAAAAAAATCAACCGAAAGAAGCTTTAGAAAATTACGTAAAAGCTGCTGAATCAAATAAAAATGATTTTACAACACCTCGTTTCTTGTTGAAAGCTGGTAAAACAGCTTTGGCATTAGGGAACAAAGCAGATGCATTAAAATATTTTACAGATATTAAGGACAACTATGAAGCTACCCCAGAAGCGGCTTCAGTTGATGTTTTAATGGGATTAGCACAATAGTAAAAGTGAATTAAGATTGGTGATTCAAGATGGTCGATTTTTGATTTCAAAATTCTATCTTTAACATCTGAAATTAAAAATCCAGAATCATAAAACTACAATCAAATGGCTACCGTAAATAAAAATTTATCGGATTACGATAAAAATTCAGTTCCAAATGCGAAAGATTTTCGTTTTGGAATTGTTGTTGCAGAATGGAATGATACTATAACGGAAGGACTTTTTAAAGGAGCAATTGACGCCCTTTTAGAAAACCAAGTTCCAGCCCAGCACATTATTCGCTGGAATGTTCCTGGTAGTTTCGAACTCATATATGGTTCAAAGAAAATGTTGCAAACACAAAATGTAGATGCTGTAATTGCAATTGGATGTGTCATTCAAGGGCAGACTAAGCATTTTGATTTTGTTTGCGAAGGAGTAACGCAAGGAATCAAAGACTTGAATGTTCAAACGGATATTCCAGTTATTTTTTGTGTCTTGACCGATAATACGATGCAACAGTCCATAGATAGAAGCGGAGGAATTCACGGGAATAAAGGTACTGAGGCCGCTATTGCAGCGATTAAAATGGCCTATATTCGCCAGCAAGCTTCATTATCACATCAAATTGACAATCAACATTTACTATCATCAGGAGCCATTCAAATTGAAGAAGGAAAACCTTTGGAACTGAAGGAATAATCTACAAAAAATTTAATTATTTAACCTATACTGTCCCCTAAATAGTATAGGTTTTTTGTTTTTTTTATGATTAAAGATGCCCGTATTCCCAGTAGAAATTCATTAAATTTGTGCTTCTTGGTTTTGTAATAAACTATAGTCACCCTGAGCGCAGACGAAGGGTTAAACTTTTAACCTAATTTTTTTAATGTCGAGTATAATTCAATTACTTCCTGATCATGTTGCCAATCAAATTGCTGCTGGAGAAGTGGTTCAAAGACCCGCTTCGGTGGTTAAAGAACTCCTTGAAAATGCAGTGGATGCTAAGGCAACGGATATCAAACTAATTATTAAAGATGCAGGAAAAGCACTAGTGCAAGTAATCGATAATGGTTTGGGGATGAGCGTTACTGATGCACGGCTGTGTTTTGAACGTCATGCTACCTCCAAGATTCGTCATGCCGAAGATTTATTTTCGTTGCACACTAAAGGGTTTCGCGGAGAAGCATTGGCTTCTATCGCAGCGATTGCTCATGTTGAAATGAAAACCAAGCAAGAGCAAGAAGAATTAGGAGTGCATATCATTATTGAAGGCAGTAAGTTTGTGTCGCAAGAGGCGGCAGTTTTGCCAAAAGGAACTTCATTTGCTGTTAAAAATTTGTTTTTTAATATTCCAGCAAGGCGCAATTTCCTAAAATCGGATACGGTGGAATACCGTCATGTTATTGATGAATTTCAGCGTGTTGCTTTGGCACACCCAAAAATACATTTCACGTTGTATCACAACGGGAGTGAAATGTTCAATTTGCCACCCTCGACTTTGCGTCAGCGAATCGTTACTATTTTCTCGGGTAAAACCAATGAGAAATTAATACCAGTTCAGGAAGAAACAGAAATAGTAACGATTCAAGGATTTGTCAGTAAGCCTGAATTTGCCAAAAAAAATCGAGGAGAGCAGTTTTTCTTCGTAAATGATCGTTTTATAAAAAGTGGATATTTGCATCATGCCGTGATGTCGGCTTATGACGGAATTTTGAAAGACGGTGCACAGCCTAGTTATTTTTTGAATTTATCAGTGCCCCCAAACACGATTGATATCAATATTCACCCTACTAAAACGGAAATAAAGTTTGATGATGAGCAAGCTTTGTATGCGATTTTAAGAGCCACTATAAAACATGGTTTAGGGCAGTTCAATGTTGCTCCAATTTTGGATTTTGATCGGGATTCTAATTTGGATACCCCCTATCATTATAAAGATTTGGAAGGTGCTACACCAACGATTCAGGTAGATGGTAATTTTAATCCTTTTTCGGAGGCTAAACCCAGCAAGCAATTTTCAAGTTATAGAAAACCAGAACCAACTGCGAATTGGGAAAGTTTGTACGTAGGATTAAAACAAGATACAGACGATATAGCCCACATTACCTTTGAAAATGAAGAGATGACTTCGTCTTTATTCAATGATGAAGACATAGAACATTCAATTCATAAAACGTATCAAATTCATAAAAAATACATCGTTTCATCGATAAAGTCAGGAATGGTAATTGTAGATCAGCAACGGGCACATCAACGTGTTCTGTATGAACAGTTTTTGGTAAATATGACCGTTCATCAAGCTTCAAGTCAGCAGTTATTATTTCCTTTGAATTTATTTTATTCGTCAAGCGAAATGGAACTTATTAAGGATTTGCAAGTGTCATTAAAAAATACTGGATTCGTATTTGAAGAAAATAATACCGATCATATTGTTATTTCAGGAATTCCTGTGAACGTTACGGAAAGCGAAGTGTCGCTTGTTTTGGAGCAACTATTAGGCGATTTGCAAGATGGTATTCCAGAAAGTAGCTTTAGTCAAAGCGATACAATCGCAAAATCCATGGCCAAAAGTTTAGCCGTAAAAACCGGAACACACTTAACAGAAAAAGAGCAGGAAAATTTGGTCAATGGACTTTTTGCCTGTAAAGACCCTAATACGTCCCCTTTTGATAAACCCACTTTCATCACGATGCGTGTGGAAGATTTAGATAAAAAATTTGCACTATGAGAAATGTAACTGAGACCGTAAAGCAATTAATCATCATTAACGTATTGTTTTTTGTAGGAACACTAATTATAAAAGAGCCAGCATATAAGATATTGGCTTTGTACTTTCCTGAAAATCCTAGTTTTCAGCTGTGGCAACCATTGTCGCACATGTTTATGCATGGTGGATTTATGCATATTTTCTTCAATATGTTTGCGCTTTATTCTTTTGGATCTGCTCTAGAGCAAGTGTGGGGAAGCAAAAAATTCTTGTTTTTCTATATTTCTTGTGGTTTAGGTGCGGCTCTAATGCACACGGGAGTGAATTATTACTATTTTCAAGATGGTTTAAATACACTGACGGCAAATGGTTTTCAAAAACAAGAAATCTTGCAAATTTTGAATGATGGAAAAATTAATACAAGATGGCAGGAGATTTTATCGGTATCCGATTTTCAAAATTTCACTAGTGCCTATTTGGGAACGGCAGTTGGTGCTTCAGGTGCGATTTATGGAACTATTGTCGCTTTTGCTTTTATGTTTCCTAATGCTGAATTGGCGCTGATGTTTATTCCTGTCCCAATAAAAGCGAAGTATTTTGTGCCAGGTATCGTCTTAGTGGATTTGTACTTAGGAGTTTCTGGAAAATCTATATTTGGAGGTGGAGGAATTGCCCATTTTGCTCACGTTGGTGGTGCTTTGTTCGGTTTCCTTATTATGTGGTATTGGAAGAAAAATCAATTCAATAAAAACCGCTGGAACTAAAACCCCAAAACTTTTTAAATTAGTATGACTTAACAACCAGCTCTTAATTCCCACTTAGCTTATGACTATTATTGACGACCTGAAATTACAATACAATATAGGAGGAATAGTAACCAAGTTAATCCTTTGGAACGTAGTTTTGTTTGTTTTTCCATGGTTGTTTTTCACTCTTCTATCGCTGTTGGGTTTTCCTATTGATTCTCTTCAATTTGTGAGTTTATCTTCTAATCCGGCTCATTTGCTTTGGAAACCTTGGTCGTTGCTTTCGTATGCTTTTTTTCATAGTGGAATCATGCATATTGTCTTTAATATGATTGTCTTGAATTTTTCTGGAAGATTATTTATGACCTATTTTACGGCTAAACAATTACTTGGATTGTATGTATTGAGTGCTATTTTTGCTGGAATATGTTATATGCTTGTGTTTTATGTTTTAAATATTAGTGCGCCAATTGTTGGAGCATCTGCCGCTATAATGGCTATTTTAGTTGCTACGACAACCTACCATCCTTTAATGGATCTTCGATTACTGATCATAGGAAATGTTAAGTTGTGGCATGTTACGTCGGTCATTATCTTTATTGATTTAATGCAGCTTCGTTCAGAAAATATGGGCGGACACATTTCTCATCTTTCAGGAGCTTTATTTGGGTTTATTTTTATTAAATTGCTTCAAAAAGGAACCGATTTAAGTACTGTTGTTTCACGCATTTTAGAATTTTTTGCAAATTTGTTCCAAAATAACAAAACAACTCCATTTAAAAAGGTACATAAAAATTATACTAAGCCAGTAGAGAAAAGTATTTCTAAAATAATTACTAAAGACAAATCGCAGCAACAAATTGATGAGATTTTGGATAAAATTAGTCAGTCTGGTTATGATAGTCTATCCAAGGAAGAAAAAGAATTTTTGTTCAAGGTAGGAAAGTGATTCTCAAATTCTGGGCAACAGAATGTAGTTTTCATTTTGTAATTTACTGCTGTTTTTAAAAAATAGTAGGCTTTTCGGGGTGCCGAATTAAATTGTTTAAGGTATTTTTGCCTTGCTTCAAATTCACTTTTAGCTATTTGTTTAAATAAAAAAGATAGAAAATGAAAAATCTTTCATGGTTTAATAAAGGAATGTTTGTTTTAAATAGTATCCTAACCTTGGTGACCTTTGTAGCGTACGTATTTCCTTTTTTAGCACCAAAATCATTTCCACTTTTGTCTGTTTTGACCCTTTTTATGCCCCTTTTCTTTATTTTGAATGCCTTGTTTTTTATCTATTGGGCAATTCAATTTAAAAAACAATTGATTGTTTCTGGCTTAGTTTTGTTGCTAGGAATTACCTTTATAAATAAATTTTATAGATTTTCTGAGCCAAAGTTTTCGAAAGAAGAGAAGGATTTCACTGTAATGAGTTACAATGTTCGTTTGTTAAATGTTTTCAAATGGATTGAAAGAGATGATGTGCCTGCTGATATCGTGACGTTTATTAATGATAAAAATCCGGATATTTTGTGCATTCAGGAATATTCACCGTCAGCCAATATTGATTTGAAAGTGTATCCGCATCGGTATATTTTTACTGATGGAGATCAAATTAAAACTGGTCAGGCTATCTTTTCTAAATTTCCTATTCTGAATCAGGGAAATATTATTTTCCCTAACTCTAGTAATAATGTTGTTTTTGCTGACATTAAGAAAGGGAAAGATATTATAAGAGTATATAATATGCATTTGCAATCGATAAAAATTTCACCAGATGTGAATGAAATTGATGAAAATATAGATGTCATTAATCAGCAGAAATCACAAAAGCTTTTTATTAGGATAAGCAAAGCTTTCAAGCAGCAACAGCAGCAAGCAGAGCTGTTCAAGGAGCATAAAATGAAATGTATTTATCCAGTTATCATTTGTGGTGATATGAATAACAGCGCCTTTTCATACGTGTATAGAAGTATTAAAGGGAATATGAAGGATGGATTTGAAGAGGCTGGAGCAGGTTTTGGAGAGACCTATAAATTCAGGTATTATCCTGCTCGAATTGATTATATTTTTGCTGACGAAAAGATGACTGTTAAAAAATTTGAAAGTTTTTCTAATTTTATTAATTCAGATCATTTCCCTATTATGGCAAGATTATCGTATGAGTGATACTAATTGTAAATATTACTTAATAATTAGTTTTTGTTCTCTTAGATAATCCAACGTGTATTTTCCTTCATTAAAAAGTAAATCTAAAATACTTAGGTTGTTAATAAAACCGTGCTTATCATCAAATACTTGGGTATACTTGGCAAATGCTGAGGGGTCTTTTTTTCCATTTACCAAAGGTCTAAAATCAGAAAGCGTAGCGGTGTCAGCGTCCTGAAAATATTCTGTTGTCGTGTTGTACTCTATCTTCATGCGCAAGCATTTAAAGATTATGGTTAATGCTTCAAAGTTTAAATCTAACAAGAATTCTTGTTTTTTTTCAAAAATTGGTCGGATGTCATCTTCAAAAAATTCAAAAAAAGGAGAACTTCGGTAAGCAGCTTCAAGAGATTTGAAATGTTGTTTTTGCCAGTCAAAATCATTTTCAATTCTAACGTCTTTAGTTTTTTGGTGGCTTTCTTTTGAATGTTTTATCGGTATGTTTAGCAATTGAATCCCGTTAGGGCTGTAAATATATGTGCGATTGCGGTTCGTTTGTTTTTGGAAATTATCTTCTATTTCAAACGTAATCGTGTCTGCTTGCGCCAATGCTGCAAAATGACTTAACGATGGAAAATAAGTGGGATGAAGGAGGATGTTCATGTTTGTCTGGAGTTTTTAAAGTTATAAAGTCGAAAGTCACAAAACACAATTGTAGGTGCGCTTCATGACTTTCGACTTTAAGACTTTTGACTAATTTTTTCTTTCTTTTCTTTTTTTCCAAAAATATTCTCCCACAAAGAAAATTACTAAACCAAGTAGGAATAATTTAAAATACGATTGTGGTTGACCTTCCCCACTAACTGTTGTAAAAACTCTGTCCCAACGTATTTTGTTTAATCCTTTTCCATTTGGGTCAATGCTTAGCCAGATAAAAACAGGTTTTCCTACAATATGATTTTCAGGAACAAATCCCCAATACCTGCTGTCTTCAGAGTTGTGACGGTTGTCTCCCATCATCCAGTAGTAGTTTTGTCCAAAAGTATAGCTGGTGGCCACTTTACCATTTATTCGAATCTCTGAGCCGTTAACTTTTAAATCATTATTCTCATAATCACTAATAATTGCGCTGTAAAACGGCAATGTTTCTGTCGTTAGCACAACCGTTTTTCCTTGTTCCGGAATATAAATTGGACCATAATTATCCCTATTCCATTTATTAATGTGTGGGAAAACACCGTTGTCTACGTCTCTAGACACTTGTTTGATAACCGCTGTTATGCCCGGTGTGTTTTTTAGTCGCTGTGCTCCGGCTTCGGTTAAAGCACTCAAAAATAAGGTGTCTCTTTTGGAGTCGTCAGTAAAAAAGGCAGGATCTGTGATGTCCAAATCTTTAAATAAATATTCAAGATTGACTGCCGTTTTTCCGTCTAAAGCCACTTTATAAGAAAACTGTGGTTTGGCTCTTTCTGGTAGCTGTAATAATTTCCCATCAATATAAATCACACCATCTTTTATAGATAAAGTATCTCCTGGTACGCCAACGCATCTTTTGACATAATTGGATTTTTTATCAACCGGTTTGTAAGCGCGTCTTTTTGAAGTGTCAAAAAATTTAAAAACGGTGTCTACGGGCCAGTTGAAAACAACGATATCAGTACGATCAATATTCTGAATTCCCGGTAATCTCATATAAGGCAACTGTGGGTAGGTCAGGTAGGATTTGTTTTTTGTCAATGGAATGGAGTCATGCACCATGGGTAAGGCAATGGTAGTCATAGGGACTCTGGCTCCATAATTCATTTTGCTGACAAATAGAAAGTCTCCTACTAATAATGATTTTTCTAATGACGAGGTTGGAATGGTGAAGGGTTGAATTAAATAGGTATGTACTATTGTGGCAACCACCACTGCAAAAAGCAGTGAGCTAATCGTGTCTGCTGTTTTGTTATGAGGGGTCAAACTTCTGTCTGCTACGTACTCTAATTTCTGAGTATAATTTACGTAATAGATGTAAAATCCAAGTGTAATAATTCCTAAAAAAGTGTCTAATCCAGATCGTTTTCCAAAACTTCTTAAGGTTTCAACCCAGATTACTGGAAAAATAATTAGGTTGATAATGGGTAGGAATAATAAAACAGTCCACCAAGTAGGGCGTCCAATTATTTTCATTAAAACGATAGCATTGTAAACCGGAATAGCGGCTTCCCATCGTTTTCTTCCTGCGCTCTCGTATAATTTCCATGTTCCTAAAAAGTGAACTATTTGTAGAAGAAGGAAAAATATAAACCATTGATATGCTGACATAGTTTTTTGTTTAAAGTTTAAAGTTGTCTCGTTAAAAATTTGCTTAAACAGCCGAATAATTTTATTTTAATTCTAAAACATCTTTCATATTGAAAACACCTTGTTTTCCCACAATCCATTCTGCAGCAATTACAGCGCCTAGTGCAAATCCTTCGCGATTGTGAGCCGTATGTTTGATTTCTATGGCATCCACAGCTGAATTATACGTTACAGTGTGTGTTCCTGGAACAGTCCCAATTCGCTTTGCTTCAATATAAATTTGCTTTGCCAGTTCGCTATCGCTCGGGTGGTCAGTTTCAGGTTTTTCTAAGGTCCACGTATTATAAGAGCTATTTTCAATTACACCTTTTGCCAGGGAAATTGCTGTACCGCTTGGAGCATCCAATTTTTGTGTGTGATGAATTTCTTCCATTGAAACGTTATAACTTTCGAATTTTGACATGATTTTAGCCAAATATTCATTGAGTTCAAAGAAAATATTCACGCCTAAACTAAAGTTAGAACTCGAGATAAAGGCGCCATTTTTTTTATGACAATACGCCACCATTTCATCATAATGCTCTAACCAGCCTGTTGTTCCTGAAATCACGGGTACATGGGCATCAAAACAACTAGAAATATTACTCACTGCAGCTGTTGGAACGCTGAAGTCAATAGCTACATCTGCACTAGAAAGTCCTTCAAAAGTGTTGTGCTCCTCTTTTTTCAAAACGATTTCATGGCCTCTTTCAAGGGCAATTCGCTCAATTACCTGACCCATTTTCCCATATCCTAAAAGCGCAATTTTCATTTGTTTATTTTTTAAATTTTGAATAGTGTAGCAGTCCAGCAAACAAGAGTCCTAGTAGAATTCCAGCAATGAATCCAGAAAAGAAATGGTTCATTCGAATGCTCTCTACGGCTTTAATTTCTGAATAATTTATTAAAGTAATCAACAATAAAACGGAGGTGATGATAAAAAAATATTTCTTACCTATTTTAGTGATTAATGACATAGTGATCGTTTATTTGATAGCTTCCTTCTCTTTGAATTTGGACTAGAAAGTATAATTAAATGTTAGTCCTACATTCGTCTTTAATGTTACATCATTTGGGTAAAGAACGGGTCTTACCGATAAGTTTTCATCGACATTAAATTGTATTAAAGCGGCATCTACATTGGCATCAAGAATATTTAAGGCATAAAATGCCAAAGTAACCAAAGCTGATAAATCGCGGTTGCGTTGGTAGAATTTTTGTCCGGCAATCAATCGATTGTTGTCTAAGAAAGCCAAATCATCGGTAATATATCCCTCTAGTCTGCTTTTGTAAGCATCCCGGTATTGTTGGTACTTCCTGTTGTTGTCAATATAAAAATAGATGCTAGTTCCCAAAGCTCCATATACAAGTGGTATTTTCCAATATTTTTTATTGTAGGCCTGTCCCAAACCGGGTAAAACAGCCGAGTAGAAAGCTGCTTTTGCCGGAGTCAACGGGTCGATATCATTTGATTTCAACGTATCGGTAGCGACCAACAGTGCTTCTGTTTCCGTTTGGGCAACAGCAGTAGAATTTCCTGCAATAAAAAGGAACAGCCCTATGAAAATAATTTTATGCACTACTCGTTGATTAATTTGATAATTCTGTTGAAATCTTCCTCCGAATGAAAAGGAATGGTTATTTTTCCTTTACCATTACCAGCTACTTTTACATCTACTTTGGTGCCAAAATAATTCGTAAAAGTACTTTTTTGAGCATCTGCAATTTCAAATGACGCTGCTTTTGGTTTTCCTGCAGGTTTGGGTTTTAAACTTTCCTGATAGTTCTTCACTAGAGCTTCCGTATCACGTACCGAAAGATTTTGGCTGACAATTTTTTGGTAAATATCCGTTTGAATGTCTTGATCTTCGATATTGATGATGGCACGACCATGGCCCATGCTGATGAAACCATCACGAATTCCCGTTTGGATGATTGGATCCAGTTTCAAAAGTCTCAAATAATTTGCAATCGTAGATCGTTTTTTCCCCACACGTTCACTCATTTGTTCCTGCGTCAATTGGATTTCATCAATCAAACGTTGGTACGAAAGGGCAATTTCAATTGGATCTAAATCATGGCGCTGGATGTTTTCCACCAAGGCCATAACCAATGATTCATTGTCATTTGCAATTCGGATATAAGCAGGTACGGTCTTTAATCCAACTAAAGTGGAAGCACGAAGACGACGCTCCCCAGATATTAATTGGTATTTATTGAAGTCTAGTTTCCGTACTGTTATCGGCTGAATAACGCCCAATTCTTTAATAGAAGTGGCTAATTCTCTAAGGGATTCCTCATTGAAATTGCTTCGAGGCTGAAAAGGATTTATTTCAATCGCTTCAATTTCAAGCTCAATTATATTTCCTACAACTTTATCCGCATTTTTATCGTCAACGGATTTTATATCGTTTTCAGGATCTTTCAATAATGCAGATAGTCCTCTTCCTAGGGCTTGTTTTTTTATTGCTTTTGCCATAAAACTATTTACTGTTTTTCTTTATAACTTCTTGAGCTAGATGCAAATAATTAGTAGCTCCTTTGCTTGTTGCATCGTAGTTTATTATACTTTCTCCAAAACTTGGTGCTTCACTCAGTTTCACATTTCTCTGAATAATAGTCTGAAAAACCATATCATTGAAATGTTTTTGTACTTCTTCAACCACCTGATTGGACAAACGCAATCTAGAGTCAAACATGGTCAATAACAAACCTTCAATGTCTAAATCCGGATTGTGAATTTTTTGGATACTTTTAATGGTGTTCAGCAATTTGCCTAAACCTTCTAATGCAAAATATTCGCACTGAATAGGAATAATCACAGAATCTGCCGCTGTTAATGCATTTAATGTAAGTAATCCTAACGATGGCGCGCAATCTATGATGATAAAATCATAGTCATCCTTGACACTTTCTAGTGCCTTTTTGAGCATATATTCCCTATTTTCTTTATCGACTAATTCGATTTCTATAGCAACAAGATCTATATGGGATGGAATCACGTCCACATTTATAGCAGAACATTTTATGATGGCCTCTTTTGGCGTATGACTGTGTTCTAGAATTTGATACGTTCCTATTTCAACAGATTCGACATCAATTCCTAATCCTGATGACGCATTCGCCTGTGGATCAGCATCAATAAGTAATACTTTTTTTTCTAAAACACCCAATGAAGCCGCAAGATTAACTGATGTTGTTGTCTTTCCAACGCCTCCTTTTTGATTAGCAATCGCGATGATTTTGCCCATTTATTTTTCTAAATTTTGAACCGTAAAAATACAATTATTTATGGTTTCTAAAAATCTATTTTGTTAACATTTGTTAAAGCTTGATTCCTTGTCTTTTGACAGATTACTATTTTTCGAAGGGATTAGATTTTATGGTGCTATTCCAGCTGTGCGCTACAATTTTAATGATTTGTCACTTTAAGAGGTACTTAATTTTTTAGAAGTGGGTTGAGGGTTCTCTTGTTGGTCTTTAATCGCAACAAAAATAGCAGCTTTAAAAATGGTAAAACTTTTCTGTTAAGCAGAGGGAGTTAGAGAAAGAGGATGAAGTACGGTCTAAATTGTAATACTCCTAAACCAATTTTCTACAGAAAGTTTATTTAATGTGTCATTTTTAAACATAAAAAAAGCCGAATATTGCTATTCGGCTTTTTGTCGGGGTGGCAGGATTCGAACCTGCGGCCTCCTGCTCCCAAAGCAGGCGCGATAACCGAGCTACGCTACACCCCGTAACGAGGGTGCAAATATAGAACTAATTTTGAAACTAACAAGTGATATAATCAAATAGGAGAATATTATTTCGGAATAGGTAAAAATGATGTTTTTTTAGTCCAAATTTTTTATTTAAAAACTACATTTGTACTATCAAAAAATAATACAATTTCAATATGTCAGATACAATCGAAAAAATTAAATGTCTTATAATAGGTTCTGGTCCTGCAGGGTATACTGCTGCAATTTATGCCGCTAGAGCAAATATGTTTCCTGTTTTATATCAAGGAATGCAGCCTGGTGGACAGCTAACAACTACTAATGAAGTAGAAAATTGGCCTGGAAATCCTGAAGGAATTACGGGTCCAGAAATGATGGTTGGGTTACAAGCACAAGCACAACGTTTTGGTACTGATGTGCGTGATGGTTGGGCTACACGAGTTGATTTCTCTGGTGATGTTTTTAAAGTTTGGATCAATGATGTAAAAGAATTACACTGCGAAACAGTAATTATTTCAACTGGAGCATCGGCTAAATATTTAGGGTTGCCATCAGAACAACACTATTTAAAAATGGGTGGTGGCGTTTCTGCATGTGCGGTTTGCGACGGTTTTTTCTATAGAAACCAAGAAGTGGTAATCGTTGGAGCTGGTGATTCAGCTTGTGAAGAAGCACATTATTTGTCTAAATTGTGTAAAAAAGTAACCATGTTAGTACGTAGTGAAAAATTTAGAGCTTCTAAAATCATGGAAGAACGCGTTCGCAAAACGGAGAACATTACCATATTAATGAACCACGATACTGTTGAAGTTTTAGGCGATGAACAAGTAGTTACTGGCGTTAAGGCTTTAAATAAAACAACCAACGAAGTTTTTGATATTCCTGCCACTGGTTTCTTCGTAGCGATTGGTCACAAACCAAATACAGATATTTTTAAAGAGTTCATCTCTCTAGACGAAACGGGTTATATTGTCAATACTCCAGGAAGTTCTAAAACAAATGTAGAAGGCGTTTTCGTTGCAGGTGATGCTGCAGATCATGTGTATCGTCAAGCGATTACTGCAGCTGGAACTGGCTGTATGGCTGCTCTTGATGCGGAAAGATATTTAGCTGCTAAAGAATAATTATAGTTAGAAAAGTTACATTGAAAAAGTCCTATTTGCCACAGCAAGTACACTGCCCCCAAAAAGTTAGACACTATTTGGGGGCATTTTTATGGAAAGAAAAGTCAAGTATGAATACACATTTAAGCTTGAATGTGTAGAATTAGTTATCAAACAGCACAATTCCTGTGTATCTGTAGCTAATAAAAAGATGGTTCATAGATCCAGTATTAAGAAATGGGTTAGATTATACAATTATTATGGTGAAGATGGATTAATACCAAGGAAGAACCGTAGTTATAGTGATGCATTTAAATTCAATGTTTTACAATCAATTCAGAAAGATTCTTTGTCATTATTGGATA
>NZ_SMFN01000021.1 GCF_004349135.1 Flavobacterium sandaracinum | reverse complement strand
CCGTTACTGTGATGGTAAGGGTTGCCGTATTGGAGGTGGCTCCAGTGTCGTCGTTTACGGTATAACTCAACGTGCTAGTTCCATTGAAGTTGGGTGCGGGTACGAAGGTGACTAAGCCGGTGTTCGATACACTATAGCTGCCTTCGCCTGCGATAGTAAAAGTGGTTTGTACGCCCGCTGTAGCAGGGTCTAAATCGACGGTGCTCGCGTCTACCGTTCCATCTATATCGGTGTCGTTGGTGGTTACATTGATGCTTACTGTGGTGTCTTCAAGGGTAGTTACACTATCATCAACGGCTACCGCYGCATCATTGACTGCACTTACTGTGATGGTAAGGGTTGCCGTATTGGAGGTGGCTCCAGTGTCGTCGTTTACGGTATAACTCAACGTGCTAGTTCCATTGAAGTTGGGTGCGGGTACGAAGGTGACTAAGCCGGTGTTCGATACACTATAGCTGCCTTCGCCTGCGATAGTAAAAGTGGTTTGTAYGCCCGSTGTAGCAGGGTCTAAATCGACGGTGCTCGCGTCTACCGTTCCATCTATATCGGTGTCGTTGGTGGTTACATTGATGCTTACTGTGGTGTCTTCAGCTGTGCTCGCACTATCATCAACGGCTACCGCYGCATCATTGACTGCCGTTACTGTGATGGTAAGGGTTGCCGTATTGGAGGTGGCTCCAGTGTCGTCGTTTACGGTATAACTCAACGTGCTAGTTCCATTGAAGTTGGGTGCGGGTACGAAGGTGACTAAGCCGGTGTTCGATACACTATAGCTGCCTTCGCCTACAATAGTAAAAGTGGTTTGTATGCCCGCGGTAGTAGGGTCTAAATCGACGGTGCTCGCGTCTACCGTTCCATCTATATCGGTGTCGTTGGTGGTTACATTGATGCTTACTGTGGTGTCTTAGGGTAGTTACACTATCATCAACGGCTACCGGGTTAGCATTTGTACAATTTAAGAATCCTAACACTCCGTCATTACTATTATTAGTATCTACAAAAGCTCCATACACGTTTACGTTATTAATGACTGTTGCAAGAGAATTAACCGTAATTTTAATTTCATCAAATGGTACCGTAGCTTCAAATCCAACATTGTAAAATCCTGGACCAGAACCCAAAATAGGCACCAATAAAGATAAACCTATTAATTGAGGGCCACCTTTAGATTCTTGTAACACTCCATTATTAAAAGTCGAAATTATAAGGGATTGAAACAAATTCAATTCTAATAGATTATTTAAATCTTGTATCGTGAAACCAGCAAATGTTCCAACTGGATAAGTATATAATTGATCTTTTACAGAAACAGAACCAGTTGCAAGAACACCAACAGTGAGTGTAATATTTGCAAAATCATTAATATCACTAGACAAAACATTATCGGAATCACTAACTGCACATGCAACGCAAGCAACACCTTGGATTCCCGATTCGTTGCTATTAATCGCAACAGGAAAGGTAGGATTGGTCAGTGCATATACCACATCACATTGAACCGTGGCAGCGCAAAAACTTTCAAATACTGCATTGTATATCTTAGTATTACCAAGGGCAACTGTCAGTAAATTGGTGAAGGTAATTTTAACCTCATCAAAAGGCAATGTAGCTACGAAACCTACCGTTTTTCTGCCTGTTCCCACTAGTAAATCTGTTCCAATGGAAATTAGTTGACCATTTCCAGACTTAGTTTCTTGCACAACACCATTTAAAAAAGTTCTGATCGTGATCGCATCAAATGCATTGACATCTAACAACGATGTACTTTCAATGTCATAACCTGCAAAAGTACCTGCGGCATAACTTGTAATTTGATTTTTAACAGATACACTTCCACTTACTCCAACACTTGCTGTTAATGAAACTTCTGCAAAGTTACTTGTGTCTGCATCAATTAAATTATCCGTATTGCTCACACTACACAACGCGCAAACTAAACCATCTATTCCGGTATTGGCACCATTCACCACTATTGGATAGGTAGGCGCTGTTATTGGTGTAACAATATTGCAAGCCAATGGCGGTCCTGCGCAAAAACTTTCGAATACAGCATTGTATATCTTAGTATTACCAAGGGTAACTGTCAGTAAATTGGTGAAAGTAATTTTAACCTCATCAAAAGGCAATGTAGCCACGAAACCTACCGTTTTTCTGCCTGTTCCCACTAGTAAATCTGTTCCAATGGAAATTAGTTGACTATTTCCAGACTTAGTTTCTTGCACAACACCATTCAAAAAAGTTCTGATCGTGATCGCATCAAAGGCATTTACATCTAATAACGATGTACTTTCAATGTCATAACCTGCAAAAGTACCTGCGGCGTAGCTTGTAATTTGATTTTTAACAGATACGCTTCCACTTACTCCAACACTTGCAGTTAATGAAACTTCTGCAAAATTACTTGTGTCTGCATCAATTAAATTACCAGTATTGCTCACACTACACAAAGCGCAAACTAAACCATCTATTCCGGTATTGGCACCATTCACCACTATTGGATAGGTAGGCGCTGTTATTGGTGTGACAACATTACAAGCCAATGGCGGTCCTGCGCAAAAACTTTCGAATACTGCATTGTATATTTTTGTTTCGCCAAGGGTAACACCTACCAATTGATTGATCGTTATTTGAACCTCATCAAAAGCTAATGTAGATACGAAACCTACCGTTTTCCTGCCTGTTCCAACTATCAAATCTGTTCCAATGGAAATTAATTGACCATTACCCGAATTACTTTCTTGCAGAACACCATTTAAAAAAGTGCTGATCGTGATCGCATCAAATGCATTGACATCTAACAACGATGTATTTTCAATGTCAAAACCCGCAAAAGTGCCTGCGGGATAATTTGTAATTTGATCTTTTACCGCTACGCTTCCGGAAGCTAATAAGGAAGTTGTAAAAGATATCGACGCAAAATCAGTTAAGCTTGGACTAATTAAATTTTCAGTATTAGTAACGCTACCTATACCTACCCCAGAGATTCCTGTATGCGAACTCTCAATGGCAACGGGAAAAGTAGGCAGATTCATGGCAGTAGCTAAATTGCAAGTCAAAGTTGGACCAGCACAATAAGTAGTTATAACGGCGTAATAAACATCAGTGCTAGAGACCGCTCCAACCAAACTATTAAACGAAATTTCAACAGAATCAAAAGATTGACTGCTGTTGAAGCCCAAAATAAAATCTCCACCAGGAATCGATGCTAGACTTAAATTAAGTAATTGCGAACCCGAAAAAGATTCTTTTAAAACAGGTCCACTATATGTTTTTATTGTAATACTATTGAGTAAATCCAGTGATAACAAACCTGTACTTGGTGAAATTCTAAATCCTGCAAAAGTACCAGCTAGATATGCATCATTACCATCTATTACTCTAAGATTGTGCGTTACACCTACACCTACAGCTGTTATAACCGTTGCAAAATTAGTTAAACTAGCATCGACTAGATTCGTAACATCTGAAACACCACATCCTAACAGACAAAGACCAGTTGTTGAATTACTTGTAGCTAACGCATCAAAAGTACTACCATTTATGAGGGGAATTGGTTCGACCGTATTACATGGAATAGCATTATTAGTGCCTTTAGAAAAATTTTGAGTTAATTTTATTGATGCCTTATTATTCTCCTTTAATCTCTTACTTGCTACAGTGTCATTTATAAATTCTGGTATACCCGCAAAAACAAATGTAGAAAACATTAATAAAATCATTAACGTTAAACTATTTAAACATTTAAAGTTTTTCATAACTATTTTTTTTTAAATAATTAATATAAAATAGTAGTCCTTGTTTTCAGCAATGTTATTCATAGGTTAAAAAGAAAATACTACGCTAGTATGAAATTATATACAAAAATGTTCTCTATTTAAAATTTTAGACAGGTGCATATTTAAGTCCGTTGAATAACTTTTTTAAGACGACGAAAGGAAACAATAAATGCTATAAAAAACAAAGAGAGAAAGTAAAGCTGGACTAGAGTATCGATGTTGATAACATCAAGTAAAATGACGTTTTTTAAGTAAAAAATATTCTTTTGTTCAACCCTTATGTTTTAATTTTATTAAAGAATATAGCAATACAAATAATTTAATAGTTTGGTAATAGTTTACAAATATTAAAAGGCTTGAACTACTGTATCTTTCCCTCTCAAGAAATATTTGATACCTTTACATATGGATATGAAAACCGATCCCAAAACTATCTTAATTGCACCTTTGAACTGGGGATTAGGTCATGCTACGCGCTGCATTCCCATCATTAGAGCTTTGCTAGAGAACAACTATATTCCTATAATAGCATCAGATGGCATTGCACTGGCATTACTCCGAAAAGAGTTTCCTGATGTTCAAACACTAGAACTCCCATCCTATCATATTGAGTATGCTGAAAACGGGGCCAATTTTAAATGGAAGCTAATACAGAATGGCCCAAAAATGATTAGAGCCATTCAGCAAGAAAAAAAAACAATTCAACATTGGATTGAGAAATATGCAATTGACGGCATCATTTCCGACAATAGACTGGGTGTTTTCAGCAAGAAAATCCCATCCGTATATATTACCCATCAGTTGAATGTCATGACTGGGAACACCACTTGGATAACGAGTAAAATACATCAATATGTTATAAAAAAGTACACAGAATGTTGGATTCCTGATCTTGAAGGCTCCATAAATTTCACCGGAAAATTAGGTCATATTGAAAGTCTCAGCATCAAAATTAAATATATTGGCCCTTTGAGCCGGCTCCAAAAGAAACTAGTACCTAAAAAATATGATTTGCTGGTAATTCTCTCTGGTCCTGAGCCTCAACGAGGAATACTGGAAAACCATTTGAAAAAAGAAATTATGCGATTTAAAGGGAATGCGATTTTCATTGAAGGAAACATTCAAAAAGAGCAAAAAATAACAACGATTGGTACTGTCATCTATTATAACTTTATGAATTCTTCTGAGTTAGAACAAGCTTTTAACGAAAGTGAAACGGTTCTTTGCCGTTCTGGTTACACTACAATAATGGATCTAGCTCAATTGCGAAAGAAAGCTTTTTTTATTCCTACACCAGGACAGTACGAGCAAGAATATTTAGCCATAAAATTAAAGAAAGAAGGCCTTGTTCCCTATGCAATACAAGATGATTTCAGAATAGAGGACATTAAAGAAATCCAAGAATATAAAGGATTGCCCCGATTAGATTCTAAAATTGAATGGGCGAATTTATTCCAAGTTTTTGAGAAGTAAGTACCATTTTTTAAACATTAATACTAAAATAGTCGAACTAAAAATCCAAACTACTTACACTCTTATTGTTATTACTTGGATCTAACCCTGAAAAATGTTAAAAGCTCGCGTCTTATCTCAATTACTATTTTTTTAATCCTTTAAAAGTTAAACTGCGCTTGTAATCGCAATAAATTCCCTCGTTGTCTATTATTTTTTAGAGCACTATCTTCAAATGTCCTATCTGCAATAACCCATTCAGCAACCAACTCAAAGGCTTTAAAAGGCTGCCATTCTAGTCCAAATTCATAATCTCGAACAATGTAACTTCTGGCATCTTTTTCAAACTTTTTCCCTCCATCATAGTATTGAAATTTTGCAAATGGATATAAAAGCTTATGGTTAGGCAAATCTATTTTATAATTTAAAGTCACATACCCGCCTTCTAAATCAGAAACCTCAACTGTATTGCTCACTTTATCATAACGAGGTCCTCGTCCAAAGTTGTACTCTGTTTGAACTCCAAATGGTTTTGGATACAATACAAAAGTTGCACCTACCCTCTGATCTAGGGTGTTTTGCTTATTTGGAGTAGTTACTCCACTAGACAACTCGTTTCCAAAAGCCCACTTTCCAGTGTATGCCTGAATACCAGGTTCTATTATTTGAGATCCAATTACAAAAGGATAACTCACCCTTGTAACTACGTGCAGGTTTCTATTGCCTTCCGATCTATTAGCCGTTTGCCCATTGTATGCTCCAAAAGCAAATACACCATAGTCACCCGAACCCTTGAAACCCTCTGTAATAAGCATCGCAAAACGCTCTCTTATTTCTGCAGGTGCCCAATAAAAGAAAACTCCTAAATCCCTTTCATTAGCCGCAGCACTGTTCATAGCATCATTACGATCCAATGTCAAACGATTTTGACTCGATTGCATATTTTCAAAACCAAATGGAACTTTACTTTGTCCTATTCGCAGTCTGTACTCTCTTTTTTTATCAAAAGATAGGTCAAAATAAGCATCTCTTATTTGAGCAAAATTATTAACCCCAGAAGAAGGAGAGCTGGCAAAATCAGGCTGAATATAAAAATAAACGTTTGGATGAACTTGTCCTGAAAAAACAATACGAGCTCGACGTATGAAAAAACCGTTATTTGATTTTGCATCTGGATCGGTTGAGGTGGTTCCCCATGATCTATCGCATTGCTCACAAGATACTTTATCGTTAGTAGAAAGCAAACCATTGTAACGTACTTGAACATATCCCCTTATTGTGATGGCGTCATACCAGGTCTCCTTTTTAGGTTTTAATTTTTCTTCAGCTGCATTTACTTTATTTATCGAATCTAAAATACGTATAACCTCCCTTGAAATAGCATCTTTATTCCCTTCTTGTGCATTTAAAAATGAAGCACTTAGCACCAAAACCGCAATTAAAATTTTTCTCATGTTATTAAGCAATCAATATTGTGTTATGAATTTGCAAAACTAATGTTAAGCATTCAACTCAATATTAAGCAAGAGTTAACATAATGAAAAGTTATTGTATTTTACAAGTAAAAAGGCATCTTATTTAATTATCTATTAAAAAAACCAAACTGAGCAGTTCATATTTTGGATTTAAACAATTATTCTCAACCAGATCGTAAACTTAGATTCCTTAATCTGCGTCCTAAAATGCGACAACAACAGTATATTACCATTAATTCTGAAAAAATACGTCTTCTTAAGTTGAGTTGTTAGCTAGCTTTAATTCCTCTTACCAAGAGTCAACTATTTTATAACCGGAATTAAAGTTATCAAGAAAATTAGACCTAACATACTTGATATTAAATTTAAAAAAAATGAAAACATCGATTTTGGCTGTGTGTGGGAGGAGCTAATTATAAAGTAGTTTGTAAAGATACTTTTGTTAGTAGCGATAGAAATGAAAGATTCCCTAAAGGTCTAAGGAAACTTTTATGCTTAATTAAAAAGACTAAACCAGATGATCCTAAAATCAAGTTTACAAGATTAATCCTGTAAAAAAGATGATACCGTTAAAAAATGAAGTGAAATTAAAATCGTTTGACTTATTTATTCTTATTTGCTTTTTCAAGTGTAAAAGAAAATTCAGAACCTACGCCAAAGCTGCTATCAATATAAATTTTTTCATCATGCGCCTCAATAATGTGCTTCACGATGGACAAGCCTAAACCAGAACCACCCTCGGTTCTTGCACCACTTTTATCAACGCGATAAAAACGTTCAAAAAGTCTGGAAATATTTTTTTTCTCTATTCCTTCTCCATTGTCCGTGATTCGAACGATTACTTTTTCATCCGTTAAATCTTCGATGCTTACTTCAGTTGAACCTTTGAATTTTCCATATTTAATAGAGTTTACAATTAAGTTCATCACGACTTGTTGAATTTTTTCCTGATCGCCAACCACCATCACCGGCTTATTGTATTTCATATCAAACATCAGTAGGATATCTTTTTTGGAAGCTTTCATTTCGAGCAAATCAAAAACATTCTGAACGAGCTTCACAATGTCGAATTCGGCAATCTCTAAATTCAGCTCTCCAATTTCGAGTTTAGAAATCATGTCTAAATCCTGTACAATATAGATGAGTCTTTCCACCCCTTTTTCAGCGCGCTCTAGGTATTTCTTCCGAATCGTTTTATCGTTCATTGCCCCATCCAGTAAGGTTGACAAATAACCTTGAACCATAAAAAGAGGTGTTTTGAGTTCATGAGAAACGTTTCCAAGAAACTCTCTTCTATATTCTTCCCTTACTTTTAAGGTTTCTATTTCTAATTTTTTATCGGTGGCAAACTTCTTTACTTCACGAGTAAGAGTTGCCATATCCGTTGTTATCGGTTGGTTTCTAAATGTGCTTGATTCTAATAAGGAAACGTCATCGTATATTTTTTTTACCTTTTTATAAATGAAACGTTCCACCCTATATTGAATCACAATGAAGGAGAAAGCTGCAATTGATAAGGCAAAAATTAAGCTAAATTGGTAGGAAAAGCTAAAAAATAAATGCGTGAGAAAACCAACTAATCCAGTAGAAAAAAGGGTGATATAAAGCGCCGACTTTACGGCAAAGCGATATGTTTTTTTAAAATTTATTGTCATTTATACTTCAAACTTATACCCAACGCCTTTTATTGTTTTAAAAAAATCTTCTCCAATTTTTTCGCGTAATTTTCGGATGTGAACGTCAATCGTTCTTCCGCCCACAACGACTTCATTGCCCCAAACTTTATCCAGAATTTCATCGCGTTTGAATACTTTACCGGGTTTTGAAGCTAACAAATAAAACAGTTCAAATTCTTTTCTTGGCAATGCAATTTCAATATTGTCTTTTACAATCTTGTATTCTTCGCGATTGATTTCGATTCCACCTACATTTAATGTCTCGCTGTTTTGCTCTTTTTCTTTTAATCGGCGCAACAGGGCTTTTACTTTACTAACTAATAATTTAGGTTTGATGGGCTTCGTAATATAATCATCGGCACCGGCATCAAAACCAGCAACTTGGGAGTAATCTTCACTTCTGGCAGTCAAGAACGTAATTAGGACATTACTGAGTTCGGGGATTTTACGAATGTTTTCACAAGCTTCCATGCCGTCCATCTCTGGCATCATAACATCCATTATAATCAGGTCTGGAATTTCTTTTTTAGCTAGTGCAACGGCCTCTTTCCCATTGGATGCTGTAAAAATTTGATATCCTTCCTGAGAGAGGTTGTACCCTACAATTTCTAAAATATCCGGTTCGTCGTCAACTAATAGAATCTTGGTGTGTTTTTTCTTCATAAAGCGCCAAAAATTGTTTTTGAATTGTAAATGTAACAATAAATGGGGTATTGAAAAGCTGTTAACCATAATTTAATATTAGGTTCATTTTAAGACCAAAAACAAAACATAACCGTAACAAGCCAGTAACTTACGTTTTACAATTCGGGTGTTACTTTGCAAAAAAATTAAACCAAATGAAATTCAAATTACTGTTTTTAACGTTATTTATAACTGCTGTTTCTTTCTCACAGAGCAAAGGAACGATAGCTGGAATCTTGACAGATAAAAATGCTAACAATCAATCTTTGCCATTTGCAAACATACTTATTAAAGGAACAAGCATAGGAACTAATACAGATATTGATGGAAAATATGCTATAACTGCAGCGCCTGGAAACTACACCATTCAATTTAGTTTTGTGGGTTACGAATCCGTAGAGGTTCCCGTAACGGTAATCGCCAATGAAACGGTAACCATAAATCAAGCATTAGGTTCAGCTGGATTTACGCTGGAAGATGTTGTGATAAAAACGACTAGGAAAAAAAACACAGAAACAGCAGTAATGTTAGAGATCAAAGAAGCCAAACAAGTTGTTAGTGCTATTTCTGCTGAACAAATCTCGAAAGGAACTGACAGTAATGCGGCTCAAGCAATACAAAGAGTACCAGGGGTTACCATTGTAGACGGAAAATTTATAATGATTCGTGGTTTGAGCGAACGATACAATAATGTACTTATCAACAATTCAGTTGCTCCTAGTACAGAGGTTGATAAAAGAACATTTGCTTTTGATTTAATCCCATCGAATGCCATTGACAAAATGGTGATTTACAAAACCGGATCTGCTGATAAGCCTGGAGATTTCTCAGGTGGAATCATAAACATCACCACATCCGATAATATTAGCGAGTTTAACAGAGCATCTGTAGGAGTCGGATACCGTGTTGACACCTCACTAAAAGATCAATTTCAAAGTGAAGGTTCAAAAACAGACTTTTTAGGTTTTGATTATGAATTCAGAACTTTACCAAGTACTTTTCCTTCAGCAGCATTGATTAATACTTATCCTCAAGTGGGAGTGGTTGCATCCAACACTAAATTGCAAAATAATTTTAATCCAACACAAAATACTGCATTCTTGGATAATAGTATTGGATTTGCTTTTGGAAGAAATAAGAAATTTAAAAATGGCATGAGTTTACAATCCGTAAACGCTCTAAATTATTCTAATAGTTTTCAAACCTACCAAAGACAATTTACACGCTACACAACACTTAACGAAGGAGAAAGCAGACCACCGCTGTGGTTGAACTATTTAGACGACACCTACCAGAATGAATCGAGAATAACGTTTCTTTCTAACTGGATTATGAAATTGAACAATAACAATACTTTAAAATTTAAAAATTTACTAAACCAAATTGGTGAAAATGAAACAATTATCAGAAATGGTAATAATTTCCTTCAAAGAGGTGATGATTTGTTTAGAAATTATTTATTAGGCTACAAATCACGTTCTATTTACATTGGACAACTAGAGGGAATTCATAAATTGAATGATAAAAATCAAATTGACTGGGTTACAGGTTACAATTACATGTACGAATCAGAACCCGATTTAAGAAGATTTAGAACGATCAAAGATGCTTCTAATCCAGATGCTCCTTATGAAATGATAGATCCTTCGTCTACTAACTTATTTGATACCGGAAGATATTTTGGAACGCTTAGTGAATATTCCGTTAATAATGGTGCTAATTATACGCATACCATTGATAGAGTCAAAAACGATGAGGAGTTAGGTACCATTAAACTAAAAACAGGGTATTACGTAGATTATAGAAAAAGAGAATTTGATTCTAGATATGTTTCGTATTACTTACCTGATTTAGGTATTGACCGTGTTAATGAGTTGAAACAACTTCCGCTAACCACTATCTTCAATTCAGATAATGTGAATGCAAACAATGGTTGGATTATGCGAGAAGGTACGCGAACTATTGATTCCTACAGTGCTGATAATCTATTGACTGCCGGTTATGTTTATGGCGAATTACCTTTGAAAAAGTTTGATATTAGTGGTGGTGTTCGTGTTGAACACAACATTCTATCCTTACAAAGTGTTACTGATTTTGGACCAGAAAATATTAAAAATCCAGTTACATCAGTTTTACCCTCTCTTAATATAGGATACAACATTAGCGAAAGAGCTTTGCTTAGACTAGCATATAGCAAAACGGTGAATCGTCCTGAATTTAGAGAAATTGCTCCCTTCTTATTTTATGATTATGAAAATGAAGCGGCAAGAGTTGGAAATTCACAATTGAAAACAGCAAAAATTGATAATCTTGATTTACGTTATGAGTTCTATCCTACTAAAGGAGAAACAGTAAGCCTAGGTGCTTTTTACAAAAGATTCGATCAACCCATCGAAAACGTAACCCAAATTACAACGGAACAACCTCAGTTCAACTATGCAAATGCTGACAATGCATACAACTACGGATTAGAATTAGAAATTAGAAAATCATTCAAAGAAATGACAGATAATTTATACTTGGGTAGAATTTCAGCAAACGTTAATGCATCGTACATTGTATCAAAAGTAGATTTAGGAGCAAATGTTACGTCTCAAGCGCAAGTACGTGCGTTGCAAGGACAATCCCCATATATTGTAAACGTAGCTCTAGGTTATACTGATGAAACCGGTTTCTCAACTAATTTAACATTCAACCGCTTTGGTAACCGAATCTTCTCTGTAGGGGACAGAAACTTTCCAACAATCTATGAACTTTCCAGAAACAACTTAGATTTAACGATTGCAAAAACATACAAAAAAACTACTGTTAAACTTGGAATCCAAGATTTGTTAAATGCAAAATATCAATTTTTTGAAGATTCTAACAGAGACGAAAAAATCAATAAAAACATTGATAACGCAACATCTATATTCAAAAGAGGAGCGCTAATTTCTCTTAACATATCCCATAACTTCTAAACAACTATAAATTAATTATTAAAACAAACACAATGAAAAAAAACCTTATTTTAATGGCTAGTCTACTAACAGCTATTTTGACAATGAATTCATGTAGCAATGATGACAACCCAATTGTTGTAGATGTTACTCCACCTACAACTACACCAAGTGGACCAGTGGAATTGACTGGTGACCTTACAACTAGAACGCTTACAAAAGACAAAAAATACCTTATCAAAGGTCAAGTATTTGTAAGAACTGGTGCGGTTTTAACAATCGAACCAGGGACTACAATTTATGGTGATAAAGCTACAAAGGGAACCTTAGTAATTGATAGAGGTGGAAAAATAATAGCCGAAGGTACTGCTGCTGCACCTATTGTATTTACATCCGCACTTGCTGCTGGAACAAGAGACAGAGGTGATTGGGGAGGTCTTGTGATTTTAGGAAACGCTCCAGTTAATCAACCTGATCCAGCAATTGAAGGAATAACACCTGCTGTGATTTTTGGAGGAACAAATAATGCAGACAATTCAGGTATACTAAAATATGTGAGAGTAGAATTTGCAGGTATTGAATTAACACCCAATAATGAAACCAACTCTATCACTCTTGGCGGGGTAGGTAGTGGAACTCAAATGGATTACTGCCAAGTGTCTTTTGGTGGTGATGATGGTTTTGAGTGGTTTGGAGGATCTATGAATTCAAAATATCTCGTGGCATTTGCGATGTGGGATGATTGTTTTGATGTTGATTATGGATTCACAGGAAAAGTTCAATTTGGTGTATCTGTTCGTTACGGTAGCTACGCAGATCAATCTGGATCTAACATTTTTGAAACTGACAATGGACCTAATGACAACCTAACGACATTGATTACAACTGGAGTTTTCTCAAACATAACCGGTGTTGGACCTAGAATTACCAATACTCAATCTATAAATGGAAACTACCAACATGCATTAGATTTAAGACGTAGAACTGCATTAACAATTGCAAACTCTGCCTTTGTAGGTATGCCAAGGGGATTACGTATGAATCAACAATCAGTAGTTGATAACTACACTACTGGAACAGGTGCTTTACTAAACAACATCATGGTTGCTCCTACTACTACATTCTCTGTTGGTACAGGAATGGTTGCTACCGCTGCAACCGTTGAAACATTTTGGAATACAACCAATGAAACTATCGTTAACACTGATTTAGCTGCCGTATATTTAACTTTAGGATTGAATACTAATATCTTCTTTGGTACAAATACTAGTACTGGTTATGCTTCAAATCCTGATTTTAGAGTTACAACAGGAACATTGACTGCAGGAGCTTCATTCACTAACCCAAAACTGACTGATGCATTCTTTACTAAAGTTGCTTACAGAGGTGCTTTTGGTACTACGGATTGGACTGATGGTTGGGCTGAATTTAACCCTGTAACAAAAGTGTATTAAATAAACACTATTTAAAAAATACCTAAAGGGCTTAATCTTTGTTTAGATTAAGCTCTTTAATTATTCTAAACAATTTCAAAATGAAAAATTTCTTATTCTTAGGTTTGTTTTTTATTCTTTACGGATGTGTCACGGAGCAAAAAAAAACCAATCCGAACGATTTCTTAACGAAAGAGGAGCAAGCAAAGTTCAAATTTTCTATTGTTCGTTATTATGACGATTTAGCCCCAAAAGCAACGCATGAAACAAAATTCGATACTATTTTTGATTCCTACTACAAGAAAAAAAGTAACGCAAGCGATTTACTGTTTTATTATTTTGACAATGAAAAGAAAACAGCTTATTTCGCCATAACAAAAATTGCTCCAAGCCTTCAGGTGAAAAAAGTAGCCACCGTAGGATCTGTTACATACAATGATACAAAGGCAATTGAAACTTATGAAGAAAAGTTCAGAACATGGAAAATGCCGGTAGCAGAACTTCAGCAAAAAACAGCAATGTTATTTTCCAAATTTATCGAAGGAGAAGACTTGAGTGAATATTACACCATAAATTCAAAAGGAGCATTTATTATTGAATTTCCCGACGAAGTAACTCAATATGATGTAAAATCAAGAAAATGGGTTACCAAATGATGAAATCAAATTTTTATAGAATATTAATTGATTCATCTGATTATAGTACCATCTGAACGAAATAAAAGGTGACACGGTCAAATCTTCCTTGTCTCAAAGGAAAATGTAGCAAAGTACTATTTCTGATACCCATTTCATTATTATGCTGAGCAAAATTATTAGTGGTATGCTTTTTGAAATAAATTTTGTATATTTACTTTACAAAATTAAGCTAATGGCAAAAAATTACTTTTATATTATTACTGTATTGGTTCTTTTATTTTCTCTGAACGTAAGTGCTCAGGAAACTAAACCGCAACCAAGAACACAAGAAACCGCTACTATAGAAGGTTTAAGCTTGTACCCAAACCCTGTGAGTAATGGAAAAGTTTACATTTCAACGAAAAACGACTTAGATAAAGAAATAATTATCTTTGATGTTTTAGGAAAAAAAGTACTTCAAACTACGCTAAGCTCAAGAGAATTAAATGTTGCTAATCTATCTTCTGGTGTTTACATCATAAAAATTAATGAAAAAGAAGCATCAGCGACCAGAAAATTAATCATCCGATAATTTCAAAAATACATCACAAAAGTTCCAATTGCAATTGGGGCTTTTTTTGTGTCTTGTTGTAACGGAAACCAATCGAGAGTTTCCTATTAATCCAATTCCGTTATTGGTTTGCCTTTAAATTTTTGATTACTTTTGCAAAAAAAATTCTTGATCACATCTTCCGATATATTTGCTATTTCCAGTCAAAAACAGTTTGAAAAAATTGCTTTGAAAGTGTTTCGTTTTCAATACGAAAACAACTTGGTCTATCAGGAATTTTGCAATTTTTTAAAAACAGATCCTCAAAAAGTAAAATCGCTACAACAGATTCCGTTTTTACCCATTCAGTTTTTCAAAAGTCATGAGGTAGTTTCTAATACCAATCCCATTCAGGAAACTTTTACTAGCAGCGGAACAACCGGAATGATTACCAGCAAACATTTAGTTACGGATGTTACCTTATATGAGGAAAGCTACCGCAAAGGATTTTCAGAATTTTATGGAAACATTGAAGATTATGTAATTCTAGCCTTGCTTCCATCCTATCTGGAACGAGAAGGTTCCTCATTAATTTACATGGTAAAGGATTTAATTGAACTCTCCAATCATCCTGAAAGCGGTTTTTATCTCCACAATCATGACGAATTGATTGCTAAACTCAAAGCGTTAGATCAAGCCGGTCAAAATGTCATTTTGATTGGTGTTACTTTTGCACTATTAGATTTGATAGAATATTCAAATTCTATATCATTCCCCCTTTGGGGATTAGGGGGCTCTACCATTATCATGGAAACGGGCGGCATGAAAGGCAAGCGCAAAGAAATGATTCGGGAGGAATTGCACGAACAATTGTGTAAAGGATTTGGCGTTTCAGCAATACATTCTGAATATGGAATGACCGAATTGCTTTCGCAAGCGTATTCTTTAGGAAACGGCGTATTTGAATGCCCTTCTTGGATACAAATCCTAGTTCGTGACACCGAAGATGCTTTGACTTATATTCCAGACGGAAAAACGGGCGCTATCAACGTGATTGATTTGGCTAATATCAATTCTTGTTCGTTTATAGCCACACAAGATTTAGGCAAAAAAAATCCCAACAACTCTTTCGAGGTATTGGGACGTTTTGATAATTCTGATATTCGGGGTTGTAACTTGATGGTTCTTTAAACCACTCTTACCACAAAATAATTTTTCTTACCGCTTTGTAACAGTACAAACTGATTGTTGATTAAATCTTTGCTCGAAAGCACAAAATCTTCGGTAACTTTTTCTTTATTAACTGAAATAGAATTTGCCGTTAAAGCGCGTCTTGCTTCGCCATTCGATTTTAGAAAGCCTGTTTTTTCGTTTAAAACGTCAACTATATTGATTCCCGCTTCGATTTCATTTCTTGAGATTTCCGCTTGAGGAACACCATCAAAAACATCTAAGAAAGTCGCTTCATCCAATTGTTTCAAATCATCCGAAGTAGAATTCCCGAACAAAATATTCGATGCTTTTATTGCATTTTCTAAATCTTCTGCTGAATGCACCATTACCGTAGTTTCTTCGGCCAAACGTTTTTGTAACAAACGTAAATGTGGCGCTTCTCTATGTTTTTCAGTCAAAATTTCGATTTCCTCTTTAGATAAAAAAGTGAAAATTTTAATGTATTTTTCCGCATCAACATCAGATGTATTCAACCAATATTGGTAAAATTTATATGGAGAAGTTCTGGCAGAATCCAACCAGATATTTCCGCCTTCAGATTTTCCAAATTTAGTTCCATCCGCTTTTGTAATCAACGGACAAGTCAATGCATATGCTTTTCCGCTAGCAATTCTTCGGACTAATTCGGTTCCAGTAGTAATATTTCCCCATTGGTCGCTTCCGCCCATTTGCAGCGTACAATTTTTTTCTCTGTACAAATGCAAAAAGTCATATCCTTGAACCAATTGGTACGTGAACTCTGTAAATGACATTCCTTCGGCAGCTTCAGAAGACAACCGTTTCTTCACAGAATCTTTTGCCATCATATAATTCACGGTAATGTGCTTCCCTACATCACGAATGAAATCCAGAAAAGAAAAGTTCTTCATCCAGTCGTAATTATTCACGAGTTCTGCTGCATTAGCCGCATTAGAGGTAAAATCCAAGAAACGAGCCAATTGTCCTTTTATTGCTTCTTGATTGTGACGTAAGGTTGGTTCGTCCAATAAATTTCTTTCATTCGATTTTCCGGATGGATCACCAATCATTCCTGTTGCACCACCTACTAACGCTAGTGGTTTGTGTCCCGCTAGTTGAAAATGTTTCAACAGCATCACACCCACTAAATGTCCTATATGCAATGAATCGGCAGTTGGGTCAATTCCCACATACGCCACACGCATTTGTTCCATCAAATGTTCTTCTGTGCCGGGCATAACATCGTGGAGCATTCCTCTCCAAGTTACTTCTTCAATAAAATTCTTCATTTTTTTAATCAATTTGCACAAAGATAAAATTTATTGCGGATTAGGTTATTTGTTTAATAGGTTATTCGAAAAAAATTATTCGTATTTTCGTAGCATGATTTTAGTCACAGGAGGAACTGGTTTAGTAGGCGCACATTTATTGCTTCATTTAATTGATAATGGAGAAAAAGTACGCGCTATTTATCGAAATGTAAATTCAATAGAGAAAACCAAATCCCTATTTGCTATCTATAAAAAGGAATCGTTATTCGATCAAATCCAATGGATTCAAGCAGATATTACCGAAGTTCCTTCGTTAGAAATCGCCTTTCAAAATATTGACATAGTTTACCATTGTGCCGCTTTGATTTCTTTTGATCCAAAAGATGAAGATGTGTTGCGAAAAACGAACATTGAAGGCACAGCAAATATTGTGAATTTTTGCATCGATTATCAAATCCAAAAACTTTGTTTTGTTAGTTCTATTGCCACATTAGGTGATTTACTACCGCATGAAAAACTCATCACTGAGGAAACCGAGTGGAATCCGGAAAAGTACCATAATGATTATGCCATTTCTAAATATGGTGCCGAAATGGAAATCTGGCGCGGACAACAAGAAGGTTTGGATGTAATCATTTTAAATCCAGGAGTTATCCTCGGGCCTAGTTTTAAAGAGCAAGGCAGTGGGCAACTTTTTACGAAAGTAAAAAACGGATTGAAATTTTATACGCTAGGTTCAACGGGATTTGTTGCCGTTAGTGATGTAGTGAGAATCGCTTATCAATTAATGCAAGCCGAAATCAAGAACGAACGCTTTACCTTGATTGCCGAAAATAGTGTTTTTCGTGATATTTTGAATACGATGGCCGATGCATTGGGTGTGCAAAGACCTACAACTGAAGCGAAGCCTTTTTTTATGGAAATAATTTGGAGATTGGATTGGTTTGTTTCGAATATTTTGCAACAAAAAAGAAAATTATCTCGAGCTACCGCAGCAGCCTCCTACGCGGATAACACCTATTCCAACCATAAGATAAAGAATACTTTAAAAATAGAATTCACAGATATTCACCAGTACATAAAAGAGATTTCAATGCTTTAACAGCACAATTCCTTAATCTAATTTCGTGGTATCTCTAGTAGGTAAGGTTGACTTTTTCTTTTTTGATAGAATAGGGTTCTTTTTCTTTTTTTCCAAATTCACTAACGAATCAGCGCTTTTTTTCTTGGCATCCAACCGCTTTACAATTTGTTCAAACATCAACTTATAATCCTCATAATCTGATGCATAATACACATTACTTTTTGCAAACTGAAGGCTGTCAATTTTATATTTTTTATAAATAAAGTCTCTTGGATTTATTTTAAAGGTATCTAAAGAAGCTGGATTTTGATATTTTATGGCTTCTAAAATAGATAAATCAACCATAACATTGACCATAACATCCTTCTCTACAAGCCGATCCGGCTTTTGGACTAGTTCCTCCTTACAACTTATGAAAAGAGTCAGTATCAATATAAATGTTATTGTTTTTCCCATCTAAAAAAATTTATCTTTCAAATAATAATCGTTTCCCTACACGAATGTCTTTCACTTTAAAAGCAGTGTAAACCAATTGTCCATTGACAAAAGTATGGGTAATTCTGGATTTAAACGTGAATCCTTCAAAGGGAGACCAACCACATTTAGCCAAAATATTTTCTTTTTTTACGCTCCAAGGCAAACCTGAATTAACGATAACCAAATCCGCATAGTAGCCTTCTTTGATAAAACCACGTTTTTCTATTTTGAAAATTTTAGCTGGATTGTGACACATCTTCTCCACAATTTTCTCAATACTTATTTTTCCTTGATGATGCGCTTCAAACATGGCTACAACAGCATGTTGAACTAGTGGCCCACCAGAAGGCGCATTCAAATAGGACTGTTTTTTTTCTTCTAAAGTGTGTGGTGCATGATCCGTAGCTATCACATCGATTCGGTCATCCAACAAGGCTTCCCAAAGTACTTTTCTATCATTAGCGGTTTTTACAGCCGGATTCCATTTAATCAAATTGCCTTTAGTGGCATAATCATCATTGGTAAACCAAAGGTGATGCACACAAACTTCGGCAGTGATCTTCTTGTCTTCCAAAGGAATTTTATTGGTAAACAAATCCATTTCTTTGGCCGTTGAAAGATGAAAAATATGCAAGCGGGCTCCCGTTTTTTTGGCCAATGCAACCGCTTTGGAAGATGAAATATAACACGCTTCCTCGCTTCGAATAAGGTGATGCACCGTAACAGGAACATCCTCTCCAAACTCTGCTTTGTATTTCTCTAAATTATTTTTAATGGTAGTTTCATCTTCACAATGCACCGCAATAAGCATGGGTGTACTGGAAAATATTTTCTCTAAAGTAGCTTCATTATCCACCAACATGTTTCCGGTTGAAGATCCTAAGAATATTTTGATTCCGGCAACATTTTTCGGGTTTGTCTTTAAAACTTCCTCTAAATTATCATTGGTTGCACCCATCATAAACGAATAATTCGCATACGATTTTTGGGCAGCCAATTCATATTTTTGCTCTAATATCTCTTGGGTAACCGCATTTGGAACCGTATTAGGCTGCTCGATATACGAAGTGATTCCGCCTGCAACTGCCGCTCTGGATTCGGATTCAATGTCTCCTTTGTGCGTGAGTCCTGGTTCTCTAAAATGCACTTGATCATCAATAGCTCCTGGAATCAAATAATTTCCTTCGGCATCAATAATTTTACATTGAGAGGATTTTGCACTAATACTATGTGAAATTTCAACAATTAAGTCATTTTCAATTAATACATCGCCCTCAAAAATTACTCCTTCATTTACTATTTTGGCATTCTTAATTAAAACCCTGTTCATCGTATCTTTTTCTTATAATGTGTTGACTAATCTTTTTAATCTAAGTGCAATAACTCCAAAAACGGCTTCAACAATTATTGAATTACTCATTTTGGATTGTCCTTTTGTTCTATCAGTAAAAATGATAGGAACCTCAACGATTTGAAATTTTTTACAATACGTTCTGTATTTCATTTCAATTTGAAAAGCGTAACCCACAAATTTTATTTTATCTAAATTGATGTCTTCTAGGACGTTTCTTTTATAACAAACGAAACCTGCTGTAGCATCATGAATCTTCATTCCGGTAATCAATCGGACATATACTGATGCAAAATAAGACATCAATACACGGCTCAATGGCCAGTTTACAACATTTACACCGGTCACATAACGAGAACCAATGGCTAAGTCGGCATCGCCAAAATGACAAGCACTGTACAATTTTTCTAAATCATTGGGATTATGGGAAAAATCAGCATCCATTTCAAAAACATATTCATACTTGTTTTTCAATGCCCATCTGAATCCATGAACATAAGCGGTTCCTAAACCTGACTTTTTGTTTCTTTTTTCCAAAAACAATCTACCCTCAAATTCTGATTGAAGTAAAACAACCTTATCAGCAGTGTGATCCGGCGAATTATCATCAATTATTAGAACATGAAAAGATTTTTTTTGCGAAAGCACCGATCGAATAATGCTTTCAATATTTTCAATTTCGTTATAGGTTGGAATTATAACAATACAATCATTCATATTTCGACTAATTTCACGGCAAAAGTAAACTTTTTATGCCATTTGAACCTTAATAAAATTATAATAAAAAGAATGATAGAAAAATTACTAATTTTGTTGCGTTATGATCGAAAATATACTACTTCCAAGAATAACTGAGAATAAAGACTGGGCAACCGTGCTTTTTGTTCTGTCATTTGCTATAATCGCTATCACAAAATCTGTTTTCGAAAATCGATTTAGTGATTTTGCCAACCTGATTTTTTCTAACAAATATACCAAAGTATACAAAGACAGCGCACATCTAAAGAGTAGCTTTACGCTCGGTTTGTTTTTCGTCCAAATCATTTCCCTAGCGTTTTTTATTCAAATATCGCTTAGTTATTTTGGTCACGCTTCAAAGACTGACTGGATCCTGTACATTCAAATATTTACGTTTTTAGTATTCTTTATTTTATCTAAATATTTGATTGAGAAAATAATAGCCACGTCCTTCAATATCGAAGAATTTATGGAGCAGTTTAACCTTCAAAAGGTGACCTACAGAACCTATATTGGACTATTCATACTGCCATTGAATATTATTTTGTTTTATTACGACTCCTTTTCGAGAAATATCCCAATAGTTATTATAGCTATCATAATACTAATCAATGCTTTAACTTATTTGATTTCAATAAAAAATTATCAAAATTTAATATTTGGTAAGTTGTTTTATTTTATTTTATATCTTTGCGCTCTCGAAATAGCTCCCTATTATTTTATGTATTATTGGTTTACAAAAGGGAGTGCTTAGAAAACGTCATATATGAAAGTGAAAACAATTTTGGTGTCACAACCTGAGCCTAAGGTGGAAAATTCACCTTACTTTGAACTTCAACAAAAGCATAAAGTAAAAATTGATTTCAGACCTTTTATTCATGTAGAAGGAGTTAATGCCAAAGAGATCCGACTTCAAAAAATTGATCTTAACCATTATACAGCGATTATTTTAACAAGTAAAAATGCTGTTGATCATTTTTTTAGAGTAGCAGATGAAATGCGCTTTAAAGTTCCTGAAGGTTTAAAATATTTCTGTCAATCAGAAGCTATCGCTTTTTACCTGCAAAAATATGTGGTGTATAGAAAACGTAAAATTTATGTTGGACCAAAAGATTTTGCTGATTTATCGCCGCTAATTAAAAAATACAAAGACGAAAAATTCCTATTGCCCGCCTCAGATCAACTGAATGCCGATGCACCAATCACGCTAAACGCATTAAAAGTAGATTGGACTCCAGCTGTTTTTTACAGAACCGTAATGAGTGATTTGTCTGATTTAGCCGATGTATATTATGATGTTTTGGCTTTCTTTAGCCCAACCGGAATAAAATCATTGTTTATGAACTTTCCAGATTTCGAACAAAACAATACTCGAATTGCTGTTTTTGGAAGTACGACACAAAAAGAAGCATTGGATCACGGTTTAAGAGTAGACATTCTTGCCCCAACTCCAGCAACACCTTCTATGACAATGGCTTTAGAAAAGTATATCATTGAAGCTAATAAAGGAAAATAGAAAATACTTTACAGATATAATAAAAGCCATTCGCAATTCGGATGGTTTTTTTTTGGCGCTAAATGCAAACTTAAATTATGGTTCTTTATCGTGTAGTAATGATAACGATAACCTAGACCTACTGTCAGTTCGAGCGCAGTCAAGAATCATTGTAGCATCTCGACTACGCTCGATGTGACAAAAAACGTAACAAATACTAAATTTAATCGTTTTTTACTTAAATTTGATTTCCAATTCAAACTAAATTTGATATTTTAGTTCAAAATAATAACTCATGAAAATCAATTCCCTAATCGTAGAAATTGACGGTATCGATAAAGAAATTTTACGCGACTTGATGGAAGATGCCCGAAAACCAATTCTTCAAATTGCTAATAAAATAGGGATTTCAGGAGCGGCAATTCACCAACGGTTGCGAAAACTGGAGCAATCCGGCGTTATTTCGGGATCAAAATTCACGGTGAACAATAAAATTCTGGGGTATAACACAATGGCTTTTGTTGGGGTTTATTTGGACAAAGCCGCCCGAAATCCAGAGGCGGTTCGAGATTTAAAGAAAATCCCTGAAGTATTGGAATGCCATTACACCACAGGAAACTGGTCGATTCTAATCAAAATTATTTGTCGGGATAATGAACATTTAATGCAATTGCTCAATACTAAAATCCAAGCGATAGAAGGCGTTTCCAGAACAGAAACCTTTATTTCCTTAGACCAACAAATCGACAGACAGATTCAACTTTAGATTGTTCGATTTATATGAACACAAAAAAGCCGTTTGTAGTACAAACGGCTTTTACTATACTTCTCTAAGATCTAAAAAATTTAATCTCTTCTGCTTCCTCCCATATAAATGGAAACGTAATACAATAGCGTAGCAATAGATCCCAAAGCAGCTACAACATACGTTCTGGCAGCCCATTTCAGGGAATCTTTAGCTCCTGCTTGTTCTTGGGGCGTTAGCATTCTTTTATTTTCTAACCAAGCCAAGGCACGATTACTCGCATCGTATTCCACCGGCAAAGTCACAATTGAAAACAAAGTAGTTGCCGCAAAAATGATAATTCCTACCAATAATAATTGTGGGAAAGTTTTCATCATCAAGATTCCTCCAAGCAAAATCCACTGCATATACGTTGACGCCACATTCACTACTGGTACTAATTTAGATCGCATCGTCAGCCATTGATACCCTACAGCGTGTTGTACGGCGTGACCACATTCGTGCGCCGCAACAGCAGCCGCAGCGGCATTGCGCTGGTTGTACACCGCCTCACTTAGATTCACAGTTTTATCTGCTGGATTGTAATGATCCGTCAAACGTCCCGGTGTCGAGATCACTCTTACATCGCGTATTCCGTTATCGGCAAGCATCTTTTCGGCGATTTCAGCACCAGACATTCCGTTTTGTAATTGTAATTTAGAATAATGTTCAAATTTGCTTTTTAGTCTCGAACTAACTAACCAGCTGAAAAGCATAATGGCTCCAGCAAGAATCAAATAACCCATTCCCATATTTTTGTTTTTTAATTGTAATGTTTAAAGTTATGAAAGAAATAGCAAAATCTGAACCAATTTTTTATTGTGTCAATTTGGCATTGGTGAAATGGAACACGGATAACGCAGATGAAACGGATTTACGCAGATTTTTATTTATTAGAATCAAAAAATCCAAATTCTAAAAATAGAATTTGGATTAATATGATTATTGCAATATTGGATATTTACCCCACTAAATTGATAATTTTACCTGGAACAATAATTACCTTATTAGGCGTTCTTCCTTCTAATTGTTTGATGGTTCTTTCGTCCTTCATAACAATTTCTTCGATTTGCTCCTTGGTTAAATCCAAAGGTAAAACCAGTGTAAAACGCATTTTTCCATTGAAAGAAACTGGATATTCCTTTTCGCTTTCCACTAAATACTTAGCTTCAAAAACAGGGAATGGAACAGTTGCAATCGAACCTGTATTTCCTAACATCGACCATAATTCTTCGGCGATGTGTGGCGCATACGGCGAAATCACAATAGCCAAAGGTTCCAAGATAGCACGAGAATGACAGTTTTGAGCGGATAATTCATTTACACAAATCATAAATTGAGAAACCGATGTATTAAAAGAAAACCCTTCAATATCTTCGGCTACTTTTTTGATTGTTTTGTGTAATGATTTCAAGTTGTCTTTGGTTGGTTGCTCGTCTGTAACAATCAAACCGTTATCATCAAAATACAAACGACACAGTTTTTTCAAGAAACCAAAAACTCCCGAAATTCCGGCTGTGTTCCAAGGTTTTGCTTGTTCCAATGGTCCTAAAAACATTTCGTACAAACGCAACGTATCTGCTCCGTATTCATTACAAATATCATCCGGAGTTACGACATTGTATTTAGATTTCGACATTTTTTCGACTTCTCTTTTAACAATATAATCTTCATCTTCCTCAAGAAAAGGAATTCCTCTATATTGTGGCATCCAATTTCTAAGTTTTTCTTTATCAATAATATTAGAATTTCCAATTAATAGAGAAATATCAACACTTGTTTTAATTACTCCTTCACCAGAATAATGAATTTGAATATTATTTAATCCCGAAGTATTATTTTTGATCCATTCATCAACTAAATCATTACGATTATCAATTTTTATATCATTATATATTTCTTCACTTATTATAAGAGATTTCGGTGCTGTAGATGCTTTTAATAAATTTTCTAAATCATCACTATCCGAATCATTATCACTTAAAAATGAATTACTTAAAGTTGTTTTTGAGCGTAATAAAACAATATAAACAAATGCACTTTCCCCCAAAATCATCCCTTGATTGATCAATTTCTTGAACGGTTCTTCGGTTGGTGCAAAACCTTTATCTTTTAAGAATTTATTCCAAAAACGAGAATACAATAAGTGGCCTGTTGCGTGTTCACTTCCACCAATATATAAATCCACGCTTTCCCAATACGCCAAAGCGTCTTTGCTTGCAAATTCACTCTCATTGTGCGCATCCATATAACGCATCCAATACCAAGAACTTCCCGCCCAACCCGGCATAGTGTTCAATTCTAAAGGAAAAACGGTATTATTATCTACTAAATCTGTATTGATAACTTCATTGTTTTCGGTGTCCCAAGCCCAAATTGTTGCATTTCCTAAAGGTGGCAAACCGTCTTCAGTTGGCAAGTATTTCTCTACTTCTGGCAGAATGATTGGCAAGTATTGAGTATCAATCATTTGTGGCAAGCCATTCACATAATATACCGGAAATGGTTCTCCCCAATATCTTTGGCGAGAGAAAACGGCATCACGCAAACGGTAATTCGTCTTTCCTTTTCCTTGGTTTAATTTTTCTAATTCGGTAATAACTTTTTGAGTTCCTTTTTTGTAATCTAATCCATTTAGAAAATCAGAATCTACTAATTGAAATCCTTCTTTGGCTCCAAAAGCAGCTTCGGATATATCTTTATCAAAAATATTCTTGATTTCAGACATACCTTGTTGCCCTTTAAAGAAATTAGCAAAAGCATAATCTCTTTCATCACCGCAAGGAACTGCCATAACTGCGCCTGTTCCATAACCTGCTAGAACATAATCGCCAATCCAAACCGGAATTGGTTCTTTCGTAAACGGATGTTCCGCATACGCTCCCGTAAATACACCCGAAATGGTTTTTACATCGGCCATACGTTCTCTTTCGGAACGTTTTGATGTTTTTTCTATATAGGCATTCACTTCTGCTTTTTGTTCTGCAGTCGTAATTTGTGAAACTAATTCATGTTCTGGAGCCAATGTCATGAACGTAACTCCGAAAATAGTATCAGGTCTTGTTGTAAAAACCGCAATTTTAGCTTCCGAATTTTGAACGTTAAATTCTACGGTAGCACCTACGGATTTTCCAATCCAGTTTCTTTGACTTTCCTTGATGCTTTCGCTCCAGTCGATATCATTCAAACCTTGCAACAAACGTTCTGCATAAGCCGAAATTCGCATGCTCCATTGGGTCATTTTCTTGCGCACCACTGTAAAACCGCCACGTTCCGAAACGCCATTTACGATTTCGTCATTAGCCAAAACTGTTCCTAAACCCGGACACCAGTTCACCTCAGTCTCTGCTAAGTACGTCAATCTATATTGCAACAAAATTTTCTCTTGAGTCTCTTTTGCGAAAGCGTTCCAGTCATTTGCTGAAAAAACTTCGATATTTTCATCGCAAACTGCGTTTACATTTGCATTTCCTCCTGTTGAAAAAATGGAAACTAAAGTCGAAATATCTTCGGCTTTATCGCTGTTTTTATTGTACCAAGAATTGAATAATTGGATAAAAATCCATTGTGTATGCTTGTAATAATCGGGATTTGAAGTGCGGACTTCTCTACTCCAATCGAAAGAGAATCCAATTTTGTCCAATTGTTTTCTGTATCCAGCAATTTTATTTCCTTCTTTATCCGTTCCTCCGTCAATATTTACCGAAGTTGTATCTTCCGGACGCTGACCTGTTTGTATCGCATATTGTTCCGCAGGCAACCCAAAACTGTCATAGCCCATTGGGTGCAACACATTAAAACCTTGGTGTCTTTTGTATCTTGAATACACATCAGAGGCAATATATCCCAGCGGATGCCCTACGTGCAAACCCGCTCCAGATGGATAAGGAAACATATCAAGTACGTAATACTTAGGTTTTGTTGAGTTGTTTTCGGCTTTGAAGGTTTCGTTTTCTAACCAATATTTCTGCCATTTGGCTTCTATTTCGTTCGGATTGTATTTCATTCTACTTTATTTCTTTATGGAGTCATGCTGTTGCCTACTCAAGTCTTAATTTAGGATTCAGAGCAACAGAATTACTTGTTGCATCATTTTTTCTGAAAATGATTATTTTCAGGTGCCAAATTTACGTTTATTGTACGAAAGTTGAAACTTTGAACGTTATTAACTTCAATTAAAGAAATTCTTTATTATTTTTACCCAATAATTTCAATAAACTATGAGTTCTTCCTTTGATAATTTTCAAAAACGCCGGTTAATTTCCTCTTATTTTTCAGTAGTGCTAAGTGTATTCTTAGTTTTATTTCTATTGGGAATATTGGGACTTTTCATTATAAATTCTAAAAAATTAGCCAACGATTTTAAAGAAAATATTGCCATGACGGTTTTTTTCAAGAACGAAGCCAATGACAGTATTGTGAAAGCTTTTGGTACCCAAATAAAAGTAAGTCCTTTTGTAAAATCATACAAGTACGTTACCAAAGAAGCTGCTGCTAAAGAACATACCGATATTATTGGTGAGGATTTCATGGAGTTTCTCGGTGAAAACCCATTGCAAAACTCTTATGACATTCATTTAAAAGGTGATTACGTAGTGAAAGACAGCATCACAAAAATTGAAGCTGGCTTGCGCAAAAACGCTATGATTTCGGATATTGTTTATGACAAACAATTAGTGAATTTAGTGAACGACAACATCAAAAAAGTGAGTATGTGGATTTTAATAATCAGCGGATTCCTTGCTGTGATTGCCGTATTACTAATCAATAGTTCGCTGCGTTTATCGATACATTCGAACCGATTTATCATCAAAACCATGCAAATGGTAGGAGCTACCAAAGCCTTTATCAGAAAACCTTTTGTAATGCGAAGCATCAAATTAGGAATGATTGGAGCGTTTATGGCTGTTTTAGCATTAATTGGTGTTTTGATTTATGTTGAAACCAGCTTTCCAAATCTTGGTATTTTAGAAGATAAAGCTATGATTGGCTTGGTGCTATTGGGTGTTTTAGGAATTGGCGTTGTCATAACTTGGTTAAGCACGTACTTTGCAACACAGCGTTTCTTGAATTTAAGAACAGACGATCTTTACTAGTATTTATTAGTTGATTAATATAAACTCATTATCATTCGGCATTTTTAGATGCTGAACTAAATTCAGCATAAATGAAAAACAACGAACAGCAACCAGAATTTCTTTTTGATAAAATAAATTACAAAATCTTATTAATTGGGATCGGAGTCATTGCCTTGGGATTTATTCTAATGTCAGGCGGAGGAAGTGACGATCCTAATGTATTTAGTGAAGACATCTTCAATTTTAGAAGAATTCGATTGGCGCCAACAACCGTTTTAATCGGTTTTGGAATAACTATATATGCCATTCTCAAGAATCCTAAAAAAATAGCAAACAGTGATGAGTAATAAGTTGCACTACAAAGCAAACTATATCAACTGAATACTAAAAACAGAATACTGATCACTATATAATGAATACATTACAAGCTTTTTTAATTGCTATTATTGAAGGATTAACCGAATATCTTCCCGTTTCCTCGACCGCTCACATGATTTTCATGAGTTCTTATTTTGGAATTCAAGAAGATGATTTCGTAAAGCTTTTTCAGGTTTCTATTCAATTTGGAGCCATTTTGGCGGTTGTCGTTTTGTATTGGAAGAAATTTTTCGACTTCTCTTCCAAAAGTGTTGCCTTCAGTTTTTATCTTAAATTAGTTTATGCCGTAATTCCAGCATTGGTTTTAGGAAAATTATTCGATGATAAAATTGAAGCCGTTCTTGGAGATCCAATCCCCATTGCGATAGTATTAATTTTAGGTGGCGTTATTTTACTTTTTATCGACAGTCGGTTTCAAAACCCAACAGTTATCAAAGAAGAAGACATCACTGTAAAGAAAGCAGTAATTATTGGTTTTTGGCAATGTTTAGCAATGATGCCGGGAACAAGTCGTTCCGCTGCCTCAATCATTGGGGGAATGCAACAAGGATTAACGCGTCATGCAGCAGCCGAATTCTCTTTCTTTTTGGCCGTGCCAACAATGATGGCAGTAACGTGTTACTCGGTATTCTTAAAAACCTACGAAACGTCACAAATGAAAGGCTACGAATTGATTTTAAAATCAAACGAGAACATACAATTGTTCTTGATAGGAAACGTTGTTGCTTTTATCGTTGCCATTATCGCGATTAAATTCTTCATTGAAATCATCAAAAAATACGGTTTCAAACCTTGGGGTTGGTACCGAATAATAGTAGGAATCTTTTTATTGATCTACTTTTCATACTTTAAATAAATCCTTTTGAAGACAGCCGAAGATTACCAAAACGGACAAATTTTACTCATTGACAAACCCTTAAATTGGACTTCATTTCAGGCGGTGAATAAATTGAAATGGGCATTAATTACCAAACTGAATCTGCCTAAAAAATTCAAGATTGGTCACGCTGGAACTTTGGATCCTTTGGCAACTGGATTGTTATTGGTTTGTACTGGGAAATTTACCAAAAGAATCACCGAACTTCAGGGTCAAGCCAAAGAATACACCGGAACATTTTATATTGGAGCCACAACGCCATCGTATGACTTAGAAACGGAGATAGACCAAACTTTTCCAACAGATCATATTGATGAAGCTTTAATTCATGAAACTGTCAAGCAATTTCTGGGCGAAATCGATCAAAAACCACCTATTTATTCGGCTATAAAAAAAGATGGCGTTCGCTTGTATGAACATGCCAGAGCAGGAGAAACTATTGAAATTGCGACCCGAAAAACAACCATTCACGAATTTGAAATCACTCGAATCGCGCTTCCTGAAATTGATTTCAGAGTCGTTTGCAGCAAAGGAACCTACATTCGTTCCCTTGCTTTTGATTTTGGAAAAGCGATGCATTCCGGTTCACACTTAACTGTTTTACGCCGAACCAAAATTGGAGATTACGACGTAAATGAAGCTATAGCTGCTGAAACATTCGAGGAGAATTTAGTGACCAATGATTAATGTTTTGAGACTTTTAATCCTATTAGCATTCTTATTTACTTTTTCTGCTTTTTCTCAAAATAAAAAATTTACCTACATTCAATTTGATGTAGCCCTCCCTATTAAAGGAAATCCGGAACGTGGGGAAACAAATCCAAATGAAAACAAAAACAACTCTTGGTTCCTACCCGATGGACTGAACACTAAAATAGGCTATGGATTGCATTACAACAAATGGATTGCTTTGGGAATCAATTCTGGAATAGACTGGAAATGGGCTGATAAATTAGTTATTGTTCCCGTTTTCGCAAATCTAAAATTAAGTCCAAAAATTAGTGAGGACACTCGAATTGCATTACAACTAGGTTTAGGAAAAGCAATGGCGCTAGGCCGAGGGGATTTAATGGGAGATTATAAAAAAATAAGTTTGGGTGTTCAAACACCTGACGATCTGATTATATTTATTGAACTAAGCCATTACGCGATTCCTATTAATAATCAAAAAGATACCGGAAGCATCAGTTTCGGACTTTCTTTAATTACTTTTTGAGCTAAAATAGTCTTCAAAAAGCAAAAACACATGACAACTCCTGTGATTGAACTTGCGATGTGTTTTTTCTAAAAAAATTAAAGTAGTTTTAAACCATACTTTTTTGTCTAATGGGCTATTGTATTTTTTTTGCTAATAATTAGCTACATCCTTACCTCCAAATAGCAAGTACGATAAATAGTCATAAACCCTTTCAAATAAATTTTTCATAATGATGTTTTTTAATTGTTAAACAATCGTCAACCACCTAAAAAAAGAAAATAAATAATATACTTGTCTAGCAAATAGCAATTTACGAAATTTTTTATATATAAAAAATTAAATTCAAGAAAACCTGTAATGGATTTGGATTTGAAGCATCAAATTAATTCTCGTTCCAGACAAAAATTATGTTTTTTTAAACTTAAGAAATAAATTTAGCTTTCATTTTGTGCATCTAATTCTAGCATTGCACCCAACAATTCTTTTTGCGTAGTTAAACCTTTATCATGCAAATACCAAAGTTGCAAATTGGTTTTTAGTGTTTCATCAATAACTCCAAATTCTTTTTTATAATCCGCGACCAATTCTACTGCAGCTTGCGGTCTTGGACCCCACTTTCCTAAAGCACTTCCTGTTTCTTTGTCTAAAAATACTAGTATTGGAATTGCTTTTTTGTTATTAGTTAAAAATAAATTCATCAACTCTTCGTTTTCGTCCCGCAGTACAATTCTCAATTCTATTTTACCAGATTCCACTGCCATCATATTCATGATAGGCAGCAATTGTGCAGCGTCACCGCACCAACCTTCAGAAATTATCAACCAAATGTATTCTCCGTTTAACGCCTTTAGTTTAGATGCGGTTTCGTCTGTTATTTTAATCGTTTTGTCTAAACGGTTCATTCGGGTTTCATTCAACTCACTATAATGGGTTAAATCCTCTGATTGTTCGTTTCCGGTTGATTTTTTTTCAAGCAATAAATCGGCAATTAATTTTCTATATTCTAAATAGGAATGACTATTAAACAATGCTTTAGCTATTGGAATTTTCATAATGAATATTTTGTTTTTAACAAAGTTACCATAAATTTGAATTTTAAACCTAACAAACATCACATTCAATTGGTCAAAAAGAGTAATTTTATAACAAATAGTTACAATGGATTTAAAAACAAAGTCGATAGGATTGGTACTTTCTGGCGGGGGCTCTAAAGGTTTAGCACACGCTGGAGTTATAAAATTTTTAGAAGAACAAAATATTAAGCCTTCGCAAATAGCAGGCACGAGTGCGGGATCCATTGTTGGTGCATTATATGCTTGGGGACAAAGTCCGGAAGAAATTTTAGAATTTTTCAAATCCATTTATCTTTTTCATTGGAAGCATTTAACGTTCAAAAAAGCAGGATTAATTGATTCTGAATCCTTTCGAAGTTATTTTCACAGTATTTTCAAGGATGCCGTTTTAGGCGATTTAAAAATCCCTATTCAAATAACAGCTACGGATATGATTCGGGGGAAACTAAAAATATTTAGTCCAAGCACAAAAATTGTTGATGCAATTTTAGCCTCATCAGCCTTTCCTGGAATTTTATCCCCGTATGAAATAGAGGGCAATATTTACAGTGATGGTGGCATCCTAAATCATTTTCCTACTGATATTTTACAAGGACAATGTGAAACGGTAATAGGGGTTTATGTGAGTCCAATTCAAAAAATTGAAGCCAAAGATCTCAATTCTATCAAGGCAGTTACTACTCGAGCTTTTGATATTCTTTCGGCAAATTCAAATAGGCATAAATTTAACATTTGTGATTGGGTTATAGAGCCTAAGGATTTGTGTTTATACAGCACCTTTGAAACTAGCAAAGTAAAAATGAATGCCGTTTTCAACATTGGCTATGAAGCCGCAAAAAAATCACACGAAAAACTTACTTTATAAAATTTAAGCAACATTATATTAGAAAAAAAGAATATTCTATATTTGCACCAATCAACTCAACACACACATGAAATACAAAAGAATTCTTCTGAAACTAAGTGGCGAAGCTTTAATGGGCGACTTGCAATACGGAATTGACCCAAAAAGATTGGCTGAATATGCTGACGAAATCAAGCAAATTCATGATAAAGGAGTAGAAATTGCCATTGTTATAGGTGGTGGAAATATTTTTAGAGGAGTTGCCGGAGCCAGTGCAGGAATGGATCGTGTGCAAGGCGATTACATGGGAATGCTGGCCACTGTTATCAATGGAATGGCATTACAAGGAGCATTGGAAGAAAAAGGGATGAAAACCCGTTTGCAAACCGCATTAAAAATGGAGTCCATCGCAGAGCCTTATATCAAAAGAAGAGCAGATCGTCATCTTGAAAAAGGAAGAATTGTGATTTTTGGCGCAGGTACAGGAAATCCCTATTTTACAACGGATACCGCTGCTGTTTTACGAGGCATAGAAATCAATGCTAATGTAATCCTAAAAGGAACTCGTGTGGATGGAGTGTATGATTGTGATCCGGAAAAAAATGCAGCTGCAATTAAATTTGATACGATCACCTTTGATGATGTGCTTAAAAAAGGATTGAATGTAATGGATACCACTGCATTTACCTTGAGCCAGGAAAACAAATTACCAATCGTAGTTTTTGACATGAACAAAGTTGGAAATCTATTGAAAATTTGTGCAGGAGAAAACATAGGAACTGTAGTAAACGTATAAATAAACTTTTCAGTGTTCACAATACAGTAAAACTGAACACTGAATACCGAACACTGAATATTAAGAAATTATGACCGAAGAAATTGAATTTATATTAGACAGTACTAAAGAATCTATGACGGGTTCTATTGCGCATTTAGAAAAAGAATTTTTGAATATTCGTGCCGGAAAAGCATCTCCAGCCATGCTTGGAAGTGTTTTTGTAGATTATTACGGATCTGCAACACCGCTTTCTCAAGTTTCAAAAATTAGTGTTCCAGATGCTAGAACCATTACTTTACAGCCTTTTGAAAAAAACATGCTGCAAGTCATTGAAAAAGCAATTATGATTGCAAACATTGGTTTTAATCCAATGAACAATGGTGATGTAATTATCATTAGCGTTCCCGCATTGACAGAGGAAAGAAGACGCGATCTAGCAAAACAAGCCAAAGTTGAAGCTGAAGACGCTAAAGTAGGTATTCGAAATGCTCGTAAAGATGCTAATACCGAAATCAAAAAATTAGAGAAAGACGGTACTTCAGAGGACATTTGCAAATCTGCCGAAGATGAAGTGCAAAATCTAACCAATACATTTATCCGTAAAATAGATGAACTCTTGGTAGTAAAAGAAGCCGAAATCATGAAGGTGTAAAATCATCTTAACTTATATTTGAAACCCGTCCCGTTATTGTAATAGGACGGGTTTTTTGTTTTTTTGTAAATATCACTAAAAGTGGGTATTGTAACTTATAAAATAAATCCTATTTTTATTAAATATTAATTAACCAAAAAATGAAAACAAACAAACAAACAACTGGAAAACTATTCATGTAGGTCAGTTCTTCTTGGCTTAGTTTTAATTTTACTTAGTTGTAGTGAAGATTTATATGAGGAAAATAGTAATTTTTCAAATGGTAAAGCAACGATTACTGAAATGAAATTTGAAGAACTTTTGGTAAAAGATTCTAAATTTAAAAACTTAGTTGAAAAAGTAGGTGGAAATTTGATTACAAAAAAAAATGCATTCAAAAAACAAAACGATTTTATCATTACTAACGACAATGTAAAAAAAATAAAATTAAATAATATTATTTCTTATACAATGGCAATAAAAAGAAATAATGCTACTGATAATTTAAGTTTTGAAAATTTAGTTATACAAGAAGAAATTAATACTAATCCAAAAGCATACATTTTAAAATATACACCTAATAATATTATATTATCAGAAGATCAATTATTAAATTTTGAAGGTGAAATTCAAATGAATCGTTTAGAAAAAGCGGCTAAATTTAATAATAACAAACCACAGAACCGAACCACAGAATCAGAATGTTTCGTATATGTTGATCAATTATGGTGTTCAGCGCCCTATCAAGGTAGTACACAACATCATTTACCTGGTGCGTCGTGTCAAGTTTCAACCCTCTAGACCAGTTAAAGTATTAACACCTGATGCATGTGGTAGTACTGGTGGTGGTGGAACAAGTGGTTCAACAGGAAGTAATGGAACAAGTGGTTCAACAGGAAGTGATGGTGGTTTTGGCGATCCCTACGGTACAGGAGGTGGTGGTGGCTACGACAATAGTGATTATCCAACAGACGATACCAATACTGAAAATTACCAACAATATATTACAATCCCTATATTGAGTGCCGAAAATAGTTTTGATATAAAAAATACTGGCATTTTTTATAATAGTCTTTCTTTGCAGCAGCAACAATGGGCTATTGACAACCCTAATTCATACAATCAAATTATCCAATATCAAATAGACAATGTGTGGAGCGATGAAAGTAAAGCGTTTGCTATTGAAGCAATTAACTCAATAAAAGAAGGTAGTGATGTTGATTTAACATACAAAGTAATTGTTGATAAATCATTTAAAGACAACCCTTGTTTAAATGAAGTTTATGAAAAATTAGGTAAGGCACCTACTTTTAATAATTATTTAAAAGAATATGATTCGGATTTTTCCGTAGTTGACTTAAAGTTAAGTGTAGGAGTAGATACACAATATTCTCTTGCAGGCGCCGTAACCTACAAGCCAATAAATTCATTAATTGAAATTAAATTTAATCCCAATAAGTTAAATACACCCCCATTAAACATAGCAATAACTTTTATTCATGAAATGATTCATGCTGAAACTTATAGAAAATTGTTAATACTCTCGGGAAAAGGAGAAATCCCGTGGTCATCTGATTTTATTGAAAGTATTAAGAATAATGAAGAAAAAATTGCTCATTATTATATGATGTATAGATATGAAATACCACTTGGAGAGTCTCCTTCAGAGCCACAGCATGAATATATGGCACAACTTTCGCGTAACATAATAACAGACGTTATGAAACAATTCGACAGTTCACAAAGTGAGGATGTTTACAACGCTTTGGCTTGGATAGGGCTTATGGGTGAGGGTGAGCCAAATCCACTTACAGGCTTACCACCGCAACCTACAGCAGCTTGGGCGGCTATTCCTCAAGTGGAAAGAGTGAAAATTTTAAAAATTTATTTTGATTTTATAGAAAACAACACACCATGTCAGTAAAAACAGCCCTTCTATTATTAAGCTTCTGCTGCATTTCTTTTGCACAAAAATCAAATCAACAGAAAATAACGATTTTTTTAGATATTAATGATAAAGCCTTAAAAGAATATTATATTGATAAAGACACCACTACTGCCTTTTTTAATATACATATAATAGAATATCAAACAAAGAAATCCAGAGATAAAGCTATGAATGAACATTATAAAAATCTCATTGAGGAAAACAGTGCTGGTTTGCCACGTTTTTCGATTGGTTTTTATGTTTTTGATATAAAACCAGAGAAATTAAAATCCTTAGATTGTATTGACTACATTACGGTTAAACAATTTAGAGAAAATAACTACAAAACAACTTCTCCAACATATATAATTCATAAATTAAAGGATGGTAAATATTTAAAATGGGAAACGAATACATTAAACTAAAAATACACAGCAGCATGGGTAGCTACTCCTCAAGCAGAAAGAGTGAGAATTTTAGAAATTTATAAAAACTTTATAAAAAACAATCCGAAATGTCAATAGCACTAAAAAAAATAAAAAGTATATTACTATTATTATTTACTGTTTCATGTTCATCACAAAACGGGGTAGAAAAAAAGGAAATTAATGTTTTTTTTTGATTTAAAAGATAAAGCAATAAACAAAATATACGTTAATAGGGATTCAACAGAGGCCCGCTTCAGTATTTATGTCGAAAAATACCAAACAAAAGTAGCAAGAGATAAAGCAACGAATGATTATTATAATGACCCACGAGAACGTAATAGTGCGGGAATACCCAGTTTTACTGGAAGCTTTATTAGTCTTAATAAACCAATGAAAATAAATTCATTAGAAGGTATTGATATTTTGACCTTGAAACAATTTCGAGATAAATTATTTCCTCAAGGCTATCCTATGTATTTTATATACAAGTCCGAGGAAGGATGCTATTTAAAATGGGAAGTAATTCATATAACCTATTAATTTTACTTGAACGTTATTAACCCCTGCTGACGCGAGCGTCCCGCTCGTGATAATTCTTAATGAATAATATTATTGAGGTTTGTTCTAGTGTATTTAGCTTTCTTTTGAAGTATATTTTACTAAAATAGTCAAGAGAGACGAATACACTACATACCTCCTATTATTGAATAGTTATACTACAAAAAACCCTTATTTTATGTTTTATGTGATTACACAAAATGCAACTACTGAAAAAGTAGGCTATTTAAAATACATTCCTGATACTCCCATTGATCACTTAAATATTAATACTTTTTCAGAAAAAGTCGGGAGAATTTTAGTAAGTTCACTTAGCAAGAATGGTTTAAATAAATACGAAATCATGATACTCGGTAGAGCGGAGGGCTTGGAAAAATTTATCTCAAACTCAGCGCAGAAAATTATCGACCTAATTATTAATTTTCAAAATTCAAATCCGCAATGCCAATAATCAAAAAATTAATTATCCTTATTTGTTTTGGATGTTTTTGTATGTCATTTTCCCAAGAGGCCGAGAATCAATTAAACACTACAGTATTTATCAATTTAAATGATAAGTCTGTAGCAAATTTTTGCATAAATAAATCAATGACAAAAGCTCAGTTTAACTTTTACTTAAAGGGCTATAAAACTAAGTATGAAAGAGAAGAAGGGATTAGAAAGTCTAAAAATGGTCTTGCGACCAGTCTTGGCATCCCTACATTTATATTCTCTCTTTACAGCTCTACCGTTTTCTCTCCTAAAGGAATAAAACCAGAGAAGCTTAAGACTTTAAAGGGATTAAATTATATAACACTAAAAGAATTCCAAAATAACAGCTATCAATCCACTAATAGCGTATATATAATTCATAAACTAAATGATGGAACGTATTTAAAATGGAAAACGTACTACTTACTCGAAGAATAAATTAATAGATTTACTATTCCCAGACTCTCCCGCCAGCGGGGGCTGCTGAAATATATTTTTGGGAGTTAAAGCAATAAACCAAAATAATTAAATACTATGAAAAACATATTTTTTTTAATTATTGTATGCTTTTTTTTAGTTGCACTTCCTATGAAAAAATTGGTAATTTCAAATATAAAGTAAAAACTGAGAGGGTTAATACAGGAGACTATGAGGGGATGGTTGAGACTATAAAAAGTTTTCATGACCGTAATGATGGAGAATTTTTAGTTGGATATGTCATAAAATCCCAAAAACTTCATTTTGAAACAAAAAAAGATACTCAATATTCAAATGGAAAATTAAAATATGACCGACTAAATAGACTAATAATTTGTACGGAAATTTTTAAGAATGGATATGAATTATTTCAAAAAACAGATTCAATCCAAAGAATATTTAAACAAGAAAACAATGGAAAAATAGTATTAATAGAGTATTCAAGATTTAAAAATGGTGCTAAACTTATTGAGTAATATTAAATTTTTAGCAATAATTTTTGTTTCTTTAGGATATTGCAAATACTAATTACAATTTATTAGTTACGAAATTATGAAGGTGTAATTCCAGTTCAACTCATATTAAAACCCGTTCTGTTATTGTAATAGGACGGGTTTTTACGATTTCATTAGATTTTGAATGGAACTATTTCTGTGATTGAGCAATACACTAAAGCCAACTATGACTAACCGATTAATTATATATACCATCTGATGTTAAGAAACTCCTTGTACTTAGTAAACAAACAGTAAGCTGTATCTTTTATACTACTTATCGTTTCACTATGCTTACTGCGGTTCCAGTAATGATAACCGCAATTAACCCTTCACCGCTTTTAAGTTCTACATCTACTTGAATTCCTACCACAGCATTAGCATTCATTTTCTCGGCATTTACTTTTAAATTAGCAAATGCTTGATCTTTTACATCAGCTATACTTTCGCTAATTTCTGCATAGTATTTTTGCATATTAAAAGTCAATCCCATTTTTTGCATGTTTACAGCAGTTCCAGAAACTATTCCGTTATACTCAAGTATTTTATAATCGTCTACAGAATTGGTTGTTGTTAAAATCATTTTTATAAAGTTTGAATTATTTATTGGCAATAAGACCGAATTTTACCCATATTGTTACATAGTTTTGTGTAGTTAAGCTGTGATAAAATACTGGTAAGTAAAATGACTATAGTTCAAAAAGCAGGGATAAAAAACAAATGACTTCCTAGTATAGTTACCAAAACCTATTAATGACTCGAGACAAATTTCAAACCAATAATAGAACTGATTAGCGTGGTGATGAAAAATATTCTCCAAAAATCAGCTGGCTCTTTGAACACAAAAATTCCAACTAATACCGTTCCCACAGCTCCAATCCCTGTCCAAACCGCATACGCAGTTCCTATGGGCAAAGTGAGTGTGGCTTTATAAAGTAAGCCCATGCTAATGGCAAGACAAATTAAAAATCCGCCTAACCATAATGTTGCTGTCATTCCGGTGCTTTCTTTGGCTTTGCCCAAACAAGTGGCAAAACCAACTTCAAAAAGGCCGCCAATAATCAATAAAATCCAATTCATATTACTGTTTTAAAATTAATACGGAAGGAACGTCGCTGAGCCAGATACTTCTGGAATCAACTAACTGTTTCCAACTTTCAAGACTAATTAACATTAAATCCTGTTGGTCTAAAAATTCCTTTTTAATAGTTTTATCCGTTATCAAACCAATGTTATTTGGATATTTTTGTTCCAATGAATCAATCGCACTCTTGATTACAAAATTAGTAGTGACATACCCATTAACATCCAAAATAACAATTTTAGTATTATTGTTGTAAATTAATTTTTGGATATAATCAATCACAAACGAATCCTCTGGACTAAAAATTGGAATAAAAACATGTTTGACTTGTTGTAAATCTTTATCAATCAAAATCCCGATTGGCATTTTGGTTTTGGAAATAATTTGTCTGGTTCTTTCATCAAAAGGAGAATTTTCAAACAAGCCTTCCTTTCCGGTGAACTTATCAATTAAACGATCTGGATTGATTATTCTAGTTGTAAAACCAATTACTTTACCCAGAATGGTACCTTCAAAAATAGATTTTCCCAAACCTATCAATAACAAATCATAATCGCCTTGATTGGCGACGTCAGCAATTTCGGTTTCAATATCCATCGTTGCCTTGAAGATGGTCGTGATATCCTGTTTCAGCAGTTGCGATTCTTCCACAATTGGGTAAAAACTATTTTTCTCTTTATCATCCATATTAAAAGTGTGCATCTCATCACTCAAAGACAAATGCATTACCGTAATACTGGAGGTGTTTTTTTGCTTTTTAATTAGACTGTTGGCCAAGCGCAACAACGATTTTCCTTTTTCGTTGTTTCCAAATGAAATTAAAACGCGGTATTTATTATGGTTTGTTGGCTCCAGAATTTCAACACCATCTTTTGTTTTAAAAATGTAATTGATTAAATCTAAAGCTGGTCCAGTCATAAAAGTGGTAACCAAAGCCATAATGACCATCATGGTGAACACTTCGGGCGTTAAAACTTTCAGTTCTAAACCGATGTTCAAGACAATCAATTCCATTAAACCTCTGGTGTTCATCAAGGCTCCAATGGTTAAACTGTCTCGCCACGTCTGACCTACAAATTTAGCTGCCAAAGCGCTACCTAAAAACTTCCCTACTACAGCTACCAAAATAATAAAACCGGTAACTTTCCATAGGTACGGATCGTTGATCAGACCAATTTCAGTTTTTAAACCCGTGAATACAAAAAACAACGGCAGTAAAAGTATCAAGGCTACGTCCTCTACTTTTTCTATGAAAATAGTTCTAAATTTTGGAACATCTGGCATAATAGCTCCGGCCATAAATGCTCCAAATAAGGCATGAATCCCAATCACTTCAGTGGCATAAGACGAAATGATTAGAACGAGAAAAAAGATAGCTACAACTGGTTTGATAATGGTGTCTTTTGAACCATACAAGTCCCCAATTCTTTTTAAAAATGGCTTTACAATGTAAATCATAGCTAGCACATAAATAACCGCAAGCAGGATAATGTATAAGGAGCTGACGAAAGTTCCCGCTTTTACAATGGCGATTACCACGGCCAAAATACACCAAGCCGTAATATCATCTGCCGCTGCGCAGGTAATGACGATTGCTCCTAATTTAGTTTTATGAATCCCACGTTCCTGCACAATTCTGGCCAAAACCGGAAAAGCAGTAATACTCAAGGCAATTCCCATAAACAAACTAAAAGCAAGGAATTTTACACCTTCGGGAGCAAATCGATTGTACACAAAATAAGCAAGACCAATTCCGAGTGCAAAAGGAATAACAATACTGGCATGGCTGATTACCACCGCTTCATTGGCTTTGTTCTTCAGCACTTTTAAATCGAGTTCCATTCCTATGACAAACATAAAAAGTATCAATCCTATCTGACTCAAAAACTTTAAATTACCCAGAGATTCAACGGGAAATAAGGCTGCAGAAAATTCTGGAAAATACATCCCTAATAACGAGGGTCCAAGAACAATTCCGGCAATTATTTCCCCAATTACGGAGGGCTGGCCAATTTTTTTGAATATCCAACCAAAGACACGAGCAACAAGAATAATAGTTATAATTTGGGCTAATAAAATAGCCAAAGGATCCTGAAAATTGTGTTGCATCGAACTCAAAAAATCGCCCCAAGAACCATTTCCGCTAGCCGGTGTCTCTATTGTTTTAGCCACTTCTAAATGTTTGCCTTTAGTTATAATCCAATACATTAAAGCTGTGAAGCCACCTGTTACAACCAAATAAAAAATAGTGTTTTTATAATTCTTCATAGTCCTTTTTATGTACTCACCCTTCACTCTAAAAAAACAAAGATGCGGAGTTCAAATGTATAATTTATATCGCACAAAATTATTTAATTGTAAAATAAAAAATGCTTAAGATCCGTCTCATAAAAGCACGAAAAGTTTCCGTTAAAACCAGTGATTTATAGTCGTTTTAACTACCTTTGCAGCCGTTAAATAGGAATTATGAACAAGTGGTTTAGTTTGGGATTTTGGGAATTAATAGCTCGAATTGTCCTTAGATATAGAATTTTAATGTTATCCATTATTGTCGTGATAACAGTGCTTTTAGCCTTACAGTGGAAAAATATTCAGTTTTCATTCACCGAGGCTAATTTATTACCCGATGACAATATTGTTAATACTGAGTACAACAGCTTTCTAGAGAAATTTGGTGAAGAGGGAAACTTAATTGTTGTTGGAATAAAAGATGACGCTTTTTTCACACCAAAAGCCTTTGCCGCTTGGAACAAATTAATGACCGAAATAAAAGCACAAAAGGAAGTAGATTTAGTCGTTTCTATCAATGATTTAAAGCAGCTCAAAAAAAATGACTCCTTACAAACTTTTGAACTTGTTCCTTTTGTAAACACAAATAAGACCAACAGTGAGGAATATTTGAATGGCATCAAAAAAGACCTGTTTCAAAACATGCCTTTTTATGAAGGCTTACTTTTCAATAAGAAAAGCGGAAGTATTCGTTCCGCCATTTACCTTGACAAACAAATTGTCAACACCGCAAAACGTAAGGACTACATTGTAAATGACTTTATCCCAAAGATAAATGCATTCGAAAAAGAAACTGGAATCGACTTGCGCGTTTCTGGAATGCCATACATTAGAACGCTTAATGCCATGAGTATTGTGAGCGAAATAAGTTTGTTTATTGGCGCATCCTTGATATTGACCTCTCTAATATTTTTCTTCTTTTTCCGTTCGTTTAGAGCCACATTAATTGCCATTTTAATAGTAATTATTGGTGTGATGTGGACTTTTGGTTTATTAGGATTATTCAATTATCAAATTACCGTACTCACCGCATTAGTACCTACGTTAGTTATTGTCATAGGGATTCCAAATTGTATTTTCCTAACCAATAAATACCAACAAGAATTCAGTGCACATGGCAATAAAGCCAGAGCCTTGCAACGTGTCATTACCAAAGTAGGAACAGCTACTTTAATGACTAATTTAACCACAGCTGCTGGATTTGCTACTTTTATCATTACCAGCAGCCAACTGCTGAAAGAGTTTGGAATTATATCTTCTTTGAGCATTGTTTCGCTATTCTTTTTATGCTTGACCGTAATCCCTATTTATTACAGTTATCAACCCGTTCCGCAGCAAAAGCACTTGGAACATTTAAACCGCAACTATACTCGCGTGTTTATCAATTGGATTGAAAAAACAGTGAAATACAACAGGCGTTATGTTTACCTTGTGGCTCTTCTTTTGTTTGCCATTAGCCTTTTTGGAGCCTTACAAATAAAAACATCAGGAAGTTTAATTGAGGACATGCCTAAAAATACAAGTTTTTTTAAAGACATTTTGTTTTTTGAAAAAGAATTTGATGGAATTATGCCTCTTGAAATTACGGTGGACACCAAAAGAAAAAAAGGGGTTATGAAGTTGTCTACTTTAAACAAAATGGACGAACTTCAAAAAACTATCGAAGAAATTCCAGAACTTTCAAAACCTATTTCAATCCTAAATTTAGTTAAATATTCTAAGCAAGCCTACTACAACGGAAATCCTGAATATTATGATTTGCCCAGTTCGCAAGAACAAAGTTTCATTTTGAGTTACGCCAAGAACGCGACCAAAAATACTAAGGACAACTTGATGAAAAGTTATGTAGACAGCACGGGACAAGTGGCTAGAATCACTACTTTCATGCGGGATATTGGTACCGGAAATATGGCTAAAATCGAAGATAAGCTTTTGGCGAAAGCCAATACTGTTTTCCCAAAAGACCGCTACAATGTTGTGCTGACTGGTAAAGCGTTAGTTTTTGAAAAAGGAACACAGTATTTATTAGACAATCTTGTAAGCTCGCTATTATTTGCAGTGCTACTGATTTCGTTGCTAATGGTTTTCATGTTCCGCTCTTTCAAAATGGTGGTAGTTTCTTTGATTCCAAATTTATTACCTCTAGTAATTACTGCTGGATTAATGGGGTATTTTGGTATTCCATTAAAACCTTCTACTATTTTAGTATTCAGTATCGCATTTGGACTATCTGTAGATGACACTATTCACTTTTTGGCACAATACAGACAAGAGTTAAAACACAACAACTGGAAGATTAAAAAATCAGTTTTCGCTACCATCAAAGAATCGGGTATCAGTATGTTCTATACTTCGGTGGTATTATTTGTTGGTTTCTCCGTTTTTATGTTATCTGATTTTGGAGGAACAGTCGCTTTAGGAGGATTGATTGCCATTACACTCGCTTTTGGTATGTTATCTAACTTGATGTTGTTGCCTTGCTTAGTCCTTACCTTAAACAAATCATTAACCAACAAGCAAGAATTCATCGAACCAAAAATCGATATTTTGAACAACCCAAATGAACAAGAGTAGTATTAGATTAAACAAAATAGTTGTCTTTCAAATCAAAAATCCCGTCTCTTAAACGGGATTTTTGATTTGAAAGCGACAAGTTTTTGGCAATAAATTTTAAAATTGGTACATTTGAAATAACACCAATAGAGTAAACAATTCCTTTTATGTAAATATTTGTATAGTATTTATAAATAGACTACCCCAAGGCAAAAACCCTGAGGTAGTAATGAATCAATAGCCCCTAATTCACATTTTTTTTTAATTTTTGAATTTAAGGGAAAAAGCAAAGTAAAGCTACTAGGAATTATACCTAAATAGATTAAACCATAAAATCCTGTTATCCCTTTAAAAAAAGGGGCGGATTAGAAAAGCCAAATAAGTAGAAATTAAAATTATATAAATGGATCAGCAAGTTATAGTAGTAAAAGAGTATTTAGATAAAATTGTAAAATTCGCAATAGAATATACACCCAAATTAATAGGAGGAATTATTGTCCTCTTAATTGGCCTCTGGGTCACTAAAATGATCTCAAAAGCAATTGGAAAATCATTAGCAAAATCCTCCATAGACCAATCTCTAATACCTTTTTTAACAAGTCTAACAAATATTGTTTTAAAAGCTTTAGTTATAATTACCGTCATGGGAATGATTGGTATTGAAATGACCTCTTTTGTTGCTATTATTGGTGCCGCTGGTTTAGCGGTTGGACTAGCTTTATCAGGAACATTACAAAACTTTGCGGGTGGTGTTATTATTCTCATCATCAAACCTTTTAAAATAGGTGACTTTATTGAAGCGCAAGGATTTACAGGTACTGTAAAAGAAATCAACATTTTTTCGACGCTACTAAACACGCCCGATAAAAAGTTAGTAATTATCCCCAATGGTCCTCTTTCTACCGGAGCTTTAATCAACTATTCAGCAGAGCCGTTGCGAAGAGTCGATTGGAAGTTTGGAATTGCCTACGGCGATAATGTTGAAAATTTCAAAAAAGCATTAAACCAATTCATTGCTGATGACGAACGTATTTTAAAAGAGCCTATTAGTTTTATAGGTCTGTCAGAACTAGGAGATAGTTCTGTAAATTTTACAGTGCGAGTTTGGGTGGACACTGCTGATTATTGGAATGTGTTTTTCGATATGAATGAAAAAGTATATACTAAATTTCCAGAATACGACCTTAATATTCCTTTTCCACAAATGGACATTCACATTCAAAAACATAAAAATTTGTAAAATTAACAGCAAAATAAAAATTTGTTTTTTACTATTTTCATATCAACCCAAAAGCTTCTTATTTTCAAAATGAGAAGCTTTTTCTGGAATAATAATATGGGCTCTTTTTGCTTTAGTACAAATAAAAAATAAATCTTATTTTTACCAAAATACAGATATAAAAAAATGATTGTAGAATAAAAACTATTTTGCTATTTGCGCAAAAGCAACAGTTTTGTTTTTCAAGTTCAAAAATAACAATTAGACTGCAAAATATGACGCACCAAATTTCTGAGGAACAAAAATTAGCCGTTTCTGATAATTACAGGAATTGGAAAAAATGGGGGCCTTATTTAGCCGAAAGACAATGGGGAACTGTTCGTGAAGATTACAGCCAGAACGGAGATGCATGGGAATTTATAAACCACGATAGAGCTAGAAGTAACGCCTATCGATGGGGAGAAGAAGGAATTGGAGGTTTTTGTGATTCGCGAGAGATTTTGTGCTTGGCTCCTGCTTTTTGGAACGGAAAAGATCCTATTCTCAAAGAACGTTTATTTGGTTTGACCAATAATCAAGGCAATCATGGAGAGGACGTTAAAGAGTTGTACTTTCATCAAGTTTCAACACCATCTCATTCCTATAACAAATACCTTTATAAATATCCTCAAAACGAGTTCCCATATAGTGAACTAGTCCATAAAAATAATCGCAGTCGGGAAGAAACAGAATTTGAATTATTAGATACGGATAGCTTTACTGATAATGCCTATTTTGATTGTTTTATCGAATATGCAAAAGCCGATATCGATGACATCTTGATGCAAGTTACCGTCATCAATAGGGGAGCGACAACCGCTACAATTCATGTACTTCCTCATATATGGTTTCGTAATTTCTGGAAACACAACGATAGACATGCCCGACCAAATATGGAGTCTGTAGCACCTAACACCATCCTTTCTACGAGTAGCCGAAACGGATCCTATTACTTTTATCACCATGAAGGAAAGCAACTCTTTTGTGAAAACGAAACCAACAACAAGCGCATATATAATGCTCCAAATGAGTATGATTTTGTAAAAGATGGAATCAACAATCATGTAGTGAGTGACGAACCTACTGTAAACCCAGAAAAATTTGGAACCAAAGCTGCCATTTGGTATCAGTTTGATTTAAAACCTGGAGAAGAAAAAAGCGTAAAAATACGGTTGAGTAATGTTCCGCTAGAAAACCCTTTTACTGATTTTGATACCGTTATTGAAGCTAGAAAAAAAGAGTGCGAAACATTTTATAGTGAAATTATCAGTAAAGATATCCCAAAAGAGCAGCAAGAAATTGCTAAAAGTGCCTTTTCAGGATTATTGTGGACCAAACAATTTTATTATTACGATGTATTCAAATGGCTTTTTGGAGGACCAGGAGAGACATCTCCAAATCGCTCTGACAAACGAAATACGAGCTGGCAACATTTAACAAACCGTCATGTAATTTCTATGCCTGATAAATGGGAATATCCATGGTATGCCGCCTGGGATCTTGCTTTTCACATGGCTTCATTTGTTGAAATTGATCCTTATTTTGCTAAGCAGCAGCTTCTATTGGTTTTGCAAGAAAGCTACATGCATCCTAATGGCCAAATTCCAGCGTATGAATGGAATTTTAGCGATGTGAATCCGCCAGTTCATTCTTGGGCTGTGTGGACCGTATATGAAAAAGACTTAAAACGCACTGGTAAAACTGATACTGAATTTTTAGAAACCGCTTTCCAAAAACTCCTCGTGAATTTTACGTGGTGGGTGAATCAAAAAGATACCAGTGGAACAGATTTGTTTGAAGGTGGCTTTTTAGGACTAGACAACATTGGTGTTTTTGATCGCAACCACATGCCAGAAGGCATCAAAAAAATGCAACAAGCAGATGCTACGAGTTGGATGGCCATGTTCTCGTTAAACATGTTGCGCATGTCACTTGAATTAGCCAAAACGAATAAAATTTATGAAGAAATATCCGCTAAATTTTTCAGGCATTTCTTGAATATTGCATGGGCAATGCACCACATTGGAAAAAAAGATCTTTCGTTGTGGGATGACGAAGACAATTTCTATTACGATGTTGTTGAAATGTCGAACGGAACCACTAAGCGTCTAAAAGTTCGTTCCCTAGTAGGCGTAATCCCTATGTTTGCAGTTGAAATTATGCATAAAGATTTATTTGAAGAATTAAAAGATTTTCAAAAAAGAGCCAACGAAATTATTAGAACTCGTCCAGATCTCGCCTCATTAATATCCAACTTAGAAACGGCTAATAAAGATGGAAATTTTCTATTTTCGATTATGCGTGGGTTTAGACTTGAGCATCTTCTAATACGTTTATTGGACGAAAATGAATTCCTGTCAGAATATGGGATTCGATCCCTTTCTAAATACCATAAAGACCATCCTTTTGTCTTCAATGGTTCACACCAAATTCAATACGAGCCAGGCGAAAGTCGCTCTAATATGTTTGGAGGAAACTCTAATTGGAGAGGCCCAATATGGATGCCATTAAACTATATGATTATACAATCATTACGAAAATATTATACTTTTTATGGCCCTAGATATCAATATGAATTCCCAACTGGTTCTGGCAAAAAACTGAACTTAAACGAAATTGCAAACGAACTGACTAAAAGATTAATAAAGCTTTTTGAAAGAAATGAGGAAGGTAAGTTTCAATATCATTCTGATGATCCAAACCATGTTTTCTCAAAAGAAGAGCATTTTAAGGACCAGCACTTTTTCTATGAGTTTTTTGATGGTGACACTGGCAAAGGCCTAGGTGCTTCACACCAAACAGGATGGACCGCTCTTATTGCTAATTTGATTTTAGAAATGGAGAATAATCAATAAATCCCCAGAATCAACTACTAAAATTCCTGCTTTTCAGAGCGGGAATTTTTTTATGATCTGGGTTTGTTTAGGCCTCTATCATACAGCACAATACTTCCTGCAACGGATACGTTTAAGCTTTTTTCAGATTTGAATTTTACTAAATAATGGCATTTTTCAATCGCTTTTTTGGTAAGACCATTATCCTCCGCACCTAATAAATAAACGCAACGTCTTGGATGTTCGAATGTTTCTAAATCAGTAGCATTTTCATCCAGTTCCACACCTACTAAGCGAGCGCCTTTGGGTAAGTTGTTATAGAAATCCTCAAAATTTTCATAATGAAAATAAGGTATTGAATCTACTGCATTGTGCGTGTCACATGCTTGCTTAGCATAGCGATTTCCAATCGTAAAAATAAAACTGGCACCTAAGTTTTGTGCTGTGCGCCATAATACCCCTAAGTTCTCAGGAGTTTTACCATTTTGAATTCCGATTCCAAAATATTCTTTTACAAAATTATCGTTCATGGCACAAAAATACAAAGTGTTGTGCAGTTTTTTAAGTTTTAAATTTCAAAGTGGTCACACATAGAATTGCAACAGTAATTTTCAATCATAATTTGTCATTCTTACAATGGAAGAATCCTCGCAAATTATGTAACAAACAGCCATTCTTCGTTCCTCAGAATGACAAAATAAATAGAGAAAAAAGACTAAAATAGGGCTTAAATTAAATAAACCGCTCCGCAAAGTTTCCAACTTTGAGGATGTGATTGTCAGTTTTTAACTGACTAGTTGCACAAAATGACAAAATAAACACAAAATTTTCTTGTACCCACTACTCCCTAGCCCCGATAGAAATGGAAATCCTTATTGTTTTTGTTTTCAAAAAACAATAAGATTGCAATGGATAGCGGGAAATAGCTCCAAAAAACAAAAACAGCTTTGGAATGCTTCGTTTCTCACCGTGACAATTACAAACAAATCATTTATATTTGCAGTTCGGTTATAAGACAATTTTTAATATCAACTATATACATAAAATGAGACATACAAAAGTTAAAGACTTACTAAACAGTACCACGACGCTTCATGAAGTAAATGCAAAAGGATGGGTGAGAACTTTTAGAAACAATCAATTTATTGCCTTAAACGATGGTTCGACCATTGATAATATTCAATGTGTGGTGGATTTTGAGAATACGCCAGACGAAACCTTGAAAAGAATTACGACTGGAGCTGCTATATCCGTTACCGGAACGTTGGTAGAAAGCAAAGGTGCCGGACAGAAATTTGAAATTCAAGTGGCTAAACTAGAAATCCTTGGAGACTCTGATGCAGAGAAATTCCCGATACAACCAAAGAACAAACCGAGCTTGGATTTCTTGCGTGAAAATGCGCATTTAAGAGTTCGTACGAATATGTTTGGAGCGATTATGAGAGTACGCTCCGTATTATCGTATGCGGTTCACAGCTATTTTCAAGAGAAAGGTTTTGTGTATGTGAATACGCCAATCATCACCGGATCGGATGCGGAAGGTGCGGGTGAAATGTTCAAAGTTACCGCTTTGCCATTTGACGGAACGCCAAGAACTGAAGACGGAAAAGTGAATTATAAAGAAGATTTCTTTGGGAAAGAAACGAACCTTACCGTTTCGGGACAACTAGAAGGAGAGACTTTTGCGATGGCTTTAGGCCAAATTTATACTTTTGGACCAACATTTAGAGCGGAAAACTCAAATACGTCGCGTCACCTTGCAGAATTTTGGATGATTGAGCCGGAAGTGGCTTTCAATGATTTGAATGACAATATGGATTTGGCTGAAGACTTTATTCAGTACGTGATTAAATACACCTTGGACAAATGTCCTGAGGATTTAAAATTCTTGGAAACACGTTTGTTAGACGAAGAAAAATCTAAACCGGTTGCTGAAAGAAGCGAAATGGCTTTGCTTGACAAATTAAACTTTGTTTTGGAAAACAATTTCAAACGTGTATCCTACACCGAAGCAATTGACATTTTGCGAGATTGTACACCAAATAAAAAGAAAAAATTCAATTACATCATTAACGAATGGGGCGCTGATTTACAAAGTGAACACGAACGTTACTTGGTGGAAAAACACTTTAAATGTCCGGTAATCTTGTTTGATTATCCAGCAAATATCAAAGCATTTTACATGCGTTTGAACGAAGACGGAAAAACGGTTCGCGCCATGGACATCTTGTTCCCTGGAATTGGAGAAATTGTGGGAGGTTCTCAAAGAGAGGAACGTTTTGATGTTTTAGTTGAAAAAATGAAAGCCTTAGGAATTGATGAAGAAGAATTATGGTGGTATTTGGATACTAGAAGATTCGGTTCAGCAGTTCACTCTGGTTTTGGACTTGGATTCGAAAGATTGGTTTTATTTGTAACGGGAATGACAAACATTCGCGACGTAATTCCTTTCCCAAGAACGCCAATGAATGCAGAATTTTAATTAAAAGTATCTAAGGTTCTAAGTCACAAAGGTTCAAAGTTTTAAAACAGAAACAGAAACACAAAAAATAATTATAATTCGTTAACATATGTTACTTTGTAACTTTGTTACTCAGTAACTCAGTCCCTTTTTTTATGCTAAAGCAATTCTTAAATTTAAAATTATCCCAGAAATTATCTCCACAACAAATTCAGTTGATGAAGTTAATTCAATTGCCTACGCAAGCTTTTGAGCAACGATTACTCGAAGAAATGAATGAAAATCCAGCGCTTGAAACTGGAAAAGAAGAAGATGAATACGAGAAAGACGAGTTCGAAAACGAAGATTATGACGATTATGATGACGCCGAATCAGAGCGCATTGAAGCCGAAGACATCAACATTGATGAGTATCTAAGCAACGACGAAACTCCAGATTATAAAACACAGGCCAACAATTACAGTGACGATGATGACGATCGCGAAACGCCATTTGCAGCGCCAGTGAGTTTTCACCAAGATTTAATCAATCAGTTGAACACCTTTATCCTGAATGATGAAGAGCGAGATATTGCTGAATTTTTGGTGGGAAGTATTGATGACATGGGTTATATTCGTCGCAGCGTGGCTGATATGGTCGATGACATGGCGTTTACCCAAGGCATTTACACCGATGAAAAGATGGTGCAAAAAATGCTACAAGTAATTCATGAACTGGAACCTTCCGGCGTAGGTGCGCAAGATTTACAGGAATGTTTGTTGTTGCAATTAAAACACAAAACACCAACAGAATCTGTAGAACTAGCGACTGATATTATCGAAAATCAGTTTGATGCGTTTACCAAAAAACATTACGATAAGTTAATTCAGAAATACAGTGTTTCGAATGAGCAACTGAAAAAAGCCATTCATGAAATAGAAAAATTGAACCCAAAACCAGGCGGATCTTTTACCGGAAACAATAAAGTGACGGAAAATGTAGTACCTGATTTTGCGATCCGCATTGTAGATGGTGAACTGGAATTAACTTTAAACGGGCGAAATGCTCCTTCCCTGCACGTTTCTAAAGATTATCAGGAAATGATGCAAACGTACAAGGATTCTCGTGATAAATCGGCGCAACAAAAAGATGCAGTTCAGTTTATCAAGCAAAAATTGGATTCGGCTAAATGGTTCATTGATGCGATTCGCCAACGTCAAGAAACACTTTTTGTAACCATGAATGCGATTATGCATTATCAAGAAGAATTTTTCCTAGATGGTGATGAAACCAAATTGAAACCAATGATCTTGAAAGATATTGCTGATATGGTAGGTCTTGATATTTCGACAATTTCTCGTGTGGCCAATAGTAAATATGTAGAAACGCCTTATGGCACTAAATTAATCAAGGAGTTCTTCTCAGAATCTATGAAAAACGATCAAGGGGAAGATGTTTCAACACTAGAAATCAAAAAAATTCTTCAAAATACCATTGAGGAAGAAGACAAGAAAAAGCCACTTCCGGACGATCAACTAGCTGAAATCCTGAAAGAAAAAGGCTATCCAATTGCCAGAAGAACTATAGCAAAATATAGAGAACAACTTGATATTCCGGTAGCGAGAATGAGGAAGAAGATGTAAGATTGTTGATTTTAGATTGAGGATTATGAAATGTTCAAGCAATGAAATACTCCGAATCCAATGTCAAATTTGAACCTTATAAATAAAAATACACTGTTGTTGAGCACATTAAAAACGAAGTATTTTTTTTAGTAACTTTGTGAAAAAGAAGTTTTATGATAACGGACATCAATCAATTAGATTTAAATAAAACCTATTCCTATGCGGATTACTTGACTTGGCAGTTTCAGGAAAAACTAGAATTGCTAAGAGGGAAGATCTTTAAGATGAGTCCCGCACCAAGTACTATACATCAAAGAATTTCCATGGAGTTGGCAGGTGTTTTATATAATTTTTTCAAACCACATCCTTGTAATCTTTTTGCAGCTCCTTTCGATGTTCGCTTATTAGCCAAAAAGAAAGCTACATTGCATCAAGAAATTTATACCGTGATACAACCTGATTTATGTGTTATCTGTGACGATTCTAAAATTGATGAGCGAGGCGCTATTGGCGCACCCGATTTAGTGATTGAAATCTTGTCCCCAGGGAATTCTAATAAAGAAATGAAGTATAAATTTGATTTATATGAAGAAGCAGGAGTTCTTGAATATTGGATTGTAAACCCAGCCGATAAAACGGTTTTTATATATGTTTTAAAAGACAACGAGTTCATAGGAATGCATCCGTTAATTGAGGAAGATAGCATCCAAAGTAAATTATTTCCAGACTTAGATTTTAAATTAGAATCTATCTTTAATTAAAAAGAAACCCTTTCAGAATTTTGAACTCTGAAAGGGTTTTATATTTCAATCCAGTTCCGGCTCCTTCTCCTTTGGAGAGGGTTGGGGAGAGAATTACTTCTCCTGATCTTTGCGCATCGCATGATAATACGCGGCACGACTCAAAGGCTCGTATTCTTCGGTTTCGCCCAACATAACCAGTTTATCATTATCGGTTTTACGGAAACTATAATTAGCGAGATTTCCGGTGCGGGTACAAACGGCGTGAACCTTGGTCACATATTCGGCAGTTGCCATTAATGCAGGCATTGGACCAAAAGGATTTCCCTTAAAATCCATATCCAATCCGGCAACAATTACTCGGATCCCTTGATTGGCCAAATCATTACAAATTTTCACAATTTCATCATCGAAAAACTGTGCTTCGTCAATGCCTACTACATCACAACCTTGTGCTAAAATAGCAATATTTGCGGCAGCAGGAACAGGAGTGGAACGGATTTCATTAGCGTCATGTGATACGACCATTTCGTCATCATAGCGCGTATCGATTGCCGGTTTAAAAATTTCTACTTTTTGCTTGGCAAACTGCGCTCTTTTCAAACGACGAATCAATTCTTCGGTTTTACCCGAAAACATGGAGCCACAAATGACTTCGATCCAACCAAATTGTTCTTTATGATTTACTGTATTTTCGAGAAACATTTTGTATTTTTCTGACTTAAAAAATGAATAGTTTTTATTACTTTGTAATAGACAAACCGACTTAAAAATTTTATACTTTTACGTCGTTTCAAAAGTATAAAATTTATATCAAATCGAGGATTTGACAGCACTTATTTAAAAAAATAAAAATCTTTTACTCAAATGATCTCATTTTAGATCATGATATAAAACAGAATACAAAAACACATCAAACAAGACCCGCCTAACACACTATAATTTCAAAAGTTATGAAAAAAAAATTGGAAGCCGATTTAATCAGCATTGCACACAGAATATTACAGTTAAAAAATAAATCTGACATCAATCAATTATATTTGGAAACACAGAAATTATACGAAAAACTTTCTGTCTTACGATTTGTGGACGAACATTTTAGCGAAGCAAAACCAACTATTGGTATAACGGAAATCAGCAAAGCAATAGAATCTATTTATGATACAGCTGAGTCGGTTCAACCGCAAGCAGAAGTTGTAATTGAAGAAACTGCTGTAGAAGAAACTACTGAAACGACTTTGGAACAAACCGAAGAAAAAACTCCTTCTGCGGAACAAGAAGCTGTTACAACAGAAGAAGAAAGCGCTGTTGAGGGAGAGGAAACGGTAACTGAGGAAATTGATGAGGAAGAAATAATGACGGAGAAAACTGTTGCTGAAGATGCAGATGAAATGCCTTTGGAACAAACAGAAGAAGTGATTGAAGCGGCCGAGCAAGAAGAAGAAACTGTGGCAAAACCAGAAATAGTTACGGCCACGGAAATGGAAATAGAAGAAGAAACAATGGAAACTGAAGCGCCTTTTGAACCTGCTTTTGAATTGTCACAGGAAAAAGAAGTACAGACCGAGTTGGAAATACCAAAGAAAACAGAAGCCGTCCAAATCTCTTTTGAGGATTTACTAGGTGGCAATTACCACGATACGCTTTTTGTAAAGAAACAGCAAGTCGACAATATTCCCACAGCAATAGTTATTGAAACTCCAAAAGAAGTACTGCCGGCTGAAGAGCCACAATTAGAAAATGGTTTAACAGAATCTACAGAAAAAGCGGAACCAAAAACAGTTTCTTTGAACGATAAATTAGCCAAAGGAATCAACATCGATTTGAATGACCGTTTGGCGTTTATAAAACATCTTTTTGGAAACAGCAGCGAGGATTACAACCGTGTATTAAGCCAACTGATCACGTTCAATACTTTCTATGAAACTCGCGATTTCATTCAGGAAATGGTAAAACCAGATTACAATAACTGGGAAGGAAAACAAGATTACGAAGAACGATTTATGGATATTATAGAGAAAAAATTCTTATAAATATCGTTTAATTTTTCTGAATATACATTTGAACAAATACCCATTTTCAATACTATTTGAAGGTAATTTATAGCTATGTCAAAATTATACATCGTTCCTACGCCTATTGGCAATCTCGAAGACATGACTTTTCGGGCGATTCGGATTCTTAAGGAAGTCGATTTGATTCTCGCCGAAGATACCCGTACGAGCGGAAAATTATTAAAGCATTTCGAAATTGGCACACACATGTACAGCCATCACATGCACAACGAACACAAAACCATCGAGAATTTAATTTCGAGATTGAAAGCCGGAGAAAATATTGCTTTGATATCTGATGCAGGAACTCCTGCCATATCTGATCCCGGTTTTTTATTGACAAGAGCCTGCGTTGAAAATGGAGTTGAGGTAGAATGTTTACCTGGAGCAACGGCATTTGTTCCCGCATTAGTCAATAGCGGTTTACCCAATGACAAATTTGTTTTCGAAGGGTTTTTACCTGATAAAAAAGGAAAACAAACTCGTTATTTGGCTTTAGCCGAAGAAACCCGCACCATGATTTTATATGTCTCTCCACATAAATTAGTAAAGACTTTAGCGGAATTCATCACTTATTTTGGAGAAGATAGACCGATTTGTGTGTGCAGAGAATTATCCAAACTGCACGAAGAAAATGTTCGAGGAACCGTACGAGAAGTTTTAACTCATTTTGAAAAAATAGCGCCGAGAGGAGAAATTGTTGTAGTTGTGGGTGGAAAACCAATAATAAAAGAACCTAAAAAAAGAAAATTTTCGGAGGAAGAAAAATCATGAAAAAGGAAAAAGTTGTTGTAATCGGTGCGGGACTTTGTGGGCTCTACACTGCTTTTTTACTTCAAAAAAAAGGAATTGAAGTACTGATATTGGAAGGCAATACCCGAATTGGAGGCCGCATAAAAACCATAACAGGCACAACAGCAGTGACGATGGAAATGGGTGCAACTTGGTTTGGAAACCAACACCAACATCTTTTAGAAGTACTTCACACTTTAGAACTCCCCTATTTTAGACAACATACAAAAGGTATTTCATTATTTGAAACCATGTCTTTTGTTCCTCCACAAAAATTTGAAATATCCGATTCCGAAGAACCTTCTTTTCGTATCGAAGGTGGAACTGCTGCACTAATTGACAAATTAAGTATTGAAATTGGCATTCAAAACATTAAAACAAGTACTAAAATTACGGCTATCAAAGAGGAAAACAATCAATTAATCCTAGTGGATTCAAATGGGAATAGCTATTCAGCCGATAAAGTGATTAGCACTATTCCACCTAATTTATTAGTAAACTCAGTAGTTTTCGAGCCTAATTTAACTGAAAATTTTACACAACTAGCCAAGAAAACACATACTTGGATGGGCGAATCTATCAAATTCGCTGTGGAATATAAAACACCTTTTTGGAAACAAAATAACTATTCCGGTACCTTATTCAGCCAAGCCAGTATTGTTCAGGAAATGTACGACCACAGTACAGCTGATAATTCCGGTTTTGCGTTGAAAGGATTTCTAAACGGTGGAACCGCAGTACTTTCCTTAGAGGAACGTAAAGAGAAAGTAATTGCACAATTAACGACTTTTTTTGGGTCAGAAGCCACCAATTATGTGGGCTATTATGAAAACGTTTGGAGGCAAGAGCCACTTACATTTCAGCCGTATGAGCAACTCGTATTAGCACACCAAAACAATGGACATTCTATATTTAAAACCCCATTCTTAAATGAAAAACTGTATGTTTCTGGAGCAGAAACGGCCACCCAAAATCCAGGTTATATGGATGGTGCAATTTTTGCCGCAAAAACAATTGCTTCACAATTCTAACAAATTAAATCAATATGACTATAGCTGCTTTTTTAGAAAAATTAAATACAACTCCTGAAGCCATCACATTTGCAGAAACCATTACGGTAATTGAAGCCAACTATGATTTTATGCCTACTGCTTTCGAAAATGGAACGCAACACAATGCAGCGGGAGAGAACTCCGGTTCTTGTAAATTATTAGCTTTCGCCGAAATCCAAAACTTATCAGAACAAGCTACATTATCTTGTTTTGGAGCGTATTATTACGAAGATGTTTTAAGCAATCCAAATGGAACCGATCACCAGAATATCCGCAACTTCATGAAAACCGGTTGGGACGGAATTGCATTTTACGGAAGTGCCTTAGTGTTGAAAAAATAGAGTTAAAACGTTAATTCGTAAATTAAATCGACAGACATAATTAGCGAATTAGCGGTAGTTACTCTTTTGAATTCCTAAATTTTATAATCCAAAAATCATATGCGTTGGACACTCAAACCAAAACCTTCCGAAGAAACTGTACAACATTTGGCGAAAGCGTTGAATGTAGAAGATTTTGTGGCCACTTTGTTAGTGCAACGCGGGATTGAAACTTTTGAAGATGCCAGACGATTTTTCCGTCCGAGCTTAGAAGATTTGCATGATCCCTATTTGATGAAAGATATGGAAAAAGCGGTCGAACGCATCGAAAAAGCAATTAAAAACGAGGAAAACATTCTTGTTTTTGGTGATTATGATGTCGATGGAACCACGGCAGTTTCTCTTGTTTCTTCGTATCTAAAAACCTATTATCCAAACGTGGCGACTTACATTCCAGATCGTTATGACGAAGGGTATGGCATTTCTTTCAAAGGAATTGACTTTGCTGATGACAATGGATTTTCGCTGATTATCGCTTTGGATTGCGGAATAAAATCGATCGATCATGTGGCCTACGCCAAAGCACGAAATATCGATTTCATTATTTGTGACCATCATAGACCCGGCCAATTTTTACCGGAAGCCATTGCCATTCTTGATCCTAAACGTGACGATTGTACCTATCCGTATGATGAATTGTGCGGTTGCGGAATAGGTTTCAAATTGATTCAAGCTTTAGGCCAAAACCGAAATGAAACTATCGATGATTTGATTCCGTATCTGGATTTAGTTTCGGCTGCTATTGCTGCTGATATCGTGCCGATGACTGGAGAAAATCGAGTGCTGGCGTATTTTGGATTGCAAGTCATCAACACTGATCCAAGACCGGGAATCAAAGCCATCATTCATCAAATAAAAAAACAAACCTTAGATATTACCGATGTTGTCTTCATCATCGCACCCAGAATAAATGCTGCAGGTCGCATCAAACACGGCAATCATGCAGTGGAATTACTAACCGAATTCAACTTTGAGCAAGCGCAACAATTTGCTTCTGAAATTGAAGCGTATAATTCGGAGCGAAAAGATTTAGACAAATTAATCACCAAAGAAGCGTTACAACAAATTGAGCAAAACAATGAAAAAGAACGCTTTACTTCCGTCGTTTTTCAAGAAGATTGGCACAAAGGTGTGATTGGAATTGTTGCTTCCCGATTGATAGAAACTTATTATCGTCCGACGTTGGTTTTTACCAAAAGTGGCGATAAATATGCCGCTTCGGCACGATCTGTAAAAGGATTTGATGTCTATAATGCGTTAGAAGCATGTTCGGAACATTTGGAACAATTTGGCGGTCACATGTATGCTGCGGGAATGACGTTGAAAGAAGAAAATTATCAAAACTTCAAAGAGGCTTTCGAAAAAGAGGTAGAAAGAACCATTCATCCCGATATGCTGATACCAGAAATTGCAGTTGATGCCGAAATTGACTTTGCTGATATTACTCCAAAATTAATCCGAATTCTGAAACAATTTGAACCATACGGACCACAAAATATGACCCCAATTTTCCTGACTAAAAATATTAAAGATACGGGTTACGGAAAACCAATGGGAAAAGAAGAGGAACATCTAAAACTTTTTGTTAAGCAAAATAACTCTGAAGGTCTTGCTGCTATTGGTTTTAATTTGGGAACCAAAATCGAGTTGACTACGTATCAAAAACCTTTTGAAGCCGTGTATTGTATTGATGAAAATGAATGGAACGGTAAGTTAAATATGCAATTACGCTTGCGAGATATTAAATAGAAGGCACTAAGGTTCTGATTTTCTATGGCACTAAGATTTGTCTTAAAACTAAACAGCACTTAGTTAGATATCGATTCTGGTTAGTCCCTTTTTTAAACATTTTAGGGCCTTAGTAACGTTGCACCAATGAAAAAGCGTTACAGGAAAGCACTTGATCCCTACGCAGCGTTACGTCATAAAGAATTTAAATATTTTTTGTTGTTCCGTTTTGCCATAGTTATAGGCTAATATATGCAGTTCCTCGCTACTGAATAGGAAGTATACCAATTGCCTAAAGCTACAAAAAGAGATGGAAGAACATGAAAAGACTGAGTAACAAATAGAATTTTTAGAAAAAACACTTCGCATAACGAATTGATAAAATAATTACCAAATTAGAACTCCATTTTTTATGCCTTTTTTATGTTTTATTATTTAGAATAAATATAAATAATACTTATATTTGTTTCAAACTGATGACACATGCAAGAAATAAAACAAATATATCATAACCATTTAGGCACTGCATTTTACTGGAGAAAAGACAATAGTGTTGTGCTGGACAAAGTACAACTGGTTTTTAGAGAAATGGGTTTTTATTTTACCCAACAGGAACTGCAACTATTTAAGCGCTGTATTGAAGACAGCTATATACAAAACAAATGTTGCGACGATTGTGAACTAAAAAACAAATGCCACAAATTTTTACTAAAAACGCCTTGTTCTCAAATTGACTTGGCTGTTTCCATGGAGGAATTAGACGCCGTAAAAGATTTGGTGGAAGGGACTTTGTTTAAAATAACTTTGGATGATTATTTGTATGGAGAGGGAATGAATTAAAGCCAGAATTTTATTATAATTCCAAAATATACAATCGGCATTCAATTATAAAATTATCAATTTTTAATTTTTAATTTGATTGGTATGTTTCTCGTTTTGTATTCTGTAAAACGAAATCATGAACAATACAACTGCAACGATAATTTTGAAGTATGATTTTTTGTTATAATCAAAAGAAAAATCATCCAAATCGATAGATAAAAAACCAACAGTCAACAATATAATCCCTAAATAAATAAAAAATTTGGTTACTTTATTTTCGGTTTTCATAATTTTATTTTTTGCTTAATAATTTTCAACTATTAACTATATCAAGTATATACAAAAAGAAGACGCTAATGGATAACCATCAACATATTTATAAGTTATTTACATAATAAAAAGGTCGAAAAAAAAATAAGAAATTATTAATACTTTTTAATCTCAAAATTCTCGCCATCAAAAACACCATAAGTAAAATATGTAATCCAGTCGCCTAGATTCACATACTCGGCATTTTCTCCTACGGTTACTTTCATAGGCAAATGACGGTGGCCAAAAATAAGGTAATTGTAGTGTTTTGTTTCCAGTTTCCTTTTGGAATAGAGAATCAGCCATTCGTTGTCTTCGCCAAGAAAGGTCACATCTTCATCACCAGAAATAAGTTTGTTTTTTACGGAAAGGTATTGGGCTAACTTGACGCCAAGATCTGGATGGAGCCATCGAAACAACCATTTAAAAAATGGGTTAGTAAATACTTTTTTCATCCGTTTGTATCCTAAATCGCCTGGACCTTTTCCGTCTCCGTGCCCAATAAGGAATGTTTTATTTCCAAAAGTGTATTCTTGATTGTCATGAAAAACAGGAATGTTCAGTTCTTTCTGGAAATAATCTTCCATCCATAAATCGTGATTCCCAACAAAGAAATAAATAGGGATTCCGCTGTCTCGGATTTCTGCGAGTTTGCCTAAAACACGAATAAACCCTTTTGGAACTACCGTTTTATACTCGAACCAAAAATCAAATAAATCGCCCAACAGAAAAATAGCTTCTGCATCACCTTTTACTTCGTCGAGCCAAGCCACAAATTTTTGTTCTCTAGGGAAACTCAATTCAGGTGTTGGCGCACCAAAATGCTGATCGGAGGCGAAATATATTTTTTTATTATTGGGTAATTGCATGAAGTTACAGTATGGATTTCATATTATCACTAGCAAACCATTCTGCAAAAGAGGATTCCGTTTCCTGTAATTTTAAAGAAAAAAGAGTGATTCCCTGTGGTAATCTATTGATGATCCTTTGAGAAAAATCAACCACCATGTTTTCACTTGTTGGTTGGTAATCTACTAGAATAACATGGTGTCCGCGATTTATTAATTCATTTGCTAACTCAATATGGGGCGTGGTACCATTGAATACAGTCGCATGGTCAAATTGATCTACAATTTCTTCTTTTACAATCTTCTTTAAATCCGTGAAGTCAATCACCATTCCATATTTTACATTGGAACGATCTGTTATTGGTGATCCAATTACAGTTACTGATAATTTATAACTATGTCCGTGAACATTTTTACATTTACCGTCATAACCATATAAGGCGTGTCCAGTTTCGAAACTAAATTGTTTTGTAATTCTGATATTGCTCATTATAGTTTAATTTTGATGCAAATTTAGTAAATAATTAAAGTTCTTTGTCTCTTTTTTTTGCACTAGTATACATCCAATAGGCTAGACCAATTAAAACAACAAAAGGAATAAAAGATCCAATAATAATACCAATTTGGTAATTATTGTCTGTAGCATTTTTTAATTTTTCTTCAATATTTACTTGTTGCACAAGCGTTAGAATTGTCATGATAAATTATTTTTTGAATTGTGATAATGCTTTTTTAGTAAAATCAGACAACACCAGTCTTCCAGAAATTGCAGCGCGTTCAACCAAAAGTGCTTCCCAGTCTTGTGTTCCATCCCACAATACGTTCTTCATTTCGATTAAAGCATCTGGGTTATAACCTGATAACTTTGTACTGAAATTAGTGATTGCAATGTCAAGAGCCTCAATAGATTCAAAAGTACTAGCATATAATCCTTTGGCGACGGCCCAATCTGCTGATTTCCATTCTTCTGCTGCCAAAGTCATTTCGGACATCGCTGTCTTTCCAATTTTTCTTGAAACTACAGGTTCTATGACAAAGGGACCAATACCAATTGCTAATTCAGACAGTTTTATTGAAGCATTTTTTGTAGCCAAAGTATAATCGCAAGCACAAGCAATTCCTACACCGCCTCCCACTGCCTTTCCTTGAATACGGCCAACAATAAGTTTAGAACAAGATCGCATAGCATTGATTAAATGGGCGAATCCAGAAAAAAACAGCGTTCCCTCTCCTTCGTTAGAAACCGCCAAAAGCTCGTCAAATGAGGCTCCAGCACAAAAAGCTCCTGTACCTTCACTTTGAATAACAATAACTGTAATACTAGGATTACTACTTAAATTATGAAACTCGGCCGTGAGTCTGTCCAGTAATTCTCTCGGAAAAGAATTACTTGCTGGATGACCAAATGTTACCGTTGCAATTTTATTATCGAATGTTGTGAAGAGCGAGCCTATTGGGTTTTCTGATACCATGCTGGGGATTTTGATGTAAAGTTAGAAAAAGTAACGGAGCAATTGACTTTTTTTCAAACAGAATAGATTTGTATTTTTGAAATTTGCATTTTGAGAAATTTATATGCTATATTTGCGGTCAAGTTCGGGGGATTAGCTCATTTGGCTAGAGTGCTTGCCTGGCAGGCAAGAGGTGACCGGTTCGAATCCGGTATTCTCCACAAAACAAAAACTCAAGTTAAACAGCTTGAGTTTTTTTTTATTTTAGAACTATGTTTCACACTTATATTATTTTCTCTAAAACTTTAGATAAGTACTATACAGGCTCCTGCCAAGATATAGAAAATAGACTTAATGACCATTTAAATAGCAGAAGTAAATATACTAAAACCGCCAAAGATTGGGCTCTTGTTTATTTTGAAATTTTTGATTCAAGGTCATTAGCAGTACAAAGGGAAATGGAAATCAAAAAGAAAAAAAGCAGAAAGTATATCGAATATTTAATTTCAAAAAAATCATCTAGCTAGAGTGTCCCGAAAGCTTTCGGGAAGGTGACCGGTTCGAATCCGGTATTCTCCACAAAACAAAAACTCAAGTTAAATAGCTTGAGTTTTTTTATTTTAGAACTATGTTTCACACTTATATTATTTTCTCTAAAACTTTAGATAAGTACTATACAGACTCCTGCCAAGATATAGAAAATAGACTTAATGACCATTTAAATAGTAGAAGTAAATATACTAAAACCGCCAAAGATTGGGCTCTTGTTTATTTTGAAATTTTTGATTCAAGGTCATTAGCAGTACAAAGGGAAATGGAAATCAAAAAGAAAAAAAGCAGAAAGTATATCGAATATTTAATTTCAAAAAAATCATCTAGCTAGAGTGTCCCGAAAGCTTTCGGGAAGGTGACCGGTTCGAATCCGGTATTCTCCACAAAACAAAAACTCAAGTTAAATAGCTTGAGTTTTTTTATTTTAGAACTATGTTTCACACTTATAT
>NZ_SMFN01000020.1 GCF_004349135.1 Flavobacterium sandaracinum | reverse complement strand
ACTATCCAATAATGACAAAGAATCTTTCTGAATTGATTGTAAAACATTGAATTTAAATGCATCACTATAACTACGGTTCTTCCTTGGTATTAATCCATCTTCACCATAATAATTGTATAATCTAACCCATTTCTTAATACTGGATCTATGAACCATCTTTTTATTAGCTACAGATACACAGGAATTGTGCTGTTTGATAACTAATTCTACACATTCAAGCTTAAATGTGTATTCATACTTGACTTTTCTTTCCATAAAAATGCCCCCAAATAGTGTCTAACTTTTTGGGGGCAGTGTAATTTCAAATGAGATCGTGCTTTTTTTTATAATAATTATGTCATTAGAACTGCGCCACTTCTGTAGAATCTTTCATAGCAGTTGTAGATGATTTTCCTATTGTCACTGTATTTTGTACTGCATCAAAATAAGAAGTTCCTACGAAACCTTGGTGTTTTACCGCTTTGAATCCGTGTTGTTGCAACGCAAATTCTCTTTCTTGCAATTCAGAATATCCTGCCATTCCTCTTTCTTTGTAGGCTTTAGATAATTCGAACATACTTGTATTTAATGCGTGGAATCCTGCCAATGTGATGAATTGGAATTTGTATCCCATTTCTGCCAAATCTTCTCTGAAGGTCTCCATCTCCGCAACTGATAATTTTGCAGCCCAGTTAAAAGAAGGAGAACAGTTGTAGGCTAACATTTTTCCTGGAAATTTAGCATGAATTCCTTCAGCAAATTGTCTTGCGTAATCCAGATCCGGATTGCTAGTTTCCATCCAGATTAAATCAGCATATGGCGCATAACTCAAACCTCTGTCAATACCTTGCTCTACACCACAATTTACATAGAAAAAGCCTTCTCCGGTTTTTTCTCCCGTGATGAATTTAGCATCTCTAGGGTCAATATCGCTAGTCAATAAGTTAGCAGCATCCGCATCGGTACGTGCAACTACAATGGTAGGTGTTCCCATAACGTCAGCTGCTAAACGAGCTGCAATTAGTTTGTTGATGGCTTCTTGTGTTGGAACCAATACTTTTCCGCCTAAGTGACCGCATTTTTTAGCAGAACTCAATTGGTCTTCAAAGTGAACCCCTGCAGCTCCAGCTTCAATCATCGCTTTCATCAATTCAAAAGCATTAAGGTTTCCTCCAAAACCAGCCTCTGCATCAGCAACAATAGGCACTAAGTAGTCTTTTTTGTCAGCTGTTCCGTTTACTACTTGTATTTGATCTGCACGTAAAAGCGCATTGTTGATTCGTTTTACTACCAATGGAACGCTGTTCGCAGGGTATAACGATTGGTCAGGATACATTTCGCCTGCTACATTTGCATCAGCAGCAACCTGCCATCCGCTCAAATAAATCGCGTCTAAACCTGCTTCCACTTCTTGAATGGCTTGATTTCCGGTAAGCGCGCCAAGTCCGGCTACAAAATCCTGAGAATTTAGTTTGCTCCATAATGTATTGGCTCCAATTCTGGCGACACTGTGCTCAATTTGATACGACCCTTGTAATTTTACTACTTCTTCGGCAGTGTATGGACGCTCAATACCATTCCATCTTGGGTTTGTAATCCAGTCGGTAACTAATTCTTGAATTCTTGTTTCTGTAGTTTTCATCTTTTTTTTTTTAGTTGCTTGTTTATAGGTTTTGTATTTGGTATTCTAAATGTATTTGTATCCAGGAAGAGTCAAAAATTCGATAAAATTATCGTTTACGACTAGAATGTCTAATAATTGTTCCGCCAGTCTGTATTTTTGTTTTTCATGATTGTCATCTCCAACGAGCTTTCTGATTTTTTCAAATTCTTCCATTGCTAAACGATGATAGTAATTTGTATTTAATACTTTTTTATTGTCCAAAACCACTTCGTTTTGCAGCCATTGCCACAATTGTGATCTTGAAATCTCAGCAGTAGCAGCATCTTCCATTAAATTGTGTAAGGCGGCAGCGCCTTGTCCGTTGAGCCATGAAGCGATATACAAAACAGAGATACTAATATTTTTTCGAACCCCTTCTTCAGTAATGGTTCCTTTTGGAGTTTCCAATAAATCACTTTCAGTAACGTGTACGTCTTCTCTTTTAACAGCAATTTGATTTTTTTCTGGCATGTATTTATCGAAAACTGTCATGGCAAGTGAAACTAAATCCGGATGTGCGACCCAAGTTCCGTCATGACCATTTTTCACTTCCCGTTCTTTGTCGGCGATTACTTTGTCGAAGGCTGTTTTGTTGGCTTCTTCGTTATTTTTAATCGGAATTTGCGCCGCCATTCCACCAATTGCATGAATATTTCGCTTGTGGCATCTTTGAATTACTAGTTGGGAATAGGCACTCATAAACGGTGCAGTCATGGTTACCTGATCTCTGTTTGGAACGGTGAAAGCCGGGTTTTTTCTAAGTTTTTTGATGTAAGAGAAAATATAATCCCATCTTCCGCAATTAAGCCCTACAATATGCTCTTTCAGTTCAAAAATGATTTCGTCCAACTGAAAACTAGCAGTTATTGTTTCTATTAGAACCGTTGCTTTGAATGTTCCGTTTTTTACGCCCAAGTATTCCTGTGTGAATTCGAAAACTTCATTCCACCATCTTGCTTCCAGATAGTGTTCCAGTTTTGGAATATAAAAATAGGGTGCTGTTTCATCTTCAATTAGCTTTTTATGATTGTGAAAAGCATACAAACCGAAGTCAATTAACGAACCTGAAGTTGTTTCTCCATTTGCTAAAAGATGTTTTTCTGGTAGATGCAATCCTCTTGGGCGAACAAGTAATACGGCGGTTTTGTTGTTTAGGCTGTATTTTTTATTTTTTATGGTGTCCTCTAATGTGATGGTTTTGTTTACAGCATCTTTAAGATTCTGTTGGCCGGTCATTAAGTTGCTCCAAGTTGGTGATGTGCTGTCTTCAAAATCAGCCATAAAAGTTTTTGCTCCTGAATTTAATGCGTTGATGACCATTTTTCGATCTACTGGTCCGGTTATTTCTACTCTTCGGTCTAATAAATCCTCAGGTGTTTTAGCGGCTTCCCAATTACTTTCTCGAATGCTTTTTGTTTCAAGTGGAAAAGTGGGTACTGCACCTGCATCGAATAATGCTTGTTGCTTCTTTCTTTCCTCCAAAAGCGCTAGTCTTTTTTCGTTAAAATTCTCATGAAGTAAAGACAAAAAAGTCATTGCTTCATCAGTTAAGATCTCTGGGAAACGTTCCGTGGTTTCTTCTGAAAAATTTAACAAATTTTCCGAATATACTTCTTTAAATTTCATTTTATGGCTTATTTAATTTAACACTAATTGACTTTTGATAGGAATATGTAATTATTCAACACTGCAATACTACAAAAAGTTTTTTATAAAACAAGCGAACGTACGCTAAAAGTTGAAAATAATTTTTTTGACGCAAATATTTTTTAATGTATCTTTGAAATATGAACATAGAAAAGGATTACATCAAGCTGATTTTTGGCCTAAAACTCAAGCAGGCGCGAACGAATAGGAATTTATCTTTATTTGGCTTAGCCAAAATTACAGACCTTTCAAAATCATATTTAAATGAAATTGAAAAAGGGAAGAAGTATCCTAAAACAGATAAAATCATTCTCTTAGCTGAAAAATTAGATATTTCCTATGATAATATGGTTTCATTGAAATTGGATAATAATCTGGCGCCCATCGGAGAAATCCTAAAATCGGGGATTCTAAAAGAGATACCTCTTGAAATTTTCGGGATTCAGGAAAACGATCTGATCGATATTATTGCTAATGCTCCCGCAAAAGTCAATGCCTTTATAAGTACGATTATTGAGATTGCGCAACATTATAATTTGACCCGAGAAAGTTTCTTTTTGGCTTCTTTACGTTCGTATCAAGAGGCGCACAATAACTACTTTGAAGATTTAGAGCAAAAGGTGTTGGAGTTCTCCAAAGCTTTTTATGTAAATATTGATACTAAAATTTCTGTTGAGGAGCTCACGGCAATATTGATTGAGGAATATGGATACACAATCCAAGAGCTTATTTTTTCTGAACAAGAACAGTTAGGGGACTTACGATCGATATTTGTGCCAAAAAGTAAGACGTTATTACTTTCACTAGATATTGATGAACCTCAAAAAGCATTTATTCTAGCCAAAGAAATTGCCTATAATTATCTAGAAATTACAGAGCGGTTGTATACCTTTAGTTGGATTAAATTTGATAATTTTGATCAGGTTTTAAATAATTTTTATGCCTCCTATTTTGCAGGGGCCTTACTTATACCTAGACAAAAATTGATTGATGAATTGAATATTTTTCTAGCAAAAACAGATCCAAAACCGCAAGAGATGATCGCGCTAATGAGCGGATTTAATGTTTCGCCAGAATCTTTTTACCAAAGATTAACCAATATTTTACCAAAAGATTTTCAATTAAAAAATCTCTTTTTTCTTAGATTGTCTCATAAAATTGGAGCTGATACGTACCAGATAAAAAAGGAATTGCACATCACGAATCAGCAGGAACCGCATGCGAATGAAATGAATGAGCATTATTGCCGCCGCTGGGTTTCTATTCGGACTATTGAAGAATCTTTGAAACAAAAGAAAAATCACTTCTTTGACGCTCAAATATCCAGTTATGAAAACAGTAAAAATGAGTACTTGGTCTTTTCATCTGCAACACCAGATCCGTTCAAGGTAGATTGTATTCGTAGTATTTCTGTTGGAATTTTGATCACACCAGCGGTTAAAAAGAAATTTAAATTTATGGAGAGCAATTCCATCAAGAAACAAGTGGTTGGAGTTACTTGTGAAACCTGTGCAGTTAAAAATTGTTTGGAAAGAGCTTCTCCACCAATTCAATTGGAGCAGAAAACACGCAATGAAAATACAGATTTGATTGTGCAGCAGTATATGGCGAAGTTTAGTTAGTTGGATGTTGTGTTAAAATAAGAAAGCGACGAAAAATTCCTAGTAGAATTTTCGTCGCTTTCTTATTTTAGGGTTTGATTATTCGGCCCACTTGTAATAACGTGCTCCTAATAAGTTAGGATTTTCAGTTTCAATATGATCCAGGGTCCATTCGCTTTTTGGAACTTGAACACTCATTTTTTGTTCCTTTTTATGGAGTTTTTCGTAAGCTTCAAAATCTATTTCAAAGCTTTTTTCTAGGGTTTCAAAAAGGTGTATGCTTGTCATCGCTGATTTCCAATTGGGTTGAATGGTTCCTTCAAATACTTTCGATTTAGAACCGCTTCCGTAGGCTAGGAATCCAAATGTGGTTCCAGAAATTTCTTTTTTTGTGTCGTAATGATGTGCTAAAGTGGACAGTAAACCCATAAAAATAGATCCGGTATAAAGATTTCCTATCAGTGATGAAGCAATTTCGGCAGGCATTAATTTTTCGGTAACAAACGTTTTGTAGGCATCAGATTTGCTCGTTTCTTTCAGTTTGTTTTGGTATTCAATAGCATCTTCGTTTCCTGAAATAGTTGTATTCGAGCCGTCTAAAGCATAAATTTCAGATAACATTCGGCGTCCTTGAAAAGCGTAAGGCAAATGCATAACAATGCTTTTCCAGGAATCGTAAACGGTTTCGGTGGTGTTTTTTAATTTTTTGAACGAAAAGTAAGCATCTCTAGTTCGATCCATATAACATTGATTCGAATATTGGCCGTCAAAAACGGGTTGGTCTTTGTGGATTTCAATTTCGCTTTCTAGATTTTCAAACCAAGCTTCGTTTGTTTCATTTCCTGTAATTGCTGTTTTCGAAATCGTTCGGTATGGTTTAAAAAAGTCAAAAACGCCTTTGGTGCTGGTGGCCCAATTGTTTTCGAAAGCTATAATCCTTGGATCTGAAGTTATCAGCATGGCCAAAGCGCCGGCGCCTTGCGTGTATTCACCGGTAGAGTTCAAATCGTATTTTGCAAAATCGGTAGCAACGACAATGGCTTTTTTGGTTGGATTCAAGGTTACAAAATCGATACAGTTTTGCATGGCATCCACTCCACCAATGCAGGCAAAAGTAAAATCGACCACATCGCATTCGGATAAGCTATTTTCTCCAAATTCTTCTTCCATCAATGCTACTAAAAACGAGCTGATTGGTTTTGAGCTGTCAATTGCGCTTTCTGTTCCCACATAAATGCGCGCTACGTCTTTAAGGTCAATTGCCTGATCTATAATTAATTTTGTCAAGGCATTAGCCCCAAAAACTACTGTGTCTTGATGGGTGTCCGGTAAAGTCATTTTGAGCAGTCCCAGTCCTTTTTCTAATTTTTCGGGATCAATATTTCTGGTTTTTGCCAAAGTTTTAATTGGTAAATGTATTTTTGCAACATCAAAAGTGATAGCGTCAATTCCTATTTTCATTCTTTAAATTTTAAAAGACAAAGTTAAAAGCATAGCTAGCTACAGCAAGTGATTTGGAGTCTTAAAATGGCAAGTCCTGTACTTTTTGTTGAATTGGAAATTTAGCACGATAAAAATTATTGAATTGCTATTTTTGGACTGTTTACAGCTCGCTTTTTCAGCAATATCGCGATGAGCTATTTAAGATTTTTTTCTTTTTTGTTTAATCGCTTTTCTGCCAATTTTAGGGTATATGTTAGATTTTTAAGGATTTCTTGGTGTTTTGTGTAAAACACTTTAAATTCATTATAAATAACAGCGAAAAGGTTGTAGTTACTGTCTAATTGCTTTATTTTTGTACAATTCTTTAAAATCAATTATTTAAATCTTATGGCAAAATCTGCATTATTGAAATCGTCAATAGCAAAAAAAGTAGCTATGGCACTTTCAGGCCTTTTTCTGATGTTGTTTCTAGCACAGCATTTTTTTATCAATATGACATCGGTTTTCAGTGCCGATACGTTTAATTCCATTTCCCACTTTATGGGAAATAATCCATTAGTTCAATTTGTTATACAGCCTATATTAATTGTAGGGGTAATATTTCACTTTATAATGGGTTTTGTATTGGAATATAAAAATAACAGTGCAAGACCAATTTCTTATGCTAAGAATAACGGAGCGGCTAATTCTTCTTGGGCTTCAAGAAATATGATCATTTCTGGATCAGTAGTTTTAGCGTTTTTATTAGTTCATTTTTATGATTTTTGGGTTCCCGAAATGGTTTACAAATATGTAGATGTTAGTCCATTGAATGAAACTAGATATTTTCATGAATTAGCTGAAAAATTCGAGAGTCCAATACGTACGGGATTGTATTCCTTATCATTCCTTTTGTTGTCATTGCACTTATGGCATGGATTCAGTTCTTCTTTTCAATCCGTTGGATTTAATAATAAGTATTCAAAATCATTAAAAGGTTTCGGATATGGTTTTGCAATCGTAATTCCTTTTGGATTCATTTTCATTGCATTATTTCATCATTTTAATCATTAATATTAAATTATAAATGGCATTAGATTCAAAAATTCCAGGAGGTTCAATTTCGGACAAATGGACAAATTATAAAGATCATATTAATTTAGTAAACCCTGCTAACAAACGTAATTTAGATATTATTGTAGTTGGTACAGGATTAGCTGGAGGTTCTGCAGCTGCAACATTAGCAGAGTTAGGATATAACGTAAAAGCATTTTGTTTTCAAGATTCACCACGTCGTGCGCACTCTATTGCTGCACAAGGGGGAATTAATGCTGCAAAGAATTATCAAGGAGATGGAGATTCAACTTTCCGTTTGTTTTATGATACAGTAAAAGGAGGCGATTATCGTGCGCGTGAAGCAAACGTACACCGTCTAGCTGAGGTTTCTACTAATATAATCGACCAGTGTGTGGCTCAAGGTGTTCCTTTTGCTCGTGAATATGGTGGATTATTAGATAACCGTTCTTTTGGAGGTACATTAGTTTCCAGAACTTTTTATGCTAAAGGACAAACAGGACAACAACTTTTATTAGGTGCTTATTCAGCAATGAATCGCCAAATAGGTCGTGGAAAAATAAAAATGCACAACCGTCACGAGATGCTAGACTTAGTAATCGTAAACGGAAAAGCGAGAGGAATTATAGCACGTAACTTGGTTACAGGAGAAATCGAAAGACACTCTGCGCATGCTGTAGTTATTGCTTCTGGAGGATACGGAAACGTATTTTTCTTGTCGACTAACGCAATGGGAAGTAACGTAACAGCAGCTTGGAAAATTCACAAAAGAGGAGCGTATTTTGCAAATCCTTGTTACACGCAAATTCACCCAACATGTATTCCAGTATCTGGAGATCATCAAGCAAAATTGACCTTGATGTCAGAATCTTTGCGTAATGACGGACGTATTTGGGTTCCTGCAAAATTAGAAGATGCAAAAGCGATTCGTGAAGGAAAATTAAAACCAACTCAAATTGCGGAAGCAGACAGAGATTATTATTTAGAAAGAAGATATCCAGCTTTTGGAAATTTAGTGCCTAGAGATATTGCTTCTCGTGCAGCTAAAGAAAGATGTGATGCCGGTTTTGGTGTTAATAAAACAGGAGAAGCGGTTTACCTTGATTTTGCTGCGGCAATCGAAAGATATGGAATAGATCAAGCTAGGTTAAAACATTTGGACGAGAATGATAACGCTTTGGTTGTTCAATTAGGAACTGAAGTTGTAGCTAATAAATACGGTAACTTATTCCAGATGTATGAGAAAATTGTAGATGAGAATCCATACGCAACGCCTATGATGATTTATCCTGCAGTGCATTATACTATGGGAGGAACTTGGGTTGATTATAACTTACAAACGACTATTCCAGGATGTTTCTCTATTGGAGAATCTAACTTCTCAGATCACGGGGCCAACAGACTAGGAGCTTCGGCGTTGATGCAAGGTTTGGCTGATGGTTATTTTGTATTGCCATACACTATTGGAGATTATTTGGCACCAGATATTAAAATGGGTACCATTTCTACTGATTCACCTGAGTTTGAGCAAGCAGAGAATAATGTAAAACAACAGATTGTAGCCTTGATGAATAATGGAGGTTCAAAACCAGCAGATTATTTCCATAAGAAATTAGGAAAAATCATGTGGGACAAAGTTGGAATGGCACGTAATGCTGAAGGTTTAACGGAAGCGCAAAATGAAATTGCAGCCATCAGAGAAGAATTTTACAAAGAAGTAAAAATTCCTGGAACAGCAGATAGTTTTAATCCAGAGTTGGCCAAAGCACTTCGTATTGCAGATTTCCTTGAATTAGGAGAGTTATTTGCTAAAGACGCGTTGCATAGAAACGAATCTTGTGGAGGACATTTCCGTGAAGAGTACCAAACACCAGAAGGAGAAGCACAACGTGATGACGAAAACTTTGCGTATGTTGCAGCATGGGAATACAAAGGAAGTCCTAGCGATGCAGTGTTGCACAAAGAGCAATTAGTGTTTGATAACGTGAAACTGGTTCAAAGAAGTTATAAATAATTTAGTCAAATGTCTAACGTCTTAAAGTCAAATGGCACCATGTCAATCGACTTTCGACTTTCGACTTTATGACTTTCAAACTAAAAATATGAAACTTACATTAAAAATATGGCGTCAGAAAAATGCCGCTGCAGAAGGTAAAATCGTAGAATATCCCATTGACGGAATTGAACCAGATATGTCTTTCCTTGAAATGCTTGACATTTTAAACGATGAGTTGATCGTTAAGGGAGAAGATACAGTTGCTTTTGATCATGACTGTCGTGAAGGAATTTGCGGAATGTGTTCGTTATACATCAATGGTGAAGCACATGGACCAGATCGTTTAGTTACGACTTGTCAGTTGCACATGCGTAAATTTAAAGATGGAGATACTATCTTTATTGAGCCATTTAGAGCAAAAGCTTTCCCAGTAATTAAAGATTTAGTAGTAGACAGAGGAGCATTTGACAGAATCCAGCAATCGGGTGGATTTGTGTCTGTAAACACATCTGGAAACACAATCGATGCCAATACAATTCCTATTCCTAAGCATGATGCAGATAGAGCTTTTGATGCTGCAACTTGTATTGGTTGTGGAGCTTGTGTTGCAAGTTGTAAAAACTCATCTGCTATGTTATTTGTTTCTGCAAAAGTGTCTCAATTTGCTTTATTGCCACAAGGTAAAGTTGAAGCAGCTGACCGTGTAATGAATATGGTTGCGCAAATGGATGCGGAAGGTTTTGGTAACTGTACCAATACTGGAGCTTGTGAAGTAGAATGTCCTAAAGGAATTTCTTTGGAGAACATTGCTAGAATGAATAGAGAATATCTATCTGCAAGTTTGAAAGGATAATCATTGGGTCGTAAAGCCCAAAGTCAAAGATCTAAAGATTAAATAATAATTTAAAAACGCATTCAATGTCAAAGTTGAATGCGTTTTTTTATGGTTAAAAGTTAGATTTCAGGATTGAGTTTAGTCTTTCCATCCCCAAGGTGCTGAAGGTGTTGCGACTGCTTTTGTAATGTCAAATTTCACAGTAAACAATCGGTCTGAACCGATGCGTCTTAGGTTATACGTGAAGGAGGTTTCGTCCAAAGTAATCCACCAGACATTTGCGGAAGCATTTGGAATTAAGTCGCAGGTTTCTTGATCTGCCGGAAAAAACTGAAGCGTTGATGAACCAGAATTTGAGGTTGTTCCGCCGTATTGAGTCACTTTATCTTCAGATCCATCTTCGTGACGGTGATCGTGTTTCAATTGAATACGATCATTTGTATAGGTTAATACCCAAGTTCTTGATTTATCGTCTCCTACAAAAAATGGAATCCGAATCGTGTTTTCATCACAATTGCGAACATGCATTACTAGTTTTTTATCTCGAAAAGTATCATTTGCAGCACCTTCTTTTACTTCACCTTCAAATGATTTGCCACATTGTTTTTGTAAGTTTTCCCAAAATTGTTTTGCTCCAGATTTTTCCTGGCCAAAAATCAAAACAGAAAACAATAGTGTGCTTGCTAATAAGATCTTTTTCATAAAGTTTTTTTGGCTAATATAATGAACTTATTGTATTGTGATATTCCTTATTTTTATAAAAAAAATATAACAATGCAAGTCAACCTGATCCAAGCTCCTTTAATTTGGGAAAATCCAAAGTCAAATCGCGATTATTTCGAGGCTAAAATAAATAAAATTGTTTCTGCTGTTGATTTAATTGTATTACCAGAAATGTTTACAAGCGGGTTTACGATGAATGCCACAGCTGTTGCTGAAACCATGCAGGGTCAAACGGTAAATTGGCTTCAAGCTTTGGCGAAAGCTAAAAACTGCGCCATCATGGGAAGTTTAGTTATAAAGGAAAATGAGAATTTTTACAATCGATTGGTATTTGTATTTCCATCAGGTGAAATCCAGTATTATGATAAAAGACATTTATTCACCTTGGCTGGCGAGGATAAGGTGTACACAAGTGGAAGCCAAAAAATAGTAATCGACTATTTGGGTTGGAAAATTTGTCCACTGATTTGTTATGATTTGCGATTTCCGGCTTTTTCCAGAAATTTAGAGGATTATGACTTATTGATTTATGTGGCAAGTTGGCCAAAAATTAGAACTAATGCTTGGGATGCTTTACTAAAAGCCCGTGCGATAGAAAATATGAGCTATGCTATTGGTGTCAACAGAATAGGAACTGATTCGAATGGTTACGAATACATTGGTCACTCACAAGCGGTCGATTTTCTTGGGAATTATGTCTTGGATCCAGAAGAATCTGAAGGTTCGTTTTTAGTAGTATTAGACAAAGAAAAAATGCTGGAAACCCGACAAAAATTAGGTTTTTTAAACGACAGAGACTCTTTTGAAATTAAGAATAGCTAGTTCTGATTTTTCTTATCGGTTTTCTTTCTAGGTTCGGGAGTGTAGGGAATGCTTAAATCAAAAATTTGATTCACATCCCAATTAGCACGAACATCGATATCCTTGGAAAAATAGATTACTTCCTCAGCCTGACGTTTTTCTAAATAGTTTCCAGCGTCCCATTCCTTGTTTTTATTAGTATCATAAATAGCGCGTAAGGTATAAAGTGCAGGGTCGATTAAATTAAATTCTACTGTGGTGTTTTTTTCAGTGTATTCACTCGCCAAAACATCACCTTTTATATTTGTCAGTTCTATCAGGACAGGAAATTCTTTTATGTTTTCTAATGCTACAGAGAGATTCCCGTAATCTGATGTGTTTGTAGTGTTTAGTTTATAAGTCAACGTATCATTCGATTTTTCGAAAAAATCAGTTAATGCTCCGGGAAGAATTGTAAAAGTGTAATTTTCTGAGGGTTCCTTTTTAAAGTCAAAATATAATTTTTGATTAAACTCATCGTATTCGGAGGTAAAAACCACTTCAGTTCTTGCATTGTTGATTAAATTTATTTTAGAATTTTCAACGCGGATTAATGGGGTTGAACTTTCTAATGTAAAACGCTCTCTGAATTTTATGGTGCTAGTTTGTATTGGGGAGATGCTTAAGGTGTCCTTTTTTTGGTCTTTTATTTTAAAGGTGAAATTGGTTTCGTACTTGTCTTTGGCAACAGCCAAATTAAGCGAATCAACTTTAATGGGTTTGTACCAGATTTGTAAGGAGTCCTTTTTTGGAAATTTAGTAATGATCGTAGACAAGAGATCATTATTGTTTTTTAATACTATTTTTGGACTTACAGCCGCAGAATTCACGTTTCCTTCGTATCCCACGAGCAGTCTGTTCCCGGAAGCTTGACTTGGTTTGAAAATTTTGAAAGGAAGGGTTTCTTTGAATAACTCTAACTCGTAAATGGTGTCGTTTGGGACGGTAATAAATTCCTTGCTAAACCCAATTTTATCTGTTTTTGGATTGTATTTGTTGTTGCTGTTATAGTCTTTCATGGCTACAAGAAGGTATTTTCCAGCTTTTAAATTATCAAAACGAAAAGTCTTTAGGCTATCTAACGTGTTGGTTACGTATCTGGGATTTTCATTATAAACAATTGAATCGTTAAAAGTGTCATTCACGTCATATAGCATTACCGAAACGAATGATTCTATTTCTTTATCATAAGCGCTTTTTACAATTCCATCAAGGCTCAAAGAGTCAATATAATCGCCGGTAGAAAATACATATTTGAATTGATTGAATGGATTTCCTTCATTATTGTCAGCGATACTTTGGCCAAAATTAAAGCTGTAAGTGGTATTTGCTTGTAAAGTATCTTTGATCTTTATGGTAATCGTTTTGCTTGCCGTTGTAGGTAAAATCAACGGTTCGTTTTTCATTGGTGGAGAAATGATCAATTGTTTGTTCAGATTTTTCAATTTGATATTCTCGTCAAATACCAACTTAATTTCGTTTCCTTTGAAGTTTTTGCTAAAATTTTCTGGATAACTTGCTTTTAAAACGGGTGCAATAGTGTCTTTTAAACCACCGGTTATTGAGCCTCGTTTTGCGCAACCAACAACAATAAAAAGTAACAATAGGAAGGCGTATCTTAAATTGTTTTTCAACATATCAAATCATAATTAGAATCTACAAAATAACAATTATAATTCATGCAATCGAAATTTTTTATAGAATTATTATGACCGAATTATTTGAGCTTACTTTTATAGAAAGCGTCACTTTTTTGTTTTTAATGATTAAATTTACGTCAAATAAATTTTGTTACGGCTTACTGGCTGCTTGAATTTAAAAATAACGTTGAATTGATAGTATAAATAATGAGAAAAATAGAACACATAGGGATTGCGGTTAAGGATTTAGAAGTGTCAAATTTAGTTTTTGAAAAACTTTTTGGTGCTCCTGCTTACAAATTTGAAGCAGTTGAAAGTGAAGGTGTGACCACCTCTTTCTTTATGAATGGGCCTAACAAAATTGAGCTTTTGGCAGCAACCACGCCCGAAAGTCCTATTGCTAAGTTTTTAGAAAAAAAAGGAGAAGGAATTCATCACATCGCTTTTGATGTAGAAGATATTACTTCAGAAATTACACGTTTAAAAAAAGAGGGTTTTGTGGTTTTAAATGAAGTTCCAAAGAAAGGCGCTGATAATAAATGGGTTGCCTTTTTACATCCCAAAAGTACTAATGGAGTGCTGATTGAATTGTGTCAAGAAATTAAATAATTTTATTTTAAATGGAATAAGGTAGTATTCTAATAGTCAGTTGGTTTGTGATTCAGTGGTGTTAATTAGTTAATTATCCTAAAATCTAATAAGGAAATATTTGGAGCAAAGAAAAAATAGTAGTAATATTGCAAACTCTAAACCGGTCCTATAGCTCAGCTGGTTAGAGCACCTGACTCATAATCAGGTGGTCCCTGGTTCGAGCCCAGGTGGGACCACTAGTAAAATCAAGCCTTTACAGCAATGTAGAGGCTTTTTTGTTTTCATCAGTACAATATATGTATAACAAATTGTTGACCTCGCAAAGATAGTAAACTTTTCATTCTGTTTCAATTAGCTATGTTTTTTTAGTATTTTTACTTTTCAATTAAAAATAATTAGCGTTATGATAAAAATAATTGAAAAATCTTTTTTCTTTCTTCATAGACAAATACAAAAGATAAATTCTTTATTAACTAAGAAAACGTCATATATTTTAGCCCCGCTATTACCTATTATTGTCGTTATCAATAGCGCTCTTCAATTATACAACGGTAATTTTATTTTATTCCATTTAATAATTCTAATTTTAGGAGTAGTTTTTTCATTTTTACTTACTGTTTCTTCCATATATTTTTTAAAAGGTGATAATATTTTTAATCGATATAATAGAGAAAAGTCAAATAGTAATTTATCTCAGTTCCAAAATACATCAAAGTCTTCAAATAATATATCTGAGAAAAAAGTAGCTGATTTAATTGAGGCTAATAGAGATGCAATAAATTACTATTATGTTGAATTCAAAAAGATTGAACTATTTAACGATGACACATTATTAAGTGACTTTCAAAGTTTGATTGCTAATTGCTTAAAAAAATCTAATAACAATTATTTTTTTGAATTAGAAATTAGTGCTCAGGAAACACACGGTTTTATCAATGAATTTATGATTCCTTTCTTGATAAAATTAGATTCAAGCAGTGTAATTCCTAAAAAATGTATAGCTTCTCTGCTACAATATAAGAAAGCAGGGAAATATATTCCTGTAAATGAAAAATCATTATCTGATAAAAATAGAATAACCGTTACCCTTTTTCAAAAAAAGGTATATGAAAGTGTTCAAAAAATGTAAATTCCCCGAATTATTATGTGACCAAGTCGCAATTCCACGTTTCATCTAGTTTCATTCCAATAGTTTAGCCTCATAATTCTAAAACAAAAATTATGAACCCACAAAAAATTATTGAACAGTTAAATGAAATTAAAATGATGATTACAAAAGGTAATCAGTTCCAAAAAGAGATTTTTACTATTAAAGATCTCATGAACTATACAGGCTTTTCAGATAGTACGATTCACAAATTATCTGCTAAAAAATTAATCCCTCATAACAAGCCAACCAACGGAGCTTTATTCTTCGATCGACTTGAGATAGTTGAATGGATTAGAAAGCACAAAGTCTATTCAGATGAGGAAGTTTTGTCTAAATTTTCCAAGCAGTTAAAAAAATAAAAGTGTTCAATTCCGCTAAATTGTAACGCTTTATTTTAATTCTAACTATGTTATATCCTCCAAAGATACAATAAAAAACATTGTACAAAATGAAAGAGAAATATTTACGAATAGGTACGTCCTATTTTAAGAAATCCCTGTACCCTTTATCTTCAGGTGATTTTGTGGAAATTTTAGTTATATGGTCTCCAGAACTTATAAGGCAAGATCATGGTAAAAATGTTCTTTCAGAAATTGAAAGATATGATGGTTTCATTTGTATTCCTGAGAACCGTCCTGAATTTTTTTTAAAAAGAATTCAGGACTATTACAATACTTATCATCAAATAAGTAAATCACCTTGTGAAGGAGATATTGAAAATACTCTTGGTTTTTTAGCTCATATTTTTGGAGAGCAATTGGAATTAGGAATTGATTATTTACAATTGATTTATTTAAGACCAACTCAAATTCTTCCAATTTTATGTTTAGTGAGTAAAGAACGTAATACTGGCAAGTCTACTTTCTTAAAATGGCTTAAAGAAATATTTGAATACAACCTCACTTTTCTGACCAATAGTGATTTCACCTCAAATTTTAACGCTGATTGGAGTTCCAAACTTTTAATTTGTATTGATGAAGTATTATTCAAGACAGATGAACTAACCGAGCGAATAAAGTACCTATCTACAGCCAACACTCATAAAACAGAAGCAAAAGGAAAAGATAAAAAAGAAGCATCATTTTTTGGAAAATTCGTTTTGTGTTCAAACAACGAAACCTCATTTATTAAAATTGACTCGGATGAAATTCGCTTTTGGGTAATAAAGGTTAATAAATTTCAAAAAGAAGATGTTGATATTTTACAAAAACTAATAGATGAAATTCCAGCATTTTTACATTTTTTAATCAATAGAAAACTATCTACTGAAAATCAATCACGAATGTGGTTTACTCCAGATCAGATTAAAACAAAAGCGTTGTTAAAATTGGTAAGGTATAATTCAAATCAAATTGAAAGAGAATTAGTTAATGTTTTATTGAATACAATGGAAAGTTTGGACATTGAAAATTTAGATTTTAGCTTCTCCGACTTATTAAACATTTTAAACAAGTTTAAGATTAGATATGATGCTGTTGAAATAAAAAATATTATACGCAAAAATTGGAAGCTAGAGCAAGCAAAAAATTCAAACCAGTATCAAAAAGTAAGCATCACTAACGACCTTGATTTTTATCAAAACGTAACAAAAGGTCGTTATTATTCGATCACTAGAGATTTTTTATCTGATTATAATGATGAATTGATGACAATATAGAATTTAGCCAACAACAGTAAGGCTTCTGTTTGTCATCACTTTGTCATCAAAAAATGAAATGATGATAAAAAATGATGACTGAATTTTAAAAGTGATGACATGATGACAAAATGACGACGTGTAAAACCACTGTTACTATTGGGCTGATGGTACTTTGTCATCAATTCATCATTTTTTTTATTTTTTAAACCCGCAAAAATACTGCAATGAATACAACACAAGCAAGAGAAATACCAATAGAAAAAGTTCTTCAAAATTTAGGATGTGAACCCACTAAATGTAATGAAACTGAAAGTTGGTACCTGTCTCCATTTAGGATTGAAAAAACAGCTTCATTTAAACTCAATAGAAAAATTAACAGATGGTTTGACCATGGGGAACAAGTTGGAGGAAACGTAATAGATTTTGTAATTCAAAAGTTTGGATTTAATGTTACAGAGGCTTTGACTTACTTAGAAAAATTTGACACTCTTTTTTCTTTTCAAAAGCAAATTTCTGAAGTCCCAATTAAAGAAAGTAACACTAATCAAATTGAAAAAATAATTCCAATTCAACATTTCGCTTTATTACAATATCTGGAGAGTAGACATATAAAATTTTATAAAAATATTGAACAGCTAAAAGAAGTACACTACATTATTAATGATAAAAAATACTTCGGGATTGGATTTCAAAATAATAGTCAAGGTTGGGAAATAAGATCCAAATATGCGAAGATTTGTTTGAAAAAGAAAGATATAACTTTGATTCGCAATGGTTCACAAATACTTAGGGTTTATGAAGGTTTTTTTGACTATTTGTCGTTTCAGCAAATTTGGAATAATCTACCAATGGAGGAATCAGATTCTTTGATTTTAAACTCTGTAGCATTAGTTGAAAAGAATACTTCCATTCTACAAAATTATAAAATAATCGAATTGTTTCTCGATAATGATGAAGCTGGAGACAAATACACTAAATTGATTTCAACTCAATTTCCAGGAGCTAAAGATGGTAGGATTACTTATTCAGAATGCAAAGATTTAAATGAATTTTTAGACAAAAAAACATGTCTAAAAGAATAGAAATCTCTAAGATATCGCAATCTAAATGTCTCTAAAAGAGTAGCAAGTAGGACAGGGGCGGAAAAACCCCTATCCTACTTGCTCTGCGAGGCCAAAGCCTTGAAAATAAGGCTTTCTTGAAGAATGAAGTTTATAAGATTTTATAATTTAAATATAATAAAGACGTAACCACTTGATTAACAGTATTAAAAATTATAATTATGACTAAAAAAAGTATTATTATAGATGAAAAAGCGCATACAGAACTTGGGAAATTATCTGAAAGCTTACGAATGAACTTAGGGGTTCTTATACAAGAAATGATTTATTATTTCAAAAAAACAGGTATCGATCCCAAAGATGCTGTAAACAAAAACCCATCTTTAATGGTTGCCGCTTTAGATAGAAGGATAGTCTCTTTTTTAAAAGTTCAAGAAAGAGATATTTTGAAACCATTAAGACAAGATGTTTTTAATTATCAAAATGCTCAAAAGGAAGAAATTTCAAAATTAATTATTTCGATAGATAAACTCCTAAACCAACATTCAGAACGAATAACTGAAATAAAAAAAGCTCATCTTGAGAATCTGAACAAAATAAATAGCAATGATGGGGAAAGAACTAAAATGATAATTTCTGAATTACAAAAAAATAGACAAGCTATTTTGCTTATTTGTCAACTATTAGACGAAAAAAACAAATCGGGCACTATGGGTAAAATTAAATCTCTTTTTTCATAATGCCAATATCTAAACATCATAGTACACTTGGAGCAGACAATAAAGGAAGTTGTTCCAACTTAGCCATTTACTTAGAAAAGGAAAATGAAGAATTAGACAGAATCATCAAAAAATCTTCCTCAATGAGTGAAATATCTCAGCTAGAAAATAGGAAACAATGGTTCTTTACAGCTTCAGAGATTAATATCAGTACGATAGATGTTATAAGCGCAATCGATAACAATAAAAGAAAATTAGGAGCTAATGATGCTAAATATTTTGCTCCAACAATTAGCTTCAGCGAGAATGAGTTGAGTCATATAGCCTTTCTGGCTACAGGAAAAAAAGAAGTTACAAGTATTTCGGAATTAAACTCATCTGAATTAGAGCAATTTAATAATCTTATAAGAGAGTATGGACGCAAAGTAATGGATAACTATGCTTTGAATTTTAATCGTCAAGACAAAGGAATTAAAACGGGTGCTGATTTAGTTTATTTTGCAAAAATTGAGCATTTTAGAAAATACAAGGGTACAGATAAAGAGGTTATTAATGGAAAGGAAATTTCTGGAGAGTATAAAAAGGGTCTGCAATCTCACATTCACATAATTGTTTCCAGAAAAGATAAAACACAAATATTAAAATTAAGCCCTACTTGTAATGAAAAACAAACCAATAGAAAAATTGGTAATAACGAATATCAAGTGGGATTTGATAGAGTGAAATGGATCAATTCGAACGAAAAAACTTTTGATGAACATTTTAATTATAAACGAAAAGAACTTGAAAAATTTCAAAATCAAAATATTTTAAAAAATGGAAGTCCTCAAGACAAACATGAAATCAATAAAAAAATAGAAATAGAATCGAATAATAGGGATGATATAAAAAAGCAAATTAGGAATGCTCATTTGAATGTTTTGATGACAAAACCAAACAATTTAAAAGAGTATCAACAGAGGATGATGAAATTTGAAATTCACATTTTACCCACAATAAATAAAGATGGTTTTATCCAGGAGAATCACTTTTTTCACGAACTATCAGGTACAGATTTCAAATCGAGTGAAGTTGATCAAAACTTAAAACTTAATGAATTATTTAGTGCTGATGGCAAAACAACTAAGCAAGTGCAACAAACAGAACCGTCATTAGAGGATTGGAAGATTAACACCGAAAAATTAACATCCATTTTATCATCTCTTCTCTATGAAGTAGATCCAGTGGTTGATGATGAATTGCTAAAAAGAAAAAGAAAGAGAGCAATAAGAAGATGATTTAATATAAAAACACAACAGTATCAATAATTTAAGATAATAATATACCTGATATACCTCATTAAAATATTGTAAATTCTACTTAACAAAAAAAATGATCTAATAATCAGTCGAGTCTAAGACTCATTCTAAGTTTGTACCTTTGTATGGAGAATTATAGAATTTTCATTAAAATATTTTTTAACACAACTTAAATTATTTTCATGATTGATAAACTGGAATATAAAGGTTTGTGGTTTCTACCGCGTAATGAAGAAAGAAAAGTGCCCGGTATTTTAACTTTTGATCCTGCAGATAATCGTCATGTATTAGAATTAATAGGAAGTTTTTACGATATGTCCGAACATGATGGTGAAGAAATTATTTTGGGGATAACTTATAGAGGTGATAAGATTACATTACATCAATGTCAATTTTCGTCCTCAACAGGTATTCCTCGGAATGAAAATGATCCAAAACTTATTTTTAGAGAGGAAAATCAACCATATACTTTGAATTTTCGAGTGGAATATATGTTGAAAGGAATCCATATTTATAATATTGAAAATCTTACCTTCAATTCTATTTATACAACTATCTATAATCTTCACGAATGGGTAGGAATTAGTGGTATAAGTGTCGATAGTGAAATACCCAATTGTGAAGATGTAATAACGTTTACTAAGCCGGAACCAATAATCGTAGAAATTGATGAGAATTTGGAATTGGAGATTAAATTCCATTCAAATTTCCCCTTATATAGAAGAGTAATAAAAGAGCAAACTTTGAAACAATATACCACATTAGCTCTACATTTTAAAAAGGGTCAAACCTTAGATGATTTGTTATATAATGTAAAAAAATTTCAAAACTTTTTATCGGCATCAACTCAAAGTCAAACTAGAATTGAAGTTGCTGAAATATATAGTGACCAGTTTCGCAACAAATACGATATAAGAATTGATATTGATCTATATACTATTATCACACCCAATCTAAAATTTGACAAGCCAAAAGAAGATTGGCAAATGATATTCACTTATAGAGATATTGAAGATAAATTCAAATCAATTATACAGAATTGGTTTAATTATTATGAAAAATTTGAAGCACCGTTGAATTTAGTTTTCGGTCAATTTTACTTATCTGAATACTATTTGGAAATTATGTTTCTGAATGTTGCACAAGCAGCGGAGAGTTTTCATTCAAAATTAAAGATTGTCGAAGATAAAGAAAGGACAACGCAAGATATAGAATTCAAAAGAAAAGTTGACATAGTTTTAAGTTCCGTTCCAGAAGTTTTAAAGAATTGGGTGGCATCCAAATTATCTAATCCACTTCATTTTGATACAAGACTAAAGTATTTAATAAACGAGTTTTCAAATGACCAGATTAATGCAATGATAGGAGACCAAGATAAATTTATTAAATCAATTGTCAAAACTAGAAATTATTTAACTCATTATAACTCAAAAGATAAAAAAGCAGCAAGTAATGGATTAGAATTGGTTTTATTAATGAAAAGGCTAAGATTGCTTTTAATTAGTTCATTTCTTGTCAATTCAGGGATGGACAAGAAAATACTTGAGGGATTAATAAAAGAAAAAACTTACATGATGTTTAGGAGTTATTTCGATTAAAAATCTGTTGAGAATAGCAATTACCTCGCGTTTTTATCACAAATCCAACTCTTTTTCGAATTGTTTTTTTTATTTTATACTTTCGGAATATTTCATAACAAAGCAGCGCAAAAAAATAAAGGAATTATCCCAATTATTTATTGATTAATTTTTCCAGCCTTGCCATCATTTCATCTTTTTCTTTCAGCATGCGCTCGTATAAAGCAATTTTTTCTTCATGAAGTTTTTTGATTTCCTCAATCGGATTGTTATTAAAAACTTCAATTTTGTTATTGAACATTGCATTGTCCGAGAAATTACACGAAATTAAATTCACTGCCTGTTCCTCATCAAAATTCTGAAAAGCTTCAACTGGAATTTTTAATACTGCTGAGATTTGATTAAGTATATTATTCTCAATTACATCTTTTTGCTCCAGCATAGAAATTTTCTTCTGATTCCAGTCTTCTCCCAGATCATAAGCCAATGCCTCCTGCTTTATGTTTAGCATTTCTCTGAAACGTTTTACGTTTCTTCCCTGATGTATTTTCTGTTCCATAATGAGTATCAATTTTCTGAAGGCTCAAAGATAAAGCCATTTCGATTAACAATTCTGAGTTTCAAAGATAAAAAAATATCCTGTAAAATATCCCTTTTGTCAGATATTATATCCGCATTCTGAATAGTTTATCCTTTTGAAAGAATGGAACTTCGCTTGTGAATTTTAAATCTTCCCACTATGAAAAAGAATAAAATATCCTTCGAAACTGGATTTTGGGCAGGGTTTGTTGCAGGAAATCCATTTGAGGCATTTGACGCCATTTTTGACTTTGCACATCTTGATTATTATAAACAGAATTTAAGTGAAGCAGTACTTCACTGCTATAAGAGAAAAGTCTACAAGCAGGATGATCCTTGCAATGCTTTTGTCTTTTATACTGCTATATGCTCTTTTCTCAAAGTCTGTTACTGCCTGAAGGGGAAAGACAAGAAATGGAAAGTGAAAGAGTCTTCCCGCTCCGAAACGGTATTTCATCTTTCTTCCCTGACCAAAGAAGAATACGACAATCCTTTTTTGGTGCTTCAAAGTGCATTTGAAGAGAGAACATTTCAACAGTTTGAATTTTTCTTATGTGAAATCACAGAGCTTTCATTGTCTCCATATTATGTAGATCCTGACTCCGACCTTACGACACCTTATATTCATTTAATCAAAATGCTCGATGCAGGAGAGCTGATGAGAGAAAGAGGTGTTGAGAGAATCAAGAAAATTGACCCAACTGAACTTACAACGTAATAAAACAACCTTTACCAACTTAAAATATAACATTATGAAAACTCTTGAAAAACTTACATTTCCAAAACTCGAAAACGAATATTTAGAAAACATACTACGACAATTGGTTAATCAGTATACTATTATTCAAATATTTTTTACCAAAGGGCAGTCTTCTGCGTTTTCATATCTAATTATTCATACTGAAAAAGGTATAGATGCAAAAGAACTACAGGAAAAAAACTGGGTAAGAAAAGTTAAAAATAACTGTCAGATTGCCGTATATTTTATTTACACTTCAAAACTCCGTCATCGATTTTCTTTAGGTTATCCGTTTATTGAATTTTACTGCCGCCCTTCGGCTGTCATCTACCAAAATAAAGACTCCCAAGATTCGATTGTCATTACAAGGGATTGGAAAAAATACAATAAGAGGCTTCATGCGCTTAAAGACGATTTTTATCACGATCATGATCTTCATAAGTCACAAATTCAAAATCTTATTTCGGAAGGCTGTTCCAACGGTGTTTTTACATCTTACTCGAGGCTAATTGAATATGATCTTGAATATTTAGAAGAGCTGTATTGCGGAAGTAAATCTGCTTTACTTAGTTTAGATGAAAGGATCAATAATCTTATAGAATACATTCCTGTTATTCAAAAATACTTTGTGAGAAACAACCACAACAAATATTATCTAACAGATCTGTTTGTAAAAGCAAAAGAAGCATCCGACGATGATGAAGTGATTTATAAAGAAGAAATGTATGAAGCGGTTGGAATTGCCGAACAACGCCTCTATTGCCTTATCGAAGAAAGGTTTTCTGAATTAAAGAAGATGTTAAAAAAAGCACATATAGTAGAACACGAAGTTTCATGCCAAATGGATAATAAACCGAAAAAACAAACCCTGGGCATTGCTGTCGAAACCATATTAAATTTAGTAGAAGTTGAACAAATCTACTTATACCACCAAATTACCTATGCAGAGAAAACGACCTATTACCTGATGCTTATAGGTAACGGTGGAACTAACGAAAAATTAAGGTTAATCAATCATTTCTTAAAAAGCAAAATTGCGGATAATCACGAGGTTGTTATGATAAGTCACAGCCGTAAATGGATACAAGAAAATCTCTACCAGTTTCAAAGTTTCTTTTCCGACATTATTCAAGCCAATGACCTGATATATTCATCCAGCCCGTACCACTCGGAATTTCATTGGGAGCAGCCTCACAATCCGTACCACGCTGATCTGTATTTTTATTACAAGCCGACCAAAGATGTTGCCTTGCAATTTTTTACAATAGCCAATAATCCTAAAGAAAACTACCAAGGTTTAGAGTATCTCTTTTCATTATTCTTTCTGTCGTTTTGCAGAACTTATATTTTTGTAAAAACCTATTACCTGCCTAATAATCTGACTAGCCAAGCATTGTGGCACTTATGTATCTATGCAGATGCCAACATCCGAAAGTATAATTATTTGCTAGAACAGTTCTGGACGGAATGCTTTCCGTATTTAAATAAACATAGGGTACTTAATCATAAGTTGTCAAAGCTCAGCAAGGAAGAGGTTTGTCAGATGAATGGTATTGTTGAGAAGTTGATGTATGAATTACACAATTTGGTTATTGAAGGCGGATTATTGCAAGACTTTGAGGAAGATTAGCCAGATTAGTAAACGACAATTTCGGAATAAAACTAATTTTTAATTCTAAAACACATGATAAGAATAAGGAATAATTTAAATTTTGTTTTCATAAGACGGAAGAGCCTCGCTATTATTGCGGGGTTTTTCTCGTTTCAGTGATTTAAATTCATATTTCTCATCTATTACAAAAAGGTTGTATTGGTTTTATAAATTATTCAAGATGCAGTAGGGAATTTATTCTGTTATTTTAAGTGTTTTTTAAAAGATATTTTTTTATTGTAAAGCAATGAAGAATATTTAGGGGTGTCTGAATAAATATAAGTATCAGATAAACTACATCCCTTTTGAGGTATTTTTTAATATCTTAGCAATTAAAATATCAGGTTTTAATCAAAACTGCATTCCACAAAATTGTAACATAATGTACTTATGAACATTGCCCAAATAGAATCAAATCTTCAAAATTTGATAGTAAACTATACTAATGAAACTTTTATTTATGAATTTTTGTTAGCCTATGGTTCGCCTAAAGCTTCCATAACACGATTACAAAAAGGAAATCTTAATTTATCAAAAATAGAAGGGGAAATATCGTGGAAGAAAAAAGTGTTTTTCAAACCAGTCTTTGATCAAGATCTACATCAAGCCATTTCCGAGATAAAAAACGCGCTCAAACAAGAGCAACGTTTTGTTATCGTTACCGATTTCAAAACTTTTTTAGCCATTGATACAAAAACAAGCGATAGTTTAGACATCGATTTTATGGTATTACCCAAGCACTTTGATTTCTTTCTACCCTGGGCAGGTATGGAAAAAGCACAACACCAAAACGAAAATCCAGCTGATGTAAAAGCAGCCGAAAAAATGGCAAAGCTTTTTGACGAAATCAAAAAAGACAATCCCGACAATTCTCCCGAATTTATTCACGGATTGAATGTATTTCTTTCCCGCTTGTTGTTTTGTTACTTTGCCGAAGATACTGGGATTTTCGAAAAGAATTTATTTACCCATTCTATTCAAAATCACACACAAACAGACGGTAGCGATTTAAGCGACTATCTCGATAAAATGTTTGAGGTAATGAATACTGACGCAAACGATAGACACAATCTACCAGTTTATTTGGATGCCTTTCCGTATGTAAATGGTGGTTTGTTCCAGAACAAACACACAGCACCAATTTTTACACGTCGTAGCCGACAAGCGGTTTTGGATAGTGGTGAACAAAATTGGGCTGCTATAAATCCTGATATTTTTGGCTCGATGTTTCAAGCCGTTATTTCGGTAAATCAACGAGGTAGTTTAGGACAGCACTACACTAGTGTGCCTAATATTATGAAAGTAATAGAGCCTTTATTCTTAAATGATTTATATACAACTTTTGAAAACGCCAAAGGCAACAAAAACAAACTTGAAGCTTTATTAAAAAGAATTTGGAACATCAAACTATTTGATCCGGCTTGTGGTAGCGGCAACTTCCTGATTATTGCCTACAAAGAATTACGAAAACTAGAAATGGCAATCTTCAAGGAAATAGATGCGGTAAACAAAACCTATACTACCCAATATTCAGGCATAAGCTTGAATCATTTTTACGGCATCGAGATTGACGATTTTGCTCACGAAATCGCCATACTCTCGCTGTGGTTGGCAGAACACCAAATGAACCAAGAATTTTTTAAAGCTTTTGGAAGAACAAAACCGTCACTGCCATTACAACAAACAGGATCTATTGTTCACGGAAACGCTGCTAGAGTCGATTGGGAAAGTGTTTGCCCTAAAAAGGAAGGTGATGAGATTTATATTTTAGGGAATCCGCCTTATTTGGGTTATAGTGTTCAAAATGAACTCCAAAAAGAAGATATGACTTTTGTATTCAAAGGATTTAAAGAATATAAAAGTCTAGATTATATATCTTGTTGGATTTTTAAAGGAGCAGATTTTATTCAAAACCATAATGCTCAATTTGCTTTTGTTTCTACCAATTCAATTTGCCAAGGAGAACAAGTCGCTTTACTTTGGTCTAAAATCTTCATAAAAAATTTAGAAATAGGTTTTGCTCATACTTCGTTTAAATGGAATAATAATGCTAAGGCTAATGCTGGCGTATCAGTTATTATCGTCGGAATTAGAAATATTTCAAAATCAGAAAAATATTTATTTAGTGAAAACAGAAAGCTTTTAGTAAATAACATTAACGGTTATCTTTTTAACGCTAATAATGTTTTTATTAATAATAGAAATCAATCCATTTCTAAAATCCCTAAAATAGGATATGGCAGTTCAGCATTAGATGGCGGGAATTTATTATTTACAGAAATTGAAAAAAATCAAGCCTTATCAGACGAGCCAAAAGTTGAAAAATTCTTAAAAAAAATTATGGGTTCGCAAGAATTAATAAAAGGAATAGAAAGATGGTGTTTATGGATTGATGATAAAGATTTGGAAGAAGCAAAACAAATTGACTTAATTTCAAATAGGTTAAAAAAAGTAGAACAATTTAGATTAGAAAGCAATAGAAAAGGTACTATTGATGCTGCTAAAACTCCTCACAGATTTGGAGAGCCAAGATATATTGAAGGAAAGCTAATTGTTATTCCAAAAGTTTCATCTGAAAACAGAGAATATTTACCTATTGGTTATTTTGATAATAATGTGGTAATCCTTGATAAAGCGTTTCCTATTTACAATTCGGAACCATATATATTTACAATTTTGTCTTCAAAAATGCATATTTTATGGTTAAAAGCTATTGGAGGTAAACTAGAATCTCGATTAAGCTATTCATCTTCTATTGTTTACAATACCTTTCCAATTCCCCCAATTTCTGAAACCCAAAAAGAAGAACTAACCCAATGCGTATTCAGAATATTAGAAGAACGAGAAAACCACTCCGAGAAAACCTTAGCACAATTGTATGACCCAGAAAAAATGCCAGAAGATTTGCGTGAAGCACATCTCTTGAATGATTTGGCAGTAGAACGTTGCTACCGTAGCAAACCTTTTGAGAGTGATGAAGAACGATTGGAATATCTTTTCAAACTATATGAAAAAATGATTGCAGAGGAAAAAGAAAAAGGAACTTTGTTTCAAGAAGAGAAGAAAGCTAAAAAGCAAAAGTAGTTTCATTGAGGGATTGAGGTCTTTCTGTTGAAAAAATTTCCATACAGAAAACCCGTGGATAATTGAAAATAATGATAGAAAATATATTCGAAGAAATAAGAGAAATTTGTAATCATCCTTGGAAAAGTGAACTTCTTTTCCAAGATAAAATCATCTGGAATAGATTGTGGACTTCGTTGGATGTAATCGAAGATTCTCAAATTGCAATAGACGATTATACTAACTTGTCGGAATTCAGCTCCAGCGAAAAAGGTTATTTATATGTTTATGGGATTCTTCACGCCTTATATCTGCAACAAGACGCACTATGTAATCTTAATAAGTCCTTATTTGGTCAAGACATTGATTTCAAAAAGGACTATCCTGAATTATATAATATAAGGGAGATTCGCAATAATTCAATTGGTCATCCAACTGATAGAGGCAACGGTAAGTCATTTCACGGCATTAGTCGAATGACTATTCAAAAGAAAGGATTTCAAATGATGTCTTCTTTTCCAAAAACAGGTGAAGAAGATGAGTTTACGGATATTAATGTTTTATCCTGTATTGAAACCCAGGGAGGATTATTTAAAGTAATTTTAAATCAAACAATGGAAAAATTAAAATCCGATTTCGAGAATCATAAACTCAAATTTAAAGACAGCAAACTTATAGACCTAGTGCATAAAAGCATTGACTATCAATTTTCAAAACTTTATGAGAACATCAATCGAGATTATACATTAGTTGAAATTAATTTTGGAACTATTTTCGAAACATATAATAATATTAAGAAAGGGATAATTGAAAGATATTCAAGTTTATCAGCATTATCTGGTATTGAACTAAATACAGAAATGCTCGATTATTTATTTAACCGTTTAAAGCGTGACTTAATAGAAAACAAAATTGAGGACAAATTAGAATTACGAATATTTATCGACGCATTGAAATCTCATTTTGAGGAATTAAAATCAATGGTCAAAGAAATTGACGAAGAGTTTAAAAGTTAAAATATAATTGAACGATTGGAATACCTTTTGAAATTGTATGAAAAGATGATAGCAGAGGAAAAAGGAAAAAGAACTTTGTTTCGTGAAGAGAAGAAAAAAAGGAGTAGCTTCACAGAGGGACACGGATGCTCCTCTATGAAATAGCGAAAATAATTTTGAGAGGGACATCAATGTCCCTCTCAAAAAACGGGCTGAATTTCTGGTGATGACATCAGTGTCCCTACCAGAAAAAAGGAATCCAACTGAGAGGAATGAGCTTTCTTTAAGTTGAAGAATTGAAATTAATGATGAACTGACCGACATTCATGTCGGTCAGTTGAAATAAATAAAAAAATAAACCTTGCAGAAATGAAAGATTTAACCAATTCACACATTGACCGTGAAAATGTAATTAATAACAATACGGCTGTTAAAGAAATATACAACCAATTGGGATTTAAGGGCATTATGTTCGAAAAAAAATACCGTTACACCTTGAATCAAGTATCTAGATTTTATGAAGTAGATACAAGAACAATTGAACGGATTTTACAAGAAAATAGCGCTGAGCTGCAAAATTCAGGGTATGAAATTTTCAAAGGTATCAAACTTAAAATGTTTAAAGATTTGATAAATCAACTGACCGACATCAATGTCGGTCAGTTGATGCAAGATGATGATAATGAGTTGGTAGGAAAAAGAGCGACTAGCTTATCTGTCTTTACTTTTAAAGCATTATTAAATATTGGTATGTTACTTCAAACATCGGATAAGGCAAAAGAAGTAAGAAGTTTTATGCTTAACGTAGTAATAGACGTTTTGAATAAAAACAGTGGAGGTTCTACCAAATTTATTAATCAAAGAGAGCCAGAGTTTTTGAGGTCTGCAATAAGCACAATCAATTATAGACAAGAATTTACCAATGCAGTTGATTTTTATATAGTTCCTAATAAATTCAAATACGGGCAATTAACAGATAAAATCTACAAAAATATTTTTAACGAAGATTCAAAAGAATACCGCAAAGTACTGGATTTAAAGCTATCAGAAAACGTAAGAAATACAATGTATTCGGAAGTATTAGATCTGATTTCTAGTTACGAAAGTGGTTTTTCTGAATTTTTGAAGGAAGAATTTGAGAAAAAAGGAGAGAAATTTTCTTTAACCGAGGCACATGGGGTGTTTTCTGAATTTGAGAAACGAACCAATAAGATTTATGAACCATTGAGAGATAAAGCAAGGGGGCTTATGGCAAGTAGAGATATGGTTTTTAGGGATGCATTACATGAAAAATTAAAAGATTATATAGGTACCGTAAGTGCTGAAGATTTTAATAAATTTTTAGGAGAAAAAAGCCAGGCACTGGAAGAAAGATTGAAAGATAATATGGATGTGTTCAAAAGATTAAAAGATCGCTAATTATGAAGTACTTTTATTTTGACACAGCACATGCCATTAAAGAACAAGATTTTATTATTGAAAATAGTGGCGGCAGAAAAGGAATTATCAACATTGGTTTAGTTGATAGTGTTTTAGAACATATTCAAAATGATTCGTATTATCCTGAGTTTGAAAACAAAGTTTGTCATTTATTCTATTCGATAAATAAAAACCATGCATTTGAAGATGGAAACAAAAGAAGTTCAATTGTTCTGACTTCTTATTTTCTTGAAGTGAATGGATTTGATTTCAAAGTAAGTCACTTCATTCGAGAAATGGAAAACATTGCGGTTCAGGTGGCTGACAATAAGATAGATAAAGATTTATTGCAGGAAATCATTACATCAATTCTATACGAAAGCGACTATGATGAAGCGCTTCAATTAAAAATAGTTAATGCTATATCAGTAAGAGAAGAGAATAACCAAGAAGAAACCGAATTCTAAAAAAATGGAAAGATATAGAAATATAGGAGGGAATTCAGGAATATGAAATAGGTACTGATTCTGTTATTTATTCTAAACTGCTAATCGAGAAAAAAGATGATTTAAGCCTTACCGAAGTAATACTTTTAGACAAGGTGCAGAAAAAGCAAGTGATAACAGATGACGGTGCTAAATTACTAAAGAAGAAAAATTTTATAGAGGGACGAAAGCCGAATTATCATATATCTGCTGAATTAGCCGAGATTACAGGAGAAAAGCCGATTATATTCGTAATAGAGGATTTAAAGACGAACATTATAAAAAAATGGTTTTGGGCTATTTAGTTAAATATGGATATGCGTCTAAAGAAGATATAGATAAACTTATTTTAGACATACTTCCTAATGTTTTAGACAAAAAACAGAAAGAAAACAAAGTAATAAATTTGATTTACGCAATGCATAAAAAGGACAAAACCCTTGTAAATAAAGGGACTAGTAGAAAACCTATTTGGAAAAAGTTTGTCTAAAATCGGTATAAATAAAAAACACTTTAGACAAACTTAGACAAACTTTAAAAAATAAACCATGCCAGATATAGTAAATGTAAACTACCATAATACCGGAAATAGTACAAAAATCAATACGATGGGAATGCGAGAAATGCAAACCCGTGCTTTTGAATCACGTGATGCGCAGTATTTATTACTCAAAGCTCCTCCGGCTTCGGGAAAGTCACGTGCCTTGATGTTTTTGGCTTTGGATAAATTAATCAATCAAGGGATCAAAAAAGTGATTGTAGCCGTTCCCGAGCGTTCTATTGGTAGTTCATTTTCTAAAATGGATTTGAAAAAAGATGGCTTTTTTGCCAATTGGGAACCCAATGACAATTACAATCTTTGTACGCCGGGTGATGATGCTAGCAGCAGCAAAGTCAAAGCTTTTCATAAATTCATGGATAGCGACGAACAACTATTAATTTGTACACACGCTACTTTGCGTTTTGCCTGTGAGGAATTAGACGAAGCAAAATTCAATGATACACTTTTGGCAATCGATGAATTTCATCACGTTTCTGCCGATGCCAATAACAGATTAGGCGAATTGTTAAAATCAATAATGAACAAATCTTCGGCTCATATTGTAGCCATGACAGGTTCTTATTTCAGAGGGGATTCGGTGCCAATTCTAACGCCTGAAAACGAAGCCAAGTTCACCAAAGTAACTTACAATTACTATGAACAATTAAACGGATATAACTTCTTGAAATCATTAGGGATTGGCTACCATTTCTATACCGGAAAATACACCTCGGCCATACTCGATATCTTGGATACCGATAAAAAAACAATCCTCCACATTCCGAATGTAAATTCAGGCGAATCCACAAAAGACAAGCACAATGAAGTCAATTTTATTTTAGATGCTATTGGCGATGTTATAAAACAAGATTCCGACACAGGTGTAATTCATATCAAACGTCACAGCGACGGTAAAATATTGAAAGTAGCCGATTTGGTTGAAGATAGTTCAAGGGAAAGAGACAAAATAGTCAACTATTTAAGAAATGTTAAATCCGTAGATGACATGGATTTAATCATCGCATTAGGCATGGCAAAAGAGGGTTTTGATTGGCCCTTTTGTGAGCACGCTTTAACGGTAGGTTATCGAGGTTCATTAACAGAGATTATTCAAATTATTGGTCGATGTACTCGGGATAGTAACAATAAAACACATGCACAATTCACCAATCTTATTGCCAGCCCTGAAGCCATTCAGGATGATGTAAAAGTCGCTACCAATAATATGCTCAAAGCCATTACAGCCTCATTATTGATGGAGCAGGTATTAGCGCCCAACTTCAAATTCAAAACAAGATTGGATAACGATGATGAGGATACAAAGCCAGGTGAAATAAAAATAAGAGGATTCAAAGCACCGAGCTCAAAAAGGGTAAAGGATATTGTAGAATCAGATTTGAATGATTTGAAAGCTACAATCTTGCAGGACGACACTATGCTGAAAGCAATGCCGGGAAACATCGATCCAGAAGTAATCAATAAGGTGTTGATCCCAAAAATCATCAGAATTAAATACCCGGAATTAACAGACGAAGAAATTGAAGAAATTCGTCAATATGTGGTAGTCGATTCAGTGGTGAAAAACGGAGAAATAAAAGAAGTGGGGGACCAGCGTTTTATCAGGATGGCGGATAAATTTGTAAACATAGAAGATTTACATATTGACCTGATTGACACGATTAATCCATTCCAGAAAGCTTTCGAAATACTTTCGAAATCGGTTACTACCAAAGTGTTGAAAGTGATTCAAGACACCATTGAAGCGACAAGAATAAAAATGGACTTTGAAGAAGCTAAAATTTTGTGGCCCAAAATCGTGGAGTTCAAAAAAATGTATGACAAAGAACCGAGTCTAAATGCCAACGACCCATTAGAACGAAGAATGGCAGAGTGTATTATTTATCTGAAAGAAGAAAAAAGAAAACGAATGGCCAATGCAAATGGATAAATTTCAAACCCTAGAGGACATTTTTGCAAACGATCAATTTGACATTCTAAATGTCAAACCTAAAGTTTCAAGTGCACGAAATGCAGACGAACGACTATCGGCTTCATTCGGTGAAGTGAATGATTTCTTTGCAAAATACAATAAAGAGCCACAACCCAATCCAGGCAATATTTCAGAATTTCAGCTCTATTCAAGGTTGAAAAGCATTAGGTCAGATATAGAAAAAATGCAATCTTTAGAGGAGCAAGACATTCATGGTTTATTGAACTTTGAAGCAAAAGAAATTAATTCAATCGATGATATTTTTAATGATGATACATTTGACTTATTAGATGATGATTCCGATTTGTTTGAATTTAAACATACCCCAAAAGACTACGAAAGAGCTCCGTCTGATTTTGTAGCAAGAAGAAAGCCGTGTAAGGATTTTGATAAATACGAAATGCTTTTCAAGGATATTCAAAAGGATTTAGGGGATGGAAAAAGAAAGCTGGTTGATTTCAAGGAAGATAATTTAAGAGAAGGCGATTTTTATGTCCACAACGGCGTTTTGATGTTATTAGAAAACATCAATTTGACCCAAGAAGAAACCTATGTAGAAGGCAAACGTTTAAGAAAAGACGGTAGAACAAGATGTATTTTTGAAAATGGCACCGAATCAAATATGTTGTATCGATCGGCGGCTAAAATCCTATATGCCAATGGTAAAGTGGTAACACAAAACATGGATAAAGTAAACGAAAACTTCATTGAAAGATTTAGCAATATAACCGATGAAGATGCAGCAGCAGGATATATTTATGTGCTGCGTTCCAAAAGCAAAGACGAACGAATAATCGAAATTGATAACTTATACAAAATTGGATATTCTAAAGTTGAGGTTGAAGAAAGAATCAAAAATGCAGAAAAGGATCCAACCTATCTAATGGCTCCCGTAAAAATCATTACCTCTTGGAAATGTTACAATATGAATCCACAGAAGCTAGAACAATTACTTCATAATTTCTTTGGTAAATCGTGTCTGAACATTGATATTTTTGATGAGAAAAAAAGAAGGCACACCCCACGAGAATGGTTCATAGCGCCGATTGATGTTATTGAGCAAGCCATTGAATTGATAATTAGCGGGGAGGTTGTTAAACATAGGTATGATGAAAAAAACATGATAATAATTGAAATTTGAAATTAATTAGTATCTCATTTGAAAAACAACCGCATATACTGCATCGTGACACCATCGGTAAAAGAATAACTAACAGAATCATCGATTTCGTAAAAACGTTTATTGATGGGATTAATTAATACCCTAGCAAAACCTCATTAAAAAGATGTCTTTCTATTTTGTCTTTAATTAAGAGTAATTAAATCGAGTACACAACAATGATTAAAAGGATTCAATATATAAAAAACTTCGGTGTTTATAAAAATTATAGACATAGCGGAACCTTACCTGATTTCAATAATAAAAATATGATTTATGGTTGGAATTATTCTGGAAAAACAACTCTGTCAAGACTATTTTCATTCATGGAAAATAAGAAAACCAATTCCGAAGAATTTCCTGATATTGAATTTGAAATTATATTAGAGGATGGTACAAAAATAAACCATTCGAATATAGATTCCTTTCCATTCAATGTAAGGGTTTTTAATTCTGATTTCATCAAAGATAATTTGAGGTTCGATTCTGACGACAAAAAAATGAAAGGGATAACTTTCGACATTGGTAAAAATGCTCATTTGCGACCATTAATTGTAGCTAATGAAGAATATATAGCCAAAGCGAGATTAAAGATTACCGATAATTCGGTTTTTATAAATAGGTTTAACGAATTTTCAGCTTCAAAATTTACCAATCAGGCTAGAATAATAAAAAACGATCATTTCAACAGTCTAATTGAATTTAATAAGGGACATTTAGAAAGATTAATAGGCACCAAAGAAGAGGTTCTAAATAATATTATTTTAGATCAAGCCATATTAATTAAAATCAAAGCTGATTCTATTTCAAAAAATGACAAAGACAAAATAGACATAGAGGAATATGCTAATAAATTGAATGACTTAATCCAAAAAGTAAGTGATTTTATTAGCAAAGAGCCCAAAGCAGCCACTCAGGAAGAAATTCTTGACGATGATTCGGATTTGTATAATTGGGTAAGAACAGGTGTCAGATTACACGAATCAAAACATCTGGAAAATTGTGCTTTTTGTAAATCCGATTTAATCCCGGAGAGAGTAATGAACTTAAATACTTATTTCTCAAATGAAGCAGCAGTTTTAAAAGATGAATCTGTAGAATTAATAAATAAAATTAATGCTGAAATAGAATATTTTGAAAAAATTGATATTCGAAACAAAAGTAAGAATGATTTAAATGAAAGCTTACAATTAATATTTGAAGATTTAGTACGGGAATACTCTACTGTTTGCAAAGAATATTGTTCTGTTCTAAATCAACTAAAATCAATAATCGAAGATAAATTGACGAATTCTCTATTTGTCACCAAAACTTTACCTGAAATGAATACGGAAGTAGAATCTATTTTATCGAAATGGATTACCGATGTGAAAAAGGTATTTGAAGAACATAATCAAATAGTAGAAAATTTTAAATCAAATCAAGATAGCGCAAGAGATAGCTACAAAAAACATTTAGTTTCGAAATATTTAATTGATGAAAATTACTTTGAATTCAAAAGAAAAAAAGAAATTGAAGAAAAATATCATCAAATTTTTAATGCTCGTATTCTAGCAAAAGAAATTGAAAACAAGGAGTACTCTGACCAACTTCAAAGTATCACCGCGGGTAAGGGTGAGCTGAACATGTTTATTAAAATGTTTCTAAAAAGAGAAGATATTAAGATTGATGTTACTTATGACAATCATTTCGTATTAAAAAGAGGGGATATCATCGCGAAGAATTTAAGTGAAGGTGAAAAAACTGCAATTGCTTTTTCTCACTTTATGGTAATGCTAGATAGCTTATTTGAATCAGGTAAATTATTAGAAACAATTGTTTTTTTTGACGACCCAATTTCGAGTTTGGACGCGAACCATATTGCTCAAATCACTTCATTGATTAATTCATTCTTCTTCAGAAAAGGAATTGATCCGGACAATCCAGCTAAAGTGATAGATTGCTTTTTGCAACTTTTTGTGTCAACACATAATTTTGAATTTTATTCTTTCTTAAGAGACGCTAACAATATTAAACGGAAGAAAAAAATACCAACAGAACAAGGTACCAGAGAGGTCTCCGCTTGCAATTCGTTTTTTATTAAAAAAGTGGCGATTGATTCCTCTATAATAGAAAAAATGCCATCATCTTTGGCTAGTTATAAGTCGGAATATATCTATTTATTCTCTCTGATTTATAATTTTTTCGAGTCAGATTGTAGTATACAAAACCCAAATTACATATTAATGCCGAACGCAGTCCGTCGATTTTTAGAAATTTACACCTTAATAAAACTACCTGGCAACAAAGGTGAAATTGATAGTAGAATCGTTGAACTTGTCGGAGACGTAAATGAACTTAAAATTTTGCATCACTTTTCACATTTTACATCTTTTGAAAAAGCAACAAGACACGATGAATTGATTTTAAGATTACCGGAAGTGATAGCTGATGTTTTTACTTTGTTGGGTAATGATATGACACATTATGAATCTTTATGCACTGCGATTAATAAAACAGTTTTTATTGTTGAAAATTCTTAAAATACAATAAGTAGACTTGACTTATCAGGTTTCTATTTACGCTTAAATTCATAATTGTCTATATACTTAAATATGAAAAACATAAAATTTCACATAAATCCTGAAAATATTCAAGAAATTCAATCCCCCTTTTTTTTATTAGAATATGATAGTTGGGATGATTATAGCAGAAGAACCAGTTTTGAACTAATATATTTTAACAAACAAAGGAAGCGCTATAAAATTGGATATGTTAAAATAATGCACGAGTCGGAATTTAAAACTTTAAATATAATTGATAAGGTATTTGATGAACTTTCAGAAGAATTTTGCTCTTTAGGACAAGATATGGAGTATTATACTACTCTCTACAATGTATTAGGAAAAGAAGATTTTAATGAAGCCTTAAATAAAATTAATGATGTTGCATTTTATAATGCCTTAGCTGACAAATTTGAACATTATTCAAATTTTAGAGTTTCATTGATTAGAAATAGTGAAGCTCAAAAAGCATTTAAAGAAGCTAAATCAATTATTTATGGTTTACCTCAAGAACAAAATTTTATTTTTACTTATAAATGTGATTTAGATCATACAGATGGAGACCATACAGTAAACTTCAATTTTGGAGACAGTGAAAATTTGCCTAATCGGATGATTTCTCTAATTGGAAAAAATGGTACAGGTAAAACTCAATTTTTGGCAAAATTTGCTTTGGATTTAAGTGGTCAATCCAAAAGCAAGCTAAAGGATGACACTTTTACTCCCTCGAGACCCTTATTCAGTAAAGTAATAGCAGTTTCTTACAGTGCTTTTGATAAATTTGCAAGACCTCAAAAGGACAAATCGTTTAGTTATAAATATTGTGGATTAAAAGATGAAGACGGCAGATTACTGTCTGGTCCAAAATTAGTTGAAAATTACAAGGAATCTGTAGGATTAATTCTTAGCAAAAGTAACAGAGCGCTAACATGGTTCAATGTTATGAAAACTATTCTCGATGAAGAATTAGCTGATTTATTTTACACTGAAATATTTGAAAATGAAAATTATGAAATAGTAAACAATAAAAACTCTAAATTATTAAGTTCGGGACAAAGTTTTTTAATGTACGTAATTACTGAGATATTAGCTCATATTAAGAAAAATTCAATTTTGCTTTTTGATGAACCTGAAATGCACTTACACCCAAATGCAATTGCAAACTTTATCAGAATGATAGAATATATTCTTCAAAAATTTGATTCATATGCAATTTTAGCAACTCACTCTCCAATCATTTTACAGGAAATTCCTGGGAGATATGTAAACGTTTTTGAAAGACAAGGTAATGTTCCAATGGTATATAAATTAGGAATCGAAAGTTTTGGTGAAAATATAGATGTCTTAACCGAAAAAGTTTTTAAAACAATGGAAGTTGATGACAATTACAAGCATGTACTTAAAAATCTTAGCGAACTACATTCATACAAAAGTGTATTATCCATTTTTGAAAACAAATTAAGTCTGAGTGCGACTACATTTTTATTAAACCAATACGAAAATCCAGAGAAAGAATTAAATGCGTAACCTGATACCTTTAAATACTGTCCCAATAGATGAATTTGATTTGATTCATAAAAGTAAACAAGAGCCTGCTCATACTATTTTACAGGCTTTAAGGCCAACAATTTTAAATAGATATGGTAATTATAAAGTAGAGTTTGATAAAAACACCTTGCAAAACTTACCGAGCCAAGTCTATACTCTACAAGAAAAGAAATATTTGCGGAAATGTTATTCTGACTCAACTAACGCTTTAGATAAGTTAATTGCGAGAATAAAAGAAAACCAGCCGAATTATTTACGTTCGGTTTGCCAATTTTGTGGAATAGATACAGACAATACAACAGATCACTATCTACCACAATCACTTTTTCCCGAATTCTCTGTTAATCACTTAAATTTATTCCCTTGTTGTGCTGTTTGTAATCCAATTAAAAATGATTATTGGATTAGTCAAGACCCTAATTATACAGGTATAATTAATCTTTATACTGATATATTACCAACACAACAATTTCTTTTTGCAGATGTTAGATTTTTCAGAACAAATGTGATAATTAAATTTCGTATTGATAACCCAAATGGTATAGATTCAGATTTATACCAAGTGATTGAGTATCATTTTAAAAGAATTAAACTTCTTGATAAGTATAATGATAAAACAGGTAATATTTATCAAAGGGTTCTTAATTCTTATAAAGGAAAAACTGTTTACAGAGGCAAACCCGATTTAATCCAAACCAATCTATTACAAGAAGTTAAAAATCATTTTAGCTCATTTGGAAGAAACCATTATGAAGGAATTTTAATGGAGGCCTTAGCCAACAATAATGTCTTTTTAAATTTATTTTAAATTGAGGTAAATACAATCTCCGATGCTGATGTAATCCCATAACGGTTTTGTGACTTTCTTATATATCAACTAATTTTTTAAAAATTTTATCCCAATATGAGCAATTACGATTTTTTAAATCTTTCACCATCAGACTTTGAAGATCTAAGTAGAGATCTATTGCAGAAGGAATGGCAAATTACATTAGAAACATTTGCAAGTGGCCGTGATAATGGTATTGACTTAAGATATTCAACTGCAAATGATGAAGAAATCATCATTCAATGTAAAAGATATTCAGATTATAAATCATTTTTTTCTAATTTAAAAAAGGAAAAAGAAAAAGTTTTTAAATTAAAACCAAGAAGATATATTGTCTCTACTTCAGTTGGTTTGTCTCCAAGTCGTAAGGATCAAATAGTAAATTTATTCTCCCCATATATTAAGTCTACAGCTGATGTTTATGGTAAAGATGATATAAATAATTTAATTTCCAAATACCCGGAAATTGAAAGACAGCATTTTAAATTATGGCTTTCGAACAGCACGATATTGGATAAAATTTTGAATAGCAAGATTTATAATCAATCAAACTTTGAAATCGAAACTATAAAAGAAACGGTAAATGTTTATGTCGATAATGAAAGTTATTATAAAGCAATTGAAATCATTAAAGACAAAAAATATGTTATAATATCTGGTATCCCTGGAATTGGAAAAACAACTTTAGCTAGAGTATTAGTATTTCATTATTTAGCTAATGGTTTTGAAGATTTTATTTATTTATCAGACTCAATTAATGACGGATATACTTTATATAAAGAAGGGCGCAAACAAATATTTTTATTTGACGATTTTTTAGGAACGAATTTCTTAGAAAACAAATTAAGTAATAATGAAGAACAAAGGATAGTTAAATTTATAGAGAAAATATCTAAATCCAAAGACAAAATAATAATATTTACGACCAGAGAGTATATTTTAGCACAAGCCAAACAAAAATATGACGCATTCAATAATCAATCTTTAAAATTTGCAAAGTGCATTATTGATTTGTCTCAATATACAAAATTGGTAAAAGCAAAAATTTTATACAATCATTTATATTTTTCAAATATCCCTGAAAGCCACATCCTTAACTTATTGGATAATAACGCATATCTCAAAATAATTAATCATCGAACTTATAATCCGCGAATTATTCAAACGATAACAAACGATGATTTTTGGAAAACTATTGACAGTGATAAATTTTCAGAAAATTTTTTAGAATTTATCGAGAATCCTCAAAGTGTATGGAAACATGTTTTTGAAAATCAAATTTCTAAACTTTCTCAAATAATTTTAGTAAATCTAATGGCTTGTGGGAGTCCTATTTTACTTAACGATCTAAAGTTGGTGATTCAAAATTTTGCACGACACTTTAATTCTAAATATGGTATAATATACAGTGAAATTGAATTCACCAAATCAATTCGTGAATTGGAAAATACTTTTATAAAAACGGTCAAAGACAAGGATAATGTATTTGCAATTGAGTATCAAAATCCATCGGTTCAAGATTTTTTAGTGTTTTATTTTAGAGATTATTCAGACTACATCACTGACATCTTAGAATGTACTTTATTTTTCAATCAAATGTTTCGGGTTTTTTCTTTTAAAAACGATTTTGGCTATTCAGTACAAACCAGAATTTTATTATCAAATGACAATATTAATATAGTTGTAAATCGCATTATAAATGAATTTGATGTTTTTAAATCTTCTACTCTCAAAGGATCAACATACCATCGTTTCTACAAAGATGATTTGTCTATTTATAACCAACTCGACACATTAAGATATAGTATCAAAATCGATGAGATCCCAGAACTTGAAGATTTTGTTAAAAAAACTCTAGTACATACTATTAACACTCATAAATTGCAAGATTTCGAATTCGATAGTTTTATAAACTTGATTGAGGGATTTCAATATGATATTGAATTTAATGCTTTTGAAATCATTAATGCCTGTTCAGAACATGTAACGGATATAAATGAATTAGATACTTTTGAACGATTTGAATCTGTTTTTTTTGATTATAGTAGTATTGTAAAAGATGACGAAAATATTAAAAAGAGAATAATTACAATATTAGAATTAGAAGCTGAGCACACAGAAGAAGATTTTGAAGAAACTAAGACTGATTTAATATCTCGTGCACAGAAATATAATATTGATTATTCAGATATAGAAGCAATTATTGAAAAGAAAATTGTAGACAAAAACGAGAATGATGATATCGATTGGAGTGCTGGCAATAAAAGTAAGAACAATGATTCTATTGACGACAAAGAAATAAAAAACATATTTGATAGTCTAAGGTAGAAAGAAATAGTTCCAAAAGAAAACTGGGATAAAATCACTGACAATCAAAACGATACAGGTGATATTAAATTAACTCCTCGTACACAAACAGTGGCTAAATCAAATGTATCTTTCTCAATACATGGCATAAACTACTCAGGGGGGTTATTTTCTGAATACAATTTTAATGCTAAAAAAACTACGTTGCTTTGGCCTTTCCCTATGCTAATTGTTTTGGATTTAAATGGAATTAACGATTTAGATCTCAATTCAGCTAGAAATAAAATTGTATTAAATGAACTATGGCATTCTTTTAAACAAAATCTTGCATTTATTATTTGCAAAAAACTATCAGAAAACTTAAAGGAAGAATATGTATCAACATTATATAGTCTGTTTCGGGAAAATTCAAAAAACAATAATTTTTTAGTTGGATTAGAAAAATCTCAGAAACTTTTAAAAAACCAATAACAATAAGAAAAGCATCTAAGGGTAGCTCGGTAACTTCTGAAATATATTACTTTTCAATCTGTGATGCTTTTCCACTTTACGATTTAGCCAAAAACATGAACGATCATATAGAGAAATTATCCAAAGAACTGAAAGATTATATTAGAAAGTACAATCATCAAAGTTTTGTAGCACAATGTTGCTATCTATGCAATGCTCATTGGCGAACACAGAGTAATATAGTGGAGCTCCATTCTCCTGTGAGACAATTAATGTATCTCATAAGTTTATATCACAGTACAGACTTCAAAGGAAATAAACGATTTGAGGCCTACGGTGACGAGTATAAAAATATAGTCCGTCTGTTGAACGCTATAGAAGACTGTTACGTCAGTACACCAGAAAATCTCATAACTCAGGATTATACTGAGGAAAGTTTAAAATGTCTGTTTATAAGCAACAGTACTTTTCTGAATTATTATCTAAATGCATCATTAAGCTATTTTGAGCAGGATGTTGAACGAATCAGACAAACATTCAAACATTTTGAATCACATATTAAAGATGAAACTGGATTGGAAATTCAGGATTTTATTGATTTTTTCTTCTTGATAACAAATCTGGAAATCGAAATATATAATCAACATTTCAACCATAAATACAGTACGGAAGAACATATATTAATCATCAAAATGCGTGAAAATCCTACCTCACTAACAAATGATGAGCTGTTACAAGTTAGTTATTTAGCGGAAAATGGCGTTCTCGGATTAGGTATAGCGATCAATAAACTAAAGGAAAGTATACCCTCAGAAAAAGTACATAAGTTACTAGTAATATTTACGATGATTCCAAATGAAAATGAAAATTATCTTTATTATACAGATACCTGTGATTACCTATCTAAACCATTGTTAATGACAGATCCCGATCACATTGCTCTTCTATATTCAAAACAACTCATTACTGCTATATATGATTATCTTTTTGAGCTGTGCAAGGAAGCAGATAAAAACGGAAGAAAGGTTCTTATGAGAAGAGAGAATTATCTCGAAGATAAAACGCACGAAGTATTTCGTGACTTTTTTGGTAAGGAAGCAAAGATTTACAGCAACTACCAAGTCAATGGACCTGAAAAGGATTTGCTTATACTGAAAGGAAAATACGCCTACATTATTGAATGTAAGGCCAACAAATATAGAATACCTTTTCGTGACCCTATAAAAGCTTATGATAGGATTAATGATGACTTTAAGAAATCCATAGGTAAGGGATACCAACAGGCCAAAGAAATCGAAGATTTATTCAACGGTGACGAACCCTTTGAAATCAAAAATGAACGCGGTAAAATTCTTGAAACAATCTACCCAGCAAAGTTCATTGAAGTATTCACTATTGTGGTCACTCAAGAACGATTTGGGCAAATTCAATGTGACCTTAGTCATCTATTGGAAATAGATGAAAACGATAATTTTCCTTGGGCGGTATTTATTGATGACCTTGAAACCTTTCTTATAACTTTAAAACGAAAAAATAATCACCTCTTTGAATTTCCTGCATTCCTATTGGAAAGAGAAAAATTACATGGAAGAATGTTTTGTTCTGACGAATTAGAACTATGTGCCTATTTTCTTTTTGATCGCGATAATTTTTTAAAGTATTGCAACAGTGAAAACTTCTTTATTTCTAGTCCGGACGTGCATCAGTTCTTTGACCTTTTATATTATGTAGGTTTTGGCTTCAAAAATGAATTGAATATTTCAGATAAACTAAAAAGATATTCCCCCGAAGCATTACATGTTATCAATAAAAATAAATTACAAATTCCTGAATCGTTTAAATAAGGTTCGCTTGTCTCCAGACTAAGATATTACACCAGCCTTAAGAAATATATAATTATCGGATTATATCCGAGTGGTTTTGTCTTTCTTGCTTAATATTCGATAGCTTTTCACGGTCAAAAACAAAGCTTCATATTCTAATCCATAAGGAACTGCTAGTTTATCTACTTTTAAAATAAGCCTCACGTCAATAAATTCTAAATCCATAATTGGATAAAAATAGTCCAATTTTAAAAGTACTTAAATCATTCCACAAAAAAACAAGGAACTGATTTACATCCATAACAACTATCCTTTTTAAGATAACAACACAATCAAGCGGTCTCCCTACGGTCGCTTCCTTTGTTCCGCTCGGCGGTTCCAGTCGGTCATCGGCAAAAAAAGCCTCCTTCCTCCATTCCACCGACGCAATACGGCTATAAAAAAAACAGCAGCTTAAAAAACAGCAGCTGTTTTGTTTGCGCCATATCGCTCCTCATCTTCACACGGTCGCTTCCTGCGTTCGTCGGGGCTATTACATCCACAATACAGCTTCATTCCGCTACACTCCGCAAGCTACGTTTCTCTTCATTCCAGCAGTATTGTGCCTGTCGCCCCTTGTTTTTTCAGCGGTTGCTCCTTCGCCCAGCCATCAGGGTTGGCTCCGTTAGCACTTTGCCCTAAATCAAGGTGTCCCGCCAAAAAAAGGCGGGAATATTATATTTTTTCCCTGCCGTTACACGCTCATAGCCACTTCTTTTCGCTGCGTGCCTTCGCTCACTTCCCATGTCTATGGTGGCTGTTCGATTGCCGCAACCCCGCCACTGCGCTCCCCGTCCCGTCAGAAAAAGACGGGACTGCGGTGCTTGGGGGTGTTTATTGCCTTTTCACAAGAACTTTCCCGAAAAGTGCTAAACGACAACATACATCTTCTAAAAAAAAATAAAAAAAAGATAGTAAAGTAAAGTTCCTGTTTCAAAAAGTAAAGTTCAAGCCCTTCAGGTTTTTGATAAAATCTCCACCCTTTCGGGTTGTATTTTATCAAAAAAACTTGACTTCTTTTGAAACCTCCACTAATGCGAGGACTTTCTTTTTTTTTCTTTTTTTCTTTGTGAAAATTATTAAGGAAAAAACCGTGGATTGATAATCCTTCTGATTATAAAAAAGTAAGTTTATCGGAAACTATAATTACATTCGTAAAAAGATGAAGTTTTTGTATTTTAAAGTTCCAATAATTTTAAATTAAGTTCTCAAAGGCGAAATCTAAATCTGTTGTATTGAAATCTTCTAAATAAGTTTCAGTTGTTTTAATAGATTGATGTCCTAAGGCTTGCTTAATCATGACGGTATTGATACCTTTTTTTAAAGATATTGTTGCAAAGGTGTGTCTAGCAGTATAAAAAGTGACTTTGTTTTTAATACCACATTGAAGTGCAATAATGTTGAGAAGTTTTCCATAATAATTTAAAACACTTTTTTTTCTACCTCTCAATTCTTCTTTTGTATACAGCTTTTCATCTTTATCTAAAATCGGGAAAATATAATCGGTATCAAATGGTCGATAAATTTTAAAGTAGTTTAGAATTGTTTTCGTATAACTATTATTTGGAATTTTTACATTTAATTTTACTTGCGTTTTATTTCTAATATACGAAAAACTGCTTAAATCAACATTTTCCCATTTTAACTCAGCTACATCTGTGAAATTCATACCTCGGCAGTAAAAACTAAATAGATAAGCATACAATGCTTTCGCACCCTCTTTGTTTTCAGATATGTCATAGTCCAGTAATAGTTGTAAATCATGTTTACTTAAAGCTTTCTTTACTTTACTAGATTTCAATTTTGAAATTATATAATCTTTAAAAGGATAAAATTCACTAGAAACAATTTTAGATTTTATTGCTGAGTTATATATGGCTCTAATATTGCGCATATATACGCCAATACCACCATCGTTACAGTCATGAGCTCTTAAATGAGATTCAAAAGCTATTAGAAAATCGTAATTAATTTTTGTAAAATCGTAAGTTATAATTGTTGATCTAAATCTCATAAGAGCAGAAATGGTGTCACGATAGGAACAGCTTGAACTTATTTTTCCAGATTCTTTTAATTGAAGTTTTCTCTCCTCAAAATAAGCAATAAAGCTTAGTTTTTTAACTTCTTCAGGTCTAAATAAAGAGTCAAATGATTCAAGAGAATAGTTATGACCTTCCTCAATCATTATATTTAATATTTTAGAAGCATCTTGTTTTATCGAATTTAATATTCGATTACATTGTAAATAATTTGGGAATTTAGATGTAAATTCATTTGCTTTGTTGTTCCAAAATTTTGGTAATACATTGTAAGGGGTTTTGTAGAATTTCGATTTTCTGTTTATCGTTATTCTTAAATTAATTGGAAAAGTGCCATCATTAAGCATTGTTTTTTTTAGGATGATTTTTACACTAGCTTTCATTTTTAATATTTTTAAAAGTTCAACATACGTACAACAATTGCATACATGTTGTGAAGCAGGATGAAACAAAAATATTTTTTAAAAATGATAAATAGCTATAATACAGTAGCTTTGAAGCTAAATGCAATTAAATACAAACATTAATAGTCTATCTCATAATCAGGTGGTCCCTGGTTCGAGCCCAGGTGGGACCACACAAAGCACTCTTTTAGAGTGCTTTTTTTGTTTAAAGTCCTTATTTTACAAGGGTTTACGATTTTTTGATAAAAAAGATTATCATTAAATATCAGTCTTTTTTCTACCAGTTTTCTACCCGATTTCTACCCATTTTATCAAAAATCTTTGTTTACATTTGCTTTAATAAATTGCAAATATTATGAACAAAACACGCTACACGGCTATATATAACCGTAAAAATCAGCTAAATACACTCGGCAAATCTTTGGTGCAAATTGAGTGCTATTTAAACGGGAAAAATAAATATTTTTCTACCCAAATTTACATTGAGCCAAACTACTGGAACAATAAAACCCGAACGATAAAAACGGATTACCCCAACGCCATTAAGCTTAATAAACAAATTGCCGAAAAAATACGGGATTTAGAAAATTTTGAACTTGACAAAATCAATGCGGGAAAACCTTTTAATTTGGGAATGCTAAACGATTTTATGAAAGGCGATGCAGTAAGTTCCTTTACGGAGTTTATGGAACTGGAAATTGAAAAAATGAATTTAACAGAATCCACAAAAAAGAACCACCGTACTACACTAACAAGATTAAAGGAATTTAAAAAAGTGATCTATTTTGAGGATATTACATTTGAGTTATTAAACGATTTTGATTGTTTTTTGCGTAAAATTCAAATCACTTTTAAGGATAAAGATACACCACCAAAAAAGCTAATGCAAAATACGATTTGGAAATATTTTAAAAATATGAAAACTTATGTAAACCTAGCAATCAACAAAGATTTAATGAATGTACAGCAGTACCCATTTAGAAAATTTAAAGTAAAAACGGGAGATAGTAAAAAAGTGTTTTTAAGCCCAAACGAAATAGAACAATTTGAAAATGTAGAACTAATTGGAGAAAACGCAAAGTATCAAATTGTAAAAGATTTATTTATGTTCTCGGTTTATACTGGATTGCGTTATAGCGATGTTTTTAGCTTACAGAAAAAAGACATTGTTTCCATTGCTGGTAAAGATTGGCTTATAAAAACAATGGAGAAAACAAACGAAAGTGTACGAATTCCAATTTATGCTATTTTCAACGGCAAACCCACTGAAATACTGAATAAATACACAAATTTTGGATCCGTTTTCTGTTTTTCAGAATTGACAAACCAACACTGCAACCGACAATTAAAAGAGATTTCGAAATTAGCAGGGATAAAAGATAAAATAATAACTTTTCACACGGCACGACATACAACGGCAACGTACTTACTTTACAAAAACGTATCAATTACCACAGTACAAAAGATTTTAGGACATAAAAAACTAGCCACAACCCAAATTTACGGGCATATTATGGATGCAACCGTAGAAAATGAACTGATTGCTATAAATTTTTAAAAATCCAGTTAAACCGCAAAAAAGACTACATTTGTAGGGTCAGGCTCGTGGGTCGGGCAAAGCTCGGGCGGTAAATATTTATTATTTATCGCCCGTTCGATTTTTAAGAAATAAATCTATTCAATAAAAAAATATCCGCATTTTGTTACAAAAGTATTTTTACTGATTAATTAGGTAAAACTATTTTGTTAATTTGCGGTACAAATACCAAAATTGCAAACCAATGAGCAAAACCAGTAAAATAACAGTAAAGCATTTTTTAAATACTAATTTAAAACCATATTTAATTAATGGAGTAAAACACTATAGTATTTATTTACTTTTAGTTGCATTTAGACAAAATACAAAAGTAAAATCAATAACTTTTAATGAGTATTATAGCGAGGAAAATTTTAATGAAATTTTCAATTCAACAGATGATTTTGACAAGGATTTAATTAATAATGAAATCAATGCTATTACATTAATTTCTGAAATTGTCACTAAAGAATTGAAGGAGTTTGATACAGCTTTTATAACTGCCTATTTTAAATATTGTACTACGGTGTCTATTTCTAATTTAAACGAATATTATTATTTAACCACCGCCAAAATACAAGATGATTTAATAGATTTTAATTTACGTGATTTTATATTAGAAAACAACATTCATCAAAAAACACTTTTTAATTATTTTGGAAATACGATGCAAAAGCAATTTCAAAATTACTTAAAGAAAAACTTAAAAGTAAAAGACTTAGAAAATATAACAATGCTATTTAATACCGCATACTTTTATGAAAGTTTAGAAGGATTTAAAGAAAGTATTTCAAAAACAAAAAACTCTTATTTAATTGATAAATATGACAAATCATTTTATCTTATTTCCAATATAAAACAAAAAATAAATAATGACTACTTTACCAAAAAGCATGGTACTGATGATGAAATATTTAATAAATATTTAAAATAAAAAAAATATTTCAAAATATACTAAAATTAGTCAAACATTTTTATATCTTTGTCGGATCAGAACGGCAAAGATATTTTTTTTGCTTAAAATGTTTGACTAATTTTAATCATTTAATTATGGAAATTCAAGAAATTAAAAAACAGCTACCAAATGGAGCTGGCAGGAAAATAGCAGAAATGGCAAATGTTAATTATGACACGGTACAACGATTTTTGCGTGGTGTAGAAACAAAAAGTGATTTGGCAATAATGGAAAGTACGACAAAATTCCTAAAAGAGTACAAAGAAGCCAAAGCCACTGCAATACAAGAACTCCAAGCCGTAGCAAGCGCATAACCTATGGAACGGCTAGAGTTTTCCATTAACTGGAATAACAAATTAGACTGCAAATGTTTTTCGACAATACGGGTTTATAATCCAAGAAAGCATTTTAAAAATAATCAATTTGAGATTTATCTACAGCGGAAATATAAAGGCAAAGCCGTAGTGCTGGGAGTAATCAAAACCCACTTAGAAAAATTGAGTGATTATATATGTTATTTAGATACTGGCTACAATCGAGAGGACACCATCGAGTTAATGCAAAAAATGTACAAAAGCAAAAATATAGATTTTAAAAAACAGCAAATTACAATATTGCTTTTACAGAAAATTGAACCAGTGCCACCAAAACAAGAAACCTTATTTAATTGAGAATATGAAGCAAAAGCACAAAGCCAAAAACAAGAAAACGCCACTATCAGATATAAAAACAGCCGTAGGAAAAGGAAAGTATCAAGATCAAAAAAAGCCAGTTGTAAAAAAAGATTAATTAACTCTTACCACAGAATTTAAACCGTATTTAAAAACTAATTAAATGAATAACAACGACTTTTTATTTGCTTCATTAATGGGAGGTAAGGCAGTTGCAACACTAGAAAGCAATAAGGTATTTGATAATCAATTCACAAAGCAAGTATTGCCTCCTATTCCTTTTTTGCCCTTTCAAAATGTAACGGGTATCACTGCGGTTTCTTCTCCAGTTATAGCAAACCATTGGAGCGCAAACCAACCATTAGACCAAAAGCAACAATATTTCCCTTTGTTGTTTAGCTTTTCGGAAAATGGAGCTAGATGGTTATTTCCTTTTGAGCCTTTAATTAGTGTTTCGGGAGGTAACGCAATTATAAAAAGAAAGGTAGCCAAACGAGTAACTGGAGGAACAATAAAAGAACGTTGGGCGCAAAATGATTACGAAATAACAATAACTGGGGTTTTGTTTGGTGCTATTGAAAGAGGCAATTATGAGGATACCTACCCAAGGGTTTTAATGCGGGAACTATTCGACTTTTTAAAAAAAGCAGGATTTATTTATGTGTTTAGCGATCTATTAAATACACTAGGCATTTTAAATATTGTTATTGAAGATTATAATTTTCCATTTACAAAAGGTGAAAACGTACAAGCATTTGAAATAAAAGCGTCTAGCGATATGGGTTACAAACTTCTTACTGAACTAATAGAACCATAGAAAAATAATGTAAAAATCAAAAAAATGAAACACTGGATAGAGTTTTTTCCAAAAAAAACAAGGGAACAGCAAAAAATAGGAAAAATGGCAATCGCCTTTGATTATGAATTATGGGAAAAAGAACTTTTGTACAAAAGTGCTATTTCGAATTGTAATAAAATTGAAAAAGAGATCATCAAAGATATAGGAAAAAATCATACTGATTTTAACAGTCTAAATGCAATGATTAAAACCGCCAAAGAAAAGGCAAACGAGTGGAACTCTACCCCCACAAACGAACTAAAAAACCCAAACAAAAAGAAATAATTTAATTCAAAAAAACGCATAAGAATGGCAAATGAAAAAGCACAAGTAGGCTACACAAACCCAAAATTAAATGATTTCTTAGATACTGTTATATCCGAACAATCACTAGCTACGCACTTAAGACGAATAAATTATATTTTGTCTTTAACAATAATGAGACTAGACGAAACAAAAAATCCCATAAATCCAGAATGGGCGGAAAACGGTTTTTTTTGGATTAATGAATTAGCGGAAATACTAGACCCAGTACTAGAAAAAGAAGACTAAAAAACACCAAAACCCATACGATGAAAAGAATTTTGATAATAGAAAAAGTAATGATCCATAATGAGAATATGGATTTAACAGGAACTAAAACAAGGGTTAAAGTTTTTGGAAAAGAAGTGTTAACCTACAACACACCAAATAATAATCAATTAATCACAGCGTAAACATGGAAGTAAAAGGAATTAAAGAGGTAGAAAGTTTGTTAACTCCAATAAATCAAGAAATTTTAAAAATGTTTGATTCACTGGAAAAGGAATTTATTGATAGAACCATACAGGAGGGGTTTAAACTAGCGGAACGGAACAAACTGCAAAAACTTGTAAAAACCCCCGAATACTGGGAGGGCTACAAAGTGAACCTCACGAAATTGAGCGTTGATTTTAAAGCGGATTTCATGAAGCAAAACCAAAAAGCAACCAAAGAGGAAAATTTAAAAGAATTTTTCCACAGACTAGAAAAATTTTCAACTAAATAAATATCAAAATTATGGCATTCGAAAAAGTATTATTATCAAAAAATCTAGGTGAAATTAATAGCGAAATTCAACAGCTAGAGCCTAAAAAGAATTATTTTCAAAACTATGTAAATAGACTTAGTTCGGTTGGTATCATTGCAACAAACACGGATTTAGAAACGCTTTTTGAAAATCCCAAAGCCTATGTAACCGACAAACTAACAGCGGGCGAAGATATGAAAGTTGGAGGGCTAACGCTCAATAAAGAAAAGCTTTTTGAATTGATAGAAAAGCCAGAAGGAACGAATGAAATTATAGCGGACATAGTAAAAGATCAGCAAGATAGAAGTAAAAGGGAATTTTATCACTGGAGCGTAAAAAGATTTGAGATTATTAAAGGATCGGTAACCATAACAACGGAAACCATAGATCACATTAACAATCGTTTGTCATTATTCATTGATAGCGAAAACCAACAGACCGCATTTACCAAACTGGGACAATTAGCACAGCTTTTAAATGAGTTAAACCAGTTAGAAACGAAAACGGGTAAAATTGGCGATACAACCGAATTGTCAGATTTAATGTTCTTTAAGAATGCAACTTTTGAACTAAACCCCCAGGCCGTTAAACGCTTCAAATAAAATTTGTAACATGGAAACACAAGTAAACAATATAGCGGTTATTACAGTGCCTTTGAGCGAATGGAACGATTTAAAAAACTTAGTTGTTAGTGTTGCAAAGAATGTGTTAGACATGAAAGCAACAGGACAAAAGGAGTTTTTAACACCTAAAGAAGCAATGCAAGTGCTGAAGTGTAGCAGGAATACACTGCAAAGCTACATTGAGAAAGGTTTTTTTAATGTTACTAAAATGAAGTCGGAAAAGTATAGTAAGGTAATTATAAAGCGGTCGGACATTGACTATTTTATTGAAAGCAGGGCATAAAAAAAGCCCCTCGAAAGGGGCTTTTAATATCGTTGCTAATACCAAAATTGCAAATATTAATATAAAGCACTTTGCAAATATATAAAATGATTGACAATATTACAATGGTTAAAAAATCTTTGTCAGAAAGAGAGAAAACCAACATAATTAAGAAAAGCCGTTTAGTGAGTAATTCATTAAACGGCTTAATCTATTACGATAACCGAACTACTAAAAATTTCACTGGAGGTTTATTTATTCAGATTGACACAAGGAATAAATTAAAAATAACGGGAAGCATACATAAATATCACTCCCATTTAGAAAGTGGCTATTTAACCAATTTTGACAGCTTTACAATGGTTCAAGCTAAAGGGACATTTAACCGACTAATTACAAATACAGGCATTGATCCCAACGATATAGAAGTAACATTTTTTGAAGTTGGAATAAACCTAAAATTTGATATCGATGTGAAATTTGTTTTAGAGAAAGTGCATAGCATTGGTAAGATGGAAAAGCCGTTTTTAATTGAGCCAAAATTTAAAGAAAGCAGGCAAATAACAACGGGAACGCATCGGGATTTTAGGGTACATTTTAAAATGTATGATAAGTTGTTTGAAATGCAAGACAGCAGGAAACCAATAGGCAATTTTAAACACCATATTCTAAGAATTGAAACTGTACACCGTAGAGTTGAAAAATTACAACTAAATCAATTTTTATCAAATGAATATTTAAAAGTGATCCAAAGTGATTTTTTTAACCAGTGGGATGGCTTGAATTTCTACAATGATATTGAAGCCCCGAAAGGCACGCAAAGGAGTAAAATAGATTTAGTACGGAATATTATTTATAAAGGAAAAATTACGGTTTTGAACAACTATAAGAGCCAATATGAAAACAAAGCTTTGAGCAAAAGACAGTTTTACGCTATTAGGGATTTTATAGGTAAATGGGAAGTAATACGCACGGATTTTGTTGTAAAAAACAGTAAAATAGTACCCATTTGGAATAAATCATATAACGCTGAAAAACAACTACTTATATTTTAAAAATATAAAGTTTGATATTTATTGATAAAAAAAAGAAGTATAAAGGCACAAAATAAAAAAGTCACACTTTTGTAACTCGGTTAAACTGTTAATTAACAACTAATTAAGTCAAAATTAAATATATGTTGATACGTAATGAAACAAATCAAGATTCAAAAAGCGCACGTAAAGTCCCGCTATTTTTTTATGGAAGCTTGTCTTAAACATCCTTTAGGATGCAAGCACGCACCAGTATTGAGATTACGTAGTATATCAAGCTATCCCCAAAGAGGAACTAACACCAAAATATAAAAAAGGGCGAATTTTTAATAAAAATAGTAGTAAAAAACGTGTCGGATTCACTAAACACCCTAAACGGAGGTTTAAGGACTGGGAACAAAGTAACATAGTACCATTCAATATAAAAAAGGTCTGATTTTCGACAAAAAACATTGTTTGACCATATACAGCAGTATCCACAACGCAAAAAAACGAAAAGGGGGGTATTGAAAAAAACAGTTTAAAAAAAAGTCAAAAAGTACCCTATTGAAAAACCTTAAATTTTAGTACCACAAATTAGTATTAAATACCATTTATATACCATTAAATTACCTAACCAATCAAAAACACCCATAATGGCAAAAGCTGAAAAAACACCACCGATCCCAAAACAAAGAAAATCGTACACACTTGATGACAAAGCAAAAGCAAAAAAATATTATTTAATTGGTTTGTCATTACTGGAGGTTGGCAAAATAACTGATACCCCATTTAGAACTATTGAAAAATGGTACGTTGCTGAAAATTGGAAAGATCAAAGGGAAACAATCCCAATAAAAAAGAAAGCAAACGATTTGTTTAATTCGGGTTTGAATTATGCGCAAATTGGTAAAGCATTAAATAAAAGTAAATCCACAGTTTCACGATATTTAAAAACGGTACGCAATGAAAACGAAATTAATTAAAACAGCAGTAAAAGGATTATATTTTACAATTGATGGTAAACTATGGCATAAAACGGCTAAACGAGAGATTACACCAACGGCAAACGGTAAAGTTAGATTTAATGGCAAATTGTATGACTTGCAAAAGTTGATTACTGCAAATACTATTGATCTCAAAACAAAGGAACTCAAACCAGCTTTAAAAATAATTCCAACTATTAGAGAATTACAAAAGGAGGGATTTAAAAAATCGAGCGTAAAAGGATTATATTTGAGTAATCAAGGCAAAGCATACAATCAAACCACTAATAGAGAATTAACACCATCGAAAAGAGGTTATATTGCTATTTTCGGCAAAAGCTACAATCTTGCAAAGTTGATTTTAGAAACTTATAAAAAAACTCCAGTAAGGGGCGGGCAAATAATTTTTATAAATGGTAACGATCTGGATTTTGATTTTAATAATTTAGTCTATACAACTGGATTACATTACAAAGCACCGAGCGAAAGCGAAATAGTAAAATGTATTAGATTATATTATGAAGTGCCAAAGAAACTAAATAGACAAAACATACTTTTCAAATATTACCTAAATGAAATTGCAGTAAAACGGGGTTTTATTGGTAGATACTGCGAAAGCGAATTTATTTTGTTTTTAGAATGGTTAAAACCTTTGCGATCAAGTGTTACAAAAGCCGAAATAAGCGCAAAAAATGGATTTAGCACTACTAATGGTACGAATGCAATAAACAAGTATTTAACACTATTAGTGAATGAATGTATGCAAGATCAAAATAACGGGATCTTAAAAATAAAAGATTTTGAGCCAAAGCCCCTAACGGCAACACAAAAACTGAAAATAACAAACCAACGTTTAAAGGATATTGGAATGAGTTCGCAAATTCCTTTGAGAAAATCCACCCCTAAAAAAATATAAACCAATGGCAAACGATCCAAGAGCAAAGGGCGTACAATTAAGCAAGCTAAAAAGGTATAAGTTAATATTGGATTTATATAAAAAACACAAAACGGAAGACATTCCCGACACGGTTATTTTAAGAAAGTATATTTGTCCCGTTTATCCTATTTCTCGAACTACTTTATACACCATATTAACCACACCAGTAAATAAATTGTTAGCGGAGTTGCAGGATTCAGAAAACAAATAAAATGATTGTTAAAAAGTCGCTTTTTATGGTGCGATGGTCTGTTTAGGACTTGAACCAAATCCAATAAGCATTAATAAATACAAGGCTTTACAATTATTAAAAAAATACGGGTAGAAAAACGGTAGAAAAAAGCCCCGTTTTAAGGTTAAAAACTTCAAATTTTAAAGCAATGAAAAACACTTCAAAAATAGATTATAAGGAAATAGATAAATATAGAAAAACGGATATTGAATATTATGATTTACTAAATAGAGTTTGCCATATTGGTTTTAGGACTTCGGACTTTGATTTTTGGGTTTTGTTCAATGAAGCCGAAAAACAGGGCAAAAAAATATATTTGGTTCGGGATAGATGGAATGAATTATTTAAAGAAAACCCAAGCATTGATTGGGAAGATCAGATTTATAAAGAAGACGTAGGAATTAAGTAAAACACTGTAAAAATGAAATTAGAAACGATTTTTGATTATAAACCAACCGAAAGCGAAATAGCGGTTACTCTTTATGATTCTATGGCATTAGCGTTAAGGTTTAGCTTTGATATAGTCGAAAAAATGACACCTAAACTATATAAAAAGTTGATAAGTAGAAATGATGCAATTTGGGATTTAGTCTGTTTATTTGAAATAAGAAACGATAAAGTAAAAGCAAAAGAGTATTGGGATAAACTGCCAAAAGAACTGCAAAAACTTTATACACTTCAAACTGACAACGAAAATATGATAGTTTAACAAACACACCAGGATTAAACAACACGAACCATCACACCTGGAACAACGGCCCTGGATTGGATCATGCTCYAGGATTAAACAACACGAACCATCACACCTGGAACAACGGCCCTGGATTGGATCATGCTCYAGGATCAAACAACACGAACCATCACACCTGGAACAACGGCCCTGGATTGGATYATGCTCCAGGATCAAACAACACGAACCATCACACCTGGAACAACGGCCCTGGATTGGATCATGCTCCAGGATCAAACAACACGAAACCATCACACCTGGAACAACGGCCCTGGATTGGATCATGCTCCAGGATTAAACAACACGAACCATCACACCTGGAACAACGGCCCTGGATTGGATCATGCTCCAGGATCAAACAACACGAACCATCACACCTGGAACAACGGCCCTGGATTGGATCATGCTCCAGRATCAAACAACACGAACCATCACACCTGGAACAACGGCCCTGGATTGGATCATGCTCCAGGATTAAACAACACGRACCATCCCACCTGGAACAACGGCCCTGGATTGGATCATGCTCCAGGATCAAACAACACGRACCATCACACCTGGAACAACGGCCCTGGATTGGATCATGCTCCAGGATCAAACAACACGAACCATMACACCTGGAACAACGGCCCTGGATTGGATCATGCTCCAGGATTAAACAACACGAACCATCACACCTGGAACAACGGCCCTGGATTAGATCATGCTCCAGAATCAAACAASACGAACCATCACACCTGGAACAACGGCCCTGGATTGGATCATGCTCCAGGATTAAACAACACGGACCATCCCACCTGGAACAACTGCCCTGGATTGGATCATGCTCCAGGATCAAACAACACAAACCATAACACCTGGAACAACTGCCCTGGATTGGATCATGCTCCAGGATCAAACAACACGAACCATCACACCTGGAACAACGGCCCTGGATTGGATCATGCTCCAGGATCAAACAACACGAAACCATCACACCTGGAACAACGGCCCTGGATTGGATCATGCTCCAGGATCAAGCAACGAACCATCACACCTGGAACAACGGCCCTGGATTGGATCATGCTCCAGGATCAAACAACACGAACCATCACACCTGGAACAACTGCCCTGGATTGGATCATGCTCCAGGATCAAACAACACAARCCATCATACCTGGAACAACGGCCCTGGATTGGATCATGCTCCAGGATCAAACAACACAAACCATCAYACCTGGAACAACGGCCCTGGATTGGATCATGCTCCAGGATCAAACAACACGAACCATCACGCCTGGAACAAATTGAGAAAGATAGTAGTAGTAGAAAGGATTGAGCTACTATTATTATTTAATTTGTGCTTAGAATTAGTATAAATTAGCTTTTATACCAGTTTTCTACCCAAAACAAAATAAAAGAGTTAATCAGTTGAAAAACAGTGCTTTAATGTAATTTACAATAGTTCAGGTGGGACCACAATTATAAAATCTTTCAATTTTTTGAAAGATTTTTTTTGTTTATAATAACTTTGGGTCTGTTTTTTATATAAAAATGTACTTTTATAGAGTGTGCTGTTGTTTTTGTTAAAACTATGTGGTTATTTTACAAAAAATTATATCTTTTTGAAAATTACACCTTAAGAATGATTTTTTTTATTTTGTAAATTTTATGAAATTTTTAAAAAGCGTTTTTTTTATTTTAATGATTTTAGTGCTAGGCATTTTTAATGTGATTGCGGGTCCTGCTAATCCACCTAGTCCCGTGGGAAGAAGAAGGCCGCCTCCACCTCCTGGTTTAGAAATTGATGAGAACATTTTTATACTGGTATTGATTGCTTTATTTATGGGTATTTACATCATTTACAGTTTTAAACTAAAACAAAAAACTCCAATGTAAAATTGGAGTTTTTTTTGGGTAGTAGGTACTTGTTATTTGTTAGCGTACAATCGGGAAACATATTTACCGATAACGTCAAATTCAAGGTTTATTTTTGTGCCTACTTCAAAGTTTTTGAAATTAGTATGTTCGTAAGTATAGGGAATAATAGCTACGCTAAATTCATTTTTCTTGGAGTTTACGACGGTTAAACTTACTCCATTTACTGTAATAGATCCTTTCTCGATGGTGATATTGTTTAGGTTTTCATCATATTCAAAAGTATAAAGCCAGCTCCCGTTAGTTTCTTCGGCGGTGATGCAAGTGCCAATTTGATCAACGTGGCCTTGAACGATATGGCCATCAAGTCGATCGCCTAGTTTCATGGCTCTTTCCAGATTGATTAGGTCTCCTGTTTTCCAGTTAATTAAGTTTGTTTTTTTTATGGTTTCATCAATCGCCGTTACAGTGTAGGAGTTGTCTGTTAAGGCCACGACCGTAAGACACACGCCATTATGAGCGACACTTTGGTCAATTTTTAGCTCACTTGTTATGGATGAATTAATGGTGACGTGTAGATTGCTGTTCTCTTTTTTTATTTCTTGGATGGTTCCAAGGGTTTCTATGATTCCTGTAAACATTTCTTGTTTTATTTTACTAAATTTGCACTTCAAAATTAAACACAGTATGTTCACTGTTAATTAATATTTAGAAGTCTCGAATTCAGTTAGTTAAGTAATTTTAATTTGTTAATAATATTTATTTAACCGCCACTATAACATCCACTATTATATTATATCTTTACTGATTGATAATAGATCAGGTTATGGCAAGCAAAGTTATATTAAAAAAACAAAAGGCAACTGATGTTGAGGGGCATTTAGCAATTCAGCACATGCATTTTAACAAAAAGAAGATTGTTTCATTACAGATTAAAATGAATGAAGAGCATTTTGTTAATCACTTTAATGCATTTCATCAGAGATTTGACAGAACCACTATAGTTGATTATGTTGAAATCAATAAAGTGATTAGAGAAAAGATAGATGATCTAAGTTGTTTTGGCGTTGTTAAAGGAGAAACAGGAAAGGAAGAGTCATTCTTAACATATTTTCAAAAAAATATTAATATCCACACAAACCCCTCTACTATCAATGTTAGGAATTCTGTGCTGAAGAAACTTCAAGCTTTTCAGAAAAAAAAGGCATATGAGGATATTTCGTTTGCGATGATAGATTATTATTTTATCGTTGAATTAAAAAATTTCATTAGACATAGTGCAACTGGCACGACGACTAAGACATACATGGAAGTTGTGAAGGCTGTCCTTAATCTCGCTAAGAGAGATTTGTTGTACATAGAGAAGTATGATTATTTTGAGAAATTGGAGTATAAAATTTATCAAAAAGATAATTCAGCTCTAACAAAAGACGAGGTGCAGCGTCTATTAAGTTTTCAACTCGAGAATTACTCATATGAGATGAACATGTTCTTAATTGCCATATTCCTGCACGGGGTTCGTGCAAGTGATCTATTCCTCATGCGAAATGAAAATTTCAGAAAAGAAGGGATAGTTTATATGTCCAAGAAGACTGGTAAGAAGATGGCTGTTAGTTATGCTGATAAATTAGTAACTCTATTGTGTGCTACTACTGGCGTTAAATCAGCAAACGAGACTAATACCACTAACGTAAATATAGAAAGAGTTATCTCAGATACACCGAACAATACAGATAAAAATCAAAGATATGGTAATACTCAGCGGCTAATTGAACATATTGATTCATTGCCCAAGAAGGATTATTTTTTTAAAAACTTAATGGACAAAGAGCCTATCCTACAAAATTATGACAAGAATTACGAAATGACCAATGACCAACATCAAGCGTATACACGATTGATAGTAGCCTATAATTACAAATTGAAACAGGTTTTAAGGAAGTTTGAAAGTGAGACCCAATATAAGATATCTAAAATCACAAGCCACACTAGTCGTTATACTTTCGCCAATCTTTGTTTAGAAGTGGATAAGCCAGATATTAACGCTATATCACGGGCGTTGGGTCATTCGTCATTAAAAACGACCATGGATTACTTTAACAAAAACTTTGGTAAAGAACGCGTTAAGGATTTGGCAGTTCAATTTAATTCCCAATTTGACTTTTAACAACTTGTATCATTACGCAAAGTGTATCATTTTAATATTATTATAGGCAATGTCTGGCGGTGGTAATTGTACCTATTTATATCAAAGACTTATTTTAACACAAATCAAATAGATATATGGAAAGAGCTATTCTAGTTTCACGGTGCAGTACGAATGAATCACGCCAAGATGTAAGCAGGCAATCTGCGGAACTAGCTGCAAAGTACAGTGGTCAATATATTATAGTGAAGGAATTTAGTTATTACGAATCTGGCACTAAGAATGATGAAGTTAATAAGGAGATCTTAAATTTCTCAATAAACAACAATATAGATCATATAATCACACTTGAGATATCAAGAATATCAAGGAAAATTAGTTCTTTCGCACTGTTTCTTGAATCGTGCAACAGTCACAACGTTAATATAATAATAGATAACTTCCAGTTACATACCCTACTGCCATGTGGGCAGCCAAATAGCATGGTGCAGACTATGTTGTCAATTGCTAGCACCTTTAGTGCCATGGAGTTATCATTAATCAAGGAACGTCTACAAAGCGGCCGTCGCAAATTCGTTGCAGGGGGAGGGGTGCTGGGCAGAAAGATGGGGTCGGTAAAGACCACCACAGACCTTCTGAAAGACCACTCGGACGTTTTGAAATATATACGTCAGGGGCAATCTGTCAGAAACATAATGAAGTTAACAGGTAAGTCTAGTGGAACTATTCAAAAGGTTAAAAAACTATTTCAATGTACGGATTAAAAAAATAATTAGTGAATTTGTAAACTTTTTCGATTTTCTCTTCTATAATATCTAATTTAAAAAAACAATTATGGAAAAAATTAATATTACAGAAGAATTAGAATATTTAATGCAAATTCAAAAGCCGTATATTTCGTCATCATTTACCGTTGGGGTCGCTATACAGGTAGATGAGATGTCGGACTACATTGCAGATTGTTATGATCTGGCGGAGTCAACTCAATATGGTATGCACGGCGATATCAGTACTAGTTATCATCTAGATTTAATTAATAATACTATGATACTATTTACTGAAGTGTGTATAGAAGATTATGATGGGGATTGCGATCATAATGAAGTCGATCTGAATGCACATCATTTATACGTAGAGATATACACGTCTAGAGAAGATTTTATGAATGGAACGCTTGCTATATATCATGAAGAAAACGCTGCTGCCAATTCGCATTGGTGGACGGATCAAGATGATAATTTCTGCACAAATGATGAGGGGTACAATAATATCGATATAATAATAGATGCTCAGTTATTACTGACACTTCAAGAGGTAGATGACCTTGCTTCATAGCTTAAATGAAGGGTGCGATTTCAATAAATCACACCCTTCATTATTATATAATAAATCAAAAAAATATACAAATACATACAAAAACATACAAAAACATAACATTTTTTCTGGTGACATTCACGATCAGTAAACAAGCAAAATACACTACATTAATCCGTCCTCACATTCCTCAACTATTATTGCAAAATTTTCCTCATTTAAGGTTAAATCTTCATTCCAAATCTCAAAATATTGCTGGTACTTCAATATATATTTTAGATGAACCTGATGATTCATTAATGCCTCAGGCAACCTGCGAGGAATTATTTGTTGTTGTGTGTTAATTATTACATTACCCGAGACTCGGCAATCTTTATCGCCCGTATATGTAGATTTAAGACTATGGTCAAAGTGTAAATCACCACCTATTTCGCTAGGACATCCGCGCAGATCTTCAAGCATATTATTGCCCGACACTCTGAAGGATCCACCCACGATTCGAGGTGATCCCGTAAGACACTTGATAAGAGAATCATACACATAAAAATCACCAACCACCTCTTGTGGCCCACCATTTAAAGATGTTAAATCGTTTAAGAAGCAGGCGAAATCTCGACCTATTCTTTTTGGTGAGCCTTCCAAGTTTGTTAGGAGATTAAAGGCGCAATTATAACTTTCACCTACGATGGATGGACCTGATACCAGTGATCTTAAATCATTATGAGCACAGTTAAAATCACCGTCCACCCTATGCGGAGATCTAATCAAAGTAGTAAGATTATTACCAGAGATGTCAAAATCACCCTTCACGCACCCAAATTGCACAGGGATTTCGGTAAGGTTTTTATTTCTCAAATCGACATTTTCGTCCGCATCAACTATTCCATCATCATTCACCTTATAATACAAGATGCCGAGGGAGTCGCAAAGAGCTACTATTTCTGCTTTTGTCATATCGTGTTTTAAGTAAAGGAACGGAGATCACCAATACTATAGTATAAATCTAATTACATTTTTTATGTACGTTAAGCTAGATGATGATTTGGTTTACAGATTTGCTAATTAAAAAATCGATTAAGGTAAGATAAGTGAGATTGAATTTCACCATCGATGCCGAATGCAAGTGTAAATTATAGGTCAGTTATTATCATTAATTATTCAAGCTAAATTTTATCACTAACTACATATTTATAAGATAATTTACCCTATTTTTATATATCGATAGGACTTTTGCTTACGCCAGGAAAAGAGTATGTCCTATATTTGTTACTTTTGTTTAAAATAGAGAATATAGAAAGGGATATTGTGCAATTGAACAATCAGTTAAAAAAAGAAACTCAGCTGAATAGTAAGGTAGTATTGAATATTGCCATACAAAATAAGAGAAAAGAGATTCAGGTAATAAAAAACACCCTAGCAACATTATGAGCTTAGAACAAATAAAGACAGGTGATCAACTAACACAAAGTTTAGATATAGTGACAGATAACATCGCCAGATTGAAGGAACTTTTCCCAGAGATTATAACTGAGGGGAAAATCGACTTTAAGACACTACAAGCCATTCTAGGTGAAGAACTAGAGGAAGAAGAAGAATATTACCGCTTTACTTGGGCAGGTAAGGCACAAGCCCGTAGAGAGGCTCATAAACCTAGTACTGGAACATTAAGACCCTGCAAAGAGGATAGTGTAAACTGGGACACCACTCAAAATTTATACCTGGAAGGTGATAATCTAGAAGTACTGAAACTGCTACAAAAAAGTTATGCTAACAAGGTTAAAATGATCTACATCGATCCACCGTACAACACGGGAAAGGACTTTGTTTATAAAGACAACTACAAGGACAGTCTCAAGAACTACCAACAAATCACTGGTCAAGTGGATGATGAAGGCAATAAGCTTTCGACCAATTCTAATAGTGATGGTCGCTTTCATTCTAATTGGTTAAACATGATGTATCCTCGTTTGCAATTAGCTAGGAATCTTTTAAAGGAGGATGGGGTAATTTTTATTAGTATTGATGATGGCGAAGTACATAACCTAAGAGGGATTGCCAATGAAATTTTTGGTGAAGAAAACTTCATAAATAATATTATATGGGAGAAAAAATATACAGTTGCTAATGACGCTAAATATTTCTCTGATAACCATGATCATATATTGATGTTTTGCAAGTCAAAGGAAAATTTTTCGATTGGTAGGCTACCAAGGACTGAGGCAATGAATGATGCTTACAAGAACCCAGACAAGCACCCTAAAGGGGTATGGAAGGCAACACCTCTTCAAGCAAAAAGTGGCTCAGATGAGAATTTTACCCATACTTTTCCAAACGGAATAAATTGGAGTCCACCAAAAGGGAGATATGCAGCATATTCTCATGAAACTCTAGATGAGCTATATCATAAAAATGAAATATGGTTTGGAGCTGACGGGAAATCAATGCCTTCTAAAAAAACTTTTTTAAATGAATTAAAAAGTTTAGGAGTCGTTCCTAGGACAATATTAAGTTTTAAGGAGGCGGGACACAATCATGAATCAAAAGAAGAAATAAAAAATCTATTTGAGACTGGTGTTTTTGATACGCCAAAGCCTACTAGGCTAATACGATTATTATCAATTATTGCAAATATAAGCGATAAAGATGTTGTATTGGATTTCTTTGGAGGCTCAAGTACAACAGCCCATTCAATTATGGCTACTGCATTGGAATTAAATAAGAAAATAAATTCGATAACTATTCAAATTCCCGAACTAGTAGATGAAAAAAGTGAAGCTTATAAATCTGGCTATAAAACTATAACAGAAATAGGTAAAGAACGCATACGAAGAGCAGGTAGTAAAATTATTGAAGAACAGACTGAAAAAATAGCTAATCTAAAAGCAAAATCGGAGAGTAAAATGATGCAAGATGAAGCATTGGCTGAGATTACAACATTGCAAACAAATCTTGATAATCTAGACACTGGTTTCAAAGTGTTCAAGCTAGACACTTCCAATATTAAGGGTTGGGACGGTAATCCTGATAACCTAGAACAAAGCTTATTTGATAGCCAAGATAACATCAAAACAGAACGTACGGAAGAAGATGTGTTATATGAGATACTATTAAAATACGGCTTAGATCTTACCTTGCTTATTGAAGAAAGAGTTATTGAAGGCAAAAGGGTGTTCAATGTTGGTTTTGGCGCATTGTTTATATGTCTAGCTAATGATGTTACCGCTAAGGTTGCTGAAGGTATTGGTGCATGGAAAGAAGAACTAGCACCTGCAACATGTAGGGTTATCTTCAAGGATTCCGGATTCACGGATGTAGAGAAAACTAATGCGGTGCAGACTTTGAAGCGTTTTGGAATCAATGAAATAAAGAGTATCTAAATAGTAAGCGAGGCTTGACTACTCATAAGCTAGGTTAGAATTAGAAGTTGTTTTCTATATTTTACAGGGGTTTACAGAGGTTAAGCACGGAATCATACAAAATAAGCAAGGATGGACACGATAGTAGTATCAAACATAAACACCATAGTTACCGAAGAGTATTTGCGTACAAAAAATGAAAATCAATATTTTGAACGTAAAGGATTAGGTGAGAAAGATATTAAAGCTAGTAAAATAGCTGATGAACTTATTGGGATGCTTAATGCAGATGGTGGGATTCTAGCATTTGGTGTTGCTGATAATGGGGAATTTCAAGATTTAAGAACACTAGGTGATAAGCTTGATACCTATCGTACATTGACTTTTGATTTTATAAAGCCTGCATGCAATATTGTGTTAGAGGAAGTTGAGGTCAATGGAAATCTTATTTTTTTATTCCACGTAGAACAGGAGTTAGAACGACTTTTTTGTAGAAAAGATAATGAACAAGTGCACTTGAGAGTGTTGGATACTAATAGAGTGTTGGATCGGGATCACATCAAGAAGCTAGAATATGATAAGGCAATAAGACGTTTTGAGGAAGAGGTCGTTGCAGACTTTGACTTAGAAGATTTAGACCAAATGTTACTAAATGAGTATAAAGGGAAGCTAAATTATAAAGGGGAAGCTCTTGATCTATTGGCTAAGCGTTATCTAGCTACAAAAAAGGATGGTATTTATAAATTTAAAAAGGCTGCGGTCTTATTGTTTTCCATAGATCCTGAAAAATACATACTGGATATGCAAATAAAAAGTGGAGTTTAAGTTAAGCGACATTTTTGTAATTATTGGTTTTAGTGTTAAATTCCATTATCGTCAGGTATTTCAAAGCTGAATGTCTTCTTTTTTGATTGTACCAGACTTCTATATATTCAAAAACTTGAAGTTTCATTTGCTCTTTAGAGATCAGTTTATTTCCATAAATTAATTCTGTTTTTAATGATTTGAAGAAGCTCTCAGCTACTGCATTATCCCAGCAATTTCCCGCTCTACTCATGCTTCGAGTTACCTTATATGAGTCTAAAACATTTGCA
>NZ_SMFN01000002.1 GCF_004349135.1 Flavobacterium sandaracinum | reverse complement strand
GTTCGGGTTCGAGTATTAAAGGACGAACCAAAGTGAATCATATGGCAGATAAAAAGATGAAATCAATATTACAAATGTGTGCTTTAGTTGCCGTAAAACATGATCCGCAACTCAAAGAATATTATGAAAGAAAAAAAGGTGAAGGTAAGAACGCAATGCTGGTTTTAAACAATGTAAAATGTAAAATTATTGGTCGTGTTTTTTCTGTAATTAACAGACAAACTCCCTATATAAATACACATAAATTTGCCTGTTAAATTTTAAATATTTTCTTGTTTTTTACCATAGAATGCGCTAACTTCGCTTTGTGATAAGCTAGCGATCTGGTTATTGTAGGCAGTGTAAAGTTCATCTAGGGTTCATTGTTCGTTCTTCGAACGCAACGACCCTAGCTGTTAGGCGCAGTTTTTAATTTCTATAAGGAATTTTACTTTGGTTTAATTTTTTAATTTCAATTTTGTACTTATTAAATAACATTTTAAGTGATAAATGACATAATTCCTTTTCAGAGTTTGGCCCCATCATTACTTCATTAATACTATCATTCAAATTGTCGATTTTAATTTTTTGGTAAGGTCTAAAATAATTTCCTTTATTTAAAAAATTAATTTCGCTTTTTTCATCAAATAAAAGTAGTCTCCATTCATCTTCTTCTACAAAGCTTTTATCTTTTATTAAGCTACAGAAAAACATTGTTCTATCTATAAAATATTGTCCAGCAGCACTTACAGCCTTATCATATTTACTAAGTTCAATTTCTTCAGAATCTTTAAATATTCCTTGAGAATCAGCAACTCTAATGAACATAAAAATTGACTGTGTTAATATGTGATTAATTATTTCCTTTTGTTTTTCAACTTCATAAATACATTTATATACTTTCAGTTTATTTTCTTCAAAAAATCTATTAGAAAAACCTATATTAACTCCAACACCATTATTTGTATAACCTCTCCATTGACTTAATAAATCATTATTTGTTGTCATTGAAAGTATATAAGGAGAATCTTTTTCTTTAATAAAATCTATTGCTTTTTCTAATGCTTCTATAAAGTATTTTGTCGGTTTTAAAACTGAAAACCCACCTTTATACGCTTCTAATTGTTCAACAACAAACCTAAGTCCGAGTTCAAATTCATTTTTGTCGTTCAGAAAGTACATATTGCTCAACCAAATTTCTGAATTTTCTAATATTCCTTTTAATCCATTAAGATTTGTGTAGTGATATAGTTTATTAGGTAATTTACCTTCTAAAAATTCATTTAATTCTTTTTCAATTTGGTTACTTTTTTTACTCATTTATATATAATTTTCTATGTCTTTTCGTGAAATTGTGCCTAACTTGTATATAGTAGCCATAAAATGGCTCCTATTTACCCAAATTTGGGAGGCTTTGTACCATAAAAGAGCTATTATTTGTTTAGCTAAAATATAAATAATTATTTACAAATCATATAATAAAAACCTTTTCTCTATAATTTTATCTAAAACAAAAACATAAAAAAACCATTGCAAAGCCTGATAAAGCGTTGCAATGGTTTTTTAATTATAAAATAATTACTATTTCATTTTTTGTCTTTTCACCGGTTTCTCTGTCGGTTCGTTTTTGTTTTGCAACAAATAATTAGCCAACAATTTTTCGATTAATTCGTCTTTGGTCAAATGATGGAAAACGGTTTTTATTTTGGTTTTCAATTCCGCATCCACCTCATGGTTGGGTTTGGTTTTGAATATTTGTTTGGCCCATAAAAGGGCGTTGTTTTCTTCGATGCTTAGCGCGCTTGGTTTTTTGAACTCGGTGAATTTTATGCCTAATTCTTTTTCGAAATCGGCAATTTCTGCGACTTCTTCTTGTTGCAGTACTGTTAACGAAAGTCCCTTTGCTCCTGCTCTAGCCGTTCTTCCGCTGCGGTGAACGTAGGCTTCATAAACATCCGGTAAATGGTAATTGACCACATACGAGATTTCCTTTACGTCAATTCCTCTAGCAGCTAAATCAGTAGCTACTAAAATATTGATATGTCCTTCACGGAATTGCTCCATGATTCGGTCACGGATTCCTTGCGATAAACTTCCGTGCAAAGCGCCTGATGAAAAGCGATTGATGGCTAAGTTTTTGGCTAATTTATTAACCGCCGCTTTGGTTTTACAAAAGATAATGCCGCGTTCTCCTTCTTTCGAATTCAAGAAATGCATTAAAACATCCAGTTTTTCAATAGGATCTACTACAATATATTCGTGGTCAATGCCTTGATTTCCTAGCGTTTCCATGTTGGCACGAACTTCTACAACATTTTTATGCAAGTAATTTTGAACCAATTGTTTGATTGTTCCGGGCATGGTTGCTGAGAACAAAATTGTTTTGTGTTCTTTTGGCAATTCGGCAACAATTTCGTCCAAGCTTTCTTTTAAGATGGTTACCATTTCATCGGCTTCATCGAGCACGAGGAATTTGGTTTCTTTTAGGTTGATGGCTTTGCGCTGAATCAAATCGATTAAACGACCTGGAGTTGCCACCACAATGTGCGTAGGCAATGCAAGTCTTTCGATTTGTGGTTTTATTGGAATTCCACCGCAAGTTGCTGCAATCGAAACTTGTGGTAAAAATTTAGCGAAATCTTCTAAGTTTCTAAAAATCTGGTGTCCTAGTTCGCGTGTTGGAACTAAAATAACTGCTTGCAGTATTGGTAAAGCAGTATCTATTAATTGTAAAATAGGCAATCCAAAAGCCGCCGTTTTTCCGGTACCGGTTTTAGCTAGTCCAACCAAATCCGTTTCATTAGCTAATAAAAGCGGAATTGTTTTTTGTTGAATTTCTGTTGGTACCACAATTTTCATTTCGGTAAGCGCTTGTACTAATGGTGCTGAAATTCCTAAATCAGAGAATTGTTTTGGCATTTTTTTGGATTTTATATTTTAAAAAAATAGTTGTTGTATTACGGTAATTTTTAGCCCCGATGGAAACGACATCCTGTTGTGGCGGGGTTCGCCACAACAGATATAGTGTACAGCGGGATTAGCTCCTAAAAACGGATCTCGATACATTTTTTGTTTTGCTTTGCTACACAAAAAACACTCGAACTGACGTTATTGATACTTAAACCTGAGCGTTAGTGTTAATCTTCGTCCGGTTCGTTCATGATTTTTTCACGGTATTTCTTCCCGGTTAACAATATCAGTTTCAATTTGTAATCGTCAACAAGCCACTCGCGGTAATTTTTACTGCATTGACTTAAACATTTAGAATAGCGCTTGATGCGACAATCGATGTCATCCTCTAGCAATTTCCCTAATGCTTTGGCCTCTTGCAACGTCTCTGAATTATCAACGCACATAGCAGCATGTTGTTCCAGCGATTTATCCAAGACTTCTTTGGAGCGTAAATTTTGTTTGATGATGAGTTTGTGTTCTTCATCAACATCAAAGGTTACGATTTCGGTTTTACTGAATTTAGCGCGAACGTCAGGTGGCATACTGTATTTAAAATACAATTCGATCTCCGTATCATCGCGTAAATTTTCCAAGTAAAACTCGGGGGATTTGAATATGTGTTGCCAGTTGACCGGCTCACTCCACAATCCAAATCGTGCTGCATTATTTCCTAAATCGATTACGTTAAAAACATCTTTGTTAGGTAATTTTCTGGAACCACGACCAATCATTTGATAGTATAATGTCAACGATTTTGTCGCTCTATTCAATATTATAGTTTCTACTGTAGGCTCATCAAAACCAGTAGTAAGAATCCCAACAGAGGTTAAAATAGCATCCGGGGTGTGTTTGAACCAATGTAAAATATCTTTTCTCTCCTCGTTATTGCTGGTGTTATCCAAGTGACGTATCGCATAACCAGCTTCTCTAAATGTTTCATACACATACAAAGACGTGTTGATCCCATTATTGAAAATTAAGGTTTTCTTGCCCAAAGATTTCTCCGTATACGCATGCAATAATTTTTCCTGCATGGCCATATTGGTATACAAATCATCTGATGATTTTACCGTATAATCGCCGTTGATTCCTACTTTTAATGACGTTAAACCGACATCATAACTATAGGTAACTGCTTTTGCCAAAAATCCATTTGCAATCAAAGAGCTGATGGTGTCTCCTACGATTAATTCATCATAGCTTTCATGCATTGGCAATTTAATATTTGAACTTAAAGGGGTTGCGGTAACTCCTAATATAAAGGCATTCTTGAAAGAGCTTAATAATTTTCTAAAAGAGTTGTAATGCGCTTCATCAATGATTACTAATCCTACATTATCTAAATGCAGTTTTTCATCGTTGATCCGGTTTTTCAAGGTTTCCACCATGGCAACAAAACAAGAATAATCGTTTTGGTCTGGAAGTTCTTTTACTTTACTGTTGATGATTTTGTTTTTTACGTCAAAACCCTTCAACATTTTTGAAGTTTGTTTGCACAACTCAATTCGGTGTGTTAAGACAACAACTTTTTTCTCGTGTTGTGATAAATAACGGCGTACAATTTCAGAAAACACTACTGTTTTTCCACCGCCAGTAGGCAATTGGTATAACAAATGGTGTTGTGGTGGTGCATTATCTATGCGTTCAAAGATGGCATCAATATCGCCTTTTTGGTACGCATAAAGTTCTTTTTTGTCTTCGATTTCTATTTCTAAAGTGTTTTGGGACATTGCTTATTGTTGGATTTTTGCAAAAATACGCCTAAAAAACAGTTTAACGGACACTTTTAATTAAAAAAAAAGGGGATAGATTAAATAAAATTATGTAGTATCGTGGTCTGAAAAATAGTTAAGTATTTGGCCCTATCTAACTACAAACTGTAAAATTATTAAACATATAAGTCATAGAAGCATTAAAACTTAAATGACCATATTATTACATAAGTTATATAAGCCTAACAAAATAAAACTTAAACTTATATGACTTATTTGGTAAAAAAATGCGACATTGTTTTGTTATTATTGCTCAATTATAAATGATTTTTTAACCTAGCTTTGTTTTTTTTTGATGGAATGAACTGCCTTTTTTATAAATCTTGAATCTATGCTATGTCGTAAAATTTACAATTGTATGATGCAGAACTTTAATATTCCAATCGTTCCAAAACAGCATTAAACTCAGGTTCGTTGTACCATTTTTGAACTTGTGTTTCCTCATGGATGGATTTTAATCGGGGTTTAAAATCATTTAGGATTCCATTTGCAATCAAAAAAATAACGGCTTGTTCAAAAGAATTGAACATACTTTTGAAAAACAATTCGTGCTTGATTATATGTTCTGATGAGTATGTTTGGGCAATTTCAATATTATAAAGCATGACATCCGCAATTATGAATGGATCTACACCCAAAAGAATAAAATGTTTGATGTGTTTTTGAGCAACGGAACGGCGCATTTTTGGTTTGCTGCGTCTTCCTGATTTCTTAATAGGATAATATTCCTGCGAGATTTTGAGTTTGCATTCCTGCAAAAGCGTTTCTTCCTTAGGGTTAAAAACAAAATTATAATAGACTTTTACGGGACTGAATTTCTCGTACAATTCGATAATTTGTGCTTCGAGTTGCTCTTTATTTAATTCAGCTACATATTTTTTTAAATCGCGTTTGCTCATTATCAAAGTTTAAGGATGCAAAAGTAATTTACTTTTGGAATCAATGCACCGTAAATCAATGATAATACTTAATTTTGGCATAAATAAAAGTAGTACTTCCCTTTTTCTAAATCTAATTTTTATTTTTACCCTAAATTTAATTTTATGCTTAAAATTTTCAAGATTGTCGCTTTGCTAGAAGGTATTTCATATTTGGCTTTATTTTCAAATATGTTAGTGGTGAAACCTACAAATCTAGTACTTTATAAAACATTACTTTTTCCAATAGGAATGGCTCACGGAATTCTGTTTGTTACCTATATTGTACTAGCGATAATGCTAAAATTTGAACAAAATTGGGATTGGAAGAAATTTGGAATTATCTGTTTGGGTTCTCTAATTCCTTTTGGAACTTTTTACGTAGATAAGAAATATTTACAAAATGTATAAATACATAGAAAAAATATTCACTTTTCTATATCCCGTTTTTCGTAAGTGGGGATTAGGAAGCAGCACGGCTTCTTATCTTAGTTTACTATTGAATATCATTGTTTTATGCGTTTTAGCGTATGGTATCTATGTTATTTTTCGTCTTGTTTTGGTTACTATTATGGCGGTTATAGCCCAAAAAACCAAAACTAAATTTGATGATTTACTCGTTACTAATAAGACAGCGAAATACATTGCGCATTTAATTCCACTTTTATTTATTTACAAATCAGTTCCCATAATTTTGGACCGATTTGTTTATTGGGAAACCTTTTTTGGAAAGCTCGTTGGAATCTACATTATCATTTTAGTTTTATGGATTATACGCACTATTTTTAATGCATTACGAGATTATTTAAAACTAAAACCCCGCTACAGCGATAAGCCAATCGACAGCTTTATTCAGGTCATTATGATCATGCTATGGGTGATTGGAATTACCTTAATCATTTCAAAATTGTTTGAAATTGATCAAAAAGAGCTGTTAACGATTTTAGGAGCTGTTTCAGCGGTAATTATCTTGATTTTCAGAGATACTATTTTGGGCTTTGTATCCAGTGTTCAGGTTTCTATCAATGATATGGTTCGAATTGGAGACTGGATTACGATGGATAAATTTGGAGCCGATGGCGATGTGATTGAAATCAATTTGGCAACGGTGAAAGTTCGAAATTTTGATAATACTACCACTACGATTCCTACCTATAGCTTGAGTTCGGATTCGTTTCAAAACTGGCGAGGAATGCTGAATTCTGACGGTCGACGCATCAAAAGACACATTCTTATTAAAACAAGTAGTATTCGGTTTTTGGAGGAAGCAGAATTAAATGACTTGAAAAAAATACACCTGATATCAGATTATATCGACAGTCGGAAATTAGAAATTGACCAATACAATGCCACTAATAAAATAGATAAATCAATTGCTATCAATGGCCGTAATTTGACTAATCTGGGCTTATTCCGAAAATATATTACAGAATATTTGCTGAATTATCCTGAATTAAATAAAAACATGTTGATGCTTTGCCGCCAATTACAATCTACTGCGCATGGTGTTCCTCTGGAAGTTTATGCATTTTCCCATGACAAAAGATTTGAAAATTACGAATACATCATGTCTGATATATTTGATCATATTATTGCCTCCGTAGGTTATTTTGATTTAGAAATTTTTGAAACCATTTCTGAAAATGATTTCAAAATATAACTAAAATTCTAAACATACGCGACTCTAATTTGGATTTCTACAGCCTATCTTTAACATATTCTATTGCTGATTTTCCATGGGCTTTTGGTTTTCCATCCGCGTCTAAATTCACCATTGTAGTGTGATCAATTGTGATTATCGTTTCTCGCGTCATCATGTTTCTCGCTTCACACTTTAAAGTTAGGGAAGTAATTCCAAATTTGATAACATCAATACCAATTTCGATAATATCACCTTGTCGCGCTGAACTTCTAAAATTGATTTCTGACATGTATTTAGTTACTATTCGGGTGTTTTCTAGTTGAATAATGGTGTACAAAGCTAATTCTTCATCGATCCAAGCTAATAATTTACCTCCAAATAAAGTACCATTGGGGTTTAAATCTTCGGGTTTTACCCATTTTCTGGTATGAAATCTCATAAGTTTTTATTTAAAAGTGTAAAATTAAGCTATTCCTATTTCATTTTTTTTTAATTTTAAAGAAAAAACAATGAACACACGAGATACATTTTTAAATGATTTTAGAGGACAAGCAATCGGTACAGTGACCACACAATCTACAACAGAAGAATCATTTCAAAATGAGGTACTTCGCCCTATTCTAAAGTTACAAAATGACTTATTTATTGCCTCTTTCCTTAATTATGCAAGCAAAAATAAAACTGATTTTCAAACCTACACCATAGAAAAAAAAATGGCTACTATGGAAAATGCAGTGCAAAAAGATACCAAGTTTAGAAATGTCTTAAAAGGAATGGTAATCGGTTTATTTACCACAGCAGAATATGATATTTATGCAAAAAACGCCTCTAACATCAACAAGCGAATGATGAGCATGCTAGTGGAACGATTAAAAAGTCAAGTACAACTGTTTGAAACAAAGACTAAATAGTGAAATGATTTTGTCTTTGTTTATTTTTATTAATTCATTTAAACTAAAAGGAAATAATTGATTGTATTAAGGAGAGTTAATTTCACCTTTCTGAATATGTTTTTTGATAGAACATGAGGTTGTACTACCTTGGATTTATTGTTTTTAATTTAAAAAACAGGCCCTTATTTATCTAAAAATTACCATTTATTTCCAATTTAGCAATCCTAATCCTTTTTATAATAAATATTAGTTAAGTATAATTGTAAGTGCTTTTTGTATGATTTTTTTCATTATAATTGTTAAAACTAAATAGTATGAAAGAAGAGTATTTCAAATGGTATTCTCCAAATTTAAATAGAGATATTGAAATGTTGGTTTTTGGACATGCTGGATATCCAGTAATCTTATTTCCAACTTCGATGGGAAGTTACCATGAAAATAAAGATATGGGATTGATAGAATCCGCAAAATGGTACCTTGAGCAAGGTTTAATCCAAATATTTTGCCCGGACAGTATTGACAAAGACAGTTTTTACAATAAAAATATCCATCCTGTTCATCGTATAGAAAATCACGTCAAATATGACAAAATGATTTGCCATGAAATTGTGGAGCGGGTAAAAAACAACACTCCTTCAGGCAAAGTAGCTATGGCAGGTTGCAGTTTTGGTGGTTATCATGCGGCAAATTTTGCCTTTAGACATCCTGGTTATGTGAGTCACCTATTTTCTATGAGTGGCGCTTTCAATATCAAAAGTTTTATGGATGGTTTTCATAATGACGATGTATTTTACAATAGTCCTGAAGATTATTTGTATGGACTGGACGACCACGAATTATGGAATATGGATATTGTTCTAGGAACTTCTAATTGGGACATTTGTTTTGATGCCAATCTAAAATTAAGCAAGGTTTTAAGCGACAGAAACATTCATCATTGGCTGGATATTCGTCAGGATCGCAAACACGACTGGCCGGTTTGGAAAGAAATGTTTCCACACTATTTATCAAGAATCAGATTTTTTTAGATTACAATTCTCAAAGAAAAACAAAATAAAATTAAGTAATTAATAAACGAATCAAGATGAAAAAAATTGGAATATTATTTGGAATGGAAGACACTTTTCCACAAGCATTTATAGATCGTGTCAATTCAAAAAATGAAAAAGGAATCATTGCAGAAGCTGTTGCTATTGATAAAGTAGTTCAAAATCAAGATGGCGAATATGCGGTTATTATCGACCGAATATCACAAGATGTACCTTTTTATCGTGCGTATTTAAAAAACGCTGCTTTAACAGGAACTAATGTAATTAACAATCCTTTCTGGTGGAGCGCAGACGATAAATTTTTCAATAATGCATTGGCTGATACACTTGGAGTTCCACTGCCTAACACTGTGATTCTTCCTTCGGCAGAACATCCTACGGACACAACCGGAAAATCATTCCGAAACTTAAAATATCCAATGGATTGGGAAGGAATATTTGAATATATAGGATTTCCTGCCTACATGAAACCGTATGCTGGCGGTGGTTGGAAAAACGTTTACCGTTTAGAAAATGTGGAAGAGTTTTGGGAAAAACATCAGGAAACTGGTCAATTAGTAATGATGTTGCAAGAGGAAATTGTTTTTACAGAATATTTCAGAGTGTACTGTTTAGGTTGCAAAGCCGTTAGGATTATGCAATACGAACCAAGGAATCCGCATCATTTGCGTTACGTAATTGACGGTCCTCCAGTAGATAAAAAATTATTAGCCACGATAAAAGACTATACTTTAAAACTTTGTAAAGGTTTAGGATATGATTTCAATACCGTGGAATTTGCTGTGAGAGACGGAATCCCTTATGCAATTGATTTTGGAAATCCAGCTCCTGATGCCGAGCTAACTTCAGTAGGTGCTGAAAATTTTGAATGGGTTGTGGAAGAAGCTGCGAAAATGGCAATCGCTGCCGCAAAAAAGCAAAAACCAGGAAAAATGAACTTGACATGGGGTACTTTTATCAAAGATGCAGTAAAATAGTTTTCAGTCGCAGTATTCAGTAAACAGACTGAAAACTGCGACTGCGACTGAACACTAAAAAAATAATTATGTTAAAGAAATTACCTGTTTTCACACTTGGTGTAGAAGAAGAATATCAAATTATAGATCCTGTAACTAGAGATTTGCGGTCGCATTTATCCAAAATTGTGGATGGTGCTAAGATAATTTTGAATGAGCAGGTTAAGGCTGAAATGCATCAATCTGTGGTTGAAGTGGGCACTAATATTTGCAATAATGTAAATGATGCCAGAAATGAGATTCGATTTTTACGTTCTAAAATCGTTGAATTGGCAGACAAACAAGATCTTATTGTGGGTGGAGCGGGAACGCATCCGTTTTCAAAATGGCAGGATCAGCCCATTACGGACGATCCACGATACCACGATATAGTAAATGAATTGCAGGATGCGGCGCGTTCTAATTTGATTTTTGGAATGCATTGTCATGTAGGTATTGAAAATCGTGAAATTGGCTTACAATTGATGAATCAGGCCACTTATTTCTTGCCGCACATCTTTGCGCTTTCGACTAATTCCCCTTTTTGGGAAGGAAGACAAACAGGCTATAAATCTTTTAGAACAAAGGTTTTTGATAAATTTCCAAGGACAGGTTTGCCGGAATATTTTGATTCGGTTAGTTCCTATGATAATTATCTGGAAACTCTGGTAAAGACAAATTGTATTGATAACCCAAAGAAAATTTGGTGGGATTTACGATTACACCCTTTTTACAACACGATTGAATTCCGGATTTGTGATATGTCATTGACAGTGGATGAAACCATTTGTATCGTCGCTATTATTCAAGCAATTGTCGCCAAACTCTATAAATTGAATATGAATAATACCAGTTTTAACGTGTACCGACTGGCTTTGATTAAAGAAAATAAATTTCGTGCAGCACGTTACGGAATTGAAAATAACATGATTGATTTTGGTTTGCAAAAAGAAGTGGAAACCAAAATGCTAATTCTGGAATTACTTGATTTCATTGATGATGTTGTAGACGAATTAGGAAGTCGTTCCGATATAAATTACGTTCATGAAATTCTGAAAAATGGAACTGGAGCTGATAAGCAACTCGCAATTTTTAACGAAACAGGAGATTTGTCTAGAGTAGTTGACTTTATAACTGGCGAATTTACTAAAGGATTATAAAAAACAAGGAGACTATCCTGAACGGGTATTATTTAAATGTCATGCAAATCCTTTACAAAATCAACCGCTGATTTACAGATTATACTTGGTAAATCTGTGCCATAAAAACGCTTAGTATGTTTTGCCGGGCGTCATTAAATATAAGTTACCTTTGCACATTGTTTTTAAAAATAGATTATGTCCAATAAAATCATAAAAATCGCCCTTTTAGATATGTACAACGGAGAACCTAACCAGGGAATGCGTTGCATTATCGAAATTATCAATAGATTTAGTCCGGTGGTAAGTTTTAAAATATTTGATGTTCGACAAAAAAGTGAATTACCTGATATAAAATTATTTGATATTTATATTTCGACTGGTGGTCCCGGAAACCCTTTAATTGGAGATGGAAATTGGGATGTGAAATACTATGAATTTATTGATTCATTGAACAAATGGAATGCTGAAAACGCAGTAAAAAAACACGTTTTGTTTATTTGTCATTCTTTTCAGATGGCATGTCTTCATTTTGGACTGGCAACGGTAACCAAAAGAAATGATACTTCTTTTGGAGTGATGACTATGCATAAAACGAACGAAGGACAACTAGATCCTTTATTTGAAGGTTTAGCAGATCCTTTTTATGCAATTGATTCAAGAGATTATCAAGTGGTACAACCTAAGTTAAGTGTTTTTGCTAAAAAAGGAGCCAAGATTATTTCATTAGAAAAAATCAGAGATCATGTACAGTACGAGCGTGCGATTATGGCGGTTCGTTTTACTGATTATTTTGTAGGTACACAATTTCATCCTGAAGCAGATCCAATAAGCTTTGTCTCTCACTTGAGAAATAAAGAGGCAAAAGAAAAAATTAAGGCGATGAAAGGTAAAAAGAAATTCAGAAACATGCTGGAAGATTTATTAGATGATGATAAAATTTACAGAACAAATGAAACATTGATCCCTAATTTCCTTCGAATAGCAATTAATGACTTGATGAAAACGAAAAAAACATTCTCCAACTAACTTAAAACATTCCAAATGATTACAAAATATCGGGAGTTATTTAATGCTCAGTTTACAGAAAAGAAATATCAGGAATTTAAAAATGATATTGCTTCCGATTTTAATTATTTGCCCACTTTTCGTTTAGCTGAAACTCCTTTCTTTATTTCGAAAGAGTTAAAAGAACAATTAATTGAAGGTTGTAATGATGTTATAGCCTTCATTAAGAAAGAAGACTTTAAGTCAATTACTAACAGATCATTAGAGCTTAATCATAAAGTTCCAAATGAGGATAATCACACTACTTTTTTAGCCATTGATTTTGGAATTTGTGAAGAAGACGGTCAAATTATTCCTAAACTAATCGAGGTGCAAGGATTTCCTTCTTTGTACAATTATCAGTTTAATTTATATGAAAAGTTTCAAAACCATTTTCCCTTTCTAAGTGAATTAACTCCTTTTATAAATAACATTGAACCGCAAGAATACCTAGATATATTAGAGGAAGCAATTTGCAATAATCATCCGAAGGAAAATGTAATTCTACTCGAAATTGAGCCTGAAAAACAGAATACCAAGATTGATTTTTATTATTGCAAAAGAGATGTAGGCATCCCAATTGTATGTGTTACTGATTTGATCAAGAAAGGCAAACAATTATTCTATAAAAATGCGAACGGAAATGAAGTTCTCGTCAAAAGAATCTACAATCGAGTTATTTTTGATGAATTGGATTTGCGTACAGATTTAAAACTTGATTTCAATTTCTCCGATGATCTTGATGTCGAATGGGCCGGTCACCCCAATTGGTTTTTCAGAATCAGTAAATTTATTTTACCTTTCCTAAGTGGGAAATATTTCATTGAAACCACACTCTTAAGTGAACTTGAGGAAATTCCTGAAGATTTAGAAAATTATGTTTTGAAGCCCTTGTTCTCCTTTTCAGGAACAGGCGTTATTTTCCATGTTACTAAAGCGGATATTGAAGCGGTAATAGAAAAAGAACTTTATATTCTTCAAAAAAAGGTGAACTATCTACCCATTGTTCAATCTCCTAATGGAAAAGTAAAAGCAGAAGTTCGTGTGCTTTGTATTTGGAAAAAAGAAGATGCCGCTCCTACTCTAGTCTGCAACTTGGTACGATTAAGTCGTGGTGAAATGATAGGTGTAAAATTCAACCAAGATAAAGATTGGGTTGGAGGAACACTCGGTTTATTTGAAAGATAAATTTTTTATAATTAATACCATTTTAATTTCTCTTATTCACACTATTTTTTTTGTATTTCCTTTATTAAATTTTCATTTAACTGTTTCTTTTACTCTAAATAGTCTCTCTTCTAGCTGTTTAATTCGCTTCCATTAAAGTACTCAAATTTTATTTTTTTTCAAGTTCGATTTTTTCATCAATAATGTCATTTTAACGCATTGAAAACAGTTATAATGAAAATTACTTCAAATTTAATAAGTTATAACTTATTAAATTAAACTAAAATTACTAAATAAAACAGTTTTTAGTCATTTTCTATTTTTTAAATTAAATTTTTTTTCTTGTTTTAGTAGATTACAGATAGTGTTTACTGAATTTTTTAAAGGGATTCCCTTAATAATTTGAAAAATATGGAATTATGCAATAATTTAACATAAAAAAAATTAAGCTGTTTTTTTTTTCTTTATTATTGTATAGTTATAATAATTTAAGAATAATCAACAATTTTAATAATTAGCAAATGAATAGAAGAGAAGCAATTAAAAGCGTTGCGTTTTTGATGGGAAGCGCAATCTCAGCAACTACAATGGGCGTTTTATTTGAAAGTTTTACTTTGCCCGAACAAGAAAAAAATCAGGTGTCTTTTTCTGCTACAGATGAAGAAATTTTGGCTGAATTCGCTGATATCATTATACCAACTACAGCCTCTTCACCAGGAGCTAAAGCTGCAGGATTGGGTGCTTTTATTCCAATGATGATTAAAGATTGTTATCCTGCAAAATTACAAGAAATTTTTGCGGCTGGATTGAAAACGATGCAATACCAATGTTCAAAAGATTTTGGTAAAGATTTCTTGTCAATGTCTGTTGAAGAACGTCAAAAACTGATGACTTCCTTGCGTGATGAGGCAATTGCCAGCAACAGAACTCCTTCTTTCTTTTTATTAGCTAGAGACTTAACGCTTTTAGGGTATTATTCTTCAGAAATAGGATGTACACAAGCGCGTGAATATTTACCTGTTCCCGGACGTTATGATGGAAATGCTACTTATGTACCAGGTCAAAAAGCTTGGGCAACCAATTAATTTTCAGCGATTATCTTAAACTATTTTAATAAATAAAAAATACTACACGTGAATATAAATACCAATTTAAAAGCGGAAAATACATACGATGCTATTGTTGTAGGATCAGGAATTAGTGGCGGTTGGGCTGCAAAAGAACTTACTGAAAAAGGGTTAAAAGTTTTGATGCTAGAACGCGGAATGAATATTGAACATATTACAGATTATGAATCTGCCATGAAAGCCCCTTGGGAATTTGAGCATGCAGGTAAACTCACAGAAGAACAAAAAAGAACACATCCAGTACAAACGAGAGATTATCCTTATAATGAAGCCACAGAAAAATGGTGGGTAAATGATTTAGAATGTCCGTACACGGAAGACAAACGTTTTGACTGGTACAGAGGATTTCACGTGGGTGGAAAATCGTTGATGTGGGGTCGTCAAAGTTACCGTTTTAGTGACCATAACTTTGAAGATAATGCTAAAGATGGTCATGGTAATGATTGGCCTATTCGTTATAAAGATATTACAAAATGGTACGATTATGTAGAGAAATTTGCAGGAATCAGTGGGCAAGCTGAAAACTGGCCTCTTTTACCAGATGGAAAATTTTTACCACCAATGGATCTGAACTGTGTAGAAAAATCAGTTAAAGAAAGACTTGAAAAACATTACAATAAAACTCGAATTCTTACTATTGGACGTACCGCTAATTTGACGGTACCTCATAAAGGACGCGGTAGTTGTCAATATAGAAATTTGTGCAGCCGTGGTTGTCCGTTTGGAGCTTATTTTAGTACACAATCATCAACATTGCCTGCTGCTATGGCTACTAATAGATTAACGGTTAGACCCTACTCTATTGTAAATCATATTATTTATGACAAAGACACCAAAAAAGCAAAAGGCGTAATGGTTATTGATGCAGAAACAAATGAGACCATGGAGTTTTATGCCAAAATTGTTTTTGTCAATGCTTCCACTTTAGGTTCTACTTTCTTGTTATTGAATTCAACTTCAGAGGCACATCCCAATGGAATGGGTAACGCCAGTGGACAATTAGGACATAATTTAATGGATCATCATTTCCGTTGTGGAGCGGAAGGAACTGCTGAAGGTTTTGAAGATAAATATACCTACGGAAGAAGAGCCAACGGGATTTACATTCCACGATACCAGAATGTAGGAAATGATAAAAGAGATTATTTACGCGGTTTTGGTTACCAAGGTGGTGCCAGCAGAGGATCATGGCACAAAGAAGTTGCCGAATTAGCGTTTGGTGAAAACTTTAAAGCTACCATGTCATTGCCTGCTGATTCTTGGAGTATGGGATTGGGTGGTTTTGGAGAAATGTTACCTTATTACGAGAACAAAGTGTACATCGACCATACTAAAAAAGACAAATGGGGACAACCTGTTTTGGCTATTGATTGTGAATACAAAGAGAACGAAGCAAAAATGCGCGAAGATATGATGAATGATGCAGCTGAGATGTTGGAAGCTTCTGGAATTAAAAATGTTAAAACATACGATAATGATTGTTATCCTGGAATGGCTATACATGAAATGGGTACTGCCAGAATGGGGAACGATCCTAAAGATTCGGTACTAAATAAGTGGAATCAATTACATGAAGTGAGTAATGTATTTGTCACTGACGGGGCTTGTATGCCCTCTGTGGCTTGCCAAAATCCATCATTAACATTTATGGCTTTAACAGCTCGTGCTTGTGATTACGCAGTAAAAGAATTAAAAAAAGGAAATATTTAGGTTCATCATGATGAGAAAATTAAGAATGGGAATGGTTGGCGGTGGCCAAGATGCTTTTATAGGAGCAATTCACCGTTTAGCCGCCAATATGGATGGACTTATAGAATTAAGTTGTGGTGCCTTAAGCATCAGACCCGAGACTGCTCTCGCATCAGGAAAGGCTTTATTTCTTCCGGACTCAAGAATATATTTGACCTTTGAAGAAATGATCAAAGCGGAGGCGGCTTTACCTGCTGATGAAAGAATCGATTTTGTCACCATTGTTACACCAAATTTTGCACATTTTGCACCTGCAATGATGGCTTTGGAGCATGGTTTTAATGTCGTAATTGAAAAACCAATGACTTTTTCATTGGAAGAAGCAAAACTATTGAAACAAAAAGTGGAAGAAACAGGACTAATACTTTGCTTAACACATACCTACTCTGGTTATCCAATGGTAAAACAAGCAAAAGCTATGGTGCGTGAGAGAAAACTGGGCAATATTAGAAAAGTTTGGGTTGAATATCCTCAAGGGTGGCTGAGTACCCTTTCTGAAAAAGAAGGAAACACACAAGCGGCTTGGAGAACGGATCCAAAAAAATCCGGTAAAAGCTCTGTTATGGGCGATATTGGAACACATGCCTCACATTTAGCTGAATATATTACCGGTGCAAAAATCACCGATGTTTGTGCAGAACTAAATACATTAGTCGAAGGACGCATAATGGATGATGATGGAGCAGTCTTGTTGAAATTTGATAATGGCGCCAAAGGTGTTTTAATAGCATCACAAGTTGCTGCCGGAGAAGAAAATGCTTTAAAAATAAGAGTTTATGGTGAAAAAGGTGGAATAGAATGGTTTCAGCATGACCCTAATACTTTAACCGTAAGATGGCTAGATGAACCAACACAAGTTTTAAGAGCCGGATCTAATTATAGCAATTTATCATCTTTTGCAACTCACAATTGCCGCACTCCGGGCGGACATCCTGAAGGATACTTAGAAGCATTTGCCAATATTTATCGCAACTTTGCTTTAACACTGGGATGCAAATTAGATGGTACCGAACCAACTCCTGAAATGCTAGACTTTCCTTCTGTCGAAGATGGATTACGAGGAATGGCGTTTATAGACAATGTAGTAGCATCATCACAATCAGATAAAAAATGGACTCCTTACGTTTTATAATAAATAAGGAATTCCTAAAAGTTTTAGACAAATTATAATATGACAACAATACAAGGTCCTGCAGTATTTTTAGCACAATTCATCAGTGATGAAGCTCCTTTTAATTCTTTAGATGGAATTTGTAAATGGGCAGCTGATTTGGGTTTTAAAGGGATCCAAATGCCAACATTAGATACTCGATTTATTGATCTGAAATTGGCAGCGGAAAGTAAAACGTATGCTGAAGAACTTAAAGGTACAATTGCTTCTTACGGATTAGAAATAACAGAATTATCCACTCATTTACAAGGTCAGTTAGTGGCTGTTCATCCTGCTTATGATGATTTTTTTGATGCTTTTGCACCAAAAAATGTTCATGGAAAACCAAAAGCAAGACAAGAATGGGCTGTTCAGCAATTGAAATATGCTGCAAAAGCATCCCAAAATTTAGGATTGAATGCACATGCAACATTTAGTGGTTCTTTGCTTTGGCAATATTTTCACCCTTGGCCACAAAGACCCCCAGGTTTAGTAGAAGATGGATTTGCTGAATTGGCTAAACGCTGGTTACCTATTTTAAATGAGTTTGATCAAAATGGGGTTGATCTTTGCTATGAAATTCATCCAGGAGAAGATTTATTTGATGGTGAAACGTATGAAATGTTTTTGAAAGCGGTCAATAACCATTCTAGAGCTTGTTTATTATATGATCCCTCACATTTTGTATTACAGCAATTGGATTACATTCAATATATCGATTTTTACCATGAAAGAATCAAAGCGTTTCACGTAAAAGATGCCGAGTTTAATCCTACCGGAAAGCAAGGAACTTTTGGAGGATATCAAAGTTGGGTAAACCGTGCTGGACGCTATCGTTCCCCGGGAGATGGTCAAATTGATTTTAAAACCATTTTCAGCAAATTGGCACAATATGATTTCAAAGGTTGGGCAGTGATGGAATGGGAATGTTGTATTAAAAACCAAGAAGATGGTGCGCGTGAAGGAGCCGAATTTATAAAAAATCATATTATAAAAGTTACTGACAAAGCATTTGATGATTTTGCAGCGGTGGAAACAAATAAGGCTTTTAATAGAAAAAACTTAGGACTATAAAACTTAAATTGTAATGAAAATGAAATTAAAATATTTGCTTTTTGGGGTTGCTTTAATTGGTTTAACCTCATTTTCTGATGATAATTTAGACACAAAATATACTACTACCAGTAAAATAACTAATACTGTTTTTCAAGCATCAGATGGTGAAAAACTTATTGCTAAATCGGATTGTATAGGATGCCATAAATTGGACAAAAAACTGATAGGTCCCTCCTATTTAGAAATCGCTAAAAAATATCCTCTAACTGATAAAAATGTTGCCTATCTAACTGGTAAAATTATAAAAGGGGGTTCTGGAGTTTGGGGTGCTATACCCATGTCAGCGCATGCGTCATTAAAAAAGGATGATGCAAAATCAATGGCAACCTATATTTTATCCCTAAAAAAATAATTTCAATACTGTATTCAAACAAATAATACTTTTTAAGCTATTGAAGAACAGCTCTTTTATTACTATTAACTAACCGTATTAAAATAAATGAAAGAAAAAAAAGACGAAAATAAAATCATAAATAACCGACGTGATTTTATAAAGACCACTGCAATAGCAGCTGCCGCTTTTATGATAGTTCCTCGCCATGTTTTGGGTAGAGGATTTGTGGCACCAAGTGATCGTTTATCAATAGCAAGTATTGGCATTGGTGGAAAAGGAAAATCTGATATTGCGATGTTTGCTAAAAGTGGAAAAGCTGATATTTCCTTTTTATGTGATGTTGATAACAGAAGAGCTGCTGCAAGTGTAAATGCATTTCCAAAAGCTAAATTTTACACCGATTGGCGTGAAATGTTAGACAAAGAACATAAAAATTTCGATGCCGTTTCTGTTTCAACTCCGGATCATAATCATGCCATTCAAGCACTTGCTGCGATGCAATTAGGCAAACATGTTTATGTTCAAAAGCCTATGGCACATGATATTTATGAAGCTCGTATTTTGACAGAAGCGGCAAAAAAATATAAAGTGGTAACCCAAATGGGAAATCAAGGTGCCTCAAATGATGGTACCAGAATTATGAAAGAATGGTACGAAGCGGGTTTAATTGGAGATGTTCACACGATTCATGCTTGGACAGATCGTCCGGTTTGGCCACAAGGTATTCCTTGGTCTGCTAATAAAGCTGATATTCCAAAAGAATTAGATTGGGATTTATGGTTAGGAACCGCACCTCACAAAGAGTATGTAAATAAATTAGTTCCATTCAACTGGCGCGGTTGGTGGGATTATGGCACTGGCGCATTAGGAGATATGGGATGCCATTTATTGGAAGCTCCATTTAGTGTATTGAACTTAAAATATGCTAAAGACGTTCAATGTAGCGTAGGTTCTGTTTACGTAGACGAATTTCAAAGAGGGTATTTCCCTGAGAGTTGTCCGCCTTCAAGTCACGTCACCTTAACTTTTCCAAAAACAGAAAAAACAAACGGTGATATAGCCGTACACTGGATGGATGGAGGAATTCAACCTGAAAGACCGTCTGAATTAGGTCCGAATGAAATTTTTGGAGATGGTGGAAATGGAACCTTGTTCACTGGAACTAAAGGAAAAATGATGTGTGACACCTATGGTTTAAATCCTCGTTTGCTTCCTCTTAGCAAAAATGAAAATTTAAATATAGCTCAAAAGTACGCGCGGGTTAGCGATGGCTCTGAAGGCCACTATAAACAATGGGTTGAAGCTTCAATCGCTGGTTACGGAAAAAAAGAGTTGAGTTCTCCTTTTGAAATTGCGGGTCCCTTAACCGAAGCTTTGTTAATAGCAAATTTAGCAATTAGAGGATATGATTTAAAAATAGATGAGCTTGGGGAAGATGTTTACCCTGGACGTTCTGCAAAACTGTTATGGGATAATGACGCGATGAGAATTACAAACTTTGATGAAGTAAATCAATTTGTGAAACGTGACTATCGTCAAGGTTGGAAAGCTTTAACTTTATAAGCAAGATTAATTATTAATTCAAAAATAAAAAAATGATTAAAAATATTTGTACAACATTACTAGTTATGATATTGATTCAAACTGCAAATGCACAACAAGCACCTATACCAAAAGGATTTAAATCAATATTTGATGGACAATCAACAACGGGTTGGCACACTTATGGAAAAAAAACAGCTGGTTCTGGTTGGAAAGTGGAAGATGGTGTCTTGCATTTTGATCCTACTGCTGCTCAAAATGGACAAGGAGGCGATCTTGTAACTGACCTAGAATACGAGAATTTTCATTTGAAATTAGAATGGAAAGTTGCAGCAAATGCCAATAGCGGTATTATTTTTTATGTGAATGAGGATTTGACAAAATTCAAGAATACTTATGAAACCGGTCTTGAAATGCAAGTTTTAGACAATAATGGTCATCCAGATGCTAAAATTGAAAAACATAGAGCTGGTGATTTGTATGATTTAATAAAATCTTCCTCTGAACCGGTAAAACCAGTTGGAGAATGGAATTCGGTTGATATTGTATGTAAATTCGGGAAATTAACGATGTTAATGAATGGTGTAAAGGTTATTGAAACAACACTTTGGGATGATAATTTTAAAACTATAGTTGCTGGAAGTAAATTCGCTACTTGGCCAGGTTTTGCAGCATTAAAAAAAGGTAAAATTGCACTACAAGATCATGGAGACAACGTATGGTTTAGAAATATTATGATAAAAGAATGGAATACAATGAAAATTACAACTGGATGTGAAGCCGGAATGTAATTGCTATTTGAATATAAAAAACAACTAAAACCAAAAAATAACCAACCAACAAACCAATGAATAGTACTATCCGAATTAAATTATCCATAATGATGTTCCTTGAATTTTTTATCTGGGGCGCATGGTTTGTAACTCTTGGAACTTTTCTAGGGAATAATTTAAAAGCTTCCGGTTCAGAAACTGCTGCCGTTTTTTCGACACAGTCTTGGGGTGCAATCATTGCTCCTTTTATTATAGGATTAATAGCTGACCGATATTTTAATGCGGAGAAAATATTAGGAATTCTACATCTTATTGGTGCATTTTTAATGTATCAAATGTATCAGTCCGAAGAGGTTGGAATGTTCTATACCTACGTTTTAAGTTATATGGTTTTATATATGCCAACATTAGCATTAGTAAATTCAGTTTCTTTTAATCAAATGAAAGATCCGGAGAAAGAGTTTGCAAATATTAGAGTTTGGGGAACTATTGGATGGATTATTGCCGGTTTATCAATCAGTTATTTCTTTCATTGGGATTCTACGGAAGGAATAAGTTCAGGTTTACTCAAAAATACTTTTTTACTAGCTGGTATTGCTGCCTTTGTATTAGGTCTTTTTAGTTTTTCTTTACCAAAAACACCACCAAAAGTGAATGATGAGAAAATTAAAATCGGAGATATCATAGGACTAGATGCATTAAAATTGTTGAAAGACAAGAACTTCGCTATCTTTTTTGTTTCATCTATTCTAATTTGTATTCCACTTGCTTTTTATTATCAGAATGCTAATCTATTTTTAACAGAAGCTGGAGTTGAAAATCCGACCGGAAAAATGGCTATTGGTCAAATATCCGAAGCCTTATTTTTGTTGTTGATTCCTGTATTTTTTACCCGTTTTGGTTTCAAAAAAACAATTTTGATAGGGATGTTAGCATGGGCCATTCGCTACGTTTTATTTGCTTATGGAAATGGAACTGATTTAAGCTTCATGCTGATTTTAGGTATTGCATTACACGGTATTTGTTATGATTTCTTTTTTGTTTCGGGCCAAATTTACACCAATTCAAAAGCAGGTGAGAAATACAAAAGCGCGGCTCAGGGTTTAATCACTTTAGCCACTTATGGAGTTGGAATGCTGATAGGTTTTGCAGTAGCAGGTTGGATTACGGACAATTACAAAATGGCTGACGGTGCTGTGAATTGGCAAATGGTTTGGATCATTCCTGCCGGTATTGCTATCGTTGTATTTGTACTTTTTGCACTTTTATTCCATGAAAAAAATAAAGTAGAAGAAATTTCTTCTGCTGTATAAAAAATTAAAAAATGAGTGCAAACGTAAATAGGAGATCTGCCATAAAAGGAATATTAGCCGGAACAGCGGTTATGGGAATTCCACCTGGATTTTCTGCTTTGGCTATGCCAAAAAACGAAATAGAAACACAATTGGGTACATTAAAAGGAAATATTAATCATTCTGTTTCTCGATGGTGTTTTGATAGCCTTGATTTAGATACGCTTTGCATCGAGGCTAAAAAAATTGGAATTACCGGTATTGATTTAGTTGGTCCTGCTTCTTGGCCCACATTGAAGAAATATGACTTAGTTTCCACAATGTGTAATGGCGCTGAGATTAATTTAGTAGATGGTTTTAATGACTTAAAATTTCACGAAACACTAGTAAAAAACTATACTGAAATGATTCCGCTTGTGGCAAAAGCGGGTTATAAAAATCTAATTTGTTTTAGCGGAAGCCGAAGAGGAAAAACTGATGAGGAAGGTTGGAATAATTGCGTTATTGGTTTACAAAAATTAATTCCATTGGCTGAAAAGCATAATGTAATTTTAGTAATGGAACTTTTAAACAGCAAAATAGATCATAAAGATTATCAATGTGACCGAACATCATGGGGAGTAGTATTAGCAAAACGTCTAAATTCCGAGAATTTTAAATTACTTTATGATATTTATCACATGCAAATTGATGAAGGTGATGTGATTAGAAATATAAGAGACAATCATCAATATATTGCGCATTATCATACGGCTGGTGTTCCGGGACGTAATGAAATTGACGATACACAAGAATTAAATTATACTGCCATTATGAAAGCAATTGCAAAAACCGGTTTTAAAGGTTTTGTAGGACAAGAATTTATTCCTAAGAATCCAGACAAACTAGCTTCATTGAAACAAGCTATTGCAATATGTGATATTTAACTAATCTAAAAAATAACCCATGATAAAAAGAAGAGAATTTTTAATAAACACTGGTTTAGCATTAGGCGCATTAGCCATTGCACCTTCATTCGCTTTTGAATCAAAAAAGAAAGCTATCGGAATTCAGTTGTGGACACTTCGTGACACTTTGCCAAAAGATGTCAAAGGAGTTTTGGGTCAAGTTGGAAAAGCTGGATTTTGTGAAGTAGAAACTTTTGGTTACTCTTCCGACAAAGGTTTTTTTGGAACATCTGTTCGTGATTTTAAAATGATATTGGATGATAATGATTTAAAAGCTACGAGTAATCATTTCGATTTTAATTCAATGATAAAAGATGGTTCTACGGATTTAGTTCAGAATTACATAGAAACTGCCAATTTATTGGGTAGCGAGTACGTTACAGTGCCTTATATAGTTTCAGAATTGAGAGGAACTACCGGTGATGCTTATAAAAAACTAGCTTTACAAATCAATAAAGTGGGTGAACTTTGTAAAGCTGGAGGTTTAAAATTAGCGTATCACAATCATGATTTTGAATTTACTAAATTTGGTTCAACCAATGGATATGAGATTTTGTTAAATGAAACGGATAAAAATTTAGTTGATTTTGAATTGGATTTGTATTGGGTAGTTCGTTCCGGAAATGATCCATTACAATTATTCAAAAAATATCCGGGGCGTTTTACAATGTGGCACGTAAAAGATATGGATAAAGTAAATCCAGAGTGGAATGCTGAAATAGGAACTGGAACAATTGATTTTAAATCAATTTTTGCACAAGCCAAATTATCCGGAATGGAGCGATTCTTCTTGGAACATGAATCAAATTACAAACCCAATCCAATAGAATCCGCTGCAACAAGTTTTAATTACATTAAAAAGAATTTGATCTAAAATTTTTATCAAAATAGTATAAAAAAGGGATACTCTACGTGTCCCTTTTTTACAGTATTTTTCACCTTACACTGTAATATTAAAACCGGCTACATAAAAGTTTTTATCTATTTCCAGTTTTGAGTTTTCAGTGTTTACTGGAACATTTTTCCATTCTGTCTCTGGTTGAAGTAATTCTTCTTTTCCATTCAACGTTATTTTAACAGGCATATTAAATCCAGCCACGCAGTTCGTCCATCGATATCCCAGCTGATTGTCTTTGAAAAAATATTCTAATGTTGGAATTCTCGTATCTCTTAAATACTGATTAAAAACGCTAGATAAATTGATTCCGATTTGCTGACTTAAATAATCCTCTATTTGTTCAGTCGTTACCGTTTGATGATAAAAAGTACTGTTCAAACCTCTCAATATTCCTCTCCATTTTTCATCATTATTTACTAATTGGCGCAAAGTATGCAGCATATTTGCCCCTTTTGAATACATATCGCCTGAACCTTCATTATTTACATCGTATTTCCCAATGATAGGTTTGTCATTCTCAATGTTTTTTCTGGTTCCTCTCACGTACTCGAATCCAGCTTCTTTCCCATAGTAATATTCTACAAAAAGACTTTCAGAATAGTTGGTGAAACTCTCATGAATCCACATATCTGCAATATCTTTGTACGTAATATTATTAGCAAACCATTCATGACCCGATTCATGAATAATGATAAAATCAAATTTTAATCCCCAACCCGTTCCACTCAAATCGCGTCCTAAATAGCCATTTTGAAATTTATTCCCGTAAGTCACTGAACTTTGATGTTCCATTCCTAAATACGGAGCTTCGACTAACTTAAAACTGTCTTCATAAAATGGATAGGGTCCAAACCAGTGCTCAAAGGCTTTCAACATCTTTGGGACATCCTGAAATTGTTTTTTGGCTTTTGCCAAATTGTCTCGTAAAACGTAATACGTACAATCTAAATCGCCTTTTTCTCCTTTATACTTTTCCGAAAACGAAACGTAATCCCCAACATTTATGTTTACGCCATAATTATTGATGGGATTGGAAACATACCAATTGTAGGTTTTGGTTCCGTCCTTTAATTGCTTAACACTTAACAAACGTCCATTTGATACATTTGTCAAGTTTTGTGGAACATTTACACTAATCAACATATTTTCCACTTCGTCATACATGTGATCTTTGTTTGGCCACCAAACACTAGCACCCAATCCTTGGCAGGAAGATGCTATAAAAGGATTACCATTGCTATCTTTTTTCCAGGTAATTCCTCCGTCCCAAGGTGGATTAACAGCAACTTTTGGTTTTCCACCGTAAAAAACTATCAGATCTTTTACAGCACCTTTTTCTTGAGGAGCAATTAATTCGACAAAAAAAGCATTTCCCTCTCTTCTGTATTTTAAAGATTTTCCATCTTGAATAACTTTATAAATTTGCATTGGATTTTGCAAATCAATTTGCATCGTCGTATATTCTTGAACAATTTGATATTTTATTGTGTTGGAACCTGAAATAGTGCTATCTGCAGGATTTACCTTGATATCAAGATGGTAGTTTTTTACGTCCCACCACGCTCTTTCTTTGGTGATACTGCCACGCAAAGTATCTTGTTTGGTAAATATTTCCCCTTTTTTTTCCAAAAGTCCTTGCGCTTTTACTCCATTAAAAATAGCGAAAGAGATAAAAATGAGACAGAATTGTTTTTTCATAGTGAATGTGCTTTGGACAAAAATAAACTTTAAAATTATAGAAAGATAATTCCTGAAATTATTTTCCTGGATAGATTTGGACATATTCTTGCAACAGCTTATTCTGTTTTCCTCTAATTTCCATGATTACTTTGTTGTTTTCAAAATCAAACTTCAGCAACCCAAAATTAATATCTTTGATTACTTCGCCTTTCACATACGGATTTTCTTCACCTGAAAAAGAAGCGTAGGTATGCGTTAATCCACTTGAAGTAAAATCAACTAAAGGATACGATAATCCAGTAACATTTTTAGAAGAAAAAGTTGCAATATGGCGATCTCCAGAGATTATAAAGGTTCCTTTTGCTTTGGTGGAAACAATTAGTCGTTCTAGTTTTTCAACCTCATGTGGAAAATTCCCCCAAGCTTCAAAACCATGTTTATCAGAAAGAAATTGAATACTGCTGACGAGTACATTAAATTGCGCATCGGAAGTTTGAAGTTCTTTTTCCAACCATTTCCATTGTGCATTTCCTAAAACCGTTCCTTCACCGTATTTATTAGGTTGAAAACGTTTTTTGGAATCGGTGGCTTTCGTTAGTTTAGTCCTGAAAAAACGAGAATCTAAGACTATTATTTTAACCTTATTTCCATTTATAGCAATGGTTTTCGAGGTGTAAACGCCATCTCTTTTTCGTAAAGAATCAGTTTTTGAAGTGCCTAAAAAATCCAACAAAAGCTGTTGACTTTCTCTTTTAAAAGGATATTCTTCTCCGCCGTCATTTGCTCCAAAATCATGATCATCCCACGTTCCCATTACGATTTTATTTTTTATAAACTGAAGATAATCAGCATCCTGTTTCTGAATTTCATAATTTTTTTTAAGAAACGCCATATCCTCAGTATCAGAATAGACATTATCACCTCCCCAAATCCAAACAGATGGATGGTTTTCGTCTATCGCGGGCCAAAGTTCATTCTTAATTTTTTGGTTATCACAAGAACCAAAAGCAACGGTAAACAATGAATTCTGATCAGATTTATCAGTTACAATAATAGGTGTTGGACTCTGTGTTTTGCAACCAAGAAAGGCCAAAAAACTAAAAATAAAAAGTGCTTTTTTCATGTGGTATTAGTATAAAATCTGTTTGATTTTCAAATTTAGCTACGAAGATATAAAAATCAGTTCAGTTCCACTTTAAGTAAAGTTTAATAAAAAAGCGACTATTCTTCAAGAGATAGCCGCTTTGTAATAGATTTTAAAACAAAAATTAATGCAGGTTGGTTACTTTACTCTGTTCTACAACAGCTGTAAAATCAGTAGCTAAACGATTGCCGTAATCCTCTAACAACTCTAAAACTCTTTCCTGTTTATCTGATTTAACTATCAATCCTGCATGATATTCTAGTGGAACTTTAAAGCAAACTTCTGGATCTGAAAACGATGCCAAATTAGGATGCTGGAATTTGGACAATGTCAAAACAATACCGGCATATTCTTTTTTTACTTTTGGTAAAATGTATTTAGTTTCTTTGACCAATCCATTTTCAATTGCCGCCCATTCTTTCCATAAATTAATATTGGAAGCTTCCGCAACCATTTCGGCCAAATGCGCTCCTCCTACTCTTGAGGATGTTTCCAAAAAGTAAATCTGACCATCATCATTGCTTTTTATAAACTCCGTATGCGCAGCTCCATGTTTCAAGCCAAAGCCTTTCATCACTTGCTCATTTAGTTTTTTTATCGCTTTGTCATCATCAGAATTGTATTTGATATTTGCGGAACGAAAAACACCACCACCTTGTGAAATTTCCATTGGTGTAGCCAAATATTTTGATGTCAAACTAAAGATGACTTTGCTTTCCGAAATTAAACTATCACAATGATACACATCACCAGGCTTGAACTGCTCTAATAAATATTTAAATCTGTTATTTCCCATTTCATTGATGTGAATCCACAAACTCTCTTTATCATACACTTTTATAATCCCCGACGCCGAAGCTTCAGAGCGTGGTTTTAGAACCCATGGAGCCGGAATTGTATCTGCAAAAGTATTGATGTCATGATCATTAAATAGCGAACAAAAAGCCGGAATAGGAATTCCACAACTTTTGGCTCTCATTCGCATCGCCAGTTTGTCTCTAAAATAACGCCCCGTAGTTTGTCCCATCCCATCAATACGAAGATTTTCCCGAAGATAGGTAGCTTTTTCTACGTCATAATCGTCCAAAGCTACTATGGCATCTATCTTAGTGGACTTCATGAAATTACCTACACCTAATAACAAATGTTCTAAATTCCAATCGACATCCTGCCCTTCCATATAAAAAATCTCATCAAGATATTGACGTGGCCATGGTTTATCCCTCAGTTTTTCGCTAGTCACTAAATAGACTTTGTTGCCTGACTTTTTTAAATTAATTAAAAAATCGGCACCTTTGAAATAATTTGAAATACAAAGAAACGTTTTAGAATTTTCCATAGGTTATAAATTTTCAATGAATTTAGTTAATAAATGGACACCAAATGCTGTTGCATGCTTAGTTTTAGCAAATTCATCATCGCCAAAAGCTACTCCAGCCACATCAAGATGTGCCCAAGCTTTATGTTCTTGCGTAAAATATTCTAAAAATTTAGCCGCACTTATGGCTCCTGCAACGGCTTTTCCGCTAAAGTTCTTGACATCGGCAATATCACTTTCTATGTCAGATTTATATACATCCCAAAGTGGTAATGGCCACAAACGTTCTCCAATGGCGTCTCCATTTTCTTGTAACTTCTTAGCCATTTCTTCGTTGTTGGTAAACAAAGCACCACATTCAAAGCCAAGTGTAGCCACGCTGCTTCCAGTAAGTGTAGCAATATCAACGATATATTCCGGGTCGAAATTTTTAATCAAATAGGACAATCCATCGGCCAAAACAAGTCTGCCTTCAGCATCTGTATCAATTATTTCTATTGAATGTCCGCTATAACTGTGAATTACGTCACTTGGCAAAAATGATTTTGCGTCGACAGCATTTTCGGCACAAGGTACAATTGCCGTTACTTTTACAGGTAATTGTAAATCAGCAATTAGTTGCATCGCCCCAAAAACAGCGCCACCTCCAGCCATATCACACTTCATGTGAAGCATTCCTGCCGTTTTGATATTCAGTCCTCCCGTGTCAAAAGTGATTCCTTTTCCCACTAATCCAACATGTTTTAGGTTTGGCACTACTACTTTAGGTGTGTAATTCATGATAATAAACTGAGGCTCATTTTCACTTCCTTTTCCTACCGCTAAAAAAGCACCTAATCCAACAATTTTTGAAGCATCGTAGCCCAAGACTTCCACCTCAAATCCATATTGATCTCCTGTTTCTTTAGCCCATTTTGCCAGATATTTTGGATTAACAGTGTTCGGTGGCAAATCGACCAAACTATATGTTGCTAATTGTGCTTTGGCAATTTTAATTCCTTTTTTGGCTGCAGCCAAATGATCTTTATCAGAAATCAAACTCAAATTAAAATCAGGTTCTAAAAATGGATGATTTTTTTTGTCTAATTTAAAATGACCTAAATCATACGTTCCCAAAAGCAAACCTGAAACCACAGCTTCAATCTGATTTTCAACGAATTCTACCGGAATAACTAAACCTACATTGGAACTAAAACTATCTTTTTGCTTCGATGAAATACGGCGAAAAATAGTTTTCAAAGATTTATAATCTATAGTTTTTCCCAATCCAATGAAAATGTACGTAGTGTGATTTGCTTCAGCTACATAATGAGAATCTTTTTTACCATAAAAAACTTTTGAAGAAATTTCTAAACCATTGAATACAATGGGAACGATACTTTTTGAGTACGTTTCAAAAACAGGAATTAAAATGGTGCCTGAAAAATCATCTGGATTTCTAATTATTGTTGTTTTCATTTTCTTTATTTTTTTAGGCTAACTAATTAAATGCAAGAGCATTATATGATATTTATTTTAATTTAATAAATCGCTTCTCTAGCTGTTTTTTGTATTAAAAAATAACCATTCAATAGCTTTAGGAAATTCATCACTCCAATACGTTTCACTATGTTTACCTTGCCTGTTTATACTTAAATTAATATTCGATTTTTCTTTTACAAATTCATTTGAAATCAAATCATTCTGAAACTTATTTATATGACCTATCATAGTTTTACTTTCATCACCTCCAGCGTATAAATATACTTTTGTGTCAGCGGTATCTTTTTTCTTTGGGTCGATTTTTAATTCTGGAACGACCCACAATGAAGGCGAAAAGATCATTAATTTTCCAAATACTTCTGGGTTTCTCAATCCGCTAAAAATACTAACCAATCCACCCATAGAGCTTCCTCCAATTCCTGTGAATTCACGTTCCTTTTTAGTTCTAAAATGACTGTCTACATAGGGTTTTAAAGTGTCTGTTACAAAGCGAATGTATTTTTTACCTTGCCCTTTTCCCAAAACAGTTTTCCCGACATTGTATTCTTTTATGCGATCTTCTTCGGCGTGTTCTATAGCAATAATAATAATTTTTCCAATTTTATACTCGGACATTACTGCTAATTTTTTATCAATTTCCCAATTGCCAAACTCAGCTATTTCATTGAATAAATTTTGAGCATCTTGTAAATACATCACAGGATAACTCTCACCTGAGTTGTCATAATCATGTGGTAAAAGTGCCCAAATCTTTCTGGTTTTGTTCAATTGCGGAATCTCAAATTCATCTGATATCAGCTGCACTTGAGGCAAAAAGGATTGTTTAAAAGGCAACCAGTTTTTTCTCCATCGTGCTACATGTTCCTTTTGAATGCCGGTATGTGCTAATGTTGAACGATTTTCGGTTCTATTTCCATGACTATCAATCTCTACTTCACTCCAATCCCCTTTTGTAAATTTATACAAAAGCTCAAGTGGGTAGTCAAAATCGTGCGAAAATTTATAATGATACGAACTGTTTCCTATTTTCTCCATCAAAAATTCTTTGTCCTGTGTGCGCCAATTATTAAAATTTCCAGAAATATATACCGGTCGCGCATCATCTTCATCAGTAGTCAGGATTATATGCAGCCCAGTATTTATTGTAGAATTGTTTAAATCAGTATTAAATGTGGTATTATCTGAATTCATTACTTGCATGCGCTACTTTAAATTTTTAAATAATAGTAAATATAGTGGATTGCATTTGGAAATAAAAGAAAAAAGAAAACCCAATAGCGAATCAATTTTGCTACTGGGTTTTTATAAATGAAATTTAAATATACTAATTTTTCTTTTGACGGCTTTTTAAAACTTCAATAACATCATTTAGTTTAAATCCTTTGGCTTGCAACAAGATAAGATAATGAAAAAGTAAATCGGCACTTTCTTCTAAAAACAAATCGTCGTTATCATCTTTTGCCTCGATTACAACTTCTATCGCTTCCTCGCCTACTTTTTGAGCAATTTTGTTCATCCCTAATTTGAATAAGGAAGCCACATAACTTTTCTCAGAATCCGCATTTTCTCTTCGAAGTTGGATGGTATTTTCCAAATCTGAAATAAAGCCATAATCTGCTTTGTTTTCGCCATTCCAGCACGTATCAGTTCCTTTGTGACACGTTGGTCCTTCTGGTCTTACCTGAATCAACAACGTATCGTTATCGCAGTCATTTTTGATGTCAATCAGATTCAAAAAGTTCCCACTTTCCTCTCCTTTTGTCCAAAGTCTTTGTTTCGTTCTACTATAAAAAGTAACTTTTTTAGTGTCAATCGTTTTTTGATACGCTTCGGCATTCATAAAACCCAACATCAAAACTGTTTTGGTTTCGCTATCTTGAATTATGGCTGGAATTAATCCATCTGTATTTTTTGAGAAATCTATGTTCATATTTTTAAGTATTAAGTCGTAAATATTAAGTCGTAAGTGCTAAGTTGTAAAATATTAAGTAGTTTAACCTTAATAATTCATACTTAAAACTTATTACTTACATACGTACTTCGATATTGTTGTTTTTAAGCGCTGTTTTTAATGTTTTTATTTCAATTTCTTTAAAATGAAATACGCTTGCTGCTAATGCTGCATCAGCTTTTCCATCCAAAAAAGTGTCTACAAAATGCTGAATGTTTCCCGCACCACCAGAAGCGATAATCGGAATATTTACTAATTCCGAAAGTCTGGCCAAAGCTTCATTAGCAAACCCGTTTTTAGTTCCATCATTATCCATTGAGGTAAATAGGATCTCGCCTGCTCCACGTTCTTCTACTTCTTTTGCCCAATCAAATAAATTCAATTCGGTTGGCACTTTTCCACCCACTAAATGAACGATCCATTGCCCATCAATTTGTTTGGCATCTATTGCAACAACCACACATTGGCTGCCAAATTTTTGTGCCAAATCATTTATCAACTGCGGGTTTTTCACTGCCGATGAATTAATAGAAACCTTATCCGCACCATTTTGCAACAATACTTCTACATCCGAAACAGATGAAATTCCTCCTCCTACAGTGAATGGAATATTAATTGTCGAAGCTACTTTACGAACCAAATCAACTAAGGTTTTTCTTCTCTCTTCCGTTGCTGAAATATCCAAGAAAACCAATTCATCAGCACCTTCATCTGAATATATTTTAGCTAATTCCACCGGATCGCCGGCGTCACGCAAATCTACAAAATTTACACCTTTGACGGTACGTCCATTTTTTATATCTAGACAAGGGATAATTCTTTTTGTAAGCATATTTTTTATTGTTACACAGAGATTCACGAAGATTTCACAGAGATTCACAAAATTCTCTTAGAATCGTTGCATTTTCTTTGTGTGCCTTTGTGAAATAATCTATTTTATTATATAATTCTCTAATTGCTTTAAACTAATTCGTCCTTCGTAAATTGCTTTTCCAATTATTGTTCCTTCACAACCTAATTCAGCTAATTTAGGCAATTCATCAAAAGTAGATATTCCTCCCGAAGCAATCAATTTTATTCCTTTGGCTTCCGCCAAAATTTTAGCATATAAATCAAAACTTGGTCCTTCAAGCATGCCGTCTTTTGCGATATCCGTACAAATTACATACTGAATTCCTTTGTTTTGATACTCTTGGACAAACGGAATCAAATCCTCATTTGAATCTTCTAACCAACCAGAAACCGCTACTTTTTCATTAGTAGCATCTGCTCCCAAAATGATTTTATCAGAACCGTATTCAGCAATCCATTTTTCAAAAATCGCTCTGTTTTTAACAGCAATACTTCCACCGGTAATTTGATTAGCACCACTTTCGAAAGCAATCTTCAAATCGGCATCCGATTTTAATCCGCCACCAAAATCAATTTTTAGTTTGGTTTGCGTCGCAATTTGTTCCAAAATTTTGTAGTTCACAATTTGGCTTGACTTTGCACCGTCTAAATCAACCAAATGCAAGTATTCGATTCCATGGGCTTCGAATGATTTCGCTACTTCAAGTGGATTTTCATTGTATATGATTTTGGTATTGTAATCGCCTTTCGACAAGCGAACACATTTTCCGTCGATGATATCTATTGCTGGTATTATTCTCATTTTTTTAATTTAAAGATTTAAAAATTCAATAATTTAAAGATTGGAAATTAAGAAGTATTCGTTCCCTTAATTTTTCAATATTTAAATTTTTCAATCATTCAATTTGAGAAAATTTCCCAAAATTTTCTCTCCAACATCACCACTTTTTTCGGGGTGAAATTGTGTTCCATAAAAATTATCTTTTTGCAAAGCCGAGGCATATTCTACTTCATAATTCGTTGTAGCGATAGCTTCGGGGCAATTTGGCGCATAAAAACTATGCACTAAATACATATATTCATTTTCAGAAATTCCTTTGAATAAATCCGATTTCAAATTATAAATTTGGTTCCAACCCATTTGAGGCACTTTTACTTTTGGTGTAAATTTAATCACATCAACATCAAAAATACCTAAACCTGTGGTATTTCCTTCTTCTGATTTGTTGCACATCAATTGCATCCCCAAACAAATCCCCAAAACGGGTTGTTTTAAAGTTGGAATTAACACATCAAGACCGCTATCTACTAGCATTCGCATGGCAGAACTTGCTTCGCCAACACCCGGAAAAATCACTTTATCGGCAGCTTTGATTTCCTTCCAATCGTTGCTTAAAACAGCTTGAAAACCCAATCGTTCTATGGCAAACATAATGCTTTGAATATTTCCTGCTCCGTAATTTATAATTACTATTTTCATTTAGCTTTTGTTTCAATTTTAAAGTTTAAAGTTTAAAGTTGCTCGAGTCAACCTTAAACGTTAAACTTTAAACAATTTTACAACATTCCTTTTGTTGATGGCAAAATCATCTTTTCTGTATCGCGTTTCACTGCAACTTTTATTGCTTTTGCAAAAGCTTTAAAAATAGCTTCTATCTTGTGATGCTCGTTCGTTCCTTCTGCTTTGATATTGATATTCGCTTTGGCTCCATCTGAGAATGATTTAAAAAAGTGGAAAAACATCTCCGTTGGCATTTTACCTACCATTTCACGTTTGAATTCGGTTTCCCAAACCAGCCAATTTCTTCCTCCAAAATCAATCGCTACTTGTGCCAAACAATCATCCATGGGCAAACAAAAACCATAACGCTCAATTCCCAATTTGTTGCCTAAGGCTTTTGCAAAAACTTCTCCTAAAGCAATAGCTGTATCTTCAATTGTGTGGTGTTCATCGACTTCTAGATCTCCTTTTACAAGAATCTCCAAATCCATTTGTCCGTGGCGCGCAATTTGGTCGAGCATGTGGTCAAAAAAAGCAATTCCGGTTTCAATTTTACTTTTTCCAGTTCCATCCAAATTCAACTTGATAAAAATATCCGTTTCATTGGTTTTTCTTTCAATTGAAGCAGAACGTTCTTCTAATTTCAAAAACTCATAAATAGTTTTCCATTCTGTAGTTTGCAATGCAATAACCAAATCCAATTCATGTCTTTTTGAAGCTATTTCATCACCACCCAACGCTTCATCTCTGTTAATGAAGATCGCTTTTGAACCCAAGTTTTTTGCCAATTCTACATCGGTTATTCTATCTCCAATTACGAATGAGTTTTCCAAATCATATTCAGAATTGTCAATATATTGTGTCAACATAGCTGTACCAGGCTTGCGAGTTGGTACATTTTGGTAAGGAAAAGTCTTGTCGATAAACACTTCTTTGAAAACCACTCCTTCATTTTCAAAAGCTTTCATAATTAAATTATGTACTGGCCAAAAGTTAATTTCAGGATGAGAATCGGTTCCTAAACCATCTTGATTGGTCACCATTACCAATTCAAAATCCAATTCTTTAGCTATTTTACCCAAATATTGAAAGGCATTTGGATAAAATTCTAATTTTCCAAAACTGTCCAGTTGATAATCATTTGGTTCCAAAACCATTGTTCCGTCTCGATCTATAAAAAGTATTTTTTTCATTAAAATAGTTTAAAGTTTAAGGTTTTAAAGTTGCTTTAACACCTCAATTAATTTCATATTTTCTTGTTCTGTTCCAACAGTAAAACGCAAGCAATTATTGCATAACGGTTGGGTTGTTCTATTTCTGATTACAATTCCTTTTGCAATCAACTCTGCATATCTTTTATTGGCATCATCTACTTTTACCAAAATAAAATTGGCTTCGGTTGGAAAAATTTTTTCGACAAAATCTACATCAAGTAATACTTTAAGTAACACTGACCTTTGTGTTATAATAGATTCGATTTCAGATTTTATTTTTTCTGGTTTGTCCAGTCGTTCTAAAGCTCTTTTTTGAGTTAATTCATTTACATTATACGGTGGTTTTATTTTATTTAAAACCGAAATTATTTCAGCAGAAGCATAACAAATCCCCAATCTAATTCCTGCCAAACCATACGCTTTTGATAAAGTTTGTGTAATAACTAAATTTGGATATTCATCTAATTCATTACTCCAGCTTTCTTTTTTCGAAAAGTCAATATAAGCTTCATCAATTACGACCAAACCTTTGAAATTTTGCAACAGATACGCAACACTTTCATCTGAAAACGAATTCCCAGTTGGGTTATTTGGAGAACACAAGAAGATGATTTTAGTGTGTTCATTTACAGCTTCCATAATTTTCTCAATTTGCGGTTGAAAATCATCCGAAAGTAAAACTTCTTTGTTTTCTACTGCATTGATATTAGCTAAAACACCATACATTCCATAGGTTGGTGGCAAAGTGATTACGTTATCTGTTTTTGGTTCACAAAAAGCTCTGAATAACAAATCCAGTACTTCATCACTTCCATTTCCTAGCAAAATTTGATTGGTTTTGACAAATTTTTGTTTTGCTAAAACTTCTTTCACACTCAATTGTTGTGGATCTGGATAACGATTTACTCCATTTTCAAACGGATTTTCATTGGCATCCAAAAAAATCATATCTGCAGTATCAAAATCCTCAAATTCATCACGAGCTGACGAATAGGGTTTCATTGATTTTACGTTCTCCCGAACCAAATTATTTATATCGAAATTATTTTCCATCTTCAATCGCTTTTAATCGTAATGTAACTGCATTTTTATGTGCTTGTAAACCTTCGGCTTCTGCCATGATTTCTATAGCTTTACCAATGTTTTGTATTCCTTTTTCTGTTATTTTTTGGAAAGTCATCGCCTTCGTGAAACTATCCAGATTTACACCACTGTAATTTTTTGCATAACCGTTAGTCGGCAACGTATGATTGGTTCCTGAAGCATAATCACCCGCGCTTTCTGGAGTGAAATTTCCAATGAAAACAGATCCTGCATTGCAAACACCATTGCTATAAAAATCATCAAATTCAGAACAAATAATGAAGTGTTCCGGTCCGTATTCGTTGATTAAATCCAAAGCAATTTTGTCGTTTTCGACAAAAATTAATTTAGAATTCGCAATCGCTTTTTCTGCGATTATTTTTCTAGGTAAAACTTCCATTTGGATTTGAACTTCCTTTTCTACCGCATCAATTAATTTTCTGGATGTAGTAACTAAAATCACCTGACTGTCCGCTCCGTGTTCAGCTTGAGACAATAAATCCGAAGCTACAAAGGCTGGAACTGCAGTATCATCAGCAACAATTAATAATTCCGATGGACCTGCGGGCATATCGATCGCCACGCCAAATTGTGTAGCCAATTGTTTAGCCACAGTCACAAATTGATTTCCAGGCCCAAAGATTTTATATACTTTAGGAATCGTTTCTGTCCCAAAAGTCATTCCAGCGATAGCTTGAATTCCGCCCACTTTTAAAATTTTAGTAACCCCACATAAATTTGCAGCAAACAAAATGGCGGGATTTATATTTCCGTTTTTATCTGGTGGTGAACACAATACAATCTCATTGCATCCTGCAATTTCTGCTGGAACAGCAAGCATCAACACTGTTGAAAATAAAGGTGCTGTTCCACCAGGAATGTACAATCCTACTTTCTGGATTGGTCTTTTTTCTTGCCAGCAGTTCACGCCTTCAATCGTTTCTACTTCTACTCGATTTGTTTTTTGAGCCGTATGAAATTTGGTTATATTTTCTTTTGCTAATGCAATTGCAGCTTTTAATTCATTCGAAACAGTAGCGATAGCAGCCTCAATCTCCGCTTTTGAAACTTCAATATTGGACACCGAAGCGCCATCAAAAAGCGATGTATATTTGGCTACAGCGGCATCCCCTTTTTTCTGAACTTCCTTGAAAATCTCTTTTACCGTAGCTTCAATATCATCTACCGTTTTTGTTGGCCGTTCTAAAATTGATGACCACGTTTCTGGTTTTGGATTGTATATTTTATTCATTGTATTGTTTTTAACCGCAAAGTTCACAAAGGTTTTCGCAAAGTTCGCAATGAATTCTTAAATAGAATATGTTATAATTTAAAACTTTTAAAGGACCATTTTTTCAATTGGACAAACCAAAATACCTTCGGCACCAGCTTCTTTCAATTGATCGATCACGTCCCAAAAAGTATCTTTGTCGATTACAGAATGTACGCTGCTCCATCCTTCTTGTGCTAACGGCAAAACCGTCAAACTTCGTAATACGGGAAGAATTTTACCAACTGCTTCAATTTTGTCATTTGGAACATTCATCAAAATGTATTTTGATTTTCTTGCTCTTAAAACTGATTCGATTCTGAATTTTAACGTGTCAATTATTTTTTGAGATTCTGGGCTTACTTTTGGCGATACAGCCAAAACGGCTTCACTTTTAAAAATAACTTCAACCTCTTTTAGATTATTTTTGAATAAAGTACTTCCGCTGGAAACAATATCAACAATAGCATCAGCAAGACCAATGTTTGGAGCTATTTCAACAGAACCTGAAATTTGGTGAATATCTACTGTTACACCTTTAGAATTAAAAAAATCAAGCACTGTTTTGGGATACGAAGTGGCGATACGCATCCCGTCTAAATCTTTAACGGATTTGTATTCAAATGCTTTTGGTACTGCAACAGATACTTTGCATTTTGAAAAACCTAATTTTTGAATTACTTCAATATTGCCCCCTTTTTCAACCAATAGATTATCGCCAACAATAGCAATATCTACCACACCATCCATCAAATATTGAGGAATATCTGAGTTTCTTAAATATAAAACTTCTAAAGGAAAATTGGATGCTTCGGCTTTTAATTGGTCGATTCCGTTATCAATTGAAATACCTGCATCTTTTAGAATTTGAATGCTGTCTTCGTTTAAACGTCCTGATTTTTGAATTGCAATTTTTAATGTACTCATTTTGTTTTTTTTTTGTTTTTGTTTAAAATATTTTGATTGAGTACAAATAATGGGTAATAAAAAACCCGTTTGATGTACTCAAACGGGTTTTTAGAATATGATGATTTACACACATACCATTAACACATCGCTTGAGAGCAATAATGAAAATGATGATGATGCAATTGATTTGTAAACATTTTTATATTGGATTATTTTAAATCTTTTGCAAATATAAGAGATAAATTATTTACAAAACAATTTTTATTGTAACTTAATTACGAATTTTTGTTAAATGGATTTTACTCTTCTTCATTTTTACGTTCTTTTTCTACAGATATATTCTCATTTCCCGGCGCAGATACAGTATTATTTTCTCTAATTTCTGTATGACGAATTTCTCCTCCGGAAGTCCCTACATTTATCGACATAGCTCCACTGATCAAGGCTAAAATAAGCGTAATCAAGGAAAATATTTTAGCCAATCGGAACTTTTTTACAGTCGCTAGTAATGAAATCAATGCAAAAACTCCCGTTACATAAAGTACTAGAGCAAATTTCTCCGCTAATTCTTCGTGTTCATGGATAATTGCTTTACCAATATTTGGAAAATCTTCAACCATCTCTTCTGCTCCCTCTCCCGTTCCCATGCTGAATGCACCAAAAATAGCTGCGACAATAAACAAAATACAAGCCGTGTTTTTTACCGAATTGTTATTTAAAAATATTCCTGCAATCAAAATTCCAATTCCAAAAATAGTTCCGATAATTGGAAAATGGTTTACCACCATGTGTAAATGAGCATCATTCATAATTTTATTTTTTTAATTAATTAGCCAAATCAAACACCCCTTTTGTTAAAATTCTTGAAGAAGCATTTATTATCGAATTTGGAAGTATTTCGATGAATTTCTCAGACTTTTCACCCACAGTAACGCTTATTTTCTTGAATGTATATCCATTTTTTTCATTCTCTAATAAAAGCACGAAATTTTTATTATTTTCTGTTATTAATGCTTCAGAAGGAATGGCTAAACCTTTTTTGGAATCAATGATTATTTCAGCTTCAACAAACATTCCTGTTAATAATTTTTGTTTAATCGCATCGTCTAAATGTCCATGAATATTAATCGTTCTGTCGTTTCCTTCAATTGATTTTCCAACCAAATGTACTTCGGCATTAAAAATGTCTTTGGAAGCTTCAGGAACTTTAAAATAGATCTTTTGTCCAATTTTTACATTTAAAATATCTTTTTCAAAAACGGCTAACTCTAAATGCAAATGATCCGTATCGACAATTTCTAAAATCACATCCGAAGGGGCTACATACATTCCCACATTGGCATTCATAATCACAATATCGCCCGTTATTGGAGAAAAAATAGTGATGGTTGAAGTCATAATTCCTTTCTCTACATTTCTTGGATTAATATTCAAAAGCACTAATTTGGCACGTAAACTTTGATGCATGGCTCTGGCTCTTCTGTAGTCACTTTCGGCTTTTAAGTAATTTTTTTGCGAAGTGATTTTTTCATCATATAAGGTTTTTTGTCGGTCGTATTCTGACTTCAAGAAATTAAGTTGCTCCGCCACTTCCATATACTCTTTTTGAATGTCAAGAAATTCGGTACTCTGTAGCGTTAACAAAGCTTGTCCTTTTGTCACTTTATTTCCAACCAACAACGTTGTTGATTTTACATAACCACCCATAAAAGTATTCACTCTAGCTCTATTTTGTGGTGGAACATCAATTTTTCCTGATGCTTTTACCGTTACATCAAAATTCTGCTCTGTTGGACTCGCAATCTCCATTCCCGAAGATTTAAATTGGGCGGAAGTTACAGTTGTCAAACCGTTGTCTTTTTGTTCCACTTCCTCTGTTTTCGATTCTTTACAGGAAAATAAAACAAGAGTTAATGTAATAATATATATAGATTTTTTCATCAGTTGCATTTTAAAAATTTAGGTATTGTAAATCTAATTGGGTTTGATTGAATTGTAAAATAGTATCTAAATAATCGACTTGAATGGTTGTGGCGTTTTCTAAACTTTGGATGTATTGAAAAAAATCAATCTCACCATGTTTATAACTGTTATTCCCTACTTTTATAATCTCATCTGATAATTTTTTTCCGTATAGATTATAGTAGTTTATCGATTCCTGATATTTAGCTAATTCATTCTTTTTTTGATTCATGTACTTCTCTATTTTCACTTCTTCATTTTGCTTTTGTTGTTCCCAACTTTGCAATTCAAGCTGCGCTACTTTAGTTTTAGAAACCGTACCAGAGTATAATATTGGTACAGCTAAACCAACTTGAAAACCATACAAAGATTGTGACAATCCGTTATTTCTTCCTTGAAAATAATCCAAGTTTATATCCGGTAACCAATGTTGCTTTTGTAGCTTTATTTGGTTTTTATAATTTTCAGTAATGCTTTCTAAATAAGCAATATAAACACTATTACTTGTTTGATTAGTAGAAGTAATTAAAGGTGTGATCGAATTGTTATTTATTGTTATTATTTCATCGATTTGCAGCAAAGATTGCAACAACTCATATTGTGCTTTTTTATCACTTTCAATTTGCGAAAGCTTGGTTCTAATTTGTCTGAATTTAGCTTGAGCCGTAATTTTTTCGAGATAATTCGTTTCTCCCAATTCAAAACGTCTGTCACTTGCTTTCGAGAAATTTTGGTACAAACTATCCAAATATTGATACAATTTTTCTTGATGTTGTAAATAAATAATATGCTGATACGACTTAGAAACAGCCAACGAAAGTTTGTTTATTTGAATATCCAAATTGGCTTTTTCCCTTTCATATTCAGAGGAAAAAACTTTTTTCTGTGCTCCGTAAACCGTTGGAAAAGAAAAGCGTTGTTGTACACCAAAAACACGCAATGGCTGGTTATTCAGTGCCAAATTATTTTGATCGTAACTGTAATAAATATTGGTTTTATCAAAAGTATTTGCGGTTTTGATGTTGGCTTTTGTTTTATCCACTTGCAATTGAGCTGCTTTTATTCCTTTATTATTTTGAATTGCTTTATCCAATAAACTATCCAATTCAGGATTAGAATTTTGTGAAAAAGCCAACGAAGAACTCAACAATAACAAAATGATAAAAGTGGTACTTTGATGTTTCTTGAACTTCGCTTTTTTGAAGGTTTGACTATCAAAAACTTTGTATAAAATAGGCAGCACAATCATCGTCAAGATCGTTGCCGTAAACAATCCGCCAATGACTACCGTTGCTAATGGTCGTTGCACTTCGGCACCAGCCGAAGATGAAATTGCCATTGGTAGAAATCCTAATGCGGCAGCCGAAGCAGTTAATAAAACCGGACGCAATCTATCGGTAGTTCCTTTTAAAATTAATGCATCCATATCTTTCATACCTTGATGTTTGAGTTCTTTAAAATGTTCGATTAGTACAATTCCGTTCAATACTGCAATTCCGAAAAGTGCAATAAAACCAACGCCTGCCGAAATACTGAACGGCAAATCTCTAATCCATAAAAATAATACGCCACCAACCGCTGATAAAGGAATTGCTGAATAGACCATTAACGCTTCTTTCACGGAGCCAAATGCAAAATACAATAGGATAAAAATCAAAAATAAAGCAATAGGAACTGCAATCATCAAGCGGGCTTTGGCGCTTTGTAAATTTTCAAATTGTCCGCCGTATTGCACGTAATATCCGTCTGGCATTTTAACCTGAGTAGCTACAATTTTCTGAATATCGGTCACAACACTTTGTAAATCTCGGTTCCGAACGTTGATTCCCACTACAATTCTTCTGTTGGTATTGTCTCTTGAAATTTTTGCTGGACCTTCCGTATATTTGATAGAAGCGAGTTCGCTCAACGGAATTTGTTCTCCGTTGGCCGTTGGCACATATAAATTACGTAAATCTTCAATGTCGTGCCGATTTGCTTGATCCAAACGGATTACCATATCAAAACGTTTCTCTCCTTCAAAAACATTTCCAACGGTTTTTCCGGCAAAGCCCAGCGCTATCATTTCGTTCAAATCGGCAATATTCAACCCATAACGGGCAATTTTAGAACGATCATAAACGACAGACATTTGTGGCAAACCTTCCGTTTTTTCGATAATAATATCCGAAGCGCCTTCCACTTTTGCGATTGCATTTTTGATTTCCTGCGCTTTTTGTGCCAATATGTTTAGGTCTTCGCCAAAAACTTTAACTGCCACATCTGATCGGGTTCCAGAAATTAATTCGTTGAAACGCATTTCGATAGGTTGCGTAAATTCGATTTCCATATTTGGAATTTCCTTTTCCAATGCTGCTTTTATTTTGTCTGCCAATTCATCTTTGGAGGAAGCCGAAGTCCAATCAGATTTCGGTTTCAATTTTACAATAACATCACTTTCCTCCATAGACATAGGATCTGTAGGCACTTCGGCAGCTCCAATTCTGCTGACAACTTGTGTAACTTCGGGGAAATTATTGAGGATTATTTTCTCTATTTTAGTCGTTATCGCAATTGTTTTTGTCAAAGAAGTTCCTGTTTTTAAAACGGGCTGAATAACAAAATCACCTTCATCCAGCGTAGGAATAAATTCCCCTCCCATAGTCGCGAATAATCCACCTGCAAGAATTAACAAACCTAATGCTCCGTACATTACTTTTTTGGTATTGCCTATTGCCCAAGTAATTATCGGCAAATACCAAGAATTGAGTTTACGTATTAATTTACTAGACAGTGAATTTGGATTTTCTGCTTTTGGTTTTAAAAACAAAGAAGAAACCACTGGAACATAGGTGAAACAGAAAATCATTGCGCCTAATAATGCGAAGCTAAACGTCATCGCCATCGGTTTGAACATTTTACCTTCGATTCCGGATAACGATAGAATTGGAATAAAAACAATCAGAATAATCAATTGGCCAAAAATAGCCGAATTCATCATCTTAGAAGCACTTTTATACGTGATTTGATCAATTTCGAGCTGGCGTTCTTCCTTGCTTAGATTTACTAAATGCGCTGATTTACTGGCAATTTGGAACGCAATAAACTCGACAATTATTACGGCACCATCGATGATAATTCCAAAATCTATCGCACCAAGACTCATCAAATTAGCATCGATTCCAAAAATATTCATAAACGAAATAGCGAACAATAAACACAACGGAATCACAGAAGCCACAACCAATCCCGAACGCCAGTTTCCTAATAAAAGAATGACAACAAAAATTACGATTAAACATCCTAAAATCAAATTTTCGGCAACGGTAAAAGTCGTTTTTCCAACCAATTCGCTTCGTTCCAAAAATCCATTAATGTAAACACCATCAGGTAAAGTTTTTTGGATTTCGGCAACTCTATTCTTAACATCATCAATTACCTGTTTCGAATTTCCACCTTTGAGCATCATCACTTGCCCCAAGACTTTTTCGCCTTCGCCATTTCCCGTGATGGCACCAAAACGGTTAGCATGACCAAAACGAACTTGTGCAACATTCTTGATATAAACGGGCAATCCATTAGCATTTGTAACAACGATATTTCCAATATCTTCTAGCGAATTTACCTTTCCCTCACCTCTAATAAAAAAACTTTGATTTACTTTCTCGATGTAAGCTCCACCAGCAATACTATTATTTTTTTCAAGCGCTGTAAAAACATCCAATGTTGTAATGTTCATCGCTTTTAATCGCGAGGGACTGATTGCTATTTCATATTGCTTTAAAAAACCGCCCCAAGTATTGATTTCGACAACACCTTTTATTCCTGATAGCTGACGTTTTACCACCCAATCCTGAATGGTTCGTAAATCAGTAACGGAATAATTATTCTTGAATTCTGGTTTTACTTCTAACGTATACTGGTAAATTTCCCCAAGTCCTGTAGTGATTGGACCCATTTCCGGTGTGCCAAAACCTTGCGGGATTTTCTCCGAAGCTGTTTTAATTTTCTCAGCGATAAGCTGTCTTGGAAGATAGGTTCCTAAATTTTCATCAAAAACAATCGTAACAACTGATAAACCAAATTTTGAAATGGAACGGATTTCTTTGACACCAGGCAAATTAGCCATTTCAATCTCAACAGGATACGTGATAAACTGTTCAATATCTTGCGTAGAAAGGTTACGAGAAGTCGTGATTACCTGAACTTGGTTGTTCGTCACATCAGGAACTGCTCCGATGGATATTTGGAAAACAGAAAACAGACCAAATCCGAAAACTCCCAAAGTAAAGAGCAAAACAATAAGTTTATTTTTTAAACTAAAAGCAATAATTTTTTCGAGCATTTTTATCTTATTTGTACTTCAAAAGTAAGGCCTAAAGATAAGGATTTCCTTAAGAACTACTTAAGTTCTGCTTCAAATAAACTTAAAATTACTGTGGTTCCACTATTTTCCTGACTGTTAATTACAATATCAATGTTGAGCAAGGAACACAATCTTTTTACGATAGACAATCCTAAACCTGTTCCTTTAATTTCTGGATGATTACTGGATTTTGAACGGTAAAACTGATTGAATATTTTTTCTAAATCCTCTGCTGGAATACCAATGCCGGAATCAGCAATGTAGCACTCAATTTTAGAACCAATAGATTTTAGGATAACTGCCAAATTTCCGTTTTGATTTGAATATTTTATTGCATTTGATATCAAATTATTAATCACTATCGAAAACAAATAATTATCCGTTTCCATGTAATAATCTTTAGAAAATTCAGTAGAAACGGTAATGTTTTTAGATTGAATGACAGTAGAGTTTCGGGCGATTGTATCTAAAAATAAGGCGTTCAGATATACTTTTTCCGTAGTTAAGGTCTGCTTTTGGTTTTCAAATCGAGCTAATAAAAGTAACTGATCTAATAAATGATTCAAGCGATTAACTTCTGTTACACAAAAATTAATTTTTTCTTCATATTCAGCGTGATCTCTGGGTTTGCGTATTAAAACTTCCAAAGTTCCTTTGATCACCGTTAATGGCGTTCTTAATTCATGCGATGCATCCGAAGTAAATTGCTTTTCGCGTTCAACGGCCGTTTCAATTCGGTCTAATAAATTGTTGATAGTTTGAGATAATACAAACAATTCGTCACGGTTTTGCGGTAACGGAATTCGGGAAGTAAGATTGTCTTTGGTAATAATATTTGACGTGGTAATAATAGAACTAATCGGTTTTATACTCCTTCCGGCGAAAAAACGAGCAATAAAAAACAGCACTATCAAAATTACGGGATAAGCAATTATCAATACTTCGGATAAATTGTTGAGTACCATTGTTGCATCTTCCAGTGACATGGCAATCATAATGTACCCAATTATTTTTGTTTTTTGATAAATAGGAACCTGAATTTGACGGATTGCGTTATCTGCTAATTTGGCATCAAAGAGTTTATTTTCTGCCTTTTCTTTATTAAAAATTAAAGTAGATTTTTTAAGATTGGGTGATTTTTCAATCACATTTCTATTTTGATCTACAAACTGAATAAATACTGGATTTACGTCCAGCGTGTTGTGTTCTCGCTCCTTCCATTCTTCCTCATGAATCAAACGAAAACTATCGCCAACAATAATAATTTCGGTGAGATGTTTGTCAACTTCACTCGTAATATCACTGTTAACATGACTGTAAACACTAAATTTAACAATTGAATAAATGATAAAGAAAACCACAAAAATCAATAAAGCTGTGGTAACAATATAGTTAGAAGCAATTCTATTTTTAAAGGAAAGTTGTTGCATTTTTATTTAGTCATTAGCAATATACCCTACACCACGAACCGTTTTTATGTAGTCTTGTTCAATTTTTAAATTTAATTTTTTGCGAATTGCATTCATAAAAACATCAATTACGCCAGTGTCATATTCAAAATGAATGTCCCAAACATCCTCAATAATTTGGGTTCTAGTGCATACTTTACCTTTGTTTTTTACCAAATATGTCAGTAGTTCAAATTCACGCTGAGTCAATGCCACTTCAATTTCATTTACTAAAACACGGTGTTGTGGAATATCAATTTTGATGGTACCAAGAGTCAGAATTTCATCTTCGTTTTGATTTCTGAAATGAATTTTGATGCGTTCTACCAATTCATCAAAACTAAAAGGTTTCTTGATGTAGTCATTGGCACCAGCTTTCAATCCTTCAATTGTTTCCTGAACGGTATCTTTTGCAGTCAGAAAAATGATTGGAGTCGCAGTATTTTTTAATCGAATGGATTTACAAAGTTCTAATCCAGTCATTTTTGGTAACATCCAATCCAATAAAATCAGATCAAAATTCTCTTTTTGTGACAGTTCAAATCCTTTCAAACCATCCGAAGCACTGCTAATTGTATAGCCTTCTTCCTCTAATCCTTGTTGCAGAAATTGAACAATTCCGGCTTCATCTTCTACAATTAATATATGCATTTTTATAGTTTTTGTAAATTTAGGTTTTATTGCATTACAAATTTGAAAGCGATGGTAGCAATATCCGCAGTTAGATGATCACTTCTCTCATAATGATTGAATCTAAAATCAATATTTTTCAAGCCAAATTTCCAAATTTTGCCCGCAGTAAAAATATCGATGTAATTTATGCCAAAACCGTACTGATTCGCATCAAATGTTGCTAAATCAGCATCCGATGTATAAAATTTTTCTGTTGACAAATGGCTTTCGTAAGGCGCATAATATTTAGAAGCCGTTTGTGTGTAATAGCGATACATAGGAAAAACAGTAAACTTATCCGATAATTTCACAGGAAGTTCAATAGTAGCAGTGTGGGATTGAATGTCCCAATTATCAGAATAAAAACGATAATAAGTACGCACTATAAATCGCTCATTGATGTAATAATTCAAACGTGCTCCAACGGGAAGTTTAAAACGAGAATCCGGTAATCGTTCTATATCGTCTGCTAATTTGTAGACTCCAGCATTACTTGTACTTTCGTAATTGCTGATATATTGCGGCTGTCCAATGTAAAAATTAGCTTTGTCAGCAAAATAAATTCGGTGATAAGGAGACGACAATAACCCTTGTTGCTGCAATACATCTAAGAAAACAGAAACTTGTAATTTCTTGGTTAAAACCTGAGAAAAACCAACCGATGCTGAGAACGAATTTCGGTTAACCGCATTTACTGTTTGAAACGCTGAAGGCAAATAATTAGTTGTGGATTGTCCATTTTGATCCAAAACCGACACTCCGCTAAAGTAGCCTTGATTTAAAAAAGCAGCACCATATTTTGAATATTCATGAAGTTCTGTTGGATAAATAGGTCTCCATTGATCTAAATATGCATTTACTTTCAAGCTTAATTCTGTGTTTTTTTCGTTAAAAAGACTAGCTATTCCGCCGCCAAAACCAACCGAAGTATAATCATATTCATTGGAGAAAGACACATCAGTATTCCAAATAAAATTTCTGGAATCGCTACTATGACTGTAATTAGCAACAATTGACACTAATTGATCACTTCGTGAAGCACCCGAAGAAGCTTGCCACGGTGTACCAGAAGGTCCAGCAGCTACGACTCTATCATCATCTTCTTCGCCACCAGAAGCTCCAGTAGAATTAAATGGATTGATATTACTGGAAGATGCTGATGAATAGGCTGATATTCCTAAATCAATTGTTAATACATCATCATCATTCAACGGCATTGCCACAACAATATTGGAGGCAACATCGGTCAGTTTCTCCGAACCAATTCCACCTGAAACGGCTGATTTTGATCCGTCTTGGTTGTAATAACTGGCTAGAAAGTCGACTTCTGTGCTTTCTAATACTCTTTTTTTGAAAACAGGTTCCTTACTGTTTTCTTGAGAAAAAGCAGTTGCCGTAATTAGGATAAAAAGAGATAAAATTTTTATTTTCATTTTCTAATGGATTGAAATTTACAATCTGAATTGATGTTTTAAATTAATTGCAACCACAACCGCCACCTGATTTTCCACCATTGGCACCTGCAGCAGCTTCACGATATACTTGAAAAGAAGTTTCATAACGTTCTGCCGTTCGTGCGGAAAGCTTCATATCGGGATCATTTATTTTCTCTTTTTCGTATTCTTTTACAGAGCTGCACGATTGCAAAATAAAAAGTGTAAAAAACACAAAGGCTATCTTCTGTTTCATGATTGTATTTTTTTATTAATTATATTTTTTGATATCAATTCCATTTGACGAATGAATTTTGCCTTTATCATCTACAATAATGCATTCCAGTCCTTTAATTTGATTAACAAGATCCAACCCTACTTCTACTCCAAGGACAAAAATTCCAGTTGCCATGGCATCAGCAATTTCAGTTTGCTTTGCAAAAACAGAGACACTCACAATACCACTTGCTGGATAACCTGTTCTGGGATCAATGATGTGGGAATATCGGATTCCCTTAAAATTTACATATTTTTCATAACTGCCCGAAGTTTCCACAGCGCTGTCTTCTATTGGGAAAGTGGCAAAAATTCTATTTTTGTTTAAAGGGTTTACGATTCCTACAGTCCAAGGTTTTCCGTCCGGTTGTTTCCCCCAAGCATTAATATCACCCGAAACATTTATAATTCCGGAAAGACAGCCTTTAGAAAATAATAAATCTTTCACTTTATCAGCAATATAACCTTGTCCAATACCGCCCAAACCTAATTTCATTCCTTCTAATTTTAGAAAAATAGTATGGTCTTTTGGATTCAAAATAATGTTTTTATATCCAATTTTTGCGACTGATTTTTTTATGGCTTCTTCGGTTGGCATTACTTTCATAGAACCATCAAACTTCCATATTTTGTCCATCGAAGCATAGGAAATATCAAACGCACCATTCGTTATTTGGGAGATTTTAATCGCTCTTTCGACCAATTCAAAAACTTCGGTATCCACTTTTACGAGTTTTATACCTGCATTGCGATTGATTTCTGAGATTTGTGTCGTTGGAATCCAATCTGAAATTAAATTTTCAATTCGTTTTACTTCGCCTACAGCCATATCAATATATTCGTTGGCTTTTATAGTGTCATTTGCAACAGCAGTAACCTCAAATGGACTTCCTAACATAAACAACTTTCTCTTGTGCGTAATTTGAGCAGTTGCTAGTATAGTTGTAAATAAAAAGCCTATGAAGAGTAGTTTTTTCATTATTTCTCAAAGGAATGAATGTTTTGAATGTATTCTTGCGGAGTTACATTTTTGTAACCGGTGATTCCTAATACACTTCCTGATTGATCCAAAAGTAGCACTAAAGGGAAATTTCCAGATTTGTTGTATTGCTCTGCCAATTTTTTATTGCTGGCAGTTAGTTCTGCTGATAATAAATTTGCTTTTTTCTTTGGAAAATCTGCTTTGTAAATGATCCATTTTTGTTCTGATTCTTTTTTAAAATCTTCCGATTTCCAAATGGTATTCTCTAATTTAATGCATGGCGCACACCAGTCTGAACCGGAAAAAACAAGTAGAATGTTTTTATTTTCTTTAATCGCTTGCATTTTTGCTTGTTCAAAATTCGTTTTCCAAACTTGAGAATAGCCTAAAGTTCCTATCAAAAGAAACAAAATCATACTATTTTTTTTCATTGAAATACCGTTTACATTTTGAAGTAAAATTATTCAATTTACACCAAATCAAATCTCTTGTTTCTTGATTTTAAGCTAATATTAATTTTAATGAAAACATTAAGCAAATCTTAAAAATATAAAGTGGTAATATATCTTACATTTACATAAACTTCTAATTATGAGTATTTTAAAAAAATCAACACCCTTTTATCATTTACTTTTGTTTTACATTAGTATAAATTTTGTTGTACGAATTATTCTTTTTTATCATCCCATCACACAAACCTCATTTACTTGGATTGATACACTATCGTTATTTGTTTTTGGGTTGCTTTCTGATGTTTTTATTTTTATTTTGGTCAGTGGATTTTTGTGGTTGTATCTTATTTTTATATCCAATGCAAAATATTACAAGCCTTATGGATACCTAATTTTTGGATTGTTGAACGCCTTATTGCTTTACGTTGCATTTGGAAACACTATACTCAACGAATATGGTAGTGCTTTACCAAAAATTGTAACCGCTTTCCTGTCCATAAAAACGATTTTGTTCGGATTATTACTTTTTTTACCAAAATATAGAAACCAAATCCGATTTTGGTTATTTTCCTTTGTCATTTTCCTTTACGTAGTTTTAATGCTGCAAAACGCAATCAGTGAGTATTTTTTCTGGAATGAATTTGGGGTGAGATACAATTTCATCGCAGTAAATTATTTGGTTTACACCAATGAAGTTATCGGAAATATCATGGAATCCTATCCTGTTATTCCGTTGTTTTCAGCGCTGTTTATTATTGCAGGATTGGTTACTTACTACATTGTAAAAAGATCAAAAAATTATATTGAAAGCATTCCTGTTTTTGTACAAAAAATCCAAATTTCAGGAATTTACCTGCTGCTGTTCGGATTATCATTATTGGCAATTCCTACTTTATCTGCCAAAGAAAATTCGCAAAATATATTTACCAATGAATTACAAGCTAACGGTTTGTATAAATTCTACCAGGCCTTTATGAAAAGTGAATTGGATTATTTTAAATTCTATCAAACAGTTTCTAATAACGCAGCTTTTGCTCAACTAAAACAACAAATTCCTACCATTTCAGGAGAAACTACTTGGAGACAAATAAAAAATGACGCAGCTGAAAATCACAAAAATGTGGTTCTGATAACTATTGAAAGTTATAGTGCTGAGTTTATGAAAATGTATGGAAATGAGGGAAATATTACTCCCTTTATAGACAGTTTGGCAACTAAAAGTTTAGTTTTTACAAACCTTTATGCTGTGGGAAATAGGACGGTTCGAGGACTTGAAGCGGTTACATTATGCTTTCCTCCTACAGCTGGCGAAAGTGTAGTAAAGCGAGACGATAATAAAAATAAATTCTCTACTGGAAGCATTTTTAAACAAAAAGGATATGCGGTAAAATTCATGTATGGAGGCGATTCTTTTTTTGATAATATGAGTAATTTCTTTACCGGAAACGGATACGAAATTGTAGACAAAAAAACGTTTGAACCCAACGAAATCACTTTTGCTAATATTTGGGGCGTTTGCGATGAAGATATGTACAACAAAGCCATCAAAGAAATGAACAAAGAAGCAGCAGCAAATAAGCCGTTCTTCAATCACATTATGACCGTGAGCAACCACAGACCATTTACCTATCCAAATGGGAAAATTGATATTCCTGGCGATGCAAAATCTCGTAATGGTGGTGTAAAATATACGGATTATGCGATGAAAAAATTCTTTCAAATGGCCAAAAAACAACCTTGGTTTAATAATACCGTTTTTGTGATTCTAGCCGATCATTGCGCTTCGAGTGCAGGAAAAACAGAACTTCCAGCGGATAAATATAGGATTCCGGCATTAATTTATAGTCCGGGATTTGTTGAGCCAAGAAAATACACCAATTTGATGTCACAAATTGATGTGATGCCAACAGTATTCGGTTTATTGAATTTTGATTACCAAAGTAAATTCTTTGGTCAGGATGTTTTAAAACCAGAGTATAAACCAAGAGCTTTAATTGCTACGTACCAAGATTTAGGATTGATTAAAGACAATGTTTTAACAATTCTTTCGCCGAAACAAACCGTAAAACAATTTCAATTGACTTTGAAACCCAATCAAAAAGTAGCTGCTGATTTTCAAATATTTTACGATGAAATACCGATCACAAAAGAAAGAACGGATTTAGTAAACGAAACCATTTCCTACTATCAAACAGCCTCGGATATGTTGAAGAAAAAGAAATATCAAAAAATTAATTAGCATAAAAAAACGGGTGAAATTGAAGTTTCACCCGTTTTTAATTGGAAATATATCGTTATTCTTTTTCGTTAGATAAACCAAAAAGATTCCCTTTTTCAAAAGTTTTTAAATCCTTTTTTAAAGTTTTACTGTTACGCTTAGTAAGTTCAGTAGCATCAAGGTTACTTAAATCTGGTTTTCCAGCATTGACCCAAGCCGTGTACCAAAAACTTGCTGTTGCGGTTATCGCTTTTCTCATTTGCTTTTCGACCATTCCATCCATATCAGCATGCAATTGCTTAGCATAATCGTCAGAATACAAAGTTCCACCATATTTGTTTTTTACAATTTCTCCAGCGGCATCAGTTACAAAAATTTTATTTTCAGGGGTTGCTGTTCGTAGCTTTTTATCAATAGCAAGTAAAGGCTCTACCAAACTGTGCGTGTCAAAAATAAGATCCCATGTTGCTTTTTCAACGTTTTCTAGATAAACACCTTGAGGAACATTGAACTTATAATCTTTTACAAATAACTCCGGCAAACGGCTTTCCCACAAGGAATGAATTCCTTTTTGACCTGTATTTTGTCCGTCATGATTGTCTGATGTATGCAACGGCATGTGCGCATCAGCAATATAATGACCTAAATCTCCCGCAATGAATAGTATTTCATTTTTTCTTTTGTCTTTGAAAGCTTTGGTCAATTTTACCATCATATCCTGAATATACCAAGGTAAAATTCCGTTTTTAGTCAAAAACTTCTCATCGTATTTCAGTTTTGCTTCTTCCATAGTTTTAGGAAAAGTTTCTACTGCACCAAAATTTTCCATGTCAAAATAATGACGAGGTGGCTCCATTTTATCATTCAAAACATTTCTTCTCAAATCTGGAACTGTAGATTCCTGAGTAATGAAATCAATATGATTGTAAAAAAAAGTCTGTAATGGTTTTGGCAATGCCATTACTGCGGCTCTATTGATTCGTTCGTGACCAATAACGCCCCATGACAAAAGAAAAAGTGCAACTCCAAGAGCAGATAAAGTCACAAGTGTAGGTTTAATTTTAAAATTTTTCATTAAATTTATTTTTTTTGAAGTACAAATGTATTTCTTTAAATCGTTATTAGAAAAAATTGGGTTTAAGATTCTGTTATAAAAAAAAAGAAAACTACAACTATGTTTCGACATCAAGGAAAAAACAGAACTTTTATTCATAATCTACGATTAGCCACTTTATTATCTTTTGTTGCTGGTATTGTAAATGTTACAGGAGTTTTATCGGTTCAAACATTAACAACAAATGTGACGGGACATTTTGCTTATTTTGCCGAAGAAATCATGAAACGAGATTACGCAGCCGCAATCACTTTTTTTGTATTTACTGTTTTCTTTTTGTTTGGCGCCTTTACTTCTAATTTTTTAGCGGAATTGATTTCGAAAAAAAATCCCAATTTATCACATGTCATTCCTATCTCATTAGAGATGATTATTTTAATTGCTGTGGGAGTTTTTGGAATCGCCTCGAATTTATCTAGTTCTGAAGGAAAATGGATTGCTTTCGCGATGCTTTTTGCGATGGGAATACAAAATTCTTTGGTAACCAAAATTTCTCAATCTACAGTTCGAACCACCCACTTAACCGGGCTTTTTACCGATTTAGGAATCGAATTGTCTCAATTATTTTTCTATAAAAAACCCGAAGAAAAGAAAAAATTAAAAACCAGTATTTATCTGAGATTATCCATAATTATTTTCTTTTTTATCGGTTGTATTTCAGGTGGTTTTCTTTATAATATATTGGAAATGAAAACTCTTTTTGTTGCTGCAACCTTTTTATTATTTGCTCTTTTGTATGACTATCTCCGATTGCAATTTCACGTTATCAAACGAAAAACTTTTCATCACAAAACTATTTTAGATAAATAATTGAAATTAAAGTCGCAATTGCAATAAATGTCCAGAGCAAGATTCCCTGCGCCAGCGGTTTTAATCCCACTGATTTTAAGATATTTATATTTAATCCGGCTCCAATCAGAAACAAAGTTACCGTAAGACCAATTTTGGCAACCGAAACCAACTGCGGTGCTACACTCTCCATTTGTGGCAGATAGGTATTGGCAATCATTGCCAAAATAAACAATCCGATAAAATAAGGAATTTTTATTTTACCAGATTTATTTTTAAAAATAAACGCCGTAATCAGTGCAATAGGGATAATCCATAACGCTCGGGCTAATTTTACTGTTGTGGCTATTTGCAAGGCTTCAGGGCCAAATCTACTCGCGGCTCCCACCACAGAACTAGTATCATGAATGGCAATGGCACACCATAATCCGAACTCTTTTTGAGTTAAATCCAACCAATGACCCACGGCAGGAAATAAAAACAGCGCTGCTGAATTCAGGATGAATATCACTCCCAGAGCAATTGAGGTTTGTTTTTCATTGGATTTGATTACTGGTGCAATCGCTGCAATGGCACTTCCACCACAAATCGCAGTTCCACAAGAAATTAAATGAGATGTTTTCTTATCGGTTTTAAACCATTTTCCAAGAAAAGTTCCTAAAATTAAAGTACTCACAATAGAAATAATGGTAAACAAAAAACCTTCCTTTCCTGCAGCAACAGCAATATGAACATTCATTCCAAATCCTAAACCAACGACTGAAAATTGCAACAGATAATTGGTGGCTTTGTGATTCAATTCTAAAAAAGGGTGTCCGAAAAAGTTGGCGACAATCAATCCAAATACTAAAGCAATTGGCGGAGAAGCGAAAATTGGGGATAACAATAGCAAGACAACAAAAATAAGTTGCTGCAAAGGGGCTTCAACTTTAAAAAAAATAAAAGATTCTTTTTGAATTCCTTTTTGATGCGTTTCCAATGTAAAGTTGTTGAATTAGTACAGTACAAAGGTGGAACGATAAAACTGGTAATACCAATCGCAAATTATAATCCGCTATAACTTTAAATTATAATGATTGGAAATGTTTTGGATAAACAAATCCGCTAGTGAATCCGTTTTTCCCTGTAACGTAATGACATAAAAGAAACGTTCAATAACTAAGTCTTTAATATCTAATATAGCCAATTCATTGTTTCGAAGTTCTTTTTTTATCGCATGAATCGAGATAAAAGCCACACAGTCAGAGTTCATCAAATAGGATTTTATACTTTCGGTACTTCCCAATTGCATTTCAATTTGTAGTTCCGATAGTTTAATATCAAATGGTTTCAACGCATGCTCAATAACTTCAAGTGTTCCTGATCCTTGTTCTCGCATTAAAAATCGCATACTTTTAAGCTCTTCCTGAGTCACTTCATCACGATTCACCAATGGATTGGTACTTTTACATACTAAAACCAATTCGTCTTTTAAAAACTCGGTATATTTAATCGATTTATTTTTTGATTGTCCTTCAACAATTCCCATTTCAATTTCCTGGTTTAATAAAGCGTTTTCAATTTGTTCTGTATTTCCATTGAGTAAACTCACTTTCACATCTTCCAATTTTTGATGAAAACGGGCTAAAAGTGGCGGAATAATATACTGAGAAATCGTTGTACTGGCGCCTAATCGCAACAATCCGGAACGTTGATTAATAAGCGTGTTCATATCAAAATCGATCTCGCGATATACTTCGAAAATGTTTTTGGTATGTTTTAATAATACTTCACCGGCAGTTGTCAATGCTATTTTAGAACCATTCCTGTCAAACAGTTTGATTTTATATTGCTCTTCTAATTCCTGAATATGTTTTGAAATCGCTGGTTGCGTAATAAACAATTCGGTTGCCGCTTTTGTAAAACTCAAACGGTTGGCAACAGTATAAAATACTTTTAGTCTAAAATCCATTTATTTAATTCGCTTAATTCTACAAATATCAGTATTTTATTGAGTACATTGTTAAAACATATAAGTCATTTAAGTTTTAATTTGAATAAATCAAGTTAAACTAATAGTACATTTAAGATAGCCACATTGCTTTATAAAAAACGATTTTAACTTATATTCCTTTTAAACGACACAATTAACAAACTTCTTTCTTTTTACTTCAATAACTTATATGTTTAAAATCAACTATATTTATTTTAAGATATAGCAGTTTAATTATACTATAATAAGCCATTATATTTTCGAACAAACCATTCGGTTGCCAGCAAAACTGAAATTAAAACCAATAACCAAATCCAATCAATCAAAGGAGTTTTTGTAACAGAATTCTTTTGAATCGCTTTGTATTCCTCATTTTCTAAAAGTGTTTTAATTAACACATCTACTTGATCTGGGAATATAACTTTTCCCTGTGTTTGTGTGGCTAATTGTGTCAATTTCTCCACATCAGGATTAACAAATTGCTTTTCGATATCAAAATCAAGAATTTCAAAAGTACTGGAATAGGTCGTTTTTGAGTTCAATTCTTTTACTGTAAATGCATAAGAACCCGCTTTCAATCCATCAAGATTGACTTTATAGGAATTATTTCCTTTTAATAAATCGTAATTTTTCGTTTGCTTCGTTTTGGTGTTTGTTACCGCAATTGTCAAACGGGCTTTTTCATCAAACTCATAATTTTTATTGAAAAATTGAGCAGTTATTTCAATCGCTTCCCCTGAATTATAAAAACTTTCATGTTCTACTACCAATGATTTTTTAGAATTATTCGAAGCCAAAAACTGAATAATCTTATCGATGAAAATATCATATTTTTCAAAAGATTGATTGTTGACATGGGTTTGCAAACGCCATTTCCAACTGTTTTCTCCCAAAAGATAAGCAGCTCGTTTGCCTTGATTTTCTGAAAAAGCTAGCAGAGGCGAATTCGTATCTATCGCTCTGATTTTAGACGAAAGCAAAACGGAAACAACTCCTTTTACAGTTACGGTTCCAAATGCATTTTGCAAAGGCGGTAAATTTTCAAACCCGATATTGTCCGCTGCAAACAAATTAAACTGTCCATTAAAAACCGACAAATAATCTTCTTTTTGTCCGCTCATTTTAAAGTTCAGATTATCTTGTTGCTGATTCAGGAAATTGAAATCGGTGTTATTTCCAGTAATGATAAACGTGTTGATTCCTACAACTTTATTATTCTCAAAAATAGTTTTAAATTCGGTTGTTGGTTGGTATAAAATCAGAACATTAAAATCTTGTAATATTTTGATTTCATTAGGTTTAACAATCGTTACTTTACGTTGAACATTGGATTCAATAGCTCTTTTCATCGCTCCTAAATCTGGATGATTTATAGCCGAAACAATAGCAATCTTTGTTTTTTGGTCAATGACTTCAACCGCAAAATTCTTGGTGTTGTTATAGGTGTTTTTTTCTTTTTCCTTGGATGAAATTGTAGCTTTAAAAACCTGTAAACCTATTTTATCAGCTGGTAAAAGTACGTTTACAGTTGCTGTTTTCTTGGATGTTGAAAAGGTAATGGATTGTTTACTGAATACCGAATTCCCTTGTGAAATAACAAAATCAGCTGTTATTGTTTTGGCTCCTGAATACTGCAAAAAAGCCTCGACCGGAAATTTATTTTTGTGAAAAGCGTATTTATTAACGTTCAGTTGATTGATTTTAAAATCTAAAAAAGTCGTTGTATCGCCTACAATTACTGGATATACTTTATTTGCTTCATCAAAACTGTACACATAATCATTCCCAGAAGTTTGATTTCCATCTGAAATCAAAACCGTTGGATAACTTGCGTTTTTATAAATGCTTTTTAGATTTTTCGCAACAACATCAATATTGGTTTGAGTACCTTTAAAATCAAATTTTTCCGTTGGTTCAAAATCATCTGAAAACTGATACGTTTGCACGTCGAATTTCTCTTGTAAATCGGAATTTGATTGTATTTTTTGATACACTTCCATTGCTTTTTCGTTGGCATTCAAAAAAGAAATAGAACTCGAATTATCAACAACAATCGGTAAAGGAGTTTTTACGGTTTCAAGCGTATTTTTGGTTATTTTTGGATTAATCAACAACAACAAAATTCCAAAAATGGATAAAAAACGCAAAAAAGCCAAAAACCAACCGACTTTCGATTTGTTTTTGGCTTTGTAGATGTATTGAAAAAACGACAATCCTCCCGCTATTAGTAAAGAAAGAAGTAATAATAGTAGCGTGTTTGTTGTCATTTATTCTGTATTAAAAGATTGAATGATTTAAAGATTAAAAATTAATTACACAATTCAAAAATCTTTAAATCTTTGAATTTTACAATCTTTCAATTAATCTAGGTAAGCATTCCTCCACAAACATTCATGACTTGTCCAGTTACATAAGCGCTCATATCCGAAGCGAAGAAAAGACACGCATTAGCCACATCTTCAGTCGTTCCGCCACGTTTCAACGGAATTCCGTCTCTCCATCCTTTTACAACATCTTCGTTTAATTTAGCCGTCATTTCCGTTTCAATGAATCCTGGAGCAATTACATTACAACGAATGTTTCTAGAACCTAATTCTAAAGCTACCGATTTAGAAAAACCAATAACTCCCGCTTTAGAAGCTGCGTAATTCGTTTGCCCAGCATTTCCTTTCACTCCTACAACTGAACTCATATTGATTATTGAACCCGAACGTTGTTTTAGGAAAGTACGTTGAATGGCTTTAGTCATATTAAAAACCGATTTCAAATTCACATCAATTACTTGATCAAAATCGCCTTCAGACATACGCATCAACAGGTTGTCTTTAGTGATTCCGGCGTTGTTTATAAGAATATCAACTGTTCCAAATTCAGCTAAAACTGCGTCCACAAGAGTTTGCGCTTCATTAAAATCAGCTGCATTCGATTGATATCCTTTGGCTTTAATTCCAAGAGCGTTCAATTCGTTTTCCAATGCCATAGCAGATTCAATTGATGAACTATACGTAAAGGCAACGTTTGCACCGTGTTTTGCAAAAACTTCCGCAATTCCTTTCCCAATTCCGCGACTCGCACCAGTAATTATGGCAACTTTTCCTTCTAGTAATTTCATATTCAAAAATTAGTTTAAATTTTATTTGGAGCTATTCCTGCTATCCGCTTCAATCTTTTATGAACGCTATCGCTTACATAAAAGGATTTCCACTACTATCAGGGCTATCTTACACGTGTCAAATATATAATAATTCCCTTTTTAAAAAAAATTCAAAAGCAATAACAGTCAAAATTCAATTCTTAAATATTAAAGAATCGCTTGGTCCATTTATCCCAAAACGAACTGTAAATCGCAACCAATGTGAAAACTAATAAAAATAAATGATACCAAGCATTACTAATTAAATCAAAGAAATTTAATTTACCATTCGCGTAACTCAAAATAAGCAATATTTGTGCGCCATAAGGTAAAATTCCTTGAATAATACACGAAAATATATCCAGAATTGCCGCTGTTTTTTTTGGATTTAAATGGTATTCATCATTAATTTCTTTGGCAATAGGTCCTGTAATTACAATAGAAACGGTGTTATTTGCTATCGCTAAATTAGCGAAACCTACTATAGCGCCAATTCCCGCTTGAGCTGATTTTTTACTTTTAATTCTTTTTTTAATTAGAACTAATAAATACGTAATTCCACCCGCTTTATCTACCATAGCAGCTAAACCTCCAGTAAGCATTGATAATAAGAAAATATCAGTCATACTGGTAAAGCCTTCATATATCTTTTGAGTGAATTCCATCAGCGTAAAAGAACCACTAAAATAACCAATAATTCCAGCTAATAAAGTTCCAATAAGCAATGTTGAAAAAACATTAACACCCACAACTGCCAATACAATTACTAAAATGTAAGGTACAATCGCAATCCAAGAAAAATCATTTTTGGCAATGGCAACGGTCACAATATCCGAGTTTAAACCAAGATAAAAGAAAACCAAAATAGTCAAAATTGCAGCTGGAAAGGCAATGAACACATTAATTTTGAACTTATCTTTTAAATCACATCCTAACGATTGCGTTGCTGCGATGGTCGTATCAGAAATCATGGAAAGATTGTCTCCCAACATAGAACCACCTAATAAAGCGCCAGAAATAAGTGGTAATGAAGCGCCGCTTTTATCAGCTAATGCTACAGCTATCGGACCAATCGCAACAATTGCACCAACAGAAGTTCCTGTAGCAGTTGACAAAAAAGAAGCAATCAAGAAAATTCCTAACGGAAAATAAGCAACATCAATTGTATTTATACCAAGATTCACCACAGCGTCTACTCCACCCATCGCTTTACTAACTACTGCGAAAGCTCCTGCAAGCAAGTAAATTAAACACATCGTCATGATTTTACTCTCACCACAACCTGCAATTAATGTAGCCACTTTATCCTCAGTAGAGGATTTGAATAATAAAAAAGCAGCAATGATACCAACTAAAACAGCTACTGGTGATGGAAAAGCATAAAAATCATTTAGAATAATTCCCGCTCCCAAGAAAGTAAAAATAAAAATGAATAAAGGAATCAAGGCAAAGGCGTTTCCTTTTTCTTTTGAAAATAAAGTCATAAAAATAATTTTAAATTAAAAATTATGACGAAAAACAAAGCTAAATATGGGAATGTAAACAACATTTTTTCCAAAGGATTTGGCTTATCGTTTTAGCACCTTGCTTGTTGTTGCAGGTTGCTATCCTATTGCAGGATTCGTGATAACGGGTGCAAAAGTAATTAATTATTTATGAAATATTTTGAATTTTATTCAAAAAAATAATAAAACAAAAAAAGCGCCACATAAAAATGTAGCGCAATTATAAGTAAGATATTGAAAAACAGTCTTTAAATAATTAAAAAGCTACATTCCATTTTGGTAATCTTCCATTTTCGTCTAGGAAATTTTGTAAAACTTGTCCTTCTACGAATGTTGGAATCACTTTAGTTTTATCGTTGAATGTCTCATACCAAACTACTTCTAGCGTGCTAATATCTTCAATTTTCATTTGTGCTGGCCAAGAATACTTTCTTCCTGTTTTTGCAAATTGGTGTCCTTCAACAATTTTGTCATTTAGACCACCATTTTTAATTTTCAAAGTACCATTATTTTGAACAGTTCCAGTAGAACCAACCATGATTAGCTCTTTTTCATCCCCAACAGAATACACTAAAAACACTCCAGATCCTTCTGATGCGTTACAAACTTCTGCTAAACTATCTTCTACAGTAAATGAAAACTGATTGGTAACTTTGAATTTTTTTAACTCTTTATACATAATATTTTATTTTAATTTGAATTGGTTTCGGCAAAAAAATACCCCACAAAATCGTGAGGTCCATTAGAAACCATTCGTTTGTATTTGTTCTTATTACAATTGAATCTGCAAAACAGAAATATTTAATAAAGTGCAAAGATATTTCTTTAATTGAATTTATAATAAAAAAGCCCCACAAATTGTGAGGCTTCTAGAAATATTTAATAGGAGTTTAAATTAACCTAAAACTTCTTTTACTTTTTTACCAATTTCAGCTGGAGAATCTACCACGTGAATTCCACATTCTCTCATGATTTGCTTTTTAGCTTCAGCTGTGTCGTCAGATCCACCAACGATTGCACCAGCATGTCCCATTGTACGTCCTGGAGGAGCTGTAACTCCTGCGATGAAACCTACAACTGGTTTGCGGTTACCATCAGCTTTGATCCAATGAGCAGCATCAGCTTCTAATTGTCCACCAATTTCACCTATCATTACGATACATTCTGTTTCTGGGTCATTCATCAACAATTCAACTGCTTCTTTTGTTGTAGTTCCAATTATTGGGTCTCCACCAATACCAATTGCAGTAGTGATTCCTAATCCTTGTTTAACTACTTGATCCGCCGCTTCGTACGTTAATGTTCCCGATTTAGAAACAATACCAACAGTTCCTTTCTTGAAAACAAAACCTGGCATAATACCAACTTTAGCTTCACCTGGAGTGATAATTCCAGGACAGTTTGGACCTATTAATCGTGCATTTCTTTCTTTAACATAGCTATTCGCTTTTATCATGTCAGCAACAGGAATTCCTTCAGTAATTGCAATAATTACTTTAATACCAGCATCAGCAGCTTCCATTATTGCATCAGCAGCAAAAGCTGGCGGAACAAAAATGATAGTTGTATCAGCTCCTGCTTGTTCTACAGCATCTTTTACAGTATTAAAAACTGGTCGGTCTAAGTGAGAAGTTCCCCCTTTTCCTGGAGTTACACCACCAACAACGTTAGTACCGTACTCAATCATTTGAGAAGCATGGAAAGTTCCTTCGCTTCCTGTAAAACCTTGAACAATTATTTTGGAATCTTTATTAACTAAAACACTCATGATATATTTTTTATGTAGTTTTTAAAATGGTTATGCAAAAGTATAAAATACTAAGCACTAAAACGTATTCAGTATTGAGTTTTTTGACACTAAATTAGGATAATTGACTCATTTGATAGCCTCGATATAATTTATTGTCTTTTATTTGCCAAATAACTATGAAATGGGCCAATAACATTTCTTCTCGTGGGTTCTCAATCGTTTTCACAAAATGAGAATAACGGACCGAAATCAGATCATTTTCACCAATAATATGGCTTATGCGAACCTTAGATCGAACATAAGCTTTGCTTAAATCATTAGACAAATTTAATAACGAATCATAATTAAGTTCTACAAATCCTTTACTACTATTCCATTCAACGATTACGTCTGGATGTAAAAATTCTTTGATAACCTCACCATCAATTAAAGCATCCGATTTATAAAATTTCTGAACAAATTCTTTAGCAGACATATTATTTTAGTTTATTTAGCATTTCGGGTATCTTTTTGATATTAGCCAGTTGTTTCAATTTTTCTCTTGATTCTTCTATTGGCGTACCAAAATAAGATTTCCCACCTTCAACAGATTTTGTCACACCGGTTTGACCCAGGATAATTGCCTTAGCTCCTATAGTAATTCCGCTGGTCGTTCCTACTTGTCCCCAAATAGTAACTTCATCTTCAATAATTACACAACCCGCAATTCCGGTTTGTGACGCAATTAAACATTTTTTTCCAATAACAGTGTCGTGTCCAACATGTACCTGATTGTCAATTTTCGTACCTTCACCAATAGTGGTATCGCCTGTAACTCCTTTATCAATTGTACAAAGTGCTCCAATGCCTACATTATCTTTAATAACCACTCTTCCGCCGGAAAGTAATTGATCATAACCCTCAGGACGTTTTTTATAATAAAATGCATCAGCACCCAAAATAGTTCCTGCATGAATGATTACATTATCCCCAATTACGGTATAATCATAAATCGAAACATTAGAATGAATTAAGCAATTCTTACCAATAACAACATGATTTCCAATAAATGTATTCGGCTGTATCACAGTGCCTTCACCTATTGAAGCTGAAGTAGCTATTGAAACGTTCGAAAATTGAAATGGCTTAAAATAGTTTGTTAATTTATTAAAATCCCTAAATGGATCTTCAGAAATCAACAACGCTTTTCCATCTGGACAAGCTACATTTTTATTGATTAAAATAACCGTTGCTGCAGAATTTAATGCCTTGTCATAATATTTTGGATGATCTACAAAAACAATATCTCCAGATTCAACAACGTGAATTTCATTCATTCCTAAAACAGGAAAATTAGTATCACCAACATATTCGCAGTCGATGATACTTGCAATTTCTTCTAAAGTATAAACTTTTTGGAATTTCATTTATTTAGTATTCAGTGTTCAGTAATCAGTGTCCAGTATATCTGATTACTGAACAATGCAAACTATTCTTTAACTCGTTCCATGTAAGAACCGGATGCAGTATCAATTTTAATTTTATCTCCTTCATTAATAAACAAGGGAACATTTACACTTGCACCCGTTTCAACAGTCGCTGATTTAGTTGCATTTGTAGCTGTATTACCTTTGATTCCTGGTTCAGCATAAGTCACTTCAAGAATAACAGATGCAGGCATATCAACAGAAAGTGGTAAATCAGTCTCTGTATTGATACTTACCATCACATTTTCTCCTTCTTTTAGTAAATCTGGTGAATCTAAAATGTTTTTATTTAAAGTGATTTGCTCGAAAGTCTCTGTATTCATAAAATGAAAATCATCCCCTTCTGGATACAAAAATTGAAATTTATGATTTTCTACTCTAACTTCTTCTATTTTATGTCCCGCAGAAAAAGTATTGTCTAATACTTTCCCATTCGTTAAACTTCTCAATTTGGTTCTAACGAAAGCTGGTCCTTTTCCTGGTTTTACATGAAGAAATTCGATGATTTTGTAAATATCATTATTGTACTTGATGCACAATCCATTTTTAATATCTGATGTTGATGCCATTGTATTTTTTATTTATTTTCCCCACCCCGACCTTCCCCGTAGGGAAAGGAGCTAAGACTGGAAATTTGTTAATTATTTATTTTCTGCTATTTAATTTTGTTCTACCATTTGTTTTTTTATCAAAATAAATTTATTTCGACTCCCTTCCCTTCGGGAAAAGTTGGGTAAAGGATTAATAATTTCCAGAATATCCTTTCATTACTCCTCTTGATGAATTTCTGATAAAATCAATAATTTCGTCTCTTTCAGGCGTAGCTTCCATTTCTGCTTCAATAATACCCAAAGCTTGTGTAACGTTATAATTTTTTTGATATAAAATTCTATAAATATCTTGAATTTCCCTGATTTTTTCAGACGTAAAACCTCTTCTTCTCAATCCTACCGAGTTGATTCCAACATAAGACAAAGGTTCCTTTGCTGCTTTGGTATACGGAGGCACGTCTTTTCTAAGCAATGACCCACCTGAAATCATGGCATGGTCTCCTACACTAATAAATTGATGTACAGCTGACAATCCTCCTACAATAGCATAATTACCAATAGTTACATGTCCTCCTAAAAGAACACCATTAACAATTATAGCATTATTTCCTACGTGACAATCATGAGCAATGTGTGCTGTTGCCATGATTAAACAGTTATCGCCAATTACAGTTTGTCCCGAAGCGATTGTACCTCTATTGATTGTCACACATTCTCTAATCGTACAATTGTCTCCAATAATCACAAGTGAATCTTCTCCGCCAAACTTTAAATCTTGTGGAACAGCTGAGATAACTGCCCCTGGGAATATATTACAATTTTTTCCAATTCTTGCACCTTCCATAATCGTAACATTGGATCCTATCCAAGTACCGTCTCCAATAACAACATTGTTATGAATGGTTGTAAAGGGTTCTATTACGACATTTTTGGCGATTTTAGCACCGGGATGAACATAGGCTAAGGGTTGATTCATTTTATTTTGTTTAACCGTTTAACTGTTTAAGCGATTGATCGAAAAATCGATTAATCAAATCAACAAAAATTATTGTTTTCTTGCAATCTGAGCCATTAATTCCGCTTCAGCAACGAGTTTTCCATTTGCATAAGCATTTGCTTGCATATGACAAATTCCTCTTCTGATAGGCGTTATTAAATCACACTTAAAAATTAAGGTGTCACCAGGTAGTACTTTATGTTTGAATTTGACATTATCAATTTTCATAAAATAAGTCAAATAATTTTCAGGGTCTGGAACTGTACTTAAAACTAAAATTCCTCCTGTTTGTGCCATCGCCTCCACTATCAAGACACCGGGCATAACTGGTGCTTCAGGAAAATGACCCACAAAGAAATTTTCATTCATGGTGACATTTTTCATCCCTACAACATGGCTTTCAGACATTTCAATAATTCTATCAATCAATAGAAAAGGTGGTCGATGAGGCAATACCGCCATAATTTTATGAATATCCATTAACGGCTCTAGATTCAAGTCATAAACGGGAACATAATTTCTCTGTTCTATTTTTATAATTTTAGCCATTTTTTTGGCAAATTGTGTATTTACAAAATGCCCCGGTTTATTAGCAATAACTTTTCCTTGAATTTTAGTACCTATTAAAGCTAAATCACCTACTACATCAAGCAGTTTGTGTCTTGCCGCTTCATTTGGATAATGCAAAGTAAGATTGTCTAAAATTCCATTCGGTTTTACATTAATAGTTTCTTTTCCAAACGCAACTTTCAAGTTTTCCATTGTTGCCTCCGAAATTTCTTTATCAACATAGACTATAGCATTATTCAAATCGCCTCCTTTTATCAATCCATTTTCTAAAAGGGATTCTAATTCATGTAAGAAGCTAAAGGTTCTGGATTCGGCTATTTCAGTTTTGAAATCAGCAATACTTTTCATGTTTGCATTTTGTGTACCTAAAATTTTAGTACCAAAATCAACCATGGCAGTAACGCAATAATGATCACTTGGCATTACTAAAATTTCACTTCCTGAGGCTTCGTCAGTGAATGAGATAACCTCTTTAACGACATAAACTTTTCTCTTGGCATTTTGCTCTTCAAATCCTGCTTTTTCAAGTGCTTCAACAAAATATTTAGAGGAACCATCCATTATAGGAAGTTCCGAAGCATTCAATTCGATAATTATGTTGTCTAAATCACAACCAATGAGCGCTGCTAAAACATGCTCTGGAGTTTGAATTTTAACACCTAATTTTTCTAAATTAGTTCCTCTTTGCGTGTTTACAACATAATTCGCATCTGCTTCAATAATAGGTTGCCCTTCTAGATCTACTCGAACAAAAGTAAAACCATTATTCACTGGAGCAGGTTTAAAAGTCATTTTTACTTCTTTTCCTGTGTGTAATCCAACTCCAGTTAGCGAAATTTCTGTTTTGATGGTCTTCTGTTTAACCATTGTTTCCATTTTTTTGGTTTAATATTTGTTTTTTTAATTCTTCTATTTCTGCAACGATTTTTGGTAAATTCTTAAAATGAACATACGATTTACTAAAATCATTGTAACCAAATGTAGGGCTTCCTTGCAAGATTTCATTATCTTTTATATTTCGTCCCACACCCGATTGCGCTTGGATTCGAACATTATTCCCAATGTTTAAGTGTCCGGATATTCCAACTTGGCCTCCTATCATTCCGTTTCTCCCAATTTTTGTAGAACCTGCAACTCCTGTTTGAGCGGCAATTACGGTATTTTCGCCAATTTCTACATTGTGAGCAATCTGAATTTGATTGTCAAGCTTTACACCTTTTCTTATGATTGTTGATCCCATTGTGGCTCTGTCAATTGTTGTACAAGAACCTATATCAACATTATCTTCAATAATTACATTTCCTATTTGTGGGATTTTAGTGTATGTCCCATCTGGATTTGGTGCAAAACCAAAACCATCAGCACCAATAATTGCTCCGGAATGTATCGTACAATTATTACCTATTACGGTCTCCGAATATATTTTTGCGCCAGCGAATAACACAACATTATCACCAATTATAACATTATCGCCAATAAAACAATTGGGATAAATTTTTACGTTTTCGCCTAAAACTACATTTTGGCCAACATAACTAAAGCTGCCAAGATATAAATTATCTCCGTATTTTACACTTTGCGAAAGAAAAGAAGGTTGCTCGATACCACTTTTATTTAATTTCACTTGGTTGTAAAATTCTAATAATTTAGAAAATGCCGCATAAGCATCGTGCACTTTTATCAATGTGGTTGTTACAGGAGATTCAGGCACAAAAGTATTGTTAACTATTGTTACTGAAGCTTTTGTAGAATATATATAATTAAGATATTTAGGATTTGAGAGAAAAGTAAGTGACCCTTCAGCACCTTCTTCGATTTTTGACAATCTAAAAACCTCAGCCATGGGATTCCCAACAACTTCTCCTTCTAAAATCCCCGCTATTTGTTCTGCTGTAAATTTCATCCCGACAAAAATATAAAAAAATAGATTTTAAATGACGTTTTTATAACAGTTGTTTTGGGAAACAGATATAATACTTGGTCACTAATTTAGATAACGATTTTAAATTCAGCTGATCAGATGATTCAATTACATCCTCGATTGTGCTATCTTTTTTCAAAATTCGTATGGGTTCCGCTTCTTTGCTATAGGCTTGGTTTTTTATTTTCCCTTTAAAAATAAAATAATTGGTTTCCATTAGTGAAATATTGTTTTCCAAGGAAAAACGCTCTTTAAGCGGTTGCAATTCCTCAATCGCTACTTTTTCGCTAGTTAACTTTATTTTTAATAAATCTCGGTTTACTATCATTTTACTCAAAGAGGACAATATAAAATCATCGTGCTTTTGCCAAGATTTTAATGCTCCAATGATATCAAAATCATCTAATTGAGCAAATAAATCCAAGGTTTCAGCATCAAAAGTTTCAATCGTGACTTTATTTTGCATGAAAAAAAGCAGCGGTTCACTGCAAGGCAACTGTACTCCTTTTAGAGTCAATTCTTTGGCACGTTTTAAGATCTTCATCAAAATTAACTCTGCCACTAAACTCGTTTTGTGCAAATATGCCTGCCAATACATTAATCGTCTAGACATTAAGAATTTCTCAACAGAATAAATTCCTTTTTCTTCTATAACCAAAAAATCGTCCACGACATTCATCATTTGAATCAGTCGTTCTGAGTTGACATTCCCTTCTGCCACTCCTGAATAGAAACTATCGCGTTTCAAATAATCCATACGATCCATATCCAACTGACTCGAAATCAACTGCAACATGAATTTTCTGTTGTATTCACCTTTAAAAACCTGAATAGCCAGACTTAATTGACCATTGAATTCCACATTCAATTGGTTCATGAATAATAATGATATTTCTTCATGATGTACATCTTCAACAATGCTTTTTTCCATCGCGTGCGAAAACGGTCCATGCCCAATGTCATGTAATAAAATGGCAATGTACAATGCATTTTCTTCTTCGAGAGAAATTGCTACTCCTTTGAAACGCAATACATCGACTGCTTTTTGCATCAAATGCATACAACCTAAAGCATGATGAAAACGCGTATGATTGGCACCAGGATATACTAAATACGATAATCCCATTTGGGAAATTCGACGCAAACGTTGAAAATAGGGATGCTGAACTAAATCGTAGATTAAGGCATTTGGAATGGTAATAAATCCATAAATGGGATCATTGAATATTTTCAGCTTATTGATTTGACTCACTATAACTTTATTTTAAGGTCAACAAATATAAGTAATTTAGATTTCAAAACAGAAACGTTCCTTGTTCTGATTTAGAGCCAAAAGAAACGGAGCGTTTGTAGCGCTCCGTTGATTAACTTTTTAAAGTTTTCTAATCCAAATATTTCTGAATTGATTTTTAGAATCATGATCTTGAAGCGAAATAACATCATCGCCATGAGACGACGGATAATTGTGTAAACCGATGTACAGTGTCAAACCGTTTATGGTCGTATTGTTTTGTACTAAAACACCATTTAAAAATACGGTGATTCTGGCCGGAGAATCAATTCTTCCATCCGCTTTGAATCGCGGAGCTGTATAAATTACATCATAGGCATTCCACTCTAATGGTGTTTTTACAGCATTTACTAATGGTGGATGATCTTTATAAATACTTCCCGCTTGTCCGTTGCTGTAGGTTCTATTATTATAAGAATCCAATATTTGCAATTCATACCTGTTTTGGAAAAACACACCACTGTTTCCTCTTGCCTGTCCGCCATCTAAAACTACATCTGGTGCGCTCCATTCCAGGTGCAATTGGCAATCACCAAAAGCCATCTTAGTTTGAATAGCTCCTGAACCCGGAACAACCTCCATATAATCTTTGTCAACAATGTTCCACGGTGCAGGTTTACTGGCATCTTTTTGACTTGCCCATTGATCCAGATTTTTACCGTCAAATAAAATAATTGCATCCGAAGGTGCATTTCCAAGCATTTTAGCTGGTGTAATCACTTTTACTTCTGGTTCCCAAATTTCAGTCATTTCGGGTTTCATTTGCATTGGCGAAACCTCCGGAGGGGTGTTCACATATTTGTGTTGTGCCATAGCTGCCGTTGCAAAAAATAACGCAATTAGTAGCAAAGAGTTCGTAAAGTTTTTAGATTTCATAGTTAAATTCATTTGGTTTAATAAAATATAAATATTGTGCAATTGTTCTCTTCTCAATATTAAGCATTTTTTTTTCACGAACTACTTTTTAATTTAGATATAACTAATTGAGGTTTAAACTTTAGATTTTTATTCGAAAGAAAATAAATACTAAAGAAATCGTTTTCTTAAAAATTAACATAATTTTAAGTTCGTTTAGTTCGGTAAATTACGAACTAACTTTACTTTTGTAAAAAAAAACATGGCAACAATCCAAAAAGAGAGAGAAGAACTCATCGAAATGTTCGGAATTCATTTTGAGTTATTATACAATTTACCGCCATTAGGTTCCAGAATTCTTGGTTTATTAATAGTAGATGGTTGTAAGACTGGATTAACATTTGAAGAGATTGTCGAAAAAATGGGTGCCAGTAAAAGCTCAATTTCTACGAATTTGAATCTACTTCTAAAGATGGATAAAATCAATTACTACACTTTAAGCGGTGATCGTAAAAAATATTTTAAACCGTCTCCATTCAGTGAAAGACTTTCTAATTATATCAAAATTCTTGATTTTGAAAAAAAAATAATTGACAAATTAATCACCTACCGTGAGCAAACTATTTCTTGTAAAGAAGAACAATGCAATATGGAAAATGTAAAAGCCTATAAAATCCATGTTTGCGAAGTAGAGGAGCTTCTGATTAAAACCATCGAAAAATTCAAGGAAATAGAAATCAATAATAGCAAAAATAATTAATCAATTTTAGTAAATAGTCCGAATGAAAAAGAAATATTTTATAAGTGCAATCGTATTATCAATAAGTTTGCTCTCCTGCAAAAAAGAAACCGCTCCAACGGCTCCTCCAGTTATGTCGTACAAAGTAGTCGAAATAGGAACTTCAAATACTACTTTATTAGCGGAATATCCTGCCAGTTTAGAAGGAGTTACAGACATCGATATTCGTGCAAAAGTAGATGGATATATTGAAAAAATATATGTACAAGAAGGCCAAGAAGTTAAAAAAGGGCAATTACTTTTTAAATTAGAGACACAAACAGCAACCCAAGAAGCTGCTGCGGCAAAAGCAAAAGTAGCTGCTGCTCAAGTGGAGGTAAATCGTCTAATCCCTTTGGTAGAGCGAAACATTATCAGTGATGTGCAATTAGAAACTGCAAAAGCAAACTTAGCTAGCGCTAAAAGTACTTTTCAAAGTATTATTGCCAGAATTAATTATGCTACTATAAAAAGTCCTGTTAATGGATTTGTAGGGACATTGCCATTACGCCTTGGAAGTTATGTAAGCAGCCAGACTGTTGAACCTTTAACGCGAGTTTCTGATGTGAGTACTATTTATGCTTATTTTTCAGTAAATGAAAAAGAGCAATTGGATATCATGATGAATGCGGAAGGAAAGTCATTTCAGGAAAAAATAAACAAAATGGAGGCGGTGAATTTAGTTTTGAGCAATGGTATGCCTTATGAACAAAAGGGTAAAATTGAAACTTTTAGCGGTCAAGCCAATGTACAAACGGGATCATTTAATGTAAGAGCACGTTTTGCAAACGGGAACAAATTGTTGCGTTCAGGAGAAAGTGGAACAATACAGATTCCTACTGATTTAGAAGATGTTATTATTATCCCTCAAAACGCCACATTAGAATTACAAGACAAGCGAATTGCGCTTGTTGTGGATAAAAATAACAAAGTGCAAGCTGTTCCAATTGTAGTTCGACCAATTCCTGGAGGCAAATTTTTTGTAGTGGATAGCGGATTAAACACAAATGATAAAATACTTGTGGAAGGAGTTGGAATCGTAACTGAAGGTACCCTCATTACCCCTGAAGTTGTTGATTTTAAAACTATAATCAATCCTACAACAAAATAATTCACACACTAACTATTGAATAAATAACAAAATATGTTTTCAAAATTCATTGACAGACCCGTATTGTCAACGGTGATTTCTATTATCATCGTAATTTTGGGAGTTTTAGGGTTAATCTCACTTCCAGTTTCACAATATCCAGAAATAGCACCGCCTACGGTAACTGTATCAGCAAATTATCAAGGTGCCAGTGCCGAAGTGGTAATGAGCTCGGTGGTAATTCCATTAGAAGAACAAATAAACGGTGTTGAAGACATGACTTATATGACTTCTACATCAAATAATGATGGTTCGGCAGTCATAAACATTTACTTTAAATTAGGTACAAATCCAGATTTGGCAGCAGTAAACGTGCAAAATCGGGTTTCTCGCGCTACACCTTTGTTACCGCAGGAAGTTACAAGAGCCGGTGTCACGACTTCAAAGAGACAAAGTGATAATATTTTAATTTTATCATTGTACAGTGACAACCCTGATTATGATGATACTTTTCTTCAGAATTATGCTAACATCAATATTTTACCAAAAATAAAACGTGTAGCTGGAGTTGGAGAAGCAATGATTTTTGGACAAAAAGACTACTCCATGCGTATTTGGCTTAAGCCAGATGTAATGGGAGCTTATGGGCTTGTTCCTTCGGATATTACCGCTTTATTGGCTGAGCAGAATATTGAAGCTGCTCCTGGGCAGTTAGGTGAAAGTGGGGACCAATCTTTTCAATATGCTTTAAAATATAAAGGACGATTACAAAATGTAAAAGAGTTCGAAGAAATTATTATTCGTTCAACCGAAAACGGAGAAATCCTTAAGTTAGGAGATGTTGCCAAAATTGAATTGGGAGCTGTAAATTATGCTAGTAATGCTTACACCAATGGAAACAAATCTATTGCGATTGCAATTGCTCAAACAGCAGGATCTAATGCGCAAGAAGTAATTGAGGGTTCGTTAAAAGTACTAGATGATGCGGAAGTAAATTTCCCAAAAGGGGTAAAATATGCCACATTAATTAATGCAAACGACTTCCTAGACGAATCTATTACTAAAGTGATTCATACCTTAATAGAAGCCTTCATATTAGTATTTATTGTAGTTTTCATCTTCTTACAAGACTGGAGATCAACTTTGATTCCGGCTATATCAGTTCCTGTTGCAATTGTAGGAACGTTCTTTTTCCTAAGTTTATTTGGCTTTACCATAAATTTACTAACGCTTTTTGCTTTAGTCCTCGCAGTGGGAATTGTGGTCGATGATGCGATTGTCGTCGTTGAGGCTGTCCATGCCAAAATGGAAGCTGGAGAACATGATCCTAAAAAAGCGGCTCACAGTGCCATGCAAGATATCAGTAGTGCGATTGTTTCAATTACGCTTGTTATGTCAGCTGTATTTATTCCAGTTTCTTTTATCAGTGGATCAGCGGGAGTTTTTTACAAGCAGTTTGGAATAACTTTAGCTGTTGCGATAGTATTATCAGCTATTAATGCCTTGACACTTTCCCCGGCTTTATGTGCCATTTTCTTAAAAGAACACGATAAAAGTGCTAAGAAAAAAGGTTTTGCAGCGCGCTTTTTTACTGCATTTAATGTTGGATTTGAAACCACAACCGCTAAATACAAAAGGTCTGTTGAGTTTTTTATAAAACGAAAATGGTTGGCCTTTCTAGGAATTGCAGTCTTTGCAGGGATATTTATCTTGCTGTTAAATATTACTCCAAAAGCTTTTGTACCGGGTGAAGATACGGGAGCGATTCTTTCGGATGTTTCCCTTCCGCCAGGTACTTCATTGGAAAGAACGGAAGAGGTTTTATTACAAATCGAAAATAAGGTAAAAGACATTCCTGAAATAAAAGAAGTGCTTCGTATATCAGGTCGAAGTTTACTAAGTGGTACCGGAAGTAACTACGGAATGGTAATCGTAAAATTGAAAACTTGGGCGGAACGTAAAGAAACGAATCAAGAAATAAATGCAGTTGTACAGGAATTATTTAAACGAACTGCGTCAGTAAAAGATGCAAAAGTACTTTATTTTGCTCGTCCTACACTTGTTGGTTTTGGTTTCACCAATGGTTTTGAATTTCAATTACAAGATCAAAAAGGAGGAACAATCTCGGAGCTAAGTGAAGTAAACAATAAATTTTTGGCAGCTTTAAACAGCCGTCCTGAAATCAAATATGCGACTACTTCTTTTTCTCCAAATTATCCGCAATACCGAATTGATTTGAATGTCGCTTCCATAAAAAAATCAGGTTTAACAGTTACTGATGTTTTAGGAACGATGCAAGGATATTACGGTGGTGTTTATGCTTCTAATTTCAACAAATTTGGTAAACAGTTTCGTGTGGTTTACCAATCTGAACCAGAATTTAGAAGTAATCCCGAATCATTAAATAAAGTGTTAGTCAGAAATAATAACGGTCAAATGGCGCCTATCTCACAATTTGTGACATTGGTAAAAGTATTTGGTCCTCAAGCAATAGAACGATTCAATTTGTTTACTTCTGTAAAAATTACCGGTGCTCCTAACGAAGGTTTCAGTTCTGGCGATGCGATTAAAGCAGTTGAAGAAGTGGCAAGTCAAAGTTTACCTGTTGGTTATGGTTATGAGTTCTCAGGAATGACTCGTGAGGAAATAAGTGCAGGTGGTCAAACATTGTATATTTTCCTTTTGTGTTTGGTATTTGTCTATTTCTTGTTAGCTGCTCAATACGAGAGTTATATGTTGCCTTTTGCCGTATTAATTTCATTACCAATTGGTTTAGCGGGAGCGTACTTATTTGCTTATTTATTTGATGTAAGTGATAATATTTACTTACAAATAACACTAATTATGCTTATTGGATTGCTGGCTAAGAATGCCATTTTGATCGTCGAGTTTTCTGTAGATTCTAGAAAAAAAGGAATGAGTATTACACAAGCTGCTATTAACGGCGCAGTTGCGCGTTTGCGTCCTATTTTGATGACATCATTTGCATTTATTTTTGGATTATTGCCTTTAATGTTAGCTAAAGGAGCCGGAGCTGTTGGGAACAACGCTATTGGAACTGGAGCAATTGGGGGAATGTTAATAGGAACTATTTTTGGAGTTTTTGTGATACCTATATTATTTATTGTTTTCCAAACCTTGCAGGAAAAAATTTCTACAAAGCCACTTCCTATAGAAAATCAGGATTCAAATGTCACACTTTTAAACAAAGAAAATGAAAAATAAGTTAACCAAAATAGCTGTACTTGTCATAACCGCAACGGTAATGCAATCGTGCTTTGTGGCCAAAGAATACAAACGACCGGAATTAAAAACGGAAAATTTATACCGAAACGAAATCGTGTCAACTGATACTGTTTCTCTTGCCAATGTTGCTTGGAAAAACGTTTTTACGGATCCGCTTTTACAGGGATATATCAAGAAGGGGTTAGAAAATAATTTGGATATTAAAATTGCCATGCAAAATATTGTGGCGGCAGAGGCGGCCATGAAACAAGGAAAAGCGGGATACTTCCCTACTCTTTCCGCAGGTGCCGACTGGACGCATCAGGAACTTTCTAGAAACAGTCAGTTTGGCGCCTTATTACAAGACAGAAGTACCAATCAATATCAATTGACTGGAAGCCTCTCTTGGGAAGCCGATATTTGGGGAAAAATAAGAAGTAATAAGCGTGCTGCAAATGCTGCTTACCTTCAAACTACAGCTGCAAACCAAGCAGTAAAAACCCAATTGATAGCTACTATTGCTGCGACCTATTATCAATTGCTTTCGGTTGATGCACAGATAAAATTAGCAGAGAAAACCTTGGTAAACAGAAACCAAAGTGTCGAAACTATTATTGCACTAAAAAAAGCGGGAAATGTAACCGAAGTTGGCGTTAAGCAAACCGAAGCACAGAAATATGCGACTGAAATTATCATTGCCGATTTAAAGAACAGCATTATCATTTTTGAAAATACCTTAAGTATTCTTATGGGCGAAGGTTCGGCAAAAATTGAAAGAAGCACTTTTGAAAATCAATTGATGCAACCCAATATTACGCTTGGTGTTCCTGCAACTTTGCTTAGAAACAGGCCTGATGTGATTGCAGCAGAGTACAACTTAATTTCTAATTTTGAACAAACTAATGTAGCCAAAAGTAATTTTTATCCAACATTAAAACTGACTGCATCTGGTGGACTTCAAAGTATTGATCTGAAAGAATGGTTTAGTGCTAATTCCATCTTTGCCAACATAATTACTGGTTTAACACAGCCTATTTTCAATCAGCGCCAAATTAAAACGAGATTCGAAATTGCAAAAGCCAATCAAGAAAAAGCTTATCTGCAATTTGAGCAGTCGCTTTTAACCGCAGGAAAAGAAGTTTCAGATGCTTTGGCTCAATACAATAACGAAACGTATAAATTGACAATAAGAGAAAAACAAGTGGACGCGTTAAATAAAGCCACCGATTACTCCGATGAATTATTAACATACGGTTTAGCCAATTATTTAGAAGTTTTGACCGTAAAAGACAATGCTTTGAATGCCGAACTAAGTTTAATAGACAATAAATTCCAACAATATAAAGCGATAATTCAATTGTACAGAGCTCTTGGTGGTGGCTGGCAATAATTAAGATTGCTTGACTAATTATTATTGATTCCTGTTTGTTTCAAAACCACTGCTTTTTGTACCGGCAGTGGTTTTGTTATTTATAGACTTAGTATTAAAGATTTATTTTTGATTAAATTAAATCTTTAAATTTTATCATTGAATTGCAAACTTGTTAAAATAGAAATACAAAGAAATAGATTTTGTAAGAAACGATTTTTATTTTAATACACTAGAAACAGAATGAGAATATTAGTAAGCAAGTGCTAGCAATTTATAAGTACGAACTACTAAAAATACATCTAGTTAAATCAAAAACGAATAGGTCTTATGTTGAAACAAACAAATCATTCTCTATTTCTTTCTACTTACAAAAATACCTATTGCAAGATGCTCTTTTTTACTGAACACAACAAATCTGCAAAAAAATATAAAAAATAAAAAAAGCGATACTGTGCCATTCTTGAAAAAAGAATTACTTTAGTCGATTGGAGTTCTATCCAAAATTAAATTGAAATTTCTTTTAAATATTCCTACTATGCTTGCGGAACTTGTAAATAGTACGATTGAAAAGAAACCTTTGAATTTGGTTAAAGGCAGTAAGACTCCAAAAAAAAATTAGATATTAAATTATATTTTAGAAGATGAGATTAGAAGATTTTGACAATGACGAGGATAAAGTAATCCAAGACCGATTAAAAAGAAAGACTTGGAATGAGATTAGAACCAATGATAGTTGGGCCATTTTTAAAATTATGGCAGAGTTCGTGAACGGTTATGAAAGTATGGGTCGAATAGGTCCATGTGTGAGTATTTTTGGATCGGCTAGAACAAAACCGGAGGATCCCTATTATTTACTGGCAGAGAAAATTGCCTATAAAATAAGTAAAGCGGGCTATGGTGTAATTACTGGCGGTGGACCAGGAATTATGGAAGCAGGTAATAAAGGCGCACATCTTGGTGGGGGAACATCAGTGGGACTGAATATTGAGCTGCCATTTGAACAGCATTTTAACCCCTATATTGATAGCGATAAAAACTTAAATTTTGATTATTTCTTTGTTCGAAAGGTGATGTTTGTCAAATATTCCCAAGGTTTTGTTGTAATGCCAGGAGGTTTTGGTACAATGGACGAATTATTTGAAGCAATGACTTTAATTCAAACAAAAAAAATAGCAAAGTTCCCCATAATATTAGTGGGCACCAGTTTTTGGTCAGGATTGATAGATTGGATAAAAACAGTATTAGTTGAACAAGAAAAGACCGTTAATCTGGAAGATTTGGAACTTTTTAAAATTGTTGACACTGAAGAGGAAGTCGTTGCTATTTTAGACAAATTTTACAAAAAATATGATTTTTCTCCAAATTTTTAACGACAAGCTGTATAATGACTTTTGTATTTCATTTTACCATAAAACTCCCAAGATTATCGATTGATTTAGCAGCCTAAGTCGTCGCTATTCTGATATCGGTCAAGTTTTTTGGACTAGAAAAACAGAAATTTATTAGACATTACTTTCAATAGAAAGATTAAAAAAAAATTACCCCAAATTAGCCAATTATCATTTTAATTGTTTCAAATTTATATTGAAAATTTTGCTAATTTGCGGTAATTTAATCTTTGGGTAAACAGACAAGCAATTTTATTTCTTTACATTTTAAAACAAATACTTGAGATCAATTTATAAAGTTTTCCTTTTTATACTTGTTTTATTGACGTCAATAAAACAACAAGCGCAACACCATTCTAAGATGACTGTTGAGCTGAATTCAGAGAATAAAACCTTGTTCATAAAGCAAGAAATTACTTTTTTTAATCAGTCAAAGGATACTCTAAAATCAATTGTTTTGAATGATTGGAATAATGCATATTCCAATAAAAACACCCCATTAGCCAAACGATTTTCGGATGAATTTTATAGAGGATTTCACTTAGCCAAAGAAGAAGAACGCGGAAGCACTATCAATTTAATTATTACTACTTCCAATCAACAATTTTTATCTTGGAATAGAACGGATCAAAATCCAGATTACGTCGTTCTAAACTTAGAAGAACCGTTACTTCCTAATCAAAAAATCAAGTTCTATCTTTCGTATATTTCAAAAATTCCCAGCAGTAAATTTACTAAATATGGCTACAATAGTAATGGAATTTTAAATCTAAAAAACTGGTACTTAACTCCCGCACGCTATGAAAATCATGCTTTTATAAAAAACAGTAACAACAACTTAGACGATATTGCAAATGGCATTTCTGACTTTGAAATAGACCTAAAAATACCTGCGCTCTTAGAAGCAACATCGGATTTAAAAGCCTCTAAGACCATTGTCGAAAAGGAATTTAAAAACTACAAATTATCGGGACAAGACAGAACAGATTTTAGTATAATTTTGGAGCCTAAAGCGAGTTTTGAGAGTTTTAAAAACGCTTCCGTTGAAGTTCTTACTGATCTAAAAAACAATAAATTAGATGACATTCAAAAAGCAATTGTAATTGACCGAATCGTAACTTTTACAAGTAATTTAATAGGGGAATACCCTAATGACAAAATTCTCGTTACCCAAACAAATTATGATAGAAATCCCTTTTACGGACTGAATCAACTACCCTCCTTTTTAAGCCCGTTTCCAGATGAATTTACATTCGAAATAAAATTTTTGAAAACCTATCTAAATGAATATTTAAAAACTAGTTTGCATCTAGATCCAAGAAAAGACAATTGGATTTATGACGGAATTCAAGTTTATGCCATGATGAAATATATGGATGAACATCATCCGAATACTAAAATGATGGGAAGTGCATCCAACATCCGATTACTAAAAAGTTTTAATCTGACGAATATTGATTTTAATGGACAATATAGCTATTTTTATATGTTAATGGCCCGTAAAAATTTAGACCAAAAATTAGGATCTCCAAAAAACACTTTAATTAAATTTAATGAGCAAATTGCAAGCAAATACCGTGCTGGATTAAGTATCCGGTTTCTGGATGATTATCTTGAAAATAACACTGTGCAAAATAGCATTAAACAATTTTACGCCTTAAATAAAACCCATCAAGTAGCGCGATCTGATTTTGAACATTTATTAAAATCAAACACTTCAAAAGATATCAGTTGGTTTTTTAATAGAATCATAGATTCAAGAGACATTATCGATTATAAATTCTCAACCGTTATTAAAACAAAAGATAGTATAACTTTCTCAGTGAAAAATAGAACTGGAGCGCCGATCCCAATTCCTATTTATGGAACAAAAAAAGGAGAAATCGTATTTAAGCAATGGCTTGATATTGAAGAATGTGATAGCACCTTCACGATTGCCCGAAACAACATTGATAAAATTATTTTAAATCTAAAAAATGAAGTTCCAGAATACAATTTAAGAAACAATTGGAAAAAATTAGAAGGTTTTTTTCCTAATAATCGGCCTGTTAAATTTGTTTTTATGAAAGATTTAGAGGATCCTTATTACAATCAAGTCCTCTATGTTCCTTCGATTTATTATAATCTGTATGATGGAGTAACTCCTGGAATTAGGTTGCACAACAAGACTATCTTGGAAAAACCGTTTATCTTTGATGTAAATCCTTCGTACTCAACAAAATCGAAAAATTTATCAGGTTCAGCCGTTTTTGTAGTCAATCAAAATTTCAGGAACAGTACTCTTTATAATGCGAGATATTCTATAAGCGGTTCCTATTTTCATTATGCAGAAGATGCTGCCTATTTAAGATTGAACCCGTCTTTGCAATTGCGCATTCGGGAACCCAATTTTAGAGATAATAGAAAACAATTATTCTCTTTCCGACAAGTTATTGTAAACAAGGAAAAAAGTGCTTTAGTGATTGATAATTCTCCTGAAAATTATTCCGTTTTTGATGCAAGGTATATCAATACAAAAACAGAGGTTACGAATCATTTCAATATTATGACTGATTTACAAATTTCAGGAAAATTCGGAAAAATAACCGGTGAAATAGAATATCGAAAACTATTTGAGAACAACCGTCAAATTAATTTGCGTTTTTATGCCGGAACTTTTTTGTACAACAAAACCCAATCGGATTTCTTTAGCTTCGCATTGGATAGACCAACAGATTATCTTTTTGATTACAATTATTTTGGAAGATCCGAAAGTACCGGTCTATTTAGTCAACAATATATAGTAGCAGAAGGCGGATTTAAATCTAAAATCGACACCCCTTTTGCTAATCGCTGGATTACGAGCTTAAATGCAAGTTACAGTATTTGGAATTGGATTGAAGCCTACGGAGACATTGGGTTAATCAAAAATGCAGACACAAAAGGACGGTTTGTTTACGATAGCGGCATCCGTCTTAATTTAGTAACAGACTACTTTGAATTGTATTTTCCAATCTATTCTAATAATGGATGGGAAATAGCACAAGATAATTATAATGAAAAAATACGTTTTATTGTTACATTTTCTCCTAAAACATTAATCAATCTTTTTAATCGAAAATGGTTCTAATCGAATATAATTTTCATTATTTATTGAACTATTATTAATAAAATACGATTTAAATTACACATAATAAAAAAATAAAGTTCTTTTTATTAGAATAAATTGCAATAATTAAATTCTATTTTTTTCAATGTGCTATGAAAATAGGTTGTTTTTAAGTAAATTTGCTTTATAAAGTTATACTTTTCAATTATGATAAAAGAAAAAACCAATACAACATTGACATTTGAAGATTTCAAAATCGAAGTTTTAAAGGACTACACCACAGCCATAATAAGCAGAGAATGCAGCCTTTTAGGACGCAAGGAAGTATTGACTGGAAAAGCTAAGTTTGGTATCTTTGGAGATGGAAAAGAAGTGCCACAATTGGCCATGGCTAAAGCATTTCAAAACGGAGATTTCCGCTCTGGCTACTATCGCGATCAAACTTTTATGATGGCGATTGGCGAATTAACGATACAACAATTTTTTGCAGGTTTGTATGGACATACTGATATTGAACAAGAGCCTATGTCAGCAGGAAGACAAATGGGAGGCCATTTTGCAACCCATAGTTTAAATGAGGATGGTACTTGGAAAGACTTAACAAAACAAAAAAATTCAAGTGCTGATATTTCTCCTACAGCTGGGCAAATGCCCAGGTTATTAGGACTGGCTCAAGCATCAAAAATATACAGACAGGTTACTGGAATTCCAAATGCAGCAAATTTTTCTAACGAAGGAAATGAGATAGCGTGGGGAACCATTGGAAACGCAAGCACGTCTGAAGGGTTGTTCTTTGAAACTATTAATGCCGCAGGGGTTTTACAAGTTCCTATGGTTATGAGTGTTTGGGATGATGAATACGGAATTTCTGTGCATGCAAAACACCAAACGACAAAAGAAAACATATCCGAAATTTTAAAAGGATACCAAAAGGAACACGACACTAATGGATATGAAATTCTGAGAGTCAAAGGTTGGGATTATGCTGACTTAATTGCAACGTATGAGAAAGCTGCCGATATAGCTCGAAAAAATCACGTTCCTGTTTTGATCCATGTTAATGAATTGACGCAACCACAGGGACATTCTAGTTCCGGTTCTCATGAACGTTACAAAGATGCTGATCGCTTGGCTTGGGAAAGAGACTTTGATTGTGTTCGTCAAATGAAATTATGGATGATTGCTATAAATATAGCTTCTCCAGAAGAAATTGAAGCAATTGATGCACAAGCAAAAAAAGAGGTTTTAGAAGGTAAAAAAGCCGCTTGGAATGCCTTTATAGAACCTATTGCTGAAGAACAAAAAGAGTTGGTTTCACTATTACAGACAATAGCGGAAACCAGCAAATACAGAGACGCCATTCTAAAATTCTCTTCTGATTTAAGTAGCATTAAATCTCCTATAAAAAAGGAAATTCTAGTAACAGCACGTAAAGTATTGCGTTTAGTACTTAATGAAAATGGCAAAGAAGTACTTTCAGAATGGATTATAGCCTATACCGCAAAAACACAGAAGAATTTTAGCAGTAACTTATTCTCAGAAACAGATTTAAATGTGTTTTCTGTCGACAAAGTCCTGCCAGTTTACGCTGAAGATGCTAAGGAAGATACCGATGGACGCATGATTTTACGTGATAATTTTGACGCTATATTTACCAAATATCCAGAGGCTTTAATTTTTGGGGAAGATGCAGGAACTATTGGTGATGTAAATCAAGGGCTGGAAGGAATGCAGGAAAAATATGGTGAATTGCGTGTTGCTGATGTTGGAATTCGAGAAGCTACCATCTTGGGTCAAGGAATAGGAATGGCACTAAGAGGATTACGTCCTATTGCCGAAATTCAATATTTAGATTATTTATTATATGCGATCCAAATCATGAGTGATGATTTGGCAACCTTGCGATACAGAACGGTCGGAAAACAAAAAGCACCTCTAATTATACGTACTCGCGGTCATCGTTTAGAAGGCATTTGGCACTCAGGCTCTCCTATGGGTATGATTATTAACGCCATCAGAGGAATCCATGTTTTGGTTCCAAGAAACATGACACAAGCAGCTGGTTTTTATAACAGTTTGCTAGAATGCGACGAACCTGCTCTAGTTATTGAATGTTTGAATGGCTATCGATTGAAAGAAAAAATGCCGTTAAATTATGGCGAATTCAAAACTCCCATTGGTGTGGTGGAAACTTTAAAAGAAGGTTCAGATATCACACTGGTTTCTTATGGCTCTACCCTACGATTAGTGCAACAAGCGGCAAAAGAATTGCTTGAAGTAGGTATTGATTGCGAAATTATTGATTTGCAGTCTTTACTTCCATTTGATATAAATCAAGACGTAGTAAAAAGTATTGCCAAAACAAATCGCTTGCTGGTAATCGATGAAGATGTTCCTGGTGGAGCTTCAGCTTACATTTTGCAACAAATTATTGAACATCAAGATGGGTACAACTATTTAGACAGTAAACCTCAAACGCTCACTGCTAAAGCACACCGCCCAGCTTATGGCACAGATGGAGATTATTTCTCTAAACCATCTTCCGAAGATATTTTTGAAAAAGTGTATCATATGATGAATGAAGTGAATCCTTCTAAATATCCAAGTTTGTATTAAAACTTAAGTATTATCTATACTAATCCTAATCGGTAACGGTTAGGATTTTTTTTTCAATATTATTTAAAAACAGCGTTCTACTGCATTACAGCGGTGAACAAAAGTTAAACTATATAAATCTAAAAACTAAAATCACTACTTTTAATTTCTAAAAATTACGATTATGGAAAAATATGCTTTATTAGCACGATTAGAAGCTAAGCCTGGAAAAGAAGAAGAAGTTGCCGCATTTTTAAAAAGCGCATTACCGTTGGTATTAGATGAACCAGATACCGTAAACTGGTATGGATGGCAAATAGGCGCCTCCACGTTTGGAATTTTTGATACTTTTGAAACTGAGGAAAGTCGAAAAGCGCACCTTGCCGGAAAAATTGCAGCAGCTCTAATGGCGAATGCCGGCGAATTATTGTCTAAAGATCCCGTTATTGAATTTGTTGATTTATTAGCGGTAAAATAATAGCAGTCTAAGGTAAAACTCCTAAACAATGAATTAAGCTAAACTCAAACTCATCTTTTTTTTTTTTGGGAAATGTAACTGCGCTAATGTAAATTAAAAGTTATAATGCCAGCGTAAAATTTTTATGTTGGCATTTTTTAATTAAATTTAGTGTTTTATAAAATTAACAGTAAATGAAATCATTAGAAACCATCTTACGAGACCAAGAAAACGTTAAAGTAATAGATGCAAAAATTGAATATAAACAGTATATTCCCTTGGATTTATCCATCACAAATGAAGCTTTTAAATCGCTTAACATTGATAATGCACTAGATTTTGAAGATTATATTGAAAATTACCTGACTGAAAATAATGCAAAAGTAGCTTATGGAGGGTACAATGAAGTTAGAAATCTGTATAAAAGAAGTGAAATTTTTAATGACACAAACACAGAAGAGCGCAACATCCATATTGGTTTAGATTTATGGATTAAAGCAGGAACTCCCGTTTTAGCGGCCGTTGATGGTTTTGTTCATAGCTTTAATTATAATACGGGCATGGGTGATTATGGTCCAACAATAATTTTAGAACATAAAATAGAAGGACAAAAATTTCATACTTTATATGGTCATTTATCTTTAGAAAGTATTAGTGATATTACAATTGGAGATTTTTATGAAAAAGGACAACAATTAGCTACTTTGGGCGATGCTTCCGTAAATGGTGATTATGCTCCGCATTTGCATTTTCAAATTATAAAAGAAATCACGAGTAGTTTTGGAGATTATCCTGGTGTTTGCAGTAAAAAGGATCTGACTCAGTATTTAGAAAACTGTCCCGATCCCAATATCTTATTAAAAATTAAATAAATCATGAAAAAATTAATTCTAGTTTTAAGTATCCTTTTACTCATTGGATGTAAATCAAAAAAAGTGGTTGCCATACCAGAGCCTGAAGTAGTAAAAACTGTTAGATTGGGCTTGTCAGAAGTTAGTGAAAGCCAAAAAAGTAAAGCGTACGAATTGGGAAAAAGAGTATTAATGACTTGCAATACATCTAAATTCAAACCATTTACATTGAGTGAAGCGACTCCATCTGTTATTAAAAACACGACCGAGGCAAGATTAACAAAAACATGTACTCGTTTTCGTCAATATTATGGCACTTTTATAGATCTTGAATTAATCGAAGCTTTTAAAAACAACTTTGACCAATCTATCGTTTTTCGCTATAAAGCATCGTATTCAAAAAAAGTAGCTAATAAAGAGCTACGAGTAACGATGAATGCGGAAAATAAAGTATCCTCCATAAAATCGCTGGATTGGGTTAATGCTTTTCCTATGAATTAAGAGGAAAACTTAATCCCTCTTTAATTCAAGTGTGTCGTATAAAAGCAGTCGCTTGTAATTGCTATTACTTAAATTTTTTACTTTTGCCACAGATTTTAATTGTAACTCTAGTTACATATTATAATCTGTGGTATTTTTTTTCTAACCTATTGATACCTACTTTCAGTCTGTTACCGAATTTTTAAAATTTCTGTTCAAAAAAGTGCATTGCTACTTATAAGCTTGTCGTTTTTCTAGTTTAATCCTTTCGAAAATTAACCAAAATGTGCATCTAATTTTAATCGTCGAAAACTGTTTACCGAAAGTAAATTTGATTAATAGTGAAGTGATGTTTCTAATTTTTTAATACACAATTGGCCTCAAAAAAATAAAGTGATAATTTAACAACTATTGCAAATAATTATATAACAAAAATAAATTTTGAGATCATAGATTTAATAATTGAAAAAGAAACCTCTAAATCAATTGACAACTGAACTATGTACTTAAAAATTAAATCAATAACTACATTCAAACAAATTATAACAGTGGTAAAAAACAGCTCTAAGTATTGAATCCTAGACTATGATAAAAAAAGCAAATAATTACGTCCTCAAAATTGAAAGAACTGTTATACTAATTTTCTCAATACAAAAAAATAGGAAATACCAACCGATAATCTCACAATTCCATAGTAAAGTGGGTTTTTCTTTCGCTATTTGTTCGGATTATTAGGAGTCATTCTTGATTGCGAATTATATTATAACTTATTTGTAAAATTTTATAATGTATCTTTATTGCGAAAAGTTACATTTGTGCAAACTGTAAATTGAAAATTTTTGAAACTATACATAAAATACATGGTAAGCAACCGCTGTAAAATGGCGGTAAAAGAAGAATTAAAAAAGCTTAAACTTCACTACATGGTTGTTGATTTAGGAGAAGTAGAAATTATGGAAAATATTTCTATGGAGCAAAGACAACTCTTGAAAGCGGCACTTTTAGATTCAGGGCTTGAATTGATGGATGATAAAAAATCCATGTTGATAGAGAAAATAAAGAATGTAATTATTGAAATGGTACACCATTCGACGGAGCCTATCAAAATCAATTTTTCCGATTATTTGAGTCAAAAATTGAATCACGATTATACGTACTTATCGAACTTGTTTTCAGAGGTTCAGGGAACTACAATAGAACAATTTATAATTTCCCATAAAACGGAACGTATAAAAGAGTTAATTATCTATGGTGAATTAAATATCACTGAAATTGCATGGAAAATGAATTACAGCAGTGTAGCTCATTTATCTAGTCAGTTTAAAAAAGTAACTGGCCTATCCCCTTCTCATTTTAAACAGTTAAAAGATAAAAGACGGAATCCAATTGAGGAAATTGGAAATGTAAATGACTAAATGAAAAGTATCAGTATGCTCAATTCCACCGATTCAATTGAAACCAGTGTAGGTTCCTTTGTTACTATTAGTGCCGAAGGAAAAATCACTGATATTAATGAAGCGTCAATAAAAAACATAGGAATAGCAAGAGATATAGTGATAGGAACTAATTTCTCTGATCATTTTACAGAGAAGCAGGAAGTAAAGAACAGATGGCAACACGTTTTTGAAAAAGGGTTTATTGAAGATTATTCGTTAACGGTAAAGCACCAAAACGGCGAATTAACAGACGTAGTTTATAATGCATCTATTTATGAAGATTCTGATGGAGTTACTCATGGTTTTTTTACTGAAGCAACAAACAGTACCACTCAAAAATTAGCAGCACAATATTCAAAAAGTTTAATTGAAGCAAGTCTTGACCCCTTAATTACAATAAATAGAGAAGGCAAGATCACGGATATGAATGAAGCACTAGTACATATTACTGGTGTTACTCGAAACGAACTAACTGGTTCTAATTTCTTCGATTATTTCACAGACAAACAAAAAGCACAAAAAGTATATCAACAAGTTTTTCAAAATAATGCCATAGAAGACTCTCCGTTAACACTTCGGCATAAAAGCGGCAAATTAACTGACGTACTTTTCAATGGCTCTGTTTATAAAGACAATCTTGGTAAGGTTCAAGGTGTGGTTATCGTAGCGCGAAATACAGGCGGACAAAAATGGGCTTTGGATTTACAAAATGCTAATAAAGAACTGGCGTATCAAAATGATGAAAAGGAAAAGAGAGCCGCAGAATTAGTTATAGCAAATCAAGAATTGGCATTTCAAAATGAAGAAAAAGAGAAGAGAGCTAACGAATTAATTATTGCCAATAAAGAACTTCTTTTTCAAAACCAAGAAAAGGAAAAAAGAGCCTCTGAGCTTGTAATAGCTAACAAAGAATTAGCATTTCAGAATGATGAGAAAGAGAAACGTGCAGCTGAATTAGTGATAGCTAACAAAGAGCTTGCGTTTCAAAACAACGAAAAAGAGAAAAGAGCGAACGAATTAATCATTGCTAACGAAGAACTTATTTTTCAAAATATAGAAAAAGAAAAAAGAGCGGCTGAATTAGTTATTGCCAATAAGGAATTGGCGTTTCAAAATGATGAAAAAGAGAAAAGAGCCAACGAATTAATTATTGCTAATAAAGAACTTCTTTTTCAAAACCAAGAAAAAGAGAAAAGGGAAATTGTTAATAAAGAGCTTGAAGAACTTAACTATACTACAAAATTAGATTCTAAATATACGCTTAGTTTGATTGAAGCTAGTCGGGATCCTTTGGTAACCATAAATACAAAAGGTAAGATTACGGATATGAATGAGGCTTTGGTCAACAGTACCGGAAAAACCCGCGAAGAACTCACAGGTTCTGATTTTTTCGATTATTTTACAGAACAACAAAAAGCCCGTGAAGTGTATCAGGAAGTATTTGAAAAAGGCTCTGTTGCTGATTCACCACTTACACTGCGTCACAAAAACGGCAAATTGACTGATGTATTGTTTAACGGTTCCGTTTATAAAAACGAAGCGGGAAATGTACAAGGCGTGGTGGTGGTTGCCCGAGATATTACAGATCAAAAAAGAATTGCTACCGAATTGATTGAAGCTAGAGTTTTTGCAGAACTTGCCACAGAAATAGCAGAAGAAGCTAAAAGAAGTGCAGAAAAAGCCACTATTATAGCTGAAAATGCAGTAAAAGCAAAACAACAATTTTTGTCGAATATGAGTCATGAGATTCGTACCCCGATGAATGCGATTATTGGTTTTACCAAAGTGGTACTGAAAACAGATTTGACGCTGAAACAAAAAGAATATTTAGATGCTATTAAAATGAGTGGAGATGCATTAATCGTACTTATAAACGACATATTGGATTTAGCAAAAGTTGATTCCGGCAAAATGACATTTGAAAAAACTCCTTTCAAATTGAATTCTTCGGTATCTGCGATGCTTCATTTATTTGAACCTAAAATTCAAGAAAAAAATTTAATATTAATTAAAGAATACGATCCTCAAATTCCACAAGTTCTTATTGGTGACCCAGTTCGTTTGCACCAAATAATTTTAAATTTAGTCAGTAACGCAGTCAAGTTTACATCCAAAGGAAAAATTACTGTAAGCGTCAATTTAATACATGAAGATGTTGATACAGTAATTATTGAATTTGCTGTCACGGATACCGGTATCGGAATACCAGAAGACAGAATCGGAAAAATATTTGAGAATTTTCAACAAGCATCCAGCCGAACATCAAGGTTGTATGGAGGAACAGGATTAGGTTTAGCCATTGTCAAACAACTCATAGAACCACAAGGAGGAACTATTCGTGTCCGGAGTGTGGTAGGTAAAGGTTCTACATTTAGTTTTACATTAAGTTTTCAAAAGACAAATTCTGATGCTGAAATGGGAGATGAGATTATTGCTTTGGATACCGAAATAAAAAATATAAAAATTTTAGTTGTTGAAGATATTCCGTTGAATCAATTGTTAATGAAGACACTTCTTGATGATTTTGGATTTGAGCGTGACATTGCCGAAAACGGTAAAATAGCAATCGAAAAATTAAAAGATAAGGAATATGATGTCATTTTAATGGACTTGCAAATGCCAGAAATGAACGGATTTGAAACAACAGAATACATTCGAAATACACTGAAATCAAAAATACCAATTATTGCTTTAACAGCAGATGTGACTACAGTAGATTTAGCTAAATGTAAAGCAGTGGGAATGAATGACTATCTTGCAAAACCCGTGGATGACCGCCTGCTATACAGTAAGATAATTGGACTCTTAAAAAAAACCATTCCTAGTGCCATAAATATTGAACGTGTGAAAGAAGAAGAAGTTATAGTAAAAAAAGTAAAGTGCATTAATCTGACGTATTTGAAACAAAGAACAAAATCAAATCCCGTTTTAATGGAAGAAATGATCAAACTCTATTTAACCCAAACGCCTGCTATAATAAAAACGATCAAAGAAAGTTTAGCCAACCAAAATTGGCATTTAGTAAGTGCTGCGGCACACAAAATGATTCCGTCGTTTGCTATTGTGGGAATAAGTCAAGATTTTGAAAACATAGCCAAACAAATTCAAGAGATAACAACAGCGCCAGAAGATATAGAAGAAATTAAAGCTTTAGTTCAACAACTTGAAGAAGTTTGTGAGCAAGCTTGCAGTGAATTAGAAGAAGAATTAAACATAATTATAAATACCATAAAATGAACGACAACAAGAAAGTAAAAATATTTCTAGTAGATGATGATGCCCTATTTTTAAAATCTTTAGAAATTGAATTTTTAGAAAATGCTGATTTTATAGTAGAAACGTATCCTACAGGAGAACTTTGCATTGCAAACTTATCACACAATCCGGATGTAGTAATCTTAGATTATCAACTAGATGGTATTGTAGAAAATGCAATGAACGGTCTTGAAACTTTAGATAAAGTTAAAGCTTTTAATCCAGAAATTCCTGTGGTTATGCTTTCCTCTCAAGATAAAATTGAAGTGGCTATAAACTGCATGCACCACAAGGCATTTGATTATGTAGTGAAAAGTGAAACTGCATTTGTTCGCTTGCAAAAAATAATCACTGCTATTTTTAAATACCAGAAAATGGAAAAAGAATTAAATTGGTATATGGATCGCATGTAAATTAATTACACAAGTACTTATTCCTAATTAGATTAATCACACTTAAATTTGGTTCTATTAAAACCAATATTATTTAAGAAAAATGCAGTATAAAGACACATCAGATCTGGAGATTTCATTGCTATTAGAAGCCATCTATCGGAAATATGGGTACGATTTCAGAGAGTATTCGCAAGCGCATATTAGGCGTCGAATACTAAATAGAATGGCACTTTCTGGCTTTGAAGATATAGCTCAAATGCAATCTATGGTTTTAAATAATGTACCATTCGCTTCAGAACTCTTACAAGATTTATCAATAACGGTTACCGAAATGTTTCGCGATCCTGCATTTTATAGATCATTGCGAGAAAAAGTGATTCCTATTTTAAAAACCTATCCTTTTATAAAAATATGGCATGCTGGTTGTGCTACAGGAGAGGAAGCGTATTCGATGGCAATTCTATTGCAAGAAGAAGGTTTGTATGATAGAACGACAATATATGCTACTGATTTTAATCAGCTGGCGTTGAATCGTGCTAAAGAAGGTATTTTTTCGAATAAATTAATTAAAGAATACACTTCTAATTATCAATTGTCAGGAGGAAAAGAATCTTTTTCAAGTTATTATACTTCACATTACGATAATGTTATTATGAATCAATCTTTAAAAAAAAATATTGTTTGGGCCAATCATAATTTGGTAACCGATAGTGTTTTTGCCGAAGTACACTTAATATTATGTAGGAATGTACTAATTTATTTTGATCAAAATTTACAAAATAAAGTTCAATCTCTTTTTTATAATAGCCTGATAAATGGAGGTGTTTTATCGTTGGGATCTAAAGAAAGTATTCGGTTTACCGATTATTTTGAAGATTATAGCGAATTAGATCTTAAACAAAGAATATTTAAAAAGAAATACTAAAATGCAGTACGAAGCAATTGTAATAGGAGTTTCTTCTGGTGGTATGAATGCTATAAAAATTATATTCTCAGCCATGCCGGCACATTTTAGTATACCTATTATTATTGTGCAACATCTAGGAGCACACTCTGATGGCCAATGGATCACTATTTTGAATGATAAAAGTCAGCTTGAAATCAAGGAAGCAGATGAAAAAGAAAAAATTGAAAAAGGCACCATTTATATTGCTCCTCCTAATTATCATTTGTTGATAGAAAAAGACAAAACCTTTTCCCTCACTATAGATGAACGCGTAAATTATGCAAGACCATCTATTGATGTGTTATTTGAGTCGGCCGCTGAAGCCTATAGAAACAAATTAATTGGAATAGTACTCACTGGCGCTAATAATGACGGTACAAAAGGCATCAAACGAATACAAGAATGTGGTGGTCTAACTATAATTCAGGACCCAAAAACTGCAGAATCAGCCTATATGCCAAAGGCGGCAATTGCAGCTATTGAACCTAATTTTATAGGGTCATTAGATGATATCGCCGAATTTTTAATAAAAATAGAACAACAAAAGAGATAATCAAAATCAATTTTACAACTAACAAAATGAAAATGACCCTTGGTAAAAAAATAGCGACAGGATTTATTGCTTGTGCAATAGTACTTTTAGGAGTGGCAATTTTCTCCTATAAAAACAGCGAAAAATTCATCGCCTCTAATACCTTAGTCAATCATTCCAATTCTGTTTTGTATGAATTCGAGCAAATTTTGATGTTAACTGTTGATGCCGAAACAGGAATTCGAGGCTATGTAATTACTGGAAATGATGATTTTTTAATTCCTTTTACTTCTTCTAATGTCAATATAATTCCGCAACTCAATAAAGTCAAAGAACTAACAAAAGACAATCCAAACCAGCAAAAGAATATTGAAGAGCTAAAGAAGAAAACTAAAATGCGTTTCGATAATTTTAGGAAATGCATCGCTCTTCGTAAAAAAGGTTATGCACCAGCCCAAGAATTTGTTGCTTCTGGTGAAGGAAAACAGATCCAAGATGAAATCAGAAATTTAGTTGATCAGGCTCAGGAAACTGAAAATCTCTTACTTACAGAAAGGATTCAAGCCAGTGAACAAGATGCCAGCAGATTTAACATTGTATTTGCCATTTTATTGTTAATCATTACTTTAATTCTTGTAGTAGTCTATAATATAGTGACTACTAATTTAAAAGCACTGAAAAGTTCCGAATTAGAAACGGCTAGCAAAAACTGGTTGCTTACAGGAAACGCAATGCTTAATGAAAAATTAATAGGTGACCAAAGCATGATCGAATTGGCAAACAATACTATTAGCTTTTTATGTTCCTATCTCCAAGCCAACATAGGCGCCGTTTATTTATTAGATGAAAAAGAAAATACTCTTTTACTTAGCGGAAAATTTGCGTTTACACCTGCAAATGAAGCTAAAGAAAACTTTAAGTTGAACGAAGGATTGATTGGACAAGCTGCTTGGGAACAAAAACAACTTTTGTTTACAGCCATTACTGATGATCAAATTCGCATTACTTCTACCGTGCTAAATGCCAAACCAACAAATGTTCTGATTACTCCTTTTTTATTAGATGGAAAAACAAAAGGAGTAATAGAGATTGGCAAGCTTACTGATTTTACCGAAACTGAAAAAGAATTTATTGCTGTTTCTATGAGGAGTATAGCAATAAGTGTGAACACGATTCAACAAGCCGAAGAAAAGGAAAAAAGGGCTGCTGAGTTGGCTATAGCCAATACAGAACTTGCTTTTCAAAATGAAGAAAAAGAAAAACGAGCCGCAGAGTTGGGAATTGCTAATAAAGAATTAGCATACCAAAATGAAGAAAAAGAAAAACGAGCAGTCGAGTTGTTTTTTGCTAATAAAGAACTTTCTAATCAAGCTGAAGAACTTCAAATACAACAAGAAGAACTTAGACAATTAAATGAGGAACTAGAGCAGCAAGCACAAAATCTTAAGCAACAACAAGAAGAATTGCAAATGACCAATGAAGAATTGGAAGAGCAAACACAATCGTTAGAAGAGCGAAACAAAGAAGTAGAGGCTTCTAAAGATAATATTGAGAAAAAAACAAAACAACTTGAAATTAGCAGCAAGTATAAGTCGGAATTCCTGGCTAACATGTCGCATGAACTAAGAACACCACTTAATAGTTTACTTATTTTGTCCAAAGATTTATCAGAAAACAGAAAGAAAAACTTAGATGACGTGCAAGTTGAAAGTGCTGAAATTATTTATAAAAGTGGTCATGATCTTCTTGTATTAATAAATGAAGTACTAGACCTCTCTAAAATTGAAGCAGGAAAAATGTCTATTAATGTTGAAAAAGTATTCTTGAAAAATTTCACAGACGAACTACTACTCAATTTTAAACATCAAGCAGAACAAAAAGGATTGCTACTCACCTGCCAATTGGCCACTAATTTACCTGAATTCATTCACACCGATTTACAGCGTTTGAATCAAATATTGAAAAACTTGCTGTCTAATGCTATTAAATTCACAGAAAAAGGAAGTGTAAACATACATATTGACCCAGGCACTGAAACTACATTAGTCCTATCGGTTTCTGACACGGGTATTGGAATATCAGAAGACAAACAAGCTGCAATATTTGAAGCTTTTCAACAAGCTGAAGGTGGTACTTCAAGAAAATATGGCGGTACAGGATTAGGTCTTTCAATTTCTCGCGAACTTGCAAAACTATTAGAAGGCGAGATTAGAGTAACGAGCAAACCGGAAGAAGGATCTACATTCTCACTCCACATCCCGCTAGAAATTCATCCTGAACAAGAGCCTACTTCGTCAACAGTAAGGGAACCTTTACGCTATATTCCGCGTGCTGAAAATAACGCTAACTTTCTCAATTATAAAACTATTGAAGATGATAGAGAAACCATAAACGCAACAGACAAAATAGTACTCATTATTGAAGACGATCGAAATTTTGCAGGAATACTTTTAAAACAGGCCAACAAAAAAGGATTCAAATGCTTATCAGCAGCCAGTGGTGAAGATGGTTTGACACTTGCTTCAAAATACTTACCACAAGCCATTATCCTTGATATGGGCTTGCCAGGAATGAATGGGAAAGAAGTGTTGCAGGAGTTAAAAGCAAATCCAATTGTAAGACATATTCCAGTTCATATTATTTCGGCAAATGATCGTTCGCTCGAGCCAATAAGAGAAGGTGCGGTAGAATATTTGATGAAACCAATCTCTAAAGAGGGTCTAGAAGAAGCTTTCAACCGCATTGAAAATTTTGTTAATAGAAAAATAAAAAATCTTTTGATTATTGAAGACAGTGAAAATTCCAGAAAAGCAATGAAAATACTCATTGGAAATGGTGATGTAAAATGTTTTGAAGCAGCAACGGGTAAGGAAGCCTTGGAAATTTATCAGGAAAATCAAATTGATTGTGTCATATTAGATATTGGATTGCCAGACATGAGCGGATTTGATCTTATTCAAAAACTCGAAGATATTAAAGGACACAACATGCCTCCTATTATTGTTTACACTGGAAAAGAACTTACAAAAGAAGAAAATAATCTACTTCATAAATATGCCGAGAGCATTATTATAAAAGGAATAAAATCCGAAGAACGATTACTGGATGAAACGGCTCTTTTTCTGCACCGTACCATTAGTAATTTACCTAAATCAAAGCAAATAATGATTAATAGTTTGCATGATAAAGACACTATATTTCAATCAAAGAAAATACTTTTAGTAGATGATGATATGAGAAATGTTTTTGCATTATCTAAAATATTACAAGAAAGAGGAATCGAAGTGATCAAGTCAGAAAATGGCAAAAATGCTCTAGAGATGCTAGCTACACATCCTAACATTGATTTAGTTTTAATGGATATTATGATGCCAGAAATGGATGGTTATGAAGCAATGAAGCGCATACGATCTCAAATGAAGTTCAAAAAATTGCCTATCATTGCACTCACCGCAAAAGCCATGAAAGACGATAAACAAAAATGCATTGATGCTGGAGCCAACGATTATATTACAAAGCCCATAGATGTAGAACGCCTTTTGTCCTTGATGCGGGTATGGTTAAGTAAATAACTATATACCTTCGTACAGGTAGTGCTGCGAAAGATAGTAACTCATTTTTTTGTTGAAACTTAAAATTCGTTTTTGAGTATTTAACATTCAAACATTTATTTTACAATAAAAATGAAAATAAACAGCCCAGTCAAAATTTTACTAGTAGATGATTTACCAGAAAATTTATTTGCCTTAGAAGTAATTCTTTCTAATGAAAATTATTTATGTGTCAAAGCAAATTCAGGGAATGAAGCCTTAAAAATTCTGCTGCACCAGCAAGATTTTGCTATCATTTTAATAGATGTTCAAATGCCAATGATGGACGGGTTTGAAACAGTAGATTTAATTCGCCAGATCGAAAAGCTCAAACATGTTCCCATTATTTTTTTAACAGCCAGTATCGATAATTCTTCACAAATCTTCAAGGGGTATCAAGCCGGTGCAGTTGATTATATGATAAAACCACTTTCGCCAGAAATATTAAAAGCAAAAGTGGCGATTTTTGTGGATTTACATAAAAAGAATCAGGAATTATTAGTTCAGGCAGAACAACTGAAAAAACTAAATACCGACCTTACTGCTGAAAAACTACTATCAGAATATTCCCTTAGTTTAATTGAGGCAAGTCATGATCCTCTATTTGCTATTAGTCCAGAAGGAAAAATAACGGATATGAACAATGCCTCTGTAAAAGCAACGGGTGTACCTCGCAAAAAATTAATAGGCACTGATTTTTTTGATTATTTCACAGAACCGCAAAAAGCGCGAGAAGTGTATCAAAAAGTGTTTGAAAAAGGACTTATAACTGATTCTCCTTTGATCCTTTGCCATAAGAAAGGAACGTTGATTGACGTGTTATTCAATGGCTCAGTGTATCAGGATGACAAAGGGAAAGTGCTTGGAGTAGTAATTGTAGGCAGAGATGTTACGGATCAAAAAAGAATCGCAACGGAGTTAATTGAAGCCAGAGTCTTTGCAGAATTAGCCACAGAAATTGCAGAAGAAGCAAAATTAAAAGCAGAAAATGCCACTCTTATTGCTGAAAATGCAGTGAAGGCAAAACAGCAATTCTTGTCCAATATGAGTCACGAAATTCGGACACCTATGAATGCAATCATAGGATTTACAAAAGTGGTCTTAAAAACAGATTTGAATGGTAAACAAAAAGAATATTTAGAAGCTATTAAAATAAGCGGTGATGCCTTAATTGTACTTATCAACGATATTCTGGATTTAGCAAAAGTTGATGCAGGCAAGATGACATTCGAAAAAACACCTTTCAAAATGAAATCTTCCATTTCAGCCATGCTTCATTTATTTGAGACAAAGATTCTGGAAAAAAACTTAGAATTAGTTAAGGAATACGACAATAATATTCCAACTGTTTTAGTAGGAGATCCGGTTCGCTTGCACCAAGTGATTTTAAATCTAGTTAGCAATGCTGTAAAATTTACTACAAAAGGAAAGATTACTGTGAGTGTAGATTTATTATATGAAGATGAGGCTAAAATAATTCTAAAATTTGCAATAATAGATACAGGAATTGGTATCGCCGAAGACAAAATAGGGACCATCTTTGAAAATTTTCAGCAAGCAACTAGCGGAACTTCAAGATTATATGGAGGAACTGGCCTTGGCTTAGCTATTGTGAAGCAATTAATAGAGCCACAAGGTGGTAGTATTCGTGTAACAAGTACGGTAAATGAGGGCTCAATATTTAGTTTCACCTTACCGTTTCAAAAAGCAAATGCCGATACAGAATTAGAAAACGAAGTAAAAGAAGTCTATTCAGAAATAAAAAACGTGCGAATATTAGTCGTTGAAGATATTGCTCTCAACCAGTTACTTATGAAAACACTTTTGGATGATTTTGGATTTATCAGTGACATTGCTGAAAATGGTAAAGTAGCTATTGAAAAACTAGAAGAACAAGAGTACGATATCGTGTTAATGGATTTGCAAATGCCAGAAATGAATGGTTTTGAAGCAACAAAACACATTAGAAATACGCTAAATTCTGTCGTTCCTATAATTGCACTAACCGCAGATGTAACCACTGTTGATGTAGAAAAATGTAAAGCAGCAGGAATGAATGACTACCTTGCTAAACCTATTGATGAAAAACTGTTATATAGTAAAATAGCATCCATTTTAAAAACAGCTCCTCCTGAAGGATTTACTAAAAAATGGAAGGAAAACAATAATTCTAAGGTTAAAACAAAATATATTGATCTTCAATATTTAAAGCAGCGGACAAAATCAAATCCGAAATTAATGACGGAAATGATTTCACTTTATTTAGCTCAAACCCCACCGTTATTACAAACAATGATACAAAGTTTAGAGCAGAAAAATTGGACTTTATTAGGTGCTGCGGTACACAAAATGCTACCCTCTTTTTCAATCATGGGAATTAATCCAGATTTTGAAAACGTGGCTAAGAAAATTCAAGATTTTGCAAACGAACATGAAAAAAATGAAGATATACATGATTTAGTATTACAACTAGAAGATGTTTGTTTAAGGGCATGTAAAGAATTAGAAGAAGAACTTCATCTTCTTAAAAAGAATCTATAAAATTAATATAGTCTGGTCTAAATTCAGTTTTAATTGGTTAGTTGTTTTGTAAATCCTTATTTTTTTACTCTATAACAAAACATATTTCCTTACATTTAATGAATAATTTTTAGCTTTTTAAAATGTTAGGCATCTTGAATTTCTGTAAGGAATAATATTAGAGCCAATTTCATAATTATAAAATAAAAACACATATTTGATCTATTATGAAATCAGCTCAGAAAGTTACTTCTAATAAATTGATCTCAGAAAAAGAGGTGAAAAAAAACTCCTTTCCCGTTGTAGCCATTGGCGCATCAGCTGGAGGACTGGAAGCATTTAGCCTTTTACTTAAAAATCTACCCGTAGATACTGGTATGGCTTATATTTATGTTCAACACCTAAGTCCTGACCATAAAAGTTTACTGACTGTAATTCTTTCTAAGGTCACTAAAATGAAAGTACAGGAAATCGTTAACATGGAAAAAATGGAACCAAACAATGTTTATGTTATTCCACCCAATAAAATAATTGAAGTAGTTAATGGTCACATTCAATTGCACCCACGCATCAATAAAAACAATCCAAATCTCTCTATAGATCTTCTTTTTTCCTCACTTGCTGAAACACATAAAGCTAATGTTATTGGAATCATACTTTCCGGTTATGCCAGTGATGGTGTGATGGGACTCAAAGCCATTAAAGATGCTGGAGGTATTACTTTTGCTCAAGATGAAACGGCTCAAGCCAGTAGCATGCCAAAAGCAGCCATTTCTTTAGGAGTGGTAGACTATGTTTTATCACCCGTTGAAATTGCCAACCAAATAGTTCGTTTAAGGAAAATAAAAACTAAAAAGGATCACCCTGAAAAGGAAATCAACGAAAAAGAAGCTCCTCTTAAAAATAACAATTACGATATAAATACCATTTTTGAACTTTTACTCAAAGCAACAGGTGTGGATTTTAGTCACTATAAAATGCCTACCATTAAGAGAAGAATAAATCATAAAATGAATCAATATGGAATAAAGTCAATGCAAGATTACATAGAATTATTATTACAAAAAAATAATGAAATTGAAATTCTATACACTGACCTTTTAATAAATGTAACTAGCTTTTTTAGGGAAACGGAAACTTTTGAATTTTTAAAAAGTAATTTAATAATAAAGCTTTTAAAAAATAAAACTGATGATGAAACACTCCGAATATGGGTTCCAGCATGCTCTACAGGCCAGGAAGCTTATTCAATAGCCATGATTATTGCCGAATTGCAAGAGGAAAAAATTAATAAAATACCGGTTCAAATTTTTGCCACTGATCTGAGCGAAGAGGCCATTAGAGAGGCCCGACTAGGTGAATATTCTCAAAGTGCTGTTGAATCAATACCTAAAAAATATTTGACTCGTTTTTTTACAAAAACGGGTGAAAATTACCGCATTGTTAAAGAACTTAGAGAAATGTGCATATTTGCACCTCACAACATTTTACGAGATCCTCCTTTTTCACGTATGGATTTAGTAAGTTGCTGCAATCTCCTGATTTATTTTGATTCTGCTGCACAAAAGAAAGTTTTTGCATCCTTACATTTTGCTTTGAATGACACTGGATATTTAATGCTTGGAAAAGCCGAAAGCATTGGTACAGCCTCACAGCTTTTCTCATCAGTTAACAATAAATTTAAAATTTATTCTCGAAAAAATAATTTGGGAGTACGCAAAATATTAGAATTAACACCACGTTTTACACGTACAACTATGTCCAATAAAAAAGTGAATACTGCCTCTAAAAACATAAGTGTCAATCAAGAAATTATAAAAAATGCTATTGACTCCGAACTTCTTTCAAACTACATGCCAGCCTGTGCCGTAGTGAACAAAGATCTTGAAATACTCCAGTTTAGAGGACCAATCTCCTCCTACTTAGAGCATTCAGCAGGTAAAGCCAGTCTCAATATATTAAAAATGGCCAAACCAGAATTTGCATTTGAACTCCGCAACGCCATTAATAAAGTAATAGAAACAAAGAAATCAGTAGCTAAAGCGGGTATTGAAATCAAAATTGAGTCCGTTTTAAGGTTGATGTCTTTTGAAGTTAGTCCTCTTAAAATTGAGTGGGACGAACCATTGCTACTAATTGTTTTTAAACCGCAGGAAAGGATCGAAAAAATTATTGAATCAGACATAGATGGACCAAGCAGTACTAAATTAAAAGATTTAAAAATAAAAAAACTTACTGAGGAACTCAATACTACGCGTGCTGAAATGATCGATATTATTGAATCACAAGAAAATATTTATGAGGAACTACAAGCAGCTAATGAGGAAATAGTTTCTTCTAACGAAGAATTTCAGACGTTGAATGAAGAATTAGAAACTTCAAAGGAAGAAATTGAAGCCACTAACGAAGAACTGATTTCTACCAATCAGGAATTGCAAATGCGTCATGATCTATTAATAGAATCACATGAATATTCTGAAGCTATTATTGCCACAATCCATGAACCCATGCTTATCTTAAATAAAGATTTTCATGTAATATCCGCTAATAAATCTTTTTATAAAAAATTTCTCGTAGATAAGGAAGAAACAGAAGGTAAATTATTATTTGATTTAGGCAATAAACAATGGAATATTGCAAAACTTCGTGAAGTTCTAAATGATATACTTATCAAAAATAATAGTTTCGAAAATTTTGAAGTAACCCATAGCTTTTCTGATATTGGAGAACGAATAATGTTGCTTAACGCTCACTTGATTGTTCAAAAAACAAACAAAAAACCACTAATTCTTCTTGCTATTGAAGACATTACAGATCGTTCTCGGTATTATCTCAAAGAAAAATATTCGCTCAGTCTTATCGAAGCAAGCCTCGATCCTTTGACAACAATAAACAACGAAGGGAAGATTACAGACATGAACAAAGCGACTGTAAATATAACAGGACTATCGCGAGAGAAACTTAAAGGTACTGATTTCTTTGGCTACTTTACAGAACCTGAAAAAGCTCAAGCTATTTATAAGGAAGTTTTTGCCAAAGGATTTATCACTAATTCGCCTCTTAAACTTCGCCATAAGACCGGCAAGCTAACGGATGTATTATTAAACGGTTCCGTTTATAAAGATGACCAAGCGAATGTTTTAGGAGTAGTTATTGTTGCTAGAGATATCACCGATCAAAAAAGAATTGAAGCTGAAATAATAGAATCAAAAGTATTTGCAGAGTTGGCAACTTTAACAGCCGAAGAAGCAAAAATCAAAGCGGAAAAAGCGACACGAGTTGCGGAAGATGCTGTGAAAGCAAAGCAACAGTTCTTGTCTAATATGAGTCATGAAATTCGGACTCCTATGAATGCAATAATTGGATTTACCAGAGTACTTTTGAAAACGGAATTGACTACTAAACAAATAGAATATTTAAAAGCCATACAGTTAAGTGGCGATACGTTAATTGCATTGATAAATGATATTCTTGATTTAGCTAAAGTAGATGCAGGTAAAATGGTTTTTGAAAAAAAATCATTTGAAATGGCCGTTTCAATAGCCTCAATGCTTCAATTGTTTGAAACAAAAATCCAAGAAAAGAATTTAAAATTAATCACTAATTATGACAAAAAAATACCAGCAGTTCTTTTAGGAGACTCCATTCGACTGCATCAGATCATTTTAAACCTCGTTAGCAACGCAGTTAAATTTACTTCTCAAGGTACTATTATGGTGAGTACTGATCTATTGTTTGAAGATGCTGATAAAGTAATAATTGAATTTGTAATTACAGATAGTGGCATAGGTATTCCGGAAGATAATATAGATTTAATATTTGAAAATTTTCAACAAGCCAGTAATGGATCTTCAGGCCATTATGGAGGAACGGGTTTAGGATTAGCCATTGTTAAACAATTAGTAACATCACAAGGAGGTAGCATTCGTATCAAAAGTAAACTAAATGAAGGTTCTACATTTAGTTTTACGTTACCCTTTCAAAAGACAATAAATCATACTGAGGCAGAGATTAATTTAATTGAATCCAACACTATGGTAAAAAAAATTAAAGTTTTGGTTGTTGAAGACATGCCACTGAATCAATTATTAATGAAAACAATATTGGATGATTTTGGTTTTGAACGTGATATTGCCGAAAACGGCAAAATTGCTATAGAAAAACTGGAAAAAAAATCATACGATATTATTTTAATGGACCTTCAAATGCCTGTAATGAATGGTTTTGAATCTACAAAACACATTCGCGAAATCATGAAATTAAACATCCCAATTATTGCACTTACAGCTGATGTTACTACGGTAGATCTGGGAAAATGTAAAGGTGCTGGAATGAATGATTATATTGCTAAACCTATTGATGAAAAATTATTATATTCGAAAATAGTTGAACTACTACAATAATTTATATTCGATTTATTGATTAAATGCAGAATAATAAGATTGATATCCTACATAAAATGTTAATTAATCTATTAAATCATCTTTTTTTATATTAAAGTGTGAATGATATAACTTTTGTTAACAATTGTATAACACTTGGAGGAGACAATCAAAATACATTTGTGAAGTAATTAGTCTGCAAAGGAAAAGCGGAACAAATAATTTTAATTTTTTGTTTGCAAACCTTTCAGTTTTTAAACAAACCGTTAAAAAAAGTATTAATCTTAAAAATTAAATAGCATGAATCTTAAAAGAATCTTTGGAGCGTTACTAACAGCTCTCGGAATAGGTGGTCTTATTTACACGGCAGTTATATTTGCTGGAACCTCAGGTGAAACAACCGAAATCAAATCACTAATAATATACGGTATTCTTGGAATCATTTTCTTTGTATCTGGAATTAGCTTAGTGCGCACAACAAAAGATGAATCATAAATTATATTTTTCTTTAATGGGATTTATGTTAAGTCCCATTAAAGAAATAGAATTGATTATTTTTTTCCATAAAATTCGTTGAATGCTTTTTTTTGATTGCTAACTTTTAAGCACTCAAATAACAAAAACCTCTCCTTATACTCGGACCAAGGATTGAAAAACCAAATGAGTCTAAATCAGTAGTTATTCAAATAAAATGATTTAAAAAAAGCATGTTGAGTAAATTACTGAGCTAGTGCAATCCTTAAATTATTTCTTGATTTTTAAATCCAACTTATTGTTTCTAAAAGATTTAAAACACTAAATCAACGAAAAATAGATCAACTAATCCAACAACGAAAGTATTAAACATAATGAGCCAGAAAATTTATCGAGCTCATGGTTATCAAATTAATTATAGATTTGTCAAAAATTCTGGGTCTCGTCTATTTAGATTTTTTCGTTTCAAATCAATCCTCACGAAACAAAACAACTAAAATAAATAGAATGTAGTTTTTACAGCCTGCCAAATTTATTTTTGATCGCCTTTTCCACTCGAACCAAAAGCACAATTACAGTTAAAATCAAAAAAAATAGACCAATGTTCCTATTTGTAATAGGATCAAATTTTGTTATGAAACTCAAAATGCAGCAGACAATTAGTAATAAACCCAGCTTAATCATTTCTTTTGCGGAATAGTTTTGAGCAAAATCCCATCTTTCCTGACTTTTCATTGCGTTTAAAGTTCTATATCCGTAAAGTGAATTTATTTTCTTTGGAGGAAATTTAAGCATGATAAGACCCGCAAATATAAAGAGTGCTCCTGCCATAAATGGAATTAAAAATAAAGGGTTCTCAAACATACAGGACTTATTTATATTTCTAGATAATTCACTTGTGAGAATTCAAATGTACTGATTTATACGTCACGCAACAGTCCAAATAGCAGTGAAAAGCAATATAAGTTTTGTTTTGTTGTTGTTCAAAAAGAACGATCAAATGAAGCTCCTTTTGGAACTACAAAAAATAACCTGTCGCCAATAAACTTACAAAGAATAGCTGCAAAACCTCCATTAAAATAGTTTTGTATTAATTATATTTTGACTAATAAAATTATGAAGCTCTAATAAATTTCATATTTTTGGGCCACTTTTAAACGACACGAGTTGATACAAACTTGATAAAAAGCATCGCTTATGAAAAAAATTACACTGTTATTATTATTATTTATTCTTGTTTCAGCATGCGGTGCTAAGCAAACCCAAAACTTATTAAACTCCGGAAATTACGACCAAGCAATTGACAATGCGGTATCTAATTTACGAACCAATAAAGATAAAAAAAGCAAACAAGATTATGTTTACTTGTTGGAAGAGGCTTTCGCCAAAGCAAAAGAACGCGATTTAAATGCCATAAATATGTTGGCAAAAGAGGCTAATCCTGCTCAATTGGAAAAAATGTACAATATTTATTTACAATTAAATTCCCGCCAGGAAAAATTAAAATCATTACTTCCATTAAAGTTACTTAAAGAAGGGAGAAATGCCATTTTCCCATTTGAAAATTACAACGATCAAATCATTGACAGCAAAAATGCCTTATCAGCCTATTTGTATGCAAATGCAAAAAAATTAATGGGAACTTCAGACAAAATGAATTACCGCAAAGCATATGATGATCTGGACTATTTAAATCAAATAACTCCAAATTATAAAAACGGGTTACAACTCATGGAGGAATCCAAATTTAAGGGATCTGATTATGTTTCGGTCTACACCAAAAACGAAACGAACATGATTATTCCGGTTCGCCTTCAAAATGATTTATTGGATTTCAGTACTTATGGTTTAAACGACAAATGGACGGTTTACCACAGTAACAAACAAAAAGGAATTGATTATGATTACGGAATGATCATCAATTTTAGACAAATTTATATTTCGCCGGAACAAATAAAAGAAAGAGAGTTTGTAAAAGAACGTGTAATTAAAGATGGTGTCAAAAAACTCATTGATGCCAACGGAAAAGAAGTACTAGACGAAAAAGGAAAAGTAGTGATGGTGGATAATATGAGAAATGCAACCGTACGCATTTATGAATTTCGACAGTTTAAATCCTGTCAAATTTCCGCTAAAATTGACTATATTAATTTTAGAAGTAATCAATTATTACAATCTTTCCCTTTAAGTAGCGAGTTTATTTTTGAAAATATTTACGCAACATACAAAGGGGATAAACGTGCCTCTGACGATAATTATTACTCCTATTTTGATAGAAGAGTGGTAACTTTTCCTAGTAGTGAACAGATGGTTTATGATACCGGAGAAGATTTAAAAGCAAAAATAAAGGATATTATCACCAGAAATAGATTTAGAAACTAATCCTATAAAACACATCCCATTTCATAAAACTCCTTGATATTTAAAGCTATCAAGGAGTTTTTTTGTTTAAAAAAAACCGATATATTCTCAAATAAACAGCATTTAATTTTAAACATATAAGTCATGTAAGTTAAAAAAATTAGTTTCTCAAATAGTGATTTAAAGGGAATTTAAGTTAAAATGTTCTTTGTAAGGCCATGTGGCTTTCTTTAAATGAACTTGTGATTTTACTTGATTTTATTCCAATTAAAAACTTATGTGACTTATATTTTTACAATAAACAGCGTTTAATTTTAAACATATAAATTAAAAAAATTAGTTTCTCAAATAGTGGTTTAAAGAGAATTTAAGTTAAAAGTGTTCTTTGTAAGGCTATGTGACTTTGCTTACATGAACTTATGGTTTTACTTGATTTTATTCCAATTAAAAACTTATATCACTTATATATTTACAACAATCAGCATTTAATTTTTAACATATAAGTTAAAAAAGAATAGTTTCTCAAATAGTGGTTTAATGGGAAATTCAGTTTAAATATTCTTTTTAAGACTAAGTGGTTTTCCTTTTATGAACTTATGGTTTTACTTGATTTTATTCCAATTAAAAACTTATATGACTTATATGTTTACAATAAACAGCGTTTAATTTTAAACCTATAAATTAAAAAAATTAGTTTCTCAAATAGTGATTTAAAGGGAATTTAAATTAAAAGTGTTCTTTGTAAGGCTATGTGACTTTGCTTACATGAACTTATGGTTTTACTTGATTTTATTCCAATTAAAAACTTATATGACTTATATGTTTCACCAATGTATTCTGTAAAGTGCTGTAATTTGTAGAATTAAATAAAAAATCAACAATCCATTAAAGTTTTGTTAGAAAAAATAAAAACAGTGCTGTGTTTTAAAATTATGTGTACTTTTGCACCAATGAATAAAACAAGTTTACATATAACTTCTTTGTCACGGACAAACAGACCTACCACTTCTCCCGAAGTACGGACACTATCCCTATAGTACCCAAAAGCTGTTTCGTATTTTATTCATTTTTCATTTTTTTAGTTTTGAAATCAACCTTATTTCCGATTGGATTAATACATCCAAAAAATACTATTTATTTATCACTATTGTATTGTAGTTCAATTTATTGCACCACAATCAACTATTTTAATAATGTATTTGAATTTGGCAAAATTGCATTTCAAAAACAAATTCAACAATCATTATATAACTCAAAAATTCAGCTTTTGAAATGAATATTTCTATCACTATAACTCAGGAAGAACATTATAAGTACTCGCAAGAAATATGCGATACCATAGAATTATCCGCATTATTGAGAGGTACGGGAATTGCTAAAAGAACTCCTGAGTACATCCAAAAAAAAATGGAAACCAAAGATGCAGTCCTCGCATTAGTCGACGGGAAATTTGCTGGCTTTTGCTATATCGAAAGTTGGCAACACGGGAAATTTGTGGCACATTCAGGATTAATCGTACATCCCGATTTTAGAAATCTAGGTTTAGCAAAAAAAATTAAATCATTTGTCTTTGATTATTCCTTGAAAAAATATCCTGATGCTAAGGTTTTTGGAATCACAACTGGCTTAGCAGTTATGAAAATCAACTCTGATTTGGGCTACAAACCAGTCCCTTTTTCAGAATTGACAACAGACCCAACATTTTGGGCCGGCTGTAAAACCTGCACCAATTTTGAAATTTTGCAAAGTAAAGACAACAAAATGTGTTTGTGTACCGGAATGCTTTATGATCCAAAAGAGAAACCGAAAGACCCACCAAAACATCCTTTTAATGTCAGAGTTTTAAACAGATTAAAATCAATTAAAGAAGCATTGTTCTTAAAAAAATAGATCCCCTCCCCAGCCCTCCCCGAAGGAGAGGGAGCCAAAGAGAGAAAAAAATACAAACAAAATCCCCCTTTGCCAGTTATGGCGCCCCCTTCGGAGGGGGTTGGGAGGAGAAAAAAAACAATAATATTATGAAAAAAGTTGTATTAGCTTATAGTGGAGGATTAGACACCTCCTATTGCCTAAAATATTTAAAAAATGAAAAAGGATACGAAGTTCACACAGTTTTAATCAATACCGGCGGATTCGATGACGAAGAATTAGCAGCAATTGAAGAAAGAGCCTACGAGTTAGGTAGTGCTAAACATGCTAACCTTACAATCGTAGATAAATATTACGACAAAGCCATTAAATATTTGATTTATGGAAATGTATTAAAAAACAATACCTATCCATTATCTGTAAGTGCAGAACGTGTTTTTCAAGCTATCGAAGCCATTAAATATGCAAAATCTGTAGGTGCCGAGGCAATTGCTCATGGAAGTACAGGTGCAGGAAATGACCAAATTCGTTTCGATTTAATTTTCCAAACCATCGCTCCCGAAATCGAAATTATCACTCCTATCCGTGATTTAAAATTATCAAGACAAGAGGAAGTAGATTATTTGTCTAAAAATGGAGTGCATTATTCTTGGGAAAAAGCACAATATTCCATCAACAAAGGACTGTGGGGAACCAGCGTTGGCGGTAAAGAAACTTTGACATCCAATCAAGCATTACCTAGCGAAGCGTACCCTTCGCAATTGCAAAAGACGGGCGAAGAGAAAGTAACACTAGCATTTGAAAAAGGAGAGCTAGTGGCTGTAAATGGAATAAAAGACAAACCTTCAGTTAATATTGTAACATTAGAAAAACTGGCCAATGCATACGCGATTGGTAGAGATATTCACGTGGGCGATACGATTATTGGAATCAAAGGAAGAGTTGGTTTTGAAGCCGCTGCACCTTTAATCATCATCAAAGCGCACCATTTATTAGAAAAACATACACTAGGTAAATGGCAACAATACTGGAAAGAACAATTAGGAAACTGGTACGGAATGTTGTTTCATGAAGGACAATTCTTAGATCCCGTAATGAGAAACATCGAGGCTTTCCTGGAGGATACACAAACCACGGTAAACGGAACGGTGATCGTTTCCTTGAAGCCGTATCACTTTACTTTGGACGGAATTGAGTCTGAAAATGATTTGATGAATACCGGTTTTGGACAGTATGGCGAGATGAATAACGCTTGGACAGCTGATGATGCCAAAGGATTTATCAAGATTCTGGGAAATGCACAAAACATATTTTCATCCGTAAATAAGGAAACTTACGAGTAACATTTAACGTTCTTTTTAAGGAGCAGAAATATTTTGCTCTTCAAGAACAACTGTCCCGCTTTCCGTTGCAATCTTTTCCTTTAAAAAAAGGAAAAGGATTTTCACTGCAATCGGGGCTACCATAGAAGTTTCGTTTTTAACAGAAACTTTTGCAAACTAGTTATCCCATTAAGCTGTAAAGTTTAATTAAGCTTAATGTCTCTTAATGGTTTAAATAAAATTTTAAAATTATGATTAATATTGGAATAATTGGCGGTTCAGGTTATACGGCTGGAGAGCTCATCAGAATATTGATGTTTCATCCCCATGCTACGCTGGATTTTGTGTACAGTACAACAAACGCCGGGAAACCGCTTCATGTGGCGCATCACGATTTGATGGGCGATATCGAAATGAACTTTACCGATACTGTGAATCCAAATGTGAATGTGGTTTTCTTGTGTTTGGGTCATGGTAAATCCAAATCGTTTTTAGAACAAAATCAATTTGCGAGCCATACTAAAATCATCGATTTAGGAAATGATTTCCGTTTGACAAAAGACAAAGATTTCGGCAGTAAATCGTTTATTTACGGTTTACCCGAATTGAACAAAGCAAGCATCAAAAATGCTCAGTTTATAGCCAATCCGGGTTGTTTTGCAACCGCGATTCAACTGGCGCTTTTACCTTTGGCGAAAGCCAAAATGCTTACAACAGATGTTCATATCAATGCCACAACTGGAAGTACAGGAGCGGGAGTTACGCCAGCAGAAACGACGCATTTTAGTTGGAGATCCAATAATATGTCGCATTACAAGGCTTTTGAACATCAACATTTGGGCGAAATAAACCAAAGTGTAAGCCAATTACAATCCGATTATACCAACGAATTGATTTTTTTACCCAACAGAGGTGATTTTGCCAGGGGAATATTCGCCACATTATACACCACAATCGAAGAAAGTTTAGAAGATATTGTTACAAAATATGAAGCTTTTTATCAAGAGCAACCTTTTGTAACCGTTACGACCACTGGAATCAATATGAAACAAGTGGTTCAAACCAATAAATGCATTATTAGTTTAATGAAAAAAGGAAACCGGTTACTGATTACCTCCGTAATTGATAATTTAACAAAAGGAGCCTCCGGACAAGCCATTCAAAATATGAATTTAATGTTTGGATTGGAAGAAACTACGGGATTGCATTTGAAACCATCTGGTTTCTAAAAAAAAATTATAAGATTGAAGGATTAAATGATTGAAAAATTATGAAATTTTGATTATCAAAATTTAAAAATTTAGACAATACTAAAATCTTTAAATTCTTCAATTTTTAAATCTTTAAATTTTAATACAATGAACTTATTTAACGTTTACCCTTTATACGATGTAACTCCTGTAAAAGGATTAGATTGCATCATTACAGACGATCAAGGCACAGAATATTTAGACCTTTACGGTGGTCATGCTGTTATTTCAGTAGGACATGCGCATCCCGAATATGTAGCCAAACTTAAAAACCAATTGGATCAGCTTGCATTTTATTCTAATGCGATTCAAAATCCCATTCAAGAAGAATTAGCAACCAAACTTGGTAAGCTTTCAGGCTGCGAAGATTATGACTTATTCCTGTGCAGCTCTGGTGCCGAAGCCAACGAAAATGCGTTAAAATTAGCTTCGTTTGTCAATGGAAAATCAAGAATAATAGCATTTAACAACTCTTTCCACGGAAGAACTTCGGCGGCAGTCGCTGTCACAGATAATGAAAAAATAAATGCGCCATTAAACAAGCAACAAATAGTTACCTTTTTACCATTTGATGATATTGAGGCCTTAGAAAATGAATTAAAAATAGGCGATGTATCCTCAGTTATAATCGAATCTATTCAAGGCGTTGGGGGATTAGATCAAGCTTCGACCCATTTTTTTCAAGCACTCGAAAAGTTGTGTAAAACGTATGATGTCGTTCTTATATTAGACGAGGTTCAAGCAGGATACGGAAGAACTGGCAAATTTTTTGGATTTCAACATCACAATATTAAACCAGATATTATTACCGTTGCAAAAGGAATGGGCAATGGTTTTCCTATTGGTGGCGTTCTAATTGGCAATCATATTCCGGCAGTTTACGGTATGCTTGGAACAACTTTTGGCGGGAATCATCTTTCTTGCGCTGCAGGGATAGCCGTTTTAGATATCATAGAAAAAGAAAATTTAATGGAAAATGCTATCGCAATTTCTGATTATTTTCAGGAACAAATAAAAAGCGTTCCCGAAGTTATTCAAGTAAAAGGAAGAGGATTAATGCTGGGCGTTGAATTTGATTTTGATGTGAGCGCCCTTCGTAAAAAAATGATTTTGGAGAAACATATTTTTACAGGTAGTGCTAGTAATAAAAACTTATTGAGAATCCTTCCACCATTGACAATCAAGAAAGAAGCGATTGATACTTTTATCATTGCTTTAAAAGAAAGTTTAGCAGAATTAAAATCATAATGCTCCGCAAAGTCTCCGACTTTGAGGATGTGAATAACGGTCTCTGACCGTCTAAAACAAAACAAAGGTTTTAAACCTTCAAGAAACATCATTCAAGTTAAAGACTTAGATGAGCTGATTTAGTTAATCCATTACGTGATTAGTTTGCGTGAGGGATAGAAGTGAAAATCCTTTTTGATTGATTGTAGCGATAGCGAAAATCAATCAAAAAGATTGCAACGAATAGCCCGACCCGACTTTTTTGGAGGGTCACGCCCAAATAAAAAAATAGACTATGAATACATTACTTTCGATCGAAAAACGAAATGCGGTTTTAAGCCTTATGGCGGAACTTCTTGAGCAAGAAAGAGCCGATCTTAAAACTATAAACCAGCTGGATTTAAGTAATTATTCCGGGGATGATTTGGCAATGGAAAAACGTCTATTAGTTGATGATGCTAAAATTGACGGAATGATTTTGTCCCTGCGACAATTAGCGAGTCAAGAAGACCCTATTGGTGTGGAGCGTTTTAATTTCGATCATGAAAACGGAATGAAAATCATAAATAAAACAGCCGCTTTTGGAACCATAATGATTATTTATGAATCCAGACCCGATGTGACTGTTGAAGCAGGTGGAATTGCCTTTAAATCTGGAAATAAAATTCTGTTGAAAGGCGGAAAAGAATCTTTACTATCCAACTTAAAGATTGTAGAATTGTGGCATCAAGCATTAAAAGCAAATAATGTTGCTACAACGTGGGTGGAATATTTGAATTACAATCGCGAAGAAACGCAGGCATTTTTAGAGAAACCAACGCAAAAAGTAGATTTAATTGTTCCGCGTGGTGGTGAGAAATTGATTGCTTTTGTTAAAAAACACGCCAACTGCCCGGTGATTATAAGTGGTCGAGGAAATAATTTTGTATATGTAAACGCTGAAGCTGATTTAGAACAAGCGCTCGCTATTATTATTAACGGAAAGACCTCAAACATATCCGTTTGCAATGCTTTAGATAAAGTTTTAATTGATACCAATATTGAAAATTGGGAAGCTTTTGCTACCAAAATAATTCAGGAATTACAACAAAGAAACGTAACCGTTTTAGGAGATAAAACAATTTCTAGCGCCACAAATGTTCCTGAGATCGAATCGGATTTAATTTGGCACGAAGAGTTTTTAGATTATAAAATTGTTATTGGAACAACCAATTCGGACCAAGAAGCGATTGACAAAATAAATAAATATTGTGGCGGACATTCGGCTTCGATAATCACAAAAAATGATGCAATTGCTCAGGAATTCATGGAAAACGTGGATACTGCAGCTGTCTATCAAAACGCCTCCACCCGATTCACTGATGGAGGACAATTTGGTTTAGGAGGAGAATTGGCAATAAGCACCGACAAATTACACCAACGTGGGCCTATTGGTTTGCAACATTTAGTTACTAATAAATGGTATATTTACGGAAATGGGCAAGTCAGGTGAAAGATTTTTGATTGAAGATTGAAAAGGTAAGAATACAGAATATTAACATAACACTTTGCGAACTTAGCGTTTATAAACGTTTAGTTTAAAATTAACTTTGCGCACTTTGCGGTTAAAAAAATGGCTAAAAAAAGAATTTTATTAAAGTTAGGTAGCAACACGTTAACCAAAGAAACCAATCATATTTCGAGAGGAAAGATTGAAGACATTGGAATGCAGATAGCTGCTTTACAAGACGATTACGAGTTTATCATTGTGAGTTCGGGTGCTATTGCCGCAGCCAAACAATTTGTAAAACTGGAAAATCAAGACAAAGATGTTTTTGTAAAACAGGCATTAGCTTCGATTGGTCAGCCTCATTTGATGCGGATTTATCATGAAAACTTCAGCGATTTAGGATTGCTGATTTCGCAGTGTTTGCTCTCTTATTCTGATTTTGAAAAAGAACAATCCAAGGTTAATATCGTAAACACAATCAATGTGCTGGTCAAGAACAATTATATTCCGATTATCAATGAAAATGATACTGTGGCAACAGATGAGATTCGGTTTGGTGACAACGATAAATTAGCCGCTTTAACGGCTGTATTATTAGATGTCGATATTCTGATTATCGCTACGAACACGAACGGGATTTACACCAAAGCCACCATCCATGATGCCATTCCTGAAACGATTTCTTTGGTAACCGATTTAAAAGTATTGGAAAAAGAGATTGGAGATTCTAAATCCTCGCACGGAACCGGCGGAATGCAATCTAAAATAGAAGCTTCGGCAATTGCTCAGAATGCAGCTATCGAAACCTGGATTGTCAATGGATTGGAAGATAATTTTATTTTGAATGCTTTAAAAAACGAAATACCTTTTACTAAAATTCTATAAAGAAGGAACACCGATAAAACGGATTCGCGTTGCGAAGACACCGATTAAACAGATTTTTAAAATGGATTTAAAACATAAAGAATTAACGGATGGAATTTTAAAAACTTTTTATGAAGTATATAATGAATTAGGATATGGCTTTTTAGAAAAAGTATATCAAAATTCAATGTATATAGAATTGAAAAATAAAGGATACAAAGTTGAAGCTCAAAACAAAATTAAAGTTTACTATAAGGGAACTGAAGTTGGCGAATATTACGCAGATTTGATAGTTGAAAATCTAGTGATATTAGAACTAAAGGCAGTTGATTACATTATAAAAGATTTTGAAAACCAAATTTTAAATTATTTAAGAAGCACCGATTGTGAAGTAGGGCTACTATTAAACTTTGGAAAGAAACCTGAATTTAGAAGGAAAATTTTTGAAAACAACAGAAAATAAAAAAGAATAAAAATCCGTTTTTATCCGTGTCTTCGCGATAGCGAATCCGTATAATCCGCGTTCTAAAACCTAAAATATAAAACAATGAACTTTACTTCCATACAAAACATAGATTTCCTTGACAAATGGGTAAAACAAGCCCTTAAAATCAAGAAAAAACCACTAAAAAACAAAAAACTAGGTAAAAACAAAACACTAGTAATGTTGTTTTTTAATTCTAGTTTAAGAACACGTTTGAGTACTCAAAAAGCGGCTATCAATTTAGGAATGAACGTGATGGTAATGAACTTTGGTAGCGAAGGCTGGACTTTGGAATATGAAGATGGGGCAATCATGAATCAAGGAGCTTCAGAACATATCAAAGAAGCAGCAGCTGTAGTTTCACAATACGCTGATATTATCGCTATCAGAGCTTTTGCAGGATTGACAGACAAGGAAAAAGACAATGCCGAAACGGTACTTTCTGGTTTTTTAAAACATGCTACGGTTCCAATTGTGAATATGGAAAGCGCTACAGGACATCCTTTACAATCCTTAGCAGATGCGATAACTATGGCTGAACACAAAACGCAACACCGACCAAAAGTAGTTTTGACTTGGGCACCACATCCTAGAGCATTACCTCAAGCTGTGCCCAATTCCTTTGTGGAAATGATGCAGTTACAAGATGCCGATTTTGTGATTACGCATCCCGAAGGCTACGAATTGAATCCTAAAATCACAAAAGATTCCAAGATTGAATACGATCAAGATAAAGCTTTTGAAAACGCTGATTTTATTTATGCGAAAAACTGGAGCAATTACAAGGAATATGGTCAAATTACAAATTCAGATCCAAATTGGACTGTTACCGCTGATAAAATGAAACTGACCAACAATGCCAAATTCATGCATTGTTTGCCAGTAAGACGTAATGTAATTGTCACCGATGAAGTCATTGACAGCGAAAACTCAATTGTTATAGAACAAGCCAACAATAGAACGTATGCTGCACAAGTAGTGTTGCAAAAAATATTGAAAAATGGAAAATAATAAATCGGTATCGATCATAAAAATTGGTGGAAACATTATTGATAATCCAACGGAATTATCACAATTTTTAACTGATTTTTCTGCAATTGAAGGGTATAAAATACTCGTTCATGGTGGCGGAAAATCAGCTACTAAAATGGCCGAAAGCATTGGTTTAGTGCCTCAAATGATTGATGGAAGGCGCATCACCGATGCCGCTATGCTGGATGTAGTTGTGATGATTTACGCAGGTCAAATTAACAAAAATATCGTTGCTCAATTACAAGCCAATTCCACAAATGCAATGGGATTTTCTGGTGCGGATGGAAATTTAATTCACTCGGATAAAAGAAACCATCCAACAATCGATTATGGTTTTGTTGGCGATGTCAAAAAAGTAAACACTAACTTGTTAGAAACCTTACTTTCAAATGGAATCGTTCCCGTATTTTGCGCCATAACACACGATGGAAAAGGACAATTATTAAATACAAATGCAGATACTATTGCCAGCGAATTAGCGATTGCTTTATCGGATGTTTTTGATGTTACTTTGAATTATTGCTTTGAAAAACCCGGCGTTTTATTTGATGCCGAAGATGATTCTTCCGTGATCGAAAACATCAATCAAGAATTGTATTCCAAATTAAAAGCCGAAAAAGCGATACATTCCGGCATGATTCCTAAATTAGACAACTGTTTCAATAGTTTGTCCAAAGGAGTTCAAAAAATAAAAATTGGTCATCACAGGATGTTACAAAACGATGAAGTAATTTGCACGACAATTCAATTGTAACAAAACTCTTTTTGAACCATATAAGAAATATAAGAGCATATAAGTATCCTAAAATCTTAAATGACCTTATATTCCTTATATGGTAAATTATAAAAATTAATTCGTGAATTAGTGGCGAAAAAAATATGAAAAACATACAAACCTTAACACAAGAAGCCATTGCGCTATTAAAAGCACTGATTGAAACGCCTTCCTTTTCAAGTGAAGAAGATAAAACAGCACTTTTAATCGAAAATTGGTTTACACAAAATAATATCCCTTTCGAAAGAGAAAATAATAATGTTTGGGCTTTCAATAAACATTTTGACGCCAACAAACCTACGCTTTTACTCAATTCGCACCACGATACCGTAAAACCAAACCAAGGTTACACTAACGATCCTTTTAAAGCCATCGAAAAAGACGGCAAACTATTTGGACTTGGAAGCAATGATGCTGGCGGTTGTTTGGTTTCGCTTTTAGCGACTTTTGTTTATTTTTATCCGAATGAAAATTTGCCTTACAATATCGTGATGGTCGCTTCAGCCGAAGAAGAAAGCAGCGGAAAAAACGGGTTGAACAGCGTTTTAAAACACCTACCAGAACTAGAATGTGCTATTGTTGGTGAACCAACATTAATGCAATTGGCAGTAGCCGAAAAAGGCTTATTGGTACTCGATGTTATCGTAAAAGGTACTGCCAGTCACGCCGCACACAACAATCCGGACAATCCTATTTATAATGCGATACCTGTTATGGAATGGTTTAACAGCTATCAATTCGAAAAAATATCAGAAGTTTTAGGTCCCGTAAAAATGACGGTAACACAGGTTTCTGCAGGAAAACAACACAATGTAGTTCCTGCCGAATGTCATTTGGTTGTCGATATCAGAGTAAATGATTGCTACAACAATCAAGAAATTTTAGATACCGTAAGGAAACATTTGACTGCCGAAGTCAATCCGCGTTCGATGCATTTAAACGCGTCTTCGATTCCAGTTGCACACGGATTAGTACAAGCCGGAATCGCACTCGGAAGAACCACATACGGCTCTCCTACCCTTTCTGATCAATCCGTTTTGAGTTGTCAATCCTTAAAATTAGGACCTGGAGAAACCCTGCGGTCACACTCAGCAGACGAATTTATATTTATAAACGAAATAGAAGAAGGAATTGAGTTGTATATCAAAATACTAACTGATTTTTTCAAACAATAAAATAATTTGGATTTATCCTGAGTATTTTCAGGAGCTAATCCCGCTATACGTTGCAATCTTTTATTTTTTAAAGAAAAAAATAAAAGGATTTCCACTGCTATCGGGGCTAGTAAAACGATTCCTAGAGATTATTCGAGTTTCAACACAAAACTTGAAACTTTAAACCTGAAACAAAAAAACAATATGAAACTTTGGGAAAAAGGAATACCAACCGATAAGCAAATCGAACATTTTACCGTTGGAAACGACAGAGAACTGGATTTAGTTCTGGCCAAATATGATGCATTAGGTTCTATTGCACATGCTAAAATGCTTGGCCAAATTGGGCTTTTAACAGACTCCGAAACCGTTTCTTTAGTTTTGGCTTTGGAAGAAATTATAAAAGATGCCGAAAATGGAAATTTCGAAATCGAAGACAGTTTTGAAGACGTACATTCTAAAATCGAATATTTACTAACAGTAAAACTAGGTGACGCCGGAAAAAAAATCCACACGGCCCGTTCCCGTAACGACCAAGTTTTGGTGGACGTTAACTTGTATCTAAAAGACGTTGTAAAAGATTTGAAAGAGCAAGTAAAAAGCCTTTTTGATTTGCTAATGGAATCAGCCGAAAAACATCAAAATGTTTTATTGCCGGGTTATACGCATCTGCAAATTGCAATGCCATCTTCTTTCGGAATGTGGTTTTCTGCTTATGCTGAAACTTTGATTGACGATGTAACGATGCTAAATGCCGCTTTGAAAATCGTAGACCAAAATCCATTGGGTTCAGCTGCAGGATACGGAAGTTCGTTTCCTATCAACAGAACATTCACGACAGAAGAATTAGGTTTTGAAACCTTAAAATTCAATTCGGTTGCCGCACAAATGAGCCGTGGAAAATCAGAAAAAACGGTTGCTTTTGCGATGAGCAGTGTGGCTGCAACTTTGGCTAAATTCTCGATGGATGTTTGTTTGTATATGAGCCAGAATTTTGATTTTATCACTTTGCCTTCGCATCTTACAACAGGTTCGAGTATTATGCCACACAAAAAAAACCCGGATGTTTTTGAGTTAATTAGAGGAAAATGCAATAAGATTCAAGCGTTGCCTTACGAAATTACGTTGATTACAAACAATCTTCCAAGTGGCTATCACAGAGATTTACAACTTTTGAAAGAAGGACTGTTTCCTGCGATTCAAAACTTGAAAGCATGTTTGGATATTGCGATTTTTGCCATCAAGGACATTAAGGTAAAAGAACACATCTTGGACGATAAAAAATATGATTATTTGTTTACGGTAGATTCTTTAAACGAAATGGTGGTTGCCGGAATGCCGTTTAGAGACGCCTACAAAGCCGTTGCAGAACAACTGGAAAATGGCACTTTTAAATCTCCAAAAGAAACCAAACATACACACGAAGGAAGTATAAATAATTTGTGTTTGGATGAAATTAAAGCAAAAATGAAGCAAACATTTTAAATAATACAACGCTACTACCAACACAACTACTTTTAAAATCCATTCTTAACCGAATGGATTTTTTTTTCAATTTCACCAAGTAAAACTGATTATAAAAAATTGATGAATATTACATATATTTGTTTACTAGCTCTTTAAAAACTCTCTATGAACCGTTTCCAAGAACAAAAAACTCAGGAACTTTTTGACCAAAATGTAATAACTGCAACCCAACTCACCCAAGTAAAAGCCTATAGAAACTTGGGGATTTTTTCGCTTCATACAGAGCTGAAGTTATTTCTCTACCTTTCTATAATTTCGTTTACAACAGGAATCGGAATATTAATTTATCAAAACATAGACACGATTGGTCATGTCGTAATTTTAGCAATTATACTTGCAGGAACTGTTGTTTGCTACTATCTCAGTTTCAAGAAAGCAAACGGTTTTCGAAAAGAGGAAACTAATTTTGAAGACCCTATTTATGATTACATTATTCTGACTGCTTTGTTGCTTACTTGCGTTTTTATAGGGTATTTGCAATTTCAATATACTGCTTTTGGCACGCATTACGGATTAGCAACACTTATCCCTACCATCATCGGATTATTTTGTGCCTATTATTTTGATAATAAAAGTATCCTATCTATTGCTATAACTGGTCTCGCCGCTTATATTGGTTTATCCGTAAGTCCGCAAACGTTGCTTAACAATGACTTTTATGACTCAAATACTTTAAGTTACTCGGCTATTGGTCTGGGAATGGCGCTTATTCTGTGGGCGATTTATAGCAACCAAATTGGCTTGAAAAAGCATTTCACATTAGTGTACCTTACTTTTGGATTGCATCTTATTGGGATTTCGTGCATCAATAACTTATCCCAACCTTTTTGGTTTGTATTTTTTATTATTTTAGCTAGTAGTTCCATTTATTTTTACAAAGCAAGCTATCAATTTCAAGCCGTTTCACTTTTTATATTTTCCATTATATATGCTTATATTGGTGTTACTATTTTAATTATTAAAATTGTATCAGCTATTGATTTCAGTGATTTTATTTCACTATTCTTCTTTGTAGTTCCACTCTATTTTATTGGTTCCATCATCTTTTTTATCAAACTTGTAAAGCAATTTAATATCCAGAAAAATAATGATAGTCTACGATAAAACAACCTTACAAAATAAAGCCCTACTTGATGAAGCGCAGTCGTTGCAAAAGGCAGGTTTTATAGCCCTAGAACAGTACCAATCTTTTGAAAAAAAATTAATTGTACTCAAAACACACGACAACTTACTTATTAGAGCACTGTTTTTTATTCTGGGAGCGTTCTTGTATTCCTCACTATGCGGCTTCGTTACATTAACTACCTTGGAGACATTAAATGAAAATTATGAATACTTAGTTTTTTTCTTTGCTCTTATTGGATTTGTTGGTGCCGAAATTCTTGCCCAATCTAAGTTTTATGGTCATGGTTTAGATGATGCCTTTATTTTAGGATCACAACTCACTTTTGCATTCGCTATTGGAATTGCATCAAACAGCAACGAACTATTAATTGCCGCTTTAGTAACAATAACAGCAGTCTTAAGCTACCTACGATATTTACACCTATCGATGGCATTATTATTTTGCATGGCCTTTACTGCTACCTTAATTTTCGGGATACTAGAATTGGATGAAAGCATTCACCCTTTTTTACCATTCCTCATGATGTCTTTTGCAGCAGCATTATATTTTGGCAGCAAAACGACGATGCAAAAATTAACTGCTCCCTTTTATTTAAACGGACTTTTGCTAGCAAAGAATTTCGCTTTAATCCTCTTTTACTTTTCTGGAAATTATTTAGTAGTACGAGAACTTTCAATTCAGTTATTACAGCAAGATGTGAAGCCTGGAACTGATATTCCATTTGCCTTACTATTTTATGCTTTTACCTTTATAGTCCCAGCAGCTTTTTTATTTTTTGCTTTAGTAAAAAAAGACCGTATTCTACTTTGGATTGGATTACTAACTTTGTGCTTCTCCGTTTATACCATCCGCTTTTACTATGCAATAATGCCTATTGAGATTGCCCTAACCATTTGGGGAGCCCTAATATTTGCATTGACACTTATTGCCATAAAAAAATTAAAAAACAAGGAAACCGGAATCACCTTCCAACCCGATCGATTTACTAAAACAAACGCTTTCTTGAATGCCGAGATACTCATTGCATCGCAAATGGGCGGCATTAAACCCGAAGTTACAATCGAGTCTCCAATGGATTTTGGTGGTGGTGGTTTTAGCGGTGGAGGTTCTGATGGAAGTTTTTGAACCAAAAAAAATCCTGAATTCACATTAAATAAATGAATTCAGGATTCTATTTTCAATTCTCTCTCGACAAAAATTAGACTTTCGTCCCCAATTCCTCCGCATCAATATCACTATGTGAAACGTTATAAATTGCTTTTCCTTCTTTGATCAAAATCAATTGTGGTGATTGATGATACACTCCAAAACGAGTTGCAATTTCATTAGAAATATCACGATGTGCTATTAAATCTAAAAAATAAGGCGTAACTTTATCTGAGCTATCAAACTCATTTTCAAACTGTTTCAGCGCCATCCTACTCACACTGCAACGCGTACTGTGTTTGAAAATAGCAACTGCCTTTTCATTTGAAAGAGCTATTATTTCATTTAGCTGACCCAAATCGGTTAGTTCATTCCAGTTGATCTTGTTTTCGTTTGATTCTTTATCGTCTGAACCTGTAAACATATTTTTAAAAAAACTCATAATTGTCTTGTTTTAAGACATTTTGACTTTAAAACATGATATAAATCATGAAATTTCTGTCAATTTGTCTGTATTATTGTATTGGAATATAAATTGAATATCGATGTACAAAGTTAGTCAAATAACCACAAAACATATAGCATCATGAACATAAATAAATTCACCATCAAATCCCAGGAAGCGATTCAGCTTTCGCAACAATTGGCGCAAAGCCAAGGACAGCAACAAATAGAAAATGAACATATTTTCAAGGCTATTTTTGAAGTTGATGAAAATGTGGCGCCTTTTATTTTGAAAAAATTAAACGTAAATGTGCCTTTATTTCTTCAAATATTGGACAGCACGATTCAAAGTTTTCCAAAAGTTTCCGGTGGCGAAATCATGCTTTCGAGAACCGCAAACACAACGCTGAACGAAGCTGAAATTATCGCCAAGAAAATGAATGACGAATTCGTTTCGGTAGAGCATTTAATTTTAGCGATTTTTGATTCTAAAACCAAAGCTGCCCAAATATTAAAAGATCAAGGCGTAACCGGAAAAGGATTGAAAGCTGCCATTGAAGAATTGCGAAAAGGAGAACGAGTAACCTCTGCCTCTGCTGAGGAAACATACAATTCATTAAATAAATACGCCAAAAACCTAAACGAATTGGCTCGCGCCGGAAAACTAGATCCTGTTATTGGTCGTGACGAGGAAATACGCAGGGTGTTGCAAATTCTAACGCGTCGTACTAAAAACAACCCAATGTTAGTGGGCGAACCTGGCGTAGGTAAAACCGCTATCGCTGAAGGATTAGCACACAGAATAGTTGACGGTGATGTTCCTGACAATTTGAAAGACAAAATCGTATTTTCCCTTGATATGGGAGCGTTAATTGCTGGAGCCAAGTACAAAGGAGAATTTGAAGAACGCCTGAAATCCGTAGTTAAAGAAGTAACTGCTGCCGAAGGTGATATTGTTTTATTCATTGACGAAATTCATACACTCGTTGGTGCTGGTGGTGGCGAAGGCGCTATGGATGCTGCCAATATTTTAAAACCAGCTTTGGCTCGTGGAGAATTGCGCGCGATTGGAGCAACCACATTGGACGAATATCAAAAATATTTTGAAAAAGACAAGGCACTCGAAAGACGTTTCCAAAAAATAATGGTCGAAGAACCAGATACCGAAAGTGCGATTTCGATTTTGCGTGGAATCAAAGAAAAATACGAAACACACCATAAAGTCCAAATCAAAGACGACGCTATAATTGCGGCTGTCGAATTATCGCAACGTTATATTACAAACCGTTTTCTTCCGGACAAAGCCATCGATTTAATGGATGAGGCGGCTTCAAAACTGCGCATGGAAATCAACTCAAAACCCGAAGAATTAGATGTTTTGGATCGAAAAATCATGCAGTTGGAGATTGAAATTGAAGCCATTAAACGAGAAAAAGACGAAAGCAAACTCAAAATTTTGGGAATGGATTTGGCCAACCTCAAAGAAGATCGCAACGAAATCTACGCCAAATGGAAAACAGAGAAAGATGTCGTTGATAACATTCAAGCCGTAAAAACGGAGATTGAAGACTTTAAATACGAAGCGGAACGTGCCGAACGTGATGGCGATTACGGAAAAGTAGCCGAAATCCGTTACGGTAAAATCAAGGAAGCACAAGAAAAATTAGCGGTCTATACCAAACAACTGCAAGAAAACCAATCGGGTACCTCCTTAATAAAAGAAGAAGTTACCCGCGAAGATATTGCCGAAGTAGTAGCAAAATGGACTGGAATTCCAGTGATGAAAATGCTACAAGGTGAACGTGAAAAATTATTAAAACTGGAAGATGAATTGCATCTTAGAGTCGTAGGACAGGAAGAAGCCATTCAAGCTGTAAGTGATGCGGTGCGCAGAAGCCGTGCGGGATTACAGGACATGAAAAAACCGGTGGGAACCTTTCTTTTTCTCGGAACAACGGGAGTTGGTAAAACCGAATTGGCGAAAGCCTTAGCGGAATACTTGTTTGATGATGAAAATGCAATGACCCGAATTGACATGAGTGAATACCAAGAACGCCACAGCGTAAGCCGTTTGGTAGGTGCGCCTCCGGGATATGTAGGTTATGATGAAGGCGGGCAATTGACCGAAGCCGTTCGTAGAAAACCGTATTCTGTAATCTTATTAGATGAAATCGAAAAAGCGCATCCAGACACGTTCAACATCTTGTTACAAGTATTAGATGAAGGACGCTTGACAGACAACAAAGGGCGTTTGGCCGACTTTAAAAACACGATTATCATCATGACTTCGAATATGGGAAGTCAGATTATTCAAGATAAATTTGATAATTTAAAAGGAAGTGTAGAAGCCGCCACTGAAGTTGCCAAAATAGAAGTACTAGCTTTATTGAAGCAAACAGTACGTCCAGAATTCATCAATCGTATTGACGAAATCGTAATGTTTACGCCGCTCACAACAGAAAATATCTCAAAAATTGTAGGGCTTCAACTCAAAAGTGTGACTAAAATGCTCGCACTCCAGGGCATCACAATGGACGCAACTCCAGAAGCTATTGCCTATTTATCGGAGAAAGGATATGATCCGCAATTTGGCGCCAGACCAGTTAAAAGAGTCATACAAAGAGAAGTATTAAATGAACTTTCAAAAGAAATTCTGTCCGGCAAAATAACGACGGAAAGCATTGTTTTGATAGACGCCTTTGATGGGAAATTGGTTTTTAGGAATCAAAGTGAGTTAGCGCATTAATCCAATGTTTTTTACTTAAAATCTTTGCTGATTTTTTGAACTTTGGCAAAGCACTGAAAAAGCACCAGTTAAAATCTGGTGCTTTATTTTTGAGGTCGCGTTTCATATTTTAAATAGGAAATAATCCTTCCCGCAGTCCGGAGTATCTTTTGTAAATAAAAAATACCACGAACTACGAGATGAGATCGAAACGTCCATGCCATGTCGAGAAAACCTTATATTAGGTAATAGATTTTAATTACTTGGCATGTTATTAGAAAATGAGGACGAAAAAATATATTTAAACCAAATACTTAAGAAGTGTCTAAATTGAAATTGACTGGTAAGTAGGCAGCATATTACGCAATATTAAAAAAATATCATTTTTTTCTTTCGATTATACAGAATGTACTAAAATAGCATGTGAGAATGTAAACAGTGAAATCAAGAATATAAAAACTGACCTTTACAGATCTTCCCTGAAAATTAAAAAGGAACTATTTTATATTTCAACCTAAAGTAGAATTCGGGCTTTACAAGTCCAAATGGATCCGTTAAGAGTCTTTATATTTAAAAATAAGTTAAACTTACAATTCAGGCATTTTTATAAATGAAGATGAAATTGAAAAAACTATTCAAACAAAAGTATTAATTGATTTGTTTAAATTTAAGTTGAAAATTACTACAAATAGCTAGAATCATTCATTTAATTAAAAGACAGCCAATCTTTATTTATTAAAATAAAACAAGAAAATTTCACCATGGCTATTAAAAATACTAAAAATTAATAGCAAACAAACCAATAGAAACGAACAGCCTTAAAGCAGCTTTCACTACCTCCTTAATTAGAGATTTACTTATAACTGACTAAAAAAATATTTGTCACGAGACAGTAATGAGTGAAAATTCTAAACTACAAGAATTAGATAAATCAAAGAGATGGCATTTAAATCGTATCGCTGTTTTACTTGTATTGATTATAAAAAAAATTTGGTCGTGTAAAACTTAGAGTTTCATAAGGGGATCATAAAGTAAACATTGATTGAATTAAAAAAAGGTATTTAAAACATTGTTAATAAAACTTAATTGTTTGATAATTAAGAAAAAAAATACGTTTACTAGCCAAAGCATATCAAGGAATTCATTCAAACTTCACATGGGAAATCTTAGATTTTGGTTTTAGGAACATTTTTACAATAAATTTGATTTCTAATAAATATTTGTTGTCAGACATTAAAAATTAATACTATATCTAAATAAAAAACTAAATGTGCCTATCGTAAATTAAACAAATCCTAAAATCTGATTTCGCTTATACTTTCTTTTCTTTTTTACTAACTTTGAGGAAACTAAAAAATCTAATTAATGAAACCAACCTCAATTCTCTATTTGTTTCTACTTGTATTCATTTCTCATACCAATTACGCACAAACCACAGTCGATGATCCTGAAATAAAAAAAATGGTGGCCGAAGTAAAATCGGAAAATATGGAAGCTACGGTTCGCAAACTAGTATCTTTTGGAACCCGACACACATTGAGCGACACCAAAAGTAATACGCGAGGCATTGGCGCAGCACAGCGCTGGGTAAAATCCGAATTTGATAAATATGCTTTGGCATCTGGCGGAAGACTGACCTCTGTTATTGATTTTTTTACCATCAAAGCGGATGGAAGACGTATTGCCAACGACAGCCAGTTAGGGAATGTTATGGCGACCTTAAAAGGAACTGATCCTACAGATGATCGTGTGATGATAATCAGCGGTCACTTAGACTCAAGAGCTTCTGATGTTATGGATGCTAAATCAGATGCGCCTGGTGCAAATGATGATGCTTCCGGAGTAGCCGCCATGATGGAACTAGCCCGAATAATGAGCCAAAGAGAATTTCCTTTTACCTTAATTTTTGTAGCAGTAGTTGGCGAAGAGCAAGGATTATACGGAGCTAAACATTTAGCAGATGTTGCCAAAGAAGGGAAATGGAATGTTATTGCGATGATCAATAATGACATGATTGGAAACAGTTTGTCTAGTGGAACATTATTGCGAGACAATACTAAAGTTCGTGTTTTTAGTGAAACAATTCCATTTTTAGAAACGGAAGCCGAATCAAAAATGCGTAAATCAACCAATCGTGATAATGACAGTCCATCGAGACAATTGGCTCGATACATCAAAACGGTGACCAATCAATATGTAGAACAATTAGACATTAATTTAGTGTATCGCAACGACCGTTTCTTGCGTGGTGGCGACCATACACCTTTCAGTCAAAATGGATTTACAGCGATTCGTTTTTGCGAAATGAACGAAAACTTTGATCACCAACATCAAGATGTTAGAAAAGAAAACAACATCCAATATGGTGATCTTGCAGAGTTTATGGACTTTGAATACATGAAGAAAGTAACCTGTTCTAACTTAGCTACTTTCAGCAATTTAGCGTGGTCATCAAAAGCACCGACAAACGTAGGAATTGAGATAAAAGACCTTACTAATTTTTCTACTTTAGTTTGGACTGCACCTGAAGGAAAATCGGTTTACGGATATAATATTCTTATCAGAGAAACATCATCGCAACATTGGGAAAAAACAATTTTTGTAAAAGACACTAAAGCTGAAATTCCGTATTCGAAAGACAATTTTTTCTTTGCTGTTCAATCGGTTGATGTATTAGGACATTCTAGTTTACCGGTTTTTCCAGTGCCAATTCGTTAAAATACTAGCAGATTTTAAACCATTGAGACATTTAAGAAATTAAGTTTTTCTTACTGAATCTTAATTTTAATGGTTCAATATAGAATTAAAACAAAAAAAGCGTTTGCTGTATGGCAAACGCTTTTTTTTATAGATAACATTTTAAATATTAATTGTAAACACTCTCTTTTTTGAAGTGAGTTGTTAGTAAATAATAAATTACCACTCTGTATTTATTTCTGTTAGAGCGACCGTATTTTTCTAAAACGGCATCTATTGCTGCATCTAATTCCGGTCCATCTGCAAGTCCTAATTTCTTAATTAGAAAATTGTTTTTTACCGTATCCAATTCGGCTTGTTGACTTCCAGCTACCGTTGCTGAATCATCATTATAAATTGACGGACCACAACCAATAGTTACTTTTGTCAACAAATCCATATCTGGATTTACACCACATTTGTCTTTCAAATCGGCAGCAAACTTTACAATTAATTCGTCTCTTGCACTCATAAATAAAAGTTTAATATTTGATTATTAGTTGTTTAACTCTCTCAAATTTAAACAATTAAAATTATCATTTAACGAACAGTACAAAATAATTAAATCAACTCCTTAAAGTACTGCAGTAAAATACTATCGTTTTTTAATGTAGGTGTGAAAATTTCCAAAATACTTGGTTTTTCATTTTGAGCATACAAATCAGTCAAACTTGTTGCTAAACTCACTTCATCACTGGCAATTGTATACTCAAAGCCATACATTTTAGCCAAATTTTCCGCCGTTAAGCAATGGGAAGTTTCAAAGAAGGTATTAAAAACAGGACTTTCTTCATGTCCTGGTAAAATCCTAAAAATACCGCCACCTCCGTTATTAATCAAAATAATTTTGAAATTTTTTGGAATGTAATTGTTCCATAATGCGTTACTATCATATAAAAATCCAATATCACCTGTAATGAAAACGGTTTGTTTATTATTGACTACAGCCGCACCAATCGCCGTAGAAGTGCTGCCGTCAATTCCGCTGGTTCCGCGATTACAATACACTTCAATAGACGGATCAATGTCGATTAATTGTGCGTAACGAATGGCTGAACTATTGCTTATTTGCAATTGACTGTTCTTTGGTAAACCTTCTATCACTTTTTCAAAAACTTTAAAATCTGAAAAAGGAATTTTGTCTAGATACATATCACTTTTTAGCTTTCGCAACACTTTTACTGCATCTAATTGCTGGAAATAAGTACTTTCTATTGCGTTTGTAAGCGGCAAGAAAGTGTCAAAAAACGGATTTGGGTCTACTTCAAAATGTTGGGTCAAAGCGCCAAAAGTATCATATGCTCTTAGATTATCAATATGCCAATGGTGTTTTGGTTTGTATTTTCTTAAAAAAGCCTTGATTCGTTTTGAAACGACCATTCCGCCAAAAGTGACTAAGATCTCCGGACGAAAATTTTCAAAATCTTCATTCGTAAAAGGGGTAATTATCGTGTCTATATTATTGATAAAAGTAGCGTGATGCACGTTTGAAGTCGTTTCAGTCAACACGACAACCGACGCGTCTTTGGCGAAAGCCTTAATTATATTTTCGCTAATAACATTCGGATCATTCACCCCAACTAAAATCATTTTTTTAGTAGAATTGTTCCAAATCGTTGCATATTCCAAAACGTCTTCAATGGAAATCGTCTGAGTCACATTTGCGGAAGCGATGGTTTTCACTTCGACAGAAAGTTCCGAAACGGTTTCGTACAAAGGCTCTTCAAAAGGCGCATTGATGTGAACGGGACCTTTTTGAGTGATAGCCGCATTGATGGCTTCATTGATTTTTAAATCATTTTCGATTGAAACGTCCTCATGCAAATTAGCATTGTACAAAGAATGGTTTTCAAATACATTTTCCTGCCGAATCGTTTGTCCATCGCCAATATCAATTTTGCTTTGCGGTCTGTCTGCCGAAATCACAATCATAGGAATCTGGCTGTAAAACGCTTCCGCAAAAGCCGGATAATAATTCAATAAAGCAGAACCCGATGTACACACTAAAGCCACGGGTTGCTTGGTTTGTTGGGCTATTCCCAGTGCAAAAAAAGCAGCCGAACGCTCGTCAGCAATACTGTAACATTGAAAAGCGGGATTGTTTACAAAACCAATTGTAAGAGGGGCATTTCGAGAACCCGGAGAAATAATTATGGTGGTGATTCCTTTGGCCAAACAAATTTCAATAATGCTTTGTGCTAAAGGTATTTTGGGGTAAATCATTGTTTTAGTTTCAAAGAAACAAAGTTACAAACTTGCCAGGCTTTTTGCTTTATTTTTAGCTCTTTTTTCTTAATTTTGAAGGAAAATAAATGCTTCATGGAAATCAAAATAAGACCGGCTGTTTTTACCGATTTAGATACAATATTGGAAATCATCAATCACCAAATACTGAACAGTACTTCGATTTATGATTATGAGCCACGTGATTTTGAAACTCATAAATTGTGGTTTGAAGACAAGTTAGCCCATGATTTACCTGTAATTGTCGCTGAAACTGAAAATGGTACGATTGGATACGCTACTTATGGTACTTTTCGTCATAAAATAGGCTATCGTTTTACAGTGGAACATTCTGTTTATGTTGCGGATGAATTTTTAGGAAAAGGCATTGGTAAATTATTATTGGCTGAATTAATCCAATTGGCAACAAAACAAAAATACCACACTATGATTGGCGTTATTGACTCCGAAAACAAAGGAAGTATCGCTTTTCATCAAAAATTTGGTTTTGAAACCGTTGGCGTTATCAAAGAATCTGGCTATAAATTTGATCGTTGGTTGAGTTCCGTTTTCATGCAATTGATTTTGGATAAAAAATAATTTCCACTACAAATTTTCACAAATTGTTTTTTTGTAATTACAATTGAATGTTTCTTTAAGCTAAACTCAAGTACATTTAAAGTGTATCTTTGCGCCTTTATAATTATTATGAGCTTTACTCTTCTTTCATCGCCTTTACAAGGATTTACCGACTTTCGTTTTAGAAACGCACAAAACAAACTTTTTGGCGGAATCGATACTTTTTACTCGCCTTATATTCGGTTAAACGGAAAAATGGTAATCAAACCATCATACGAGCGTGACCTACTTCCAGAAAATAATCTGGATTTAGAGGTTATTCCGCAAGTAATCACAAACGATGCCGATGAATTTTTATTTGTGGCCAAGTATGTTCGCGAATTGGGCTATAAAGAATTAAACTGGAATTTAGGCTGTCCGTATCCTATGGTTACTAAATCTGGAATGGGTTCTGGTTTGATCAGCAATCCCGAAAAAATCAATAACATCCTTCACAGAGCGCACACTGAATCAGATATTATTGTGTCCATGAAAATGCGTTTGGGATATGAAAACAGTGAGGAGATTCTTGATGTTTTGCCTATTTTAGATACGTATCCTATTAAAAATATTGCGATTCATGCGCGTATTGGGAAACAACTGTACAAAGGTGGCGTAAACTTAGATGCGTTTCAGTTATGTGTTGATAACACTAAACATAAATTGTATTATAATGGAGATATAACCTCAGTGGCTAAATTTCATGAAATGCAAGAACGATTTCCAACTATTGATCATTGGATGATAGGACGAGGATTAATTTCGGATCCATTTTTACCTAATATGATAAAAAACAATACTTCAGAATATCCTGCTAACAAAATGGAATTGTTCAGTGCGTTTCACGATACTTTATATGCTATTTATAGTGAATCTCTTTCTGGTTCAACCCATATTTTATTGAAAATGTATCATTTATGGGAATACTTTTCGGCTACGTTTTCAAATCCACATAAGGTTTTAAAGAAAATAAAAAAGGCGCAAAGTATTCGGAATTACGAGGCTGCTGTAGCTGAAATTTTCAAAAATGAAAAATTATAATTCAAAAATAAACGATTAAGAAACTATGAATAATTAAGCAACGAGTGTTACCAGCACTTAATGTGTTACTGATTATCATTTGACAAATATTAAATTCTTAGTTAGTCCATAAAAAAAATGAGATTTTCAGCTGCTGAAAATCTCATTTTTTTTTATAGAACTAGTAGATTATAATTAGGCTTTGATCCAGTTCATTACTTCAGGATCTGTTACTAATGTTTGTGGCGAAATTACTTTTTCTAATTCTCCGTTTTCGTTAATTAGGTATTTTTGGAAATTCCATTCTACAGCAGAATCCTGTAGTCCGTTTTTAGATTTTTGTGTCAAAAACTGATAAATGGCCGCCATATCATCGCCTTTTACAGATACTTTGTCCATCATAGGGAAAGTCACTCCGTAATTCATTTGGCAAAAAGTAGCGATTTCTTCATTAGTTCCTGGCTCTTGGGAAGCAAAATTATTAGCTGGAAAACCCACAATTACTAAGCCTTTGTCCTTATATTCTTTATAAGTAGCTTCTAAATCTTTATACTGTGGAGTTAGACCACATTTTGAAGCAGTATTTACTATTATTACTTTTTTGCCTTTTAAAGAAGCAAAATCAAAACTCTTACCTGATAAATCTTCAACTTTGAACTGATAAATGGTTTCTTTTGCTATTGCTGGAGTACTCATGATTGTTTGGGATTTTTTAGGTTGTGCCTGATTTTGACAGCTAAGTAATACTAAAGTACAAGTTGCTATAAATACAAGTTTTTTCATAATTGAAATTTTTTATAAAATTAAATAAATATTTGTTTTAAAAAAGTGTTTTTTAGTTAAACAGTAGTTAAATAAAAAAAGAAGCCTGACACTATGAAATGCCAGACCTCCAAACAAATAAACAACAAATCTTAATGTGGTATTTAAAACGTATAGGTAATCTTTCCCTTCATGAAGAAAGGCGTTCCTGGAGTAAAATGAATTTCTTCAACACTTTCAGGCTCAATTTGAAGCCTGGATTCTGTTGCAAACTGTGTTTCGTTCCATGCTGTGTCAAATATATTCTCTACTGCAATTCCGAAATTGATATTCTTATATTGATAATTAACATTTAAATCGGAAATAAAATAACCTTTGGCAACGATTGAATTATCTTCATTTGCTGGACGATTTTTCAAATATCGGTAGCGAATTCCACCTGAAAAACCATTCAATTTTTGGAAACTCAATCCTCCTGTCGTGGTAAAATCTGGTGCTAACGGTATGTAATCTTGTCCCTTAGGTTCGTCAATACTCCTAGCGTACGTATAATTTGCATCAGCATCAAAATACAACCAGTCGTTCAACTGATAACGCAATCCTAACTCTGCTCCCACTCGTCTTGATTTTCCGCTTGGCTCAATGATTCCGGCATCTCCCACGTAAACAAACTCTTGTTCCAAAAATAAATACCACAAAGCTGAATTCACAATTAACTTAGGAAATGGTTTCCAAATGGTACCAATATCCGTTCCTATAGCGGTTGGTAAAATTTGCTTTCCACTGTTTTGAACAACTACACGCGTATCATTCGAATGGAAACCCATCCCTGATTTTACAAAAAATTGTAAATTATTATTCTGTGAATAAATAAAATTTAGTTTTGGAGAAAATTTCACTTTCGATTCCGATTGTGTTTTGTAATTCTCCATCAATTTATCTTGGTAATTGAATTTAAAATAATCCAATCGAATCGCTGGGTTAATCATCAGTTTTCCAAAATTGAATTCAGAATTGAAATAGGAAAACAAATTAGCTTGATTAATATCCCCTAATTGTATATTCTCAAGAACCGTTCTTCTATTCAAAGTATGTGAAAGCTCCGTATCTGTTGTTGCATCTGCACGAAAACCTCCACCAAGCTGTAACAAAACATCCACCTCATTTAATTTCGTTTTCTTATTCAACTCGGCATTCATTCCATAAATATCCCTGTTTTCTTTCTGTTTAATTTGGTCGCCATTTATTGGATCATCCAAGAAAAAAGTAAAATTAGAATACAATTCAAATTGATAATTGGAATAAAAAGCATTTGCCTTTAAGAACGTATTTTCATCAATTGGCTTGCTTAAACTCGCATTAAAATTGGTTCGAGAAGTAGTTCCTCCTTCAGTATCATCAACCGCACCAAATCTTGAAATCGTTCCATTATCAACTAAACGTTGCGGAATTTGACCAGAAGCGTCCCATTTGCTGGTAAAGCGAGAAGCCAAGATTGAAAATTTGCTGTTATCCTTCAAAATAGCAGAATATTTACCCAATAAATTGACTCTGTTAAAATTTTGTGGAGAATCAAATGGACCATCTGTTAGGATATATTCTGTGGCAATGTAAGCACTTTGCGTTTTTTGGTTGCCCAAAAGATTAAAAAGCCCCACCGTTCTCAGCGTATTGAATTGCCCTACTTCGACACCAATACTACTTTTTTCAATTTTATCCTTAGTTTGGAAGGCAACGTATCCTGCCGTAGCAAAATCCCCTTTGTTGGCATAATACGTTCCTTTTCCAAAATCTATTTTTTCTACCGTTTCCGGGATTACAAAATGCAAATCAGCGTAACCCTGACCATGTGCGTGAGACACCATATTTACAGGCATTCCATCTACCGAAATGGCAATATCCGTTCCGTGATCGATGTCAAAACCTCTCAAAAATATTTGTTCAGCTTTACCTCCACCGGCATGTTGCCCGATAAATAATCCTGGTACTTTTCGTAAAATTTCCTGCGAAGAATTTACCGGTGTCGTTTGCAAATCTATTTTAGAAATGACATTCATGGCTGATAGTTTGGGTTGAATAACAATTTCGTCTAATCTAAAAATATCATCCTCCAAAATAATTGTATCATCCGAAGAAACAATGGTGAAATCTGATTTTTTATATCCTAAAGCCGTTATTTTAATCACATTTCCAATAACTGTTTTATCCAAACTGAACATCCCGAATTCGTTCGTGTGTGCATGGCTTTCGGAATTGGTGTTTACTAAATAAGCATTCTCAACAGGATTTCCGTCGCGATCCAAGACTTTTCCTTTTTGGATTTGGGCATACGAAGACAACCCAAAAAGGGTAATCATCACTACAATAATATTTTTCATACGCTATAATTGGTTTACCTTTTTCTCGAAGTTCGGTCCCAATTCATACAAACTGGATAGTAATTCTTCCTTAATCGGTTTCGTTTTAAGCGCTAAATTATTTGCTTTGTAAATCATTGCCAAATGATACTGTACCTTTGGTTCGAAAGATTTTCCAACTACATGATTCTGAGCGATTTCTAATGCTTTTTTATTCTCGCCCACATTTAAGTAAGACCACGCCAACAAATCATAAGAATCTGCAGTAGGTCTGTGCTCAACTTCAATTTTAGCAATTTCTAATGCTTTTTGAGCTGTTTGTTTATCATCAGCATAAATCAAAGCATTGTATTTATTGTACATAGCACCATAATTATTTTTCTCCATCATAGAAAAATAGGAATTTCTATTTTTCATTTCCTCACTTTTATTTCCTTCAAATTGGGCGATTTGAGATTTCAATAAATAAAAATCAGGCGTGTTATGAGTGGCAGCGATAGCATCAATAATTCTGTTGGCCTCATTCACATTTCTTTCATTAGAAAAAACAATCCACGCAATACCTTTTAAAGCATAGGAATAATTAGGATCTAATGCTAATGTTTTCAAGTAACTGTCATACGATTCCTGAATTCTTCCAGCATGTCCATAAAAATCTCCTAAATTAGAATACGACCAAATTTTAAGTACTTTATTGTCTTCTTTATCAGCAATATCTCTTGCTTTTTCCATGAAAGTGATAGCGGTATCCAAATCGCCTTTATGATCGTTCCACTTTGCCAAGCGAATCAAATAATCAAAGCTGTTCATGTCTCTAATGGCATTCAAATTTATGACCGCCTCAGGATAATTTCCCAGTTCCATTTGAACATCAAACAATAATTTTTGAGTTTCTTTTTTCCCTTCGCCTATTGCTAATGCTTTATTAGCCAAAATTAATGCTTCTTTAAAGCGGTGTTGTGAAATATAATTTCTGGACAAAGATCGAATGGTTGAAACTCTTGAATAATCGTAGGCTTCATTAGATTTTGTCAGTAATTCTTCGGTTTTATATAGATTTTTTACATCTCCAGTATATTCAAAAAGCATGTTGTAATTTGATGCTAACTGACTTAAATAACTGATTTGATTTGGCGCTGCATCGAATTTTTTTTGCCAATAGTCTATTTCTTTATGAGCATACTTGAGTCCTATATTTTCTTTTAAAGTCAAGTATTTATTATAGTCCTCTGCTTTTGTAATTTGTTCTGATTTAGTATCGCAACCGAATATAAATAGGATTGTGAAAACTAAAAATAATAGTGTTTTTAAAGTTTTCATACTCTAATTGTTTTGTTTGTTTGTTTGTTTAAAAAAAACAGAGCGAAATTTATTGCATGCACTCTGTTTTTTTTTTAAAATATTACCAAGCAGAAGCTAAGTAAGGGAAAGTTGTACTAAATGCTTTATCATTTGAATTCACATTATCTTTAGTCAGACCTGGATTAGATCCACCTGTTGGTCCACCAAAAATTAATAAAAGCTCTACATCTATGACATCATCTGCCAAAGCTCTTCCTGTTAAAACATTAGTTCCATCGAAGAAAGTAGTTGGAGCCGTTTTAGAAACTCCCAATACATCTGTTGCTAGAAGACCCGAAAGCTGAGCAGCAGTTTGACCTAAAGCATTAGTCGTATAAGCAGGATTCAAAGCCAATAATCTAGATTGAAAAATAGATTGGTATTTTGCTCCCATTGCCGATGGAATTGCAACATTAAAGTCATCTTTAGGTTGTCCTGAAGCAACGAATACCGTATTGATTGCTGGTCTTGCCATTTGATCTTGCTGAACAAAAGTTCCTGAAAAATCAAGGTTTACGGAAGAATCACCGTTTGAATCGTCATTGTCACAATTTACTGAAACAACTGCAGCTACTAGTGCGATTGTTATAATTTTGAATTTATTTGTTTTACTCATGATGTTTGTATTTAAGAAATCGTAAATTTCGATTTCATGTTTTTACTTTTTTTAATAAAATTAATTATTGTTTTTTCTTAGTTTCTGCCCAAACATTAATTGTACTTGAAGAGCCTAACATTGTTTTAGGAACTTCTACTACAATTGACATTACATTGGTCCCTGCAAATGTATCAGTACCTGGATTATTAAATCCTGTTGCTGTTCCTCCAAGAATTGCTTGGAATTGACCTAAATCAAAAAAGAAAGGATCATCTCTTGGTCCTGCAAAAAATTTCATTCCGTTTTGCTCAGCAGTCACAGCAGCTGCACCATATTGAGATATTTTCACACTTCCTGCTGCTGCACCAGTTTTAACTGTGCTAGTTATTCCTGTAGTTCCTGGAGCAACTGGACCAAAGAAATACATTTTGTCATCTCTTTTGATAGCTTGAATTACTAAGTCTTCAATATTATCACCGTTGTTGTCAATATTGATTTCTACCATAACATTGTCTTTAAATGTTGCAGCGCCTGTAGCGTTAGGACTTAACAATCCTTGTGTGTTTACTGCGAACACTAAATTACTTGTGTTTTGTCCTTGGAAAGCATATACATCTGTAATGTCACCTGCATCTCCCGACATTGTTCCTGGAGCATCAATGTGATCCGCTGCTACTAAAATCAAGCCTGAAATCGCCACTAGCGACAGACCTAAAATCATTTTTGTTTTTTTCATTTTGTTAAAATTTAAAAGGTTATAAAGTCATTTACGGGATAGTTTCCAATTTGGTTTTCTAAATTCTTAAAAAAAAACAATTTAATTTTTAATCATCAATAAATCAGTACCTTAAGTTCTTAAAAAAAATACAATTATTTTTAGTTTATTTATTTTACTATCTTGAATTCGTTAAAATTGAATATTTTTAAATAAGAATGTATAAGTTTGTAATAGAAAAACAATAAGATATGAGTCAAGAAGAGTTATTAGTATTAGTTTACAAGAAAGACGAAAGGGCATTTACACATTTATATGATATGTATTCCAAAAGTTTATTTTCAGTTATCAATGTGCTTGTAAAAAACAGAGAAGAAGCCGAAGACGTCCTACAAGAGGTGTTTGTTAAAATATGGAAGAACATTGATTCCTACCATGAAAGCAAGGGGAGATTTTATACTTGGATTCTCAATATTGCCAGAAATACTTCTATTGATAAACTGCGTTCTAAAAACTTTAATAACAGTCAAAAAAACCTTTCTACTGATAATTTCGTAAATCATTTTGAAGACAGTTCTAAACTATCGGACAAGGTGGATACTATAGGTTTACAGGAATTTGTAAAAAGACTGAAACCAAAATGTATACAAATAATTGATTTACTGTTTTTCAAAGGCTACACCCAACAAGAAGCTTCGGACGAGTTGGCAATTCCTTTAGGAACGGTAAAAACACAAAATAGAAATTGTATTAATGATCTACGAAATTATTTGAAAGTATAATGGAAACAAAAGAATATATTGAATCAGGAATTCTGGAACTTTATGTTTACGGTTTATTAAGTGAAACCGAAAACGAGGAAGTTACAGCTATGGCAAAAACCAACCCGGAAATAAATGCAGAAATTATAGCAATTGAAAAAGCAATTATTGCACTATCATCTAGTTTTTCACCATTTCATTCGGTAGCTAATTTCGAAAAAATTAAAGAGAAATTAGAGCTAAAACATGCCGAAGTCATACAATTAGAACCTACTAAAAACAGGTCTCAATACATTGGGTGGGCCGCAGCTGTGTTATTATTGGTGGGTATTGGTTACCAATACAATCAGTTGAATCAGACGTCAACGCAAGTCGCCAATACTGAAAATGAAAAAGCAAAATTAGAGAAAGAGTTTAATGTATTAAAATTGAAAAATTCGGCTAATGAAACCAGTTTAGCGGTTGTTAGGGATATTAAAAATACGGTTGTGGCCCTTGGTGGACAGGCAATTGCTCCGGAATCTTCGGCTAAAGTGTATTGGAATCAAGATACGAAAGTCGTTTACATTGACGCTGCTGGTTTACCAGAACCACCAGAAGGAATGGTGTATCAAGTTTGGGCCTTAAAATTAAGCCCATTGACTCCTACCAGCATTGGATTATTGGAAGACTTTGATGTAAATGAACAAAAATTATTTGCTGTAAATAATGCTAATGAAGCAGAAGCATTTGGAATTACACTTGAGCCTAAAGGCGGAAGTTTAACTCCTACAATGGAGCAATTATATACGTTAGGAAAAGTGTAAAAACATATTTTCTTAGACAATAAAAAGGTTCAACCGCACCGCAAAGTTGAACCTTTTTTTATGGAAAGAATTTACCTCTTTTCAGATAATTAAAATTTTAATTGGATTTAGTTACTTTTGCTTGACCGTTCGCACTTACCCCACTATTACTTCCTGCAGCACCATTTTTGTTTACATAATTTGGATTACTATTGGTTATTTGACCGTTATTAGTAAGTACTGAAACAGTATTTACAATTAAAGTAGCGGTAGCACTGCCTGAACAATAAATTCCGTTAGCGTCCTGAGTAGCACTAATTGTGGTACTTCCTGAACCTATAATATTTACCGTAGTCCCACTAATTGTTGCTACTGATGGATTACTACTCGTATAAGTGAAAATCCCAGAACTGTTACTAAAAGGCGCTACAACAGTATAATTTGAATCATAGTAGGTTTTAGTACTGTCATTAAAATTGCTAATTATTGGTTCTAAACAGCTTACAATAGTTACTGCAATTGGTTTTCTAGCACTTTCACAGTTATTTACTGTTTGTGTAACGTAGTAAGTTGCTGAAGTTAAACCAACTGAGGAAACCAAAGGACTTCCTCCTAAACTAGCCAAATACCATTTAATGTTAGTTCCTGTTGCAACCAAATCTGCAATGGTAGCCGGAGAATTAAAACTTTGATTATTTGCTATAGGCTCTGAGGGCGGTACACACGCTGTAGTTCTGGAATACGTAAATCCACCCCCACTCGCTCCCGAAGTCCATGCAAGTATTGTTAATTCTAAAAAAATATTCTCATTAATCAAATGCACGACATATGTTTTATTGATGCTATTTACGGCATTGTAATTAACTGCTTGTTGCCAATTTGTATAAGTTAAATTTGCATAGTTTATCAATAAACCCTCTGCCCATTCCGTGTTTGATGGAGAAAGTCCTCCAAACCAACTTTCTGTAGCAATGTTAAATAAGCCTTGCTGATCTGCCCTGGTTAACTTAACTGTACTCGTAATAACATCTTGATTCTGTTCTAAAGTATAATCGGCATAGTTCGCTTTACTAAAAGTTATAGTTGGTCCATTCCAAATTACGGGAGTTGTAGTAATCTTTATAGCTCCTGATGGATTGCTTACTAAAACAGTATTGTTTCCAGAAACCACAACGTAGTAATAAGTTGTTCCTAAATCAGTACTTAGAGGTACGTAAGAACTTGCAGTGGCACCAGTAATTAATGTTCCACCAGTATTGCTAATACTTAAGTTTTTATACCATTGGTAAGTTATACTATTACCGGTAGCTACAATGTTTAAACTACTTACGGAACTATTTTGAATTATTGTTTGATTAAAATTGGCTGGTTGAGTAGTAATTTCAATACCTACACGAACATATCCAGAAACATTACTATTGCAAATGGTGGTTGCGGAAGAAACAACAGCATAGTAATATTGAGTTCCCTCTACAGCGGTATTTGGCGTATAACTCGTATTGGTTTCTCCTAAAAGAAGTAATCCACCAGTATTTGACTTCACAGTATTGCTGTACCACTGGTATGTTGTGTCAGGATCGCCAGACAACACACTTAGAGTAGTAGGCGTTCCTCCCAATGTAACTGACTGGTTGTTAGCGCTTGGTTGAGTTGCCAAAGTACACACACCGTAGTAAATCCCTTGTTTAGATTCAATTGTCTGGCGAGGTGCGGTTAATACCGTTGAAAACAAGATTAACTCACTCACGTTACCATTATAAAATACTTGTCCTCCACTAAAAGTCTGATTGGCACCAATAGCTACTGATGTCACCGCTGAAAATGTTCCACTGTTACGATTTGCAGTGCCATCAATTGCTCCGTTAGAGTATAAAAATATTTGTCCATTAGATCTATTTCTGGTCCAAGAATGTATCCGAGTGGTATTGTCATTTACAATTGTACTTCCTGCCACAGAATTATCTGACGACCCGTTTCCTGCAGTAAATTTATTATTGTAAATACCATATGCAAAGTCTGTAGTGCCACCAGGCTGCTCAGAACCAAATATACCGTTCATTCTATACCAAGTATTAGCACCTCCACTACTTGTATTTGAATTTAAGGCTTTATAAACCAGACAACCAGTCAAATCATTATTGAATGCAGTGGATGTCACTACTAAAAATTGTGATCCTGAGAAAAGTATTGTTGGTAATCCGTTTAATCTTTCAATAACTCCAGAAGTACTAATTTTTGGTTGATTTATTAGTGTATTTTGAATGGCATTGTTTCCATTCCCACTTTGATCGTACCAAATAGTCACGAAACCATTATTTGCACCGACAAAAGTCAACAATGCGGCAGTGTCCATATCTCCATTACCATCAAAACCGATATCTTGAGTAGTATTATCGGTACTACGTCTTACCTGTATGGCATTACCAGCGTAAGAGCTGCTTAATTTCCTCAAACTATAAGCTCCTGCCGCAGGCGTAGCACTCGTAAGCCCTAATTTGTCTAACGTGTTTTGAGAATACCCTTCAAAACCAGCAACAATCAAAATAAAGATAAATATTTTTTTATAAAATCCCATGATATACCTATATTGAAAGTTATTTATTAATAAAAATAATCAAATTGAATTCTATCATTTACGGATAATGAATAGGAACCATTGTTAGCAGGAATATAAGTTAATGCAGTTCCAGTCCAACTATATGCAGCGTTACTAATTCGAATACCATTTACATACATTTTTACTTTACTATTTACAGATGGTGTCTGAGACAAAATGAAATTTATCACTGATTCAGTTGCGGTAAATTCATCAGCTATCTCTTGTAATGGTATGGCTCCAGTTGAAATAGTACCATTAGCCATTAAATATTGAGACGCTGTACCACTTGGTATTTTATATCCAATAGCAGTAATTATGGCACTTGTATTTACATTAGTTACCGCAGTTTGAGAACCACTTCCATCGGAACCTAATTGAATTGTATTAGATGCCGTAACAATAGCATTCGCACCAATCGCAACTGAATTTGTAATTCCATCAGAAGCAACATCTGCACGATTACCAATTGCAGTATTTTGAGAACCGGAAATATTTTTTAACAAACTTGAACCTCCTATGGAAACATTATCGACACCAGATTTACTATTAGACAATGCTATATAACCAAGTGCAGTATTTCCATTTCCACTATCATTTAATGCTAAAGCTCCTCTACCTATTCCGGTATTTGCGTAACCGGCATTAGCTTCCAAAGCCCCTAATCCAACTGCTGTATTTGAATTCTCATTGAACTTACCTCTTCCAACCGTAACTCCATTAATAGTCGCATCTGATGTGAAATTTTTAGTTCCCGCAATAGTTTGATTCGTTGTTAAATTAACAAAATTTGTACTTGTATTTGTACTTACCGTTGTAATAGCATCAGTTACAAATTCAGTTGTAGCAATTTGTGTTGTGTTAGTTCCTGCTATAGCGGTCAGGGCCAAGGGTGTTCCTGTTAAATGTGGAGACTCTAAATTCGCTTTTGTTTCCAATGCCGTTTGCGTCGCTGCAGAAACGGGTTTGTCTGCATCACTTGTATTGTTCACATTTTCTAATCCAACCATTGCAGCTGTAACTCCAGAAACCGTTCCGGTGAATGTTGGGGATTCCACAGATGCTTTTAAATCTAATAAAGCATGGAACATGGAAATTGATGTTGTTAAATTAGTGGCTAAAGTCGTTTCTGCTGAAGTTGCTCTATTTGTTTCAGCAACCAAATTTACAGTAATCGTATTTTCAGCGGTTGTAGCTCTGTTTATTTCTGTGGTTAAAGCGGTCGAAGCTGTTACAGTCGTTCCGTCCACATATGTTTTTGTCGCTTTTTCTGTTGGGAATTTCACATCTGAATTTGATGTAAAACTTCCGTCTGTGCTTTTATTCGAGGCATCTTCTTTTGTAGCTTCGGCAGCAGTTGCTCTAGTTACTTCCGCAGTTAAATTCGTTGCTAAAGTAGTTTCAGCTAAAGTCGCTCTTTCGGTTTCTGACACCAAATTACTAGCGATTGTATTTTCCGCTAAAGTTGCTCTAGAAATCTCATTTGTTAAAGCTACAGAATTTGAAGATGAACTTGCGTCTACATACGTTTTTGTTGCTTTTTCAGTTGGGAACTTCACATCTGAATTCGAAGTAAAACTTCCGTCTGTACTTTTATTTGCTGTATCTTCTTTTGTAGCTTCAGCAACAGTAGCTCGGTTTACTTCAGTACTTAAATTCGTTGCTAAAGTAGTTTCTGCCAAAGTTGCACGGTTTACTTCCGAAGTAATTGCAGTTGCATTATTCGCTTCCGCTAAAGTCGCTCTTTCGGTTTCTGAAAGCAAATTCGCAGCGATTGTATTTTCAGCTAAAGTGGCTCTAGAAATCTCATTCGTTAAAGCCAAAGAATTGGATGAAGCACTTGCGTCGACATACGTTTTTGTCGCTTTTTCTGTTGGGAATTTCACATCTGAATTCGAATTAAAACTTCCGTCTGTACTTTTATTTACAGCATCTTCTTTCGTTGCTTCAGCAGTAGTAGCTCGGTTTACTTCAGTACTTAAATTCGTTACTAAAATAGTTTCTGCTAAAGTGGCGCGATTAGTTTCGGAAGTAATTGCAGTTGCATTTGTCGTTTCTGCTGAAGTTGCTCTTTCAGTTTCTGAAACCAAATTGCTAGTGATTGTATTTTCAGCTAAAGTGGCTCTAGAAATCTCATTCGTTAAAGCCAAAGAATTTGAAGATGAACTTGCGTCTACATACGTTTTTGTTGCTTTTTCAGTTGGGAACTTCACATCTGAATTTGATGTAAAACTTCCGTCTGTACTTTTATTTGCTGTATCTTCTTTTGTAGCTTCAGCAACAGTAGCCCGGTTTACTTCAGTACTTAAATTCGTTGCTAAAGTAGTTTCTGCCAAAGTTGCACGGTTTACTTCCGAAGTAATTGCAGTTGCATTATTCGCTTCCGCTAAAGTCGCTCTTTCGGTTTCTGAAAGCAAATTCGCAGCGATTGTATTTTCAGCTAAAGTGGCTCTAGAAATCTCATTCGTTAAAGCCAAAGAATTGGATGAAGCACTTGCGTCCACATAGGTTTTTGTCGCTTTTTCTGTTGGGAATTTCACATCTGAATTTGATGTAAAACTTCCGTCTGTGCTTTTATTCGAGGCATCTTCTTTTGTAGCTTCGGCAGCAGTTGCTCTAGTTACTTCCGCAGTTAAATTCGTTGCTAAAGTCGTTTCAGCTAAAGTCGCTCTTTCGGTTTCTGAAACCAAATTACTAGCGATTGTATTTTCCGCTAAAGTGGCTCTAGAAATCTCATTTGTTAAAGCCACAGAATTTGAAGATGCACTTGCATCAACGTAGGTTTTTGTTGCTTTTTCAGTTGGGAATTTCACATCTGAATTTGAAGTAAAACTTCCGTCTGTACTTTTATTTGCTGTATCTTCTTTTGTAGCTTCGGCAGCAGTTGCTCTAGTTACTTCCGCAGTTAAATTCGTTGCTAAAGTAGTTTCCGCTAAAATCGCACGATTTACTTCCGAAGTAATTGCAGTAGTATTTGTCGTTTCTGCTAAAGTCGCTCTTTCGGTTTCTGAAACCAAATTGCTAGCGATTGTATTTTCAGCTAAAGTCGCTCTAGAAATCTCATTCGTTAAAGCCACAGAATTTGAAGATGAACTTGCATCAACGTAGGTTTTTGTCGCTTTTTCTGTTGGGAATTTTAAATCTGAATTTGATGTAAAAGTTCCATCTGTACTTTTATTTACAGCATCTTCTTTCGTTGCTTCAGCAGTAGTGGCTCGGTTTACTTCAGTACTTAAATTCGTTGCTAAAGTAGTTTCTGCCAAAGTTGCACGGTTTACTTCCGAAGTAATTGCAGTTGCATTATTCGCTTCCGCTAAAGTCGCTCTTTCGGTTTCTGAAACCAAATTACTAGCGATTGCATTTTCCGCTAAAGTCGCTCTAGAAATCTCATTCGTTAAAGCCACAGAATTTGAAGATGAACTTGCATCAACGTAGGTTTTTGTCGCTTTTTCTGTTGGGAATTTCACATCTGAATTTGAAGTAAATGTTCCATCTGTACTTTTATTTACAGCATCTTCTTTAGTCGCTTCAACAGCAGTGGCTCGGTTTACTTCAGTACTTAAATTGGTTGCTAAAGTAGTTTCCGCTAAAATCGCACGATTTACTTCCGAAGTAATTGCAGTTGCATTTGTCGTTTCTGCTAAAGTCGCTCTTTCGGTTTCTGTAGCCAAATTACTGGCGATTGTATTTTCCGCTAAAGTGGCTCTAGAAATCTCATTCGTTAAAGCTAATGAATTCGATGAAGCACTTGCGTCTACATATGTTTTTGTCGCTTTTTCTGTTGGGAATTTCACATCTGAATTCGAAGCAAAACTTCCGTCCGTGCTTTTATTTGAGGAATCTTCTTTCGTTGCTTCAGCAGAAGTTGCTCTGTTTACTTCCGCATTTAAATTCGTAGCTAAAGTAGTTTCTGCCAAAGTTGCACGGTTTGCTTCCGAAGTAATTGCAGTTGCATTTGTCGATTCTGCTAAAGTCGCTCTTTCGGTTTCTGACACCAAATTAGTAGCAATTGTGTTTTCCGCCAAAGTCGCTCGAGAAATCTCATTCGTTAAAGCTAATGAATTCGATGAAGCACTTGCGTCTACATACGTTTTTGTTGCTTTTACAGTTGGGAATTTTAAATCTGAATTTGATGTAAAAGTTCCATCTGTACTTTTATTTACAGCATCTTCTTTCGTTGCTTCAGCAGTAGTGGCTCGGTTTACTTCAGTACTTAAATTCGTTGCTAAAGTAGTTTCTGCCAAAGTTGCACGGTTTACTTCCGAAGTAATTGCAGTTGCATTATTCGCTTCCGCTAAAGTCGCTCTTTCGGTTTCTGAAACCAAATTACTAGCGATTGTATTTTCCGCTAAAGTGGCTCTAGAAATCTCATTCGTTAAAGCCACAGAATTTGAAGAAGCTGATGCATCCACATAGGTTTTTGTTGCTTTTTCTGTTGGGAATTTCACATCTGAATTCGATGTAAATGTTCCATCTGTACTTTTATTTACAGCATCTTCTTTCGTTGCTTCAGCAGTAGTAGCTCGGTTTACTTCAGTACTTAAATTCGTTGCTAAAGTAGTTTCTGCTAAAGTCGCACGGTTTACTTCCGAAGCAATTGCAGTAGTATTTGTCGTTTCTGCCAAAGTCGCTCTTTCGGTTTCTGAAACCAAATTACTAGCGATTGCATTTTCCGCTAAAGTCGCTCTAGAAATCTCATTCGTTAAAGCCAAAGAATTTGAAGATGAACTTGCATCAACGTAGGTTTTTGTCGCTTTTTCTGTTGGGAATTTCACATCTGAATTCGAAGTAAAACTTCCGTCTGTACTTTTATTCACAGCATCTTCTTTCGTTGCTTCAGCAGTAGTGGCTCGATTTACTTCCGCACTTAAATTCGTTGCTAAAGTAGTTTCTGCTAAAGTCGCACGGTTTACTTCCGAAGCAATTGCAGTAGTATTTGTCGATTCTGCTAAAGTCGCTCTTTCGGTTTCTGAAACCAAATTACTAGCGATTGCATTTTCCGCCAAAGTCGCTCTAGAAATCTCATTCGTTAAAGCCAAAGAATTTGAAGATGAACTTGCATCAACGTAGGTTTTTGTCGCTTTTTCTGTTGGGAATTTCACATCTGAATTCGAAGTAAAACTTCCGTCTGTACTTTTATTCAAAGCATCTTCTTTCGTTGCTTCAGCAGTAGTGGCTCGATTTACTTCCGCAGTTAAATTCGTAGTTAAAGTAGTTTCTGCCAAAGTTGCACGGTTTGCTTCCGAAGTAATTGCAGTTGCATTTGTCGATTCTGCTAAAGTCGCTCTTTCGGTTTCTGACACCAAATTAGTAGCAATTGTGTTTTCCGCTAAAGTCGCTCTAGAAATCTCATTCGTTAAAGCCAAAGAATTTGAAGATGAACTTGCATCCACATAGGTTTTTGTCGCTTTTTCTGTTGGGAATTTCACATCTGAATTTGAAGTAAAACTTCCGTCTGTACTTTTATTTGCTATATCTTCTTTTGTAGCTTCAGCAACAGTTGCTCGGTTTACTTCAATACTTAAATTCGTTGCTAAAGTAGTTTCCGCTAAAGTGGCGCGATTTGCTTCCGAAGTAATTGCAGTAGTATTTGTCGTTTCTGCTAAAGTCGCTCTTTCGGTTTCTGAAACCAAATTCGTAGCGATTGTATTTTCAGCTAAAGTGGCTCTAGAAATCTCATTCGTTAAAGCCACAGAATTTGAAGATGAACTTGCATCAACGTAGGTTTTTGTCGCTTTTTCTGTTGGGAATTTCACATCTGAATTCGAACCAAAACTTCCGTCCGTGCTTTTATTTGAGGAATCTTCTTTCGTTGCTTCAGCAGAAGTTGCTCTGTTTACTTCCGCATTTAAATTCGTTGCTAAAGTAGTTTCCGCTAAAGTTGCACGGTTTGCTTCCGAAGCAATTGCAGTTGCATTTGTCGTTTCTGCTAAAGTCGCTCTTTCGGTTTCTGAAAGCAAATTGCTAGTGATTGTATTTTCAGCTAAAGTTGCTCTAGAAATCTCATTCGTTAAAGCCACAGAATTTGAAGATGAACTTGCATCCACATATGTTTTTGTCGCTTTTTCTGTTGGGAATTTCACATCTGAATTCGAAGTAAAACTTCCGTCTGTACTTTTATTCGAGACATCTTCTTTTGTAGCTTCGGCAGCAGTTGCTCTAGTTACTTCCGCAGTTAAATTCGTTGCTAAAGTAGTTTCCACTAAAGTCGCTCTTTCGGTTTCTGTAGCCAAATTACTAACGATTGTATTTTCCGCTAAAGTCGCTCTAGAAATCTCATTCGTTAAAGCTAATGAATTCGATGAAGCACTTGCGTCTACATATGTTTTTGTCGCTTTTTCTGTTGGGAATTTCACATCTGAATTTGAAGTAAATGTTCCATCTGTACTTTTATTTACAGCATCTTCTTTCGTTGCTTCAGCAGTAGTGGCTCGGTTTACTTCAGTACTTAAATTCGCAGCGATTGTATTTTCAGCTAAAGTTGCTCTGGAAATCTCATTCGTTAAACCTGATAAATTGAAGGAAACACTAGAGTCTACATATTTTTTAACAGATTTTACAGTTGGATATTTATTATCTGAATTCCCATCTAAAGTTACATTCGTACTTTTGTTAATTGTATCCTCTTTTAAATTCAAAGCTATTGCTGTAGCTGTACTAATTGGTTTATTGAAATCTGTAGTGTTATCTACATTTTCAAGTCTCAAATTAGTTTTAGCACCAACAATTGTAGTCGCATTTGTACCCCCATTTTCTAAAGCTACAACACCTGTGACATTCACAGCATTTAATGACGAATAAGCAAAAGGAACAGAACTAAAAGGTTGATTACTTATTTCTGTAAATGAAGAACAATCACCACTAAAACTTATCCCAACTACTAAATTCTTTTCTAATGAATCCCAAGAAATTTTTTCGAAAGAAGTTGAATATCCTGCGGTTTGTGTTCCAGATCCAATGATTAAATTCACCATCCCGTATGGATCAGTTTTCGTTCTAATAAACTCTTGATACTCGACATTTGAAAACTCATCAACAAATTTAAATAGCATGCAAATATTCTTACTCACTAAAGGTGAATTTACATTAGTTGCAGATGAAACTTTTCCTTCAGATGGATTTAGAATTAAAGCTTGATAAGTTATCCCCTTGGTTTGCGCAAAACTCTTAGCGCATAAAAAAAACATAAAAAATAAAATTATTTTTTTCATGGTTCAATATTTTTTAGTAAAATGAATTTCAATTAGTGTACATGATTATATTTCTTGGTATTGTAAATTATACGTTAATTTCTGCAAAAATAGTTGTACAACGTAAGTAACTTTATGCGCTTATTCCTTTTCTTAAATACGGGGTTGATACTATCAATTCCAATGAAATTAAATCATTGCTTTTTATTGAGAAATGATTAAAAACAAGAAAAAAACGAATTACATCTAGCCTGATTTGATGGATTTTTTAGATCTATATAATAAAATTAATAAAGAAAATACAGGTACCAGTACTTGAGGCTGCAAATGAAGTTTGAGAGATGTCAGTATTCAAATTATTTTCAAAATTCAGGTAAAACCTTTTAAAAAAAACTTGAGATGTTACGATTAGAGCAATAAAAAAAAGGTATTTTTTTATCATATTTTGATGATTTTAGTGAAATGCGTAAAACTTGAAGTGTTTAATCGAACTAAATATTCTGAGCTAGGTAAAAAAGGAAGTGTAATAGTTAATACTAAATCATCCGCTTTTTTTGTTTGTTCAAATACCAACCGACCGCCTAAATCAAATACAGTAATATGTATATCCTCTGTAATGACTTTTGAAAATTCAAAGTTCACTGTTTGAATAAATGGATTAGGAAACGTTATCGTTTTAATTGTTTCTACTGTATTTAAAGCAATGTATTTTCCCCAAAAGCTTTGTTGAAAACCTTGCATTACAACATAGTCCTTATTTGAAGTTCCATTGAGACTTTGCTGTCCGATTGTTTGAGATATTACCGTTCCATCTGACAAAATTTTAGACACACCTTGAGATGATAACATTTGATGGTGTAAAACTTGTCCATGAAAGGTGACTGTAAAAAATATAAGTAAGTACCTCATGAAATTAATTTTAAACAATATTAATTTAAAATAATGTATTTCATCGATAAAAAATGCATTTAAACAGAAATGTAGCTGATTAGTAATAACTTTTCAGTTTTTAGTAACTCTAAAAATATAAAGTAGAGATAAAAAACAGCGTAACTAATTGAAATTATTAAAATTACAGGAGAGAACTATTCTTTTTAAAAGAGAGCATCCTAATGTAACTTTGGTATATTTTCAATATATAGCAACTAAATTATTCAACTTTAAAAAAAAATTGTAATTTTAAATTTTAGAAAAAATTAACAAAAATGCTTTCAAATCTACTTTTCGTAATTACTGGATTAATAGGATTAATAACTACTTTTTTAATTTTTACAAATTATAAATCCAATAGAATAATGAACTTGTACATTATTCTATTTATACTGATCATATCATTACGTTTTTTCTTATCTGGATTGACCAATTTTATTTTCGATTCCAATTTTAGAGCTACTTATTTCAAATATTCTAATTTCTCCCTAGTAGTAATTCCAATTTGCTATCTGTACTTTAAAAATTTATCTGAAAATAACAGAAAACTAAATTCAAAAGAGATTTTACATTTCGTATTCCCCGTAGCGCTATTTCTATTTACTATAAATCGAGATTATTTTGATCTTGATTCAAAACATATAGAAATGATCACATATGGATTTTTTTTTATGTTTTCTATCACGTATGTTATTTTATGTTATCGGCTGTTAAGAAATACTATTTGGACTAGAAAAGGAGATATAAAAGTGATTCAGAAACAAAATAAATTAATAAATAACTGGACACTTTATTTATTTATTGGACTTATACTCACAATATCTAGACTATTTATATCAATTTCAATGGAAATATATTTTGATGAAAGTATTAGAGGACACAGCTATCAATGGATATCAGCATTGATTTGGTTAACTATTTTATTTAAAATATTACGTTCTCCAGAAATTCTTTACGGCTATAGTGTGCTTCACCAAAAGATCAATGAGAATAAAAAAAATACTTTAGTGATAAATGGTATTTGGAAAAAAAATTCTGATATTCAGCTGAACAACCACCAGCATATAGCTCTTAAAGAAAAAATAGATCCAAATATCATTGATTACATTAAGGAAATTGAATCCATTTCACTTAAATTTGAATTGTTTAGAAATGCTAATTTGACTATGTCAGACTTAGCAAACAACCTAAAAATCCCCAAAAGTCACCTTTCTTATTTATTTAAATATCACTCAACCATTTCATTTACTGAGTATAAAAAAGTAATTCGCATTCATGATGCGATCAATCAAATTGAACAAAATTATTTAAAGAATAACACGTTAGATTCGCTATCAAAAAAGGTTGGATTTACCTCTTACAACCCTTTCTTTACGAGTTTTAAAGAAATTGCTGGTGTATCTCCATTAGAATATTATAAAATAAATAAAGCTGATTTTGAGGAATAAAAAAAAGGTTCAACTCTAGTTGAACCTTTTTTAATATCTAAATTATACTAATCTTATTTCTTGTAATATTTCTTGAATTTTGGATAAGAAACGGCTCCAAACAATGTAATTGCTCCAAGAGAATACCAAATCCAGCTCAATGAATGTGCTTCACCACTTGCATAAGAATGCAATCCTACCAAGTGAAAATTTACTCCATAATACGTAAACAAAATAGATATAAAAGCAAACATGCTCATTAAATTGAAAATCCATTTTCCTCTTAAAGAAGGAACAAATCGAGCATGAATGACAAATGCATATACCATAATACTAATTAAGGCCCAAGTTTCTTTTGGATCCCATCCCCAATAACGCCCCCAACTTTCATTAGCCCATTGTCCGCCGAGGAAGTTTCCAATTGTTAACATTATCAAACCTATCGTTAATGCTAACTCGTTGATATAGGTGATTTCCTGAATATTCAAGTCCATTTTGACTTTGTTTTTTTCATTTGTAAATGAAATCAACAACAATGAAACTGCTCCTAAAATAAATCCTAATGCAAACGGGCCATAACTAGCCACAATTACTGCAACGTGAATCATCAACCAATACGAATTTAAAACTGGTTGCAAATTTGCAATTTCTGGATCAATCCAGTTAAGATTCGCAGCCCAAAGAATCATAGCAGTTACAAAAGCTGATGAAGCCACAGTAAGCTTCGATTTTCTGTCGAAAGCCAAACCAAAAAACATAGTAGCCCATGCAATATAAATAATAGATTCATACGCATTACTCCAAGGTGCGTGACCTGAAATATACCAACGCGCAATTAAGCCCACTGTATGCATTACAAATAATAATCCTATTATAATATGCATTGTATTTACTGCTATAGCTAATAATTTGCGCTCTTTAAAGATTTGCATAATCGTAAAAAACAACATCAAAATCGCCGCAAAAGCATACCAATAAAAAAGCTTATTGAAAACATCATATTTATTATACAATACTTCTGATGTAATTCTTTCTTCACTTGGTCTTACTTTGCTACCAAAACGTTTTTGGAAACCATTGATACTTTCCAATAATTCATCCGATGCTTTATAATCGTTAGATGTTGAAGCGTTTGCCAAAGAACCGAAATACAAAGGCAGAACGTTTTTAGTATACGTTGCTTCCATTCCTTTAAAACCTGCTTCGTTAAGTTCTAAATAAGAAACCCACTTATTATTTTTATCTTCTGGAATTGGAAAAATTTTAAGAATACGACCACTTAATGCAGATTCCATTAAATTTACTCTTTTATCGGTTTCTATAAAATCCTTTTCAAATTGGTTTGGATTTGCAGCTTTGAAGGCTTCTTCTAAATATTTAGAAAGCTTATAATTTCCTTTTGCATCGAAGAAAGCCACAAACGGTGCTGATTTAGCTTTCTTGTCGACTCCAATAATCTTTCTAATACTGTCGTTACCTCTACGTAAATGGATAATTGGAATCTCTATCCAATAACTGGCATATTGTGTCATGGACAAAAATACCTGATCAGAATTCATTCCGTTATAAGAATCATCTTGACTTACTTTACGCAACAATTCTGATGAAAATGTATTAATAGGTTTCATTCTACCGCCACCGTCTTGAATAACAAGTCTGCCAAATTTTGCCGCATGTTCCGCAGGCACTTTATATTTAGTTATCAAATCATTCAGTTCATCTTGACTGAATATTTTTTTGCTATGATTAGCATGTGTTGCCGGCGCTGCTTCTGCTTCCGTATGTGCATGTCCTTCATGATCTGCGTGATTGTGTTCTTGCTCTTGCGCAAAACTGTTGAAACTGAACATCAACACTAATATAGTCAACAATTTAGCTTTCTTCGTTTTAACTACTTCCAGTTTGCGTTTAATATCAGCAAAACGAGAATACTTCGTAAACATTATCGCCATCATTGCAAAATACAACATAAAATAACCAATGTAAGTTAAAGCAGTTCCCCAAAAATCGTGATTTACAGATAGAATTGTTCCTTTTTCATCTGGATCAAATCCTGATTGAAAAAAGCGATATCCATCATAATCTAAAACATTATTCATATAAATTCTGGCATCAAATGGTTTAGTATCTTCAACGGTTACTTTACTTTCAAATGAAGAATAACTTTTCTCCGTTCCTGGATATTTTTGAGCGATAAAATCATTCAATTTTATCTTGAAAGGCAACACATACGCTTTACTTCCGTAGAAAAAAGAGTAATCGATATTCCCAATTTTTACAGTTTTGGCCTCTCCTACTTTACCTTTGGAACCTAATACGGTTACGATTTTTTCTTGACCGTCAGCAATAACTTTTACCGTTACCGCATCCTCATGACTTTTCGCCTTAAAATCATTATCCGATTCATAATCCACAATTCCTTTCACTGCAGAATCTGGAAATACAAATCGCATTTCGCCAATACTATATAACGAACGCATCATTAAGGGTTGCACATTATCTTTAGTCACTTTGCCCTGAAGTTTATCTGCCATTCGCATAAAGTTTCCTTCAAAAGGCGTTTGAATGGTGTAAGCACTTCCAGTAGTATTTATATTTATAGCACCGTCAGTATATTTATTTAAAGAAAATAAAACGTTATGGATGTTTTGTACTTCACCCTCTTTCAAGAAATGCTCGTGACGCCCGCCATCGCCCGCTTCTACAATTTTTAAAAATACCGTTCCCTTTGGATCAGGTTTAATGTATTCTTTAGCTCCCATTATGAAGTTTTCATATTTTACTTCAAACGGTGTATCAGCAAACTTTTCGGAAATACTAAAACTATTATTAGTCGCTGGGGAAAGCAATACTTTCTTTTCAAAAACCCTACGTTTCATTTCACCTTTATATTCGCCATCAACAAAAACAGTCAAAAAGGTTTTATCTGAAAAAATTTGGTTTTCAGCTGCGCCTTCGCGAATGGGCATCATTCCTTCATAACTAATGTAACGCGTAACAAAAGCACCCGCAATAATTAATATAAAAGACAAATGGAGTAATAAAGTAGCCCATTTTTCCTTTTTTAATAGCTGGTAACGCTTAATATTCCCAATAAAATTGATTAAGAAAAAGACGTGAATGGCTTCAAACCACCATGCATTGTAAATTAAAATTTTTGCGGTATCGGTGTTGTATTTACTTTCGATAAAAGTTCCGGTTGCCATGGCTACTGCGTAAGCAATAAATAAAAAAGCCATTAATCGAGTTGAAAACAAAAAAGAAAATATTTTTTTATCCATTTTTATGGGATTATGTTTTGTAAAAGTGCCACAAAAGTACTTAAAAATGTTGACTTCTATATTCTGACATTTGTTAATTAAATCCAAAATAAAGCTTCTTCAATACACGGTAAAAAGTCTCTTTTTAAAGGCATCATGAATTTTTTAAAAGGATAATTTTCGAATAAAACTCTTAATATTTTTTTGCTAATTTTGTCACATGATAAAAGTAGTACTTATCGGTTCTGGAAATGTAGCACAACATTTGATTGCAGCATTTCAAAACGCTCCAAATTCAGGGACTGAAATCGAGTTAATTCAAGTGTATTCCAGACAAACAGCTAGTGTTTCTCACCTAATCAATTTGGAACAGATCACAAATAATCTAGACGCTTTGGCGGAGGCGGACTTGTATATTATCGCGATTTCTGATGATGCAATAGAAGCAATTTCGTCGCTACTTCCGTTTAAAAACCGCCTGGTCGTGCATACTTCAGGAAGTGTTCCTTTGAATGTTTTGAATGAAGACAATCGTAAAGGCGTTTTTTATCCTTTACAAACCTTTACCAAAAATAAACCTGTAGATTTCAAAATCATTCCCATTTGTTTGGAAAGTGAAAATGCTACCGATTATCAATTACTGGATAAAGTGGCCAAATCAATTTCTGAAAAAGTTTTCGCCATTAATTCAGAACAACGAAAAGCTTTGCACGTGGCAGCCGTATTTGTCAATAATTTCACAAATCATTTGTACCAAATAGGTCAAGAAATTTGCCAGGAAAACCAAGTTCCTTTCGAAATATTGAAACCTTTAATTGCTGAAACAGCCAATAAAATAATGGTACTTTCTCCGGAAGAGGCGCAAACTGGTCCTGCAAAACGAAATGATACGGCAACTATTGAAGCTCATGAAGCTTTTTTAGCTAACGAAAATCACCATGAAATTTATAAAACACTAACACAATCAATACAAGAGAATGGCAAAAAGTTATAAAGAATTAATGAACGACATCACTACTTTTATTTTTGATGTCGATGGCGTACTTACAGACAGTTCTGTTTTTGTAACCAATGAAGGAGAAATTCTGAGAACGATGAACATCAGGGATGGTTATGCAATGAAAGCTGCTGTTGAAAGTGGTTATAATGTATGCATTATTTCAGGGGGAAGTAATGAAGGCGTGCGAGTGAGACTGCAAAATCTTGGTATTTCTGATATTTATTTGGGAACACCTGATAAAGTAGAAACCTTCAATGAATATACGGATGTTTATAAAATAAATCCAGAGCACGTTTTGTATATGGGTGACGATATTCCTGATTATCATGTGATGAAATTAGTGGGATTACCAACTTGCCCTCAAGATGCAAGCCCGGAAATCAAAGGCATCTCAAGATATATTTCGCATAAAAATGGAGGAAAAGGTGCTGCAAGAGATGTCATTGAACAAGTGATGAAAGCGCAAGGAAAATGGATGGTGCATTTTGATGGGAAACACGATTAGATTAACGATTTTTGATTTCAGATTTTTGATTTCAGATTTTGATAAAACCCATAACCCATAACTTTTAAATGAAATTCCTAAAACTCATCCGCTACCAAAACCTGCTGATGCTTGCTTTTATGCAGCTTATTTTTAGGTACGGATTTTTTAAAATTCAAAATGTTTCACTGGCATTAGCAGATTGGCAATATGGGTTACTGATTTTATCAACCGTTTTGATTGCTGCCGGTGGCTATGTGATAAATAATATCTTTGATCAAGACACAGATCAGATCAATAAGCCCAATTCAGTAATTGTAGGCAAAAACATTTCGGAAACGCAAGCCTATAATTTTTACATTGGACTTACTGTAACAGGCGTGGCAATTGGTTTCTATTTGTCAAATGTTATAGCAAAACCAGGTTTTGCCTCTCTTTTTATTCTGATTGCTAGTGCACTTTATTTGTATGCCAGCAGTTTGAAACAAATGATGCTCATTGGTAATATTATAGTTGCCTTATTGCTTTCTTTTAGTGTGGTTATTATTGGAGTTTTTGATTTATATCCTGCAACAGGAATAGACAATCAGCAAGAAATGAGAATCTTTTTTTCAATCCTATTGGATTATGCAATTTTTGCTTTTATGATTAATCTGCTTCGAGAAATAGTTAAAGACATTGAGGATACAGACGGTGATTACAATCAAGGAATGAACACCTTACCTATTGCAATAGGAAAATCCAGAACTGGAAAAATAGTTTTTGGATTGAGTTTCATTCCACTTTTATTTATTGTATTTTACATCAATAAATACTTGTTCAATTTACTATTCGTGACATTATATATGTTGCTTTTTGTTGTAGGTCCATTACTTTTTTTTACTGTAAAAATGTGGTCGGCTACAACCAAAAAAGAATTCCATTTTTTAAGTATACTTTTAAAATGGATTTTGCTTTTTGGAATTTTATCTGTTGTTATTATTAGTTTAAATTTAAAATACAATGCTTAGAAATCAATTAAAAAAATACACTTTAATTCTGGCATCGGGTTCACCGAGACGTCAGCAATTCTTCAAGGATTTAGACTTGGATTTTGAAATTCGATTGAAAGAAATTGAAGAGATTTATCCTGCCGAATTGAAAGCGCACAAAATCACTAATTATTTGGCTGAATTGAAAGCCAGTGCTTTTGAAGGAGAATTAAAACCGAATGAAATTCTGATCACTAGTGATACCATTGTCTGGCACAACAATAAAGCTTTGGGTAAACCAAAAAGCGAACAAGATGCATTTGAAATCTTGAAATCCTTGTCGAATGCTACTCATGAAGTCATCACTTCGGTTTGCTTTAAAACCAATGAAAAAGTAGATGTATTGTATGAAATAACAAAAGTCACTTTCAATGAATTAAGCGATGAATCGATTCGTTATTATTTAGAGAATTACAAGCCCTATGATAAAGCCGGTTCATACGGAATTCAGGAGTGGATTGGTTTTATTGGCGTTTCAAAAATTGAAGGTTCCTATGCAAATGTGATGGGAATGCCAACGGATAAAGTATATGAATATTTAAAAAAACTAGCTTAAATACGGTATGGAAATGTCAATACTACACGAATATTCACGGGAACTAATTGCTAGTGGAATTCTAGGAACTTTGCTTATTTTTTTAAGAATTGTTGCTACAAAACTGGTGCGGCGGTATGCAAAGACAAACCAAACTTTAGAGCGCAGAACGAATTTAGTGATTAAATACATGCATTTGTTCATTAATATTTTAGTGATAATAGCTCTAATAATTATATGGGGAGTGCAAACTAAAGACATCATTATTGCACTTTCTTCTTTTACAACCGTTGTAGGTGTAGCTTTGTTTGCGCAATGGTCCATTCTAAGCAATATTACAGCGGGTATCATTTTGTTCTTTTCGTTTCCATTTAAAATTGGTGATGTTATAAAAATACATGATAAAGATTTTCCTTTTATGGCTGAAATTGAGGACATTGGTGCTTTTCATGTTTTCTTAAAAACAAGTGATGGAGAAACAATCATCTATCCCAACAATCTTCTTTTACAGAAAGGAATCTCGATATTAGAAAAACAATTCAATGACAAAGAATATGTAGATTAATTCATAACTTTATGAATGCTAATTTATTTTTTATTAGTAAGTACTTAATTAAGAAGTGATAATTATGCAACAATTGCTAAAAAATATGTAATACTTTACTTTTTATAATTACGCATATTTGCGAGTAGAATAATTACTTTTTATAAAGAAATACCCAAAAAGAAATGAATGACATTCTTAAATTGCCCTTTTACGCTAAACTAGCACTCACTTTGCTAGGATTGATATCCATTTTCTTTATTTTTTATATTGGTCAAGATATCTTAGTACCGGTGATGATCTCATTTTTATTTGCCATATTGTTATATCCTGTTGTCCAGTTTTTTAAAGTTAGAATTCGTTTACCGCATGTCCTAGCGGTTATGATTTCCGTAATTTTATTTGTGCTGATTTTTATTGGATTATTCGTTTTTTTATCTTTTCAAATTAGCGATTTCGCAGCCGATTTTGATAAAATTGAAAGAAACATTTCGATTCATATTAGAAACATTCAGGGTTTTATCAGAGATAATTTTCATTTAAGCTCTAGAGAACAAAAAGAGTACATCGATTCCGCCACAAAAGATTCGATGGAAAAAGGAAAAGAAATACTAGGTACAACGCTGCTGTCTCTTACGGATATTGTAGTTAATTTAACTTTAATTCCTATATATACTTTTTTAATTCTTTTATACCGAACTCATTTTTTACTGTTCTTAGCTAAATTAGTAAACAAAGAAAAGCATGAACAACTAAAAGATATATTAACGAATATAAGAGTAGCAATCAATAGTTATATTGTTGGCTTAATAATCCAAATGATTTTAATTGCAACTATGACTACGCTTGGGTTTATGTTAATTGGTGTAAAATACGCTATTCTATTAGGAATAATAACTGGGATTCTCAATTTAATCCCATACATTGGAATCCTTCTTGCTGGTTTATTAAGTATTATTGCATCGTTGACGGGTTCTCCTGATTTATCGATCATAGTGGGTGTTATAGCAGTTACGATTGTAGTACAAATCATTGATAATAATATTGTTGTACCAATGATTGTAAGTTCAAAAGTTGAAATAAATGCGTTTATATCCATTGTTGGAATCATTATTGGTGGAGCAATTGCAGGAGTTTCCGGTATGTTTTTAGCACTTCCGATACTGGCCGTTTTAAAAGTAATTTTTGACAGAATTGAATCTTTAGAGCCCTGGGGTTATTTGATGGGGGATCATCTACCTAAGACTTATACTTGGAGAAAAATTAAATTACCTCTTTTTGATTCAGAAGTACCACCTGAAAAAAACACAATAAAGACGGATCTTCCTTTACCCGTGTTTACAGAAACAACAACTGAAAATACGAGTAATCGAAAGGATGGATAATTTAAAAAAATCAAATCTATTTTTTTAAAATTCTAATGTAGTTGATAAAAAAATTTATTAAGATTGCTTTTTAATTTTACAGTTGATATCCAGACAATGTATAAAAAAATAAATCTAATTTTTCTACTTGTACTATTTAGTTGTTTTCAGACTTCTATCGCTCAGGAAAAAACGGCAAAGAAAGATTCATCTGACGTATATACAAATATTAAAAATTATTCCAAGAAGAACAAGTTTACACGTTTGATGCATAAAATAGTTTTTAGAACGCCAGTTATAAAAAACGAAATAACAAAAGAAGTCCAAAAAGAATACAGCACTTTTGAAGGCAAAATAATAAGGAATATTACCATTCTAACACTCGACCCTTTTGGTTACTCTGAAACCGACACTTTAAAAAAACCTAAAAATTGGGCGGAAAAGAATGGAAATAAAATCCATATCAAAACCAACCGACTTGCAATATTAAATTTATTACTGATCAAAAGAAACAAACCTTTTGATTCGCTACTTGTTAAAGAATCAGAACGTTTGATCCGTACACAACGCTTTATAAACCGAGTGGATATTGCTCCCAAATTAATCCCGAGCAGCCCTGATTCCGTTGATATTGCTATTCGTGTTTTAGATTCATGGAGTTTGATTCCTACAGGCTCCCTTTCAAGTTCCCGAGTCAGTTTTGGTCTGAACGACCGTAATTTTTTAGGATCAGGTCATCAATTTGAAAACAAAATAAGAAATAGATTCAGTGATGGCAAAAGCGCTTATTCAGTTGCTTATAGTATTCCAAACATAAAAAATACCTTTATAAACACTAGAGCCAGTTATCAAATTGATTTAGAAGAATATTATGGTAAAAGTATAGCAATTGATCGCCCTTTTTATTCCCCGCTGACAAAATGGGCAGGTGGAATTTATATAGATCAGCAATTTAGAAAAGACACCGTCCCCGACTCTAATTTAATTTTTGCCTATCAGAATTTTAAATATAATACACACGATTTTTGGCTTGGACGAGCTTTTAGAATTTTTAAGGGTAATACCGAAAGTGAAAGAACGACAAATCTAGTTACAACAGGCCGATTCTTACATCTTAAATACCAAGAAAGTCCTGTTTTTGAATATGATCCCGATGATTTTTATTCCAATGAAAAACTCGCTTTGGTTGGTATTGGTATTTCTTCCCGTAAATTTATTAGAGACCGCTTTATATTCAGAAACGGAATTATTGAGGATGTACCCATTGGCAGAATTTACGGTATAACAACCGGTTATCAATATAAAAACAATGCCGGTCGGTACTATTTGGGTGGTCGTGCTGCTTTTGGAAATTTCTATAAATGGGGGTTTCTAAGCGCTAATTTTGAAATAGGAACTTTTTTTGAAAAAGCAACAACAAAACAAACAGCATTTTCTTTTCAGGCCAATTATTTTACTAATCTGCTAAGCATTGGAAGATGGAAATTGCGTCAGTTCGTAAAACCCCAATTAGTCATTGGTGCAAACCGCATGAATGCAATTGGAGACCAACTTTCAATCAACGAGAGTTATGGACTTAATGGATTTACGATCGCACAATATGGTACCGAAAAAGCACTACTGACTCTGCAAACTCAAGCTTATGCACCCTGGGATTTATGGGGTTTTCGATTGAATCCCTATCTAAATTATTCAGTTGCAATACTTGGAAATGCTAAGAATGGAATAGCGGAAAGCAAAGCGTATTCAAAAATTGGAATTGGTTTAATTATTAATAATGATTTTTTAGTATTCAGCGCCTTTCAAATTTCACTTTCCTATTATCCTTCCATTCCTGGAAATGGAGAAAACATTTTCAAAACAAATTCATTTGAGACAACTGATTTTGGTTTTCAAGATTTTGAACTGGCAAAGCCTCGGACTGTAATTTATAGATGACCACCGCACACATCCACTTAACACTTTAAATCATATAGAAATACATAAATCATTAACTTACAAAACAATAAATACAATAATCAGAACACAAAAGCGTAAATTATATAATTTAATACTATAATTGTATAAGATTTTATATCATACTATTGTTTACTTTTATACTCATAGAAATTCATAACTAAAACCAAAAGAAATGAAAAAAGTTACCTTTTATTTAATGATGATGGTATTGTCATTAAGTGTTGTTCCTACTCAAATGTTAGCAGCTGAAAAAAATCCAACAGCAATTACGAACACTCCAAAAGAAGTGCCTGCAGAAGTTAAGGTATTGCTGAATCGTCTTGACGAAATAAAAGAAATGGACAAGTCTTCTTTGAATTCATCAGAGAAAAAAGAATTGCGTAAAGAAGTTCGTGCTATCAAAACGGAATTAAGATCTACAGGAAATGGAGTTTATTTATCTGTAGGTGCTATCATTATTGTTATCCTATTGTTGATTCTTTTACTATAATCAAATCAAAAATAAGAATAAAAAAAGGAAACGATTATTCGTTTCCTTTTTTTATTACTATAACCCGTTGGGTGCAATTATTCAAAGCGTCTGTCCGAGTGTTTTTTTGTGAAGTAAAACGGAACAAAACGTCTCGATACACTACGCAACTCGAAGTGTCGTGAATCGAGAAGCGTTTTTAATGAAATTTTTCTTGTTCTCGAAACATTTTTCTTCCCGCAGCTTCGGGAGAAAAATACTGGAACTGACGAAAAATTGCCATCAAAAATAAATTACACCCAACGGGTTACTATAATTACTTGGATCCCCTATTTTTTACTATTGGCATAGTTGTTGGCTATATTAAAAATTTAAGATAAGAAATACAAAATGACTATTAAATAAACATTAGAAAACATGAAAACATTAAAATTAATCGCAGTCGCTATAGTTTTTTTAGTAAGCACTAATACTATACAAGCGCAAGTTGCAGTAAATGTAAATATTGGTAGTCCACCAGCATGGGGTCCAGCAGGATATTCAAATGTTGATTATTATTATTTACCAGACGTTCAAGCGTATTATGATATTAGAGCTACTCAATTTATTTATTTCGGCGGAGGAAAATGGATTCGCTCTAGAAACCTTCCCAATCAATACAGAAACTATAACTTATACAATGGGTATAAAGTAGTGTTGAATGATTACCGTGGTACAAGACCCTATAGTAATTTTAAAAATCATAAAGTAAAATATTACAAAGGATATAAAGGAAAACCTCAAAAATCAATTGGATCTAGGTCTAATAATAGTAGTAGAGTAAACAAAAGTACTGGTAATAAAAGTACTGGTAATGGAGGTAAAGGGGGTAAAGGCAAAAGTGGCCATGGAAATGGAAAACATTAATATTGACCCTATTAATTTTATAAGAGAGATTCTGTTTAGAAACTCTCTTTTTTTTGAGAACAATAACTCTTAATTAAATGTTAATTTTTTTGATATGGCATAGTTGTTGAAAAATATAAAAAAGATATATTAAAACACAGTCCCATAAATTTATATTAGAATTAAATTAAAAAAAGATGAAAACATTAAAACTAATCGCCATAGGAATTATCCTCTTTGCATCAAGTTCAATTTATGCACAAGTTTCAGTAAATGTAAATATTGGTAGAGCACCTTCGTGGGGTCCAGTAGGATATGCCCAAGCAGAATACTATTATCTTCCAGATATCGAAGCCTATTATGATGTAAGAGCAACACAATTTATTTATTTTGGTAGCGGAAGATGGATTCGCTCGAGATACCTTCCTGGACAATATAGAAACTATGATTTGTATGGTGGTTACAAAGTTGTACTTAATGATTATCGTGGTTCAAGACCTTACAATAACTTTAGAAATCATAAAGTCAAATATTATAAAGGATATCATGGTAGAGAACAAAGAAATATAGGTTACAATAATAATCGTCGTGTATATGTGAGTCCAAGACAAAATGATAACCGCAGATATTATAACAAACACAGAGATAACGACCGCAGAGACAATAGAAATTACAGTCATAACAGAGGAAAAGGTGGTAAAGGTCACGGAGGTGATCGCGGACGCGGACATGGTAAAGATTAAAACTAATACACAACAGATAAGTAAAAAATATAAGAGAGAAAACTACCACTAGTTTTCTCTCTTTTATTTTTTAATCATGACATTTCTATAGAAATAGTCTATCCCATGTTTCTATAGTCAAAACAGGAAACTTGTTTACATGTCTCAGGTTAAATAAAATCAGAATAGTAGAAAGAAAACTAAAAACATTTCAGAAAAAAATATTTAATTCCTACATTTGAAGCTATTGCAAATTAAATTTAAAAAAATGCAAAAAAAACACCTTTTAGCTATCACAGCATTTCTTTTATGTTGCCAAGTAATACTTGCACAACAACCCCAAAAACCAAATGCTATTGAAATTTACAATCAAATACAAAAACTTAATTTTTTAGGCTCAGTACTTTATATAGCAGCACATCCAGACGATGAAAACACCCGATTAATTTCTTATTTATCCAATGAACAAAAAGCAAGAACCGGATATTTATCATTGACACGCGGTGATGGTGGACAGAACTTGATAGGTACACAATTACGAGAATTATTAGGAGTCATTAGAACCCAAGAACTTATTGAAGCTCGAAAAATTGATGGTGGAGAACAGTTTTTTTCCCGCGCCAATGATTTTGGTTTTTCTAAAAATCCAACAGAGACTTTAGAAATTTGGGATAAAGAGAAAGTATTGGCTGACGTTATTTGGGCCATCCGGAAATTTCAACCTGATGTAATTGTTAATCGATTTGATCATCGATCTCCAGGAACTACACACGGACATCACACTTCATCCGCAATGTTGAGTGTCGAAAGTTTCAAACTAGCTAATGATCCAACCGTTTTTCCAGAACAATTACAATTTGTGAAACCTTGGCAAACCAAACGCCAGTTTTTTAACACCTCTTGGTGGTTTTATGGAACTATCGAAAAATTTAATGCTGCCGATAAAACGAATTTAATTGCACTTGAAACGGGAGTTTATTATGCTGGATTAGGAAAATCAAACCAAGAAATAGCCGCTTTAAGTCGCAGTCGCCATCAATCACAAGGCTTTGGAAGCACTGGTGCACGTGGTGAAGAAACGGAATATTTAGAGTTTATAAATGGAGACGCTTTAAAAGATAAAAAATCACTTTTTGAAGGAATTGATACTTCTTGGAACCGTGTCAAAGGAGGAAAAGCCATTGGAGATTTATTGACTGCTACTGCCGCTGCTTTCGACCACAATAATCCTTCAGCAAGTATTCCAAATTTGGCGAAAGCCTATGCAATGATGAAAGCTTTGGATGAAAATCATTGGGCTCCACTGAAATCTGAAGCTATAAAAGAAATTATAGCGGCCTGTTCTGGTTTGTATCTTGAAGCCGTTGCCCAAAATCAGGAAGCGACTCCCGGAAGCACTATTAAATTGAAACTAGAAGCCATTAATAGAAGTACCAATTCCATTCAATTAACCAGTGTATCCACTTTACCAGAACGCATAATCACATCACAAAATCGCGAATTAAAAAATAATATTTTAAATACTATAAACGTAGATTTAAAATTACCGGAATCCATTAACTACACACAACCGTATTGGTTAAGAGAAAATGGAACTGTTGGAATGTATGCCGTCAACGAACAACAAAACATAGGAATCCCTGATATTATTAGGGAAGTTAAAGTGGTATTTAACGTTCAAATCAACGGAATCGAAATCCCATTTGAGCGAACAGTCGTTTATAAATACAATGACGACGTAAAAGGGGAAGTCTATAACTATCTAGATATTGTTCCCGAAGTGACTACATCAATTATTGACAAAGTATTGCTTTTTAAAGATGCAAAAATTAAATATGTTGGTGTAAAAATTAAAGCGGGAAAAGACAACGTAAAAGGTGATTTGAAACTTGAACTTCCTGCAAATTGGAAAGCATCTCCAAAATCAATTCCTTTTAACATCCAAAAAAAGGGAACGGAACAAATTGTTTATTTTGAGGTAACTGCGCCAAATAAAGCTGAAGAAGCGGTTGCCCAAAGTGTGGCGATAATTGATAACAAGCGATTTGACAAAGAGCAAATCATCATTAATTATGATCACATTACCAAACAGCAAGTTTTAAAATCAGCAGAAGCTAAACTCATCAAAACAGATTTAAAAACAAATCAGGAGAGAATTGCTTATATTATGGGTGCCGGAGATGAAGTTCCAAGTAGCTTGACTCAATTGGGATACCGTGTAACACTGCTGAAACCAGAAGAAATAACACCTGAAAAATTAGAGAATTTTGATGTAGTGATGACCGGTGTTCGTGCCTATAATACCGTTGCAGCATTAGCCAATAAGCAAACAATTCTTTTTGATTTTGTAAAAGGCGGAAAAACAATGCTCGTACAATACAATACTGCGGGCGATCTGGTAACCGAAAATATCGCACCATATCCATTAAAACTATCTCGCGACCGCGTTACCGAAGAAGATGCCGAAGTGCGATTTTTAGCACCAAACCATCCCGTTTTGAATTTCCCAAACAAAATTACTACAAAAGATTTTCAAGGTTGGAAACAAGAGCAAGGATTGTATTATCCTAGTCAATATGACAAAGCCTTTACTCCTATTCTATCTTCAAATGATAAGGGAGAAACTCCTAAAAACGGTGCTTTATTAATTGCTCCATACGGAAAAGGACACTATATTTATACGGGACTTAGTTTTTTTAGAGAGTTGCCAGAAGGGGTTACGGGGGCATATAAATTAATTTCAAATATCATCTCTTTACAAGCATCAGAAAGTATTCCTGCTCAAAAAATCAAGCCTTAAACCACATAAAATGGAAACAAAAAAAATAAAAACCTGGAAGAAGAATTATACGTGGGTGCTTGTAGCTAACGCTATATACATCTTAATCTTTTGTCTCATCATGAAATTATACGCTTAAATTATGCAATTATTTGATTGGATTATACTTATAGTTACTTTACTGTTCATTGTAATTTATGGCGCTTGGAAAACCAAAGGAAGCAAAAATGTAGAAGACTTTATTCTGGGAAGCAATGAAACTCCTTGGCATGTTGTGGGACTTTCTGTAATGGCCACACAAGCCAGTGCCATTACGTTTCTTTCCACTCCCGGACAGGCTTATCACGACGGAATGGGTTTTGTACAATTCTATTTTGGGCTGCCTATTGCGATGGTGGTAATTTGCGTCACTTTTATTCCCTTATACCATAAATACAAAGTTTACACCGCTTATGAATACCTCGAAAAAAGGTTTGATTTAAAAACGCGTTCCCTTGCAGCCATTCTTTTCTTGTTCCAAAGAGGTTTAGGAACTGGATTGACTATTTATGCGCCAGCGATTATTTTGTCGGCAATATTGGGTTGGAATCTTACTTACATGAATATTATTATTGGGGTTTTGGTAATTATCTATACGTTTTCAGGTGGAACCAAAGCGGTAAACGTTACTCAAAAACAGCAAATGTTTGTCATCATGTCGGGAATGTTTATCACGTTTTTTCTGATATTGCATTATTTACCAAACGATATGACTTTCACCAGTGCGTTACATATTGCTGGTGCAAATGATAAAATGAATATCGTCAACTTTTCTTTTGACCCAGAAGAAAAATATACGTTTTGGAGTGGAATAACAGGTGGTTTCTTCTTGGCTTTAGCTTATTTTGGAACCGATCAATCTCAGGTAGGACGTTATTTATCGGGAAGATCTGTTAGAGAAAGTCAAATGGGATTAATTATGAACGGACTTTTAAAAGTTCCTATGCAGTTCTTCATTTTATTGACTGGGGTTATGGTTTTTGTTTTTTTTCAATTCAATCCTGTTCCTTTAAATTTTAATCCAAACAACAAAGCCATGATTGAAAAATCATCTTTCAAAGGCGAATACAATGCTTTGGAGAATAAATTAAACGATTTATCCGAAGATAAAAAAGTAATTAACCTTTTGTATATTGATCAGCTCAATCAGGATTATGACAATCCAATTCTTCGAAAAGAATTAGTGGCTTTGTCCAATAAAGAAAAAGATTTGAGAGATCGCGCCAAAGAAATAATCCTTAAAGCGGATAGTAACAGTGAAACGAACGACAAAGATTATGTGTTTTTTCATTTTATCCTAAATTATTTACCCAAAGGACTTATTGGTTTATTGTTAGCAGTAATTATTTCAGCAGCCATGTCCTCTACGGCTTCAGGGTTAAATGCACTAGCCTCTACCACAGCAATTGATATTTACAAACGCAATGTAAAAGGAGAAAAATCAGAACGTCATTATCTGTATGCAACTAAATTTTTCACTTTATTATGGGGAATTATTGCAATCCTTTTTGCTTGTATAGGAACGCTGTTTGAAAATTTAATTCAGTTGGTAAACATCATTGGATCCATTTTTTATGGAACCGTATTGGGCATATTTTTGGTTGGTTTTTACATCCATAAAGTCCAATCTAAAGCTATATTTTACAGTGCCGTAATTAGTCAGCTTACTATTTTCATGATCTTCTATTATGCCATTTATATTTTCCCAAGCGGAGAAGAAAAACTGGGTTATTTGTGGCTTAATTTCATTGGAGCGATGTTAACGATAGTAATTTCATTGTTGTTGCAATGGACGATTTTTAGGAAACAAAAAGTAGTTGTAGCCTAAGGTAAAATCGTTTATTTTTAAAATAAATAAATGAAATTTAGCTGTTGAAATTAATTGGCCGCAGATTCGCAGATTATAAATATTCGCGAATTTGCGGTTATTTTTTAGGTAAATCCAATCACTAAACACAAACAACAAATTTGCTAAATTGCGGTTGTTTCTTCTCATTTTACACTCTTTAGTAGTCCAAATATAATCTGCGAATCTGTGGCTGTTTTTTACTACATCGAAACAAAAACAGAAAACAACAAATCTGCGAATCTGCGATTGTTTCTTCTCCTTTACATGTCACTATAATCCAGATATAATCTTCGAATCTGTGGCTGTTTTTTACTACATCGAAACAAAAACAGAAAACAACTAATCTGCGAATCTGCGGTTGTTTCTTCTCATTTTATACGTAATTATAATCCAGATATAATCCGCGAATCTGTGGCTGTTTTTTACTACATCGAAACAAAAACAGAAATAATAAATCTGCGAATCTGCGGTTGTTTCTTCTCATTTTATACGTAATTATAATCCAGATATAATCTGCGAATCTGTGGCTGTTCTTTACTACATCGAAACAAAAACAGAAAACAACTAATCTGCGAATTTGCGGTTGTTTCTTCTCCTTTTACATGTCACTATAATCCAAATAGAATCTGCGAATCTGTGGCTGTTCTTTACTACATCGAAACAAAAACAGAAAACAACTAATCTGCGAATCTGCGGTTGTTTCTTCTTCTTTTACATATACTATAATCCAAATATAATCTGCGAATCTATAGTTAAAAACCTAAATGAAATGCAAAAAAAATCCCGTCTCGATAATTACCGAGACGGGATTTTGCACTAGAATTGAGAGAAATTAGTTTTTACTCCACTCTGCAATACTATCTTTATTCATCTTTACGTAATCTTGATTTTTAGCAATTTCAGCTGCGGCAAGTGATGCTTTAGCCGTTTCGATTGCTCCTTTTTTATCTCCAAGTTTTGCCTGAATCAACGATTTTAATCTGTTATACCAAAAAGGTTTGTCTTTAGTCATATCCAGCGCTTTGTTTACATAAACTAACGCTTTAGCAGTATCACCATTAGATTGGAATAAAAATTGAGCAGCAGAAAAATAATCTGCGCTTGTTGGTCCAGATAAAGCTTTCTCAATATTAGCCGTTGCTTTTTGCTGCGTAGGAACTTCAAATTTTACAGCAGCATACGAGTTCTCCCAATATATTTCTAAAAAAGCAAAATTATTGTCTAAACCACTAATTCCAATAGTAAATGTTTCCACACTTTTATTCAATGTTTCTGGTTTAACAGTCGCTCTAAGTGCTACATTGTCTTCTTTCCATTCTTCTGGATTACCCCAGTTATCAGTAGTTTTGTAGAAAATGATTTCCCAACTTTCTATTTTTGGAACTGTAAATAAAGAATAAGTTCCTTTTTTCAACGTTTTACCATCTATAACAACATCGTCGCTAAAAGATACTGTTGTATTTTCATTAGCTCCAGTTCTCCATACTTTTCCAAAAGGGATTAAATTACCAAAAACGGCTCTTCCTCTTGCGCTTGGTCTTGAATAATTAATCTCTACATCTGTCAAACCTACAGCTTGCATGATAGTAGATTTTGGACTTGACTGAGGTGTTTTTACCTGTGCCTCAATGGTGAAATTTGCTATAATAATGGCAAATACAATGATTATTTTTTTCATGTTTTAAATTTTTATGATCTCCAAATTTACAAATTCAATGGCTTTCAAATGTTAATTATTCCTTAATTTAGAATCAATATTCGTAACGGTTTCAAAACCTAATTCGTTAAAGTGATTAATAACAAAATCTGCTTGTGATAAATCTTGCGCCTCAGAGTGAATACTGTTATACCCCACGCACAAAATTCCGGCAGCTTTGGCCGCTTTTATCCCATTCGTACTGTCTTCAATCACAATACAGCTTACTTTCGGCGCAATTGATAAACTCGCTGCATGTTCAAAAATAGCAGGATGTGGTTTCGATTTAGGAAAATCTTCCCCGCTTACCACATGCGTAAAATAATCATGCAACTTAAAGCGGCTAAACACGCGCTCAATTGTCACTTTGGAAGCCGAAGACGCCAAAATCAATTGCACTCCGTTTTGATGTAAATCTTTAATTAGATTTTCAACACCTTCCAGTAATTCCAAATCGGCTTTACTGTCAAAAGCATCGTTAAAAATAGTACGTTTTCTTTGGATCAAATCTTCCACTTCATGGTCAATTACAAAAAACTCTTTCAATTTCTGAAACGTATTTCGAGTCGAAAAACCGGTAAATGAAGTGTACATTTCCTCCGTAACTGGAATATTCAATTCGCCGAATTGTTTAAAATAAGCATAACGGTGTACGGGTTCAGTATCAACTATTACACCATCCATGTCAAAAATTACGGTTTGTATCATTTGTAATTATAAATTATGAGTTTTAAATTCTAAAACAGAGACTGAAAAGCCGACACTATTTTTTTAACAAATAGCGAATCACGGTTTCGGCAGCGTACAAACCAAATAACCCAGGCATGTAACTGTTTGTCCCGTAAAATGATTTTTTAAAATTGGAACCATCGGTCATTTTAAGACTTGCTTCATCTTGAATTTCAGATGAAAAAACCACTTTTAATTTGTCAATTTTAAATTCTTTCAATCGGCGGCGAATGGTTTTAGCAAAGAAGCAATTTACGGTATTCGTAATATCCGTCACTTTCACTTTAGAGGCTTCCATTTTCCCGCCTGCGCCCATGCTACTTATGATTTTGACTCTTTTTCGTTTGGCGGCAATAATCAAATTCAACTTTGGAGTCACACTGTCGATGCAGTCTAAAACATAATCAAATTCTTCTGAAACAATCTCAAAAGCACGCTCCGGCGAAAGAAATTCTTGTACCCGAGTCAATTTTAATTCGGGATTGATATCCATCAATCGATCTCCAACAACGGTGATTTTTGGTTGCCCCACAGTCGAATGTAACGCGGGTAATTGACGGTTAATATTTGTAATATCAACTACGTCGCCATCAACAATCGTCATCGTTCCCACTCCTGCTCTTGCTAAAAATTCAGCGGCAAAAGAACCAACGCCTCCCAATCCTACAACCAGTACATTTGCATTTTTTAAATTATCTAAACCTTCTTTTTTGAATAAAAGTTCGGCTCTTTCTGTCCACTCTGCCATTGTTTTTTTGTTTAAAGTTTAAAGTTCTTGAACAATCTAAAATCAAAAACTTTATTAAAATTACTATTCACAAGTTCCTGTATTTCATTAACAGAAACTCTTTTGTATTTTGCTGCCAATTCATAAACAGCTTCAATTCCTTCTTCAACTGTATCTGTTTCCAGAAAAAATCGACTATTGGGGACGCTAATAAAAACAGCTTCTAATTCCTTATTGAGTAACAAATATTTTCCAAACGAAATATAAAATCCATTGTCCACTAATTGTTTGGCAATTTGTGCATTTTTGGAAAACCCATGAATCAAGATTGGAACTGAAATATTCAATTTTTTCTTTATGGTTATCAATTCCTGAAAAGCAGCGACGCAATGTATCACAACTGGTTTATTGTAATGTTGTGCCAAAAGCAATTGCTTTTCAAAAACCATTTCTTGTAATTCCATAGGAATTTCGATGCGTTTGTCCAATCCGCATTCGCCCACAGCGAGACAACTTGCCTCTTGTAATTTACTTTCTATTATCGCCAAATCAGCTTCTATTCGTTCTTCAACAATAAACCAGGGATGAATCCCGATGGAATAATACGGAATTCTTGCATCAAATTCCTGTGGATATTGATTTACTAATTCCAATACGTTGGACTGATTGGTGAATTTGTGAGTGTGCAGATTAAAGTATTCCATTAGTCGTGAAATTTTTTGACTCCAGCTTTTATTTCGATATCCAAATCGTTTTCTAAAGGAACTTTTGGACAAGAATATTTCGAATTGTACGCGCAATACGGATTGTAAGACGTATTAAAATCAAGCACAATGGCATCTCCTTTTGGAATTCTTAAATCGATATATTTCCCCCCAATATAACTTTCGTGACCTGAAGTCAAATCAGAAAACGGCAGAAATAAATAGTCTTTGTACTCCTTCTTTTTTGAAAGTTCAATATTTTTATACACATTCAGTTTAAAATCCCGACCATCAATTGTGAAAAAAAGTTCACCATATTTGACATACACTGGTTTTCTGTCCGTTGATGTTTTCATTTCAAACGGCTTCTCTTTTGGCATCCTGATTAACTTTGCAACCACATAAAAAGTTTCGTTTGCAGGATAAAAATCCAGCGTTTTAAAAACTGCCAAGTCTTCTGCAGTCAGCGGACTTGTCTTTGCATCGGCATATTCTGCATTCAATTCTGTTTGGAATTTTTCCACCGCCGAAACATCAAATTTATTTTGGCCAAAGCAAAAATTCAATTGAACTAAAAACACAAAAAGCAGCAGATTTTTCATTTGTATGATTTTATGCAAAAATAGCTTAAAAGTTATAAAGCGGCAACGTTTATATATTGGAATAAATAAGTTTATAAGACGGATTCCTAGCCCAGATAGCAGTGAAAATCCTTTTATTTTTTTCTTAAAAAAATAAAAGATTGTAACGAATAGCTGGAAAAAGCTCCTAAAAAACATTGTAAATTTGTGGCTTAGAAATGAACCTTATGCTCAAAACTGCTTTTCAACGTTACATAAATAATTTCAGAGGCTTTACCAGAGAAATTTGGATTCTGACACTCATCACTTTTATCAATCGTGCGGGTACAATGGTTTTACCGTTTTTGTCCAAGTATTTGAAAGAAGATTTGAGTTTTTCCTATGCACAAGTGGGCTGGATTATGGTTGCTTTTGGTTTTGGTTCCATGTTAGGTTCGTGGCTTGGCGGTAAATTATCCGACAAAATAGGTTTTTATAAAATCATGGTTTTCAGTTTATTCACTAGCGGAATATTACTGTTTTTGGTACAATACATTCGGACTTTCTGGGGATTATGCATTGGAATGTTCGTTATAATGACCGTGGCTGACATGTTTCGTCCCGCAATGTTTGTGTCCTTGGCGACGTACGCTAAACCTGAGAATCGCACCAGAGCGCTGACTCTAGTTCGACTGGCAGTAAATTTAGGTTTTACCGCAGGACCAGCTTTGGGCGGTTTAATCATTATGAATTTAGGGTACAGCGGATTATTTTGGGTAGATGGAAGTTCGTGTATTATTTCGATATTAATTTTTACGGTATTAGTAAAAGAACGCAAAAAACCAGCCGATTTAGACTCCGCCAATAGCGAAACCGAGATTCCAGCTTCTGTTTTCAAAGACAAAATATTCTGGATTTTTCTCTTTATTTGTTTTATTACAGCCATGCTTTTCTTTCAACTTTTCACCACTTTACCGCTGTATCACAATGAAAAATTTGGGTTAACAGAGTTTCAAAGCGGGCTTTTATTATCCCTAAATGGACTGTTGATTTTCTTTCTGGAAATGCCAATTGTTAGTTTTAGCCAAAGAAAAGGCATCGATACACTTAAAATTATTCTTTGGGGTTCCTTCCTGATGTCGCTAAGTTTCTACGTTTTAATGATTAATATGTGGGCAGGAATACTAATTGTGAGTATACTTTTTATCACTTTTGGCGAAATGTTCATCTTTCCTTTCTCCAACTCTTTTGCTTTAAGTCGCGCGCCAAAAGGCCACGAAGGACGCTATATGGCTTTGTTTACGATGAGTTTCAGTTTAGCACACATTGCGAGTTCTAAAACCGGACTGGAAATTATTGCCACTTTTGGATACCAAGCCAACTGGTTTGTCATGGGAACACTGGGAATACTTTCGGTAGCGGGTTGTATCTGGCTGCAAAAATTAGTTCGAAAAGAGCAAGACTAATAGTTTCCTAAAATTATTTTTCTCTACCGTATTTAGATAAATGCATTAGCATTTTTTGGAGTTATTTTGCGTTTCAAAAACGTGATTTAACCCTTCAATTCAGTTCCTCCATCTGTTAAAAACTAAAAAATTAGTTAAATAACTATAAAAATAGTTTGCAAACTAAAAATATAGTTGTACGTTTGATTTAAATAAAAAAATCATGCAAAAACTGACCAACAAAGAAGAGGAAATCATGCACATTTTATGGAAGCTAAAAAAAGCATTTGTAAAAGAAGTCCTGGCTGAAATCACAGAGGATCAACCGCATTACAACACACTTTCTACTATTGTACGTAATCTGGAAGAAAAAGGTTTTGTATCTCATAATGCTTTTGGAAACACGCACCAATACTATCCTATTGTAAGTTTAGAGGACTATAGAAAACGCTTTATGCACACGGCAATCGATAATTATTTCAATAGTTCCTATAAAAATATGGTGTCTCATTTTGCCAAAGAAGAGAAGATTTCAGCTGCGGAATTACGAGAGATTTTAGCCATGATTGAAAATCAAGAAGCAAAATAGTTGTATGTTTATAAATACCATTTTCTAAAATAATTATTTATGGAATCAGTAGCAATCTACCTAACCAAATCCTGCGGTTTACTTTTTTTGTTTTTTATAGCGTATCATTTTCTATTGCGCAAAGAAACTTTTTTTACTGCAAATCGTTGGTTCCTCTTAGCAGGATTACTAACTGCTACTGTTTTGCCGTTAGTAGTTTTCACCCAAATAATCTGGGTAGAACCTACACCTGTAAATTATGATTGGTCTTCCTTACCGATAAGAACCGTCGCTGAGGAAAATCATACTGAGGAGTATATTTATTTGGGATTGGCTTTGACTTACTGCACAATAGCATTAGGTTTGTTGACCAAATTTGGGTTTGATTTTTATAGCCTGCGAAAGATTTTTAAAGGAAAAACAATAGAACGTCAGGCTGATTTTAAATTTATAGATACCTCAGAAAATATTGCTCCTTTCTCCTATTTTAATACAATCGTTTACAATTCTTCCTTATACAGCAGTTTTGAATTACAGAATATTTTAGAGCACGAAAAGGTGCATAGCGAACAAAATCATACTGTAGATGTGTTGATTTCTAGAATTTTTTGCGTTATTTTTTGGTTCAACCCATTCATTTGGCTGTACAAAAAGGCCATTTTACAAAACTTGGAATTCATTGCTGATAGCGTAGCCACAAAAAAGCTATCTGACAAAAAAGCCTATCAACTCACGCTTTTAAAAATAACAACACACGAAAATTGTGTTGCCATTACTAATCATTTTTATCAATCATTAATCAAAAAACGAATCGTTATGTTAAACAAAAATCAATCAAACAAAAGGAATTCTTGGAAGTATGCACTTGTACTTCCTGCCCTATTTGCCTTTATGTTTTTATTCCAAATTGAAACCATTGCACAGGAAAAAAGTTCAGAAAAAATGATAATCGAATCTTCCACAGCAATTGAAAATTCAGTGGATGTGTACAAAATAAATAAAAATACTACAGATGAAGAACTTAAAGAAAAAACTACTGCTTTAAACAAAAACTATGGAATAAAGGCCGTTTTTTCTAGGATAAAAAGAAACTCAAAAAATGAATTAATCGCTATTAAAGTTAATTTACAAAAAGGAGAGGAAAAGAATCAGGAAATGGCAATCAAAGGAACTGAAGCTATCAATACATTTGGAATCATTATTTCTAAAAATGAAAACGGAATCCTTACCATAGATTTCGCTGAAGATGATATTCAATTGAATAAAAAAAGTGTTTTAATTTCTCCTAACGCACCTTTGTCTACAACCAAAGAAATTTTTATCAATGGGGTAAAAACAACTCAAAACGAGTTAGATAAATTAGATCCAAAAGCTATTAAAACAATGGATGTAAGTAAAAATAAGGATCAATCTATTATCAAAATTACGACAAAAGAGAAAACTGATGAAAATGCTTCTCAATTCACTTTTAAAATTCCATATAGCGACTTAGGCACTGAAAAAATTGATCCAAACAAAATATCTATTCATAAAATAACAAAAGACACGTACACCGTTACAAAGGTGACTAAAGAGGTAAATGGTGTTCCGGGAGATGCTGACTATTATATTGATGGAAAAAAAGTAAGCCCTCTCGAAGCTGAAAGTATGAATCCAAATCAAATAACCGCTGTTGATGTACAAAAGGACGCTGTGTCAAATAAAAATTCCATCCGTATCCTTACTAAAAACTATGTTGCTAGTAAAGGCAATATGCAACAACCACCAACGCCTCCTACTCCACCAACACCTCCAACTTTTAACTTTAAAACTCCCAAAGCACTTAATTTTCCAAAAGCGCCTGTAGCGCCTAAAGGTTCTCCGGTAAATGGTGATAAAAAAGCATGGGCAGCGTTTGACAAAAAAATGGAAGAATTTAATGCAAAAATGGAAGCAATGGCTCCTCAAATAGCCGATTTTGAAAATAAAATGGATGAATTTGATCAACAAATGAAGCCTTTTAATGCTAAAATGGAAATCTTCGAAAAGAAAATGAAAGTCTACGAGAAGCAAATGGAGGACTATCAAGCCAAACAAAAAGAAAATAAATAGTAAGTGTTAAAAAAGACGGTTTCAATCAAGACCGTCTTTTTTTATATCTTTGTCCAAAATAAACCTTATGTTCAAAATCCTAGCACAAATCAACAAAGTCATATTACCTAGTTTTACTAAGCAACGTTTGGATTTAGCTAAAGCCAAGAAATGGCAAATGGCCATTATTGGTTTCAGGTATTATGTAACCACACGTGCGTTAAATTAATACGTTATTGCTGCAAAAATCTCGTTCCCTTTAATTTTTGCCCTTCCGTTTAAGAAAGTCAATTCCATTAGGAAATTGCATTGCACGATTTCGCCACCCAATCGTTCCACCAATTCACAAACTGCTTTTGCCGTTCCTCCGGTGGCTAAAACATCATCGTGAATCAGAATTCGGTCCCCTTTTTGAATCGCATCAGTATGTATTTCTAAAGTATCGGTTCCATATTCTAAATCATACGTTGCAGAAATGGTTTCGTAAGGCAACTTATTCGGTTTACGAACTGGAATAAAACCAACATTTAATTCTTGCGCGATTAACATTCCAAAGAAAAAACCCCGACTTTCTACTCCTATTACCTTGTCAATTTTTTTATTGGCGAGTGAAGAAACCAGTATATCAAGGCATTTTTTCCTTGCTTTAGGGTCAATTAACAACGGAGTGATGTCTTTAAACAAAATTCCTTCTTTAGGAAATCCCTGAATATCACGGATATACTTTTCTAACGGCATCTTTTTTTATTTTTTTACAATTTTACAGTTGCAAATTACACATTTATCCTTATATTTGCACCCGCAATGAAGTTATTATAACGGTTTGCAAATGGCCTTGTGGCGCAACTGAATAGCGCACTTGATTACGGCTCAAGAGGTTACTGGTTTGAATCCAGTCAAGGTCACTTTTAAAATCCCTAATAGTACTTAAAATCAGTATTTTAGGGATTTTTTATTTAATTGTTTGTCCATTTTTAATCTAAAGTAATTCTGCCTTACAACTACTCCTATTCCTGCTCCTTCTTTCTTTGAATCATCAAAATCAAAGCAGAAAATAATTTTTTAGCACTAACCGTTTCTGTTTTCATTACTTGAACTCCAACCATTTTTATAAAATTAAATGAGCGTTGCCTATTGTTTCTTTCAATTTGGCGTCCACTTTAGCTATTGCTGCATATTCCTGCCAGTTGGTAACGGTATCACTAATTTTTTGAATTATCGCTTCAGACTTTTTAATATTCATGCTCTTCGCAATTTGCAAAAGATCCGCTCTTGTAATGTCTTTTCTCTTTCCGTTGATGCTTAGATTGTGTTGACTTACCCAATCGCTACCTGGGCGGTACGCAAAACAAATATCATAAGCTGGTGCCAATTCCCAATTCCCATCTTTCTTTAGTCTGAAAGCAAAGTTTTTGGTATGATCATCACAATTTCTTGCGATTACATTAAACACCATCCTTCTGTACATTTGTTCTGCCTCTGGATAGGGTAATCGCAGCAAACGCATCGTTTGAAAAAGTTGTTCGTAGCTAAAACTGGTAATTTGGCTAAAATCATAATGCTGCATGGCACACAACGTTTGTACGTGGTGTTTTTGTTCGCCACCCTCCCGGTCAAAACGCTTCGTCATGAAATGTGCTCTGCCCTTTTCTTCTAATAGCCTGCACTCCATCATATCAATTTCACAATCTTTTGCCATTAGGTAATAGGCCATTTCAATTCTGCCAAAGCCGGTGCTTTCGCCAAATTGCACATCGCTTACCGTATCTAACTTTAGTAACCAATGCTCAAAACCTTTTGGAGCACTAGTCTGTCCCGATTTTACTTGACCTGTTTTTTCGTTATAGGCAATAATAGCTTTTGGTCGAGCACCACCAGCCGAAGTTCCTATTTTAAGAATATCCAACATGGCTTGTTGTTCATCGTCACTCAGGTTAGTTTCAAAACGATCTCTTTTGGATAGCATTTTTTGAGAAATGTGAATCAAATTATCAACTTCAATTTCAAAGGCTCTTTTGGTAGTTTTAAGCTGTGAAGGTTCAAATTCTAAAGCACCCATTCCGCGTGTTCCTATAAAACACAAGAGTTCAACGGGGTTCATACTATTTTCTGGACGCCCATTTTGTGCAAGCCAGCTATTGATTAATTGATTTCCATAATCATCTGGTAATACATCCGCTAATAATCCCGGTAACCCTTTAAATGTTTTTATGTCCCGTAATTCTGGAAACGAAAAAATACGCTTCATGCTATTGATTATCGGCATTTTTAAAGGTGCCAAATCGGTTTTAGTATTTATAAATTTGGGATCATACTCAAAACTTGCCAAACCTTTTTCCGCATTCCACGCAACAGCTCCTACCGTTTCTCCCCATATTTTTACAAAAGCAGTTGTAATCATTACCAGTCGGATTTATTAGTGTTATCGCTAGCACTATTTCTAGCGCGTTGCCTCATTTGTTTATCTTGTTTTGCCAATTCCAGTGGACTCACTTCGTGTTGCATAGTAAACCCTTCAAGGAGCTGTAAAATATTTAAAGCTCTCATAATTTGAATAAGTGACAGCATTGTGATGGCTTCACCATTTTCAATTTGGCTTAATGTCGAACGATTGACACCAGCTGCATCTGCCAATTGCACTTGAGTCTTATTACCCTTTAATCGCTCTTGTTTTATGAATGCGCCCATCTTACTCACGATAGCAGTATCACTCATGGCAACCCAGTCTGTGTTGGTATTTCCCATTATTATCTGTTTAAAATTGTATTACTGTTGGTATTTACCAACAAATATAAACAAAATTTAATAATTAACGAATAGTTGGTGCTTTATGTGGGTAAATGCCATCGTTATTGGTTAAAAGTGATATTAATGATGGTTTTTAGCATCAAAATATAAAATAATCAACTGTGTACTGAAAGTCCACAGATTTGCTTTGGCAGACTGAAAGTCTGCACGGTTAAAATTTTACTACGAATTACACCCATTTTCACAAAATAATTCGTGCTATTTGTGTAATTTGTAGTAGAAAATAGTTGCAGAAGCTAAAGCTACATGCACTACAGCGAATAGTTTTAACTATTGCTGTGACCAATATAAAAAGTAAACGCATCAATCACACGCAAACGCTTTATAACAGTCAAGTTAGCAGTAGCTACCACAATTCTTTTCGTCAACAACTTACCCATTCCATACCTTTAAAAAAATAAATCACGCTCCGCTCCAGCCAATTGTTATGATCTAATTAAATTTGCAGTACATTTTACCTATAAAATTGTGCAAAATATCCTATTTTTACGACTCATACATTTTAATCCATAAGCATAAAAAAATATAATGTCAAAAACCATTGCCAAAGCCGACATCGATTTTGAAAAAGAACTCTGGGACGCCGCCAACGAATTAAGAGGCGCCGTATCCGAGAACAACTATAAAAACTACATCTTACCTCTCGTGTTTTTAAAACACCTGAGCGAGCGGTATGACATCGTACACGATGAAATTGCCGACTTACTAAAAGACCCAAAATCAGACTATTACACCTCGGACAAAGAAGAAATCAACTATGTACTCGAAGACCGGGACGAATACCGTTCGCGCAATACTTTTGTAGTCCCTAAGAAAGCCTCTTGGAACTACCTGAAAGACAATGCCGAACAAGACGATATCAAAGTTATTATTGATGATGCCTTTGATGTGATTCAGGATTTATTGACCGACCATAACCCACAATTAAACAATTTATTACCGCGTATTTTTGTGCGCTCGGAGTTGTCAGCAAAACAAACAGCTGGAATTATAAACTTGCTTTCGCACACCAAATTCTCCGAAAAAGAAAATCCCGAAAGTGATATTTTAGGTCGAATTTATGAGTTCTACATAGGCCGTTTTGCCATGGCCGAAGGTTCTGGTGCCGGACAGTTCTTCACGCCGGGAAGCATTGTGCGTTTGCTTGTCGAAATTCTAGAACCGTACAAAGGACGCATCTTTGATCCCGCTTGTGGCTCTGGCGGTATGTTTGTACAAAGTTTAAAATTCATCAACGAACACGGCGGAAACAAAAACGACATCTCGATTTACGGACAAGAGATGACAGCCCAAACCCTGCGTTTGTGTTTAATGAACCTTTTGCTGCGTGATTTATCCTTTGATATAAAAATGGGTAATTCATTGCTCGATGATAAATTCCCGCAACTAAAAGCCGATTATATTATTGCCAATCCTCCCTTTAATGTGAGCAACTGGCACCCTGAAGATTTACCCGAAGGCGACCCGCGTTTGTTTGGTCCTAAAGAAGAATTTACCACCGATGGCTCTGCTAATTATATGTGGATGCAAACCTTCTGGCACCACCTCAGCGACACCGGAACAGCTGGTATTGTAATGGCAAACGGCGCCATGACCTCAAATACCAAAGGAGAGAAAAACGTACGCCAGCACATGGTAGACAACAGCATGATCGATTGTATTGTGCGCATGCCCGATAAGTTATTTTTAACCACAGGAATTCCTGCCTGTTTGTTTATCCTGAGTAAAAACCGAGATGGTAAAGATGGCCAACACCGCGAGCGCAACAACGAAATTTTGTTTTTGGATGCCTCCAAAATGGGAACCATGACCAGCCGTAAACTACGCGTTTTTAGCGATGCTGATGTGAACAAAATAGCCGACACCTACCACAACTGGCGCTCTGTCACTTCGAGCGGAGTCGAGAAGCAGAGCGGAGTCGAGAAGCAGAGCGGAGTCGAGAAGCAGAGCGGAGTCGAGAACACCTACAAAGACGTTGATGGTTTTAGCAAAGCTGCCACCCTTGCCGAGGTACAAAAACAAGATTACAAACTAACGCCCGGAATTTATGTAGGTACCGAAGCCGAAGAAGACGATGGGATTTTGTTTGAGGATAAAATGGAAGGTTTGAAAGCAACCCTTTTGACGCAGTTTGAAAAAAGCGAATTATTGAAAAAACAAATTGTGGCTAATTTTGAAAAATTATAGTTTGGGCTCCCGATAGTTATCGGAACTCTTAAAAACTGCATGATGTATTATATCCAAGGTAAAATCTGTGAAACAGAAAATTAATTTTAAATGACAGAGCATGGCTATCGAAGACGCTAATATTGAATACAAAAGTTTAAAAAAAGTAATAGGAAAAACTGCAGATTTAAAAAGTCTTGCTGAAACTTGTGTTTCTTTTGCCAATGCCCAAGGAGGTGAAATTGTAGTGGGAATAGAAAACGCAGCAACAAAACCTGATCCTAATCAAAAGATAAAAATTGAAGCAGTAAATCTTGTTATTTCTAGACTAAGAGATTTAACAGACTCCGTGGCTTTGGTAAATCCTATTATTATTGATGATGAAAATGAAGGGCAATATTTTAAATTTAAAATTCTTCCATCATCTAGAACGATAGCAACAACCTCTTCAGGTAAAGTATTGATTAGAATAACTGACAATAGTGTTCCTATCTCTGGAGAAGAATTAACCAACTTGGCTGCAGAAAAAAATGCTTTTCAATGGGAATTAGTTTCTACAAAAAAAATTAGTTGGATTAATTCAAATATTGCAGAGGTTTCTAGTTTTATCGAAGACATCCAAAAGTCAAAAATAGTATCTAATTTTATTAAAGAAAAATCAAATGATGAAATATTAGAATTTTATCAATTGATTACCTCTGAGGGATATTTAACAAATTTAGGTGTAGTTTGGTTTGGAACTACTACTCAAAGAGCAAATTTAAGTTATCCAATAACCGTTCAATATATTGTATACAATGATTTTGAGGAAAAAATAAGAAAAAAAGATTGGCACTTTCATATACACAACCCAAAGCAATTGGTAATAGACATTGAAAAAGAGGCTACAGAATTAAACTATACTACTGAAATTTCAAATGGACTATTTAGAAAACAAATTCGTAATTATCCCAAAGAAGTTATTCGAGAGTTATTAATTAATGCCATTGCTCATAAGCGTTTTACAATATCTGGTGATATTTTCATTGAAGTATATCCTGACAGATTGGTAATAACTAATCCAGGAGGATTACCTCTAGGCATCACAAAAGACAATATCCTACATGAAAGACATCGAAGAAATCCTCATTTAATAAATACACTTCACGATCTTGGTTTAATGGAAGGAGAAGGTTCAGGCTATGATTTAATATACGAAAAATTAGCAAGAGATATAAAACCATTACCTATAATCGAAAGTAATTTTAATAAAACTAGTGTCACTATTTATTCTGGAATAGTAAACAAAGAAGCTTTAGAAATAATTGAATATGTAAGTCAACATTTTAGATTGTCTCAAAAGGAATACACAGTACTTGGTATTGTTGCTGCTGAAAAGAAAATAACCGCACCCCAATTAAGTCTAAAATTGCAACTTTCTACTGAAGATAGAATGCGAAATTGGATTGGTTCTTTATTAGAAAAATCGATATTAATTACTCGAGGAGTTAAAAAAGGAACTGAATATTTACTTAATCCTACTTTATTTTCACAATCTAAATTGAAGATCACACCTTCATTAAAAACTATTGATAAGGAACAATTGAAGCACCTAATTTTAGAATTTATTAGATATAACGGTGCGAACTCTAAAACTGAAATTTCGAGTCATATACAAGATGTAGAAGTAAAAGACATTCAAAAATGTCTTTATGCATTGGTAAAAACAGAAGATTTAATAACGTCTGGTGGTTTAAAAAACAGAAAATACAATCTGGTCAAAAAAAAACAAACGAAAAATAAAAATGACTAATAAAAAACATAATCCCTTTATTCACAATGAATAAGCTTATTTTAAACTCAAAAAGAACTAAAATAAAAAGCAATACAATTTTAAATAAATACCTAAAATTGTAATCATGTTCATTTTTCTTAAATGTTCATGTAACATGAACAGATAAATAAGAGGAACAACACAAGCCAACGCACCAACCGTCATTACGAGAAACCAGAAATACTATGAAGGCAAATATGATAAGAGGGTAAAATAAAAAAGCCACAGACTACGGTGCTGTAGCGTACGTTTTCACGAACCAGGTCCTTTTCCCTAGGGAAATGACTTTGCAAATGCACAACTCTTGTGCCAAAAACAAATTTTATATCAAAATTAGGCAGAGGAATCAATTGGAAGCTAAAAAAAGCACAACTAATTTTGTATTAGTATTGATCTAGTATCAAAAATAGAAAATACTGTCTGACTAAAAAAAATTGCATTGTTTACAAGGGATTAACTTATTTTTAATCCAAAAATAAAACGAAAGTCAATGTCGTTTAGTTAAGAATTAAATGCTACCGTGTTGTCATTTCGACGAAGGAGAAATCGCAGCCAGTTGCTCACGTTATGTGATTTCTCCTTCGTCGAAATGACAAAACACAAAATCGAATTGTTTACAAGGGATTAACTTATCTTTAATCCAAAATAAAAACACACTAAAATAAAAATATAAATGCCCGAAAACTGGAAAACATATAAACTCTCCGAAGCTCTCGAAATTAAATATGGTAAAGACCATAAAAAAGTAGAAGCCGGTAACATACCTATTTATGGAACTGGAGGTATTATGAGATATGGTAATCAATTCCTTTATGACAAGGAAACAATACTGATTCCTCGAAAAGGTTCTTTGAATAATATTTACTATTTAAACGAACCTTTTTGGTCGGTTGACACGATATTTTGGTCTAAAATAAATGAAGAAGTAGCATTTCCTAAATATCTTTTCTACAATTTAAAGATTTTAGATTTTGCTTCGATGGATGTTGGCTCTGCAATTCCCAGTTTAACGACTGAACTTTTAAAAAAAATAGAAATTCGATTACCTGAATTACCAGAACAAATCGCCATTGCCTCCATCCTTTCTGCTTTAGACGATAAAATAGAGCTGAACCTACAAATGAACAAAACCCTCGAAGAAATGGCGATGGCGTTGTACAAACATTGGTTTGTAGATTTTGGCCCTTTCCAAAACGGGAAATTCATAGACTCTGATTTGGGAATGATTCCTGAAGGTTGGGAAGTGAAGAGATTAGAGGATATTTCTAAAATTAAAGGTGGAAAAAGACTTCCAAAAGGAGCACAATTGCAAATTACGCCAAATAGTCATCCTTATATTCGTGTAAGAGATTTTAATCATTCATATCTTAGCGATAAAGGAATGGAATACGTTCCTAATGAAGTTTTTAGTTTGATTTCAAATTATATCGTTAGCACTAATGATGTTGTGCTTACTATCGTAGGAACTGTTGGGAGTTTAGCAATTGTAGGTGAGAATCTAAACCGTGGTAGTTTGACTGAGAATTGTGTCAAGATTACGCTGACATATCATGGTTTTTCACCCGAATTAATATATTTACAATTGAAATCAGTTAATGGTCAAGACGAAATAAGAAGTAAAACTGTGGGATCTACTCAACCAAAACTTCCAATTTATAATATAAATAGTTTAAAAATAGTTTTGCCACATAATCTTAGTTTGCTTCAAGAAATCATAAGTGAGATTAAAAATTATTATAATATAGTCTATAAAAATACAATGGAAAACCAAACCCTCACAACTCTCCGCGACACCTTATTACCCAAACTCATCAGCGGCGAAGTTCGAGTAAAAGATGTTGAAAATTTAGTACAAGAGATACTATGAAAGATATGATCGAGATAACGGTTCAAAAAGCGGCAATCGAGTGGTTGCAGGATTTGGGTTATACACGCAAGGAAGGCAATTCCTTAAACCGTGACCTCAAAAAAGTAGTGCTCGAGATAGAGTTGCGTTCCTTCTTGCAAAAAACTTACGCTGATGTTCCTGCAACCGCCATCAATGAAGCTATGGCCGCTTTTACCCAGCATTTAGGGATGGACACGGATCACCGCAACCGCGACTTTCATCGCAAAATGACACAAGGAATTTCCGTTTCTTGGAAAGATGCGCAAGGCAAAGAAAACGCCAAGCATATTTATCCCATCAACTACGCCGTACCAGAGCAAAACAGTTTTATTTGCGCTGATGAAGTCTCTATAGTAGGCAAAAACAACCGCCGTATGGATCTACTGATTTTCATCAATGGATTGCCAGTGATTGTTTTCGAATTCAAAAATATGTTTGCCCATGACGTTGGTGTCGATAATGCCCACGGCCAAATAGGCCATTGTTTGCTAGACATTCCGCAATTGTTCGATTACAACGCGTTGACCATCATTTCAGACGGTCGCGAAGCCTTGCACGGCATGTACAATTCGTCCCTTAAATGGTTTGCTCCATGGAAAAGTGTAACCGGCGACACCATAGAACGAAACACCGATCTGCAACTGGAAACCCTAATTAATGGCTTGTTTCCAAAGGATATTTTACTCAATTACCTGCAAAATTTTATCTTTCACGAAGACCACAACGGCAAAATCATCAAGAAAGGTGCTAAATACCACCAGTTTTGGGGAATTAATAAAGCGGTAACCTCAGCAGTAGCCAATATAAAACCCAACGGTGACGGACGATTGGGCGTAATTTGGCATACCCAAGGATCAGGAAAAAGCATTTCGATGGCAATACTAACGGGTATTTTGCGCCAATTGCCCGAAATGAAAAACCCAACCATCGTCATACAAGTCGATCGCTCGGATTTAGACCAGCAACTGTATGAGAGTTTTGTATTGTGTAAAGACTTGGTCGGCGATGTACAACACGCTGACACTACCGATGAATTAAGAACATTACTCAGCAATGATGGCGGCGGCGTAATTTTTACCACAATAGAGAAATTCAGGTTAAAAGATTTAGAAAACGGAAAAGAACGAGAACACCCTGTACTTTCAGAACGCTATAATTTAATCATCATGGCCGATGAGGCACACCGCACGCAATACGGTTTTAATGATGGTGGTTTTGCGCAAAACATCCGTAGAGCCTTGCCTAATGCATCGTTTATTGGTTTTACAGGAACACCCGTTGATGGCAAAGGAGCCGATACGGAATTAGTTTTTGGAAAAACGATACATACTTACGACATCAAACAAGCGGTAGAAGATGGCGCCACGGTGCCTATTTACTACGAGCCCAAAATGGTTCCACTGAACATCAATGCTAAATATGCAGCCGAATTAGATCAGGTAGATGAAGACGAAGAAGAAAGCACCCATACCGTTTGGGCAGCGATAGAAGATGCAGCAGGTTCAGAAGACCGTGTCAAGACAGTAGCGGCTGATATACTAGAACATTATAATGCCCGCATACAAACACTCGACGGAAAAGCTATGATTGTGTGCATGAGCCGAAGAAACTGCGTAAAAATGTACGATGCCATTACAGCGCTTGAAGGTTGTCCGGAAATCGCTGTGATTATGACCAGCAATATTGGCAAAGACCCAGTGGCTTGGAATGAACACGTACGCACGAAGGACAATATGGAAGCCATCAAAAAGCGTTTCCGCACGCCCGAAGATCCTTTGAAAATGGTGATTGTTCGTGATATGTGGTTAACTGGTTTTGATGCTCCTTGTGCGCATACGATGTATGTAGACAAGATCATGAAAGGGCATAACTTAATGCAAGCTATTGCTCGTGTAAACAGAGTTTTTGAGGATAAACCAAACGGATTAGTAGTGGATTTTATAGGAATCTCAGGCTTTTTAGCAGAAGCGACCAAAAAATATACCGGCAGCGGTGGCGAAGGAAAACCAACCATCGATATGGATGTGGCGGTGAACTTGTGTTTGGAGCAATTTGTGGCGGTAAAAGAGCTGATGCCTGATTTTGATATTGCAGTTTTCAATACCATGAAGGAAAGCGAAAAGATGAAATGGTCGAATAATGCAGTCAATGATTTATTACAATCGGATGCAGTTACAGATGCTTTTTTGTTAGAAGAAAGAAAATTGACTGAGCTGGTAGCCATGACCAATTCTGACCCACGCATTTGGGAAATTCAGGAAGAAATAGCCATTATTCAGAAAATGCGGGAAGTTATTCGAAAGATAAAATCACCACCCGGGCCACAACGTAAGAAGAACGACCGCATCAAAGATTTAATCAGCAAATCTATCGAATCGCAAAAAATTGTGGATCTGGCTGCTATGTACGATTTAGACAAAATAGACATTTCTATTATCGATGATCGTTTTCAAGCCATGGTTAAAGAAAAAGGCGGCGAGAATATCAAAGTCGAATTATTACGACGCATCATCAATGATGAATTAAAAGTGCGGATGGTAAAGAACATTCGTAAAATGACCAGCCTAAAAGAAGAACTCGAGAAAGTATTGAGTAAATACCACAAGAACAGTCTCGATTCTATAGCGGCAATCAAACACTTGCTGGACATCGCCACCGAATTCAAAAATGACGACATACGAACCAAAGAATTAGGTTTAACCGAAGATGAATTGGCTTTTTATGATTTGCTATCTGCCAATGAAAAAATCATAAATCAATCAGGACCCATTCAGGATTTAGTGCATCGCGTAGTAGCCTTGGTTAAGAAAAACTTGCAACTCGATTGGACTAAAAAAGAAGATGCTCGCTCCGCAATACGATTGGCCGTTAAAAAAGAATTAAAAGGCAAAGTCCCATTTTCAGAACTGGATAATTTATTGAAAGAAGTTTTGGAACAAGCCGAAGGACAGTATAAGGACTGGCCATTGATGGGGTAATTTGCAAAAAGACATTACAACTGTCTGATAATAAGCAATAAGAATAAAACAATGGCGTATTTTTTAAACTTAATTTTTTTGTCATTTCGACGAAGGAGAAATCACATAACGAGAGCAACTAATGCGATTTCTCCTTCGTCGAAATGACACAATAACGGAATAAATTTTTCAAGTTTAAAACCGATAAGATTTAAAAGCAAAATAGGACAATAAATAATTCTCATTACTTAGATTTCGCTTGTTTGGAGAAAAAAACATTTCATTACATATAGAAAACATAGTCCCGAAGCTTCGGGATGAAAGAATTACTCCTATTTAATGCTGTATTTTGGCATTTTTCTATGACGCTATGTGGTAAAAAATATAATGCGTTTGCCCTGTATAAATTAAGCAATAATAAGGTCATTTAAGGTTTAATGCTTATATGATTTTTTATGTTAAATAGTATTTCACTCCTTTTATAGTACGGCAATAAATAAGTCCAACTACTTGACTATTATTTGTACTTATTTTGTCATTCCGCCAATGACGAAATGACAAACCAAGTACACTTTATTCCTGTAGTCTTTTTTATGCTTTATATTCAAAATCATCGTGATAACTCGTCTTAGAGTGTTTGAATAGTAAACCATAAACTACTGCTGTTTGTTACAATGTCGCCATATCGATAACAAAACGGTAACGGACGTCGCCTTTTGTCATTCGGTCATAGGCTTCATGCACATTTTTGATATCAATCATTTCAATTTCAGAAACAATTCCGTGTTCAGCACAGTAATCTAACATTTCCTGCGTTTCAGGCAAACCGCCTATTAATGAACCTGCAAGACTTCTTCGTCCTCCAATAAGACTAAAAGCATGGATTTCATAAGGCGTTGGAGGTACTCCCACACATATATGCACTCCGTTTACTCTTAATAAAGACAAATACAAATTCAAATCATGTGGCGCAGAAACGGTATCCAGAATAAAGTCAAACGAACCCGCTACACTTGCCAGTTGCTTTTCATCTTTGGTAACAATAAAATTATGAGCTCCTAATTTTCTGGCATCTGCTTCTTTATTTGCCGATGTACTCAAAACAGTAACTTCAGCACCAAAAGCAACTCCAAATTTTACTGCCATGTGACCTAAACCGCCAAGCCCTAAAACCGCTAATTTGTGTCCTTTTCCTACTTTCCAATGTCTTAATGGAGAATACGTTGTGATTCCAGCACACAACAAAGGCGCTACTGCAGCTAATGGCAATTTATCCGAAATATGTAAAACAAAATCTTCGTGAACAACAATCGTATCGGAATACCCGCCGTAAGTAGGTGTTACTCCATCTTGTCCCAAAGCATTATACGTATCTGTTCTTCCTTTTAAACAAAATTGCTCTAAACCTTCTTTACAATTTTCACAGGTTCTGCAGGAATCGACCAAACAACCTGTTCCTGCTAAATCACCTACCTTAAATTTCTTTACGTGACTTCCTATTTTGACTACCTTCCCTACAATTTCATGTCCAGGAACCATAGGATAAATTGCTCCGCCCCAATCATCTTTTATTTGGTGAAGATCACTATGGCAAACACCACAAAACTGAATATCAAATTGCACATCATGTGGTCCTAATTCTCTTCTTTCAAAATTCCATGGCGCTAAATCCGTCTTAGCATCCTGTACTGCATATCCTTTCGTTGGTATCATATTTTCTAATTTTTATAAAATTATGAAATTTATTCTAGTCCGCTCTTTAAACTTGTTGCATAATTCCCACTTGTTACTATTTTCATCTACGTTGAAAGAGTGAGCACGCTTGTATTTTTAATTTTAAGTAGCAGTTTAATGATGCTAATTCATGCTTCGCAAGATACCTCCACTGGCCTCTTTGATATATTGAATGAACATAAATGCTTTAGGATCTAGCTTATGGATTTCCTCTTTAATCCGAAGTAATTCGAGTCGGGTTACTACAGTAACAATAATATCACAATCTAATTTTACATCAAATTTATCCGGTAAATAGCCTCTTTCTCCTTTAATAATGGTGATTCCTTTTCCAAATTTTTGGACAATCAATGCTTTAATCAAGTCGCTTTTAGAAGAAATAATATGCAGCGAAGTATATTGCTCTAATCCATGGGAAATATAATCCAAAGATTTTACAGCTGAAAAATAAGTAACGATTGAATATAAAGCCGTAGAAATTCCGAAAGACCATGCAGCTGCAAGAAACAATAATGTATTCAAGGCAAAAATCACTTCTGATACATTAAGACCAATTTTTTTGGTAGTCAATAATGCCAGGATCTCTACTCCGTCTGCTGTTGAACCGCTTCGAATGCACAAGCCCATTCCTACACCAATAAGGCAACCTCCAAATAATGCAATCAAAAGCGGATCTGATGTCACGGGATCCACTTCTAAAAACGTCATACTGATGGCGATTAACAAGAAAGTCAACAAACTTTGTAACGCAAATGTTTTTCCAAGCATTCGGTTTCCAATGACTAAAAATGGAATATTAAACATTAATACCAAGACTCCAAAAGGCCATTTTGTAATTTCATGAACTAATATGGAGATCCCGATGATTCCACCATCCAAAAACTTATTAGGTATCATAAAACCTTTTAAGGCGAGGGTTATCAAGGCTACTCCTACTAAATTTAAGACAATGTTTTTAAAACAAAATATTTTTTTCCAGTTAAATGAATTTTGATCAGTAATCATTAGGATCTATTTTAATTACTACTCTTTGGTGCTACTAATTTAATAAATAAACTTCAATTTACTGACTGATAACACCTTACATATTTATTTAATTTATTTTTTTGTACTTGCATTCCTAATTTTATAATTTACTAATTCAAAAATAATCTCGGGAACAATTCTAATCCTGTCGGATTTCGATTTCATAATTTTATAAAAAAGGAGAATTACAACAGGAATGCGTGCATAGTAAACTGATGTTGATTTAGAAAAAATCATTAAATTTGATATTAAAATCAGACCTATACCTACTAAAAATCAATATATTAATTATCACTGCCTCATTCTAACACGGTCTCAATTCATTATTATTTAATAATTTTTAAATATAATAATCATGGGCAAAAAAGTAGAAATAGCATTGACTGTTCAAGCCAGCAGTCTTTACGCAATGAGCAATCCATCACAACAGGATATTGATACTGCCTGTTCCCTATCTGATGATAATTCAGGTAGATCCTCTAACGGAACTTTGAAAGACTTTTTATCTAACGTATACCTCAACCAAGATGTCAAATGGATTGGTATATCAACTGATAGAGGCTTTTCCGTAGCTATTGATAGTATTTTTAATGAACCGGAAACCCGAGATGTGAATTTCTTTGACGTTGAGACTATTTACGGTACTGGAGGAAGGTCAGGAAACGCTACCGCTAAGGTTAAAAATGATTCGAATTTGGTCCATAAACACGACAAATACACGATTACTTTCAGTGTTTATGCCGATGGAAATTCTTCTAAATCATTTCACATCGATCCAAAATTAGCCGCAAACCCATGATACTTTTAAGAGATTTTAAATATTTTGTCAAAATCTTGTTTACTGTGTTTTTTATATTTTTTCAGATACCAAGTATTTTTGCACAAAATCAAAAAGTGGCTGATAGCCTTGTTAAAATCTATCAGCAAAACAACCTTACCAATTCAGAGAAATTAGAATTACTGAGAAATTTATCGTTCAATGAAGTGACTAATTTACAATTATCAATGCAGTATGCAGATGAACTTATAGCTTTATCAAAATTAGAAAAAAACAACTTATATCTCTATCGAGGTTATTATCAAAAAGGCAATAAAAATAGGCTAACAGGAAATTTAAACAAAGCTTTAAACGATTTTTTTAATGGTGGAAAAGCAGCCATCAAAGCGAAGTCGATAAAAGGAGAGGGAACTTCATATATGGCAATTGCAGATGTATACTCGGTTATGGGAAACTCAACGAATGCCGAAATTTACTACGAGAAATCAATACAATTATTACGAAAGGCCAATGACCCTATATCGCTGGCCAGTGCGCTATTGAACGCGGGAGATGAATATTCCAAGAACAAAAAATTTGCGTTAGCATTATCCTATTTTAAAGAGGCAGGTGTCATTTTTGAGAAAATCAATTACTCGAGCGGCACAGCTTACACTCTCGGAAATATCGGAATGGTTTATGCCAAAACAGGTAAAAGTGATCTTGCAAAGCCCTATATCACAAAAGCAATAAAGATTTTAGAAGATGTGGAAGATTATTATGCCATTTCAGACTATTTAGTATACATGTCCGATATCTACCTAACGCAGAATAATTGGCCTGCAGCACTTCGCTATGCCAAACGCAGTCTGAAACTGGCGCAAGATTATGGACTAAAAGAACAAATTAGCAATTCTAATCTGAAAATTTCTGAACTTTATAAAAAAGCTAATAACCCAGAAGAATCTTTTAAATATTATAAAAATCACATTGCATATCGGGATAGCATCACTAATCTCAAAGCGGTTCAGCAAATGGCTGACATCAGGACAAATTATGAAGTGTCCCAGAAACAAATTGAAGTAGATCTACTGGAAAAGGATGCTGAAATCCAGAAATTAAAAGACAAAAAACAACAAAACATCATCTATGCATCAGGAATATCTCTATTGCTAGTTTTAGTAATCACAATCGGGTTTTACCGCCGCTATAAATTTGTAAAAAAAACAAACAGCATTATCGAAGAAGAAAAAAATCGTTCTAATAATTTATTACTGAACATTTTGCCGGAAGAAACGGCTGTTGAATTAAAGAAAAATGGAAAAGTGGAAGCTAAAAAATTTGATTCTGTTACGGTTTTATTTGCTGATTTTGAAGGATTTACAAAATATTCAGAGAAATTATCTCCAGAAAAATTAGTAGAAAGCATCGATTTTTATTTTTCTAAGTTTGATACAATCATGGAAAAATACAATCTTGAAAAGATTAAAACCGTTGGTGATTGTTACATGTGCGCGGGAGGTTTGCCATTCCCTACACAAGATCATGCGCACAAAATAGTACTTGCAGCGTTAGAAATTGCTGAATTTGTAGAAGCTTCTAAAAATGTAACAACAGAAAATCAAACTCGCTTTGAAATCCGAATCGGAATCAATACCGGGCCGCTGGTAGCTGGAGTAGTTGGAATTAAGAAATTCTCCTATGACATTTGGGGTGACACGGTAAACATCGCCTCCCGAATGGAATCTAATTCAGAAGCAGGAAAAATAAATATATCAGAATTTACATATAATATTATTAAAAATGATTTCGATTGCCAATACAGAGGCGAATTTGAAGTAAAAAATAAAGGAATGATGAAAATGTACTTCGTTACAGCTCTTTTGATTCCTATCAAAAAGTACTCCTCCACAAATGAACTAGTTCTCAATGAAACTGAAAAATTTTAGTTTCTACATATTAAATGTTTCAAAAAGCAAGTCGTTTTGAGTATCTTTAAAAAAAATAAAATGGAAACTCAATCCTATAAAAATCACGTTCGGTACTATCCGCCGCATCATTTTGTGTATTATCCAATAATCATGACATTGCTGGCCTTCAGTATTTATTTTAGTTTCACCACTGAAGATCCATTAATTTGGGCATTCATCAGCGCTGTTTTTGTAGTGCTTTTTTGTCTGGCATTCATGTTGCGACAGCATTATGCGTTGACTTTACAAAACCGAATCGTGCGATTAGAACTTCGATATCGTTATTTTTCTATCACAGGAAAACGATTGGAGGAATTGGAACATCAATTAAATGATGACCAACTATTTGCCTTGCGGTTTGCCCCAGATGAGGAATTGCAAGCACTTACCCAAAGAGCACTAAGTGAATCTCTTTCAGGAAAGGAAATTAAAAAAGCGATTCAACACTGGAAAGGCGACTACGAAAGAGTTTAAATCTCAAATAATACGCTGATTATTCCAATATAACAATTCAGATTTTTGTTTCTTTGTTCCTATAACAGCACTACAAACTGAATTTAAAACCCATAAATGGCAGAATATTTTCTAGATATTGAATACAAAGACATAACGTACCAGGAGGAAGAAGTCAATTTCAAGGAATTTGAATGCTGTACGTTTACCAATTGTAATTTCTCTCCATGTACTTTTGTAGCGGTTACCTTCATTGATTGCAACTTCAATGATTGCACTTTTAGTAACGCCAAAATTAATTATGTTGCCTTTAGAACCGTAGCTTTCAATCGGTGTGAAATCAAAGACGTAAATTTTGCCATGTGCGATAAGTTAATTTTCGAAATTGCTTTTAAAGATTGTGTTTTGGATTTCTCCAAATTTTACACCTTAAAACTAAAAGGAACATCATTTACGAATTGTAGTATCGTTGCAGTTGATTTTATGAGTACTGATTTGACCGAAGTCGTTTTTGAAAAATGCGATTTATACCGTTCTGAATTTGCGAAAGCAATTGCTAACAAAGCTGATTTTAGAACCAGCTATAATTATACGATTGATCCTAAAACAACAAAATTGAAGAGAGCCATTTTTGCTTTGGAAGGACTAAAAGGATTACTCTACAAACATGAAATTATAGTAAAATAACCTGTTGGAGGTACTTAGTTTTTAATTCTAATCATCGTCAGTTTGAGTGATTTTCGTTAGAAAATGGTATTGAAAACAAGATGATTTTGATTTAAAAACCGTTCTCGATACACGTCACTTCCAGTAGCAGAAAGTATCGAGAAGTTTTGTTCCTTTTTACTCCAAAAAAATAAGTTCGGGATAAACTAAAGTGATGTTTTGAATACTTACACCTGTGGAGTTAAGAAATTATTTTCCCGTCTTCCATAGTAATGATTCTATTGGTTTTTTGGGCAAAATCTGTGTCGTGCGTAACCACTAATAAAGTCTGATTTTTTTCTTGAGTCAATTTATTGAAAATATCAAAAACCAAATCACTGTTTTTCTTGTCTAAATTCCCAGTAGGCTCATCTCCCATAATAATCAACGGATCGTTTATTAAAGCACGTGCAATTGCCACGCGTTGTTTTTGTCCGCCACTCAATTGATTGGGCATTTTCAGCGCTTGATCCTGCATATCTAAGGTTTTCAAATGTTCCATGGCGCGATGCTCTAATTCTTTATCCGAATATTTAGCCAATTTCATGCCCGGAAGCATTACATTTTTCAACACATTATATTCTGCCAATAAGTAATGAAACTGGAACACAAAACCTATTTTTTCATTTCTGATTAATGCTAATTCTTTGTCGGTTTTCCCCGTAACTAATTCGTTATGAATAATTACCTGACCGTCATAATCCGTATCCATCGTAGAAAGCAAATACAACAAAGTCGATTTACCACAGCCAGATTTACCAACTATCGAAACAAACTCTCCGTGATTCACACGCATATTAATTTCCTTCAAAACTTGGAATTTTACAGGATCGTAAAAATATTTACTTAATCCAATTGTCTCTAGAACCGTATTGTTTTCCATTTTATTTTCCTCTGATGATTTCTACCGGATCTACTTTACTGGCTTTTAAAGCAGGAAAAAGTCCGGCAATGGTCGTGGTGAACAATGCAAAAGTAATCCCGATACCATAAAATAGCGGATTGTAATTAATAGGATACGTTTTCACTGTGGGCAAAGAAGCCGTTTCAAACGGAATCACATCAATAATAGAAGAAAAAATGTAGCCAAACAGCAAACCAAATAATCCGCCAGCCAATCCAATAATTACAGAAAGAGAAATGAAAATCCATTTCACATCATTCCCTGAAAATCCGGTGGCTTTCAAAATGGCAATACTGTCCATTTTTTCATAAATCATCATGTTCAGAATATTATAAATTCCAAAACCGGCCACAATCAGCAACACTACTCCAACGGAATACGAAATAATACTTCGCACTGCGCTTCCAGTTTCAAACTGAGAATTGGCGGTTTGATAATCAATCGTATCCAGATTAAAGGTATCTTGAAACTCTTTTGCAACAGCAGGCGCTGCAGTCATATCGTATAAATTGAGCTGAATGTCCGTGATGTAATTTGTAGGTTCTCCCAATATTTTCTGGGCTGTCGCCAAAGAGGTATAACTCATCACATTGTCAATTTCAGCAATTCCAATTTCGGAAATACCCACAATTTTAAGCGAAGCTAAATTTCCTTTAGAAGTCGTAATCTTAATGATATCACCTTTGGCAAGCAGCATTTTATCTGACAAGCCTTTCCCGATAATAATACTGTTATTCTGAAGCAAATCAGCTACTTTGCCTTCAATAATATAATCACTGATTTTAAATAATTTATCTTCGGCTAAAACATCAATTCCATTGATTATCCCAGAGATTTCGATCGTTCCCGAATTAAAAAAAACCGGTGAAGTCACCTTTGGCGCAACATCAATCACGCGTGGATCTTGTTTTAAAACTGCTAGAATAGTTTTACTGTTGTAAATGGATTTCCCTCGGTCTTTCGGTTTAATCGAACGAACAAAATTGGTATTTTTCTTAAACTCTTCGGACAAAAGTACAGGTTGATTTTCTGACGGTTTAATTTCGTTATAAAGCAACACATGAGGCGTTCTATTGAGCATTAAACCATCCAGCAAATCATTTAAACCATTCATAAAACTAACCAAAGCAATAAACATGGCAATACTAAACGTAACGCCAATGGCCGCGACAATCGTTTGCTTCAATCGCGCCCGAAGCAAATGCAATGCAATATTTAAAATGAGTTTAAAGTTCATTATTTAGGTTTATAAATCGTTTCTTCGGCGGATAAACCGGATAGTATTTCTACTTTTTGATAATCGCTTAAACCAGTTTTCACTTCGCGCTTTTCGTCTTTGTTTACTAAAACATATTTGCCTTCCATTAAATACGTTTTTGGAATCGTAATGGTATTCTTCTTTATCTGAATGATAATATTGGCTTCGGCAGTAAGATTTGGATAAAGTTTCTCGGGTGGTTTTACAAAATGCGCTTCGATTTTAAATGTACGCGAACGTTCGTTCATTATCGGGTAAATTTCATCAATGACGGCTTCAAAAACCTGTCCTTTATAACTATCCATGGTAACCAAAACTTTTTGTCCGGTGCTCACACGAACCATATCATTTTCGTCGACTTCTAGTTCTAACAAAAAGGAGTTTGCCTGACCAATTATTGCCAAAGGAGTTTGCGGTGTAATTAGTGTTCCTTCTTTTACCAAAACATCGAACAACTGCCCTGAAAAGGCACTTTTAACGTTAAAATCACTTTGGGACTTCTGGTTGAGTTTTAGGTTGACAGCATTTCTGCTTTGATCATTCTTCAATTGGGCTTTGAGTTGTGCCAGTTGTTTTTTAGCCGATTCATAATTGATTTTAGAACTTTTATAGGCTAATTCGACTCTTTCAAAATCAACTTCCGAAATTCCACCTTGATTTCGGATGTTTTTGTTTCGGATGTAGATGGATTCGTCCAACGTCAATTTATCTCTGCTTGCTTGGACTTTCATTTCCATTTCGGCAATTTTATCCTGAATATAACGACTGCTTTCCAGACTTAGTTGATACGCTAATCGAGCATTCTCCGTATTCAGTTCTGCTTTATCACTTTCCAATTCAAATAACAACTGCCCTTTAGAAATAGATTGACCAGCTGTAACATTCACTTTTTGCAAAGTACCATTTACAGTAGCATAAACCGTGTATTGTCCATCTGCTTTTATAACTCCAGATGCATAAACACTTTCCGTAACTTCTCCTACTGTGGGTTTAAGTTCTTCTATTTCCTTTTTAGAACAAGAAAGCAAACTAAGAACTGTTAAACAGAATAGGGATCGCAATTTCAAACTCATTTCACTTCTTATTTAGCGTATAGGTTGTTGTAAATTCTTTCTATAAATATACGACAATATAAATGTTAAAGTTAAATTCGTCCTTGTAAATTGGGTGTAAAAAGGTGTTTTATAATAAAAAAAATCTAAGTTAAAGCTTCTTTTCCATTCTGTAGTCTTCCATTTTATAGCCATGATCCAATTCAATGTCTTCTTCGAAAATGACTTCAAATCCTATTTTTTTATAAAATGTGATGGCTTTATTAAATTTGTTTACATTTAATGAAATTACAACCGATTGATTTTCCTTGGCTAAGTTTTCAATGGTATCAATCAGCAATTTCCCCGCTCCTTTTCCTTGTGCTTCGGGTAGCAAATAGATTTTGTGCAGTCGAGTGCATCTATCGTTTAAGTACTTGTGCTCGTACGAAGCAAAACCAAGACAAAGCGCTCCTTCACACACTAATAAGAAGCGATGTCCTTTTTCGTTTAAATTTTGAAGTAAGGTTTGCTCTGAATAAAACAAATCGAGCATATAATCAATTTGCTCTTTTGATAAAATAGAACCATAGGTATTTGGCCAAGATTTATACGCAATTTCTTGAATTATTTTAAAATCTTTACTAGTAGCCTCGTGTACTGACAACATTAAAATTGAGTTATTTGAGTTATTTGTAATAAAAGTACCTTATCTAATGGTATAAAAATAAAAAAAATGCATTTGGTTTTCCTTCCGCTTGAATAAAATCAAGTTAATGGTTACCAATTCGATAAAAAATCAGTGCTCTAGATGCTTAATTTGACTAATTTGTAATTGGATTCCACTAGCACGAATGAAGCTCCTAAAAAACACCTTTACATCCTCTTTTACAACCACTGTTTCTTATAGAATTCTATTTGGCCCCGTTGGGTGTACTTTGTTTTTGATATAATTTTTCATCATTTCGAGTAGTCTTGGATAGAAAAATGTATCGAGATCAGTATAAATTTCATTAAAAACGGTTCTCGATACACGTCACTTCGAGTAGTGGAGCGTATCGAGAAGTTTTGCCCCGTTTTACTCCTCAAAAAACACTCGAACAAACGTTTTGAATAAGTACTCTCAATGGGTTATTTTAAATAAAATGCTGCGTCTTGGCGTAAAATATTTATCGAACAACCAACTGACTATTCCAATTAGTTTATAAATGGTGAATGGCTGAAAAGATTTTCTAATTCAAGTTCGGCTATTGAAATTTTAATTCATTCAACTTACAGATCAATTTGAACCATTAAAAAAATTAAATTATAGTACAATGCAATCCAGCACCATGAATACAACTCCATCCTAACCTAATTTTAAATACTAGCAAATTTTAAAATGATTTAAAATTTAATTTCTTACTAAGTAGTTGGACCCATTTAATGTCGTATTATAAAATGACTGAAATAATATTTAACATTGGAGTCCTATAAGCATTAAACCTTAAATGAATTTTTTGTTGTTTAAGGTTTATAAGCCTAAAAAATGAAACTTAAATAACTTATATGGTAAAAAAATGCACCATTGTTTTATTCTTATTGCTTAGTTACAAACTGTAAAAAAAGGTTTCTTTGTTTAAACCTGACGATTGATACTGCCAATCCATGTTTACTACGTCTTTAATTATCTTTTTTAGTTTTGAAAAATCATTCGGTTTTTTAATATAAATATTAGCGCCTTGTACAAAAGTTTCTTCAATATCTTTTTCTGATGAGGAAGTAGAATATATGGCAATTGAAACATCTATGAAACGCGAGTTGGCTCTTATTTCTTTAAGACATTCATGTCCTGTTTTACAAGGCATATTCAAATCTAAGAATAAAATATGAGGCAACTTATTTTCTATATTTTCCAGATAATTCATTAAAACTTCACCATTTTTAAAGGAGGTTAGTTTAGAGTCCATTTTAAGTTCGGCTAAAGCTTCATTAAAAAGTTCAATATCCTCATCGTCATCATCTGCAATCAAAATATGGATTCTATCTATTTTATTAATCATAAAATTTGGGGTATGGATTGTTTTATTTAATCTTCGTCTTTGATAATCGCCTTTGATAGGTGTCTTTTTTTATGGACTATTCTTTTAAACATTGATGGAGTTAACCCCGTTACTTTTTTGAATTGTGTTGATAAGTAGGCAACACTACTATAATTTAATTCATATGAAATTTCCGTTAAACTTAATTTCTCTGCTAAAATTAATTTTTTGGCTCTTTCAATCTTTTGGATTATAATAAAGTTTTCTATTGAAGTAAAAGTGTACTCAGAAAAAATAGTTGTAATGTATCCGTATCGCAAATCAAGTTTTTCCGCTAAATACTGTGAGATTGTCGTACTTGGAAACTTATCTTTTTCATAAATAATTTCGACAATCATGTCTTTGATTGTTTGTATCAGTTGAGCTTTTGGATTATTAATAATGTGTATAGCATATTTATCCAATTCCAATTGTAGTTTTTGAAAACTTTCTAACGATAAATCATCATTAATTTCAATTTGACCTAATCCTAAAATTTGGTATTCAACATTTAATTTATCTAAATGATCTTCTAATATTCTTTTACAAGCAATATTTCCATCGTAATTATAATTGAGCTTCATGAAATAAATAAATTATTGAACATTTGTTAAATCTTATAAATGTAGACGAAAAATAACGAATAGCTACCTTTAGATTAATTTTAGTAGGAAATGGTCGAATTGAAGCCAAGAAGTTGCACTCCACTATTAAAATAATAATATTATCAATTGAATAGTTTAAAAAAAAACTTTTGGTATTACCCGTGAATCGTTTCATTTTTACCATAGTTTGCAATAACGGCTTCCTCAAACTCCAACCACTCTCTCCAGCGTTTTTCGACATCTATTCCAACGCCATATTTCCGAGCGTAAGTGATAAAAGTAGTGTAGTGTCCTGCTTCACTTTCCATTAAATCTCTATAGAACACGGCTAATTCCTCATCCTGAATGTTTTCTGAAAGCACTTTGAAACGCTCACAACTTCTAGCTTCGATCATTGCAGAAAACAATAACCGTTCCACTAAACTGGAAACTCTACTTCCATCGCTGCTTTTTTTCATATACAGGTACAATTCATTCACATATTCATCTTTACGTTCTCGCCCCAATTTCAAGCCGCGTTTAATAATAATATTGTGAACCTGTTCAAAATGATCGATTTCTTCTTTGGCCAAAGCCAATAAATCCCTCACTAAATCTTGGTGTTCTGAATTATTGGTAATAATCGTAATGGCATTTGTAGCTGCTTTTTGTTCACACCAAGCATGATCCGTCAAGATTTCCTCAATATTTTTTTCTACAATATTAACCCATCTCGGATCCGTGGGTAATTTTAATCTTAGTACAGACATTGAAAATTTATTTAAAGTTTAAAAAAGTTTAAGGTTTAAAGAAAAAGGTTTAAAATTAAAATTCAGAGACCAATTACAGTTATTAAATACCTACTAGTATTTAATAACTGTTGATTCCAAAAATTTAAACTTTAAACCTTAACCTTTAACCTTTAGACTAAAAAAATTAGTATACGAAAATAGCTCTTTCGCTCATCATTTCGTTTACTTCATTTGCTACCGCTTCGATAACCTCTTCGTTAGTATGGTCTACCAAAACTCTGTCAATTAAGGCAACAATAGTTTCCATATCTTCTTCTACAAGACCACGAGTAGTAATAGCTGCCGTTCCTACACGAATTCCTGAAGTTACAAAGGGTGATTTGTCATCAAAGGGAACCATGTTTTTATTTACGGTAATTTCTGCTTTTACCAATGCATTTTCAGCATCTTTTCCAGAAATATTCTTGTTTCTTAAATCAATCAACATCATGTGATTATCTGTTCCACCAGAAATGATTTCATATCCTCTTTTTACAAAAGCATCAGCCATAGCGTTCGCATTTTTTTGTAATTGTAAAGCATATGTAAAAAATTCATCTTTCAAAGCTTCCCCAAAAGCTACAGCTTTGGCAGCAATAATATGCATTAATGGACCACCTTGATTTCCAGGAAAAACAGCCAAGTCTAATAAAGAAGACATCATTCTGATTTCGCCTTTTGGAGTAGTTAAACCAAATGGGTTTTCAAAATCTTTACCCATCAAAATTAATCCTCCACGAGGACCACGTAATGTTTTATGTGTTGTAGTAGTTACAATATGGCAATGTGGCAATGGATCGTTCATCAACCCTTTGGCAATAAGTCCAGCTGGGTGAGAAATATCAGCCAATAAAATAGCACCAACACTATCCGCTATTACTCTAAAACGTTCAAAATCCATATCGCGAGAATAAGCCGAAGCTCCTGCAATGATTAATTTTGGTTGCTCTTTAGTAGCTATTTCTTGAATTTTATCATAATCTAATCTTCCCGTTTCCTTGTCTACACCATAAAAAGAAGGAGTGTACAAACGACCTGAAAAATTTACTGGTGAACCATGTGTTAAGTGTCCTCCGTGAGACAAATCAAAACCTAAAATTTTGTCACCGGGTTTAATACAAGCGTGGTAAACCGCAGTATTAGCTTGTGAACCGGAGTGTGGCTGCACATTTGCGTAAGCAGCTCCAAACAATTCTTTGGCTCTGTCAATAGCAATTTGTTCAACAACATCAACTACTTCACAACCTCCGTAGTATCTTTTGCCAGGATATCCTTCAGCATATTTGTTCGTTAAAACTGAACCAGCAGCTTCCAGTACTTCGTCACTCACGAAGTTTTCTGAGGCGATAAGTTCTAATCCGTGAATTTGTCTTTCTTGTTCTTCCAGAATAAGGTCAAAAATTTGTTCGTCGCGTTGCATTTTTTTGATTTTCGTTAATTTGATGCAAAAATACAAAAAAACGTTTGGTTAATAGTTAGATTATAATATATTTGACAAGTAATTTTTAATAAATTAATTAACAAAATATGCCGATAACAGCTAACGATACCAATAGAAAATCATGGCTAGAAGTAGATGCAAACAGTGATTTTCCCATTCAAAATATTCCTTTTGGTGTTTTTCTTACAAAAGAAAACGTAGTAACCGTAGGAACTAGAATTGGAGATTTCGCCATTGATTTAGGCGCTTTGCAACAATTAAATTATTTTGAAGGTATTGAATTGACAGATGATATGTTCATGCAGGATACTTTGAATGATTTTATTTCTGATGGTCAAAAAACATGGCGTTTGGTTCGGAACCGAATAGCTGATCTTTTTGATGTGACCAATCCGAAATTACAAGACAATGTAAAAGACAAAAACATTATCATTTTCAATTTAGAAGATGTTGAAATGCAGTTACCAGTATTAATAGGCGATTACACTGATTTTTATTCCAGTAAAGAGCACGCGACTAATGTAGGGAAAATGTTTCGTGACCCAGAAAACGCTTTGTTGCCTAACTGGCTTCATATTCCTGTGGGATACCATGGTAGAAGTTCTACTATAGTTCCATCTGGGATTCCGGTTCACCGGCCAATGGGACAAACATTGCCAAACGGAGAAACTACACCTGTTTTTGGTTCATCCCGTTTAGTAGATTTTGAATTGGAAACGGCCTTTATTACTACTGATGTCAATATAATGGGCGAAAATATTGCCGTAACAGAGGCGGAAGATTATATTTTTGGAATGGTATTGTTGAACGATTGGAGTGCGCGGGATATTCAAAAATGGGAATATGTTCCATTAGGCCCGTTCTTAGCTAAAAGTTTTGCTAGCTCCATTTCTCCTTGGATTGTAACAATGGATGCTCTGGAACCTTTTAGAACCAAAGGACCAAAACAAGAACCAACTCCCCTGCCTTATTTACAACAAAAAGGAAAGCATTCTTTTGATATTAATTTAGAAGTGGCTATTCAACCTGAAAAATCAGAACCGACCGTGATATCACGTTCGAATTTTAAATATATGTATTGGACAATGAGTCAGCAATTAGCGCACCATACTTCTAATGGCTGTCGTGTTAATTCTGGTGATATGATGGGCTCAGGCACAATATCAGGACCTACAGCAGATAGTTTTGGTTCCATGCTAGAACTTACCTGGGGAGGGAAAAACCCAATTAAATTAAATGATGGAACAGAACGTAAGTTTATTAATGATAATGACACTGTTATCATGAAAGGCTTTTGTCAAAACGGTCACGTAAGAATTGGTTTTGGCGAAGTTTCCAGTAAACTGCTGCCTCCTTTCGTTAGAAAATGAAATACTAAGAAACGATAACTTAAACTCCGAAAATTTAAACTTTTTGGAACGCCCCTAAAAAGTCAAACACTATTTAGGGGTTTTTTTATGGCACGAAAAGTCTAAGACACCTTCTCCTAGTAGTTTTTATTACTAGCCAATAATAAAGCAAATCTGCTGACAAATAAATTGAGATTAACAAATATATAAAACCCGTTCAACATTATCATAATGGTGTTTATGGCACAGTAGAATTACTGTATATCTCAACAATCAAAGAATAAGTATGAATCATTAAAGGGTAATAAAATTACTGAGAATTAAAAGTATTATCAGAATCAAAAAAGACACAAATCTTTAAAAAATAAAAAAGTCAAAATAATTCCAAATTTTAAAACAGTAGCACCAACCTACAAATGAGCTACTCCTATTTCCGAATTTAAAATGTCAAGCGAAAGGTTGTATTTATCATCTATTATTGACTTATTTCGACATGAAATTATAGTTGTCAATTAACCAAGTAGGTAATAAAAATATTCGCTCTGCTTCTTAATCGAACAAGATCTTTTCTTGATAACTGTACTGGTTTTTCATTTCTACATTCTTTAGAATCAATCAATAACTCAACATCATCTTTTTATTTTACAACTTTATTGAGGTCGAAATAAACGCAAAATATTTGCTAAAAACCACATTATTAAGTACTAAGAATAAAACAATGACGTATTTTTTTTTACCATATAAGTCATTGAAGTTTCATTTGTGTAAGACTGATAATGTAAGCAATAATAAGGTCATTTAAGGTTTAATGCTTACATGACTTTTTATGTTAAATAGTATTTCAATGACTTTATAGTACGGCAATAAATAAGTCCAACTACTTAGTTCCAAATGAAATATAAAATTTAGGTTTTAGTCAAAATATTTTAGCTTAATTTATTAGCAACAGCAAAAATTTAAATCTTCTGTCAAAGAAATAGTAAACAAATTACTAGCATTAGTATAAAAGTATAGTGTTTTTTGAGAACGACCTATCATTAGAAAATACAGTAAAACGCCAATAATAAATTTTATTTTCTACTACTACCAGTGAATATTGCAACTCATTTATAATATTGTGTAATGAATTTTCGGACTTTAAAAGTGAACTTTACCATAGAGTATATAACTACTATCTAAAACAATTAGCAAATGAAAAATAGTACAAATAAAGTCGATAAAAAAATAATTTTGCAAAAAGAGAAAGTGATTTTGAACGAATCTGTTATTGAAACTAAAAGTAGCTGTCGAAATATATTTATGGAGGAATTAAAAGAAATATACTTTTCAGAAAAGGCATTAATAATTTCCATTCCCATATTGATAAAAAACGCAGCTACTGAAGAATTATCAAATGCACTCAAAGTACACTTACAATTTACAATGGATCATATTAAGCGTCTTGAAGATTTTTTTAATTCAATAGGTGAATCGAATATTGTTTTAAAATATGAAGCTATGTACGGCTTATCCTCAAACGCAAAAAACATAAAAAAAACATAACTAATAATTCTAAATATATAAAAAATGGCTATTCAAACTGTTAATCCTTATACTAATAAAGTCGGTAGTGCCTTTGATGAAATGACTGAAAAAACTGTTGATTTGTTACTTTCTAAATCGGCAAAAGCATTTACTTCATGGAAAGAAACGTGCTACGATGAACGTGCTCAAATACTTCACAAAGTAGCTTCTTTAATGCGAGAAAAAAAAGAACAGTTAGCTACATTAATAACTTTAGAAATGGGTAAATTAATTGCTCAGGCCGAAGGTGAAATTTTGTTAAGTGCTTCTATTTTTGATTATTATGCTACAAATGCAAAGACCTTTTTGGCTGACAAGCCTCTAGAACCAGAAAACGGTAGCGCTTACATAAAATCCAGTCCTATAGGTGTCATTCTTGGTGTCGAACCATGGAATTTCCCGTTCTATCAAGTGGCCAGATTTGCCGCTCCCAACCTTATGGTAGGAAACACAGTAGTGGTAAAACACGCTTCCATGGTGCCACAATGCGCAATTGCAATTGAAGAATTATTTAAGGAAGCTGGAGCGCCAAATGGGATTTATACGAATTTATTTATTTCTGGAAAACGAGCATCAGCTTTGGTTTCTGATAAAAGAATAAAAGGAGTTTCGCTAACCGGAAGTGAAGCAGCTGGAGCCAGTATTGCCGCTGAAGCCGGAAGCGCTTTAAAAAAGTCCGTTTTGGAATTGGGTGGCAGTGATGCTTTCATAATTCTGGAAGATGCTGATATTGACAAAACAGTAGAATGGGCAGTGGTAGGTAGAATTAACAACAATGGTCAAAGTTGTGTGGCTTCTAAAAGATTCATTGCCGTAGAAGCTATAGCAGATGAATTTATTGAAAAATTCAAAGAAAAGTTATCAAACTTAATTATTGGGGATCCGATGGATCCGAGAACCGAATTAGGACCAATGAGCAGCGAGGAAGCGGCAGTAACCATCATTGACCAGATAAGAAGATCCGTTGATGCAGGTGCTACTATTTTATTAGGAGGAACACGTGCTGATTTGCCAGGAGCTTTTGTACTACCGACTATTTTAACTGATTTAAAACCGGAAATACCTGCTTATTACGAAGAAATATTCGGACCTGTCGCGTCTTTTTACAGAGTAAAAAATGAAGAAGCTGCGATTGTCTTAGCAAATGATTCTGATTTTGGACTAGGTTGTTCCATTTTTACCAAAGACATCAAACGTGGAGAAAAAATGGCTAACCAAATTGATACTGGAATGGTATTCATCAATCATCCCACTGGGACGCAGGCTGATTTACCTTTTGGAGGCACAAAAAGTTCTGGTTATGGAAGAGAATTGTCTGAATTAGGAATTCAGGAATTTGTTAATAAAAAACTCATCCGTATTAGCGGAATTTCAGATCCACTATAGCGTTCACTTTAAAGAACACAATGATTAAATTTTGTTCAGTAGCCACATTTCTGATATCTCTGAATAGCGAAACGGCATCTAGAATATAAAGGATTTTGCAATGGTCTAACTACACGAGTTAGACATCCAGTATTCATAATTTTAACCCATGTGATCTAACTTGATGTAAAAAAAGGAATAAATAATTAGGCGTTAGTTTACTAAAAATTTAGATTACTATAGTTTAATACTTTAAGAAATCTCGTTTAAAATATATTTTTCTGAGCAGTGGTTTTCTAAGCAAAATTTCATCGCAAGTAAATATGGAAACGAGTTTTCTGAAGGTATTAAAATGAAAAGGAGCTTTATAGAGCAGCAATACATTAAATTTTGTTGGTTTTAAAAAACAAATCATTTAATATAATTACCTTTATATTAGCAACATAACAATAAAAAAACATGAAAAATTACGAATTATTTAAACCAAAAAAAGTGGGTTCTATCGATTTAAAAAATAGAATCGTAATGGCTCCAATGACACGATGCAGAGCGATAGGAAATGTTCCCAATGAATTAATAGCCACTTATTACGAGCAACGCTCCACTGCAGGACTAATCATAACGGAAGGGACATCACCTTCGCCAAATGGTTTGGGATATGCTAGAATACCAGGTATTTTTAATGCGGAACAAGTAGAAGGCTGGAAAGCAACAACAGGCGCCGTTCATAGAAATGGAGGAAGAATATTCGTCCAATTAATGCATTCAGGAAGAATAAGTCATCCGCTTAATATGACGAAAAATGCTCAAATACTTGCTCCATCACAGGTCAAAGCTGCGGGGCAAATGTGGACTGATGCGAGTGGATTGCAAGACTTTGTTGTTCCCCATGAAATGACATTACAAGATATCATACATGCAAAAACAGAATTTATTTCTGCAGCTGAGAATGCTTTATTTGCCGGATTTGATGGTGTCGAATTACATGCTGCCAATGGGTATTTACTAGAAGAGTTTCTATCTCCAATAAGCAACATCCGAACTGATGAATATGGAGGAAGTATAGAAAACCGTTGCAAATTTGTGATTGAAGTTGTAACAGCGGTTGCCAAAGCTATTGGAAAAGAAAAAACGGGAATTCGCCTATCGCCTTATGGTGTAGCCAGTGATATGCCGCATTATCCTGAAATAGAGGCTACGTATGACTACTTATCTAAGGAATTAAATAAATTAGATGTTGCTTATATTCATCTTGTTGATCATTCTGCTATGGGTGCTCCAGCTGTACCATTAGCAATTAAAAAATTGATTCGTCATAATTTTAATAATACCTTGATTACCTGTGGTGGTTATGATAAAGAAAGTGCGGAATCTGCATTGAATAGCGGACTTACAGATCTCGTTGCTTTTGGAAGACCCTACATAAATAATCCAGATTTAGTAGAAAGATTGCAAAATGATTGGCCTTTATCCCAGGACCTTGATATGGATTTGTTTTACACCGCTGATGCAAAAGGATATACAGATTATCCAGTCTATAAAATTTGATATTAAAATAATTGTAAATAAAAAGGTTTTTTTTCTAGCAGCTGAGTTTTGACCAAAAGAATGGAAAAAAATAGATCTCATTTAATATACTTTTAAGGTGATTGAAAAGATTGTTTTTTAAATTATTTAAAAATAATTCTGAAAGACTCTCTTTTCAACCAAACCATTTCACATTAGCCCTGGTTTTTGACAGAGCAATCGAAATGGGCAACCGATTCGAAGTTTAGCACCACCTAATAACCTTCCTGCCTTTCTGGTATTGAATAAATTTTAATTTTCCGCAAGGAATTAAGCATAAATAAGCAAGTCCATTTACTACCAATCCAATTTATTTTTCCTCTGATCATAATTTTACTTAACAATTTCTACCATGTTTACTAAATTAACTAATGATCCTCCCATACACCCGCTGCCGTTATAAAAAGGAAACAATTGTTATTCAAGAAGAATCAAAATGATTAATTCTTGGGGTTAATAAAACATACAACAAATTTTCACTGAAGTCATAAAGGCGGTCCTCATGAACTATCAAGCTGGAAGTCTCGGAATAATCATGGAAAAAAAACGATTAGACAATTTTTAGAAGACGTTAAACTCTTATAAGTAGCCCAAAAAATCTATTTAACAAATCAGGTCTCAATAGCCTAACTTTTTACAAAATACTTTCTAATTAACTCTTTTTAAAACAAGGAAAACAACGGAGTTTAAAATGCATTTTACAATTTATTAGTAGTATCTAAATAGTGATTAAAATTCCACAAAACATTAATAAATAGTATTTTACATTTAACAAAGTGTAAAAAATGTAAATTAATAATGTAATTCTGTAATACTTTATTAAAGGAATAAAATAACCTTTGTGTAGTGATTTATTTATCAAAAGGAATGTTGATAAAAAGTCCCTCACGTCAAGAAAAGCTAATTATTTTCTAAAAACTCATTGTAGAATAAACAAAATCTAAAAAATATGAAAGTTCAAATCGGAATTACAGAGGCACATTTAAAAAACAGTATTAAAATCCTATCCTCCATTTTAGCAAATGAAATGACCTTATACATTAAATTAAGAAAATTTCATTGGAACGTATCGGGTCAAAGCTTCATGGAACTTCATAAGTTATTTGAAGGTCAATATACGCAGCTGGAAGTATCAATTGATGAAGCTGCAGAGCGTATTAGCAAATTAGGGGGAAAGACTATTGGTACAATGAAAGAGTTTTCGGAATTAACTGTAATCAAAGAATCTCCAAATCAATATCCCGCCCAAAAAGAAATGCTTAAAGAATTAGTGGAGGATCATGAAACACTAATTGTACAATTGCGAAAAGATGTAGATCTCAGTGCAGATGAAAATAAAGATGCAGGAACTGCAGATTTCCTAACTGGTTTAATGCAAGATCACGAGACAATGGCTTGGACATTGAGAAGGTATTTAGAATAAATTATTTACTAAATACGTTCGAATAAATGGAGATTGGAGCACCAGAAGCTAACTAGTTTTAAGAAGTTAACGTTGTGTAAATACATTTACTTCTTAAAACTGTTGCATAACTTAAAATAATCTCAGAAATCGATTTTCAACAGCATTATTTATATGCAGTAAAATGGGTTTTGAATTTTGATTTTAACTATTTTTCATAATTAAGCCCCTTGTTTTTTTTAAAAAATTAAAATCCTTTTAATAGCCTACTTTCAGTATAGTATCCTAGAGCAGTTCAATGAGAATACTGTTTCTAAATGGTTCTATTTTTTATCAAAAAAGTTGGTCATTAGATAGTAAACAAGCATAAATGTGGGAAATATATAATTTATTACAATAGTTCTATAACAAATAAAATCACCCTGCTGATCACCTTTGCAGGAAATAATTTAACATAAATAATAATGAAAAAAATCCTATTAGTATGTACTTGCTTAGCATTTACATTTATCGCAAAAGCGCAAACTGAGGACAAGAAATGGAACATTGGTCTTCATAGTGGTGTGACACAATATCAAGGTGATTTAGGAAATAATTTTTATAAGACTGATAAAGCGTTTTATGGTTTTGGAGGTATTTCAGTTTCGCGCTACTTGGGTCGCTATTTTGATTTGAATTTTTTAGCTTCAAAAGGAACTATTGGATACAACGACGGACCTTTAAGAAGTTTCAAGAGTGACTTTAATTCTGTAGCATTGAATTTAAGATTTAACATGACAGGTCCAGAATCCATAGTTAGACCTTATGCTTTTGCAGGAGTTGGTGCTATTTTATTTGATAATGACGTAAATTTTGATCAAGACAGAATTGATTACGCCTTGCCTACTGCAGGTGGTGGATTGAATTTCAAATTGAGTGATGTCATTACACTTAATTTACAAGAAACGTTCAGTTTTTCTAATAAAGACCGAAGAGACGGTGTTAATGATAATGGCAAAAAAGATGCTTACCTTTCTCATATGGCGGGATTGACTTTCAATTTAGGAGAGAAAAAAGATGCTGACAATGATGGTGTAGCTGATCACAAAGATATGTGTCCTGATACTCCAGCGGGTATAGTTGTTGATGAAAATGGTTGTCCATTAGACAGAGACAAAGATGGAGTTGCTGATTATTTAGACACTTGTCCAGATGTTGCAGGAACTGCATTATTAAATGGCTGTCCTGATTCAGATAATGATGGAGTAGCAGACATAAATGATAAATGTCCAGATACTAAAGCAGGAACAAAAGTTGACGCTACAGGTTGTCCTATGGATAATGACCAAGATGGAATACAAAATGACTTAGATCGTTGTCCTGATGTAGCTGGTCCTGCAAGTTTAAATGGTTGCCCGGATACTGATGGAGATGGTGTAGCTGATATAGATGACCGTTGTCCTACTGTTAAAGGAACTATGGAAAACAAAGGATGTCCAGAAATCACAAAACAAGATGTTGAAAGAATTACGTACTTAGGAAGTAAAATATTCTTTGAAAACAATAGCGACAAATTAAAAGTTGGTTCATTAGTACAATTAGATGAATTAGTAAGTCTAATAAATAAATACGATGCTTCAAACTTAGTTATTGAAGGTCATGCTGACAGCAATGGTAGTGATGCTTTTAATTTAGAATTATCTCAAAGACGTACTGAATCCGTTAAAAATTATTTGATGGAAAAAGGAATCTCTGGAGCAAGAGTAACAGCAATTGGATACGGTGAAAGTAAACCTATCGCAACAAATGCAACGGCTATTGGACGTGCAAAAAACAGAAGAGTAGAGTTGAAAATGACTTACGAAAAATAAGAAGATTTGGTTGGGTTTTGGTTTGGTTAATTGAGGGCTGTTGGAAACAACAGTCCTCTTTTTTTGTTTTAGAGCATTTGAGATATAAAGCAAAATAAAAAACATCTTACCCGTTATTCCCATCGTTTAAAACTAAATTTTCACATAAAAGCGTAGTTTAAATTATCCTGTTCTTCGATTTAATTTTAAATTATATTGACCTCTAATTTATGAGAAACCTGTGAATTATACAATTTTATTATAAATTTATATAACAATTTTAATAAGCAAATGACTGAAATTTAGGTTATTATAAATTATCCATTATTCGTTAATGCTGAACCACGTAGCATTGATTAATCCAAGAAAAAAATCATGATAACAACTAAAAAAAAATTGGGTATTTGGATGGATCATTCCTTTGCTCATCTAATGGAATTTACCTCTAAGCATTTTGAGATTGAAACTATTGAATCAGATTTTGCATTAAAAGACAAAAATACGCATTTGTCAAAGCCTACAAATTTAATGAAGGAGAAAGAAAAAAAACTACTCTACGATTATTATAAAAAAATTGGAGAAACGGTTAAAAATTATAAGCGTGTCATTCTTTTTGGACCAACTGATGCGAAAATTGAACTCTTCGATCTCTTAAGTGAAGATGAGCGCTTTTTAAAAATAAAATTTGAAATTAAGCATACCGATAAGATGACTGTGAATCAGCAGCACAATTTTGTCAAAGAATATTTCTCTGGCGCATAATCCAGAAATTACTTTAAATAAAATAAATAGTTGTAAAAATGAAATCAAAAAGTATCGGAATCATCCTAATTATATTAGGGACAATAATGCTGTTTTACAATAGCTTTAATTTCACAACCACCGAAAAAGTGGTAGATATAGGACCCATAGAGATCAATAAAGAAGTAAATCACCCCATCACTTGGCCACCAATAATTGGCATTGTACTCGCCGTAGGAGGAGTCGTTTTGTTAGTAGCTGGAATTAACAAAAAAGTGTGAAAGTAATAGCTTGAATTGCCTGGTTAGGTGTGAATAATATAACTTTTTAAAATATTTATATAAGCTATTATATTATTTGTTCCTTTAATTTTGTAGGATAAAATAACTCAAAAAAAATTACCATGCCAATTCAATTAAAATTAAGTATTAAAAAATTGTTCTTAGGTGTAGCAGCAATTCTTCTAATTGTATCATTTTCTTCCTGCGGAAAAAATGTTGCTTTTCAAAATTCGTCAATTGTTCCTGCAGCAAAAGGGAATGTAAGCGTTAAAAAGGATAGCAATAAAAATTATTCTATTAAAATAAAGATATCAAATTTAGCAGAAGTAACCAGATTACAACCTTCAAAAAATGTGTATGTAGTTTGGATGGAAACAGAAGAATCTCTTGTTAAAAATATTGGACAAATAAAAAGCGATACAGGCTTTATGTCTTCAAAACTTAAAGCGAGTTTTGAAACTGTTACCTCTTTTGAACCTTCAAAAATATTTATTACAGCTGAAGATCAACAAGATGTTCAATATCCTGGAATGCAACTTATTTTATCTACAAATAGATTCTAGTACATTCTAGAGATTTATAGCTTAAGGCTACTACTCTTTTTAAATAAAATACGTACTAGCAATACAATCAAAAAAATAAAAAGAGTAGTATTCTTTTATTATTTACCAATGGTTCTTATTAAAGATACTATCTATGTTCGTTTAATTTATTAATAGTTAAGGTCATGAATAAAGAAAAATCAATTGTTGTCTTAAATAATCTTATTGAAATCAATAATGAAAGAATTGAGATTTATAAAACAGCCAAAAAAGTAACGGAGGAAAATGATTTAAAAGATTTATTCGCTGAATTTCAGGAAACCAGTACCGTTTTCAAATCAGAACTAGTAGACGAAGTACAAAAGATGGGAGGCATCCCAGTGAATCTCAGTAAAAAAAACAGCTTGTTTTCAAGATTCTGGATTAATTTTAAAATAACTATTGCGGGAAAAGATCGAGAAGATATTTTGAACACTTTAGAATACAATGAGTTTGTTGCTATAAAAAGCTATAAAGATACGTTATCAAATAATCTGGATTATCTTACCGCAGAACTGCATATTAGGCTTAAATCACAACAAATTATGCTGACAAAGCACCATGATAAAGTCAAAAAATTAGGTGATTTGATGTTGTCTTAAAAGAACATTAGATACTCGTTTTACTGAAATCAATTGCTCTTTTAAGTATTACCAGTAAAACTTCTAGTTCATTTAGTGTAATTGAATGTGTGGGAGATTAAAACTATAACTAATTTATGGCCTTTAGTGGGCAACTCAAATGGTCATTTTTTTAATTAAATCTTTTTTTTAAAGTTTTTTATCAAAACTCCACACTATTTCATAAAGAGAACTTAAAATTATTGGTTTAGAACCACACAGTGAAATAGCTTACACTTTTCGTAAATTATGTTATAGTACAATCACAAATAAGTATTAGACTAGCGTTCATTTTTTCTTCACTACTACCCTATCACACAAACTGTATAAAATTATAATGTTCCAATGAGTCCGAAAAATAACAGCAACTATAAATGAGTACTACACTAACCGCAAAAAAGGAAAATATAATTAGCTATTTAAAAGAAACATTTTACGATGTAGGTAAAGTGACATTATTTGCTCTACGTTTTTTTAAAGAAGTAATTAAGCCTCCTTATGAGATGAAGGAATTCATCAAACAGTGTTATGTGATAGGCTATAAATCATTGCCATTAGTGACCATCACCGGTTTTATAATGGGATTAGTGCTTACACTACAATCAAGACCAACTTTAGCCAAGTTTGGAGCTGAATCTTGGTTGCCAAGTATGGTGGCACTGTCGCTAATTAGGGAAATAGCGCCAGTTATAACTGCCTTGATTTGTGCAGGTAAAGTTTCCTCCGGAATTGGTGCCGAATTAGGATCCATGAAAGTAACAGAACAAATTGATGCCATGGAAGTTTCTGCTATAAACCCTTATAAATATTTAGTTGTTACCCGAATTTTGGCCACGACTCTTATGATACCACTATTAGTAATTTATGCAGATGGTATAGGTATTATTGGTGGCTATATTGGAATTAATATTCATAGCGACGTCAATTTTTATCGGTATCTAGCTCAAGTATTAGAATCAATTACCTTTTTAGATATTTTTCCGGCAACGATGAAAACTTTTTTCTTTGGTTTTTTCATTGGTATGATTGGATGCTATAAAGGATTTAATGCAGCTAACGGAACAGAGAGCGTTGGTAAAGCGGCTAATTCAGCGGTGGTGACTGCTTCATTAACCATCTTTATTATTGATATGTTGGCCGTTCAAATAACCGATTTATTTTTTTAAAATGACACAAGAAAAAACAAATCTGGAACTTAACGCTGTGACTACAGTAAATGATTCAGTGATAGAAATAAATGAACTTTACAAATCCTTTGGAAAAAATGAGGTTTTAAAAGGAGTTAATCTTACGGTGAATAAAGGAGAAAACCTTGTTATTTTAGGAAAATCGGGTTCTGGAAAATCAATTACCATCAAGTGTATTGTTGGATTAATGGATATTGACAAAGGAGAAATCAAAGTGTTTGGGTCTGATATCACTAAGTTGGATAGTGTTGAGCTTAACAAAATAAGAGTCCGAATTGGATTTTTATTTCAAAATGCTGCCTTGTATGATTCAATGAGTGTACGTGATAATCTGGGGTTTACTTTAAAGCGACATGCCAAAGATTTATCTGCAGAGGAAGTTGAAAATCAAATTAAGGAAATTTTAGAAAGTGTTGGTTTGAGCGAAGCTATTGATAAAATGCCCTCAGAATTATCCGGTGGTATGCGCAAAAGAATTGGTCTGGCAAGGACACTTATTTTAAAACCTGAAATAATATTATACGATGAGCCTACAACAGGACTCGACACGATCACTTCAAGAGAAATTAGTGAATTAGTGCTTGAAATTCAGAAAAAATATAAAACATCTTCTATCATAATTACACATGATATGCCGTGTGCGAAACATACTAGCGATCGTATCGTTATTTTGAAAGAAGGCGTCATACATGTTGAAGGAACGTATGAAGAATTAGAAAAAAGCGACGATGAATGGGTTCGTTCTTTTTTCATCTAACCAATTAAAAAATAAAAAATGAATAAAGAATCTGGATACCAATGGAAATTGGGAATGTTTGTAATTATAGGATTGGTACTATTTGTTGGAACCATATATTTCGTTGGAAAACAAAAAAATTTATTTGGATCTACGTTTGAATTGTACTCTAAATTTAATTCGGTTAACGGACTTGAAGTTGGAAACAATGTTCGCTTGTCTGGTATTAATATTGGTACTGTTGAAGAAATTGATTTTCTAAATGATACCTCAGTGGTGATTAAATTAGTCATAAGAGACGAAGTTCGTAAATACATCAAGAAAGATGCTATTGCGAGTATTAATTCCGATGGTTTGATGGGTGATAAAGTTTTGACAATTTCATCCGGTAAAAATTCTACTGTAATAGTTGAAAACAACAACTATATAACTTCCAAAAGATCAATCGAAATGGATGATTTAATGGTGAGTGTCAAGAAAAGTGTTGATAATGCGGGCGTTATTACTGCTCAATTGGCGCAATTCAGTTACAGCATGAATAATGGAAACGGTGCACTATCCAGATTGGTTTCTGATGAGGAATTTGGAAACAGCATAAAAACCATGGTTAGTAATCTTGAAAATAGCTCTACGGAATTCAAAAGATTTACAGTAAATATGAATAACGGAAAAGGCGCCTTGTCAAAATTGGTTAGCGATGAAAGAATGGGAAAAGTAATCGATTCTTCACTAACTAATGTTAAATCAGCAACTAAAGGACTGAATGAAGTTATTGAAGCTGCAAAAAATAATTTCTTATTGAGAGGTTATTTTAATAAAAAGAAAAAAGAGGAAGAAAAAAAGCAAGAAGCAGCAGCTGATTTAGAAGAGGAAGAAATGAAGAGAGAATTGAAAATTGGTGCTGAAAATGATTCTTTAAAATAGTCCGAAATCACAATATTTACTGATTTAAAACATCATACTTGTTAGCAACAATTATGATGTTTTAAATTTTTTATTTTAAATACCAACCCATTTTATCCATTAAAATACTTTATCATGAAAACAGAAAAAGAAATCAATCAGGCAATACTCGAAATTACTATGAAAATCCGTAATGAATATCCTGAATTGATCAAATATTTATTAGAGATGCCAGTGACAATTCCTGACGTTGAAAATCCCGAAATGACTATTAAAGTATTGACTGATTATCATGAATCACTTAAGAATATAGTAGAGAAATACATTTCAAGTCATAAATAAACATAAAACGCAATATTGTTGTTTTCAATTGATTTCTTAATAGTAAAAAAATACTTTTTTATTTATTTAGATTTTCCCATAATCTGTGTTAATTTTTATTCAATCAGTGAATAATGAAACTAATCTTTAAAGTTATATAACTGCAAAAACCTGTAAACGCCTGAACTTTGTAAAGTGAAAACTATTTCGCATACAATACACAATAAATAAATGGATCCGATAGAGCGCGAGGGAAACTGGGAAGAACAAAAAAAAGAGCTAAAAGAAAAGTTTGCTGCTTTAACCAATAATAAAGCACTTTTTTCTGAAGAGAAAAAAGAAGAAATGCTAAAAAAGTATCAAGCAATACTGGGAATATCCAGAGCAGAATTACTACAAATATTTGAAGGTCTTTAGGTTCTACTATCCTTCAAAATCCTCTTAGATTACTGTATTTAAAATTAAAATTTTGTCGAAAAATAATTTTAGCATCTTTAAAAATACTAGCAAAAACACAATAACAAACTGTACATTAAATCAATAACTTAAAACAATTCAAAATGAAAAAAATATTTTTTACACTTGCCATTACAACATTTATGGCTGGAACTCTTTTAGTAGGATGCCAAGACACCTCAAAAAAAGAAGAAGCTGCTAAGGATAACGTAGAAGAAGCAAGAGATAATCTTGATGATGCAAAAGAAGAATTGTCAGATGCAAGAGCAGCAGCTACCGAGAAAGAATGGAATGATTTCAAAGAAAGTACTGATTCTACAATTAAGCAAAATGAAATTCGCATTGCAGAAATGAAAACCAATATGAAAAAAACTGGTAAATCAATTGATGAAATGTATGCTAAACAAATTGAAGCATTAGAGCTAAAAAATAAAAACATCAAATTGAAAGTGCAAGAGTATAAAAATGATACTAATAGTGACTGGCAATCTTTCAAAGAAGAATACAATCGAGACATGGATGAACTAGGTGCTGCAATGAAAAACTTGACAGTAGATAATAAATAGAAAATGTAAAAGGCGAGTTTTAGAACTCGCCTTTTTTTTGGTAATAATATAACTATCAGCATTTTAATAATTTAACTATTTATTAAAATACTCTAAAGTGTGAATAATGTAACTTTAAATAAAAGTAATGTAACAATAGCCTAAGGTAAGATGCGGATATTTGTAATATAATAATTCAATTAAAAAACAAACAAAATGAAAAATTCAAAAAAACTGATTTTTGCTTCATTAGTATTAAGTTTCATGAGCTTTACAAGCGCACAAGCGCAAGAAAAAACACCTTCTTACGGTTTTAAAGGTGGACTAAATTTTTCTAATTTTTATACAGATAATGTGGATGACAGTAATATACTAACAGGTTTCAATGCTGGTTTATATGCTAAGTTCCCAATTACAAATAGTATTGCAATTCAGCCAGAAATAAATTACACAACTAAAGGTTCTGAGCAAATATACGATAACGCAGTATTCCAGGGAACATCAAAATTCAATATCAATTATATTGAAGTACCTGTTTTATTAGTTGCTAATTTGACTGATAATTTTAATGTACATGTTGGTCCATACGCAGCCTACATGGTTAGTGGAAAAACATCAACTGAAACTAATTTTGGATCTTCTACAAGTGAATTAGACACTGATGATTTCAACAAGTTTGACGCTGGTATTTCTGGTGGTGTAGGAGTAGATTTAGATGTAGTAAACTTTGGTGTTCGTTACAACTATGGTTTAACTAAAATAGGAAAGGACAATAACTTTACTTCTTCTGACGCAAAAAACAGTGTTTTTAACGTTTACGTAGGATTGAGATTAAACTAATAAATAATAACTAATCATTTAAAACTAAAAATCATGAGCAACCTTCTTTACACCATCGCAGTAATCTTAGTTATCTTTTGGGCAATTGGATTTTTTGCCTATAGTGCAGGATCAATTATTCACATTCTTCTGGTTATTGCAGTAATTGCAATCTTATTCAGACTTATATCAGGTAGAAGAATTTAATTCAAGACTACTAAAAAAAATCAAAATTATAAATCATTAAAAAAAAACAAAATGGGAAATCTTCTTTATACAATCGCAGTAATACTAGTAATTTTTTGGGCAATCGGATTTTTTGCATTCAGCTTAGGATCAATTATTCACGTACTTCTTGTTATTGCAGTAATAGCAATACTTTTTAGACTTATTCAAGGTAGAGGTATATAATTCAATTTTTTAAATTAATAAAAATAAAAATAAATAATTATGAAAGCAGATAAAATAATATTAGGAGTTTTAGGCGGAGTAGCTGTAGGAGCATTATTAGGAGTATTGTTTGCACCTGAAAAAGGAGACAAAACAAGAACTAAAATTATGGACAAAAGTAATGACTACGCTGATGAATTAAAAGGCAAGTTAGATACTTTATTAGGTACAATTACTCAGAAATACGAGAAAATCTGGAAAGAAGGTGAATCTTTAGTATCTGAAGGAAAATCAAAATTCTATGATGCTAAAAATGAAGGTGAAACTTTACTTGCTGAAGGAAAATCAAAATTTTACGATGCAAAAAACGAAATTAAAAATACAAATATCTAATTCGATATTCAATTTTTAAGATTTCAATATTCAATACGTTTACAAATTATATCATGGAAAACAACGCAACAACAATAGAAATGCTTTTCGAAAGAGCAGAGAATTACACTAAAACTACAGTAGAATTGGCGAAGTTACATGCAGTGGATAAAACTGCTGATGTTATGTCTTCTCTTATTTCTAGATTAGCTGTTTCTATTGTTTTTGCAATGTTTGCCTTTTTGGTCAATATTGGCCTTTCCTTATGGATTGGAGAATTAGTTGGGAAACTATATTATGGCTTTTTCATTGTATCGAGTTTTTATTTACTTGTCGCAATTATTCTTTACATTTTTAAAGATGAGTGGATTAAAATGCCTATCAGCAATTTCATGATTGTTAAAATGCTTAAAAAAAATTAATATGAAAAAGATAAACCAAACAGACATTCTTAAGGAAACTATCTTATTAATGAAAATGAAACAAGCTGATGAATTAGTACAACTTAAAGATCAGTATCATTATACCGTTGAAAGCTTAAAACCAATAAATCTTATAAAAAATGCGTTTGGCATTATAGCTACATCCCCAGAAATTAAAGGAAATATCCTGAGCAATGTTTTAGGAATGACTACAGGATACATTACTAAAAAAGTTTTATTAGGATCTACTCACAATCCAATAAAAAGAATATTGGGAACAGTTTTACAATTTGTAATTACCAACATTGTTACTAAAAAGACCGAAAAACTACAAGACAACGACTTAGAAAATGTCTAATTTTAGATTAATATTTTTTTACTATTAAATTCTATATCTTTTTAATTATTATCTTTAATTTTTTATTTTTGATAGGAAATTACAAGCTTTTTGACCTATTTTTAAAAAAATTTTCAGTAAAGATTTTAAATTGAAGCAAGATGATTAAAAGAGTAAATAAGGAAGAATTAATAATTCAAAATAATCAACTTGCTTTTCAAAACCAAGAAAATGAAAAGCGTGCTGCTGAATTAATTATCGCTAACAAAGAACTTGCTTTTCAAAACCAAGAAAAAGAAAAGCGTGCAGCTGAATTAGTTATTGCCAATAAAGAACTAGCTTTTCAAAACCAAGAAAAAGAAAAGCGTGCAGCCGAATTAATTATTGCCAATAAAGAACTTGCTTTTCAAAACCAAGAAAAAGAGAAGCGTGCAGCAGAATTAATTATTGCCAATAAAGAACTTGCTTTTCAGAACCAAGAAAAAGAAAAGCGTGCTGCTGAATTAATTATTGCAAACAAAGAACTTGCTTTTCAAAACCAAGAAAAAGAAAAGCGTGCTGCTGAATTAATTATTGCCAATAAAGAACTTGCTTTTCAAAACGAAGAGAAAGAAAAAAAAGCAGAGCAGCTTGTCAAAATCAATTCTGAATTAAATAGCGCTAAGGAATATCAAAAAGCGTACATTAATGGACTACAAGAAATTATGTTCATAACTTCACACCGTGTACGACAGCCCGTTACAAACATATTAGGAATTTCTAACCAATTAGATCAAACTTCCAATTCTCAACAGGAAGTTAAAGACTGTATAGAGTTCATCAAACAATCAGCATTAACTCTTGACACATTTACGAAAGAGCTTACTATTTTTATTTCCAATTTAAAACAAAAAGGAAAAGAATTAAATGTTGATGATTTAAATAATTTTTAGTTCAAAGTTATTTAAATATAACTTTTAGTTCCTACTACCACTCCAATTTCTACTGGTATTAAAAAGCAATTATTTATAACGCTGTTATTTCATACGGTACAAATACTACTTTTCGTTTACATTATTTTAAAATATAGTTTTAGAATAATGAATACTCTCCTATTTTTCTTTTTTCCAATTATCGTCTTCATTTATATTTTTTTTCTTCCTAACAATTAATTGTGATAACACAATGTTAACACTTTTTAAATATTAAAACATTGATTTTAAATAACTTGATTATTTTTTTAACAAATAAAATAAGTGAATCTTACAACTTATAAAGTTAATTGTATAACTTATTTAGTCGATGAAAGGCTCACCTTTGACGATAAAATACTTAATCCCCTAAATTTAAAAAAATGAATACTAAAAAACTACTACTAACCTTTGCAATACTGATTATTGCATTAATTTCAGGTTGTGCAGAAGACAATTTTATTGAGACAGAAGGTGTCTGTCCTGTAGTATCTTCTACAATTCCATTAAATGGGGCTTTAGGTGTTCCCTTAAGACAAGTTATTTCTGCAACATTCAATGAAGAAATGAACCCAACAACGATTAATGAAGCTACTTTCATTGTTACGGAAGCTAACGGTACTGCTGTTGCAGGTACAGTTACTTATAGCGGAACAACTGCTACATTTACTCCTTCAAGTTTTCTGAAACCAAACACTACTTACACTGGAAGAATTAAAACTGGTGTTAAAGATGTTATGGGTAATGCCCTTCAAACGGATTATGTTTGGACATTTAGTACTGGAATGGTTATAGTACCTACTGTTATTACAACAGATCCTGCAAATAATGCTACAAATGTTCCTTTAAATAAAACAATTACTGCGACATTTAGTATTCCAATGGATCCATTGACAATAAATAATTTTACTTTTATCGTAAATCAAGGAACTAATTCAGTTGCTGGAACGATTGCTTACGCTGGTTCAGTCGTAACTTTTACACCAACTGCTGCCTTAACTCCTAATACAATTTATACAGTTACAATTACTAATGGTGCTAAAAATTTAGACGGAACGCCTTTAGCTGCAAATTATGTGTGGAATTTCACTACAGAAGCACCTCCAACAGTGACTGCAACTGACCCTACTAATAATGCTAAAGGAGTAAGTTTAAACAAAACGGTTACTGCAACATTCAGTGTACCAATGGATCCTTTAACTTTAAACAGTACAACATTTACAGTAAAACATGGAACATTTACAGTGCCTGGTGTAATTACTTATGCAGGTTCAACAGTATCTTTTACAGCTACTAATGGATATGTTGCAAATAATGATTATACGGTTACAATTACTACAGGAGCAAAAAGTGTATCAGGTATACCATTAGCAAATAATTATGTATGGAAATTTACTACCGCTGCTGCACCAACAGTTACTGCAACTGACCCTCTTAATAATGCAACTGGAGTAAATCTAAATAAAACGGTTACTGCTACATTTAGCACAGCTATGGATCCTTTGACTATTAATGCCACAACTTTTACTTTAAGACAAGGTACGACTGTTATTGCAGGAGTAGTTTCTTACAGTGGAACAACCGCTTCATTTAATCCAGTTAATTCTTTTGAGGCAGGACTTACTTATACTGCAACTATCACAACAGGAGCTAAAAATGTAGCAGGTGCTTCATTGGCAAATAACTATGTATGGACTTTCTCAACAGTGAATCCAGCAGTTGTTACTCCACCTCCAGCAGCCGCTAGCGGTTTATTTTTCGGAGTTTTTGGAGGAAACGCAGGAATTACGAATCAAGGTTTGAATACAGTGATTAATGGAAATATTGGAACAACCGCTGCTGCGACTCTAGTAACAGGATTTCATGATGGTACGACAGGAGATGTATACACAGAAACTCCTCTTAATGTAGGACGTGTAAGTGGAAGAATCCATACAGCGCCCCCAGCTCCAGGTTCAGCAGCCTCTGCAGCTATTGCTACTCAAGGATTAGTTGATGCAAATGCAGCTTATCTTAGTATTTCTCCAGCACAAAAACCAGGTGGAATGGATCCAGGTGCAGGTGAATTAGGGAATCTAGTTTTAGCTCCAGGAATTTATAAATCAGCAGGTGCAACTTTCAAAATATCAAATGGTGATTTAACTTTAGATGCTAAAGGTGATCCTAATGCAGTTTGGATTTTTCAAACAGCAGCTGGTTTAACAGTAGGAATCGCTGGTCCAAATGGTGCTAAAAGTGTAAAATTAGTAAACGGTGCCCAAGCTAAAAACGTATACTGGTATGTTGGTACTGCAGCCGTGATTAATGGCGCTGGTGGTGGAGTTATGACAGGAACTATTATTGCTTCTGCCGGAGTTACATTCTCAACTGCTGGAAATGCTGTGCAAACGGTATTGAATGGTAGAGCAATTTCATTAGTAGCTTCAGTTACTATGGTGAATACAACTATCAATGTACCTGCTAATTAAGCATTAGTCCAATAGATTTAATAAACAAAAAGTTTTATCCCGTCGAAAGGCGGGATATATTTAAAATGAATCAAACAATATAAATAATATGAACAATATAACTAATTTAAAAAAGGGATTACGCCAAGCTTGGTCCCCTAATAACTTACCAATCAAAAGTCTTTTACTTGTGTCTTTGACATGGTTAAGTGTTCAAACACCTATACAAGCACAGGAAGCACAAGCAATTAAATATGCAAAACCTTCTTGGTATTTTGGAGTTGCCGGTGGAGCAAATTTCAACTTTTACCGTGGTTCTACAAATCAGCTAAATGCTGCTTTTACACCTCCTGCGACTTTTCATGACGGTGACGGTGTTGGACTTTTTATTGCGCCGCTTTTAGAATATCGCCCTGCTACTTCTAGATGGGGAGTTATGTTACAAGCAGGTTTTGATAGCCGTAAAGGTTCTTTTGACCAAGTGCTTACAGCATGTGACTGTCCAGCTGATTTATCTACTGATCTTAGTTATATCACGGTAGAACCAAGCGTACGTTTTGCTCCGTTTAAATCTAATTTTTACCTTTATGGAGGTCCACGTTTGGCTTTCAATCTGGATAAATCATTTACGTATCAGTTAGGAATTAATCCTGCATTCCCAGATCAAGAGCCTTCAGCGGCGGTATCGGGTGAATTTAGTGAAATTGAAAAAACTATTTTGTCCATGCAAATTGGCGCTGGATATGATATTCCACTTTCTTCTGATAGTAACAAAACACAATTTGTTTTATCTCCTTTTGTTTCTTTCCAACCTTATTTTGGTCAAAATCCACGTGCTACAGAAACTTGGAACATTACTACAATTAGAGCTGGTGTAGCGCTTAAATTTGGTCAAGGACAAAATATCCAACAAGCTACAGATATGGTAAAAGACCGTGAGGTTGATTTTACTGTAAATTCTCCTAGCAATGTTCAAGGTGAAAAAAGAATGACTGAAGTTTTCCCACTTAGAAACTACGTTTTCTTTAACGAAGGATCAACTGAAATTCCAAACCGTTATGTTTTATTAACGAAAGATCAAGTGAAAGACTTTAAAGAAGATCAATTGGAAACATTTGCTCCTAAAAATTTATCAGATCGTTCTAAACGTCAAATGACAGTTTATTATAATGTGTTGAACATCCTTGGGGATCGTATGCAAAAAAATCCTGCTGCAACTATTACTTTGGTTGGTTCATCAGAAAAAGGAAATACAGATGGTCTTGCTATGGCAGAATCAGTGAAAACGTATTTAGTAAACGTATTTGCAATTAATGCAACTAGAATTACAACTAAGGGTCAAGATAAACCAAATATCCCATCAGAACAACCAGGAGGAACTCAAGAATTAGTGTTGCTACGAGAAGGTGACCGCAGAGTTTCTATTGAAAGTAACAGTCCTGATTTATTGATGGAATTTCAAAGTGGCCCTGATGCTCCATTAAAACCAGTTCAAATGGTTGCTTCGCAAGTCGCACCCGTTGACAGTTATGTAACCTTTAATAACAAAGGAGCTGGTGAAGCTTTATCTTCTTGGTCATTACAAATAGCTGACGAACAAGGAAAAGTACAATCTTTTGGACCGTATACTGAAGAAGAGGTTAAAATTCCTGGAAAATCAATTTTAGGAAATCGTCCAGAAGGTGATTTTAAAGTAAAAATGATTGGTCAAACCAAAAGTGGTAAAATTATAGAGAAAGAAACTCCGGTTCACGTGACACTTTGGACTCCTGCTACAATGGTAGAAGGTACAAGATATAGTATCATCTATGAATTTAATACGTCAAAAGCAATTACGATGTATGAAAAATACCTTACTGAAGTAGTTACACCCAAAATTCCTGTAGGAGCAACGGTTCTTATCAAAGGTCATACTGATATTATTGGTGAAGAAGTGTACAATCAAGGATTATCTCTTGCACGTGCAAATGATGCAAAAAATATCATTGCAAATGCTTTAGCTAAAACTGGTAGAAATGATGTAAAATTTGAAGTTTCTGGTTTTGGTGAAAATGAAAACAATTCTCCTTTTGAAAATAAAACTCCAGAGGAACGTTTTTACAACCGTACCGTAATTATTGATATTATTCCTGCTGTTAAATAATTTAAAGTAGTCGGAGAATACATTTTATAAATACCCAAAAGGATAGAAACTAAAAAGTCTATCCTTTTTTTTTGTGCCAAAATTTAAAGTACAAATGCTTCGTAACTTCATGAATTGGAATCACTTCTTTTTAATATTTCTATTAAAAGAGACTATCTTTTATTTTTGCAAGTCCCTAATTATATTTCAAAGTGTGAATTTTCGCAAAATAATTAGTAATTTTACTAATCACTTTATGTAAAACATGACTGATAACGAGAAAACCCTGGTAAAATTCTATTCTGCTTTTTCAAATGCAGATGCAAAGACAATGTGTGAATGTTACGATTCAACGATACAATTTCGTGATCCTGTTTTCGGTTTATTGAAAGGAAATGATGTTTGCCAAATGTGGAAAATGCTGATAGAAAAAAGTAATGGAAATATTAAAATCGAATACTCAGATATAAAAGCTACTGAATATTTAGGTTCTGCACAATGGATTGCAACTTACAACTTCAGCAAAACAAATAGAAAAGTAGTGAATGTAATTCAGGCTCAATTTCAGTTCAAAGACGGACTAATTATTAAGCATACGGATGAATTTGATCTTTATAAATGGTCGAAACAAGCCTTTGGAATTACCGGACATCTATTTGGATGGACCGGTTTCTTTCAGAAAAAAATTCAAGAAAAAGCACTCTTATCCTTGAAAAAATATAAAGACACCCACCATGTTGATTGAAACTCTAAAGATACTTTTCAATAGGGATTTAAACATTCTTAAATTTGAAATTGAATCGTACCAAAATGAAATTAATCTTTGGAAAATCGAAAGTAATATCAGCAATTCAGCAGGAAATCTGTGTTTGCATTTAATTGGAAACTTAAATACATACATTGGAGCCGAATTTGGAAAAACCGGATATATCAGAAACAGAGCACTCGAATTTTCACTGAAAGACATTCCAAAAACAGAATTGCTTTCAAAAATCGAAGCAACGAGAATTGTGGTTAACAATGCGCTTAATGTTATTTGTGAAGAAGATTTAAATACAGAATATCCCCTTTTAGTTTTCCAAAATAAAACTTCAACTGAATTTATGCTTATCCATTTGACTACGCACCTAGCCTATCATTTGGGTCAAATCAATTACCACAGACGATTATTAGATACTAAAATGTAATTATAAGAAACATTCAATTTACTGTATTTCAATACTTTAAAATTCGTACTTTTATTAAAAATCGTTTACAATACGAATCGTAAAAACGGATTTAAAAACAAATTTGTATGTTGCAATCTTCTAAGACACCCGTTATATTTCACTCCGACAGAAAATATTCTGTTTTAGAAATTCTTCAGTTAATAGTCTTAGCTTGTCTTCTGCTTTATTTTGGCAAAACACTATTTATTCCGTTAAGTTTTTCTTTACTCATTGGTTTTATTCTGTATCCTGTTTGTAAATGGATGGAAACAAAAGGAATAAACAAAGGAATTGCTATTTTCATTTCCATTTTAGGAGCAACTCTTTTGGTCGGAGGTATCATCTACTTACTAATAGCGCAATTTTCAGAATTCCTTCAAGAGTGGCAATCGTTGCGAGTGAAACTAGCCGAAACAGTAAATCAATTGAGCCTATTTATTTCAGAACGATTTGATATTAGTTTGGAAAAACAAAGTGATTTTATCAATAATACACTCAACAACTCCGGTTCACAAGCCTTTTCAATCGTTCGGAACACCGCTTATTCTCTGTCTGAATCAGCATTTTTTCTAATCATGATTCCTGTTTTCTCTACATTAATACTCTTCCATCGCCAGATGTTATCGAATGCCTTATATGAGCTTTTTCCTCCTGAAAGAAAAAACACCATTCATGAAATCCTTGTGGAAACCATTCATGAATATTACAATTTCATTAAAGGAATGTTGGTAGTTTATTTAGTAGTTGGCTTATTAAACAGCATTGGACTTTGGATAATTGGGGTACCAAATCCCTTTCTGTTTGGTTTTATAGCCTCAATTTTAACTTTTATTCCGTATGTTGGAATCATGATATCCGCTCTTTTGCCCATTGCAGTTTCCTGGATTACGTATAATTCCATTTGGTATCCACTAGCCGTTATTGTAGTTTTTTCAATTGTACAGTTACTGGAAGCCTATATTATATTTCCATTTGCAGTAGGAAGCCGCTTGAAAATAAATACATTGGTTATAATTATTGTGGTAATTGTGGGAGGTATTTTATGGGGCGCTGCAGGAATGATTCTTTTCATTCCTTTCATCAGTATAGCAAAGTTGATTGCGGACCGCACACCAAGCTTAAAGACGTTATCCGTTTTATTGGGAGACGGTGAACAAAAGAAAACTACGAAATAATCTATTTCAAAAGGGCAAAATCAAACGCCCAATTCAATTCATTTTTATACCATAATTGTCCCTCTGAAACTTCCAATGGACAGTCAAAATTATTGGTATAAAGCGCTCCGGTTCCTAATCCCTGAGGCATTACATTATGTTGTAAAAACGTCCATTGCGCGATGGCATTCAGTCCAATATTACTCTCCAAAGCAGAGGTAATCCACCACCCTATTTTATGCTTTTCAGCCAATGAAATCCATTCTTGCGTGCCTCGAAAACCACCCACAAAACTAGGTTTCAAAATGATGTATTGTGGCTTGATTTTCTCTAATAATTGTTCTTTTTCAGCCAAAGTAAACACACCAATCAGCTCTTCATCCAAAGCAATAGGAAAAGGAGTGGCTTTACACAGTTCTGCCATACTGTCAGTATGATTTTTTTGTATTGGTTGCTCAATACTATGCAACTTAAATTCAGATAGTTGTATTAATTTATTTAAAGCTTCATTTTCATCAAAAGCCCCGTTAGCATCCACCCGAATTTCGACTTGTTCCGGAGTGAAATGTTCCCGAATAAATCGCAATAATTGCAATTCTTTATCGAAATCTATCGCTCCTATTTTGAGTTTAATGCAACGGAAACCCTGTGCTAGTTTTTCTTCGATTTGTTGCTTCATAAAAACCTCCTCACCCATCCAAACTAAACCGTTTATCAAGATAGATTTTGTACCATTTGTAAAGTCCGAAGGAAAGAGTAAAAAAGGAGTTTCACTCACTAAAGATTGAAACGCCATTTCGACTCCAAACTGTATTGAAGGAAACTCTAATAACGCTTCCCAAAGATGGTCTTTTCCAAGATGAATATTATCACAAGTCCATCGCAATTTTTCTTCATAATCCGGCCGATCATCAATACTCAATCCGCGAAGGATTCCGCATTCTCCTATTCCTCTTTTACCATCTTGTTCCAAGACAATAAACCAAGTTTCTTTTTCGGTCATAACGCCACGGGAAGTTCCCGATGGGCGTTTGAAATTAAGGATGTATTTGTGGTACGTTGCTTTCAAAAAAATTATTAATTATGAGTTATAAATTATGAGTTACATATTCGCATGATAAAATAAGCAATACCTAATCTTGTTAAGTCGAGACCTAATTGATGAGTCTCGACTGCGCTCGACTTGACAAATCCTTAAAGAGAATAATTTTACTTTTCCATCAACTTCAAAATTCTTTCAAAATCACTGGAAGTTATTCCTGCCTTTTTGAAAGCAGCGAAATCTTGTTTTATTTTTTGAGTCCAACTCAAACTATCTGTAACATTTTGAGATTGATATTCTTTATAAATGGCTTTAGCTGACGAATAATTATCATTTAATAAATAGGCATGCGCCAAATTCAATTGTATCAATAACTCTGTATTATCAATTTTTTCGCCTTCTTTTAGGAATTTGATCGCTTTCCCGTATTGCTTCGTCAAAAGATAACTACTTCCTATTGCGTTGTAATCCAAAGCAGTTGCTTTTCCATCATTGATTATTGTAGCAAGTTTCACAATAGCCTCACCTTGCTTTCCTTGTTTTGCTAGTACAGCGGCTTGCTTGCGCAAATCGTCATAAACACTTTTAGAAAGACTGCTTTCACCAAAACAACTGTTTCCAAAATCTTTAAACGCTTTAGCACGCTCTACAGTCAATAATTTCTGAAATTCCTTAAAGGTGTATTTGGATTGAATTTTATCGAGGATACAAACGCAAAAATCATCTGAATTGGTCATTTTTTGAGCCAAATTAGAAGTTTTACATTGATCGATGATTGCTTTTCTGTTTTCAAGTGTCCAGCCACGACTGAGTTTATTATCGACCCATGGCACGACTTCCAGAATTATTTTCTGGTTCATAATCCAGTTTTTACTTTCGAAACCAAACCATAGATTTCCAGAACCAGATTGCATGCAAGCTGATTTCTCAGTAGAAAGTCGTTTAGCATCTTTGCTTACTGGCGTATCTTGAACCAAACAAGCATTATCTGTTTTTCCGTTTTCTTTGTATTTTGCAGCTAATTCTGCGCTAGAGAAAACTGCATACTTGCATTTGTCATCTCCTGAGATTTTTGACAAGATAAAAACTGCTCCTGCTGAACCCTGACTGATTCCTGTTGGGTCCGGAATTGCTTTTAAAACCGATACTAAACTGCCTGCCATTTGCTGATTTTTATCCAAAAGTGTTATTCTATAAACAACTTCGGTGGTACCTTCAGGAAAATCTTGGGTTTTTATGATGATTCTGTCTCTAGCGGAAACCGTAATTTCTTCGGTTGTAGCGCGGGTTTTATCCCAATAGCCGTCTTTTTGAGAGAAAACAGTATTTGCAGTAATTAGAAACAGAAATAAAAGGATGAAATTCTTTTTATGCATGATTGATATAAAATTTAAACACTAAGCGCATAACGTTTTTCGCAAAATTCACTAAAAAGTTTGGTACCGGGCAGCCCTAGCCCAGATAGCAGTGAAAATCCTTTTTATCAGCCTTTTTAGGCTGATAAAAAGATTGCAACGAATAGCTGGAAATTGCTTCGAAAAACTCACAATGACTAATTACAAGTCTATGGAACTTCCTATTTCCAGTAGCATCAAATCTTTTCCTTTGTTGAAAAATTTACGAATGGATTCCTCATGGTCAATTTCGATGTAACCGAAAGTATCGAAATGGTAACCCAGAATTTTATCGCAGTTCAAGAAATCAGAAGCGATGATGGCATCCTCTACATCCATAGTGAAATTATCACCTATCGGCAAAATTGCTAAATCAAGTTTAGTGCGCATAGGAATGAGTTTCATATCCATTGTCAGCGCTGTATCACCAGCAATGTAGATATTTTTATGTTCGCCTTCAATGACAAAACCGCCCGGATTTCCTCCGTAACTGCCGTCAGGAAAAGAACTGGAATGAATCGCATTTACATATTTCAGTTTCCCAAAATCAAAATTCCAACTTCCTCCGTGATTCATGGGATGCGATTGAAAGCCTTTTGCACCATAATAACCTGCAATTTCTGCATTAGAAACAATTACTGCATTCGTTCTTTTGGCAATTGCCTCAACATCCAGAATATGATCTCCGTGCGCGTGCGTAAGCAAAATATAATCCGCTTTTAAAGTGTCAATGTCAATGTGCGCTGCATTTGGATTTGCCGAAATATAAGGATCTACAATAATGTGTTTTCCTCCAACTTCTATACCTAATGACGCGTGACCATAAAATGTTATTTTCATATTTTTTTAATTTAAAAATTGAATGATTGAAAGATTCCGTATTTGATTATTAATTTATCTCCCGCCTAAAAATGTATTTACAATGATATCCGAAAAAAAGTAAATCATACCTAACGACAATAAAACCGAAAGTGCAAAGGTACTCAGCGCCAGTTTTTTTAATTCAGGATCTAATTCCTTAGCGTTTTGATTTTTATAGACCGTATTTAAATGCTTAATTAAAGGAATGTAAGCCAATAAAAACAAGTATTGATCAAAGTGAAAATCGTCAATAATAGCAAAAATCAACACCAAAACCATCGCCGTTACAATCAAAATGTAATGGTATATTTTAGCTTTGGCTCCACCAATTTTTACAACAATCGTGTTTTTATTTGATTTTCTATCCGATGCTTCATCTCGCATATTGTTCAAATTCAAAACACCAACGCTCAATAATCCAATAGCGACCGCTGGTAAAACCAACAACGCATCCAATTGTTTGGAGTATAAAAAATTCACTCCTAAAGTACTCACCAACCCAAAAAACACAAACACAAATACATCACCAAATCCACGGTAGCCGTACGCCGTATTTCCAACCGTATACCGAATCGCAGATACAATGGAAAGAATTCCCAATACTAAATAGAATAAGGAAAACCACAGATTCGTATCTCTAAACGCATAATAAATCAACAACATCGCCGAGAGCAACGTCAAGGCTGATGTGATTATAATGGCGCGTTTCATGGCTTGCGGAGTAATCACACCACTTTGTATGGCACGTTTTGGCCCTACTCGATCTTCATTATCTGTTCCTTTCATGCCGTCACCGTAATCATTGGCAAAATTAGACAGTATTTGCAATCCTAATGTGGTCAATATAGCAAAGCCAAACAATCGCCAGTTAAAAACTTCTGTTGGTGTTAAAATACTATCTGTTGGGTGTGCCAAAGCATACATACTTCCAACTATTATTCCAGAAACCGATAAAGGTAATGTGCGTAAACGTGCTGCTTCAATCCAATGTTTCATATTTTTTTATTTAAAAATTTAAAGTCTACAACTTAAGATTTGTTGCGCAAACAACTTTAAACCTTAAACTTTAAACCATTTTATTTTACATCCAATTGCTATCGGAAGTTTCTATTTCGTACAACCAAAGGTTGACTTTTTGTTTTAATATTGAGTAATTCCCTAACTGAAATGCGACATTTCCTCCAGCAGTATGTATTATTATAGAACCAATATCCAGTTTTTTATGCCAAAAAAGCTGTGAAGTGGAAATCGCTTGTATTTTACTGGGCTCAATAATAGTATTACTCACATCCCATGCGCCACTTTGCGTGATTACAAAATTATCGTTTATGAACAATCGGTTGTTTTTAAATTTAAAATACTGAATAAGACCCATAAAAATAATATAAATTGGCACCCAATATCCATAATCAAAAATTACTGGTTCAATCCAATGTCCAATCGCAAAGAATACTAACAAAGGTAATCCAATACTAATAAAAATCGAAAAAACAAGTGAACGGAAATTAGGCTTTAGCATCAACCCTTTTTCAGGTATTTTATGAAACAACAGCTTTAAAACGGCGTCACGCTCCGACTCACTGCACCCTGGAATTTCTATCGCTGCTTTTTGCTCTTCTTTTTCTCCACTAGTAGCTTGTTTAATTTTTAGTTCAAGAATGCCCAATTTCTTTTGGAAATAATTTCTAGTAACAGTCGTAATTTGAACTTTTTCAGGTTTAATAATGGTGCTTTTTGTGTTCAACAGTCCAAAAGACAGCAACAAAGAACCTTTCTGTCTCGCTATATTATAATCGTAATACTTAAACACAGTCCGAATCACATTTAAAACCAAAACAGCTAAGAACAAGACGATTATCCCTAGCAAAATGGTTTGTAAAACTAAATTTTGATCTATAAAAGTGCCTACTTTTTCTTTATAAATAGTGTTCTCCTCTCCAAAATTCTGAAAGTTCTCATAAATTGTACTAAAGAAAATGACAAGTAAAGCAATGGTTTTTTGATAATTAGAAGTAATTCCAACTTTTAACAAACTCAAAAAACTTATTTTAATAAAAGGATGCGCTACTTCAAAGAGTTTCTGTTCCGTTTCCTCCAGTGCAATAGCTTCCTTTTCGCTAAGACTCTTTTGACTTTCGTTTTCTAACAGGCGAGATTTTAAGTCCAAAGCTAATTGGTGTGAAATCGCTTTTATAGTTCCTTCTTTTTTATTGGTACCGGCGGTATCCACATCCAATTCATATACACCAATCAGCTTTTGAATAAAAGACTGATTAATATTTACTTGCTGGATTTTATGCAGCTGAATTGCAGTTTTGGTTTTATTAAAAACACCTTCTGTAATGACAAATTCTTGGTTTTCTGAATCTAATAAAAAGGTGAAATTTAGATATTTCAAATAAGAAACAACTCCAATACTTGCGAATAGAAGAAGCATTCCAACTACTAAATACACTTTGTTAATTTCATCAAATTTAAAAGCCCAAATTAAGATAATGGGCCATAAAGCTCTACCGTATTGCTGAAGCGTGTAAAAAAACATAACCCAGATCCCAACTATGGATTGCCTTTGTGGTTGACTAAAATCACCTCCCATTACAATTGCTTTTGTATTTTACCCATCAGCAATTGTTTGATTTTTTCCGCTTGCTCTTTTTCGATTCCCGGAATTTCAATATCACTCGAACTGCCTCCAGCGGTAAAAATTTCAATTTTGGCTAGACCAAAATAACGCGAAACCAACCCTTCATGTAAAGCCACATGTTGCACTCTATTATAAGGAATTACAATTGTATTTGTAGCAATAATTCCATGTCGGAATAAAACATCATGATTTCTAAAAGCGAATCCTTTTTTCTTAAATCCAACAAGGGAAAAAACAATAATCAAAGTTGACACAATAGGAATCACAATACCTAAAACCAACCAAATTCTTCCCGAAAATAATTCCGGTTTCAAAACAGAAACGACTGATGGAACTATAATAAGTATACTAATAAAGAGTAACAAATTAATCAGCACCACTTTGAAATATTTTGGATGTAAAGCTGTAAAAGTAACTTCTTCAAACTTTGGAAGTTGGCTGGTATCGATGGTGTCGTTCGTAAAATTTTCCATTTTTTTATTTTGTTTCAGGTTTAAAGTTTAACGTTTCAGGTTCTAAACTTGAAACCTAAAACTTGAAACTTTTTATGGCAACCATTTTTTCTCAAAATTTGGTTTTCTTTTTTCTAAAAATGCATTCCTGCCTTCTTTCGCTTCTTCAGTCATATAAGCTAGACGAGTGGCTTCACCAGCAAAAACTTGTTGTCCTACCATTCCGTCATCCGTTAGATTCATGGCAAATTTCAGCATTTTGATAGCCATTGGCGATTTTTGCAAAATTTCCTGTGCCCATTCATAAGCGGTATCTTCTAATTCAGCATGCGGAATCACAGCATTGACCATTCCCATATCCATTGCGTCTTGTGCCGAATAATTGCGTCCCAAGAAGAAAATTTCGCGTGCTTTTTTCTGCCCGACCATTTTAGCTAAATAAGCCGATCCATATCCACCGTCAAAACTAGTTACATCAGCATCTGTTTGTTTGAAAATCGCATGTTCTTTACTCGCCAAAGTCAAATCGCACACTACATGCAAACTGTGTCCGCCACCTACAGCCCAACCTGGTACTACAGCGATAACCACTTTTGGCATAAACCGAATTAATCGTTGTACTTCTAAAATATTTAAACGATGCTGTCCGTCATCGCCTACATACCCTTGATGCCCGCGCGCATTTTGATCGCCACCGCTGCAAAAAGAATACACGCCGTCTTTAGACGATGGTCCTTCAGCAGAAAGTAAAACCACTCCAATTGAAGTATCTTCCTGTGCATCATAAAAGGCATTGTATAGTTCTGCAGTAGTTTTTGGACGGAAAGCATTGCGCACATCTGGCCTGTTAAAAGCAATTCTGGCAACACCATTGCATTTTTTATAAGTGATATCTTCGTATTCTTTAGCAGTGATCCAATCCATTGTAAATGATTTAAATTATTTCAGTGTAAAAATAAATCATTTTTTACATTTTATCTATTCTATTTGCATAAGGTTATGGTAATCCTTCTCTGATGAAAGGTTTAAGAATGTTAAAAAACAGTAAAAAAAAACCTTTTTAACAGCACCTAATTCAAATTATTTTTAATTTTAAACCAAGCTAATCAGACGAATACACAATATTCACCTTGATTAATTATTGATTCTTCACTGATTTATTAACCTAAAAAAAGAATGTATTGATTACAATTAAAAATGTTGTCGCTCCTTTTTCTACGGTAATAACTTATTATCCAATTATAAAAGCCGTATCAAACGAGTCAATGAACAAAACATTTGCCCCAATAGTAAAAAATAAAAAGTAACACCTACGGTTAAAACAAAGATTTATTTTTCTTGTTCTTGCAAAAGTGAGACATTAATAAAAATTATTTAGAAAATTATCTTCCAATATATATAAAACCAAAGGTTTATCGTGAACTTATTTCTTAACTCTTACGCAAGTTTTTGTACATTTAAAAGACAAACACCTCTTTAAAGTACTTTGCGCTTAAGTTAATATTTTAAAAATAGTATCATGAATACTATAGGTTTACAGGCGGATAAAGCGACTTTAAACTTCCAATTTATTTTAATGATGTTATAATTTAATATTCTAAAACAGCATTAAAAAGAGAAAGACTAACCGTTTCCGATTAGTCTTTCTTTTTTTTATTCCTTAACCAAATATATTCCGTCTTCCTTGATTTCTATTAATTTCTCTCGATACAAAGCACCAATTGCTTTTTTGAAGGTTTTTTTACTCATCTTCAAAACCGTTTTAATGTCTTCAGGATGTGAATTATCAGTCAAACGCAAGAAACCTCTGCTAGCTCTTAACTCATCCAGAATTTTATCGGCATTCGGTTCGATACTTTCGTAGCCTTGGATTTGTAACGCTACATCTATTTTGTTATCGGGACGTATCGTCTTAATGTATCCACGCATGCGGTCTCCTGTACGAATTGCATCATCATACACTTCATCTTTATACATCAAACCTTTGTACTTTTCGTTGATGATAACGTTAATTCCTAATTCAGTAATGTGGGAAACAATTAAATCTACTTCTTCTCCTTTTTCAACTGTTAGATGATCATTTTTTAAAAACTGATTCAATTTACTGGATGCTACCAAACGATTGGTTTTTTCGTCCATATAAAGATAAACTAAGTAGCGTTTTCCTTTTTCCATAGGACGCGCCTGCTCTTTAAACGGAACCAAAATATCCTTTTCCATTCCCCAATCCATAAAAGCGCCAATCTGATTGGTATAATTCACACGCAAAAGTGCAAATTCATTTAATAATATATAAGGCTCTAATGTTGTGGCAACGGGTCTTTCTTCGTGGTCTAAGTACACAAAAACAATCAACTCCTCACCTATTTCAAATTCGTTTGGAACGTATTTGTTAGGCAACAGAATGTCATGAATTCCTTCGGGATCTTGTTCTGGATTTCCCAGAAACAAACCTACTTTGGTATCGCGTAAAATGGTAAGCGTATTGTATTTTCCTATTTCAATCATTTTCTTTCAATTTCTAAAGTGCAAAGGTACGAAGTTTGAAAATAGTATATTAAGAAACGGTCCACAAAAAAAGTAATGATGAACCCACGAGTGTTTTTCTTTTTTAGGAGCACCACTTTTGACTATTTAATCAATTTTTGTCCTGCTGTCCGCAGTATCCACGCTAAAAAGCGTGGGATACTTACTCCCATCAGGGCTATATAATTCGGCTGGTTTTCATAATCTCGTTTTGTAATCTTAACGTTGTTATGTAAATTAGTACAAACAGGTAAAATTTTAAAGAAGAAATAAGAAATTTTGATAGCTATAAAAAGGAAAGTAAAAGATGTTTATGTTTAGTTGAATTTAGGATTTAAGCACACTTTAATCTAAAAATTGAATAATTCAAAAAACAGAGTATAACCCGTTGGATCAAATTAGTTTTTGATAGTGATTTTTCGTCAGTTCGAATATTTTTATCCTGAATATTGAGGAAGAAAAATGCCTTGAGCCCTTAGATAAAAACTCAGGACAGAGAAAAATTTCCTCAAAAATGGTTCTCGATATACGTCACTTCGAGTAGCGAAACGTATCGCTAAATTTTGTTTCGATTTATTTCACAAAATAGCGAACTGACGTTTTAAATAATTGCACCTAACGGGATAGTACACTTAATATGTATGCCAAAATAGCAAAAGATATAGCAGTTTTAAAAATTCAAAAAAAAAAAAAAAAAAATTAAAGAAGAAGAACTAAGGGTCATAACGAAAATTAGATTCTATTTAATCAAAATAATTAACATCCTGACTCAAGCAAAAAGACGAAGTAAGGATCAAATACTTCGCTCAACAGATTGAAAGAATAGAACTTGCTACTAAGTACCTATTTATTAAATTATTGCACTATTCTAAAAAATAATTCAAGAAGCTAGTTTGCCTCTTTTTTTTGCAGTAAAAAAGTTTTAGCTTCGCACTAGTAAATAATCAAACGGCAAAGACTATTTTGGCAAACTTAAACCAAAATCAGTACCGCTTCTAAAACAATAAAAATGGCATCAGGTTTTTTCGCATTATTAGATGATATCGCAGCAATGATGGACGATGTTGCAGTTATGAGTAAAGTTGCTGCAAAAAAAACAGCTGGAATTCTAGGTGATGATTTAGCTGTAAATGCGGAAAAAGCTTCTGGGTTCATCTCCTCGAGAGAATTGCCAGTACTTTGGGCAATTACAAAAGGCTCCTTCCTTAATAAAGTCATCATTTTGCCTATAGCCTTTCTTTTAAGTGCATTTTTGCCAGTAGCCATAATTATAATCTTAGTCCTTGGCGGACTTTATTTGGCGTATGAAGGTGCCGAAAAAATATACGAATACTTCTTTCCACATGCCCATTTGAAACCTGAAATTTCATCAGAGCAGTTGACCGAAGAACAAATTTTAGCATTAGAAAAAGAAAAAATTAAGTCAGCAATAGTAACTGATTTTATTCTTTCCGTAGAAATAATAATTATTGCACTAGGAACGGTGATTGGCAAACCTATCTCCTCTCAAATAATGGTGGTTTCCATTATCGCCATAATTGCAACTGTGGGTGTTTACGGTATTGTAGCCATTATTATAAGAATGGACGAAGCAGGATTAAAATTGATTCAACTTAACAAACGCGAAGGTAGCTTTACTTATAAATTAGGTACTATTCTAGTAAAAGCATTACCTAAAGTTATCAAAAGTTTATCTGTAATAGGAACTATCGCCTTAATCTTAGTATCAGGAGGCATATTTGTTCACAACATTGATTTTTTGCATAATATTCTGCCTCAAATACCTTCTATTATAGTTGAATTTATGGTTGGGCTCGTAATTGGACTTCTTGTTTTGGGAATCGTAAACTTATTCAAGAAGATCTTTATTAAACAACAAGTCGCATAAAACAAACACGCATTGCAGATTGCAATACTATAAATAGTAACCAACACCAGTCAAACAGCTGGTGTTTTTTTTGCAATACTAGTATTTGCTCGTACTTTACCTGCCCGTATAATTAGGACAGCCAAAACATTTTTTATCTAGATTAAACTGATACGTTAGTGATAATTCATAAATACCACCCGTTTTTCCAATTTTAGAAGTATTTAAATCATAAGAGATTCCTAATCGCAGGTGATCGTATTGCAAGCCGGTAAAAAGATTAACCGATGTTAGTAAATGGCTATTGATTCCATTTTTAGCAGGGTTTGTTACAGCAGTGGCGCCAAAAAACATTTTCTCGAATAAGATCGATGTTCCTATATCCAAGCGATTATAACGAGCTTGCTGCATATAATTAGCAGTTACAAACATTTTAGTCGCATACGGGAAGAATTGCACATCGATATAATTAGCCAATAAAAATTCATACCCAGTGCTTAAAGAGAAAAAGGTGTTCAACGGTATATTTCCATCTTGAGTGAAGGAAATATTTGGTTTATTCAAGTGCTTCATAGACAAGCCAATCCACATGTTTTCAGTATTAAAAACCATCCCTGCTGTAGCATCAAAAAAGCTAACTTTATCGTTTAACAAAAGTGGATCTATAGAGCTGGTATTTATAATCCCTGATCTAATATTAATCTGATCTTCCAAAAGTAAATTTTGAAATGCAAATGATTTAAGCCCAAACCCAACTTCTATAGCAGGTCTAAATTCCCAATCATCACTAATTCTTACCCGGTATGCATAATTCGCATTGACTTGCGAAAAATTATAATTAGTAACATTTTCTCTTTGATTTAAAACACTGATACCAAAACCACTATTCATACTTTCGTTCCAAGTATTGATAAAAGCATAGTCTGTAGTAATTTTTAAATCTAAATCCGGCCACTGTTCTCGATGGATTATACCGGTGTAGGTGGTTTCCATGAAGCCTGAAAAACCTGGATTTAAGGTTTCAGGAATTAGAAAATATTGCGTAAAAACGGGATCTTGCGCTCTTAATGTGGAGTAAAAGAAACACAAAATAAGTATGATAAATAGTTTAATCTTCATTAGTGGATTCGTTACTTTTATTTAATTAATGTGAAAGCACCATCTTCGATTATGGTGTGGTTGTAAAATGTTTTGGCGCTAAGTTTAAAAAAGTAATTCCCATTTTCAGCATCTAAATCATTAACCTTCCCGTTCCATCCTTTTATAGTTTGCCCAGTTTCGCTGTAGATGACACTTCCCCAAGAGTCATAAACCGCTAAAGTCATTTCTATAAACCCCAAGAATACAGGAGCAAATGAATCGTTTGTACCGTCATTATTAGGCGTAAATGCATTTGGCATTATTAGGCTGTACCCCTTTTCAACATTCACTGTAGCCGTATGTACATATTGACAGCCAAAAGGATACGTAACCGTTTGCTTAATAGTGTAAGTTCCGACTTTAGTATAAATATGTTTTGGATTTTCCTCGTCGGAAAAATTACCATCACCAAAATCCCATGAAATTTTTGTAAAATCTCCCGTGGCTAGGTTGGTGAATAGTATCGGATCAAAAATTGAATACAAACCATAAACATCATTTCCGTACGAACTAGTTTCGAAATTAGCTATCCCTAGAACTGGTGTAGCTACATTATACGTACTATTTGCAGTGCAACCAAAGCTATCCGTGACAGTAAAAATAATCAAGCCATTATTATTTGTGTTCATTATTTCATTGTTCACTCCGGTAACTACACCGTCAGACCAGCTTAATTGGTATGGAGGAACACCTCCTTTGACATTTCCTATAAATGTTTCTTTCACATATTTCGTAGCACAATCAAAATCAGTACGCACTTCAATGGTAGGTGTCAATTGTTCGAATCGAATAATCTTCCAAGATTCCGATTTTTTACAACCATTGGCATCCGTTACCGTTACGGTGTAATTTTCGGGTGGAAGATTCTGTAAATCCTCGGTTGTAGCACCATTAGACCAAGAATATGTAAATGGAGGCGCGCCGCCAGTTACAACCAAATTGATTGCTCCAGTATTCGCGTCCAGACAACTTAAAGGATTTGAAACATCAGCTCGTAATTCTAGTAGTAACGGTTCAACAATGAGGAAAGTTTCTTTAATTTTACAAAATTTACCATCTGTAATAGTAACAGTATATTTTCCGGGTCCTATGTTATTTCGATCGATACCAGCGGTTGGATCATCTTCCCAAACTAAAGTAACAGGCGCTTTCCCTCCAATAAGATTCAATCGAATGTAAGCGTCTTTTGCTCCAAAACATGAAATCTGCTTTACAGTTGGATTTATTGTAAAAACCGGCGCATTGTCAATGGTTATATTAAAAGCTTTTTCACAGTTTAATGCGTCTGTAATTGTGATGGTATATGTACCCGCTGATAAATTATTTTGGACACGTCCTGTACCTAAATTACTCCATTTTATTTGGTACGGATTGCCTGTTGCAAAAGGAATTCCTCCTGTAATATTGGTAATCGTAATCGAAGCATTTGCATCGTTGTAACAAGCTATCTCTGTTTTTGAAAACTCTAACCGTATTTCATTATTTTGAAGTAAAATTACTTGCAAGTTATCTGTACAGCCAGAATTATCTGTAACTGTTAAATTATAAGTTCCGGCTGCTACATTGCGTAAATTCTGATTGGTACTACTGTATCCATTTGGCCCCGACCAATTGTATCTATAATTAAAAGCACCAGGTGCAATTTCTGTTGCTCTACCGCCTGTTGTAACTATATTAATTTCACCAGTAAAATCACCATAACACAAAATATTCACTTGACTAACAAGTTTTACCTCTAACAAAGGTGGCTCAATAATTGTAAAAATTTCGGACAAGGTGTCACAATTGTTCGCTTCCGTAATGGTTACTTTGTACGTTCCTGGAGACAAATTACTAAGATCTTCAGTTGTGGCAAGAGGGTTTCCATTTCTAGTCCATACAAAGGCATAAGGCAGAGTTCCACCCGTAGTTGTTAATAAAACCTTTCCATCATTTAATCCAAAACAAGATATATCATTTTTAAATCCAGAAAAACTAAATTTATCGGGTTCTCTAACCGTGTAACTTCTTGTAAAAGGACAAGTACCATTATCAATAACTCTTAGATTATAAATACCTGGTTTCAGACCAGAAATAGCTTGATTCGTACTAGTAAAGCCATTAGGCCCAGTCCATGAAAAAAGATAAGATGGCCCTGTTACAAAAGGGATGCCGCCGGCTACAGCAATACTGATGGCGCCATCATCAGACCCAAAACAAGTTGCGTTTTTAATGGTTTCAGCCACATTTATCAATGGATTGACCGTTACTGTAACTGTAAAATTAGGCCCAGAACAGCTCCCTGCGATAGGTGAAACGGTATACGTTACTGTTGCTGGATTATTCGTAGTGTTGATTAATGTCTGACCAATGCTCGTTGTAGGTGATGCTTGTGAAGATACACCACTTACTGAACCTGAAGGATTCACAACAGGGTTTGACCAAGTGTAAGTAGTATTGGATGGAACATTATCAGTGCCATTAGTAGTAGGCCGAATTAGAAATGATCCACCGCTACAAATTTCGGCTGATTTTGGTGATATGATAGGAGACAATACCGTATTTACCGAGAAATTTCTCGTTTGAGTTGTCGTTCCACAGCTATTAGAAACACTAAAAATAGCTTGATAATTTCCACTTATAGCATAATTAATGGATCCTGGATTGAGCAAGGTCGAGGACGATGGCGTTCCACCTGGAAAACTCCATAGATAAGTCAGTTCAGAAGTTGGAGCACAACTTTCTACCACTGTACCTACGGGATTAATTGTTGCCGAATTACAAAAATCTGATATGGGATTTAAAGTAGTAACTGGCTTTTTCTTAACCTCAATTATTTCGGTTCTATATTGGTCGATTCCACAGGAATTTCGGCTTCTTAATCTAAGATAATACGTTCCTGGAGTAACAAAATTAATCACTGGATTTTTTGAAAAGGAGTTGGTACCATTTGTAAAAAACCATTGCTCCGGTCTTTTACCACAAAAGCCTTCAAAATAATTAGTGATTTCCCAATAATAACTTTCCGTACCACAACTTTGACGCGTATCCGTGGTATTAGTGATCTGTAAATCTGTTCCTGCACACGCTCTTGCAAAAGTAAAAGTCGGTCGTAAAATAGGTTCTACACAAATTGTTCTGGTAACCGTTCTTCCTATACCACAAGGTGTTTCTGCAAACAATGAAATCGTATACGTCCCAGGTGTTGTGTATACATGACTAGGATTGACCTGTCTTGAAATTGGAGTTCCATCACCAAAATTCCAAGTGTACACATTAAAAGTGCTACAGTCATTAGTATATCCTGCAATCGTATTATTAGTAAAAAAAACTGACGTATTAGCACAAGCAATATTAGTAACGCTAAAATCTACAATAGGCACATCTAAAATAATGATTGGACCAGCAGTTAGGAAAGTACTACCGCAGGAAGTGGTTATGGTTAGTCCAACAGTGTTGCCAGAGGGACAATTGAAGCGTGTAAAAGTATGCGGAATAGGGAAGTTTTGGGAGGCAGACGGATTGATCCTATTATAATAAACAGAGGCTTCTAGTTGGGCTTGAGTATAATTTCGAATGGTGCCATCTCCATAATTAACGGTATAATTCGTATCTGAAGGATTGAGTGCCCACGAACCTATAGCAAAATCCATTGGAGCAACTGGAATACAAAAATTAGTAGTATTACCAGGAGCGATGAGTGCTCCTATTGGATTATTTGAATTTTTAACTACATACGTAATTGCATTGGTACAGCCGTTAGCACCTACAGCTGTTATAACCATATTAAATGACCCTAAACGCATATAGGTATGCATTTTGGGAAAGGTAACATTTGTTTCAACAGTCCCATCTCCCCATTCTATATTATAGGAGGCAATACATGAAATTGAACCGGAAGAATTCCCTACATTAATTGTATATCTAGGATCCGAATTATTATCCCCACATTTTTCGAAAGGAGTGCCTGAGGATGGATTTAAATTTACAAATTTCAAATCTGGCTTTTGCTTTACCAAAACAACTTTTGTAAGGGACGTACTCACGCCGTTGCGATCAGTAACAGTTAGTTTTACATTGAAATTTTGAGTTCCACAACCAACAGCTGTAAAAATATGAGTGGGATTAGCAACAGTAGATACACCACCATCTCCAAAATCCCATTGGTAAGTATAAGGAGCATCGCCACTTATACTTGAAGTAAATGTTATTGGAGTACCAGAACAACTACCATCATTATTATAAACAAAAGTAACAACAGGCGCTACTAATTCAATTTTATAAGTTGTAGAGTGTATTTTTTTGTCATGGCTTTTATCACCTGTTTTACTATTTGCAAAAACCGAAACAGCCACTAATAAAAAAAAGATATGTGCTAGAAGATAAAGATTCCTCATGTAATAAAATTCGTTAATTATGGCGCAAAAGTATCTATTTTTTTTTGAACTTATAAAGATTTCAATTCATATTATTTAGTTTTTTTTCATAATACATATCTTATAAGTAAAAAACATAGCAATACACATGCAATTATCCATATTTCGTTACAATAAACCCATTAAAACTCACTATAAATTAAATATTTACAGCCAATTAATTATAGATAATATTGCTCTGTGTTTTTGAAGCAGAAGGCTAATTTTGCAGAACAATACCGCTCCTGCTATTCACTCTATCTTTATGTCCTTAAAGAAAGGACATAAAGGATGCCGTTACTATCAGGTCTATCAATACCATCAAATTTTCATTAGAACAATTACCCATCCTCCGACTTAGAGCATGCACATCTAACAAGGAACAATTGCATCCGTATTTTAAAACCAAACCAGATTAACGCTCTGTTGCCCATTTCAATTACGCCTCACATTTAAGTGAGAACACCACCTCCTAGCTAAATAGAATATTAAAAAAAGAACAGATTTAAAACAACAAATTCAAACTACAAAGTATACCAAAACTCTTCATTAAATTAAAATTCATTTAATGATTTGTAAAGAATTATTTATATATTCGTTAAAGAATTTAGTCTGAAATTGAGTCGACTATTACAAACATAATAAGGCAGATAAGTCTGATACTTTAGAGCTGTAAATAAGTTGTCTGTTATCTTAGAATAGCAGACAAGCTAAAGGAAAATAAATTAAAATGAGAAAGCTATTCGTCCTTTTTAATCTTATATTATTTGTGAATTTTTATGGAAATTGCCAAACTAAAAATTTAAAACCAAAAGAAATCGTAAAGTCCGAATTTGGAAATATTTTAGATAGTTTAAAAGTAAAAGGTTCCATTTTAATTTATGATGTAAAAAATAAAACATATTATTCTAACGACTTTGAATGGTCAAAAACAGGAGTAATTCCAGCATCAACGTTCAAAATTCCAAATTCAATTATTGCTTTAGAGTCTGGAATAATTAAAAACGATTCTACAATTTTTAAATGGAACGGAGATAAGCGTAGATTTAAAAAATGGGAAGAAGATTTGACTTTCAAAAAAGCATTTCAAGTTTCTTGCGTTCCCTGCTATCAAGAAATCGCAAGAAAGATAGGTGTAAAAAGAATGAAATCGTACTTGAAAAAATTAAGTTATGATGGAATGATTTTCGATACTTTAACAATTGATAATTTTTGGCTAGAAGGAAAATCGATATTTTCTCAGATGCAACAAATTGACTTTTTAGAAAGATTATATTTCTCACAATTACCGATTTCAAAAAGAACCGAAAATATAATGAGAGACATAATGCAGCTTGAGAAAACAGAAAATTATATTTTAAGCGGAAAAACGGGCTGGGGAATGAGTAATGGAATGAATAATGGCTGGTTAGTTGGGTATTTAGAAACGAGTAATTCTGTTTATTTTTTCGCAACAAATGTGGAAAAGCAAGAAACAGACATGGAAGAATTTCCAATTATTCGCTTAAATTCGACCAAAGAAGCATTAAAAAAATTAAAACTAATTAAATAGCATAGATGAATAGGCAGCCGTCGTTTTGGTTTAAGTTGTGACTCAGAAACATTACCTTTCCGAATCCTGTTTTTCGTTTAACTAAAATTAGCGATACCCTTAAATAAACCATCTCAAAATGATCGAATTCCAGTACTAATTTATCCTAATTTTATAGCCGTTACAATGGTTTACAACCAACATAAAATTATAAATTAATTTTGAAACCGAATTAAACAGGCAGTATATAAGTGAAGACCAGAACTCACTATAAAATAACGGGGCAGTAACTGAAAAGCCAAAAGAGTAAGAAAATTAAAAAAAACTAAAATGATAAATTTATCCGTGATTGCACAACTCATTGTTGCTATTTCTGTTATTATTGTATGGGTATTCCGCTTTGATAATATTGTAAAAGAATTTAAGCAATATGGACTAAGTGATTTGATACGAACACTTGTTGGAGCGACGAAAATAGCACTGGCAACATTACTTATAACTGGTATCTGGTATCCTTCGCTCGTGCTAATTCCAGCACTTTTGATGGCTCTCTTGATGTTGAGCGCACAATATTTTCACTTTAAAGTGAATAATCCTTGGCAAAAGCGAATGCCATCATTTTTTCTGATGCTACTAAGTCTGTATATTGCTGCCGTAACCCTTAATTTAATTGCCTAATGCGTTTACTAGAAGTTTTAATTCTTTTTTCGAGTCTCTCTTTCTTAGTCTATGGAATCGCTTATTTTACAAATCCAAAAATGAAAAGTGAATTTGTCCGCTTTGGATTGAGTAAATTTGGAACGCTTACTGCAGTTTTAGAGATTGTGGGAGCTTTAGGTTTACTAATTGGCTTACTATACGACTCTATTTTACTGCTCTCTGCCGGAGGTTTAGCTTTATTGATGTTTTTGGGAGTAATTGTAAGACTAAAAATTAAAGACGGTTTGTGGGCGTCATCTCCTGCTTTATTTTATTTTGGGCTAAACTTATATATCTTTATTGAAACACTAAAAATATTCTAGAATTAAGGTACGTAGTAGTTGGATAAGAACAACAATAATCAATAATACAAAAAAACCAGCCTGATATAGACTGGTTTTTTTGTATTTGCAAAATTAATTACAAAAGGTCTTTTTTATAGTTCCGTAAAAATAGAGGCATCAAAATTTGATTTAACAATCACATTTTTTGGTCCTACATCTTCATTAGGTCTGTCAAAAGAAAGTAAAATAGTACCCGCTTTTTGATAATTATTCCAAGGTTTTAAAAACTTTGGTTCGGTATCATTAAAGTTTTTATAGTAGGCCCATTGCGTAATTAAATGCTCTTTTTTATCTACATACAGCCAGTATTTATTTTCAGGGGTTACACCAACTGCATTAAAGGTAAGTTGCAAAATATCTACCGTTTTACCATCTGGTAATTGGTCAGTTTTTATATATTTTAGTTGTACTCCTGGATCTTGTAATTTCCAAGGCATCACCAACCAATACGAATCATTGATCCACCAGTTTTTAGCTTTTACTAGTAGCTCTTGGGTTTTGGTATCGTCATTCACTAGTAGGCCGTTCTCATAGGCCTTGCCTTTTAAAGTATTTATGTTTACTAAAACCACTTGCTTTGCTGCTGGGTTCTCAATGCGAACATCTCCCGTCCATTTGTCCCAAAATATTTTTCTGTTCACAAAATCCCATTGAATGAAATGGGTCGCATTGTAGTTTTTGATACCGCCCATAGCCGTAAGCATTTCTTGCACAATTAAATTTGCTTTTTCATCCTTTGTCTGAGCAAATACGGCAGTACTGCTAAAAAGGACTGTAATAATAAGTACAGCTGCTTTATAAATAGTTTTCATAATCCTGTATTTAAATGATTCTAAGTAACAAAAATAGTCACTTTTATTCCTCTTTTGAATTGAATTCCCATTATTTAAACTTATCACTTCATTATATGTAGTTATTGCTGCTGCTTTTTTTGAAATATTCCCTAACTATTATTCTTATCTTAGCATGCAAACAAGACACAAGAAATAAATATATAATGCAAACCATATTAGGAGCAAACGGGATAATAGGAGAAGGATTGGCCCGTGAGCTGCGGAAAAATTATACGCCTCACATTAAACTAGTGGGTCGCAATCCCCAAAAAGTAGATCCAAACGATGAACTTTTTAGGGCAGACCTAATGGATTCAGAAAGTGTTGTAAAAGCACTAGAAAATACTGAAATAGCATACCTGACCGTAGGGCTGCCGTACGATTCCCAAATTTGGCTTCGAGATTGGGTTATTGTAATGCAAAATGTAATCAACGCCTGTAGAAAGAATCATTGCAAACTTGTCTATTTTGACAACACCTATGCCTATCCGCAAGACAGTAAAATCCAAACGGAAAATACTCCTTTAACCTCAAATGGAGAAAAAGGAAAGGGAAAGAAACTAGCAGCTGAACTGCTTTTAAAAGCTATTGCAAACAAGGAAATTGAAGCCGTAATTTGCAGAGCTCCGGAGTTCTATGGTCCCGGTATAACCAGAGGACTGACCAACAGTTTAATTTTCGAAAATCTAAAAAAAGGCAAAGAGCCCAAAGTATTCTTAAAAGATAATGTCTTACGAACTCTAATCTTTACTCCAGATGCTAGTAAAGCCATGGCCCTAATTGGTAATACGGCTGCTGCTTACGGGGAAACCTGGCACTTGCCCTGCGACGACAATAGGTTAACCTATAAGCAATTTATCGCCGAAATAGAACATCAATTAGGACGACAAGTAAAATACAAAGTGTTGCCTTGGCTCGTCTTAAAAATTGGTTCCTTCTTTGACAAAAACCTTAAAGAAACACAGGAATTACTGCCTCGTTATGCGATTGATAACATCTTTGAGTCTTCAAAATTTAAAACTACATTTCCCGATTTTAAAGTAACCACTTACGCGGAAGGAATTAAAATAATCATCAACGACTATAAGATAAAGTAGCACTTTTTCTCATTTGATTTCTTAAATTTAGTCTCCTTCTCTTTTAAGTAAATTTGTCATAACCATTTGATACACTAATTATTATTGATTCAGCATTTCTCTAAATCCAAGACCTCTACTAAAAAAGAAGAAAAAGGTAGGAATAAAAAATAAGCTGACAAAGCAGCCTTTAGACATTAAATACTTTTCCTAATTGAATGACCACTTGTCATTATAATGGTATAAATATTTAATCAAGATTCGATAATCTAACTCACTTTCTCAAGTGCTTTGCCTATCATAGTTTCTCCTTTAATAATTTCAAAAGTAGCCTTGCTAGCTACTGTATCATCTAATGTTTGTACCAAAGTTTGCGCCACATCTTCCCGACTAATTTCGCCCTGTTTATTTAACTTTCCTTCCAGCTCAATGGTAGTTAAAGCAGCTTCATTAGTTAGAGAACCAGGTCTGACAATACTAAAATCTAAACCACTTGTTTTTAAATATTCATCGGCGTTGTGCTTTGCTTTTAAATATTCTTGCAATTGAGTCGCTTCCTCCGGTTTGTCAGCTCCCATCGAACTCAACATTACAAACTTCTTAATGTTTGCTTTTTTGGAGGCATCAATTAGTTTTTTTGCTCCTTCTTGATCTACTCCAAGAACATTTTTCCCACCAGAGCCAGCAGCGAAAACTACTTTATCAATCGGTCGATTAAAAACAGAAGAAAGATCACCTTCTAAGTCACCCAAAACAGTTTCAATGTTTTGAGCTTTAAAATAAGCTTGTTGCTCTTCTTTTCTGACCATGGCTATGGGGTGAAAATTGTTGGATTCATTTAAAATAGCCACTATTTTTTTTCCTGTGGTGCCATTTGCACCTGCTACTAATATATTTTCCATACCTAAAAGTAAGCAAACCATGCAGTTTACCCTAAACTAATTTACTGTTTAACTTTAGATTAGTACTTATTAACATCCTTTTTAGAAAGGTAAAACTTGAAATTAGCATCGTAAAATAACAACTACTTATTTTTCAATTCATTTTCAATTTTACCATTTTCTACTCTTTATAAAATTCACTATTTTTGCAGTCTAAAAATCAGAGTATGCCAAATAAAAAATATAAGATTGCAGTTATTCAATTGAACCTTAACGATGTTGCCGAAAATAACTTAAAAAAGTGTGTTAGTTGGGTTCGTGATGCTGCGAGTCAAGGTGCTGAAGTAATCTCCTTACCTGAATTGTACAGCAGTCATTATTTTTGTCAAAGTGAAGATGTAGATAATTTTGCTTTGGCAGAACCATTGTACAGTACTTCGTTTATTGCTTTTAGCGCTTTGGCAAAAGAGTTAGGCGTGGTGATTATTGTTCCTTTCTTCGAAAAAAGAATGGCTGGTATTTATCACAATAGCGCCTACATCATTGACACAGACGGTTCAGAAGCAGGTTTGTATCGCAAAATGCACATTCCGGACGATCCTCATTTTTATGAAAAATTCTATTTTACGCCGGGTGATTTAGGGTTCAAAACGATTCCAACCAAGAAAGGAAAAGTAGGAACCTTGATTTGCTGGGATCAATGGTATCCGGAAGCAGCACGTTTGACTGCTTTACAAGGTGCTGAAGTGTTGTTTTACCCAACAGCAATTGGATGGCATCCACAAGAAAAAGAGCAATACGGTGAAAACCAACATGGTGCTTGGATGAGTGTGATGAAAGGTCACGCAGTTGCAAATGGTGTGTATGTTGCTGCAGCAAATAGAATTGGTTTAGAGCAATACTTGCCTGATACGGCGGGAATTCAGTTTTGGGGATCTTCGTTTATTGCAGGACCACAAGGCGAAATTTTGGCGCAAGCCTCACACGATAAAGAAGAAATCCTAATTGCCGAAGTTGATTTAGACTTACAAGAAAATGTGCGTCAAAACTGGCCTTTCTTTAGAGATAGAAGAATAGACGCTTTTGGTGATATTACTAAAAGAGCGATCGACTAATTATGACAACAACTAATAGAAGATTCCCTGCAGAATGGGAAAAGCAACAAGGAATTTTACTTTGTTTTCCACACAACGGAAAAGACTGGCCGGGAAAATATGAAGCGGTTCAATGGGCTTTTGTAGAATTCATTAAAAAGGTAGCGACTTTCGAGCAAGTATTTTTAGTAGTTGCCGATGAAAACCAAAAAGAAAAAGTCCATATCATGCTGGAAACAGCTCATGTTGCGCTGACAAACATTTCGTACATTATTCACAAAACCAATAGAAGTTGGATGCGTGATTCGGGTCCGATTATCGTTAAAAGCGGAACCGAAAGAGAAGCTTTGAACTTTAATTTTAATGGTTGGGCAAAATATAAAAACATTCAATTAGACAAGTTTGTTCCTGCAAAAGTGGGCGAATTTTTAAATATTCCTGTTACTCAAGTCATGTACAAAGGAAAACCGGTAATTGTTGAAGGTGGTGCGATTGATAGCAATGGACGTGGTACTTTATTGACTTCAGAAGAATGTTTGATGCATCCTGATATTCAGGTTCGGAATCCAAATTTCTCTAAATCCGATTACGAAGCCGTTTTCAAGGAATACCTTGGAATTACCAATGTGATTTGGTTAGGCGACGGAATTGAAGGGGACGATACGCACGGACATATTGATGATTTATGCCGATTTGTAAATGAAGATACGATTGTAACTATTGTAGAAACAGACCCAGCGGATAATAATTACAAACCATTACAAGACAATTTAAAACGCTTGCAAAACGCCAAATTAGAAAATGGTAAATCGCCTATAATTGTAGCTTTACCAATGCCAAAACGTTTGGAGTTTGGCGGATTACGTTTGCCTGCGAGTTATGCTAATTTCCTGATTTTGAACAATTGTGTTTTAGTTCCTACTTTTAACGACAGTAATGACCGAAAAGCGTTAAACATACTTGCAGAATGTTTTCCAGATCGAGAAATCATCGGAATTAGTTGTACTGATTTCATTTGGGGTTTTGGAACCTTACATTGTCTAAGTCAGCAAATTCCAAAATAATATTAAATTTAAAAAATAGAGAACATAAAAAAGACTTGTAACATTAATTGCTACAAGTCTTTTGCTTTTTATATTATCTAAATACTATTTGTCTCTGGTAAATGGTATTTTTTGTCCTTCAGGAACTGTCATGTCAAATCCATTTAGATTGTCATTAAATTCAAATTTAAGTCCTGCTTGTTTCGATTCAAATGTGTTTTTCCCAATTGGTTCCACTGAAAAACCTGGATAATTGGTTATCAAAACATTTAACGCACCATTTTTCTCTGAAAAAGTAATTTTTAACGGTGCCATTTTAGTTGAAAACGTTCCTAAATAACCATCTAAAATCACATCTTTTTCAACTAAACCTTTGTCTGCTGTCCAAGTATTGTTTGCTGAATTGCTATCCGGTAAAACATGATCCGGATCTAGTGTGATGCTTTCAATTTCCTCTGTAGAATTGTGTTTGAAAGACCACGCTTTGTTTTTTTGCCACACTTCAACGGGCAAAGTCACGCGAGATACTTTTCCGCTTTTTGTTTTTATGTCTAAACTTACCGGCATAGCCATTTTTTCGAAGTTTTCAATCGAAATTACAACTCCTTGTTTAGGATCGTTTTTTACATATTTGATTGAATTTATTCCTTGATCTAAGCGCCAGTTGTACTGGAACCAACCTCTCCAAAACCAACTTAAATCTTCTCCCGCAACGTTCTCAATTGTTCTAAAGAAATCGTCCGGTTGCGGATGTTTGTAAGCCCAACGCTCAATATACGTTTTTAAAGCCAAATCAAAACGTTCCGGTCCAAGAACTTGTTCACGCAAGATCACTAATCCTGAACTTGGTTTTGAATACGCTAAAAGACCAATATTACGCTCCTTCATGTTATCTGGAGAACTCATAATAGTCTCAAGATTTGGACTAGTGTATACTTCTGCTCTTTGATGCATATCCGCTTTTTCCTCCTTATATTCACCGTTATTAAAATCAACAGAACTCAATGAATTTATAAAAGTATTAAAACCTTCGTCCATCCAGGCAAACAATCTTTCGTTAGAACCCACAATCATAGGAAACCAAATGTGGCCAAACTCATGATCCGTAACACCCCATAAATCAGCTCCTTTAGACTCCCAGCTGCAAAAAACAATACCAGGATATTCCATTCCACCCTCGTTTCCAGCCACATTTGTAGCTGCTGGATACGGATATTCTAACCATCTTTTAGAATAGTTTTCAATCGATGCTTTAGTATATTCTGTGGAACGTCCCCACGCGTCATTTCCAGCACTTTCAACCGGATAAACGGAAATAGCTAATGATTTTTTTCCACTTGGTAAATTAATTTTTGCAGCATCTAAAATAAATGCAGTAGAAGAAGACCAAGAAAAATCACGTGAATTTTTAATTTTATAATTCCACGTTTTAGTAGTTGTAACAGCTGTTTTAGATAAAATTGCAACTTCTTCAGCGGTACGTATAAAAACTGTTTTATCACTTTGTTTGGCTTGAGCCAATCTACTTTGTTCTACACTAGAATATACAGCTGTAGGATTTAATAATTCTCCAGAAGCAACCACAATATGATTGGATGGCGCAGTAATACTGACATCAAAATCACCGTATTCCAAGTAAAACTCTGAAGCTCCTAAATACGGATTTGTATTCCAGCCTCTTACATCATCATAGACACACATGCGAGGGTACCATTGTGCTATAGTAAATATTTTTCCGTTTTTAGTTTCTAAAACTCCCATACGATCAGAACCTTCAAAAGGTGCTATAAATGAAAAGTCAATTTTAATTTTAACGGAACCGCCTTTAGCATTCAATCCCTGCGGAAGAAAAACCTGCATTCTAGTATCTGTAATTATGTATTTTGCAGTGGTTTCTGTAGCGACTCCTTTTACAGTTGTAATTACTTTTACCGATTTGATGTTGTGTCCACCTTCAAAAATTTGGCCTTGAGCCCCATTTCGACTTCCAATCAAAGGAACTATCGCACTTCCGCGGGATTCTGCTTTGAATAAATTTTGGTCTAAGTTCATCCAAACAAAAGCCATTTTATCCGGGCTATTATTTGTATACGTAATGATTCCCGTTCCGGTAATCTCGTTGTTTTTTTCATCCAACTTAGCCGTTAATTTATAATCAGCACTATTTTGCCAATATTCAGCACCGGGCTGACCACTTGCAGAACGTGTACTTGTTCCATTTTTTGAGTAAAAAAATGGTGCAAAAGCATCATGATAATCGTATTTTGAAACTGCATTACTAGATGCATTGGTTGGAGTTTGTTGTGCCCAAATAGACGTAACTCCCATTAGTAGAGTCAAATGCAATAAGACTCCAAAGCGAATATTTTTCATTTTCTTATGATTTATATCACAAATTAATGAAAAAAAAGAGGATTTTAAACTATTAAACTAAATTCATTCTACTTTGAGATATAAAATCATGGATTAAGCCGATCAGAATTAAAAATTATAAAATATATTTACAGCACAAATGATTTTTAAATTAAACTGAAACCTAATTTTGACAACTACAATTAAAAACGCAACTCTTTCTGCTACAATTAAACACTTTGGTGCTGAATTAATTTCGTTAAAAACGAATCAGAATAAAGAATATATTTGGGAAGGAAACCCGGAATTTTGGGGCAAACATGCTCCTCTTTTATTTCCGATCGTAGGGACTTTAAAAAACAATTCTTTTCAATACGAAGGAACAAATTATTCCTTATCTCGACACGGATTCGCAAGAGATATGGGATTCCAATTAATCCATTCGACCGAGAACAGTGCTACTTTCACTCTACAATCTTCTGCTGATACCTTAAAAGTCTATCCTTTTGAATTTGAATTGCAAATCAGTTACACTTTAGATGAAAACAACTTAGCTATTGCATACCATGTGCGTAACAAGGGAAAATCTAAAATGCCATTTGCTATTGGAGCGCATCCCGCTTTTGCCTTACCAAATGAATTTGAAAATTATGCGATTGCTTTCGAAAAAGAAGAAGATTTGGAGTATTCTATTTTAGAAAATGACTTGGTTTCAAATAAAACAGAAAGACTAAAAGTTGATGATAAAAAAATTCCACTAACTTATGATTTATTTAAAAATGATGCTTTGATTTTCAAAACACTACATTCCAAATCATTAACAATTTCAGAAAATAAAAATCCGGTATTGAAAGTACATTTTGAAGGTTTTCCGAGTTTAGGAATTTGGACTAAGATGAATGCACCTTTCATTTGTATCGAACCGTGGTTTGGCTATTCTGACACTACCGAAAGTACCGGAGACTTATTTGAAAAAGAAGGCATTCAAATTTTAGAATCAAACGGCGAATTCCAATCAAAGTATAGCATTGAATTACTTTAATTAAATAATAAATATGTTAACTATTACTTTTACTCCATTTCCAAATTTAGAAACCGAACGTTTGCTTCTAAGAAGAGTCGTTCCTGCTGATGTAAAGGAAATTTTCGCATTACGATCTAATCCGGAAACGATGAAATATATTCCAAGACCTTTATTAAAAACCGATGAAGATGCCTTAGAACATATTGCAATGATTGATACAAAAATAGACACTAATGAAGGAATCAATTGGGCGATTACGTTAAAAGATAATCCAAAATTGATTGGAATAATTGGTCATTACAGAATAAAACCGGAACATTTTCGTGCCGAAATTGGCTATATGCTACTTCCCGATTATCATGGAAAAGGAATCATTTCTGAAGCGGTAAAAGAAGCGTTACGTTATGGCTTTCAAGTGATGAAATTGCATTCTATCGAAGCTGTTATTGACCCTGATAATCAAAGCTCAGCAAAGGTTTTAGAAAAAAATGGGTTTGTTGAAGAAGCTCATTTTAAAGAAAATGAATATTATGATGGCCGTTTTTGGGATAGTGTGGTTTATTCTATCCTAAAAAAGTAGCATCCTAATTTGACTCAATTAATAAGGAGTCGTATTAAATTAATTTCAACAAAAAATATCTTATACAAATTAATATTTACCTTTGTTTCTCTTAGAACCTATGTTTAATTAGTTTTAGGTGCTATAAAATTCTCTTCATGAAAAAATTATTTTTTGTTTGTTTTCTCTTTTTCTGTGTATTATCCCAAAGTCAAACTTATGTAAAAGTAAATGCTGTAACAACTCTGTTGACAATACCAAATGTTGGTATTGAGACTAGTATTGGAAAAAAATCAACTTTTCAATTTGACATAACAGCCTCTTTTTGGAAATCAATAAATGGTAACCCTGCACAATTTTATATTTTTATACCTGAATACCGCTACCATTTCAGAGAAAAATATAATGGCTTTTATGTTGGAGCACATGTTGGAGGAACCCTGTATAATTTTCAAAAATGGAATTATTTCAATACAGACAACTATGAAAAAGGGGTTGGTTACCTAGCTGGAATTACTGTAGGATATCAAAAAAAGATTAAGGAGCGTTTACTATTAGATTTTTTTATCGGAGGTGGAAACCATCAAGGATTTTATAAAGGGTACCTTATTAGTACAAACGAACGAGTAGATGGTTCCTTAAAATACAATAAAAGTGGTGAGTGGCTGCCTTATCGAGGTGGAGTCATGATTTCATACAAATTAAACTAGACTTTATTTTGAAATTTAGGCAAGGTGTGAACGTACAACTCTTCTACTTGTTTTCTAGCCCAGGCCGTTTTTCGCAGAAAATTTAAACTAGATTTGACACTTGGATTATCCGTAAAACACTTTACTTTTATGAGTTCTCCCAGGGTATCAAATCCATAGTGTTCAACTAATTGTTCTACTATTTTTTGAAGTGTAATTCCGTGAAGCGGATCTTTTGATTTTAAGTTTTCCATTTTGCAAATATATAAAAACAGCAATTACTAATTTTTAATTTTATTCTAATGAAAAAAATTTTCTTACTTATTACATTTTTATTTTTAAACATCAGTTTTGGACAAAAAATAACAACAACCTACTATTTTATACGACATGCTGAAAAAGTAGATAGTTCAAAAAATCCAGATTTATCATTGAAAGGTATGGAAAGAGCAAATCATTGGAACAAAATATTTGCAGAAGTAGATTTTGATCTAGTGTATGCTACTGATTTTAAAAGAACCGTTCAAACGGCTAGTCCAACTGCTACAGCTAAAAAGCGTATTATTACAATTTATGATCCTAAAAACATTGCAATTGAATCCTTCAAAAAAGAAACGGTAGGAAAAAAAGTTTTGATCGTTGGACATAGTAACACCATACCAAATTTTGTTAATCAAATTATCAATCAAAAAACATACGAAGACATTGGCGATTCAACTTTTGGGAATCTTTATCTTGTGACACTAATAGGAGATGATATAAGTCACCAATTATTGAAATTAGAATAAGTTAACTTGAAGAATAAAACAAAATTGCTAAAAAGTCACTATCAAATAATAGTGACTTTTTTTGCTTTAATAAAATTCGGAATAAAATCTTAGAACTTCATTCCAATACCCATTCCCATGATTAGTGGATTAATTGTTACAGCAGCAGGCATCGCTAGTCCAGTTGCTAAATTAGACGCATCAACGGTAACATCTGTTTTTAAAAATAATTTTTTAACATCGGCATTAATAAAAAAGGTATCGTTTAGCATCAAATCAAAACCTACTTGGAAAGCATAGCCGAAATTATTTTTATAGCTTACTTTTTTAACTGTATTTCCATCTTCTACATTATAGAAAATAGTGTAATTGACCCCAGCTCCCACATAAGGTTTAAATACCTTTTCAGCCAAGGGATAAAAGTGATACTGCGCCGTTAAAGTTGGTGGCAATAACCAAACGCTTCCTAAATCTATATTGGCATTATTGGGTCCACCAATGGCTGAAATATCAGAACCAACGGTATGAACCTCATGCTTAGTCGTTGCTAAAATTAACTCCGTTGCAAAATGTTTAGTAAAAAAATATGTAAAGTCTAATTCAGGAACAAATGTATTTGAAATTGCAACATCACCTCCAATAACACCAATTTTGGCACTCTCGTATGGGATCACAGCAATTCCTCTGATGCGGGCCTGCCACTTTTTGAAATCTGGCGTTTTGTTTTCTTCGTTTGTTTGAGCATTTAATGTCAAAAAGGACACTGCCATAAAGGCTAAGATAATTTTTTTCATTTTAACTTTGGTTTAAATTGTTAATCAAATGTATGATGGAGAATTTCGTTTTTTACTGATATAAATCATAGTTTGAAGAATATTTATACTTATTTTAGCACGTAATACTTCATAAATTTTCAATTTTAGTATACCTTTGCAACCTATGTTAAAAACAATAAATATATTCAATAAAAGAGCGAAATTCGACTACGAAATAATCGAAACCTTTACTGCAGGAATCGTTTTGGCTGGCACCGAAATCAAATCCATTCGATTAGGTAAAGCGAATATCACAGAGAGCTTTTGCGAATTTAGCAATAACGAACTTTTTGCAATCAATACGTATATTGAAGAATATACCTTTGGGAATCAATTCAACCACAAAGCTAGAAGCGAGCGTAAATTACTTTTGAATAAGAAAGAATTAAAAGGTTTATTAAAGAGCGTGCAAGCCAAAGGATTAACAATAGTCCCTTTGAAATTGTTCACCAATGAAAAAGGAATGGCTAAACTACAAATTGGCCTATGCAAAGGAAAGAAAACTTATGACAAACGGGAATCTCTTAAAGAACAAGACACCAAACGCGACCTTGACAGAATAAAAAAATCGTTTTAAATTAAAATAAAATTGAAAAAAATATCTTTAACTTTAAAAAATGACTAAATTTGTCAAGACAATTTAAAACATTTTTAAAATGAAAACACTACTCAAAAATGCAAGAGAACAAAAGGGACTCAAAACTAGAGAAGTGGCACAACTTTTAGGAATTGATCAAGCCTTAGTGAGTAAATTTGAAAGTGGTACTCGCAAACCCACCAGAGAGCAAGTTATAAAATTAGCGTCTTTACTAGAAATAGATTTAGAAACCATCATGGTCGCCTGGCTTAAAGAAAAAATTCTTTATGAAATTGGGCAGGATGAGTTTGCTTTAAAAGCATTATTGGTTGCAGAGCAAGAAATTAGATATCAAAGTAAATCTTCAAAGAAAAAAATATCTAGTACACTTCAAAAAATTTTAAACGAAATAGACATTCTCAAGATAAAACTGGATGGGTTTCGTCAGTTTGATAGTTACCGCATTGCACAAGCTTTGGAGCTAGAATATACTTTTGAAAGTAACCGTATCGAAGGAAATACCATGACGTTGCGTGAAACTGATTTGGTTATCAATGAAGGTCTAACTATTTCCGGAAAAAGTATGCGGGAACATCTTGAAGTAATAAATCATCAAGAAGCAATTGCCTACATTAAAGATTTAATGCAAAGAAACAGTTCCATAAATGAACGAGAAGTATTGTCTATTCATAATCTTATTTTAAGAGGAATTCAACCTGAAGATGCGGGTCGTTATAGAAAAGTTCAAGTGATGATTCAAGGAAGCAGCCACATGCCTCCACAACCTTTTTTAGTAGCTAAGGAAATGGAAGATTTTTTTATTTGGTACGAAACCAATAAATCAAGTCTTCATCCAATTGTTTTGGCTGCTGAAATGCACGAACGCTTGGTTACTATTCATCCATTTATTGATGGAAACGGTAGAACTTCACGCTTGGTAATGAACTTAATTTTATTACAAAACGGCTACATTATTGCTAATATAAAAGGGGATTATGAAAGTAGAATGCAATATTATCAAACACTTGAAACAGCCCAAACTAAAAACAACAAAGAGGATTTTTTGTTGTTCATTGCACAAATAGAGAAAGAAAGCTTAGAACGGTATCTATTTATTATTGGTCAATAAAAACTCATCTTCAGCTCTTTTTTTCATGGAAAGGGTTGGGGATGAAATTTTAGTTTTTATCTTCTAATAATGGGACAAATCGAAACTCCCCAAATTCATGTTTCTCAAATTGAGTTTCGTTTTTCCTGATTAGCAAAGTCATAATTTGTACCTCCTCGCCTAGCGGAATAACAAGCCTGCCTCCTATTTTTAATTGTGACATCAAGGGTTGAGGAATAAACGGAGCACCCGCTGTGACAATTATACTATCAAACGGCGCATAGCTTGGTAAACCCTTATAACCATCTCCAAAAGAAAGATGTTTGGGTCGGATATTCAGTTTTGGAAATAATAAAGAGGTGGATTTAAACAATTCATTTTGTCTTTCCACACTAAATACTTTTGCTCCCATCATACACAGTACAGCAGTCTGATAACCAGAACCCGTTCCAATTTCTAACACTTTATGTTCCTTTTGTATTTCTAATAATTGAGATTGAAAAGCTACAGTATAAGGTTGAGAAATAGTTTGCCCTGCGCCAATAGGAAAGGCCTTATCTTGATAGGCATAATCCTCAAAACTGGAATTCAGGAATAAGTGACGTGGGATCTTTTTTATCGCAGCCAAAACGTTTTTATCAGTAATCCCTTTTTGCTCTAAAACGTTTACTAATTGATTCCGAAGTCCTTGATGTTTGGCTGTATCTTTCAAAATTTGATATTTAATTTTGACAAAAATAGAGGGAAAAATACCAAAAACCAAATCCCACATTTTAAATCGATTTATTATTTTTCTCATTGGAATTTGGGATTTTAAAAATTGAATTTTAACCATTTTATTGCTATTTTTGTATAAATTAAATCATTATGCTAAAAATTGGAGTATTAGGTGCTGGCCATCTAGGAAAAATACATTTGCGTTTATTACAACAATCTGAAAAGTATGAATTAGTTGGTTTTTATGACCCAAACCAAGAAAATGCTGAAAAAGTTTCTAAAGAATTTGGTTACAAACATTTTAATACAATCGCCACACTTATTCATGCTGTCGATATAATTGATATTGTTACCCCTACCCTTTCCCATTATAAATGTGCCAAAGTTGCTATCAAATCTGGCAAACATGTTTTCATAGAAAAACCAATTTCAAATACCGTTGAAGAGGCAGAAGAAATTATAGCTTTGGCAAATGAATATAAGGTCAAAGGCCAAGTTGGTCATGTAGAGCGTTTTAATCCAGCATTCATCGCAACCAAAAACATGATTGAAAACCCTATGTTTATTGAAGCCCATCGTCTTGCTGAATTCAATCCTCGTGGAACTGATGTTCCCGTAGTTTTGGATTTGATGATTCATGATATTGACGCCATTTTAAGCGTAGTAAAATCTAAAGTAAAAAATATTAGTGCCAGCGGCGTTTCTGTAATTAGTGACACTCCTGATATTGCTAATGCAAGAATCGAATTCGAAAATGGTTGTGTGGCTAATTTAACAGCCAGCAGAATTTCGATGAAAAACATGCGTAAATCTCGTTTTTTCCAGAAAGATGCCTACATCTCTGTAGATTTCTTAGAAAAAAAATGCGAAGTGGTCAAAATGAAAGATGCACCTGAGGTTCCAGGTGATTTTGACATGATTTTACAAAATGCAGAAGGTGTAAAAAAACAAATCTATTTCTCCAATCCTGATGTAGAACAAAACAACGCCATTCTGGACGAATTGGAATCTTTTGCAGATGCAATAAATACTAATTCAACTCCAGTTGTGACATTGGAGCAAGCCACAGAAGCCTTAAGAGTAGCCTACCAAATTATTGATTGTTTTAAAAAGTAAATAAAAAATTTGTTTAAAGTTTAAGGTATAAAGTTGCTCCAGTGAACTTTAAACTTTAAGCTTTTAAACTTCAAACTAAAAAAATATATGAAGACAATAGCCGTAATCGGAGCAGGAACAATGGGGAATGGAATCGCCCATACTTTTGCACAAAGTGGTTTTACCGTAAAATTAATAGATGTATCAGAGAAATCTTTGGATAAAGGAATGGCAACTATTGCGACCAATTTAGACCGAATGGTTTCCAAAGGAACCATAACTGAAGAAGACAAAGCCAAAACGATTACCAATATAATCACTTACACTGATATCAAAGATGGTGTTGTTGGCGTTGATTTAGTTATTGAAGCAGCTACTGAAAATGTAGAATTAAAACTAAATATTTTCAAGCAATTGAACGAAGCATGTTCGCACAGTACCATTTTAGCAACTAATACCTCTTCAATTTCTATCACACAAATCGGAGCCGTGGTGGCACATCCTGAGCGTGTTATCGGGATGCATTTTATGAATCCGGTGCCCATCATGAAGCTTGTAGAAATAATTCGTGGTTATACTACTTCGGACGAAGTGACTCAAATCATCATGAATCTTTCGGAAAAATTAGGAAAAACTCCCGTTGAAGTAAATGATTACCCTGGATTTGTAGCCAATAGAATTTTGATGCCTATGATCAACGAAGCAATCGAAACATTATACAACAAAGTGGCCGGTGTTTATGAAATTGACACCGTGATGAAATTAGGGATGGGACACCCTATGGGACCTTTACAATTAGCTGATTTTATTGGACTTGACGTGTGTTTGGCCATTTTAAATGTAATGTATGATGGTTTCAAAAATCCAAAATATGCGCCTTGTCCCTTATTAGTTAACATGGTTCGGGCAGGAAAAATTGGCGTAAAATCCGGTGAAGGTTTCTATGATTATTCTGAAACTAAAAAAGCGGAGAAGATTGCTAAACAATTTATTTAATTTTTTCTGAAGCAAATCACTTGTTTCTATAACCATTTTTGTCCCGCTTTCCGTTGCAATCTTTTTGTTCTTAAAGAAAGAACAAAAAAGGATTTCCACTTTAATCGGGGCTAGTAATGAATTTTTGAATTCCATACTAGTTGGTTTCAAAAAAGCAAATCCTTAAACATTAAACTAAAATAGTTTGGCTAAAATAGTTCCTTTCAAAGCAGTTCGTCCCACTCGCGATAAAGTTTGTCTTGTTACCTGTCGCTCTTACGAAGAATATGTAAATGCTGAATTAGCGGCGCAATTGGACTTCAATCCATTGTCTTTTTTACATATTCTCAAACCTGCTTATACGAATCAGGAAACCGTTTCTTTTGAAAAAAGATACCGCCAAGTTCATCAAAAATATGAGGATTTCAAAAATGAAATTATTTTAGTAAAGGACAAAAAACCGGCAATATACATTCATAAAATTGTAACTAAAACGCAATCTTTTACCGGAATTATCGTTGGTACAAGTGTAGCTGATTATTGCAATAATATCATTAAAAAACACGAGGATATTATCGCATTTAGGGTCCGATTACTCAAAGATTACATGAAATATTCAGAGTTTAATACGGAACCCGTTTTGATGACTTATCCTGATAATAAAACCATTGAAAACTGGATATTTAACTCTACCCAAAAATTAGCCGATTTTGAATTTTCGACTACAAAAAAAGAGATTCACTATCTGTGGAAAATTGAAGATGCCTTAGAAATAAATTGGCTTCAGAATATTTTCGAAAAAACGCAAAGCCTTTACATCGCAGACGGTCATCATCGAACTGAAGCGCTTAAATTATTATCCGAAGAAAATGACAACCCAGGAAATACGGCTAAAAATCACATCCTTAGCTACTTAATTTCTGAAAATAACATCAAAATATACGAATTCAATCGTTTGGTAAAGGATTTGAACGGATTTACCAAAGAAGCCTTTTTACAAGAACTGCAAAAGGATTTTATTATAGAAAATAAATTCCAACAAGCATTCCAGCCTTCCCGAAAACATGAATTCGGAATGTATTTAGACCATTCTTTTTATAGTCTAAATTTGCGAAATGAAGATGAAATTTTCGAGACTGCCTTGGATAGTTTAGACACACAAATCTTGTACAAAAAAGTGTTATTACCCATTTTAGCCATTGAAGATTTACGCAATGATGAACGTATAGAATACCTTTCAGGAAAACAATCCGTACTAGAACTACAAAATAAAATCGATCAGGAGGAATTTGAAATTGGTTTTATTCTATTTCCATCAAATATTGGAGAAATAAAAGCATTGGCTGACGCTGATCTCATTATGCCGCCTAAAAGTACGTATATTGAACCTAAATTCAGAAGCGGTTTAGTTGTCTATGAACTCTAGGTCAAATTAAAAGTTTAAAAATTAAAAGATTTAAAAAATGTCAATAGCTAAAAATATACTTTCCATACAATCCACTTTACCAGCGCAAGTAACCTTAGTCGCCGTTTCTAAAACCAAACCAATTGCAGCTCTTATGGAAGCCTATGATGCAGGCCAACGTATTTTTGGAGAAAATAAAATCCAAGAAATGGCAGAGAAATGCGAGGCAATGCCAAAAGATATTCAATGGCACATGATAGGACACGTGCAAACCAATAAAGTCAAATTTATGGCTCCATTTGTGAACTTGATTCATGGAGTAGATAGCTTGAAGTTAGTACAGGAAATCAATAAACAAGCCGCTAAAGTAGATAGAGTCATCGATTGCTTATTGCAAATACACATAGCGGAAGAAGAAACTAAATTTGGTCTTGACGAGCAAGAACTTAATTCACTGCTATCATCAAGCGAATTTCAAGAAATGAGGAACATACGTATTGTTGGTTTAATGGGAATGGCAACCTTTACGGACAACAAAGACCAAATAAAAAAAGAATTTACCCATTTGAAATCGATTTTTGATTCATTTGCAGTTCACAATTCTCAATTAACAATTCTATCTATGGGAATGTCCGGAGATTACCAACTCGCAATTGAGTGTGGAAGCACAATGGTTCGAATAGGAAGTAGTATCTTTGGAGGAAGAAATTGATTTTCAAATTTCGATTTTTAATTACCGATTTTTGATCTGAGCAATAGCGAACTGGCGAAGTATTTCAGCTGTTTCATCATTTGTAACATTAAACATTAAATAAAAAATTTGTACGCAATATTAGACATAGAAACTACAGGAGGACAATTCAACGAAGAGGGAATTACTGAAATCGCTATCTATAAATTTGATGGCCATGAAGTGGTAGATCAATTCATCAGTTTGGTAAATCCTGAAATTCCCATTCAACCGTTTGTCGTTAAACTTACTGGTATAAATAATGCTATGTTGCGCTCAGCTCCTAAGTTTTTTGAAGTCGCTAAACGCATTATTGAAATGACAGCAGATTGTGTAATCGTGGCTCATAATGCCTCCTTTGATTACAGAATCCTAAGAACTGAATTTCGCCGTTTAGGTTACGATTTTGAATCCCAAACACTTTGCACGGTCGAATTATCGAAAAAACTATTACCAGAGCAACCTTCCCACAGTCTTGGAAAGCTTGTGCGTGCGCTTGGAATCCCAATGGCAGATCGTCACCGAGCTAATGGTGATGCTTTAGCAACAGTTAAATTATTTAAAATTCTGCTGGAAAAAGATTTGGAAAAAGAAATCGTAAAAGATTTTATTAAACTGGAAATCCAAAAAGGAATTGCACCAAAATTATTAGATATTGTATCTAAATTACCAGCTAAAACCGGAGTGTATTACATTCATAATGAAAAAGGAAATCTAATTTACATTGGCAAAAGCCGAAATATAAAAAAACGAATTAACCAGCATTTTACAGGAACATCAACTAAATGCAAAAAAATTCAAGCTGAAGTTTTCACCGTAACCTATGATGAAACTGGCAGTGAGCTTGTCGCTTTATTGAAAGAAAGCGAAGAAATAAAAATAAACAAACCCATATACAACAGGGCTCAACGAAAAAGTATTTTCCAACTGGCTTTGTATGCTGAAAAAGATGAAAAAGGATACATCAACTTAAAACTACAAAAAGCTGACGGTCGTAAAAAAGAAATTACCTCTTTCACTTCCATTCAAGAAGGAAAAAATGCTTTGTTTAGAATCACCTCTCACTACAATTTATGCCAAAAATTAACGGGATTGTATACTACTAAAACAAATTGTTTTCAATACAGCATAAAAGAATGCGACGGAGCGTGCATAGATGCTATTTCTCCTGAAGAATACAATGCAAGAGTTCAAGAATTTATCAAAAAAAATAGTTTTGAAAATCAAAATATAGTACTAATTGACAAAGGAAGATCGATAAGCGAAAGATCCGCAGTTTTAATAGAAAATGGCATTTATAAAGGCTATGCCTTTTATGATTTAAACTACCAAATCCACAATGTTGAAATCCTGAGAAACATTATAATTCCAATGCAAAATAACCGTGATACCAAAAACATCATTCAGGGGCATATTAGAAAAAATAAAACGTTAAAGACAATACGATTCTAAACGCATGTCAATCCCTATTAAAGTATGCAAAGAATAAAGTCAAAATTTGACACCTTCAGACAAAAAGCTAATATCATAATTTACGGGACAAATACAGCTTCAGGACGTCTATTTGATCTCGTACTTTTAGGTGTGATACTACTAAGTGTAGTAATTGTTATGCTCGAAACCGTAAAAGGTTTCGACACAAAATACCATCAAGAACTTATTGTTTTAGAATGGATTATCACCATTTTCTTCACCCTGGAATACTTGCTTCGCATTGTTTCTATAAATAAACCATTAAAATATATTTTTAGTTTTTATGGAGTTATCGATTTGATTGCAACATTACCCATGTATTTATCACTGTTTTTCGTTGGAACCAGTATCTTAACTATATTTCGTGCTTTTAGACTTTTACGACTATTTAAGATTCTAAAACATCCCCAATTCTCGAGCCAATCCATTCATTTAAGGGAAGCATTAATTGCCAGCAAAGGTAAAATTCTTATTTTCATCTACTTCATGCTAATTAGTAGCATCATAATAGGATCAATCATGTATGTAGTCGAAGGAAAAGAAGGTGGCTTCACTAGCATTCCTATCAGTATTTATTGGACTATAGTAACGCTAACAACGGTTGGCTATGGTGATATTTCACCTATTACACCGCTAGGACAAGCCATTGCCTCGTTAGTCATGATCATGGGATACGGAATAATCGCCGTTCCTACTGGTATCGTTTCTGCTGAATTTGCAAATACTAATCGTAAAAAAGCATTGGCCCAAAGAGTCAATCCATGCTCTAGTTGCGGTACCGAAGGCCATGAATTTAATGCTAAATATTGTTTTCATTGTGGAACAGAACTATAATTTATTAATTTGAAGCCAATCCAGCTGTACTCTGCAACTCCTCGTTATTCCAGTTGTTTTTCTATAGTTTAAAAGGAGCTTCTTCCAGTCGCTCTTTTACACCAAGAAAAACTAACTTCCATAACTACGGGGTTTCCGTTTCCATCTGGGCTAAAAAATATGAAATACCTAATCACTATTGTTGGACCTACTGCTATCGGGAAAACTGCCCTAAGCATTGTATTGGCTAATTACTTCCAATGCGACATCATTTCCTGTGACAGCCGACAGTTTTTCAAGGAAATGACTATTGGAACTGCAGTTCCCAGCAAATTAGAATTGGCTGCAGCCAACCACCATTTTATCCAAAATAAATCTATTTTAGAAAACTATACCGTAGGAGATTTCGAGAAAGAAGGTGTCATAAAACTAGAGGACCTTTTTTTAACTAACGATTACGTCATTTTAGTAGGTGGATCGGGATTGTATGTTGACGCCATTCTAAAGGGTTTCGATGAATTTCCCGAAATTGATCCTGCGATTCGTTCCGATATAAATGCGAATTATGAAAAACTGGGAATCGGATATTTACAACAAAAACTCGAAGTTTTAGATCCTGATTATTATAAAACACTATCCATCGAAAATCCACAAACCCTACAAAATCCGCAACGAATGATGCGTTTTGTAGAAGTTTGCATGGGTTCTGGAAAACCATATTCTTCTTTTTTAAACCAGAAAAAAAACAGTCGCAACTTCACTCCTATTTTAATAGGTTTGGAAGCCGATAGAAAAATCATTTATAACCGCATCAATCAACGTGTGGACATTATGATGAACGAAGGTCTTCTGGCTGAGGCCAAATCCTTATTCCCAAATAAAGAATTGAATGCATTACAAACTGTGGGTTATCGGGAATTATTCAGTTATTTTAATCGAGAAATTTCACTGGAATTTGCCATCGAAGAAATAAAGAAAAATACTAGACGCTTCTCCAAACGCCAACTCACTTGGTTTAAAAGAAATGAAATCACCAAATGGTTTGATTTTGAAACTCCCTTTGAAAAAATAATTGAATACATAAATTCTAAGAAATAGTGCCCGTCAATTGCCGCACAAAATTCACATATAACACGATTTAAATTAGCTATGTCTATATCTCCAAACTTTACCTCTGTTCTCAGCAAAGACTGGGAAATCAATTTTACGCAATGTGCTCCAAATGGCTTTTTAAAGTATACTGATTTATGCAATATTCTGCAACTAACCGCTGCAGCCCATTCTGAAGTTGGCGGAATTAGTTTTACAGACATGCAGGAGTTCGATCAAGCTTGGGTTTTAAGCAGGATGCGTGTTGAAATCTCTAAATTACCAAAATGGGGAGATACCGTTACGGTAAAAACATGGATCAATTCACTGGAAAACTCCCGTTCTGTTCGGGCGTTAGAAATGCATGTTAACGGAGAAAAAATTGTAGGATCTGAGACGTTTTGGGCTGTTTTCAATACTGAAAAGCGTCGTCCTGAAGGTTTAGCTTTACCGTTTGATCATTTTGAACTCTATCCTAATACCAAAGCCACAGTACATGGATTTTCAAAAATTAATTTGGATCATGACAAAGAAATAGTTTTTGAAAAAACAGTATTCTTATCCGATTTAGATATTGTAAATCATGTCAATAATGTCAAATATCTAGAGTGGTGCTTGGATTTAGCAGACGAAAACTTAATCCTTAACCAAAAAATTGAAAGTTTTGAGATGAATTTCTTAAAAGAATTATCTTTGAAGGATAAGGTTCTAATACACGAAACTATTTCCGAGAGTAAAACGGTGTTTAGCATTACCAAGGGTGATAAAACAAGTTTTGCTTTGCAACTGAATTGGAAATAATACGTATTTAGTGCCATTTTTAGAGAAATTTTCCCATGTAAAATAAACACATCTACTCATTCTAAACCCTAGCCCTGATAGCAATGGAAATCCTTTATTCTCGTTTCTTTAACGAGAATAAAGATTGTAATGGATAGCAGGAATTAGCTCCAAAAAAAAAGGCTCCAATTTCTTGAAGCCTCTTTCCTTTATTATGCTACTTTATTTTTGACAACTAATCTAAATCCTTCTCCGTGGATGTTTAAAATTTCAACATTTTCATCCAATTTCAGGTATTTTCTAAGTTTAGCGATGTACACATCCATACTTCTTGAAGTAAAATAGTTATCATCTCTCCAGATTTTTGTCAAGGCTAATTCTCTTGGCATTAAATCATTTTCATGAAGAATCAGCATTTTCAATAATTCGTTCTCTTTTGGAGATAATTTTATTGGCTCTTCATTATTAAACGTTAAAAAACGTAGTTTAGAATTCAGATGAAATTTACCTATATTGAACTCAAACTGTATTTGTTCTGCTTTAGTATCTGAAGATTTTCTTTGTATTATCGCTTTGATTTTCATCAACAATACTTCAGAATCAAAAGGTTTATTCAAGTAATCATCAGCACCCGCTTTATATCCCTTCAGCACATCTTCTTTCATCGATTTGGCTGTCAAGAAAATAATAGGCACTTCATTATTTTTTTCTCTGATTTCCTTAGCTAAAGTATAACCATCTTTATAAGGCATCATGACGTCTAGAATACATAAGTCGAAAGTGTCTTTTTTGAATTTTTCAAATCCTTCCATTCCGTTCTTAGCTAGGGTCACGTCAAAATCATTTAACATTAAATAATCTTTTAAAACCGCTCCAAAATTAAGGTCATCTTCAACTAAAAGTATTTTTTTATTTACATTTTCCATATTCTAATTTATTAATGGTAATTTTATTATGAAGGTACTCCCTTTTCCCTTTTCACTTTCTACATAAACTTGACCGTTATGGTCATCCACAATTCTTTTTACATACGCTAAACCTAAACCATGACCTTTTACGTTATGGATGTCACCTGTATGTTCTCTATAAAACTTCTCAAAAATTCTTTTTTGAGCAATTTTACTCATTCCTAAACCTTTATCTTTTATTTTGATAATGATCATGTCCTTGATATTTTCTGTAAAAACCTCAATTTCTGGTACATTTGGAGAATATTTTATGGCGTTCTCTAAAATATTTACAATCACATTGGTAAAATGAACATCATTTATTAACACTGTAGTTCGAAGCGCATTAAAATGACTAACGATCGTTCCTTCCCTATCTTCTAATATTAAATTTACGTGTTCTATTGCGTCATTTATAATATCATGAATGTTATGAGATTCTTTGATAATATTTAATTCTTTCTTTTCTAATTTAGAAATACGCAATACATTCTCTACTTGCGCATGCATCCTTTTATTCTCATCTTTTATCATTTGAAGGTATCTAAGAACCTTCTCTTTATCATCAATTATCTTTGGATTTCTAATGGCATCCAGGGCTAAATTTATTGTTGCAATTGGCGTTTTAAACTCATGCGTCATGTTATTGATAAAATCATTTTTGATTTCAGAAATTTGACGTTGGCGAATCAATTGATTCAAAGCACTAGAGTAAGCAATTAAAATAATAAGCGTAAAAATGATCGATAGTACGGTAACACTAACCAATTCAGACAATAAAAATTTCTTTTTATGAGGAAAAGTAACGAGCAATTGATATTTACTATTGCCTTCGTTATCTGAAAATATCGGAATGGAATAGGTTGCCTCTTTATCGTATTTAAAATCAGTAGATTTTACTTTAGTGGCTAAATTATTACTGTATACACTAAATTCGAATTTAGTATTAACGCCATATTCTTCTAATTCTTTTTTGATTAGTTTGCTTAATGTTTCTTTTGAAACTCTTTCTTGAATAGGCAGTACCGATGCAAAATCTTTATAATATATCTCAAAAGAAGCGTTATCTAAAACGTCTAAGTTTCCTATTTTCTCAATTCTAATATCTGGTATTAAACTTTTATTTACGGTTGATTTATCAATAGAATTATCGCTATAGACTTCAGTAACCCGTTTAGAGCTAAAACTCTTAAACTTCTCACTATCAAATTTTTTATCAAAGAACGTTGGTGATATATTATAATCTTCTGAAATTATACTGTTTGAATATATAATTGTTTTATTTGTTCTTGGATTTTTTTGAACATAATAAAACTCCAGTATGTCGTCCTTCTTAGGTACTTTTCCGGTACTGTCTTTGTAATGATTTATTTTGTCATAAAAGTTATACGCTTCCTGCTTTTGAATTTTATCAGCCACATTACCAATAACTTGCTTAACATGGAATTTAAACTGCTCATCATTATTTTTGAAAGAGGTATTAAACCAATACACCTGTACAAGAATAATCCCAATAAGGGATAAGCTCATCAATAAAACAAGTAATCTAAAAAAAAGTTTGTTCATCGAAACAAATTTAGTATTTTAACAATATATTAAATAATAGATTAACCAAACATTAACACCTATGTGTGTTTTTGTTTAATCTTTAAAATTTTAAGAATTTGATCTACTTCACGTTTGGCAATTTCGATTGTACTATTTTCTACAACAAAATCACTTTTTGCAGTTCGTTTTTCATCGCTCCATTGTGCATCCATCCTTTTTAAAATCGCTTCGCGAGTCGTTTTGTCTCGATCAAGAACACGCTGAATTCTAGTTTCTACAGGGGCTGTGATGGTTATGATTAAATCGCAGTCTTTATAACTTCCGCTTTCAAACAAGATGGCTGTTTCATATATTATGTATGCAGCTGCTTTATTCTCCACTAGCCATTGTTTAAAATGTCTTTTTACTGCCGGATGAACAATCGCATTTAGTTGTGCTAATCTAGCAGGTTCATTAAACACAATTTTAGCCAGTTTTTCTCTATTTATATTGCCATTCTCAAAAACAATATCGCCAAATGTATTTTTAATAGCAGCTACAATTTCTGATGATTGCATTAATTTTCTCGCCTCATCATCAGCAATATAGATTGGAATCCCACACGAATGAAAATAATTAGCAATGGTCGTTTTCCCGCTTCCAATGCCACCCGTTAATCCAATAATTTTTGTCATATTATATTTTGAAAAATAATTCAGGAAAAGCTTCTTGGGGTTTTTGCTTTAAAATTATCACTTTAAAATAGGATTTTATAAAACCTAAACCATACCCATAAAACTGTTTCCAAACAGCTATTAAAGATAAATAACCAATTTTAATACTCTTATTCTGGTAAGAAGACACCAAAAACAGTACCAAAAAGTACACAAAATACAATTGAAGTAGCGAATCAAAATTAAAAACTAACATCAATACAAAGGAGATAAAAAATCCAATAATAAAAATGGAAGGAAAGAAAAAAGTCAATTTACTGTATTTTGGATACCAGCTATTTAAAATGGGTCTTGCTTTGCCAAATTTATTTACCTGAATGGAAAACTTATCCCAGTCTATTCTTCGTTTATGATACACGTAAGCATTTGGGAAAAGTTTAGTTTCAAATCCTAAATTCCACAAACGAATCGATAAATCTGGATCTTCACCAGGATGAATGTTTCCAAAACCTTTGGATGCTTCAAACCCTTTACGAGACAATCCCATATTAAAACTTCTAGGTTGAAACTTCCCTATTTTCTCCGAACCACCTCTTATTCCACCGGTTGTAAGAAAGGAAGTCATAGCAAAATTGATTGCTTTTTGTATGTCCGAGAAACTGTCTAAAGCTTGGTCTGGTCCACCAAAACAATCAACATAGTCTTGCTTTAAAGCGGTGTCAACGACTGATAAATATTCTTTTGGAATAATACAATCCGAATCAAAAATGATAAAATAATCTCCTCTAGCCTTTTTCATACCGTAATTTCTAGAATCACCAGGACCAGAGTTGTCTTTATAATAATATGAAATATCAAGTCTATCACCATACTTTTGTGCCACTTCCTTACATACTAAAGTAGAACCATCTTCCACAAGTACAATTTCAAATATCTCTTTATAGGTGGAATGAGTTAAGCTTTCTAAGAGTTCGTCCACTTCATCTGGCCGATTATAAACTGGAATTATTAAGGAAAACAGCATAAATTATAATGTCGTATTAGTATTGTATTTTGGAATTTGAAAATTTTAACAAATATAATCTTTCTCCATAAAAAAACCACCAACTTACAGTTGATGGTTTTAAAATAGTTTATATTTTATTCCTCTATTTCCAGTAGTAGAGATGCTTCTAATTAGGCAATACTTTCGATATTTACTACTTCGTTTGTTTCCGCCTTATAATCTACACCTGCAACATCAAATCCAAATAAATTATAAAAATCTTTTCTGTATCCTTCTAAATCCCCTATTTCAGCTAAGTTTTCAGTTACGGCCTGGATCCACAATTTAGCTACTTTTTCCTGAACATCCGAACGCATTTCTAAGTCATCAATCCGAATTCTACCGCTATCATCAACAGGAACTTCATTTCCTGTGTACAATCTCTCTTGATACAAACGTTGAATTTGTTCAATACATCCTTCATGAATTCCTTCTTCTTTCATTATTTTGTAAAGCAATGAAATATACAATGGAATAACTGGAATAGCAGAACTAGCCTGCGTTACTAATGCTTTGTTAACGGATACATATGCTTTTCCATCTATACTGGCTAAACGATCAGTGATAGCAAAAGCCGTCGCTTCAAGATGGTCTTTTGCACGACCGATAGTCCCTTTTCTGTAAACTGCTTCGGTCAATGAGGGACCAATATAAGAATACGCAACCGTTGTTGCTCCAGGAGCCAATAAATTTTCAGCTTTTAAAGCATCAATCCACATCGACCAATCCTCGCCACCCATTACGGCAACTGTATTTTCAATATCGTCACCACTGCATGGTTCGATAGAAATCTCTGATACTTTTCCAGAGTGAAAATCAACGGTTTTATTTGTAAAGGTACTTCCAATAGGTTTCAAAACAGAACGGTGCAACACTCCTGTTGTAGGATGCATGCGAACTGGGGACGCTAAACTATAGATAATTAAATCTACCTGACCTAAATCCGCTTTTATAAGATCTATTGTTTGTTTTTTGATTTCATTAGAAAATGCATCTCCATTAATGCTTTTTGCATACAATCCAGCAGTATGTGCTTCGGTTTCGAAAGCGGCTGAATTATACCAACCAGGCGAAGCCGTTTTTCCTTCAGAAGGTGCTTTTTCAAAAAATACACCAATAGTTGCTGCGTCACATCCAAAAGCGCTTGTAATTCTGGAAGCCAAACCAAAACCAGTAGAAGCACCAATCACTAAGACTTTTTTTGCTCCATTAACAGCTCCTTTAGATTTTATGTATTCTATCTGATTTTTAACATTTTGCGCGCATCCTTCTGGGTGTGATGTCGTACAAATAAATCCTCTCATTCTTGGTTCAATAATCATAACTGTCTTTTATTTCCGTTTTATATTGTTCAGTTTGTTCCTCTTTTGATTTAAAAAACAAATTTCTTATTTAATAATTTTGTTAATATTTTCTCTTACCGTTTCGATATCCATTTTTTTGTTTTTGCATTCTAGGTTTTCCGCTTGATGAATTGTTAAAAATTCATTAAAATCTTTACAATCTTTTAAAACATTAAACTCTTTTTTAACGACATCAAATACAATCCCCTTTAATCGATTCATGGAAGATCCTATTACACCTCCAACAGCTCCACCGCTTCCATAAGCAAATCCCTTTGACCAGCTATTAGCAAGTTCCGCTTCTAAATAGAAAAACCTTCCAGCTTGCAACACTCTATGGTACGAGTTTGGATTATTTCCTTCTTCATTTTTATCTCCTTTTACCGCATACTTACGGAAATTTTTTTGTTGTATATAAAGATTTCCTTCTAGCGAAACAGCAAAAACTCCCGTCAGTTTCATTTGATCAGCTACCGTATAAAGAAACACATGATCTACAATAACATCTTTAGGTATTACTTTTTTTTCAAATCCAACAATCGCTCTGCGTTCAACTGGATTAAGTTTGGTCTTTTTTTTGTTTATAAAATCTTCTAAAGTAACATAAAATCCATCTGAATAATCACTGACAACATACATAGAAGTATTTCTATTATCTAAACCTACACCATCAGTTGTTGTCATAGTTTGCCCAAAAGAAGTATTAAAAAAAAATATACAGATTACGCTAAATATCCCAATTGATTTATTCATAGTTCTATTTTACTTTAAAATCACATTAGTAAATTAATTGAGTCCTTCTTTTTTTAGCGACAAATATAATTTAAAATATTAGTTCAACAAGGCTTTCGCATGATTTAAGGCTGATTCAGAAACAACAGTTCCAGACAACATTTGAGCAATTTCTACCACTCGATCTTGATCATTTAACAACTTTAACTCCGATTGCGTATCGTCACCAACAGTGGATTTAAATACTTTAAAATGGGCATTCCCCTTTGCGGCAATTTGAGGTAAATGTGTGATGGCAAAAATTTGCATCTCTTTACTCATATCTTTCATTATTTCTCCCATTCTGATAGCAATTTCACCGGATACACCCGTGTCAATTTCATCAAAAATCAGTGTTGGTAGTTTTGAATATTTTGCCAAGATTGCTTTAACAGCCAACATAATTCTCGACATTTCTCCTCCAGAAGCTACTTTTTTCAATAGACCGAAATCAGTTCCTTTATTAGCCGAAAACAAAAACTGAAGAATATCTTTACCATTTGGGAAATACGTTTCCACCGAATTAATTTCTATTTTGAAACGAACATTTGGCATTCCTAAAGTTTCTAAAATCACTATTAACTTTTGAGACAAAACTGGAATAGACTCTACTCTTTTATCATGAATGTCAGCTGACAAAGCATCTAAACTTGAAGTTTTTTGCTCTATTGAATCCGTCAATACTGCAATTTCTTCCTCTATGCTACCTAATTCTAAAACTAAATTTTCTAATTTACTTTGAATCTGCAATAGTTCTTCCACCGTACTAACCTGATGTTTCTTTTGCAAACTAAAAATAACTTGCAGCTTTTGACTAATTAAATCCAATTGCTCTGGATCATTTACCAATTTTTCTGAACTGCGACTAATCTCTTCTGAAATATCATCAAATTCAATCGTTACGCTTGCAATTCTGTCTAATAAAGATTGATAATCCGCAGAAAAAGGAGCAATTTTCTGTAAAGCCACTTTAATTTCTTTCAGATTATTCATCACACCTATTTGTTCGTCATTAGCAATAGCCAAAGCCTTATCAATAGATTCTTTTATAATTTCAACATTATTTAATTTCTCAAAATCAGCTTCTAGCGTTTCCTGTTCCCCTGATTTTAGATTAGCTGCTACTAATTCATCTAACAAAAACGCATTGTATTCCTGCTCTTTATTAGATTCACTTTGTTTTTTTAGCAGTGCGTTCAATTTAGATTTATCTGCTTTATAATTTTTTAAAAGTACTTGATACTCTAAAATAGTTTCCTTATTACCAGCAATGGCATCAATAATGTTAAACTGGACATTTTCATCTGAAAGTTCTTGTGTTTGCTGTTGCGAATGAATGTCTATTAAAAACAAACTCAATTCCTGAAGTTCCTGAAGATTCACCGGACTGTCATTAATAAAAGCCCTAGATTTCCCTGATGGGAGAATCTCACGTCTAATTATAGTTTCGGTTTCATAATCTAAATCATTAGCTTCAAAAAAAGGCAATAAATTATACTTTGAAATTTCAAAATGAGCTTCAATAATGCATTTTTCCTCTTTGTTTTTCAAGGAAGTTAAATCTGCTCTTTTTCCTAGAACAAGACCTAATGCACCTAAAATAATAGATTTACCAGCACCTGTTTCTCCGGTTATTGTTGAAAAACCCTTGGAAAAATCAATAGTCAATTTTTCTATTAAAGCATAGTTTTTTATCGAAAGTGACGTTATCATTATATTTATTTTAGGAATGAGAGACTAGAATTGAGCTAAAGAATGAAAAAACTACTGTTTAATTGACATCCATTTACTCGAGTTCAAAGGGGAAATTTTATTAAGATTATCGACTAAGTCAGATACAGTAATGCTTGGACCTCCTGAAAAAACAGAAACAATTTCATCTGATTTGGCATCAAAAAAAACACGCGTTAGAAAGGCGTTTGGTCTTAAAGCATTTAATCTTGATAAATTCATTACTGCCACTTTAATTTTTTCTTTAGCAATCTTAACCTCTTTAGTCATTACATCTAAACCGGTGTGATAATCAAAAACCGTTTGTCTAATTTGTTTAAAAGTTGGTGATAGCATATCATTTATTAAAAAAAAACGCGTTTGGTTGCCATCCGCTTGACTCCAACCTTTTGAGCCTCCTTGTTGTGCCACATTTGAAATGTTTTGAGCAATTTCAAAATTAGGGTTTCCAGATTCCAAAACAAAAGTATCTGCATCCATTGCTAAAATAACATAACTATAAAAAGCAAGAACCGAAACTAAATTAGAATCAAATGTAGTTGGACTAAATATTAGGTTTTCAAACTCCGTGTACCTAAAATTAAAATCTTTATCATTATAATTGAATACTGGAGAAGAATAGGAGGAATTAAAAATAGGTCTTGATGATTGCACTTGAATGGTAGCTGTAAATTGATCCGAACTATTTGAAGAGATAGTTATGTACATCGAACAATTAATTTTTTCATTTTGCTTCACCGCAACACCCGTCCAATCTGTTTTATTTACAAACTCGGTTATAGCAGTCTCTAAGCTTTTAAAAATTTGTTGATTAGTAGCGCCTAATCTTTGTGAATCAACCGTAACGGTACAATTCAACTGTTGCGCTTGAGCAATTCCAAGAATAAAAAGCAGCAAAAAAGTAAATATTTTATTCATTTGTAGATTTTTATTTTAGGATTTTGTCAAATTAACAACTACTATTAAAGATATAATTTTGGTAAACTATCGTTGAATTCCAAAATGCATTATTATTTTATGCAGAATATCTTCTGCCACTTCCTCTTTTGACTTTAATTCCATTGGCTCTACATGAAAAAATTTATCAATAAAAGTAACCTTATTGGTTGCCTTGCCAAAACCTGCACCCTCATCCTGTAGTGAATTCAAAACAATCAAATCTAAGTTTTTTTTCTGAATTTTTAACTTTGCATTTTCAATTTCATTTTCTGTTTCTAAAGCAAAACCAATCAGGTATTGATTTTTCTTTGATAAACCCAGTGAAGCTAATATATCCTTGGTTTTTTCGAGTTCGATTACAAAATTAGCAGCGGCTTTTTTAATTTTCTGTTGAGCGACATGCTTAGGCTTATAATCTGCTACTGCTGCCGCAGCTACAACTACATCAACATCTGCATAAAACTGATGACAAGCAAAATACATTTCTTCAGCAGAAACAACTGGGATCACCTGTATTAATGGATTAGAAACAGTGCAATTTGTAGGGCCAGAGATTAAAATCACAGAAGCACCTAAATTTGCAGCACTACTTGCAATATCGAAACCCATTTTACCAGAAGAATGATTTCCTATAAAACGCACAGGATCTATTGCTTCGTAAGTTGGTCCGGCAGTGATGAGTATTTTTTTGCCCTTAAGCGGTAGTTTACTATTTAAATCATCTGCTATAAAAGCAACAATGTGTTCTGGTTCAGCCATTCTGCCTTCTCCAGATAATCCACTTGCCAATTCACCACTTTCGGCAGGAATAATTATGTTTCCAAATTGTTCAAGAAAAGTAAAATTAGCTATTGTAGAAGGGTGTTTGTACATGTCTAAATCCATTGCAGGAGCAAAATACACAGGACATTTTGCTGATAAATACGCGGCAATCAAAAGATTATCACACGTTCCATTTGCCATTTTTGACACTGTATTAGCCGTCGCAGGTGCAATAATCATTAAATCAGCCCAAAGTGCTAATTCTACATGATTATTCCATTTTTCGTTTTCATCATCTTGATTATAAAAACTGGAATGTACAGGATTTTTAGATAACGTAGATAACGTCAGTGGAGTAATAAAATCCTTAGAAGCAGGTGTCATGATCACTTGGACATGCGCACCTGCTTTTATGAAAAGTCGTACTAAAGATGCTGTTTTATAGGCCGCAATTCCACCAGAAATTCCTAGTAAAATTTTCTTCCCGTTTAAAACTGACATCGTACAATTATTTATTTGAATCTCTGTGGTAAATTTTACCATCTAACCATTCTTGAACTGCTAAAGCATGTGGCTTTGGCAATTTTTCGTAAAATTTTGAAACCTCAATTTGTTCTTTATTTTCAAAAACTTCTTCAAGACTATCATTATATGTAGCAAATTCTTCTAACTTCTCTGTCAATTCTTTTTTAATTTCAGAATTGATTTGGTTTGCTCTTTTAGCCATAATGGTTATCGCTTCATACACATTACCAGTAGGTTCTTCAATAACATTTTTGTTGTATGTTATTGTATTTACTGGAGCATTCGTCTTTTTTAAATCCATGACTTTATTTATTTAGTAAATTTTTGTAAATCTTTATCTATTCGTGCTAACATTTCGGTAGCTACTTTTTTATACTTTGTTTCGGCTTTAAATTTCATCAAATTTAATTGAGCAGCTTTTGCAACAATTAATCGATCTTGCATTTTTGCAGGAACACTATTAATAGCCAATTGATAGGCTGAATCAAACTTGTAATACAAAGCATCTTCTTTAAATGGTGTTCCAGGATAATCTGCAACAAAATTGTCTAAGGCAACAATTGCCGATTTAAAATCTGATATTGTATTGTACCCCTTGGCGTTTTCATATACTTTTTTCTCGATTTTTTCACTGAGTACTTTTACAACATTGTTAGCCTCTGTTATATACTCGGAGTTTGGATACGTATCAATAAAAGATTGTAATTTATCTAATGCTTTATTGGTATCTGTTTGATCTAAACTGAATACTGGAGACAACATCGAATAGCTTTTTGCTCCTAAATACGCTGCTTCTTGTAATTTTTCACTTTTAGGATAACTTGAAACAAAACTTTCAAATTGATAACCTGATAATGTATATTGTTTTGTTTTAAAGTACGACTGTGAAAACATGTAAAATAATTTCTCCGCTTGAGGTTTTCCTCTATATGCTGGAGCTATTTGCTCAAAAATACGAATTGCTTTGGAATATTTTCCAGCCTCATATAATTTAGTCGCCATTTCAAATTTAACAGCAACATCTTCGGTTTTTAATGCTTTTTGATATTCGTTACAAGAACTGAACACAACAACAAGAAGCAATAGAGATAGTAGTTTTTTCATTTTTTTACTTTTTTTATGATTTCATGGTTGAAACACCACATGAAATCATACCGAAGTTTCGGTGGCAAATTTAGTTATTAATTTAGCGACTTCAAAATATATTTTTTGTTTAAAAGAAAACTCCTTTTTTAGGCTTGTTTGTTGACTTTTTTCACAAACTGATCAATTCTTTCGGCCAATTCATCCTCTACTGTTACTAATGGCAAACGCACGGTATTTTCTGATATTCCCTGTGATAGAAACACTTGTTTGATTCCAGCAGGATTTCCTTGCTCAAAAATCATATCAATACAATCCGCTAAAAGGTATTGCGTTTTGAAAGCTTCATCTACTTTACGGTTTAAACCTAAACGAATCATTTCAGAAAATTCTTTAGGAAAACCTTGACCAATAACTGAAATCACACCTGCTCCACCCGCTAAAACTATTGGTAAAGCAATCATATCATCACCTGAAATCACTAAAAAGTCTTTTGGCTTGTCTTTTAATAGTTGCATCGCTTGAACAAGATCACCTGCCGCTTCCTTTATAGCAACAACATTTTTGAATTCATTAGCCAAACGAACAACCGTTGATGGCAACATATTGCTCGCTGTTCTTCCTGGAACATTATATAAAATTACAGGAATTGGAGCCGCTTCCGCAACCGCTTTAAAATGTTGGTAAATCCCTTCTTGTGTAGGCTTATTATAATATGGCGAAACAGAAAGTATAGCTGCAAATGCTGATAAATCTCTTGTTTTCAATTCTTCAACAACTTTCGCAGTATTGTTACCTCCTACTCCCAACACTAAAGGCAGTACCCCATTATTAGCTTCAATTACAGTTTGAATAACTATTTCTTTTTCCTCTTGGGACAAAGTAGCATTTTCGGCTGTTGTTCCCAATACTACCAGATACTCAATTCCTCCGTCTATAGAAAAATTAACAATTCTTTTTAATGCTTCAGTATCAATTGAAAAATCTTGTTTAAATGGAGTTACAAGAGCAACACCTGTTCCTATTAATGATTGCATAACTTATATTATATTTTGTTTAATAATTTTAAATATTTAAATAATTCACTTACAAAAATAGTGTAAGCAGTTATTGTCGTTTTAATCATAAAATGATTTAATCTTTTGTCTACTGACGAGAACCCCACTTTAAATTGTGCTTTTGAATTGTGCGTAATTTGCATTAAAATAGCGCGCTCTTTTTCATAATAACTAATTAGAAGATCAAACTTTTCAGCACAAAAAGCAACAATCTCTACATCTAAAATTTGGCCGTTCCATTTAAGATCTCCAGCATTGACTATACTGTAAAGGTTCGTTTCGTTCTTCCTAAATTTATTGTGAAATACCATCACTTTTATATTTTCGCTTGCGATTCCATTTGCCGTTAGGGCTTCGATTAACAGATCCGTATGTTCAAAATCAGTTGCATCAATCAATACGCCAACGTTTTGTATTGTACCAACAGCGTTTATATTTTTTAAATTATTTAAGTGATTTTTAAGTGATTTTTTTGCAAAAAAATCCTTTATATAATTTAAAAACATATTACTTTTACTTAGTTACAAAATTAATTAATTAAGTCGCATTTAAAATGGTAAATCTAAAAAAGTATAATGACGTTTCTAAACTTTTTGTTATATCCTTAACATTTTTTTTAGTTGTCTCTTGCAGTAAACAAAATTACTACGTTACTAAAATTGAAGGAAAACGAATTCCTATTACAGAAAAAGAAAGTCAAGTTCTTGAAATTGAAAATTTCATAAAACCGTATCGGGAATACATCAACAAGGATTTAGATAGTGTATTAGCGTACTGCCCAGAAACATTAGATAAGAGCAGTGGAAAATGGCAAACTAAAATTGGTAATTTGATGGCCGATGTGACTTTGATGAGAGGGAATATTGTTTTTCAAGCCAGAGAAAAAAAGAATATTGATATTTGTTTGCTCAATAGCGGAGGGATTCGCTCTATTCTACCAAAAGGAAATGTAACAGCAAGAACCGCTTTTGAGATCATGCCTTTTGAAAACAGTTTGGTTGTTATTGCATTAAAAGGAGAGCAAATTCTTGAAATGGTCGACTTTTTTATTGCTGAAAAAAAACCACATCCTTTAGCCGGAGTAACATTTACAATTGATAAAAATAATGTTGCCAAAAATATTTCGGTTCAAGGGAAACCTGTTCAAAAAGAGATCATTTATTATGTAGGAACCAATGATTATTTATCTAATGGCGGAGATAATATGAATTTCTTCAAAAAAGGAGTTCAGAAATACGATTTAGAGTATAAACTACGTAATATTCTTATTGATTATTTCAAAGAAGTAGATACGATTCCCGTGATAAATGATGTCAGAATTACGGTAGAATAAATAATTGAATTGAGACAAACCAAATAGTGCAGAAAGACGTAAAACCCTAGCCCCGATTGAAGTGAAAATCCTTTTTATCCGACTTTTGGCGGATAAAAAGATTGCAACGAAAAGCGGGAAATAGCTTCAAAAAATTAGAAATGAAAAGAAGAGAATTTATAGAAAAAACAGCCGCTGGTTCGGCTTTACTGAGTTTAGGAGTATCATTGAGTAGTTTTGAATCTTCTAAAACTAGACAACTGACTGTTTTACATACAAATGACGTGCACAGTTATATTGATCCATTTCCAGCAGATCATCCCAGAAACGCTAATATGGGTGGCGTAGCACGAAGAGCCGCTTTAATTGAAACCATACGAAAAGAAAATCCAAACGTTTTACTATTAGATGCTGGCGATATTTTCCAAGGAACGCCTTATTTTAATTATTACGGAGGAGAATTAGAGTTCAAATTGATGAGTATGATGCAGTATGATGCGTCTACAATAGGAAATCACGATTTTGATAACGGTGTGGAAGGTTTGCACGCGCAAATGCCACACGCTAAATTTGAGTTCATTTCTGCCAATTACGATTTTAAAAATACTGTCATGGATGGCTTTGTAAAGCCGTATAAAATATTCAACAAAAACGGAATAAAAGTGGGAGTTTTTGGACTTGGAATTGAACTTGCTGGACTTGTTGATAAAGGAATGTATAAGGAAACAGTTTATAATGATCCTCTTGAAACGGCACAAGATATGGTTCGGATTTTAAAGAAAGAACAGCAATGCGATATTGTAATTTGTTTATCACATTTAGGATACAAATACAGAGACGAGCCTACTAAAATTTGTGATTTAAAATTAGCTGAATTGACTCAGGATATTGACTTAATTATTGGCGGACATACTCATACTTTTCTAGATAAACCCACGGTAGTAAAAAACGTTGCAGGAAAAGACGTCTTAGTAAATCAGGTGGGTTGCTACGGCATTAATTTAGGACGAATAGACTTTTATTTAGACAACAATAAAGCTAAAGCTTTTGATGGAAAATCGATTATAGTTTAACTATAATCGATTTTTTTTGGGTTTATTCCAAGAGTAATAAAGTACGCCATTACGCGATATTTTCATTCAAGTTAGCATTTAATCGTTCGGTATCAATCACAAATTTATAAAAAGCATAGTAACTGGTAGCAAACAAAATCATTCCTAGTGGCCTAAAATAAGTTGGAGGCAAATTAGATAAAAAACATTTTTCTATAAAAACAATAAAATAGAGTCCTGTAGATAAGAGTCCAAAAATAGACAACCAAGGCTTATTGTTATTTTCATTCATAAAATAATTAGACAAGATCACCCCTGCAAGAATTGAAACTAAAATATTTTGGACTACTAAAGGATAATAACTGATTTCCGAAATTTCATCTGAAATAGAGAGTAAATATGAAAAAATAAATATAAAAGGAATAACTGCTATCAGTATTGGTACAAAATCCTTGATATTATTCAACTTTATGCTATACAGTATTAATAGAAATCTGTGAATAGCAATACTAGCTAATCCTAACATCAAGAAAATCAAGGATTCTGAAAGTATAAAAATACTCGTGAGTAGTAAAAAAAATAATGTTATAAAAAAAAGCAAACTTCTCTCTATGGAGGTAATCCAATAAAGATACATAATCAAAATTATCACAAAAGGTCTGAAAGCAAACAAAATGACTTTGAACGAAAACAATTCAGCACTAACTTCAAGGATTACGAAAGAAAGCAACAACAAACTGATTCCGCTTTCCTTTAAAAAACCAAACTTACTAGTCTTTAGCTGCATCAGTTTTATTGATTAAATTGATAAAATCATCTTCGGAAATTACAGAAATCTTAAGTTTACTTGCTTTATCTAATTTAGCAGGCCCCATATTATCCCCCGCTATAACGTAATTCGTTTTAGCAGAAATAGAACTCCCTACTTTTCCGCCGTTATCTTCGATAGCTTTTTTCAAGTCATCTCTTGAGAATTTGGTAAAAACACCGGAAACTACAAATATTTTACCAGCAAGAATATCTGTTGCATTGAGATTAATTTTTTCATTAATTTCAAACTGTATTCCATACTCTTTTAGTCTGTCTATGATAATTCTATTTTCTTGATTTTGAAAAAAATCAATTACACTTTGCGCAATTCGGTCTCCAATTTCATCTACTAAAACCAAATCTACTAAAGTTGCATTTCGTAATGTATCGATATTTTTATAATGCTTGGCTAATTTTTTAGCGACCGTCTCCCCTACAAAGCGTATTCCTAGTGCAAATAAAACACTTTCAAAAGGAATGCTTTTAGATTTAGCAACTCCTTTTACCAGATTTTCAGCAGATTTTTGAGCCATTCTCTCTAAAGGAAGAATCTGCTCCACAGTTAGTTCATACAAATCAGCATAATTACGGACCAATCCATTATTGAAAAGTAAAGCGACTGTTTCCCCGCCCAAACCTTCAATATCCATTGCTTTCCTTGAAATATAATGTTGAATTCTGCCTATAATTTGCGGCGGACAACCATAAAAATTAGGGCAATAATGGTTTGCTTCTCCTTCACCACGAACTAATTCTGTTTGACATTCCGGGCAATGTGCAATGTACTTTGTAGGTTCTGAATTTAAGGGACGTTTACTCCAATCAACAGCAATGATTTTTGGAATTATCTCTCCGCCTTTTTCAACAAAAACAGTATCTCCAATACGAATATCAAGTTTCTCAATTTGATCCGCATTATGCAAAGAAGCACGTTTTACAATAGTTCCTGCCAATTGCACCGGTTCTAAATTAGCCACTGGTGTAATTGCTCCAGTTCTTCCCACTTGGTAGGAAATGGAATTTAATTTAGTTGCAACTTGTTCAGATTTGAATTTATAGGCGATTGCCCATCGAGGTGATTTTGCAGTAAACCCTAATTCATCTTGATAATGAAACGAATTTACTTTTACTACCACGCCATCCGTTTCATAAGGAAGGTTATGTCTATGAATGTCCCAATAATCGATAAATTCAAAAACTTCTTCTAAACTGCGCGCTAATTTGGCTTCCTTAGGTGCTTTAAACCCCCAATTTCTGGCCGTTTCTAATCCTTCAATTTGAGACTGGAATGGAAGATCGTTTCCTATTAAAAAATACAATAAACAATCTAGCGGACGCTTGGCTACTTCGGCACTATCCTGCAATTTCAAACTACCCGATGCGGTATTTCTAGGGTTTGAATACGGTAATTCACCAATTTCTATTAAATCCTGATTCATTTTTTCGAAACCAGCAAAAGGTAAAATAATCTCACCACGGACATCAAATGTAGCAGGAAAATTCCCTTTTATTTGTAATGGAATGGATTTTATCGTTTTAATATTATTAGTCACATCGTCACCCTGAAAACCATCGCCACGAGTAACAGCACGTTTTAACTTTCCGTTTTCATAGGTAATGCTAATAGATGCCCCATCATATTTAAGTTCACAAGTATATTCTAATGAAACCTCGCCTAAAACTTTTTGAATTCGTTTTTCCCAATCGATAAGTTCCTCTTTAGAATAGGAATTATCAAGCGAATACATTCGGTGTAGATGCGGAACGGTTTCGAAATTTTTTGTAATGGCACCACCTACTCGTTGCGTAGGAGAATTTTCATCAAAAAATTCCGGATGCTCATTTTCAAGGTCTTGAAGCTGTTTTAATTTGGAATCAAAATCGTAGTCGGAAATTATTGGCGTATCCAGCACATAATAATTATAATTGTGCTGATCTAATTCGGCTCTCAAAGTTTGAATCGTATTTTGAATATCCATATAAAATAAAATTGGCTATTTTAGTTTTTGTAAAAGCGTACTAAAATAACCAATTTAAAAGAGAAAACAACAAAATTACGACTCAATAATCGAATTAATTTGTTTGTATAAGAGACCATCGCTCAAAAAAGCACCTTGTTGTATTAAAGCAAAAATAGAGGTATTGCGGTCTTCGGTGAATTCTTTTTTACCAATTTTCATTTCTATAGTATCGGTAAACATATTATCGCTAAGCCATTGCAAACCCTCGCGTGTCAAAAAATCAGTTTCTGGAACTACTGATTTTAAAACAATGGAATGAACATAGGTATCAAAGCACTGAAAAAGGAAAATATGATTTTTAGAAAAATGTTCTAAAAAAACTGCCTTAGTAAGAACGCCTTCCCAAACCAAATCAGAGAAAACATCTAGTTCTTGTTCAGCAACTTCTGGTCTTTCTGCTTTAATTTTATCCCACTCTGCTTTGTCAATAGTTTGAGTTGCTAAAAAAGTACTGAATTCCTGATTCAATTCCTCAAATTGTTCTTTTGTTAATCGAGAGTATTTCATTTGTGATGAATTTATTTCTGCACCTTAAAAATTTAAGATGCTCTTTATTTATAACTTTAAAGAATCTGAAACGAGTTCAGATTAAACAAAAAAAATCCCGACTTCCATCGGGATTTAAATATATAAATTTAAAAAATTTATGCTTTTTCTGCAACAATTTCATAATCCAATTCAACGATAACATCTCTGTGCAGACGAACACTAGCAGTATATTTACCAGTACGTTTAACGATTCCGCTTGTGATGAATTTTCTTTCGATTTGTTGACCACCTTTAGCTAAAGATTCAGCGATATCAATATTCGTGATTGAACCGAATAATTTTTCACCACCTGCTTTTGCAAAGATTTTAATTTCAATAGCTTTCAAAGCTTCTGCCAATGCTTTAGCATCTGCTACTACTTTAGCTTCTTTGTGCGCTCTTTGTTTTAGGTTTTCAGCTAATACTTTCTTTGCAGAAGAAGTAGCTAAATGTGCTTGACCTGTTGGGATCAAAAAATTACGACCAAAACCGTTTTTTACTGTAACGATATCGTCTTTAAATCCTAAATTTTGAACGTCTTGTCTTAAAATAAGTTCCATGTTGTTGTCCTTTGTTATAGAAGTTAGGTTTCATGTTTCAGAAAACCAACAACTGAGTTAAATTATTATTTTAGTAAATCCGCTACATAAGGCATCAAAGCTAAGTGACGCGCTCTTTTCACAGCAACTGATACTTTTCTTTGGTACTTTAACGAAGTTCCTGTTAAACGACGAGGAAGAATTTTACCTTGTTCGTTTACGAATTTTAATAAGAAATCAGCATCTTTATAATCAATATATTTGATACCTGATTTTTTGAAACGACAATACTTTTTTTGTTTGTTTGTTTCTATGTTCAAAGGCGTTAGATATCTGATATCTCCGTCTTTTTTTCCTGAAGCCGATTGTTGTAGTGTAGCCATGATTACGCTTTTGTTGCTTTTAATTTAGTTCTTCTTCTTTCAGCCCAAGAAATAGCGTGTTTGTCAAGACTTACAGTCAAGAAACGCATTACTCTTTCGTCACGTCTAAATTCAGTTTCAAAAGCAATAAGAACTTCTCCAGCTACTTTGAATTCGAATAAATGGTAAAAACCAGATTTTTTGTTTTGAATTTCGTAAGCCATTTTTTTAAGGCCCCAGTCTTCTTTCGACACCATTTCTGCTCCTCTACTAGTAAGAAAATCTTCAAATTTGCTTACTGTTTCCTTTACCTGAACTTCAGATAAAACGGGATTTAAAATGAAAACAGTTTCATAATGATTCATAAATATATATTTATTTGTTATTTTGGGTGCAAAAGTAAGCAATAAATCTTAGCAAACAAGTGTTATTCCATTTTATTCGACGTATGACAAAAAAAAACCGTTCAATTATTTTTTTTTAATAAAAAAGTAGTATGTTTACGTAGCCAAATCTTTAAATACATTACTATGAAACTAAACTGTGTCGTGGTGGATGATAGTTCTATCCAGAGAATGATTATCGCTAAATTAGTTAATAATCATCAAAATTTACATCTAATAGGCGATTTTTCTAATGCAATCGAAGCAAAAAGTTGTATGTCTATTCACAATGTGGATCTCATTTTTCTTGATATAGAGATGCCAGTGATTAGTGGTTTTGATTTCCTTGATGGCTTAAAAATTAAACCCCAAATTATTTTCATTACTTCTAAGGCTGAATATGCAATGAAAGCTTTTGATTACGATGCAACGGATTATCTGCAAAAACCAATTGCGATTGATCGATTTAATGCGTCTGTAAAAAGAGCTATTGATTTCCATTTATTAAAAAAGGACAATAAAGAAGAAGAAGGCGAACATATTTTCATTAAAAGCAATTTGAAAAAACTCAAAATTTTCACTTCGAAAATAAAATGGATTGAGGCCTTTGGTGATTATGTAAGAGTGGTGACGGAGGAAGATAGTAATTTAGTACTTTCTACAATGAAATCTTTTGAGAATGATTTATCTAAAGAAAAATTTGTTAGAGTACATAAATCATATATTATCAACATTGACAAAGTAGAGCGATTCAATAGTAAATATGCTGAAATTGGAATGACAAAAATTCCTTTGAGCCGACACAAAAAAGAAGATTTAGTGCGAGCACTTTCCTTCTCCTAAACTCACGCATCAATAGAAATCTACATTTAACGAAACTTTTATAGCTCGAAATTGAGCAACAGCTTCAAAACTATTCAGTATTTTTTGAATGGTTTTCTTTGTGTTTCCAATAGACACATTGTGCGGTATTTTAATAATAATTGCACGAATGTATTCATTTCTAATTCGGCTAATAGCAGGCTCCTCTGGCCCTAAAACCGGCATATTCAGGTTTTGACTCATCACTTGGTACAACCACATCGATCCTTCCTTCAATTTATCAAAATCACGCTGTTTCAACGTAAGTTTTATAATTCTGAAATAAGGAGGGTATTTGTAAATTTGTCGGTCATACAACTGTTCCTTATACATTCCTAGATAATTATTAGTAGTGACTTGTTGAATCGTATTGTGATTGGGATTATAGGTTTGTATGATTACTTTTCCTTGCTTTTCAGAACGTCCCGCTCTTCCGGCCACCTGAGTCATCATTTGAAAACTTCTTTCGAAAGCCCTAAAATCAGGATGATACAACATATTATCAGCATTCATAATCCCCACTAAACTCACGTTATCGAAATCCAATCCTTTAGCAAGCATTTGAGTTCCAACTAGGATATCCATTTCTCGGTTTTTAAAACCATCAATAATTTTTTCGAAACCAAATTTACCTCGGGTCGTATCTTGGTCCATTCGTCCTATTTTTGAATTTGGAAAAATCGAAAGTAGTTCTTGTTCAATTTGTTCGGTTCCAAAGCCTTTTGTAGTCAAATCAATACTAGAGCAGGCATGACAATGAGTTGGTTTTGCCATGGTATAACCACAATAATGACATCGCAATTGGTTTTTATGTTTGTGATAGGTCAAGCTCACATCACATTGTTGGCATTGGGGTACGTGACCACAAGTAATACACTCTACTACAGGAGAATATCCTCGTCTGTTTTGAAATAAAATTACTTGTTCCCCTAAAGACAATGCACTAGTTATTTCTGCAATCAAAACATCGCTGAAATGTCCTGTCATTTTCTTGCGAAAGTATTTATCTTTCAAATCCACCAATTCGATATTTGGCATCATTACATTTCCATAACGTTTTGAAATCTCGACCAAACCAAATTTGTCGGATGTAGCGTTATAATAGGTTTCAATACTAGGAGTTGCAGAGCCTAAGAGTACTTTAGCCTTGTGGGAATGAGCTAGAACAATTGCTGCGTCTCGTGCATGATAACGTGGAGCGGGATCAACTTGTTTAAATGTTTGTTCGTGCTCCTCATCAACTATTATAAATCCCAAATCATGAAATGGCAAAAATAAAGCGGACCTCGCGCCTATTATCACTTGTGCTTTCTGGGAGTTTTGCAATACTTGATTCCAAACTTCGATGCGCTCATTATTATTATATTTCGAATGAAAGACTGCCACTTTATTACCAAAATAAGCTCTTAATCGGCCTACTAACTGTGTGGTTAAAGCAATTTCAGGAAGTAAATACAAAATTTGTTTTCCAGCTTCCAGATATTCTTCAATCAGTTTGATGTAAATTTCTGTTTTTCCGCTAGACGTTACACCATGAAGCAAACAGACCTCTTTTTGAACAAAACTAACTTTAATTGCCTCGAAAGCTTCCTGCTGTGCAGCACTCAATTCTAACTCTTCTTCTTTTATTTTTCCATTAAATAGCACCCTGTCTTCCTGCAAAAAATAATCTTGTAAAATTTCTTTTTCGATTAAGGCTTTTACAATTGCCGACGAAGAATTAGCTTCTTCAACGAGTTTTTTTACAGTAATTGGTTTCTTTTCCATAGCGCTCAACTGGAAATAACGCATTACGATTTCCTTTTGTTTGTGAGCACTTTTCAAAATTTCCAATAATTCGGTTAATCCTTGATTGCTGTCGTATTTAGGATGCAAACGCACATAGCGCACTAACTTCGGTTTATAACTTTCTTGAATTTCTTCTTGAAGCACTAAGATGTTTTTATCAATTAACTTTTGGATAACAGGAAAAATATTTTTCTTGTTTAAGATTGCAATAATATCCTGAACTTTTAAACTATTTTGTTGTTGCAAAGCTTCATAAACCAGAAACTCATCATCTGTGAGAAGGATAGTATCGATAATCGCATTGGTTTTTTGAGAAATCAGGGTTTCGCTTTCCAGCAAAAGTGCACTAGGCATAGCGCCTCGATACACATCCCCTATCGCACACATGTAATAGGAAGCTATCCATTGCCAATGTGCAATTTGGATTTCAGTTACAATAGGCTGTTCATCGAGAATTTGGTGAATCTCCTTAGCTTCATATAATGCGGGCTTGTTTTGATGAATTTCTATGACTAAAGCCGTATAAATTTTACTTTTTCCAAAAGGCACTGCCACCCGCATTCCTTTTTTTATGTAATTAGACTCTGCCTCAGAAATACTGTAGGTAAAGGTTTTGGCTAGGGAAAGTGGTAAAATTACTTCTACGAAATGCATTGATTTTCGGTTATCGGTTGTCTGTTGTTAGGTAACGGTTATCCGTTGTACGCTATCCATTATCAATTTTGAACAGCGTACAAAAGAATCAAGGACCTTAAAAAAATTATTTTACTCTATTCCAGGTTTGTGTTCTTCCAAACAAAGCTACACCAATATACCCTCGAACATTGAGTTTATCATTACCATCCAAAGCTAAAAAGCATTTGTATTGTTTCCCCGTAGTTGGGTCAAGAATTTTTCCTGAGTTGTATTCCTTACCCTCTTTTTTTAGTCCTTTGATGATCACAAGTCCCATAACAGGTTTGTTTTTTTCCTCACCAGAACATGCTGTACACAAACTTTTTTTCTTTTCAACATCGATGATATCGACTATTTTCCCATAGATTTTACCAGAGCGTTCGTAGATTTCGACTATAGATTTCGCTTTACCCGTTTCGTCATCAATAGTTTTCCATTTTCCGAGTACGCTTTGGTTTTGACCATAAAAACCCATTGAAATAAATAAGGCAAGCATTGTAATTGTATTTTTCATTTTTCCATTTTTTAGCCCTGATAGTAGCGAAAATCCTTTTTTCTCGTTTCTTTAACGAGGAAAAAGATTGCAACGAATAGCAGGAAATAGCTCCTAAAAGTAAAACTATTTTGATTTAATTAATTATTCATTTTTTGCTTTTAACTTGTTTACTGAGGCATTCAATTCAAAACCTAACAGTAATATCATGCAATTGATCCAAATATAAAACATCAAGACCAATAATGTTCCTATTGAGCCGTATAATTCATTGTATTGTGAAAATTTTATGACCCAAATTCCAAAAAAATACGAATCCAAAACAATCAAAATAGTAGTAAATACAGATCCTATTGAAATGAAAGCTCGGTTTTTGTCATGTTTAGTACCAAATTTAAAAAGCACAGAAGTCGTGATTAAAATCATCAAAATAACGAATGCGTATCGCCCTAGAACAACGAGTTGAACTTGATCACTAAATACTGTTTTTTGTATAATAACTTCAAAAACAACAATGATCGAAACGGTTACGATTAATAGTAGCGACAATAATAATGACATCCCTAATGCTACCACATACTGTCGTATAAAACCTCTTTTTATAAGTACATGTCTAGAGGTTTCAAATCCTCCTAAGATTCCATTTAATCCATTGGCCATTAAAAATATAGACAATATAAATCCAGAAGACAATAAACCTGAATCACTATTATTAAGAATATCAGTGATAATTTTATAAATGGCATCATATGTATTAGGAGGCACTCCATCCTTAACAAAAATCAAAAAATCTTCTTGAAAACCAACAATAGGAATAAATGGGATTAAGTTTAAGATAAAAAGAGCAAAGGGAAACAATGCCATAAAGAAACTAAATGCAATGGCGCTCGCATGATAGGTCAAAGCGCTTTCTACGATTCCTAGACCATACAATTCCAACAAATCATACAGAGATAGCCCTTTTAACCACGGAAGCTTTATCTTTTTTAGACCATGGACAAGATTACGTACAACTGGGATTCTTTGCAGTTTTGCTTCAATTTCTCTACTCATATTGCTTTTAAGCTCAAATCCATGTTATAAACAGAATGTGTTAAGGCACCAGAGGAAATAAAATCTACTCCGCAATCCGCATAGCTGCGAATCGTATTTTCGTTGATATTTCCAGAAGATTCCGTTAGGGATTTATTACCGATCAAAGTTACCGCTTTTTTAGTATCTTCAAAATTGAAATTGTCTATCAAAATTCTGTAAATACCTTCGCTTTTCAAAATTTCTTTGATTTCGTCTAAATTTCTGGCTTCAACAATGATTTTAAGGTCCAGGTTATTTTCTTTTAAATATGCTTTTGTTTTGGCTATGGCCAAAGTGATACCGCCGGCAAAATCATTATGATTGTCCTTGAGCATTATCATATCGTACAATGCAAACCGATGATTTTCACCTCCGCCAATTTTTACTGCCCATTTCTCACAAGCTCTAAAACCCGGAGTAGTCTTACGTGTGTCTAGAATTTTAGTAGTTGTGCCTTCTAATAAACGAACGTATTCTTTGGTTTTAGTAGCAATTGCTGACATTCTTTGCATTGAATTCAAAACTACCCGTTCTGATTTTAGAATCGATTGTGAACTTCCAGAAACATGAAAAACAATATCGCCTTTTTGTACCGGAGTTCCATCCTGAATAAAAGTTTCAATTTGCAATGTAGGATCTACATATTCAAAAACCATTTTAGCAAAAGCTACGCCAGCAATAATACCGTCTTCCTTTACCAATAATTTTGCTTTGCCAGTTGCAGAAGTCGGAATACAAGCCAATGAACTGTAATCGCCAGGACCAACATCCTCCCGAATGGCGTTTTGTATGAGTATGTCTAACTCGTTTTTAAACTGTATGTCGCTAATCATTTTATAGGAAATTTATCGAATGCTAAAGTAAGATATATTTTGTGGATTTGAAAATTTGAAGGTCGCGTTCTTTGGAAAAAAGATAAAAATGAATGTTCTTTATTTTGACATAGTACGCCAATTAGCAGGGAAATTATATAAAATTACAGAATTGAATCTTACAATAATCCTATTAAATAATTGACTACAATTGATGTATAAAATTCAACCTTTAGAATCCTACTATTTTATGTAGTGCAATCCTATTTAAAATCTTATATTTGACTTAGTAATTAAAAACACTGTTTATGAAATCTTTTTTAAGCTTACTTTTTGCAACCTCTCTAGTTTTCACTTCTTGTAAAAAGGAGGCAGAAACCCAAAATACCACTCCAACAAACGTAGTTCCGTTTACGGAAGTTGGCAGACAAATGAAAACTGAAACTGCTACAGCAAGCCCACAACAAAATACAACTGCGCAACCAACAACCGAATCCGCTGGTGCTAATCCAGCTCATGGTCAGCCTGGTCATCGTTGTGATATAGCAGTGGGAGCACCCTTAAATTCTCCTGTTGCTGCAACAACACAAACAACCCCACAGCAAACTGCAACCGCTCCTGCCCCAACAGTAACTAGCACTGCAGTTCCAGTAGAAACAACTCCAACACCAGAAGGAATGAATCCGCCACACGGGCAAACCAACCATCGATGTGACATAGCTGTAGGCGCACCATTACCAAAATAAGACTGTAAAAATTTATTTTTAACTAAGAAAAATGAATCTAAAACTAATTTTTGAATTTAATACCGATAGTGATTTAAGTCATTGGAAAGTAGTCAATGATGCGGTGATGGGCGGAAAATCAAAAAGTCAATTCCACCTTAATACTGAAGGAAATGGCACATTTGAAGGCGCTGTTTCTTTAGAAAATAATGGCGGATTTTGTTCCGTTAAATGTGTCTTTGAACCCATTACTTTAGAAAATAGCACGTTCATTTCCATCCGTTTAAAAGGAGATGGCAAAAAATATCAATTTAGAGTAAAATCCAACACTAGTGATTCCCATTCTTATGTTTATCACTTTCAAACTAACGCTGACTGGCAAACAATAGAAATTCCTATCAGCGAATTGTATCCTGCTTTTAGAGGACAAAAATTAAATATGCCCAATTATAATGGATCTAATTTAGAAGAAATAGCTTTCTTGATTGGGAATAAAAAAGAGGAACAATTTCAATTAGTTTTGGATCGGATTGAGGCCAAGTAGCTACTTTTTGACATATTCAAACCATAATAATTGATACAAAAGTTTTAATTTTTCTATCTTTGCGCCTCTGAAATCCAACAAAAATGAACATCAAATTGATTGCTATTGGTAAAACTGATAACAAAGCCTTACAATCTTTAATAGACGATTATACCAAGCGATTGTCGTTTTATATCAAGTTCGATTTGGATATAATCCCTGATATAAAGAACGTAAAAAACTTATCGGAAAGCCAACAAAAAGAGAAAGAAGGCGAATTGATTTTATCGAAAATTACGCCTACCGATCAATTGATTTTATTAGATGAAAACGGTAAAAATTTTTCCAGTGTAGGTTTTTCAGAGGAATTACAAAAGAAAATGAATTCTGGAGTTAAGACCTTGGTTTTCGTTATTGGCGGTCCTTATGGTTTTTCGGATATGGTTTATGCTAAAGCGCAAGGAAAAATATCTTTGTCTTTAATGACTTTTTCACACCAAATGGTACGGTTATTCTTTATTGAACAATTGTATCGCGGCTTTACGATTTTGAGGAATGAACCATATCATCACCAGTAAATATTAAAAGATTGATTGTTGAACTGTTTAATAGATATATTCTTTAGCAAGTTCTTTATTAAAAGTATCTAATTCTCTAGTCAAAATCTTAATTTGTAAATACTCTTCAAAACTCATATCTTTATCAAAAATCAACACTATTTTAGGATTAATAGCAAAATTAAAACTATATAGGTAATTTAAAATTTCACTTCTTTTCATTTTAATATTATTAATTAAAACTAAATCAGATCCCTTTTTGAAATAAAACAGAAAGCCTCCATTCGAAGGCTTAGAAATTTTATAATACACATTTGTAAAAGGAATAAAGGCTAAGTTTTTCCCAATAGTATCAGCGTAGGAATAATAATTTTCGGCCATTTCATTCTTGTGTGCTTTTTCTTCGCGCTTCTTTTCTTGCAACTTCATGATTTCCGGAATTACAAGTCGTAATGGCAAACGTTTGTCAATATTTAGAATCCAATTGGTCGAAATAATACTGTTTTTTCTGTTTACTTCTGCCACAGTATCCTTCCCTTTTGTTCTGAAAAAAATATAGATTGGCGAATGATCTTGTACATCGGCTACAATAGTAACATTCGCTTTTGGCAACAAAACATCTTCTTTATTTCCACAAGAAAAAAGTACAAAAAGAACAATCAGAGTAAAATATTTCATCTTTATAAATTGATTTTATTAAATAATGTTACACATTCCACAGCTTCTTTTACATCGTGAACACGAAGAATTTTAGCGCCTTTGGTTAATGCCAAAGTATTCAAAACCGTAGTTCCATTTAACGCATTTTCGATTGTAGTGTCAAGCGTTTTATAGATCATTGATTTTCTGGAAATCCCAACAAGAAGTGGTAACTCCAGCATGTTAAACAATTCCATTTTTTGAAAAACTTCATAATTTTGAGCCATTGTTTTGGCAAAACCAAAGCCCGGATCGATTAGTAAATCATTAATCCCAAAACTTCTGGCGATCGCCACTTTTTCAGAGAAATAGAACAACATTTCTTTTACAATATCATCGTAATTTGTAAGCGTCTGCATGGTTTGTGGATTCCCTCGCATATGCATCATAATGTAAGGAACATTATATTTTGCAACTATTTCAAACATTTTATCGTCCAAATTTCCAGCAGCAATATCGTTGATAATGGCCGCACCATTTTCAATGGAAGCTCTAGCTACTTCACTTCTAAAAGTGTCAATCGAAATTATAGTTTCTGGAAAATATTTTAAAATCAAATCTACAACAGGAGCAATTCTCGAAATTTCTTCTTGTTCCGAGACAAATTCTGCATTAGGTTTGCTGGAATACGCGCCAATATCTATGAAAGTTGCGCCATCACCCAGCATTTTTTCGACTTGATTAATTATTTCAGTTTCATTTTTATACTTTCCACCATCAAAAAATGAGTTGGGCGTGACATTTAAAATCCCCATTACTTTGGGAGTGGATAAATCAACCAGTAATCCTTTGCAGTTAATAGTCATTCGTTTATAGTTTTAAAGACTTCAAAATTCGACATTCAAAAAAATTATCTTATTTTTGAAAAAATTTCAAGACAAATATACACCAATAATGAAGAATACTTCAAAGGAATATGATACAGTAATTGCGACTTGTCGTGCACTGTTTATCAACAAAATGAAAGATTACGGATGTGCTTGGCGCATTTTAAGATTGCCTTCCTTAACGGATCAAATCTACATTAAAGCTCAAAGAATTAGAAGCTTACAAGAAAACGAAGTCCGCAAAATTGACGAAGATGAAACGGGAGAATTCATCGGAATCATCAATTATTCTATCATGGCATTGATTCAATTAGAATTAGGAGTTGTGGATCAACCCGATTTAAGCGTCGAAAAAGCAACCGAATTATACGATGCCAAAATTAAATTGACCAAAGATTTAATGGAAGACAAAAATCATGATTATGGGGAAGCTTGGCGCGAAATGCGTGTGAGTTCACTAACCGATTTGATTTTACAAAAACTACTTCGTGTCAAACAAATTGAAGACAATAAAGGAAAAACATTAGTTTCTGAAGGAATCGACGCTAATTATCAGGACATGATAAATTATTCGGTTTTCGCCTTGATTCTAATGGGTTTTGAAACTAAATAAAATAAGCAATCAAAAAAAAATGAAAAATATAATTACTCAATTTTCTAGAATCTTCGTTGGAATACTATTCATAATTTCGGGATTAATAAAATTAAATGACCCGATTGGATTCTCTTACAAACTGGCAGAATATTTCAGTGAACCTGTTTTCAATATGCCTTTTTTCGTACCGTTTTCATTAGCAATCGCTTTGTTTTTAGTAATTCTTGAAGTAGTTTTAGGAATTATGTTACTCATAGGTTACAAAACTAAATTTACTGTTTGGAGTTTATTACTCTTGATCGTTATGTTCACTTTCCTCACTTTTTACTCTGCTTATTTTAATGTGGTAAAAGATTGTGGTTGTTTTGGCGATGCTTTGAAACTGACGCCTTGGCAATCGTTTACTAAAGATATTGTTTTACTTTTCTTTATTCTGATATTATTTTTCAATCAAAAAATGGTAAAACCTTTGTTTAGCAACAATGTACAAAACATAGTTATTTACGCCAGTATTGTTTTATCCTCATTAATAGGCGTTTGGGTTTTAAACCATTTGCCATTAATTGATTTCAGACCCTATAAAGTTGGGAATAATATTCAAAAAGGAATGCGTATTCCTGATGGAGCCGAAAAATCTGTGGTAGAAATGGTCTTCATATACAAAGTAGGCGGTGTCGATAAAGAATTTACTGAAAAAGATTTGATGGCAATTCCAGAAGGAGCCGTTTTTGTTGACCGAAAAGATAAAGTCATTACAGAAGGTTACGTTCCTCCTATTCATGATTTCACAATGGAAAAAGATGGTTCTGATTACAAAGAGGAGTTTTTAGAAGCACCTAAATTGATGTTGATAACTGCTTACGATTTAACAAAAGCGGATCACAGCGGAATGGCAAAAATGGAAAAACTAAATCAGGATGCTAAAACAAAAGGGTATCAAGTGATTGCAATGACAGCCTCTTCGCCGGAAGAAATAGCAGCTGCTAAAAAGCAATTTGGTTTAACATTCGACTTCTATTTTTGCGATGCTATAACCGTAAAAACTATCGAAAGAGCCAATCCAAGTATTGTTTTGATTGAAAAAGGAACCATAAAACAAAAAGTGCATCACAACGATATTGCAGATTTAAAATTCTAAATAAATCATAATACAGATAAAGCCGTAAAGTCCGAAACAGGAAACTTTACGGCTTTTTTTTAAAAAAAAGGACTGAAGTTATATAGCAAAACTGATAACACAAAATCATTAGATTATTTTTATACTATAACGATATTGTTTTATCATTTTCGGATAATACTTTCAAAATTCGTTATTCTATATAACGCATTCAAATTGTTTGTTTAACTTTGTTAAAAACAATTCTAAAATGAAAAAAATAATTGCAGTATTAATTGCGTTTGCAACATTCTCTTGTACTCAAAGTACTGAAAAAACGGACTTTTCTACACAAGCTTTATCTGAAACTCTTTTGGCTACTGATGGAAGTCAAGTCGCTTTTAAAGATATCCTAGAAACATACAAAGGAAAGACATTAGTAATTGAAGTTTGGGCTTCCTGGTGCGGCGATTGTGTAAAAGCAATGCCTAAACTAAAAGAATTACAAGCCAACCATCCTGACGTTGCTTACTTGTTTATTTCAATGGATAAAACTGCTGATAAATGGAAAGCAGGAATTGAAAAACATCAATTAAATGGTGGACATTTCATGGCAAACGATCAAATGAAAGGTGTATTTGCAAAAGCTGTGGATGTTGATTGGATACCTAGATATATCATCGTAGATAAAACTGGAAAAATAGTACTGTACCGCGCTATTGAAACAGATTTTGATAAAATCAACGAGACCTTAGAAAGTTTAAAATAATTGTTTGAGATATTATTTCAAGAACCATTTTAAATATAAAAAACCAAAACTAAATATAACACAACGAAAATGAGAAAGAAGATTGTTGCCGGAAACTGGAAAATGCATAAAAATGCAGAGCAAACTGAAGATTTATTAAATGAACTTATAGCGCAAATACCAACAGACACTACTGTTCAAGTCATTGTAGCGCCTACATTTGTGAACTTAGCATCTGCTGTAGATCATTTAGAATTTACTAATATTGAAGTTGCTGCACAAAATGTTCACCAAGCGGAAGGTGGCGCTTTTACAGGTGAAATATCAGCAGATATGTTAAAAAGTGTTGGGGTAGATATCGTGATTTTAGGACACTCAGAACGCAGAGCTATTTTCCATGAAACAGATGCTTTAATTGCCAGCAAAGTAAATACAGCTTTGGAACATGATATGAGAGTTATTTTTTGTTTTGGAGAAGAACTAAAAGACCGCCAATCTAAAAACCATTTTAATGTGGTTGAAAACCAATTGCGAGATGGATTATTTCACATTGAAGCTAAGGATTGGGAAAGTATTGTTTTGGCCTATGAGCCGGTTTGGGCAATAGGAACTGGCGAAACTGCTTCTCCAGAACAAGCACAAGAAATGCATGAATTTATTAGAGAAACAGTACGTAAAGCTTTTGGAAGTGACACTGCTGAAAACGTATCTATTCTTTATGGAGGAAGTGTGAAACCTGATAATGCAAAAGAAATATTCTCAAAACCTGATGTAGACGGTGGACTTATTGGAGGTGCTGCACTAAAAGCTGATGATTTTGTAGCAATTATAAATGCAATATAATTTTCATTTGAAAGCTATAAAAAAAACATGAAATTATTAGATACTCCAAAGTTTGGATAAATCTATAATTAATTTTGATAATAATGAGCTCGATAACGTATCGGGCTCATTTTGTTTAAATCCCTATTTCTATCTGAAAACGCAAATACCAATTGTTCTTTGTACTTCCATCGAAATAATTTAACGTATCAAATGTCAATTCGCTTTGTATTTTAAAAGTGTGTTCCCAAATATATTTGGTCAAACCAATAGTATACTGTTTAGAATTTGGAGCCAAAGTCCTAATATCTTCCCCCACTTTTTGAGTGGAATACCTTCCAATGATTTCATAGTTTGAAGGGAAATTATAACTTAATTGATGATCAAATCCATTTCCAACATAAGCAAAATTAGATTGTGAACTATCGTCCGGATTGATGGTAACAGCATTCCTGGAAGTCGTTCTGGACATGTAACTTGACATAGCGGCCCAGCCATTGTATTTTAACATCGCATCCAGCATTACTGATTTCATGGTGCGGGCTTCAAATAAATCATTCCCTAATTGTCCTTGTGTTCTTTTGGCATGATTGTTTTGCTGAAAAGCTCCGGAAAGCATCAATTTAGGCTTTTTTTCTCTTACAATATCTCCTTCAAAATAGGTACCATCTTTAGCAAAAGCACCAAAAGGCAATAGCTCCACTTTACCTGTTAATGCAACTCCTGCATCGGCATTACCAGTTATATTACGTCCTTCACCAGTAGAAATAGCTGTTTTAAAATTATATGAAAATTGATCATTAAATTCATTCATATTATGAATTTGAAAACCAAAATCCCTATCGATAGTAAATCGGGCATTATTGATGGATCGATCCGTTAATTGAAGACCACCGGAAGAATTCACACGCTGACGGTTTCCGGGTAATTTTGTTTGACCAAAACTGATATTCCAATGTTTATTTGGTCTATAAAAAACTACCGCATCCCGAATAATATTGATGTTTTCACCTTCTCTAATTTCGCCAACATCGCCCGGGGCAAATGACAATTGGATAGCGTACAAAAACTTTGGAGTTCCCACATATCCATCTAATCGCAAGCGCAAACGTCTGATTTGTCCATCATAAACGCCATCTTCGTTTTCATTCTCCGTATAAGTAACTCTGTTTTGCATTCGGAACCGAATGTTCAACTGGTATAAACTGTCTGGAGAAGTAATTCCGATTCCTTTACCAAAACTATAATAAGGAAGTGCAGATAATTTCAAGTCATTATCTTGTTTGTTTTGCTTTATAGTAACTTGAGCATTACTAGCAATACTCAGCAGAAAAAGAAAAAATAAGATGATTTTTTTCATTGTGTGGTTGTGTGATAGTGCTGCAAATGTAAAATAAAATTTGATTTACAAATGCGATTTAAATAGTGATTGTTACCTTTGCAAAAAAACAAACATGTCAAACATTTATATTGGGTATCACTTTACTATTGAGCCTAAAGAACTAGGGTCAGAAATACTAATTGCTGAATTAGGAGAAAAAGCCTTTGAAAGCTTTACAGAAACCGAAACTGGCATTTCAGCTTTTGTACAAAAGGATTTGTGGGATGAAACTATCTTAGAAGACATTCACATTTTACAATCGGAAGAGTTTAAAATCGCTTATACTTTTGAAGAAATCGAACAAGTCAACTGGAATGAAGAATGGGAAAAGAATTTTGAAGCGATCGATGTTGATGGAAATTGTCATGTCCGCGCCCCTTTTCACCCAAAAACGAATGCCGAATTTGATATCGTAATTGAACCAAAAATGAGTTTTGGAACAGGACATCATGAAACAACACACATGATGATTCAGCATTTACTGGAAATCGATGTTACTGGAATGAAAACGCTGGATATGGGATGCGGAACTGCCATTTTAGCAATACTTGCCGAGATGAAAGGTGCGCAACCTATTGACGCTATTGATATTGATAACTGGTGTTATTTGAATTCTATAGAAAATGCGCAACGCAATAATTGCAAGCACATCACAGTTTATGAAGGTGAAGCAGCATTATTAGCAGGTAAAAAATACGATTTGATTATTGCCAATATCAACAGGAATATTTTGTTGAACGACATGCAAAGTTATGTAGACAGTTTGAATCCTAATGGAACATTGCTACTAAGTGGTTTTTATTCCGAGGATATTCCATTTATAGACGCTTCTTGTACGGAAAAAGGGTTAACATATGTTAAAAAACTAGAAAGAAACAATTGGGTGTCTTTAAAATATGTAAATTAGTAGTATTATTTTTTTATTAATTACGAAAGTACAAAAACCTACAAAATGAGTACTAAAGAAAAAGTAAGAGAAAGAGTAAGCATCAAAGAATCAGTTCGTTTAGACAATGAAATTGTAGTTTATAATGACGATGTAAATACTTTTGACCATGTTATAGAAACTTTGATTCGTGTGTGCGACCACACTCCTGAACAAGCAGAACAATGTTCGTTAATTGTACATTATAACGGAAAGTGTACCGTAAAAACCGGTCCTTATGATAAATTAAAACCACAATGCACTCAATTATTACAAGCAGGATTAAATGCGGAGATAATTTAAGTAATGTAAATACTTCCTTCAAGAAATAAATTACTGTGAATAATTCAGAAACATGCTCTTTTATTCTATATTTGAATAATAAAAAGTGTTTTTATGGAAGAATACGGTAAAATTTTAGTTTTTGCAATGCCCATATTTTTGATATTGATTATCATCGAGAAAGTGTATGGGCATTATAAAGGGGAAGATACTGCACCTAATATGGATGCTGTTTCTAGTGTAAGTTCAGGAATGGTTAACTCCCTAAAAGATGTTTTGGGGCTTAGTATTACGCTGATTTCCTACGATTGGATTGTCTCTAAAATAGCTTTGTTCGATCTTCAAGCTACCTTTTTTACCTATTTTATTGGATTCATCGCTATCGATTTTTATGGCTATTGGAGTCATCGCTTGTCACATCAAATTAATTTTTTATGGAACAAACATGCTATTCATCACAGTAGTGAAGAATTCAATTTGGCCTGTGCCCTACGCCAGCCCGTTTCCAGTTTTGTCAATTTGTTTACCTTTTTATTGATCCCAGCCGCACTTTTGGGAGTTCCCTCCAAAGTAATTGCAGTAACCTTACCGATTCATTTGTTTCTTCAATTTTGGTACCACACTAAGCACATTAAGAAAATTGGTTTTCTGGAAAACATACTCGTTTCTCCTTCCCATCATAGAGTGCATCATGCCATAAACCCTGAATATATGGACAAAAACCATTCGCAAATATTTATCATTTGGGATAAGTTATTTGGCACTTTTCAAGCAGAATTAGAAAGTATTCCGCCAGTTTTTGGAATCACACGACCGGCTAGAACTTGGAATCCAATTCGGATTAATTTTCAGCATTTGTGGTTATTAATTACCGATGCTTGGCGCGCCGAAAACTGGAAAGATAAATTTACCATTTGGTTTAAACCAACAGGTTGGCGTCCAGAACATTTTGAAGAAAAATATCCTGTAACTAAAATCACCAATGTCTATAATTTTGAAAAATATGGCGTCCAAAATTCTAAAAAACTGATGTATTGGTCTCTATTTCAAGCAATAATTACATTGTTGTTTATTAGTTACCTTTACAATTCAATCGCTTTAATAGGTTTGCCAAAAGTATTTATCTATGGAGCATTCATCTTCCTGACGGTTTACAGTTACACCGAATTAATGGATACTCGCAAAATTTCTATATTTTGGGAAAGTATTCGTTTTGCATTCGGAATTGGACTGATTTTATATTTTGGTGATTGGTTTGGAATGAATCAACTCTTTCCTTTTGCCAGTTATGTAATTGCTAGCTATCTTGTTTTGTCATTGCTAGTAACCATTTATTTTGTCAGCAGTAATTTTGAAAAAGAAACAATGATTGTAGCTCAATCTTAAAAAAAAACAATGAAAAGCAACATAATATTAAAAAGTTTCATCGGGTTTAGTCTTATTTATCTTTTGATACTTCTTTTTGGAAAAGAAGAAATCGCCTGGTTTTTGAAACCTTTTTTATTGCCGTTTTTAATTCTAGCAGTTTATGTGCACGACAGGTTCATTACCAAAAAAGTCCTTTTAACCGCATTGACTTTGTCATGGATTGGTGATATTATTTTGCTGTTTGCTGACAAAGGAGAATTATATTTTATTGCAGGATTGATTGCTTTTTTACTTTCGCATATTTCTTATATCATACTGTTCAGCAAGCAATTAAAGATATATTTAAAGAAAAGCAAAACCATTTTCTGGGTAGGAGTTACTGCAATTACGCTATATTTAATTGTTATGATGCTTATTTTAATGCCAAGTTTGGGTGATTTAAAAATTCCGGTTTTTGTTTACGCGCTGACCATTTCAATTATGTTATTATTTGCCTTGAAAGGCTTTATGAATTGGCATAAACCTGCCAGCACATACATTTTAATTGGCGCTATCGTTTTTGTAGCTTCAGATAGTATTTTAGCCTTTGATAAATTTTATGCACCACTACAATACAGTTCCTTCTTGATTATGGCAACGTATCTAATTGCACAATATTTGATTGTTATTGGCATTTTAAAATTAAACCAAAAAAAGTAGCATTTTCATTCGAGAATGCTACTTTAATGCAAGCTATTTTTCGCTTAATGAGGCAATTTACTTTTCAATAATCCATATAAATAAGTTCCCAAAAGAGCTCCAAAAAGCACTATCAGAATAGTCCAAAAACCAGCCCCAAGCAAGATGAATATCGGACCTGGACAAGAACCTACTAAAGCCCAACCCAATCCAAAGAACAATCCACCAATCCAGTAGCGAGCAGAACCTTTTTCTTTATCTGGAATTTCAATAGATTCTCCTTTGATGTCTTTAATATTGTTCCTCTTAATGATTTGGATTCCAATAACTCCTGTAAAAATGGCCACACCAATAATTCCGTACATGTGAAAAGACTGAAATTGAAACATTTCATAAATACGATACCAAGAAACTGCTTCTGATTTAGTCAGTACAATTCCGAAAACAAATCCAACCAAAAGATATTTTAGTATATTTTTCATACTTTTTATTTAAAATTTTAAATGACGATTGTTTAGCTAGTTTAGAATTAAAGGCAATAAAAAATGAGCCATAATCAAACCACCGATAAAAAATCCAATAACGGCTTTCAAAGAAGGGATTTGTAAATTACTCAAGCCAGAAATGGCATGTCCTGAAGTACAACCTCCGGCATAACGAGAGCCAAAACCTATCAAAAGACCCCCAATAAGCAGTATAAATATACTTTTAGGAGATTCTAAAATCGAGATTCCAAAAAGCGCATCCGGCACTAATTTTCCGTTTGGAGCTTCAATACCAAGTTGTGCTAATTGCGCAATTGTTTTAGGATTAATGTCCACATTTGAAGCATCACTCATAAAATGAACGGCAACAAAACCGCCTAACATCGCTCCAACAACGACTACTAAATTCCAGCGCTGTGCTTTCCAATCAAAATCAAAAAAAGCGACACGTTTTCCTAAACCAGCCATAGAACAAAGCGAGCGCAAATTAGAAGACATCCCGAAAGACTTCCCAAAATAAATAAGTGCTAACATAATCAAGCCGATTATAAAACCGGAAACATACCAAGACCATGTTTGAAAAATAATATCCATATTGTTTTTTTTGCAAAGATAAGAAGCATTTTACGAGATTTTGCCAGAAATACTACATTCGGTAAAAAAGTGTATATCCAAATTATTGCAGTAACAAGCAGTAAGGTCTAAAGTTCTGTTTATATTTGTATTATTTAAATTCCATGGTATTGTAATTGCTATTTAAATTTTACTATGATGTACTAAAATGAAAAGTATTTAATTGTAAACCTATAAGTCATGTATGCTAAAAAGTTTGTTTGTCAAATTAGAGTTAAAAGTAATATAAGTTAAAAATATTCTTTATCATATTGGATGACTTTGCTTAAATGAACTACTGACTTAATTTTATTCAAATTAAAAAACTTATTTGTCTTATATGTTTAAAAATATGCATGCAACACAATGCTGTTATTTTAGGACTTAAGCGAATTTACCTAATAAATTTATTTTTAAACATGAACAAATCAATCCTTCTTATTGCTTTACTAATTAGTTTGGCTTCTTGCTCCAGTACACAATCTACTTTAAAAAATACGGATGATAATGCCCCAAACCTGACTCTTTCTAAAGACAACACTTTTGTAATTACGGAATACAGTAAAGACAAAAAATATGGTTATGATAAAGATTATCCCATCAATATTTTCTTTAACAACACTAGAAATGAAACGATAAATCAAGGTCGGTTTTTGAATGCTTTAGTGGGACCAAAAGATGAAAAAATTACGTTTACTAAATTAGAAAGCTGCTGTCCTTTTCCAACAAAAAGAAGTGAAATGGGTGCGGGATTTCTTGATGTTTACGAATTAATATGGGAAGGTCAAAAGAAACCAGTTCTACTGTATTTAAACATCTATGAAAAAGGAATTTTGATGGTTCCAGTGGGACTTTCGTTAAAAAAATAATCGCTTTAAAATCCCACAACATCCATGTTTACCAATTCCCTAGCCCTGATGGAAGTGGAAATCCTCCCGTTTTTCAGGGAGATTGAAGCGAACAGCAGGAAACAGCTCCTAAAAAAAAGTTAATGCCCCAAATTATTTGGAAATCATAAATCGTAAATCGTAAATCATAACTACCTTTGCACCTTTAAAAAATCATATTATGAACCTACAACATATTCCACAAATCAAATATACTGAGAGTGGCAATTTCTTTCTTCTAGCGGGCCCTTGTGCTATTGAAGGGGAAGAAATGGCGATGCGAATTGCCGAAAAATTAGTTGGAATTACTGATACATTACAAATTCCTTTCGTTTTTAAGGGTTCTTTCAAGAAAGCAAATCGCTCTAGAATTGACAGTTTTTCAGGTATTGGAGATGAGAAAGCATTGAAAATCCTTAGAAAAGTTTCAGAGACTTTTCACGTTCCAACTGTTACGGATATTCATACCAATGAAGATGCTGATATGGCGGCTCAATATGTTGATGTGCTGCAAATTCCCGCTTTTTTAGTGCGCCAAACTGATTTGGTCGTGGCTGCTGCCAATACGGGAAAAGTAGTCAACTTGAAAAAAGGACAATTCATGAGTCCAGAAAGCATGAAACATGCCGTTCAAAAAGTATTGGATTGTCACAATGAAAACGTCATGGTTACGGACAGAGGAACCATGTTTGGCTACCAAGACATGATTGTTGATTTCAGAGGAATTCCTACGATGCAACAATATGCTACTACCGTTCTTGACGTTACCCATTCGCTGCAACAACCCAACCAAACAGCTGGAGTAACTGGCGGAAGACCTGATATGATTGAAACTATCGCCAAAGCTGGTATCGCTGTAGGCGTGGACGGAATTTTTATTGAAACTCATTTTGATCCTGCGAATGCAAAAAGCGATGGTGCTAATATGTTGCATTTAGATTATTTTGAATCCTTAATGACTAAACTAGTTGCCATCAGAAAAACAATTAATACATTTTAAATTTAGGCCCCAAATTCATTGAAATATCTTTTTTATTATTCCGCATTCCTTACTATTTTATTCACCAATAACACAATTGCACAGAAAACTACAGAAATTCAAAATAAATATACAACACATAACAAAGGAAAATTTTTTATATCCTGGGGAGGAAACAGAGACAATTACTCCAAATCAGACATCACTTTTAAAGGAAAAGATTACAATTTCACTTTAGAAAATGTTCAAGCGCATGACAAACCAAAAGGTTGGCATATAGATTATATTAACCCTTCAAGAATGACGATTCCCCAAACTAATTTTAGAATGGGGTATTTCATTAGTGACCATTATAGTATTGCTATTGGTGTGGATCACATGAAATATGTGATGACCCAAAATAAAGCTGTTGACATCGATGGGTTTTATCCGAATCCAGGATCGTATGATGAAATATTGCCCAACAATCAAGTGTTATTGACTGAACAATTTCTAAAGTTCGAGCATACCGACGGTTTGAATTATGTGAATACTGAGTTTTCTAGACATGACGATATCTCCTCAATGTTCGCTATTGAAAATACTGATAAAATTCAAGTCAATTTAACGGAAGGTGTTGGATTTGGTCTATTGTACCCAAAAACAAACACAACTTTATTAGGAAAAGATCGTCATGATGATTTTCATGTTTCAGGTTTTGGAACATCTTTAAAAGCTGGGCTGAATGTTACTTTTTTCAAACATTTTTATTTACAAGGAGAACTTAAAGGAGGTTACATCAACATGCCAGACATTCGAACTACACAAAACACTGAAGATAGTGCGTCGCAAGATTTTTTATTTTTTCAGAGAATAATTGCCTTAGGAGGAATTTTTAGAATTTAATTCATCTTCTATAAAAAAATTAAATAAGCTGTCATAAATGATGGCTTTTTTTATGAATTTGATTTAAAGAAACAAAACATATAAAATTAACAAGTGTTTCATTTTTTTTTCTTTTTTTTAATTTTAATTAGTTAAATTTATAAATCCGATTTGCTAGTTTCAAGTTGCGTAATTTTAATACAGTATAATTCCTTAAAATTATAAATGACTAAAAATAACACCACTATATCTTCTTTAAAAACAGACTATCACTTTGATAATTTCTTTAATATCTCCGCAGATTTTATATGCATTGCAGGATTTGATGGCTATTTTAGAAGAATAAATCCGGCTGTTTCAAAGTTATTAGGCTTTACGGAAGAGGAATTATATTCTCGACCTATCAGCAGTTTTGTTTACACACCGGACCTCCAAATTACTATAGAAACCAGAGAACAAGTTTATAAAAACAAACCTCTTTTAAATTTTGAAAACCGCTATTTAACTAAAAGTGGCGAAATTGTCTGGTTATCATGGACATCAATGCCTGTTGAGTCGGAGAAATTAGTCTATGCAATTGCCAAAAATATCACCCATAAAAAAAGAATGGAAGAAGAGCGCAATTTGCTTATTGCAAATTTGACGCAAATCAACAAAGAACTAACGGTTTTGTCTCATAAAACTTCGCATGATTTAAAGTCTCCCATCAATAATATGCTTTCTGTTTTCAGCCTCATTGATGTTTCAAAAATTAATGATCCAGAAACGTTGGAGTTAGTAGAAATTCTTAAATTAACCAGTGAAAATTTAAAACAAACTTTAAATGATTCTATTGATCAATTGGTAGAAAACGAAAGTATGAATACTCAAATTGAAGAAATAAATTTAAATGAATCACTCGCTGAAGTTCTTGTTTCTATAAATTCCTTGGTCCACGATTCAAAAGCAGTTATTAATATTGACTTTTCTGCATTTGAGCACATCACTTTTAACAAAGCATATATCAAAAGTATATTTTTGAATTTACTTACTAATTCAATCAAATATACTAAACCAAATCAAGCACCTATTATTACCATCTATTCCAGAAAAATAAACGGTGTAAATCAATTAATTTTTTCTGATAATGGACTCGGTTTTGATATGGATAAGGTGAAAGATAAAATTTTTGGATTGTATGAAAAATTCCACAGTAATATTGACAGTAATGGTATTGGTCTATATCTAGTGTACAATCACATTACTAGTTTAGGCGGAAGAATCGCCGTGGAAAGTAAAATAAATGAAGGTGCTACGTTCACAATTTCTTTTAAATATTAAAAAAAAATGATTGTAATTAGTTGGGAATATTTAATGTCGCACTATAAAGAGTGGAATAATTTTTAACATATAAGTCAAATAAGTTTTAAACCTTAAATGACCTTATTGTTACTTAAGTAATATAAGCTCAACACAAGTGAAACTTAAACTTTCATGACTTATATGGTAAAAAAAATGCGACATTGTTTTATTCTTATTGCTTAAAACCAAAAACTGTTGCTTTTTTTACTTAGCTATACCGTTTTGATCCATCAAATAAAGTAAAGACGCCATTGCTGCCGCTCCTAGTTCCAACTCTCTTTTATTGACAGCATCAAAAGTGTCGTTTGCAGCATGATGATAATCAAAATAACGTTGAGAATCTGGTTGTAATCCGACTTTTACAATGTGATTGGATTGTAACGGACCAATATCAACCCCAGAATGTCCTTTTACAAATTTGTGTATTAAATACGGTTCAAATAAAGTTGACCAACTGCTGATTTTGTTGAAATTTGCTTCGTCAGCTTCAATTGAAAATCCTCTTGGAGAAAATCCTCCCGAATCACTTTCTAAAGCAAAAATATGATTTTCATTGTTTTTATTGGATTGTGTTTCATATTCTTTTCCGCCTCGAACTCCGTTTTCTTCATTCATAAACAACACCACGCGTAACGTGTTTTTAGGTTTATAACCAATATTTTTGAAGATATTCAACACTTCCATACTTTGGACACATCCTGCGCCATCGTCATGAGAACCATCTCCAAGATCCCAAGAATCAAGATGACCGCCAACGACCATTATTCTTTCAGGATGTTCAGAACCCGTTATTTCACCAACTACATTATAGGACAAAACATCATCAAAAGTCTCGCAAGATTGCTTGAAATATAATGACGCACTTGGATTTTGTTTTAAACTTTTGCTTAAAAGTTCTGCTCCGTTTGTACTAATAGCAGCAGCCGGAATTCTTTGTTCTTTGGCAATATCTCCATAATTAGTTGCACCGGTATGCGGTAAATCATCTAAGCGCAAATTCATCGATCTGACAATAACGGCTAAAGCACCTAGTTTTCCAGCTTCTCTTGCTCCAGAAGATCTTTGGTCTACGCAACTTCCATAGGCTTTGAAAGTTTCAATAAATTCTGGATTCATCGGTCTATTAAAGAAAATAATTTTTCCTTTTACTTTTGCTTCTCCTAATGCAGTTAGTTCTTCCAAACTATTTACTTCCAGTATTGGCGCTTGCAATCCTTTTTTAGGAGTGGCAACTGAGCCGCCAAGTGCGCAAATAGGGAAAGTAATCTTTTGTTTCCCTACTTGTAAATAAGCGATTTCTTTTTCGCCCCGAACCCATTTTGGCACCATTACTTCCTGAAGGTACACTTTATCTAAACCGAGTGTTTCTAATTGTGCTTTGGTATACAAAACCGCTTTATCGGCTCCTGTGGAACCTGATAATCGGGATCCAATGGTGTTGGATAAATGTTCCAGCCAAGGATAACATTTGGCATTAGTCAGGGAAGATTTATAAATATCTTTTAACGCTTGTTCGTCTTTAGTTTGCGCAAAAACGGTGATTCCACCAAATAAAAGTGCGGCTAAAACAATTGATTTTTTCATAATAAATTTAAAGCTTTTTTGGTATTCTTCTTTATAATTCTGGTTTTGGTAGCTGTCGCAATTTCGTAATTCTTTGCGAATATTTCAGGTTAGATTCAAAAAAAATCCTGCAAGTTTTAAGTTCTTGCAGGATTTAATACTTATTGGATCGGTTCGAAACTGATTGCTGTTCCTCCACCTGGAGCCAAATTCAATTTGATTTTTGATTTGCTGGTCACCACAATCGTCTTGATTTGATATGCAATTGGATTGTTTTTCCAATCGGCATTTTTAGCATCCTCATAAATGATGGCTTTGTATTTTTTCCCTTTGGTCAAGAAGTCTAACTTTATTTCTGATGTTCTGGCATTCTCATCGGTTATTGCTCCTAAAAACCACGTTTCTTTTCCTTTTGTTTTTCGGGCAACTGTCACATAATCGCCTGGTTCCGCTTCTAAATATTTACTTTCGTCCCAATCCATTTCAACATCTTTGATAAACTGAAAAGCGTCTGGATATTTCTCGTAATTTTCTAATAAATCAGCCGCCATTTGCAACGGAGAATACATCGTTACATACAAAGCCAGTTGTTTGGCTAAAGTGGTATGAACCTGCTCCGTTTTATTTTTATCATAATAACTCATTTTAATTTCGAATATTCCCGGCGTGTAATCCATCGGTCCACCCAATTGTCTGGTAAATGGCAAAATAGTTTCGTGCATAGGCGGATTCCCAACGCTCCAAGCATTGAATTCATTTCCGCGAGCCGCTTCGGCAGCGATATAGTTAGGATACGTTCTTCCAAATCCAGTTGGTCTTGACGATTCATGCGAGTTAATCATAATCTTATAATCCGCGGCGCGTTTTACCACAAAGTTAAAATGATTCACCATGGATTGCCCGTCATGGAATTCGCCACGCGGAATGATTTTGCCCACATACCCTGATTTTACTGCTGGATATTCATATTTTTTCATCAAATCAAAAGCGCGATCCAAGTGTCTTTCGTAATTGCTTACGGAACCCGATGTTTCGTGATGCATGATCATTTTTACGTTTTTTTCTTTGGCGTAAGCCGAAAGCGCCGCAATATCAAAATCTGGGTACGGCGTGGTGAAGTCAAAAACTTCCTCTTTCCAATTTCCGTTCCAATCTTCCCATCCTACATTCCAACCTTCAACAAGAACCCCGTCGAAACCGTTTTTTGCAGCAAAATCAATGTATCGTTTCGTGTTTTCGGTAGTTGCGCCGTGTTTCCCAGACGCTTTTGGTGCATCTGCAAAATTGGTAGCATTTTGAGAACCGGCATAATCCCACGTCGATTTCCCTACGTGCATTTCCCACCAAATCCCAACATATTTCATAGGTTTGATCCAAGAAGTATCTTCTAATTTTGAAGGTTCATTTAGGTTCAAAATCATTTTAGAAGCTACAATATCGCGAGCATCATCGCTAATCATAATGGTTCTCCAAGGCGATACATATGGCGTTTGCAAATAGGCTTTATCACCAATCGCATTCGGAACTAATTCGGCTTTTAATTTGTAATTTGTCACATCAGCATTCAAATGCATGACTGGATAATTCACTACTGCCGCTTCAAAAATATTGAGATACAAACCGGAAGGCGCTTTCATCATCAACGGCGTTTGAACCATGTATTTCCCTGGAATTGATTTTACTCCAATTCCGTTATTCATATTGATTTTGGAGTTATCAATATCAGAAAACTTAGTTTCGTTGTATTCGTATTCATTGCTGTCGAAATCTCCTGGAATCCAAAATACTTTATTGTTTTCAGTTAAATTGAATTGGGTAACCTCATCAGAAATAATAAAATAATTGAGCTCTGCCTGTTTTGGAAAATCATATCTGAAAGCTACTCCTTCATCAAAAACTCTAAAAATGATATTCATTTTCACCTTAGTTTCCTTGTTGATCAGCGAAACATTAAGTTCATTATAATGATTTACAATACTAGATTGTTCCCCTAAAACAGGTTTCCAAGACTCTTTGAAAGTACTTGCTTTTGAAGTCAGTATTTCAAAATTTGCGTCTAAAGCTGGTTTTTCTTTTAATTTTATTCCCAAAGCACTTTCTAAAACGACAGCTTTATTTTTATAGTTGACCGCATAAGAAGGCTGTCCGTTAGCCTCTAATTTAAAACTTAAGGCAATTTTACCCGAGGGCGATGCGACGTTTTGCGCCTGTGCAAAACTCAATACAAAGAGCAGGCAAAGAGAAAATAAATATTTCATTTTGATTGATTTTTTTGAATTGATAAAAGTAAATAAAATAGGGTTGTATTAAAGTATCCGTTTTAACAAATCCATTTTTTTTGTTACAAAAAAAACCCTCCGATATAAATACCGAAGGGCTGATCTTAAATAAACAAACCAAATTTATTTAATCAACTCAAAACTAACCTTGTTATCAGTACTGGAATTAGTACCTACAAATACATCAAAACTACCAGGCTCAGCGATAAACTGCAGCTCTGAATTATAAAATTTTAATTCTTCAACAGAAATTTCAAAAGTAACCGTTTGTTTTTCTCCCTTTTTAAGAGCAATTTTCTGGAAACCTTTCAACTCTTTTAGTGGTCTTGTAACGGAACCCACTAGATCTCTTATGTACAACTGGACCACTTCTTTACCTTCATAATTTCCTGTATTGGTAACATCAACAGTAACTTTTACATTCTCATTGTAGTTCATTTTATCCGATGAAATTTTCAAGTTTGAATATTCAAAAGTCGTATAACTCAATCCAAAACCAAACGGATATAAAGGTTCATTTCTTTCGTCGATATAATTCGATCTGAATTTTTCGAACTTTCCTTCTTTATTACCTAACGGTCTTCCCGTGTTTTTTTGATTGTAATAAATAGGGACTTGACCAACGCTTCTTGGAAAAGTAGCCGTTAATTTTCCCGAAGGGTTTTCATTTCCAAACAAAACATCAGCAATCGCACTTCCTGCTTCACTTCCTGCAAACCAAGTATTCAAAATAGCTGGAACTGTTTCATTTTCCTGCACCAAAACCAATGGACGACCTGTAAATAAAACCAAAACTACCGGTTTTCCTGTTTTCAATAAGGCTTGCAATAAATCTTTTTGAGCTTGTGGAATCTCTAAGTTTGTTCTGCTGCTGCTTTCTCCAGACATTTCTGCTGATTCGCCTAAAGCGGCTACAATTACATCCGATTGATTTGCGATTTTCAAGGCTTCAACCAATAATTCTTCGGAAGTTCTGTTGTCGCGGTGTAACGTTTTCCCGAACATGGTTGCTTTTTCTTCGAAAGCGGCATCATAATCCAGGTTGCTCCCTTTGGCGTAAAGCACTTTCGTATCCTTGCCACCCACTTCTTGAATTCCTGCTAGTAATGAAATGGATTTTTCCATATTTGTAGCCACACTCCAAGTTCCTGCCATATTTTCTTTGGCATCAGCCAATGGTCCGATTAAAGCAATCGTTCCTGATTTTTTAAGCGGTAACAACTGATTGCTATTTTTTAATAAAACTAACGATTGTGCAGCAATACTTCTTGCTTCATCTCTATGACTTTTTGTGAAAATTTCTGTTTTAGCTCTATTTTCATCACAATATTTGTAGGGATCTTGGAAAAGTCCCAAATCATATTTGGCATTCAAAATAAGACGTGCGGCGTTATCAATTTGTTCAATAGTCACTTTTCCTTCTTCTACTGACTTTTTTAAAGTCGTCAAGAAACCTTCGCCCACCATATCCATTTCTATTCCAGCATTCAGGGCCAGAGCGGATACGGTTTGTAAATCGCCCATTCCGTGTTCGATCATTTCCGGGATTCCGGTAAAATCAGTTACTACAAAACCTTTAAATCCCCATTGTTTTCTTAAAACATCTGTCATTAACCATTTATTTCCAGTTGCAGGTATTCCATCAATTTCGTTGAAAGACGCCATTACTGAACCTACGCCAGCGTGAATAGCCGCTTTGTAAGGCGGAAAATAATCGTTGTACATTTTAATTCGGCTCATATCTACCGTATTGTAATCACGTCCTGCTTCTGGCGCGCCGTACAAAGCAAAATGTTTCACACACGATAAAATGGTGTTGTTCTTTGACAAATCATTTTGTTGGTAGCCATTGACCATTGCTTTTGCAATTTCGCTTCCTAAAAATGGATCTTCACCGGAACCTTCAGAAACTCTTCCCCAACGTGGATCACGGGAAATATCAACCATTGGAGAGAACGTCCAGTTGATTCCATCGGCACTCGCTTCCTGCGCAGCGATTTGGGCACTTCTTTCAATTAATTTCATGTCCCAAGTTGCGGACAATCCTAGCGGAATAGGAAATGTCGTTTCATAGCCGTGGATAACGTCCATTCCAAAAAGCAACGGAATTTTCAATCGGCTTATTTCGACGGCAATTTTTTGTACTTCTTTTATTTTTTGAACCGATTTGATGTTGAATAAACCACCTACTTTTCCGTCCTCGATATTTTTGGCCACATTAGAACTACTCGCTGCACCGGTAGTAATATCACCTGAAGTAGGCAAATTCAATTGCCCAATTTTCTCTTCCAAAGTCATTTTTGAAAGTAATTCTGCTACAAATTCTGTTCTAGGTTTAATTTTAACCTGCTTTTTAGGGCTCTTTTTTTGGCTGTAGCCAAAAAGTGAAAGTCCAAAAAGTAGTATGATCAATTTAATTTTCATCTTGTCTGTTTTTTGTTTGTTTGAACATCCAATCATATATTTCTTGGTTGTCATATACTCGTGACCAACTGTCGTGATTGGCATCATCAAAAATTGTTAGTGTCACATTAGCTTTACAGGTTTTTAATTTTTTATACATGGCAATCGAATAGTCGACATGTACAACATCATCGAGTAAACCATGAAAAATTCGAGTTGGAATCGCTGCGATTTTACAGTTTTCCACCATCGGGATTCGATCTACATATCCTGCAATAGGCACCAAAGCGGCAAAGGTTTCAGGATGTGCAACAACCAAATTCCAAGCGCCCCAGGCTCCCATACTAAGACCTGTGAGATAGATTCTATCGCTATCAACATTGTTCTCTTTTTGTATTTTTAAAATCAAACGATGCAGTACCTCTTGGTTCCAATATTCATTCTCGGGACATTGTGGTGCCAAAACATACGCGTCTAATTCGTGACTTTTTAAATACTTGAATGGTCCGTGCGCTTTTACCTTTTCAATATCAGTTCCTTTTTCACCAGAACCGTGAAGAAATACAATCAGAGGTTTTTTCTCTTTAGTATTTTTCGGAATGTGTAAAGCATAAACTAGCTCGTTCTGATTTATAATTTCTGTTTTTATTTTCCCTACTATTTCATTTTGTGCGAAACAGCTGACTGAAAACAAAATCAATAACAGTATCCTGCGATATTTCATGATAATTCAAATTTAAAAACCGTGTTGGGTAGATTTGAATCCTATTGCTTGCAAACCAGTTCTAACTTCTGGAGCTTGCATAAATAGTTTCCAAATTAAACCTGTTCGATGATTTTCGATCATTGGCGCAATTGTCCCTTGATCAATTGCTAAATAGCGTGGCGTAACCCAATTATAATGTGTTGAAAAAGCATCGTAAGGTCCAGCGATACCGATCAAGTCATTCTTTCTTTCATTATACAAGTACAATAAAAACTTCATACTTTCAACTGGCGTATAAGGAAATGAAGATAAGGCAGCCGTAGGTGTTATGACTCCTGTGTCATTCAAAGGTTGGTGCGCGGTATATCCAGTGGTTCCATCAATATTTCTAGTGTAACTTGCAGTAAGTCCCCAACATTTATCTGAATAGCCTCTCCATTGTTTTGGATTAGCAACACAATATTGATTGATAATCTTAGAATGATTTTGTGTTAAATTCCCATAATTAATAGAACCATCAGTCAAACCTCTTGGATCCAATCCCAGATAGGAATATTGAGCCCAAAATAGAGGTCCTACATTTCCAGTTGCACCATTATGATTGACAATTACTGGAATTCCATATTGAGAACCTCCATTTACAATGGCGCCACTTCTAGCCCAGCCTTGGTTGTATGCAGCAACAGGAATTGGATGTGTAGGAGAAGAAGCACCTAATACGTAAGCGATTAAAACTTCGTCATATCCTTGAAGCTTAAAATTCATGTCCCATCCAAAATTAGGAGACCAATGCCAGTACATCGCATTTTCACCTCTTGTGTACCAATCCCATTCTACACCTTTCCATAGCTCGTCTGCTAATGTTGAAAGTGTTATTTCGGATGCGTTACCGCTTTTAAAATATTCTCTTAGTGTCAATAATCCTTGACACAAAAGTGCAGTTTCAACAATATCACCACCATTATCTTTAGCGCTGAATGGGATGACTCTGCCAGTTCTACCGTCAATCCAATGCGGCCAAGCTCCATGAAATCTATCCGCGTTTTTTAAAAAATTCAGCGCAGTTGTCATTCTAGTTACTGCCTCAGCTCTTGGAATAAAACCACGTTCTATCCCTACAACAAGGGTCATCAATCCAAAACCCGATCCACCAGTTGTAATAATATTAGATTCAAAACTGGGTTGATCTGCGAAATACCTTTCGCGAGCTAATTTTGAGTTGGTCTCTGCATAATCCCAGAAATATTTAATAACATCTCTTTGAACTTGATCCATAGCCTGCGTTTCAGTCAACGGAACTATTTGAGGAGCAGGAGTAGTAGGTAATGGAGTTCCCGTACCTCCTCCCTCAGGAGATGGTGAAGATGAACAAGATATAAAAAGGGTTATAAAAAGTAATCCATAAGTGATTTGTTTTTTCATGGTAATAAATTATGTATGTTAATAATCAAAGCAAACTTTGCTCACTATCCAGCGGTAAAAATTTATCGACCATCACTTTCTAATTGAAATAAAAAACGAATGTCACTGGGAGTAAGCGCTGATTTATAAATACGCAATTCATCAAGTAAACCAGCATAACTAGTAGCCCAATCCTGCGGTGTTCCATTATTTAGTGCTGGAGTGGTTTCAAAGGGATGCGTACCAATAACTAATTTACCATTGATTCCTGCCATTTGAAAATCACCAAATCTTGGAGCATTATTACTATTATCTAAACTGCCGGGATTGTCTGCATAAAATATAGTTGTTCCATTAACTCCAGCTGCTGGAGCATATGGAAATGACCCCAAATTGCTTGCTAATTCACCATTGACATAGGCTGAAAATCTACTAGTAGCTGCATCATACGAAAAGACCACATGCATCCATCTATTTATATTATTATCGATATTAATGATGGGACCCCAACTTCCCCACGCTACTCCCGCTCTACCGTTTTCTAAATTAACTTTCAATCGAATTCGATTGGGAAACGCTGCGTCTGGATTTTCCATAAAGACATTTAATGCACCCCAAAACTCCGTAGGTCGCACAATACTGAATATTCCTTGAGCACCTTTACCTTGCCCAGCCACTGCTGGATCAACCGTATTAGCAGTATTCATCCAGAAAGAAAAAGTAAAGCTATTTAGCCCCGTAAGAGCCGTACTAGCATTTCCTGTAAAGTAACGTTCTTGAGTACTAGAGCCATTATAGGCATTCCCTTTTGCTCCAACAGCGTAAGCAATATTAGTACCCAGTATATTACTAATTGCGCCCTTGCTATCTGTTAAATTATTTTCAAAACTCATTTTAGACACTAAGTCGGCAGAAGCTATATCATCTGAGTTTTCAAAACCTCCAATTGGTTCATAAGCAATTGGCGCATTTACCTTATCAATATTATCTTGTGTGCAGCTTACAAAAAATTGTGAAACCAAAGCACAAGTGAATAGTAAATTATATTTGTTTGTTTTCATTTTATCAGTTTTTTAAAATTAATACCCTGGGTTTTGTGACGATAATCCAGCCGTTTCATTAATGAACAGTTGAGGCAATGGAAATACTTCATGCTTCCCTGCTACAAATGTTTTTCCATGAATGGCAAATGCAGCCACTGCTTGACCAGTTCTCACGACATCAAAAAAGCGATCGTGTTCAAAGGCCAATTCAACTCGTCTCTCTTTCCATATTGCTATTCTCACATCGGCTTGTGAAACGGCAGTTGTATTACCTAACCCTGCTCTTAATCTAATTTGGTTTAATAAAGGGATTGCAACTGAAGTTTGATTTAACTCATTTAACGCCTCTGCTTTCATTAATAAAACTTCAGCATATCGCAAATACCTAATATTTGTATCTGATTGATCAGCATCAGGAATTGCCGAAGAGTACGCTTTGTAATTGTATCTTGGATTTTCAACGGTAGTTGGCACAACACGTCCATCATACAAAGTAGTTCCCGCAAAAATAATTGTAGCATTTTTTCTAACATCGCCTACTTCGTAAGCATTTAGCAAACTTTCAGATGGAGTATTAAAACCCCAACCCCAGCCACCTGCACCACGTGCCCCTTGGCTCACAGAGTAGTTTTGAATTCCTTTAATAGGTATAGATCCTACACCTTGAATTTCAAAAATAGATTCTGGCCCATTTTCACCAGCTAATCTAAACATAGATGCATAGTCAGGAACTATAGAATAGCCAGTAACGAGATTACAATTATCAACCACTTTTTGCCAATTTTTTTGGTACAGATTCACTTTTGCTAATAAAGCATAAGCAGCTCCTTTTGAGGCTCTACCTCTTTCACTGCTGGAGTATTGCGACTTTTCAAAAAGTACTTCAATGGCATCATTCAAATCTTTTTCTATAAAGGCATATACTTCCTCTTTTGATTTGCGTGTTAGCTGCATAACTCTATCTTCCTGGGATGAAGGATTGGGTAAGCGATCTATAATAGGCACTCCACCATAAGTTTTTACTAATGTAAAATACATAAAAGCTCTCAAGAACTTTGCTTCACCCATTAATCTAGCTCGCAATGTAGCATCGGCTTTATCTAGTTGAGGAATTACATTCAAAGCTTGATTGCATCTATTTATGCCTTCATAATTAGCCGAAAAAATTTCAGTAATTGATAAGGAAGAAGGGTTATAAGTCAATGCATCCATAACATCTTTATCTGAGCCTGTATCCCCTGGGGATGAACCTTTATCGGCATCATCTGAGGCAATACTTGAAACTCCATTCCATGAAAACGATGACATGTTAAAATCTAGAAACTTACTATAAATTGCAGTAACAAACGTGGCTGCACCTGCATCATTATTGAACAATTCAACATCTTGAGTTGATATGGACTCTGTTTGATCCACATCTAAAAATTCATCTGAACATCCAGAGAAAAAAACTATGGATAGCACAACTATTGATAAATATATCTTTTTCATCTTATTAAAATTTTAAATTAGCTCCTACAACTATTGATCGCAATGCCGGATAGGCATTTAATTCAATCCCTTGACTTCCATAAGGGTTCCCATCACCATTTAACTCTGGTGAGAAACCTGAAAATCTTTGCGTGATAAAAGGATTTATAGCATTAACGTATATTCTACATGCATTGATAAACATTCCTTCTAATGGAATTTTATAACCCAGTGAAATATTGTTGACTCTAAAAAAGTCACCTGATTCTAAATAAAAAGTAGATGCTACGGGTACTTGGTTGAAAGGAGCAGGATTTGCAGCCGTTGTGTTGTTAGCTGTCCAAAAATTAGTTGCTAACGAATCTTCAACATTTTCTCCTGTAAATCGTTGCGCTTTTTTACCGTTATACACTTTTGCTCCAGCAGTACCATAACCATCTACAGAGAAATCAATGTTTTTGTAAATGACACCAAGAGTAACACCATAATTTGAAGTTGGTAAAATAGAGCCTACATACTTTTTATCGGTGTTAGCATTTAACACATCTTGAGTAACAGCATTTCCAGCAGCGTTTAAGTACAGCTTTTCACCAGTAGAAGGATCAAAACCTGCATATTCATACATAAAAAAACTGCCTAATGGTTGACCAACTGAAGTATTATCTAAGATTTTAGTGAACTGTCCATTAGCTAAATCTCCCCCTATAACTGGTGCAAGAGTAGCGTTGATTAATCCTGTTAGTTCATTTTTATTACTGGAAAAATTTCCTCCTACCCAGTAACTTAAATTATCGTTAATTTGATCATCCCATCTCAGCGCTGCTTCATAACCTCTGTTAGATACTTCGCCCACATGCGCTGGCGATGCACTACTAATGCCAGATGTTATCAAAGGCCTAGTATTCAAAATTACATTATTTGTTGTTTTGTCATAGACGTCAAAAGACCCTTTTAGTCTACTATTTAATAACTCAAAATCTAAACCTATAGAAGCTTCTTCAGTAACTTCCCATGATAAACTAGGATCGATTTGTGAGTTTACGGTTGTACCATCTAATAAAATGGAACCACCTAAATATGAAGTAAGTCCTGCTACGCTATAGGCCTGATTGTTTAAAGGAACATTTTGATTGCCTAACTTACCCCAACTACCTCTCAATTTTAGTAAGTTTACTGATTTAACATCAGCCATAAAATTCTCCTTTGTAATAATCCATCCCAAGCCCAAAGCTGGAAAAGTTCCCCATCGAAAATCTTTCCCAAAATTTGAAGATCCATCTCGTCTCAACGTACCTGTTACTAAATATTTATCCATCAATTTATATTGAAAACGACCGAAATATGATAATAATCTACTTTCATTAAAAACCGCATCGTTAAAATTTAAGACTGTCGCTCCATAATCAACTCCAGCTAGTGACCAATAGTTTGAATTTTCATTCACATTCCTTCTTACAACTCGCAATTCTTCGCGCGGACCTCTCACAGAAGTTTCAGTACCTGCGGTAATTTCAATATCATGAACCGACGCAAATACTTTATTGTATGTCAAATAATTTGATAAGTTCCAATTGAAATACTGATTTCTCCCTTTAGTCAAGACATTTATGTTTCTATCGGCTGGATATACAATGGAACTCAATCGACCTGGATTGTTATTTGTCTCAAAAATCCTTTTGCTATCCTCAAAATTATAATTTTTCCATGAGTAATATTCGCCGTTAAACTGCGACGTGAACTTCAAAGAATCTAAGATATCGTAATCTAATTTCAAACCACCTTGCAACGTGATGCTGCGCTGTTGTTCGTTAAAGTAATCCAGTTGAGCAACAGGATTACCAACATTGTTAAATGAAGAACCAGCAACACCAGCAAATCCGTCACCTCCTACAAAAGGAACACCGTATTCCCCATTTGGGAAACGAACTGGAATGATTGGAGATTGTTTGTAAGCGTTTGTAAAAGCATCCAGAGGTTTAGGTGTCGAATTAGAGGAACCAAAACTTAGATTTTGGCTTACGGTCAATTTCTTAGATATCTTAAATTCGTTATTCGTTCTAAAAGTAGTTCGACTAAAATCTAAGCCATTCAAAACTGCCTTTTCCTCATAATTACCTACACTAAAAAAGTATTTCACAGTTTCTGAAGATCCTGATACCGAAATGTTGTTTTGCGCATAGGTTCCTGTTCTTGTAATGGCATCAAACCAATCGGTGTTTACAGGTTGATCCTGCGAAAAAGTAGTGGTTTGTAAAGCAGCGTTAGAATAATGAGAATACTTATTACTTCCAGCCATTTTTACCGTTCGTAAAGGTGCTCTAAAACCGGCAAATGTTTCAATTTCTACTGCAATTTTATTACCTCGTCCTTGCTTAGTTGTAATAATAATAACACCGTTAGCTGCTCTAGTTCCATAAATGGCTAAAGAGGACGCATCCTTCAGAATTTCATACGCAGTGATATCATTTGTGTTTATATTATTGATGTTTTCTGTAGGCATCCCATCAACAATATAAAGTGGCGTTCTGCCTCCTAGAGCAGTTCCTAATCCCCTTATAATAACTGAAGGCGCGGCACCTGGTAAATCAGAGGAAATAACTTGTACACCTGCAGCCTTACCCTGTATTGCTTGCGAAGCGTTTAAAACTTTCATTTTAGATACTTCCTCAGCTCGCAAAGAGGTTATGGCAGATGTGTTGTCAATTTTTTTCCGGCTACCATACCCAATAATAATGACCTCTTTCAATTCAGTATCTTTTGAATCGCTTAATGTTATATTCATTACCCCGTCTGCTGCGGTAATAGAAATAGCTTCGAAACCAAGCATACTTATTTTTAATACCTCACCGATTTTGGCATTGATATTAAAATTACCATCAAAATCAGTATCAGCAGAAGTTTTAGATTCAGTTGCAATAATAATTGCTCCAGGAATTCCTAAGCCTTCCTTATCCACTACTTTTCCCTTAATTACTTGACCAGACATGTAGGCTGGAAGCAACAGGAGTGCTAAAAAGCTAAAAATAATATTTCTCATATATCAATAATTTGTTAAATTAATTACAGCCAAAGTAGATAATTACAACGTTATAGTTAGTTAAATGAAAATACTACATAATTACATCAAAATTGTAAAATAAGACAATAAATCAATGTTTTATGGGAGCTAACGACCACACAAGTGTGCCGTGTCATTACTGTATGATGTAGTAATGATGTACTAGGATTTCACAACAAAAGAGGTTATTTAATAACGTATCAATAAAAATAACGCGTCTTTTATATCGTTAATAAAAATTTAGAAAGATTTTCTTCTTGAGTAAGGTTCAATTTCTTACGCAAACGATAGCGATGCAACTCCACTCCTCTGAAAGATATATTCATCATGGGTGCAATTTCTTTAGATGAAAGATTCATTTTTAAGTAAATGCAAAGCTTAATATCCTTTGAAGTGAGAGCCGGATATTTTTTAGAAAGATGAATGATGAATTCATTATGAATTTGGTTCAAATTTGTTTCAAATGTTTCCCATTCATGTTTATTGACAGCATTAATTTTAATGACTTTTTTAATTTCACTTTTCAATTTATTGAAATCCATATCCGAATCTAAAATTCCTTGAATATTCTCTATCATTTCACTTTGCTTTGCAATTGATAGTGACTTTCCTGCTACTTCTGAGGATTTGGATTGCAATTCTAATTCTAAAATATGTTTCTCATATTCCTGAATATTCAATTCGTTATCAGCCTTTAATTCCATTTCGAGAATTTTCTTTTGATGCTTTAATTCTTCATCTCGCAATGCTAACTTTTGAACATATCGCATTTTATTCCATTTGTAATACAGGTACAAAATCAAACCGATAACAATTAGATACAATGCAATCATCCAAAGCGAAAAATACCAAGGCTTGGCCACAATAAATTGGAAATTAGAAAGCAAGTCATAATTAAGTCCATCATGAAGATAAACGCTAATCTCTGCAGAGCCACTATTTAAATTATTTAAAACAATCAATCCTTCGCTTACAGGAATAAATTCTTTTGTTCCGCTTATTTTATAAAATAAATGAGGTCTTGCTGCTCCAAAAACACCAGACAATACATGCAACTGTAATTCAGAATTATAAGGGATTTTAGATTTGTTTGGAACCAAAACGTCGTTCACAAAAGCTTCAATCCGAATTTTAGAATCACTCTTATTAACCTCTTTTAATTGCAGCGAAATAAAACCATCATCCAGATTTAACAAATAATTGTTCTTGTATTTAAATACTTTTAAATTGTCATTGATAATTTTACCTCTATAATATTTCTCTTGGATAATGTTGCGAACAAATTTATTCCCGTTAGCATAAATAGTATATAAAAGCCCTTCTTGTAGTAGTAGAAAGTGATTTTCATCAATGGATACGATGTTTGATACATTTTTAAAGTTTGCATTAAACAATTCATTTTCCTCTAATTGATTAGTGATGGAATTATAAGTGTACCATAACTTATTGATTAAAAACAGAATCTCATTTCTAAACTCAAATATTTTCACCCCAAAATCATTCTTAATTTTGCTGCTTTGCGTTACATTATTTAAAGCAGTTGTTTCGTACGCATCATTATAAAGAATTCGATACAAACCTCTATTATTATCCGCAGCCCATATTTCATTTTTTCGGTTTTGAGCAACGTATTTTATCGGTTTTAAAATTCCCTTTATTACTATATTTTGATTCAAATTATTCGCATCATTATAAATAAATACGCCGCTGTAAGTTGCTTGCAAATACGAATTATTAATGCTGCTTTTGGTTACATTCCACCCTCCATTTATAGTACTTAATTTGGAAAGCACGCCATTATCGTAAAGAAAAGTCCCTTCATTATGACCTATCAAGTATTTATCATTTAATTTGCTGATATTCCAAGCTTGTCCTTGCGTATCCGGTATTAAGGAAAGTTGCTTGTCTTCATATTTAAAAATCCCATGGTTAGAAGCCATCAAATAGCCTTTTGACGTACTTGCAACGGAATAAACCGATCCTAAAATACCTGAATTATCGTAAAAGATAGAAATAGGAGAATTAACCTCAATATGAGCAATTCCATTGTCTAATCCCAACCATAAGTCATTCTCTTTGTCTAAACCAATACTCAAAATGGAGTTGTTCATCAAGACATTATTCCGATTGATATTTTGATATGAATTCGTGTTTAAATCAAAAATATAAACCCCTTTATTAGCCGTTCCTATGACTAATTTATTATTTTTAATAAACGCAGCAACATTGATGTTAGCTGCTTTCAAAATTGGATTTAAAGTACTATTCCAAGGTTTAATAACTCCGTTTTCTGCTACATAAACACCATTTTTTTTGGTGAAAAAATAGATTTTATTTTGGAATTTTTCAATAGCATGAATTACGTTATTTTCTAAGATGGACCATCCTGGAATTTTTTCAAATGCGGCACCATTCATTCTATGAATTCCTTTTTCTACTGAAGCGACTAATAATTGATTGTCTACCACAAAACAATACGAAACCAGAAAAGGGAATTTATTTTTCTGTATTACTTTTCCATCATACAAAAAAAGTCCGTTAAACGATTGAAAGTAAATTTTACCTTTGAATTTAAATATCTTCCAAATTTCTTCATTATCACTATCGTCAAAAACCTTTGTTTTATCAGAAATAGAAACATAGAGCATCTTTCCTTTTTTTCGGGTCCAATAGCCAAATTCTTTATACGAACCTGTATAAATACGATCACCATCGACCATTACGGAACGAATTATGGTTTTGTTTGGCAAACTATATTTCTCCCATTTTACCCCATCATACCGCAGTAAGTAATAATTATTAGCAAAGTACATTGCGCTATCATTCCCTTGTGCTACACTCCAGATCTGATTATCACCTTGATAATTTGATTTGTTGTAATTTTCAACAAACGGTAGCAACTCTTGCGAATAAAAGGGCAAAGAAGTGAAATATAAGAGGAAGAAGAGGGCAATTTTTACTTTCAAAATAGGGTATTTTATGTCCAAATATAATCAGATTTATTAAATATAGAGCCAAAAAAAGCTTCTGGTTAGAGAAGCTATTTTAGTACTATTGCATTTATTAAGTCGTTAGCAATTCAAAAACCTGATTGGCAATTTCGATTTCTTCATTGGTAGGAATAACTAATATTTTAGTTTTAGAATCCTCGGTATTGATTTCTCGAATTTCTTTCGAGCGAATTTCATTTTTGGATGCATCCAATTTTATTCCGAAATAGTCCATATCCGTACACACTAATTTCCGGATATAAGAGGAATTTTCTCCAATACCAGCCGTAAAAATAATAGCATCTAATCCATTTAAAACTGCGGTGTAGGAACCTATATATTTCTTTATTCGGTAGGCATTCATGGCCAAAGCCAACTGACAATCGGCATTTCCATTTTCCGCATTGGCTTCTATGTCTCTTAAATCGCTGTAGCCGGTAAGTCCCAGCATTCCGCTCTGTTTTTGCAACATCGTATTCACGGCTTCAAGCGAGTACCCTAATGTATTGACCAAGTAAAAAATCACAGATTGATCTACATCTCCGCTTCGGGTTCCCATAATCAATCCGTTCATTGGACCAAAACCCAACGTATGATCGATGCTTTTTCCATCTTTTATCGCGGTCATACTGCAACCATTTCCTAAATGGATCGTAATAATTCTAGACCCTTTATTTAAAGAATTTTGCTTTAAATACTGAATCGCATTTTCCGAAACATATTTGTGACTCGTTCCGTGAAAACCATACACGCGTATTTTATTTTCTGTCAAAAGGTAATTGGGTATCGCATATTTGTGCGCCACAACAGGAATCGTTTGGTGAAATGCCGTATCAAAAACAGCCACTTGTTGTGCTGAACTAAAAATGCCTTCAGCCACATTTATCCCTTCTAAATTTGCAGGATTGTGTAAAGGAGCTAATTCAAAAAGCTGTCTAATTTTATCCTTGACTGCAGCAGTAATAATTACCGTATTAGAAAATGCACTTCCTCCATGAACGACACGATGTCCAACGGCATCAATTTCTGCGGTGCTTGTAATCACTCCAACTGTTTCATCCAGTAAGAGTTGGGCAATTTTTTCTAATCCAATTTTATGGTTTGCAATAGGCATGTTTTCTTCTAATTTAGTCGTATCCGTTACATACGTTAAATTCGAAGTTTCCAATCCTATTCGGTCAATCATCCCTGAACAAATCACTTCGTTTGCCGGCATACTGATTAACTGGTATTTTATAGAAGAACTGCCTGAGTTTATAATTACTATTTTCATTTATTTTTTAATTTTTTTACGGTTCTAAGGTCCAAAGCCACTAAGGCCCTTAGTCACTTAGAACCTTATGCCTCTTTACAATCCCTGTGCTTGAATCGCCGTAATCACGACTGTATTTATAATATCATCAACCGTACAACCGCGGCTCAAATCGTTTACCGGTTTGTTCAATCCTTGCAACATTGGACCAATTGCCAGCGCACCTGTTTCTCTTTGTACCGCTTTATAGGTATTATTTCCTGTATTCAGATCGGGAAAAATCAAAACACTGGCTTGCCCTGCCACTTCTGAATTGGGTAATTTACTTTTTCCAACGGCCATATCAACTGCTGCATCATACTGAATAGGACCTTCAATTTTTAAATCGGGGCGTTTTTTCCGCACTATTTCAGTTGCTGTTCGTACTTTGTCTACTTCATCGCCTTTTCCTGAAGAGCCAGATGAATACGAAAGCATGGCAATTTTTGGTTCAATTCCAAAAGCCAAACTAGAATCTGCTGAGGAAATAGCGATTTCAGCCAATTGCTCCGCAGTAGGATTTGGATTAATGGCACAATCCCCAAAAACAGAAACTCGATCCTCTAAACACATGAAAAATATAGAAGAAACCACAGAGGAATTGGGTTTCGTTTTAATGAATTGCAACGCTGGTAAAATGGTGTGTTGCGTGGTATGTGCCGCACCGGAAACCATTCCGTCTGCATGCCCTTTGTACACCATCATGGTTCCAAAATACGAAACATCTTCCATTAAATCTTTCGCCATTCCCAAGGTTACATTTTTGGCTTTTCGCAACTCATAATACGTATTTACATAATCGTCATAATGCTCGGATGCTATGGGATTGATGATTTCTACTTTGGAAAAGTCAAAAAATAATCCCAACTCTGCTACCTTACTTTCTATTTGTTTTTTATTTCCAATGATAGAAATATCGACTACGTCCATTTCTAATAAACGGGAAGCTGCCATTATGATTCTGTCGTCATTGCCTTCTGGCAACACAATATGTTTTCTATGCTGTCTCGCTCTTTTTACCAAATTATATTGGAACATTTTTGGTGTCATTCCTTCTGCTTCAAAAGTGATTAATTTTTCAGCTAAGTTGTCTAAGTCCACATATTTTTCGAAAGTAGTAATCGAAATTTCAATCTTCTGCTTGTTGTTTGCATAAATTTTAGATTTGATAGAACCTATTTTATTGGTAATGTAATAGGTCCCTTCTTCCACTGCAATAATAGGAACAACCGTCGAAAGACCTTCTATCAATTTTAAAATACTGATCTCCGGCAAAATATTCCCTGTTAAAACGATCCCAGAAATAGTAGGATAATTAGCCGACTCATTTGCTTGTAAAGCTCCCAAAATTATATCGGCTCTATCGCCCGGAGTAATTACCAGACTGTTTTCTTTTAAGTGCAGTAAATAATTTCGCAACTGCATCGCACCGACACTAAAATTTCCTGTTTGATTGTTTAAGTGGGCTTCGCCAAAAAGTACTTTTGCATCCAGCTCCTTAACAATTTCTTGAACTGTTGGATTATTCAAATTGTGGATCAAAGGAATCGCATTTACCAACACGCTTTCAGGCAAACTTTTTCGTAGGCCAGTAGTGACTATGTCTATATTTTCATGCTGCACTTTATTGGCAATTACGGCCAGAACCTCTACATCTTTCACTTTAAAAGAGTCGTACGCAAGATACAAACTGTCCAAGAGTTCCTCTAAGGTTTTACCTACTCCAGATCCAACAATAATAGTTGGTATTCCCAAATTTTTTGCAATCAGCACATTCATGTCCAATTCGATCACGGTTCCTTCTCCGCTGAAGCCAGTTCCTTCGACCAAAACAAAGTCAAATCGTTCCTCTAGTTTTTTATATTTTTCAATAATCAAATCAAGAACCTCTCCTATTTTTCCTTTATTTTTTTTCTTGATTAACTTACTTTTTGTAATAGCAAAAGCATCTTCAAATGCGATATCCAAACCAAAATGGCCAATCACCGTCTCAATGTGATTGTCAAATCCTCCTTCTTCGATATCTTCAATAATTGGTCTAAAATAACCCACTTTGGCAGTTTTACCAATGAGCATGCTCATTAGTCCTAGTGTGATGATCGACTTACCGCTATTTTGTTCGCTTGTCGCTATATAAATGGCCTTGTTCATTTTTTTATTTTTTATTTAATTCCAAAAATTGAATGTTTTGAATGATCGCTATTAAAACCAACGGCGTTTTTTAAAATAAATAATCATTCCAACTACTATTAAAAACATAGCACCCATGACCGTATGATAACCATAATGCCGCTTGAGTTCTGGCATGTATTCAAAATTCATTCCATAAACTCCCACTATAAAAGTAAGCGGAATAAAAATGGCAGAAACAATGGTCAAGGTTTTCATAATCTCATTCATCTTATGCGTTTGTGCCGAGAAATAGAAATTAGAAGCACTCTCCAAGGAACCCATATCTGATTCTATTTGCTCTAAAAGTTCTAAACTCTTTTGATGCAATCGAGCAAAAAAACTAAAAGTATCAATTTCCATCGCATTAAAAACATTGTCATCTTTAATACTTTTGATGTCGTATAAAGAATCTCGAAGAGGAATAATTGAACGCTTCAAGAAATTAAAATTATCCCTATGCTTCTCAATCCGCTCTAATATTATGGGATCTGGGCTCTCCTTGCTTAAATTGATTAACTCCTCTAGCTTATCCTCTTCATTTTCTAACGTAATGTAAAAATTTTCCATGACAGCATCTAGAAGTACATACAATAAATAATCCGCTTTCTTTTCTCTAACTAAGCCCGAATGGGTGCGAATTCGCTCCCTAATGTGGGTGAAAAAATCACTTCTTTTTTCCTGAAAAGAAATTAAAACTCCTTCTTTTATCAAAAAACTGATTTGCTCCACACTAATATTATCGGAGTTTTCCGAGGGTAATATAGATTTGATATTGAAGAATAAAAATTCGTGTGACTCTTCCAATTTTGTTCTTCGTACCGTATTCATAATATCGGCTAACATGAAATTATCGATTTTAAAATAATTCCCTATCGATTTTAACCACTCTACATTATTTAATCCATGAATATTAATCCAATTTGTTTTTTGATGGTCTATATATTTTTCTAGGTTAGCCACTTTAAAATCTTCATATTCTGACAAGTCCAAATCATCATAAACGAATAATTGCATCTCTGAATCCTTAGTTTTATGAATTCCAGTATACTCTAGATTATACGGTTGCAATTTCCTTCCTTTTTTGTATTTGATTTTTCTCATTCCAACTGATTTATGAAGTAATATTACAAAAATCTTTTTCAAATGTAGGGATGCGTATCTACTTTGAAGCTATTACATCCAAGAACACCTTTTGATTTATTTCTCAAAGAACAAAAATAAGCAGAAATAATTTTCTGTGTTATGAGAAAAATCATTTAAATATTGAAAACCGTATTTTAAACTTATGTTAATTTATGTTAATTATTTAAAATTGAATTTTTAAACTGTATTTTTTTCAAAATATATCAATAGATTTGAAGATTAAAGGTATATAAATAGAAGATTCTCTTCTTTATATGCTGAAAACTAATTTTTAACCATTTTATGTAGAACTACATGCTTAAAAAAAACCTAACCCTAATTATTGTATTTCTGTTGATTTTTTCCGCTCCAGAGACGTTTGCTCAAAGCCGAAAAAAGAGAAAAGCAGATAAAAATGCCGTTGTCAAAGTAGATACCAAGGCAAGTGACACCAAAAAAGAACCTAAACCGTATAAGAAAGTAATTGATTCGAGTGCTGTTACCCAAAAAGGTTTGATCGATGTTCATAAAATTGACAACAAATACCTTTTTGAAATTCCTGATTCTATTTTAGGAAGTGAAATGATGACCATCACCCGTTATTCTAAGACTCCTGCTGGAGGAGGAATCTTTGGTGGTGAAGAAATCAACAGACAAGTGGTTCGCTGGGAAAAAGGATTAAATAACAATATCCTGCTGCGTTCTATTACCTACGTGATTATGTCTCCAGATGCAGATAAGCCAATGGCTCAGGCGGTTAAGAATTCAACTTCGGATCCAATCATTGGTAATTATGACGTGCTGGCCTATAAAAAAGATGAAGCAGGAAAAATTACTGGTTATGTGGTCGACTTAGCTACCACTTTTGATGCTGATGTGCAAACTTTTTCTTTGGATCCAATAAAGAAACAACTATTAAACATTCAAGCGTTTCAAAAAGACCGATCGTTTATCTCGAAAGTAAGTAGTTTCCCTATCAATACTGAAATTAGAAGTGTAAAAACCTTTACTACAACACCTCCAAAAATCAATACTTCGCCAACACCAAAAATTGGAGTTGATTTGCCTTCGGCTTTAGACGCAGGTGTAATTACTGTAGAAATGAATACTTCTATGATTTTGTTGCCAAAAAATCCGATGCGTAAAAGAGAGTTTGATGCGCGTGTAGGTTATTTTGCCAACCAATATGGAGTGTTTGAAGAAGAATCTCAAAAATCAGATACTAAGGTATTTGCTGTAAGATGGCGCTTAGAACCAAAATCTCCTGAAGATGCCCAAAAACAAAAAATGGGGGAATTGATTGAGCCTTTGAAACCAATTGTTTACTACATCGATCCAGCCACTCCTGAAAAATGGAAAAAATTCATCAAACAAGGTATTGATGATTGGCAAATTGCTTTTGAAGCAGCGGGATGGAAAAATGCAATCCGTGGTGAATATTGGCCAGAAAATGATCCAACGATGAGCTTGGAAGATGCCCGTTTTTCAGTGTTGAGATATTTTGCTGCTGAAATTCAAAATGCTTACGGACCTAATGTTCACGATCCTAGAAGTGGTGAAATTTTAGAGAGCCACATTGGTTGGTACCACAACATTATGAGTTTATTAAGAAACTGGTATTTGATTCAAACAGCAGCGGTTGACCCTGCGGCAAGAGCTAAGAAATTTGATGATAAATTAATGGGAGAATTAATCCGATTTGTTTCTTCTCATGAAGTGGGACACACGTTAGGATTGCGTCATAATATGGGAGCGAGTTCTGCCACTCCAGTTGAAAAACTGAGAGACAAAGATTACCAAGAAAAAAACGGTCACACTTCGTCAATCATGGATTATGCTCGTTTTAACTACGTGGCTCAACCCGAAGATGGTGTTACGGCTTTGTTCCCAAGAATTGGAGATTATGACAAATGGGCTATCAAATGGGGATATTCTTATTTTGAAGACACTAAGACTGAAGCACAAGAAAAAGCAGTGCTGAACGAAATGACTAAGGAAGCGTACAAAAACAACCGTTTGTGGTTTGGTTCTGAAACAAGTCCTTACGATCCAAGATACCAAACAGAGGATATTGGTGATAATGCAATGAGAGCATCTGAATACGGAATTAAAAACCTGAAAAGAATCCTACCTAATTTATTGCAATGGTCTAAAGAAGATGGCGAAAGTTATTCAGAATTAGAGGAATTGTACGGTGCACTTACAGGACAATTCAGACGATATATGGGCCACGTTACTAAAAACGTAGGTGGGATTTATGATTCTCCTAAAACCTATGACATGACTGGAAATCAATTTCAAGTGGTGCCAAAAAGTATCCAAAAAGATGCGGTAGCGTTCTTGAATACACAATTATTCACTACCCCAAAATGGTTGTTGGATCAAAATGTACTTTCGAAAATAAATCCGGAAAGTGGTGTTGAAGCGATCAAAGGAATGCAAGATGCAACATTATCAAGTCTTATGGCTGGTGATAGAATGGTGCGCCTTTTAGAAACTTCTACAGCCAGTAAGGACAATTATTCTGTGGATGAATTGATGTCTGATTTGAATAAAGGAATTTTCTCTGAGTTGAAAGGAAACAGTTCTATCGATATGTACCGTAGAAATGTACAAAAATTGTACGTAGACAAAATGATTGAATTGCTTAAACCAGGTACTGCAACTGTTAGATCTGTTCCTGTTGGAGTGACTTATGGTTTCAATACTAGAAGAGTTAACTTGGCACAAACTGATTTACCTTCTATTGCAAGAGGCCAATTGAATGCGCTGAAAAACGATTTAAAAATGGCTTCTTCTCGAATGAATGATCGAATGAGTAAATATCACGTACTCGATTTACTATCCAGAATTAGTGCAGCTTTAGATCCTAAATAAATTAATTAAATAGAATTAAAAAGGGAAAATGTATCATTACATTTTCCCTTTTTTTTTTACACTAATCAAAACTCTCAAAAACTAATCACAAATTTGCAGATTTATAGCTATAGTAATTAGGCGAACAAGAGTGGAAAGCCTTTTTTGTATCGTAAGTAATATCGTATTACTGCTTTTGGTGAAAGAATTCCTTATTTATTACTACTACTCGTTGGGTATTTAGAGAAACAGGAAATTTACATTACCACAGATTCACAGAATTATACTTTCATTAATCAGATACATAATTATTTTACACCTATAAAATTTGTTTTCAACACAATTAAAATTGGTACGCCTGTATTCTTGCTATTTTCACGCTGGAAGCGTCTAAAATATGTTGCATTTTTAAAGTGAGTATAATGGAAGTCTAAGTAATGGAGTAAAATAACCAGTGAATTAGGTTAAACCTGAAAACATATAGATCTCTATTTATTAAATATTATAGCAATCTAAGTACTAAGAATAAAGCAATGACGTATTTTTTTTTACCATATAAGTCATTGAAGTTTCATTTGTGTAAGACTACTGTAGCAATAATAAGGTCATTTAAGGTTTAATGCTTACATGACTTTTTATGTTAAATAGTATTTCACTCCTTTTATAGTACGGCAATAAATAAGGCCAACTACTTACTATGAATTGCAATGAATAAAAAAATCGCATATTACTTTTATCCATAAAAAAAACCGAACTATCTCTAGTCCGGTTCTCAACATAAATATAAAAAAAGTATTAATCTTTAGAAGACTTAACTGCTAAACTATAGATTACTAAACCAAATCCAATTTTGTTGATAGCATCTGCAATGTTGTACACTACATCAATGTTACCAGCAGGGATAAACGAGTTGTACCATCCTGTTGTTCCCATCATATATCCTAATGGATAGATTGACCAACCAACTAGTACGAACCAACATAAAATTTTGTGTGCTTTTAGCACTTCTCCACCAGCTGCTGTAGCTAATTTTGATGCTTCACCCAACCAGATTTCATACACGATTAAGAAATAAGCAGCTCCGGAAATGAATCCCCATAAAGCAGCACTGTCTGGTGCAATTACTTCTCCAATGTAACCTGTAACTAACATTACAATAGAATAAATAATCATCTTCCATAGTAATGATTGTTTGGCTCCCGCTACTTTTAATATAAGGTAAAATTCCAAACACATTAATGGCACCGTTAGTACCCAGTCAACGTAACGAAAGAAAGTAGGCGATTCACCAAAGGAAGCCCAATAATCTCTCATGTAGAAGTAATGTACTGCAGCAATAAAGGTAATTAAACCCGAAACTAATACTGAAGTACGCCACTTCTTGTCAAATTGACTTAAGGATAAAAAGAAAAACGCCGAAGCGGCCATCATAGCCATACAGCCTACAAAAAAAGTAAACCCTACGTAATCTGTTGGTAACATTTTCCCAACTAATCCTGAAATAAACATAAAATTTGTCATAAAAAATAATTTTAAATGGTTTTGTTTAACCAAATGTATGAAAAGTTAAACGATAAAAAAACATTTTTGTTTATTATTTTTTGCTTAATTTTAAACAATAATTAAATTAGATGAAAAATTATTCAAATATCGCAATAGTAGCAAGCTTTTTCGGATTATGGATGGATTCCTTCTTATCCACAAAAATGCAAATACTATCCGGTTTCCTCTTGATCTTTACCTTTGGAATTTTGCATGGCGCAAATGATTTGCTTTTAATCAAAAATACAAACACGACAAAGCACTCCAATTCGCGATTTAAAATACTAGGATATTACGTAATGGTTGTTCTTGCAGGAATACTTTTGTTCTACATTATCCCGCAAGTCGCCCTCCTTCTCTTTATTATTGTGAGTGCCAATCATTTTGGCGAACAGCAATGGCAAAATTTAGAACAAGACTTTCCAACTTGGCTCTTAGTACTGTTCCACTTTTTATACGGATTTGTTATTTTGCTCTTGTTATTTAATTTTCACACCGATCAAGTACAGAACATCATCTTTAAAATAGCTAATGTGCTTGTGCCGCTTCCCTACTTTTGGTTAGTACTTCAGGTTTCAGTTGGTGCTTTCCTAGGCTTAAGCGCCTATTTTTATTGGAAATCAGAAAAAATCAGAAAAAAATTACTAGTAGAATTCTTTTTTTTACTGCTCTTTGCGATCCTTTTTAAATCTTCCAGTCTAATATGGGGATTTGCAATCTACTTTGTTTTGTGGCACAGTATTCCTTCTATAATCGACCAAATTAAGTTTTTAAATGGTTCCTTTACTATTCCGTACTTTGTTGCTTATTGTAGGGCTGCAGGAGTCTACTGGCTCATCTCCATTATAGGGATTGCACTGATTTATTTTATATTTAGAGAAGAGCAGCTATTCAATGCTTTATTTTTCTCTTTTTTGGCCGCCATCACTTTTCCACATGCCGTGGTTATAACAAGAATGTTTGGCAAAAAACAAACCACAAAATAGAAAGGCACAAAAAAACCGAGCCATTGCTGACTCGGTTTCTCTTATTTAGCTCCCGATAAAAATCGGGATAAGCGATTCACACTTAGTTAGTACTCAAGAAAGCAACGCTAGAAAAAAAAATACACAAAAAAACCGAGCCATCGCTGTCTCGGTTTCTCTTATTTAGCTCCCGATAAAAATCGGGATAAGCGATTCACACTTAGTTAGTACTCAAGAAAGCAACGCTAGAAAAACAAATACACAAAAAAACCGAGCCATTGCTGACTCGGTTTCTCCTATTTAGATCCCGATAAAAATCGGGATAAGCGTTTCACACTTATTTAGTACTCAAAAAAGCAACGCTAGAAAAACAAATACACAAAAAAACCGAGCCATTACTGACTCGGTTTCTCCTATTTAGATCCCGATAAAAATCGGGATAAGCGATTCACACTTATTTAATACTCAAGAAAGCAACGCTAGAAAAACAAATGCATAAAAAAACCGAGCCATCGCTGACTCAGTTTCTCCTATTTAGCTCCCGATAAAAATCAGAATAAGTGATTCACACTTAGTTAGTGCTCAAGAAAGCAACGCTAGAAAAACAAATACACAAAAAAACCGAGCCATCGCTGTCTCGGTTTCTCTTATTTAGCTCCCGATAAAAATCGGGATAAGCGATTCACACTTAGTTAGTACTCAAGAAAGCAACGCTAGAAAAACAAATGCATAAAAAAACCGAGCCATTGCTGACTCGGTTTCTCCTATTTAAATCCCGATAAAAATCGGGATAAGCGATTCACACTTAGTTAGTACTCAAGAAAGCAACGCTAGAAAAACAAATACACAAAAAAACCGAGCCATTACTGACTCGGTTTCTCTTATTTAGATCCCGATAAAAATCGGGATAAGCGATTCACAGTCCAGCGCACCTGCTGGCTCGTTCGCTAAAACAGTTCACAGAACTGTTTTTTAACGCTCCGCCCTATTTTACTTCTTCAAATTCAACGTCTTCAACATTGTCTCCTTGAGCTGCATCCCCTTGAGGTTGTGCTTCGCCTTGACCTTGTTCACCTTGAGCATACATTGCTTCAGTAGCTGTTTTCCAAGCTGCGTTGATGTTGTCAAGAGCCGTTTGAATTGCAGGAATATCTTGAGATTGGTGTGCCATTCTCAATTCAGTCAATGCATATTCTACTGCCACTTTGTTATCGTCAGATAATTTAGCTCCTAGTTCTTTCAATTGCGTTTCAGTTTGGAAAATCATTCCATCTGCTTCGTTCAATTTTTCAGCTCTAGATCTTGCGATTTTATCAGACTCAGCGTTAGCTTCAGCATCTTGTTTCATTCTTTCGATTTCTTCAGATGTTAATCCAGAAGAAGCTTCGATACGAATATCGTGAGATTTACCAGTTCCTTTGTCAGTTGCCGAAACTTTGATGATACCATTAGCATCAATATCAAACGTTACTTCAATTTGTGGAACCCCTCTTGGTGCTGGTGGAATACCGTCTAAGTTAAAACGACCGATCGTTTTGTTATCAGCAGCCATTGCTCTAGCGCCTTGCAATACGTGCAATTCAACTGTTGGTTGAGAATCTGCAGCAGTAGAGAAAACTTGAGATTTTTTAGTTGGAATAGTCGTATTAGACTCAATTAATGTAGTCATAACTCCACCCATAGTTTCGATACCTAAAGATAAAGGTGTAACGTCAAGTAACAATACATCTTTTACATCTCCAGAAAGAACTCCACCTTGAATAGCTGCTCCAATTGCAACAACTTCATCAGGGTTTACTCCTTTAGACGCTTTTTTACCAAAGAATTTTTCAACCTCTTCAGCAATTCTTGGCATACGAGTAGAACCTCCTACAAGGATCACTTCGTCAATATCAGAAACTGTTAAATTAGCATCTTTAAGCGCTTTAGCCACTGGTGCCATAGAACGTTTTACTAATGCGTCAGTTAATTTTTCAAATTGTGCTCTAGTTAATTTTTTAACTAAGTGTTTTGGTCCTGAAGCTGTTGCCGTTACGTAAGGTAAGTTGATTTCAGTTTCCGCAGAAGAAGACAATTCAATTTTTGCTTTCTCAGCAGCTTCTTTTAAACGTTGCAAAGACATTGGATCTAAACGCAAGTCAATACCTTCTTCCGTTAAGAAATCAGCAGCTAACCAGTCAATAATTTCATGGTCAAAATCATCTCCACCTAAGTGAGTATCTCCGTTTGTAGACAATACTTCAAAAACTCCGTCTCCTAATTCAAGAACAGAAATATCAAATGTACCTCCACCTAAATCGTAAACAGCAATTTTTTGATCTTTACCTTTTTTATCTAAACCATAAGCAAGTGCAGCTGCTGTAGGCTCGTTGATAATACGCATTACTTTAAGACCTGCAATTTCACCCGCTTCTTTCGTAGCCTGACGTTGTGCATCATTAAAGTAAGCAGGAACCGTAATAACCGCTTCGGTAACTGTTTGACCTAAATAGTCTTCAGCAGTTTTTTTCATTTTTTGAAGTGTCATAGCTGACAATTCTTGAGCAGAGTATAAACGACCATCAATATCCACACGTGGCGTATTGTTGTCCCCTTTTACAATACTGTATGAAACTCTTTTTGCTTCAGCCGAAACTTCACCAAAACCACGTCCCATAAAACGTTTGATAGAAGCAATAGTCTTAGTTGGATTAGTTACCGCTTGTCTTTTAGCAGGATCTCCTACTTTAATTTCCCCACCTTCAACAAAAGCGATGATAGATGGTGTTGTTCTTTTTCCTTCTGCATTAGGAATAACAACTGCTTCATTACCTTCCATTACAGAAACACAAGAGTTGGTCGTACCTAAATCAATTCCGATTATTTTACCCATTTTTAATATATTTAATTTTATTGTATATTCATTTTAATGACTCGAGGTCGATAAGTCAATCTTTGTGCCAATACAAAACCACCTATTAAATTGTCAGTTTATGTTAAAATTGGCGTAAAAAAATCTGACAAGATGACATTTTAGGAGCTAATCCTGCTGTTCGTTGCAATCTCTGCCTGGGGTGGCTTTTTTTTCAAGGCGGCAAAGGAGCTTCCGCTGGTCGCTCTTTGCAGCCAGAAAAAAAATAGCCATCCCTAGCCAGAGGATTTTCACTGCCATCAGGGCTAAAAAATACCAAAGCATTTCAGTACACCATACAACACACAACAACAAACCTAAAACTTACCTGACTTATAGGATAAAAAATCTCAAAACATATAAGTCATATAAGCGCAACACCGTACATGGCGCTTTCTAAACCTAAACGATACAACAAAAAACTTACATGACTTATAGTATAAAAAATCTCAAAACATATAAGTCATATAAGCATAACATATTATTTATGGCCTTTTTTCTCACTCTAATCAATAAACCTAAAACTTACCTGACTTATAGGATAAAAATCTCAAAACATATAAGTCATGTAAGCCATAGAAGCGCAACACTATTCACTACCTCTTTCTAAACCTAAACGATACAACAAAAACTTACATGACTTATAGGATAAACAGTTAAAAACATATAAGTCATACAAGCGCAACACCTTATATGGTCTTTTTTCTCACTCTCATCAATAAGCATAAAACTTACATGACTTATATGTTAAATAATTCAAACATATAAGTCATTTAAGCCATAGAAGCGCAACACTATTCACTGCCTCTTTCTAAACCTAAACGATACAACAAAAACTTACATGACTTATAGGATAAATAATTAAAAACATATAAGTCATATAAGCGCAACACCTTATATGGTCTTTTTTCTCACTCTCATCAATAAGCATAAAACTTACATGACTTATATGTTAAATAATTCAAACATATAAGTCATGTAAGCCATAGAAGCGCAACACTATTCACTGCCTCTTTCTAAACCTAAACGATACAACAAAAACTTACCTGACTTATAGGATAAATAATTAAAAACATATAAGTCATATAAGCGCAACACCTTATATGGTCTTTTTTCTCACTCTCATCAATAAGCATAAAACTTACATGACTTATATGTTAAATAATTCAAACATATAAGTCATTTAAGCCATAGAAGCGCAACACTATTCACTGCCTCTTTCTAAACCTAAACGATACAACAAAAACTTACCTGACTTATAGGATAAACAATTAAAAACATATAAGTCATATAAGCGCAACACCTTATATGGTATTTTTTCTCACTCTCATCAATAGATATAAAACTTACATGACTTTTAGGATAAATAATTAAAAACACCAAACACAAAACTTACATAACTTATATGGTAAACAACCATAACTCAATCTATTTACTGTAAATAATTAAGCAGCTCCCGCTACTAGATTAAAAATCAATATCTTTAGTTTTTTAATTCGCTCCATATGAACTGGTCTGCAAAACTCCTCACTCACAAAAACGAAAAACGAATAGCCGTTTATTTCGAAAAAAATGTCGAATTCATTGCCCGAATCAAACAAATTGACGGCGCACGATGGAGCCAATCTCTAGTAGCATGGCATTTGCCTGATACAGAAAATAACCGATTGCGATTTAAAATAAAACCAGCATCGCACACCGTACCCTCTCTAGAAGGCATAGCACAGATAGAAAAGTTCACACAATGGCTATCCTCAAAAAGATATAGTCCCAGCACTATAAGAACATACAGCGAGGCATTAAAATCGTTTTTGGTTTTTTATCGAGAAAAAGCAATCCAAGAAATATCAAATGATGATGTAATTATTTACACTAATGACTACATACTAAAAAACAACTTATCTGCTTCCTACCAAAACCAAATCGTAAACGCCATCAAATTATATTTTAAGACCGTTCGTGAAACCAAAATAGAAATTGAAAAAATTCATCGACCAAAACGTTCTAAACTATTACCAAATGTATTAAGTAAAGAAGAAGTGAAATTAATTTTAGAAGCACACAGCAATATAAAACATAAAATGATGCTTTCGTTGATTTACAGTTGTGGTTTGCGTTGTGGTGAACTACTGGCTTTGCAACCTATACATATCGACTCCAAAAGAAATATCGTACTGCTCAAAAACTCCAAAGGCAAGAAAGACAGAATTGTACCTTTGAGTCCTAAGATCTTACATTTGCTGCGTGACTATTACACTTTATTTAAACCTGAAAAATATTTATTTGAAGGACAACAAAAAGGTCATGCTTATGACAGTCGCAGCTTGCAACAAGTACTAAAACAAGCATTACAAAAAGCAGAAATAACAAAACCTGTAACATTACACTGGTTGCGCCATAGTTACGCAACTCATCTGCTGGAAAACGGAACTGATTTAAGATACATACAAGAATTATTGGGACACAACAGTAGTAAAACAACCGAAATATACACTCATGTTAGTACAAAAAGTATTCAACAAATAAAAAGCCCATTTGATGATTTGTACTAAATTTATTATTTATATATTTGTCAACAATGCGCTACGCAGTAGCGCCTATACACCCAATTTTGGGTAGATAAGCGCTACTGCGTAGCGCATATATACAAGTTAGCAGTAATTTTACCGCAGAATCAAGAATCTAATGCAATTTTTTAAGATAATTTCTTTAAAATTGTAACATGGAAAAAGTTTTCAAACACCTTAATCAAATCGACAGATTTAGTATCGAAAAATTTATTGCTTTAGGCAAAAAAAATATTCAAATTGCTAATGAATTATCTGTTCATCCAAGTACTATTTCTCGTGAAAGAAAGAGACTCAAAAACGAACCTTATAATGCATTAAAAGCCTTATCTGACTCTGTAAATAAGTCTATGGATAAAAGATTCAATAAGCGGAAAATTGATAACAATCCTAAACTGAAAAATTTTGTATATTCACATTTAGAATTACGTTGGTCGCCACAACAAATTTCAAACGCCTTAAAACAATTTTATCCATTCGATTTAACCATGCAAATATCTCACGAAAGCATATATTATCATGTATATATTCAACCAAAAGGTGAAGTAGAAAAACTGCTTATTTCACAACTCCGACAGAAAAGAAAATATAGAGGTAATGTACGTCGAGGAGCTGATAAAAGAACAACAATAAAAGATCCAATTCGTATTGATGAAAGACCTGAAGAAGTAACAACTCGTGAAATACCAGGACACTGGGAAGGCGACTTAATCATAGGAAAAAACCATGAAAGTGCTATTGGAACTCTGGTTGAAAGAACAACTCGATTTTTAATCATTGTACCTTTAAAAAAGAAAGATGCAACATCGGTCAGAAAAGCATTTGAAAAAGCATTTTCAAACATCCCAAAACATTTAAAATTATCTTTAACCTACGACAACGGAACTGAAATGGCACAGCACAAATTATTTACTAAAAACAGTAAAGTAAAAGTCTATTTTGCACACCCATATTCGCCTTGGGAAAGACCAACTAACGAAAATACAAATGGACTAATTAGAGATTATTTTCCAAAAGGAACTGACTTCAGTTTGGTGTCAAAAAAACAACTTGTTGAAGTGCAAAATCAACTAAACGATAGACACAGAAAAACTTTAGAATATGACTCGCCTCTTAACACAATCAGTAGATTGTATATAAACCAAAATTTTATTTAAAAAATGACAAATATTCTAAAAAATAACGTAGTTTTATTCTCGAATTAAAAAGGCAAAAAATCAAAATTTTGCCAAAAAAATTCGGGAAATAAAACGGTAATGCAAAAAGAAAAAAATTGCAATTAAAACTTGAAACCGCCTACCAAAATTGTGAAAAAATATTATATCCTTATTATTCTTATCTTTTTTGTTTCTTGTGGAAATGAAAAACCTAAAAATGAAATTTTAAATGTTGGAAAAGCCCTAACTACTAAAGATCTATCAAAAACAGATTCAACCGAAAATATTGTACATATTGGAAAAGGCTTAAAGGAAAAAATTATCGAATTTAAAAAACAAAATCTTGAATTAAAATTAAAAGTTCAAAATGGCGACTTAGATTATCCTTTTGGTGATTCTAAAGCCGAAAATGTTTTAATATTGACTAATGGAATCCAAAAATTAAATGTGAGATTAAAATATAATTCAAACAAAAAGAAATTTGATATTTTAGGTTTTACTACTGAATAAAAAAACTACTGCTAACAGCTAGGGTTTCGTTGCGGCTGCAAGCCGAACAATGAACCCGCGGTTGAACGGAACCGGACATTGGCAGGAACTATGCACTTATCGTTAAAAAAATAGAGGGAATTTCAAGAGGCAAGTGAGCCTCTTTTTTTTTGGTGTTTAAATCAGGCTAATTTTATCCTGATATTCTTTCCCGAAGTTTCGGGATTGGGCACACCTGCCCTTACCCATAAAGTTATTTTTTACAGGGAATTGAACTTTGGCTACTGCCAAGATACCAAGTAGGCGGGCCACGCTGGTCAAAAACCGCTA
>NZ_SMFN01000019.1 GCF_004349135.1 Flavobacterium sandaracinum | reverse complement strand
TTCGAGTATTAAAGGACGAACCAAAGTGAATCATATGGCAGATAAAAAGATGAAATCAATATTACAAATGTGTGCTTTAGTTGCCGTAAAACATGATCCGCAACTCAAAGAATATTATGAAAGAAAAAAAGGTGAAGGTAAGAACGCAATGCTGGTTTTAAACAATGTAAAATGTAAAATTATTGGTCGTGTTTTTTCTGTAATTAACAGACAAACTCCCTATATAAATACACATAAATTTGCCTGTTAAATTTTAAATATTTTCTTGTTTTTTACCATAGAATGCGCTAACGATTGTGTATATCAGAGCGATCGGGTTCTAACGATTGTGTGTGTCAGACCGATCGGGATTAGCTACAGTCATTTTACTTATTAGTTGAAATTTTTTATTGTTAATAATAATTCAGCTTTATAATTGTAAATTTCATCTAATGATGATATTAGCTTTTTTTCTCCGTTATCTTTTCCGTTATTGAAAAGTTCAATGTATTTATTTGTAGAGTTAAAATGCAATCGACAAATTGGTTTTCTATTATTATCGTCCAATAAAACACCAAAGTAGGACTGTGTATCTCTAAATGCAATTCGTGAAGCAGGTAATACTTCTCTTAAAATTGCTTTAACTATTTGTGAACCTTCAATTTCTTCCTCTGTTGTGATGAATTTTGGAGTTTCTACATTTTCGTCAATTTTGGTAATTTGTTCATTTGCTTTTGAAGGGACGGCTTCAGATATATTTAAAGCATTTTTTAATCTGAAGTTTATAGATTCATTTATAGAATTAGAAAAGGCTTTTTTAGTGTATTCTTTGAATGCAGCTAATCTTGGGGCTGTTAAAGGTTTATTAAAAAATCGGTTAACTAATAGACGAACAATTTCATCAGATGGTTCTTGAATTTCTTTTTCAAATTCGTTTCTGATTGCTTTTATATATTTTAAACCCTCTGCGGAATCTAAAATTTCTTCAAGATTATAACCATTTTTAGAAAAATTTTCTAAGATTTTTAAACTAGTGTCTTTTAAGTCGGATATATCCAAAGTAAAAAATGGTTTTTCATCCATTATATTCGGCTTCTCTAAATCTGCATAAAAATTATAGATGTGGCCATTTGTTAAAACTCCAAAACGTGATTTTGAAACATGGTAATATCTGTGAAGTTGTGAGTTATGAGCGTCAACGTTTTCTTTCCAGTTTTTACATTCGATAATTAAAATTGGTTCACCATCTCGTTTAATAACGTAATCTATTTTCTCTCCTTTTTTAGTTCCAATATCACAAACAAATTCAGGAATTACTTCTGTAGGATTGAAAATATCGTAACCAAGAATTTGAATAAAAGGCATTACAAAAGCATTTTTTGTAGCTTCTTCCGTGTTTATTTGGTCTTTTAAGGAGTCAACTCTTTGATGTAATTGTTGCAGTTTTAATTTTAAATCTTCCATCATGTTATTTATTTTTATTAGTTTTTTTAAAATTTAGTTTTTTTAATTTTAACGTTTTGCCACTTTGAGATGGCTGGAAATTCGTAATCTTTCAGTTTTCGGCTTAACGAAAACTCGATACGAAACGGTAATTCCACTAAATTCCAGCTAGCTCAAAATACCGGTTAGTCATAGTTGTTTTTTTCCGTCGATTAATTTCTGTCCGACATATCCAACAATAAAGAAAGTTATTATTGAAACAATAAATAGTAACATTTGAGCTATATGTAAACCAAAATTAGGTTCGGAATTTAAGAGATTAATAATTAGAATAATTATTGAAGGGACTAATCCAAATATAATAATTAGTGACATAATTAAAGAAACTAGCTGCCATCTAAATTTGAGATTTGAGTTTGCTACTCCAGAAGAAAATTTCACTATCGATTGACCGTATAAAATTATGGACATCATAGCCCATTCAGTATTATAAAAAATCAATTCGTACTGATTTTGATAGCTTCTAACAATTGTAATTACAATTAATGGTAAAATTGTAAATAGCATTTCTGAAACCAAAACATAAAATAAATTTCTTTCTAATTTCATTAATTTTTTCTTATTTCTAAAACTTCGACAATTTCTGTTTTTTCAGAGATTAGATAACCATTTTTGTTATACTTGAAATTTTGTTTAATTTTTACTTTTAAAGAGTCGCCTGGTACGACAATAACTTCGCCTTGATGAAAATCTTCTAACCACTTCACGTGTAGAATTTTTATTTTTAATGTTTTGTTTCCGTGTTTAAATTCCCATTGTGAATCACCTAAAAAATCAGGTCTTTTAATTTTGTAATAAATAATTGATTGACTTTTTATTTCTTCAGAAGTTAAAGCTCTCTCAACGTCTTCTATATTTATTTTATCTGTACCTTTTGTAATTTCCTCTGTTTTGTTTTTTGAGTTTTTAACTATGAACTTCTCATCTTCTTCAAGTTTATTTACAGCATCATTTATTTCATTTAAATTCTTTGCTAAATCCAGAATGTCTAGTTTAGTATAATTAAAAGTTTTTGCTAATCCTTTTTCTATTGCTATTTCATCAATGTCATTTGCTAGATTTTCCAAATCTGAAACTTGTGATTTTCCACTTTCTATAAACTCTAAACTTTTGCTTCTAGATTCATCTATAAAATCATTTATTATTTCTTCACTTGCATCATTATCGTCTAATTTATTATCGTCATTTATGACAAGGTGATTCCATAGTTTGCCAATTAATGATCCTTTCTCAATATCATCCAAATATATTTTGGAAGAAACACTAGTATTTATAGATTGTGCGAGTGTAGTGTCAAGTTCTTTAATGCTGTCAATTAAATCAGCAAATGATCTAAATAGTCTGCTTGGGTCTTCCGTATCTTTATTAAATTCAAGTTTTAATTCAAATCTATTTATAATGTCTTTTTTCATCTAATTATTCTTGAATTCTCCTCGTCTTTTTATTATTATGCCTAACTCGTTTATATGCGAAATTTTATTTCGCCAATCTACCCCTATTTGGGTTTTACAGACGAAAAGTGTGTATCGCTTTTCTTATCCAGTCAAATATATAATTTAATTCCGAAAATACTGATAAAATATCATTCCTCAAAACTAATTCCTTTTCATTCAATAACCTTACGGGAAACCGTAAACGCCCTTTTTTAACACAAAACCCTTAGCCCTAATAGCAGTGAAAATCTTTTTTTGAGGCTTTTTGCCGAAAAAAAGATTACTTCATTGTACTCTTATTTTTATAGGTATTCAGTGAATTTCTTTTGCAACGTATAGCAGGACACGAGCGTAGCGAACTGACGAAGTAAACAGCTCCTGAAAAGAGTTTTGAATTTAATAAAGTTCGGATGTTTTAACTTGGATTTTCGAGCCACTTGTGGAGATTGCTTCGCCAGTTCGCTGTCCTCGACTTCCTCGTGTTTTGTCATTCCGAGGCACGAGGAATCACATAGGTTACTCCCGTTATGAGATTCCTCGTACCTCGGAATGACAAGTTGTTACTGAAATACGCTAAAAACGAGCCTTGCAAACTGAATACTTTTTTCGTAAATTTGCACTCCAATAAAAGGACTAAGAATATGTTAGATAGACTTCAAATAGTAAAACAACGTTTCGATGAGATTTCGGATTTGATCATTCAGCCGGATGTGATCTCGGATCAGAAGCGTTATGTGCAATTGAATCAAGAGTACAAAAGTTTAAAAGCTTTGGCTGAAAAGCGCGATGAATACGTTATTTTGATGGCGAATATCGAAGAAGCAAATGAAATTATAGCTGATAACAGTGATGCTGATATGACCGAAATGGCCAAGATGCAACTGGATGAAGCCAAGGAAAGATTGCCAGAATTAGAGGACGAAATCAAATTTATGTTGATTCCTAAAGATCCCGAAGATGCTAAGAATGTTATGGTGGAAATTCGTGCCGGAACGGGTGGGGATGAAGCGAGTATTTTTGCAGGGGATTTGTTTCGTATGTACACGAAATATTGCGAAAACAGAGGTTGGAGAACATCTGTTGTGGATATGAATGAAGGAACTTCTGGTGGTTTCAAAGAGGTTATTTTTGAAGTTACTGGTGAGGATGTGTACGGAACTTTGAAGTTTGAAGCGGGTGTTCACCGCGTGCAACGGGTACCGCAAACGGAAACGCAAGGACGTGTGCACACATCAGCAGCGACTGTTATGGTTTTGCCAGAAGCGGAGGAATTTGATGTTCAAATTGATATGAATGATGTGCGTGTGGATTTCTTTTGTTCGTCAGGACCTGGTGGACAATCCGTAAATACGACGAAATCAGCGGTTCGTTTGACACATATTCCAACCGGATTGGTGGCGCAATGTCAGGATCAAAAATCACAACATAAAAATAAGGACAAGGCTTTTGGCGTTTTGCGTTCCCGTTTGTACGAGCAAGAATTAGCTAAAAAACAAGCCGAAGATGCTACTAAACGTACCTCTCAGGTAAGTTCTGGTGACCGTTCTGCTAAAATTCGTACCTACAATTACGCACAAGGTCGTGTAACGGATCACCGTGTGGGATTGACGTTGTATGATCTAGGAAATATTATGAATGGTGACATTCAGAAAATTGTAGATGAGTTGGCATTAGTCAACAACATGGAGAAATTGAAAGAAGCAAGTGAAGTATTCTAAAAAGTAAAATAGAATCTAATAAATACACAAAACCAGCGAAAATAATTTTCCGCTGGTTTTTTTATATAATTCTAAGAAGCAATCTCTTTTATAGATTAAAAACTGCCTGCCTCTCGTTTCAATTTTTTTTCCACAATTAGGTTTCTGAAAGTCTCATATTTTGAGGTGGCAGCATTGATTTTTTCATCAAATATTGTAGTGTCTTCCAGCATGTCAATTTGAAGATTGAGTTCGTTTGATTTTTTCTCGTAACATTTCTGAATTGCATTCCAATTGGTCAACGCATCAATTGTACCGTAGGTTGTAACGGAATCAATAAAACGAATATAATTATTTGTAACTACTTCGGCTCTTTTTTCTTCATTGCTTTTACAAGAATTAAGCACAGTGGTTAAGATAAGAATTCCTAATAGGGATATTAAATTTTTCATTTCGGTTGCATTATAATTTGAATCCATAGGCCAATCGCAATGATATTTGACCTAAACCGTCTTTAATTACTTCGGTTTTAGAACTGGGAAGTCATTGAAATGTTCGTGTCTCAAGCTAGTGTCTATTTTATTATTGGCATATAAACTAAAAGGACGTTTTGAATAATTGCACCCAACGGGCTTAGGTTTAAAAGAAATTATTCAAAAATAGTAGCTTTATTGATGTCTTTTAAATTATTTAAATTGGTTTTTGTATCCTTGTTGATTCCTTTAGTATTTCCAATAAATTGTTGGGATTCATAATTGAGGTCACTTATGATTTGAGAAATGACATCCACTATTTTTTCAGATGAATTCAGCAAATTGTTTTTAATAGTAGTGCTTTTTTCACCGATTACTCTTCTTGTTTCACAACCTCTTGCTGGCGCAAAAAGTATTCCTAAAACAGTTCCTACTGCTACGCTGCCTAGTATTGCTATTGCTAAATTGTTATCTTTCATTGTTGTGTTTTTAGTTTATACTGTTTTGTTCTTTAATCACTTGGACTAAAATGAATAGTACTGCTATCACTAATAAAGCATGAATGCTGCTGCCAGCGTTATAATAAAAATAGCCAGTTGTCCAAAATAGTACTAAGACCGCAGCTATTATGTACAGTAAATTATTCATGATTTATTTGTATTTTATTTAAAAGTGAAAAAATAATTTAAGTTTTGCGTGCAATTTTTTAGTTTTTAGTTGGAATTCATACAATTCAAAATCAATACTAAAATTATCCTTTTAGTTCGCTAACAATGGAGCGTACTAGCTTTTGTTTCGTCTTTTACTTGTCTGTTCTCGCTGTGTTATGAATTATTTATCGTGAAATTGGGGCTCCTCTTGTTTGTTGGACTTTTACTTCCTTATAATTCTGAAAATAAACTGCAGAAGAACTCCAAAAAACTTTCTTGTACTCTAAATTGTTGGTAACGAACTTTAAAACTTACAGTTGCTACTTTGTCTTTTGCGTTTCATTTTTAAAACGTTTTACTTTTTTGTACTATTTTACAAAGGTGCAATGCTAGTAGTAGTTTTCTGTTACATCAATTTCGAATTTTATTACAGAATTTAAAGATGGCATATGATTTTTTTTGGAAGGGAAATGATAAAATGCAGTTACAGGACACGGAAACGACAGGAAATCCTTTTATTGTTGAATAATACCTACCGTAAAACCGCAACTTAAGTTTCACTGCTTAAAAAAGAGTGAAGTAACAGATTAGGAATTTAATCTTGAAAAGAGGGTGTTTTTTATTCAGCAGGGAAGTAAACGGTAAATGTTGAACCTATATTAATTTCTCCTTTTGCCTCGATGAATCCCTTGTGGTTTTCTACTATTTTTTGGCAAATAGCCAAACCAATTCCGGTTCCTTGGTACTCATTTTTGTTGTGGAGTCTATTAAAGAGTATGAAAATCTTGGTTGCGTATTCTTGCTCAAAACCAATTCCATTGTCTTTAAACGTAATCTTATAGTATTTGATATTGTTGTCAGGTAGTATTTTTGCTTCATGAGCGTCAATCATTTCGCAATTAATTTTAATAATTGGACTGCTGTTTTCTTTACTATATTTTAATGAGTTGCTTATTAAATTGATGAATAATTGTTGGATTTGGAATGAAATTACGTTCAAAGTTGGTAATTCATTACTTTCAATGCATGCCTTCTTTTCTTCAATAGTAGGAGCTAATTCTTGTTTTGCAGTTTCAAGTAGGTAATTTAAATTAGCTTCCTCAAAAATCTTTTCTGCTTTATTTATTCTTGAAAAGTGCAATAAATCTTTAATAAGAACTCGCATTCGGTTTGCAGAGGATTGAATACTCGCAACGTATTGTTGCCCAGCTGCGGATAAATTGGCGTAATCCTTACTAACTAATCTTGACATAAAAATTTCAATTTTACGCAAAGGTTCTTGTAAGTCGTGACTCGCAATGTAATTGAAAGCCGTTAGTTCTTTATTGCTACTTTCTAATTCTCTGTTGCGCTCTTCGACAAGGTTTTTGGCATAAACTTCTTCGGTTACATCACTCGTAGTCCCTATAAAGGTCTTGTTTCCCGAAGCAATATTAACGATACGTCCCAAACTTCTAAAATAGCGAATCTCATTGTCTTTTCTGATAATTCGATACGTAAAAGGAGGAAGGTCATTGTCATTTAATATGTTACTGGTGTTTTGTTTTACAAATTCTAAATCATCAGGATGTACAAATTTCAAAAAAGTTGCTCTACTAGCCTCAAAAGATTGAGGATCACAACCTATTAATCGGTATTCGTTATCAGAGAAGATATATTGGTTTGTCTCTAAATTTAATTGCCAACTTCCAAAACCACCAACTATTTCGGCAAGATTATTGGCTTCATTAGCAACAGAGAGTGTATTAATTGTTTTTCGAAGAAGTACTAAATCCCGATTCATTTTTATAAAAGCAATCGTAATTAGAATTAAGGTGACTATTAGTGTCAAATAGATGAGTAACGGGGTGTAATTCATCGTTGCTTCATAATCCTGTTGCCTGTTTTGTAATAGCATTTTCTGCGTGCTGATCATGTCTTCTATTTTGAGTCGAATAGAATCCATGGTTTGCCTACCTACAATTAAATTTCTTTTAAATGTTTCTTCATCATTTATCCCTAGTTCATGAAGATATAGTGTTTTAGAAAGACGATTTTGCTTTTTATTGATAAAGTACAGCAGTTTTTTTAAATTGCTTTGTTGGGTTCTACTATTTGCCGTCAGGGTAGAAACTCTTTTAAACGATTTTTTAACTAACGTCTTAGAATTGTAATAGGGTTCAAGAAAAATTTTATCTTTACTTAGAATATAGCCTCTTTGCCCAGTTTCGGCATCTTTTATATAAGAAATCAGGCGTTCAAGTTCAATATTTACTTCATAACTGTTATTAACGTAATCCGACGATTTTTTTAAAACCGTAATATGCTTAAACGTAATTCCGCCAATAAAAAAAATAATTGCTACCGAAACGACAAAAATTATTTTTAAAAATAGTGGTGATTTATGAAGTGGAATGTATTTCATTTTACAATCTCATTAAAAAATTATCTTTGTTTAAACCAGAAGTGTGGTATTGCCAATTTATGGTTACTACTTCCGAAAGTATTTTTTTTAAATTCTCAAAATCGCTCGGTTTTTTAATATAGATATTGGCTCCGTTTATAAAGGTCTCTTCAATATGTTCCTCCGATGATGAGGTTGAATAGATAGCAATGGCTATATCGTTGAGTCTTTCATTTTTTTTAATTTCCAATAAACATTCAACGCCATTCTTTTTCGGCATGTTCAAATCCAGAAACAATACGTTTGGCAAAACAGAATCTTCATGGTTCAGGAAATCCATTAAGGCAGCACCATCGTTGAAGGTACTTACTTTGGTGTTTATTTTTAATTCATCAAATGCATCCGTAAAAAACAATCTGTCATCTTCGTCATCGTCTGCAAGGCAAATATTTATAAAATCAGTAGTCATATACTATTGGTTTAATTGTTGTTTTTATTGGATAATTCTCTTCTTTTGGAAATAATGCGCTGGAAAGCAGATGGCGTCATTCCAGTGGTATGTTTGAATTGCGTGCTCAAATGTGCAACACTGGAATAATTCAATTGAATAGAAATTTCAGTCAAATTAAGTGGCGTGTTGATCATCAATTGTTTCGCTAATTCTATTTTTTGAATAATAATAAAATTTTCTACAGAAGTATAGGTGACTTCGGAAAAAACATTAGACAAATAGGCGTAACTAAGATTTAACTTATCTGCAATATATACGGAACTTTTTATATTTAACGGTTTGTCGCTGTTGACCATTTCAACGATAGCATCTTTTATTTTTTGAACCAAAACACTTTTTTGATTTTCAACTATTTCTATGCCATATTCTTTGAAAACAGCAGTGATTTCTTCTATTTTTTTAGAAGGTACTTTTTCTAAAAAATTGAATTCACCAAAACCGATGCTATTATATTTATATCCTAATTCTGATAGCTTTTCTTCAACAATTTTTTTTGTCAGTTGAGTATAATCAAACTTTAAATACACCTTCATAAAAATTTTGTTTAATAGTAAAGATATAGAAATGTAACTTTTAAATGCGTTGCAATTAGTATTACAAAAAAAATATTTTTATTGATTTACGCAGTAAAGCTAAGAACTTTTATCTTATTTTCAAGTCTTTCCAAAATGATATCTTTTCATTTTTAAACTTTTAGGAGTTTTTTTTGACGTCTATATTTTTAAAGTTTAATGGATTAAGTCGTATTCTAAAGGTTCGACAATCGTTAATTTTATAATTATTTTAACACTTTTGCCTCTATTTTATTTCTTTTATAAAGCGGAATAGAGTGCGAGCATTTCCAAATCGATATTTATTTTAAATAGGACTTAATCTTAATTTTCAGTTTGCATTTTTGTTTGCTGTAATTTTTGTCTTCGGGATTTATTGGAATATATATTATGCGGTAGTTTTTTGGAAAATTAAAACAAAGGCAACTTGTATTTTGATTTCATGCTATAATGCTTCAAATTTTATTGCAATAACATAACCGTTATCAATTCTATGTTTGTAATTTTGTCCCACAACTACGCAACTATGACTACACAACAACTAATTGACCAAATCAGAATAAAGAAATCATTCCTAGCGGTAGGACTGGATGTTGATTTGAATAAAATTCCACAGCATTTACTGGCATTAGAAGACCCTATTTTCGAATTCAATAAAGCGATAATTGATGCGACTCATGATTTAGCAGTGGCTTATAAGCCAAATACTGCTTTTTATGAAGCCTACGGTATTAAAGGGTGGCTTTCCTTGCAAAAAACAATTCAATACATAAATGCAACCTATCCAGATATTTTTACCATTGCTGATGCAAAACGGGGAGACATTGGAAATACGTCATCGATGTATGCCAAAGCTTTTTTTGAAGATTTGAATTTTGACAGCGTTACTGTTGCTCCTTATATGGGAAAAGATTCGGTGGAACCCTTTTTAGCATTCGAAAATAAACATACCATTATGCTGGCTTTGACGTCAAACGAAGGAGCTTTTGATTTTCAGACGCTAATCACGAATCCAGAAATTTCGGGAGGAAAAGAATTGTACAAACAAGTTTTAGAAACGTCTAAATCTTGGAAAAAAAGTGAAAACTTGATGTACGTTGTGGGCGCTACCAAAGCGGAATATTTTAGTGAAATCCGCAAAATTGTTCCAGATAGTTTCTTGCTGGTTCCCGGTGTGGGCGCTCAAGGCGGAAGTTTATCTGAAGTTTGTAAATATGGAATGAATGCAAATGTAGGTTTGCTTGTAAATTCCTCCAGAGCAATTATTTATGCTTCAAATGGAACTGATTTTGCTCAAAAAGCAAGAGCCGAAGCGTTGAAAATGCAACAGGAAATGGAAGAAATAATAAGTTTAAAGTTTAAAGATTAGCGCTTCAGGTTGTAACCAAAACATAAAACAGACAGCCTTTAATTTGGAAACATATCAGTCATGTAAGTTAAAGAATGTTAGCTTGCTAAACAATACTTAATAAGGTATAGAAGTTAAAAGCGTTCTTTACAAAGCGATGGACTTCTTAAATGAACTATTTGACTGGATACATTCATTGTAATTTAAAAACTTAAATGACTTATAAGTAGTTGGACTTATTTATTGCCGTACTATAAAAGGAGTGAAATACTATTTAACATAAAAAATTATGTAAGCATTAAACCTTAAATGACCTTATTATTGCTAAAGTTATCAGTCTTACACAAATTAAACTTCAATGACTTATATGGTAAAAAAAAATACGTCATTGTTTTATTCTTATTACTTATGTTAAACAATTTATTTTTCATAATGCTCTTATGTGTAAAAACTTCTTATTTCTTAATTTCTTAATGGTAAAAAAGCGATCTATTGATGCTTTAACACTTTAAACTTTTAACTTGAAACAAAAAACACTTATCGATCAAATTGGGACAACACATACTTTTGAAACCTCGCCTAGCCGAATCATTTCACTTGTTCCCTCACAAACGGAATTATTATATGATTTAGGTCTGGAAGAAAAAATCATCGGAATAACTAAATTCTGTGTGCATCCGTATCATTTTAAATCAACTAAGAAAAGTGTTGGCGGAACCAAGAAAGTACATTTTGAGAAAATCAGATTGCTACAGCCGGATATTATCATCTGTAATAAAGAAGAAAATACATTGGAAATGGTGGAGCAGTTGCGAAAAATTTGTCCAGTTTGGGTGACAAATATCGTAAGTATTGAAGATAATTTTCAGATGATAACCGACTTTGGTCAGCTATTCAATTGTAGAACCGAAGCGCAAAAATGGAATGATAAATTAGCTTTTGCCTGGAGCGATTTTAAAAATTACATCAAAGACAAAGAAGTGAAGAAAGTGGCTTATTTCATTTGGAAAAAACCTTTTATGGTAGCTGGTTCGGATAATTTTATTAATGAGTTATTGAAACTAAATCATTTTGAAAACATATACCAAAACAAAGGGCGCTACCCTGAAATCGAACTCAAAAAAATGCGTTTAGAAGGTGATCCAGATTTGGTTTTCCTCTCCTCAGAGCCCTATCCTTTTGCAGAGGAAGATGCCTTTGAGATTGGAAGACACACGCATCACGCCAAAACAGTATTTGTTGATGGCGAGATGTTTTCATGGTATGGAAGCAGACTGCTAAAAGCGTTTGATTATTTTAAAAAAATGCACGAAAAATTATGATTCGCAATCTTCTAAAACCAATTCTTTTTTAGTCCTGTTTGACTTTTCACTGTCTTTTTCGAAGTTGAATTTGAACTCGGAGAACATTTGGTATTCTTTTCTTAACTTTTCTATTTCACTTTTCTCTTTCAATATTCCTTTCATGGGTGCAAATTTTTGGCAAATTTACGGTATACAATTATAAATCGAGCATTATTTTTTGTTAAGATTGAGATTTAAAATTAAAGTCCTATTTTTACAAAAAAAATAAGTGATTAATTATACCATTTACGAGAATAAAAACAGCGATCAATGGGTAACTTTTGTTCACGGTGCCGGTGGAAGCTCTTCTATTTGGTTTAAACAAATACGTGATTTTAAAAAACAATATAATGTGTTGTTATTGGATTTGCGAGGTCACGGAGAATCAAAACCTACTTTAAAGGCAGCATTCAAACAGAAATATACTTTTTCGGCTTTGGCCAATGATATTCTGGAAGTCTTGGACTTTTTAAAAATTAAAAAATCACATTTTGTAGGCATTTCATTAGGGACTATTTTGATAAGACAGTTGGCAGAAATGTATCCAGAACGGGTCCAGAGTATGATTCTAGGTGGAGCGATCTTAAAAATGAATTTCCGCTCTCAAGTATTAATGCGGTTGGGGAATATGTTCAAATACGTTTTGCCGTATTTGGTTTTATATAAGTTTTTTGCTTTTGTAATTATGCCTAAAAAAAGTCACAAGCAATCTCGCGTACTTTTTATCAATGAGGCTAAGAAATTATACCAAAAAGAATTTATTAAATGGTTTAAACTAACCGCTGAAATAAATCCTATCCTAAAGTGGTTCCGACAAGTTGAATTGAATATTCCAACGCTTTATGTGATGGGTGAAGAAGATTATATGTTTTTACCATCCGTTAGAAAAGTAGTGGATAATCACTATAAATCGTCTAAACTCTTTGTCATAGAAAATTGTGGGCACGTTGTCAATGTGGAACAACCTAATGCTTTTAATAATGCTGTTCTTTCTTTTATAAAAACTGCCAAATAAAAAAAATGCCCGCATTATACATGCAGGCAATTCTTTAACTAACCAAAACCAAAATAATAAATAACCAGTTTATTACTCTGCAAAGATCACACTTAAGGAAGCCTTTTGCTGTTAAGATTTTGTTATTACTTTGTTGCACATAAGTTAACTTTTATTCCTCACAATTGAATTGATGGTTTGTATTTAAGAACTCCTATAGAGAAAACTGTGATGCAAAATCTTAACTGAAAACAAAACGGTTCTAATTCCTATGAAAACACGACAGTTTTGTTGTTGTATACCATTGTTTTTCGTTCTGCATGCAACTTTATTGCTCTTGCCAAAACCATGCGTTCTAGATCGCGCCCTTTTGTAATGAAGTCTTCTATGGAATGACTGTGAGAAACTCTCGAAATATCCTGTTCGATAATAGGGCCTTCATCTAATCCTTCGGTCACGTAATGACTTGTGGCACCAATTATTTTTACACCCCGTTTAAAAGCCGAATGATAGGGTTTTGCTCCTGGAAAGGCAGGAAGGAAAGAGTGATGAATGTTGATGATCTTGTTTTTATAAAGAGCAATTAATCCAGGAGTTATAATTTGCATGTAACGCGCCAAAACAATGAAATCAATCTTGTATTCTTGTAGTAAATCCATTTGTTTCCGTTCGCCTTCCATCTTAATTTCTTTGCTAAAAGGAACATAATGAAACGGAATCGAAAAACGCTCCGCCACAGCTCTTAACTCTTCGTGATTACTAATAATAAGTGGAATTTCAAGTTGTAATTCGCCAGCGCTGTAGCGTCCTAAAATATCATACAAACAATGGTCGTATTTAGAGACAAATAAAGCCATTTTAGGTTTGTATTCCTGCGTGTAAATTTCCCAAGACATTTTAAACGGCACAGCTAGATAAGTCTGAAAGTCCTTTTTTAGAGCATCCATATTCCAGTTTTGGGCACTGAACGTACATTCTAAACGCATAAAAAAAACATCCTCGTCTGCATCTACATGTTGGTCTAAATAAATAATATTTCCTTCAATCGAAGCAATGTAATTGGTAACTGAGGCAATAATTGCTTTTTGATCTTGGCAATGAATTAGAATTGTAATTTTTTGCATTTTACTATTTTTAGTTTTTATCCTGATGTATTTCAGAAGCTATTTCCTGCTATCCGCTAAATCTTTCCTTGTCTCGTTCCAAAAAACGAGATAAGGAAAGGATATCGCTTCTATCAGGGCTAGGGCCTTGTGTTTATCAATTATATTTATCAAAAATAACCTTATATTTTTTATAAAAAAATTGAATTTAACAGTTTAATGTTCTAAAAATAGAAATGATTTTTAGCTAGTTTTTATCCTGCAAAGCAAAAACTTTTTGCAATAAGATAGAGGTTCTCGCGCTCAAAGTCGTTCTGATGTTTTTTTCTTCCACAGCAACCATTTTAAAAACACCATTCAATGCTTGATTCGTCACATAATCCGTTAAATCAGGATTCACTTTAGTCACAAGAGGAATGCTGTTGTATTTTGTAATAATGTTAGTCCACACTTTATCAGCACCTACTTTAGTAAAAGAATTTTTAATCACAGGATTAAATTTTCCGTACAAAGCAGTCGACGTGCTATTTTGTAAATAAGCAGTAGCAGAACTTTCATTACCCATCAAAATTGTTTTGGCATCGTAAAAAGTCATGTTGCGAACCGCATCAACAAATATTGGTGTCGCTTCTTTTACTGCGTCTTCCGCGGCACGATTCAATACTTTCAATCCTTCGTCAGCTAATGAACTCAATCCAATTCTTCGCAATCCAGCATCTACTTTTCTCAATTCTTCGGGTAGTAAAATTTTTACTGCTTCATTTCTGTAAAAACCATCGGTAGCCGTCAATTTAGTTACTTGTTTTGAAACTCCGTTATTTAGCGCTTCTTTCAGTCCGCCAGCAATATCAATACCACCAACACCGGGTGTCTGTGGAAATTGATTTAAAACTTGTTGCATTTCGGCACAACCAAATAAGGAAAAGACAGTTAAAAGCAGTACAATTTTTTTCATAACTTTAATATTTAATTCGTTTTTTCAAAGATAAGCAAACACTATGCCTTTTAGTAGTAAAAATATTCCGAAAGAAAATAGTAAGCCATTTTTTAAAAGACTCAAAGGAGCTCAAAGAGCCTTCTTTAGCGTACAATAATAGGTTCCTGCTAGTGACTTATTCCTATTGTAAACCTAACTAGTTTTCACGCTCTATGGTTTGCAGCAACCATTGGATTACTATTCAAGAATAGTTGGTGATGCAATTGATAAAGAGCTTAAAAAATAGTAAAAATAAATTGCTCAGATGTTTGAAAGTAGGCCGTGTCCAAATTTTTAAAACAAGTAATATTCAAAAAAGCGAATTTGTATTATTTGCTTTTCTTCAAAGCATCTAGCAATTCTTCCAAGTCCACCACACCATAGGTTGACGAATAATCGGATACTGCGTAGGGAAGTATAAGACTGTTATTGTGAATAATCGAACCACAAGAATAGACTACATTGGGTACATATCCTTCCCGTTCCATTTCAAGTGGGGCTAATAAGGGCTCTTTTAATCTCCCAATTTCCTTGGAAGGATCATCTAGGTCAAGCAGCGAAGCGCCTAGGCAATAGCGTCTCATAGCGCCTACTCCATGTGTAATTACCAACCAGCCTTCTTTAGTCCAAAGTGGCGAGCCGCAATTTCCAATTTGGGTAAACTCCCAGGAAAAACGAGGTTCTTGAAGAATAATTGGATTGTCCCATTGTGTCCGTCGATCTGAGTACATGATGTAATTATTAACACCATCAATTCGGGAAAGCATAGCATACTTTCCCTTTATTTTTCTGGGAAATAGTGCTAAATTTTTATTTTGAGCACCGGCTCCATACAAGGGCACGACGCGAAAGCTGTAAAAGTCTTTAGTAGAAATAATTTTTGGTAATATAGCGTGACCGTTGTAAGCGGTGTAAGTGGCGATTATTCTATCTGATCCATCATCATCTAGGAAGCGCACAAAACGGGCATCTTCAATGCCGCGACTTTCAGAATCTGATATTGGAAATATAACACGTTCTGTAATATCAGAATCGTGTTTGAATTGTAAATCGTAAAATGAATCCGCCAACCAGAGTACTTCTTCGAGTGCAGTTCTTCTCTCTTGATGGATTGTGTGATCGCTTAAAGCTTTATTGAGTATGTCTTTTAAGGCAGAATACTCGAATTGATCCGGTAACTCACGCATGATTTGGGCAGAACATTGATCTGACGTATGCATTTCTGCCAATTTAACGAGAAATCGCTCTTTGCTATATAAGGTTTTATGGACTATCTCTGCTTTGTCAATGTTATTTCCAATTTTCATCACTTGGAGATCATTATTTTTATCAAGAATTCCTCTTCTAAAAACAATGGAGGAAATATGTCCTTCTCCTGTGGCACGAAACGATATAATAATTCTTTTTTCTCCATTTTGAAGATCTGATTGGTCAAAATCTTCGACCATAGAAGGATTAAAAAAGGCGGCAGATTCTATTGCATATTCCATTGTACAATAGGAGCCAATGAGCATTTTCCGCTCATCGGATAACTGGTCATAATTAATTTGCATTGCCTCAATCAAACCTCTAATCTTTTCGCAATGCCTAAAAAATGTTTGTGAAATGTTACGGTGTCTTCTAGCAAATTCACGTAGCGTATGCTCTAAGGTTTCTTGGACCTGTTTTTCGCTCAAAACCACAATATGGCTTACCATTTTTTGGGTTCTAGAATCACCATTCATAAAATACCTGGCAACCACTCTGCTGCAATCAGGCAAGAATTTTATATTTTTTCGGATAACAGGAACTCGCATAGATTCATTTTTAAAGTGAAATAGTACAGCGGTTTGTTTTACTAAGAATAAAAAGTCGTTTAAGTGTTTAACTTTAATTTGCCCAAATTTATGATTTGATGTAAAAGAAAACGGTTCAAATGAATTTTATTCATAGCATTTCTTTCTTGAATTACCAATGATTATTTGTTCGTTCAACTGATTAATAGCTCCTTGGCGAAATTTGAACAGTTAGATCCATAAATGAATAATTCCTTTGCAGAAATTATTCATACACACTTCAAACGTTACCTTATTGATGTATGGATGATTTTTAAGGCAGCTATTTTGGATACGCTATCTGCAATTACATAAACAGTATTAAAATTACAAAAAATATTTTAAATGAGCATGAATTTTCCTTTTACCTTATTGATCTTATTTTTTTTTAAGAATACAAAATGGAATGGGGTAAAAAAGAAATACTAGAAATACTTCCGTATTAATTTTTTAAAAATAAGGCACGTCGCAAGAGTATTTTGAATAGTATACCAATTCGCTATTCTATTTATAAAATGGAAGTAACTATTTGAAAGGGTTATAAATGAAAAATCTAATTTATGTGCCAAAGTAAAAGGAGGAATTGTATGTTTTACAGATAAATGATATACTTTATTGGGGCTAACTAGCAGAAGTAAGCGGTGGCAGATTTTTTTTTTGAATTAATAACAGTTGTCTGCTTTAAAATTCAAAAAATACACGCTTAAAATTCAAATTTTCAACAATAAATTTTTATTATTTTCGTAAATTGCAGTCCTAAAATCGACATTTAAATAAAAATGGAACAACAAAAACCGTATATCCCTAACAATAAAGTAAGAATTGTTACAGCAGCTGCTCTTTTTGACGGTCACGATGCCGCAATCAACATTATGCGTAGGATTATCCAATCTACAGGTGTTGAGGTAATTCATTTAGGTCACGACCGAAGCGTAGAAGAAGTAGTTAATACTGCAATTCAAGAAGATGCTAATGCCATTGCAATAACATCTTACCAAGGAGGACACAATGAATATTTTAAATATATGTACGACTTGCTTCAAGAAAAAGGAGCGGGACAAATTAAAATATTTGGAGGTGGTGGCGGAGTTATTTTGCCCTCAGAAATAGCAGAATTGCAGGCGTACGGAATTACCCGTATTTATGCACCGGATGATGGTCGAGCCATGGGATTACAAGGGATGATAAATGATTTGGTTCAACAATCGGATTATCCTATTGGAGACAAACTAAACGGAGAATTATCCCGTATTGAAGAAAAAAATCCAACAGCAATTGCTCGATTAATTTCTGCTGCAGAAAACTTTCCTGAAATAGCGAAACCGGTTTTTGAAACTATTCATAAAAATAACGAAACCTCAAAAATTCCAGTTTTAGGAATTACAGGAACAGGTGGTTCAGGAAAATCATCATTAGTAGATGAATTAGTACGTCGTTTTTTAATCGATTTTCCAGAAAAAACCATTGGTTTAATATCGGTCGATCCGTCAAAACGTAAAACAGGAGGCGCTTTATTAGGAGATAGAATTCGTATGAATGCTATCAATAATCCTAGAGTTTATATGCGTTCGTTGGCAACTCGTCAATCGAATTTAGCTTTGTCTAAATATGTTGCTGAAGCGATTCAAGTATTAAAAGCTGCAAAATATGATATTATAATTCTTGAAACTTCTGGAATTGGTCAATCGGATACCGAAATTATGGATCATTCCGATGTTTCTTTATATGTAATGACACCAGAATTTGGAGCAGCAACTCAGTTGGAAAAAATCGATATGTTAGATTTTGCTGATTTGGTTGCTTTAAATAAATTCGACAAACGTGGAGCATTAGATGCCATTCGTGATGTCAAAAAACAATACCAACGCAATCATAATTTATGGGATGCAAGTCCAGATGATATGCCAGTTTTCGGGACTATTGCTTCGCAATTTAATGATCCGGGAATGAATACGTTGTATAAATCGATCATGGATAAGATCGTTGAAAAAACAGATTCAGATTTGAAATCGACTTTTAAAATCACGCGTGAAATGAGCGAGAAAATCTTCGTAATTCCACCACATAGAACACGTTACTTATCTGAAATTGCTGAAAGTAACCGCAAATATGATGTTACGGCAGTAAGTCAAGAACAAGTGGCTCAGAAATTATATGGGATTTTCAAAACGTTAGAAACGGTCTCTGGAAAAGTACCATTAATTAATAAAGCGGGGATTGATGACGATTCAGTTTTACCAACCGCTTTAGAATCGGAAAAATCAGGTGCTGCCGAAAATAAAATATTCCTCAACCTTTTACTAAATCAATTCGATAAAGTAAAAATGGATTTGGATCCGTACAATTGGGAAATTATTTTGACTTGGGACGAAAAAGTAAATAAGTATAAAAATCCAGTGTATACGTTCAAAGTTCGTGATAGAGAAATTAAAATGGCGACACACACGGAGTCCCTTTCGCATTCTCAAATTCCGAAAATTGCGTTACCAAAATACAAAGCTTGGGGTGATATCTTGCGTTGGTGTTTGCAGGAAAATGTTCCTGGAGAATTTCCTTTTACCGCAGGTTTATATCCTTTCAAACGTGAAGGAGAAGATCCTTCTCGAATGTTTGCAGGAGAAGGTGGGCCAGAAAGAACGAACAAACGTTTTCATTACGTAAGTGCAGGATTGCCTGCAAAACGATTGTCAACTGCTTTTGATAGCGTGACTTTATACGGTAATGATCCTCACGTTCGTCCGGATATTTATGGAAAAATCGGTAATGCCGGAGTTTCAATTTGCTGTTTGGACGATGCCAAGAAATTATATTCTGGTTTCGATTTGGTTCATGCTATGACCTCTGTGAGTATGACTATTAATGGACCGGCGCCTATGTTATTAGGCTTTTTCATGAATGCGGCAATTGATCAGCAATGTGAATTCTACATCAAAGAAAATGGTCTTGAAAAAGAAGTTGAAGCAAAAATAAACAAAATATACAAATACAAAGGAGTCGAAAGACCACATTATCAGGGAGATTTACCTTCAGGAAATAACGGTTTAGGATTACTGCTTTTGGGCGTTACCGGAGATCAGGTTTTACCTTTGGAAGTGTATAACGAAATAAAAGCTAGAACGTTATCTCAAGTTCGTGGAACGGTTCAGGCTGATATTTTAAAAGAAGACCAAGCACAAAATACTTGTATTTTCTCTACGGAATTTGCGTTGCGCTTGATGGGTGACGTGCAGGAATATTTTATTACCAAGAATGTTAGAAACTTCTATTCGGTATCTATTTCAGGATATCACATTGCCGAAGCGGGTGCAAATCCAATTACACAATTGGCTTTCACACTTTCCAATGGGTTCACGTATGTGGAATATTATTTGAGTCGTGGAATGAACATCAATGATTTTGGACCCAACTTATCGTTCTTTTTCTCGAATGGTGTCGATCCTGAATATGCAGTAATTGGTCGTGTAGCGCGTAAAATTTGGGCAAAAGCCATGAAGAATAAATATGGCGCTAATGAAAGAGCCCAAATGTTGAAATACCACATTCAAACATCAGGACGTTCGTTGCATGCACAGGAAATTGATTTCAACGATATTCGTACGACTTTGCAAGCCTTATATGCCATTTACGACAACTGTAATTCATTGCATACCAATGCGTATGATGAAGCAATTACAACGCCAACAGAAGAATCAGTGCGTCGTGCCATGGCGATTCAGTTGATTATCAATAAAGAATTAGGTTTGGCCAAAAACGAAAACCCAATTCAAGGTGCTTTCATTATCGAAGAATTAACAGACTTAGTGGAAGCTGCAGTTTTACTAGAATTCGACCGAATTACCGAACGTGGTGGCGTACTTGGTGCTATGGAAACGATGTACCAAAGAAGTAAAATTCAAGAAGAAAGCTTGTATTATGAAACGTTGAAACATACCGGTGAATTTCCAATTATTGGTGTCAATACATTCTTGAGTTCTAAAGGTTCACCAACTGTTATTCCAGCTGAAGTAATTCGTGCCACAGAAGAAGAAAAACAATATCAAATTGATATGTTAACTCATTTACACCAAGCGAATCAGGATTTGGTAAATGAACATTTAAATACGCTTCAGGAAGCTGCCATTAAAAATGAAAATTTATTTGAACATTTAATGGAAGCAACTAAGGTTTGTTCTTTGGGGCAAATCACTTCGGCTTTATTTGAAGTAGGCGGTCAGTATAGAAGAAATATGTAAGCAGAGAACCACTTTTTTGCTCTGCAAAAAAGTGTGTGAATCGCTTATCCCGATTTTTATCGGGATCTATTCAAGCAAAAAGTGTGTGAATCGCTTATCCCGATTTTTATCGGGATCTATTCAAGCAAAAAGTGTGTGAATCGCTTAACCCGCTTTCGGGCGGGATCTTTTTCAATAATAAAAGATGAATCGCTTATCCCGCTTTTTATCGGGATCTGATCAATAATAAAAGATGAATCGTTTATCTCGATTTTTATAGGGATCTTTTCAAGAAAAGTGTGTGTATCAGTTATCCCAATTTTTATCGGGATGTATTCAAGAAATAAATATCGATTACGATATTATAAAAAATGCGGAAATAATTTTCCGCATTTTTTTTTGTTTAAAGGCTAAAAAATTTATTCAACTTGCTGTTGCTTTCCTTCTTTAATTTGTTCTACTAATTTTTTATTAAATGCTGGTAAATCATCAGGATTTCGGCTTGTAACAAGGCCTCTGTCTACAATTACTTCTTTATCATGCCATTCTGCGCCTGCGTTAATTAAGTCAATCTTTATAGAAGGATAAGACGTCATTTTTCTTCCTTTGACTAGATTGGCGCTTATCAAAATTTGAGGCCCATGGCAAATTGCAGCTACTGGTTTTCCTTCTTTGAAAAAGTCTTTTATGAAATGCAAAGCAGCTTCATTTGTTCGTAATTTATCTGGATTTATTACACCGCCGGGTAGCACTAGTGCATCGTAATCGCTAGCCTTTACATTGTTTACAAGTTGGTCGACTTTATAATCTTTCCCCCAATCTGTTTTGGCCCATGCTTTTATAGTTCCGTTTTCGGGACTAATAATTTCTGCTTTCCATCCTTGCTGCTCTAAATATTCTTTTGGCGAACTTAATTCAACTTCTTCAAATCCATTTGTGGCTAAAATAGCTATTCTCTTTTCCATATTCTTTTAATTTATAGAGGTGTTAATATTCTAAAATTACAAATTATATGCTGCTGTAGTTCACAAAGAGGTCTTAAAATAAATATAATGTTTGATAAAGTTGCGTGAAATAGGCGTGTGCGCCAAGGAGATTTTTATTTTATTTTATTTAATTTGACATACCCAATATGCAAAGTATCTTGCTGGCAATTTATTTCATATTTCGTGATTTTTATCGAATATAAACTTCTGAAATGCACTGAAAGCATGTCTGCAACATTGTAAATATCATCTACATCAATTCCGTATTGATCATCAATATGTGAAGGTGCTTCTTTGAAACCGCAATGCTTGTAAAATGCAGTTTTTTTTGATTTTTTTGCTGCTAATGCTAAAGTAGGAGCAACTGTAATCATCTTATAATGGTATTCTTCAAATTCATTTTCTTTATAACCTCCTAAATTGATGAAAAATAACTGTTCCGATGGCGCAGTTATTGCATTTTTGTTGGGGATTATTTCAATCAAGAAGTCATCCACTACCGTTACTTCTCGCCAAGCATCAATATGAATTTTTCCTTTGGCTTCAGGCCAAAAAGTTTTCATGTGAGGTACCAATTCTTTCAAGGAACTACCGATTCCGAAAAAAATATCATGCTGCTCTGTAAACCGTCCTTCTGGCACACAGCCTAGCATTATCATGTATAATTTAAGTTTCTGTTCCATAATTCAAAAGTACAAAATTCTTCACAATAAAATTTGGCACAATTCATGGATAGTGTTTTTTAATATAAATTATAAAAACGATAAAGAATGAAAAAAATTACCTTATTTTTAGTTTTCATCGGGATGATGGCACTACAAAGTTGTGAAATAACAGAAGTATATGACAATACGGATAATAGCCCAAGAACAGAAGTTTTTGAAGTGACGACTTCATTTAATTTCAATAATAATTATAGTAGATTGGTCGTTTTTGATCCACCAATTTATTCCTCGGATTCTGTTTTAGTTTACCATTTATATGATGTAGTAAATGGACAAGATGTTTGGAAGTTAATGCCTCAAACGTATTATTTTAATGATGGTGGAGCACTAGATTTCAATTTTGATTATTCTAGATTTAACGTGAATATCTTTTTGTCGGCTAATTTCAGTCTGAATACATTGCCGTCTAGTTGGACACAAAATCAAACTTTTAGAATTGTTATCATACCAGATGGATTTGCTAAAACGATTAATAAAAACAATATTGATTCCGTAATGTCTGCATTAAAAGTTGATGGGAATAGTGTTAAGAAAATCAATTTGTAGGGATGAATTTTAACAATAAAAAAAGGAAATCGAGAGATTTCCTTTTTTTATTGTTTGTACTTTTTTTGTTTTATACCATTTCTTTACTGCTCTTTCTAAGTGACGCAATAATTCCTGCGATAAGGGAAACGGCTATAAAAGCGAGTGACACCCATTCTGGCAATTTTAGATAATCATGGAGTAGCATTTTAACACCTACAAAAGTTAAGATGGCAATTAGACTGTACTCTAAATGAGCAAATTTGTCTAGCATGTGAGCCAGAAAGAAATACATAGAACGCAATCCTAAAATGGCAAAGATATTAGAACTAAAAACTAAGAAAGGATCACTTGTTATGGCTAAAATTGCAGGAACACTATCAATCGCAAAAACGACATCCATAACTTCAATTACGATTAGCGCAACAAATAGAGGAGTAGCGGCTGTAATATGTCTTCTTTTTACAAAGAAATGCTCTCCATCAATGTGATTAGAAATTGGCATGACTTTTTTCAGCACTTTATAAATGAATGATTTTTTTGGTTCAAATTTTTCGTCTTCTCCACTAAATAACATTTTCATGGCGGTGTAAATTAGAAAACCTCCAAAAATATAGGTCATCCATGAGAATTTGTTAATCAATAAAACTCCAAAATAGATCATCAGACCTCTAAAGACTATAGCGCCAAGAATTCCCCAAAATAGTACTCTATGTTGGTATTTTTGCGGAATTTTAAAGGCAGAAAAAATAATAGCGATAACAAAAATATTATCAATACTAAGGGATAATTCTATCAAATAGCCCGTAATGAACTTTATTGATGCGGCAGCAGGTTTTAAAGAATCTGGATTGGCAATATAATCCGTAGTGTAAAGCCAGTAAATTACTCCAGAGAACATAAAAGATAATGTCACCCATATTGCGGTCCATTTGCCGGCCTCTTTGGAACTTATAATGTGTGGTGTTTTATTAAAAACTCCCAAATCTAGAGCTAAAAAAATCAAAACAGCAGTTAAAAAAGAAATCCAGACAATCATAAATTTTAGGTATTTAAATTTTTGCGTAAAGATACTTTTTGATTGTTTAACTTAACTAGAAATTTTAAGGAAAAGTTACTGACTTTTTACTCTTTTGGTTTTTTTATCAAATCTATCACTTTCGAAAATAACGGCTTTAAAATTACTAAGTTGTGATTTTAAGTATATTTTTTTGTTGATTTCGTAAATTTAGGTCTTTGGCCCATAAAAATTAGAGGCAAAATTTCTTAAAAGTAATAATTAAATTATATTTGCATCAAAATAATAGGGGTCTAATTAATTAAAAACAATTTTTATGTCAACATTACGTTTTCAAGCTTTGAGAGAAGCATCGACCAGAAAGCCAGTTAAATTTGAAGAATCTGATAGAAAATCTACTATTTTTGGTTCAAATGTCTTTAATGACAAAGCAATGAAGCAGTTTTTGACTTCTGATGCTTTTAAAGGAGTTCGCGATGCAGTTCAGCATGGAACTAAAATAGACAGAAAATTAGCGGATTATATCGCTATGGGTATGAAAGAGTGGGCTTTATCTAAAGGAGTAACTCATTATACGCACTGGTTTCAACCACTTACAGGTACAACAGCAGAGAAACATGATGCTTTTTTTGAGACATCTTATGACGGTAGCGATCCTGTTGAAAAATTTGGTGGTGCTCAATTGGTACAACAAGAACCGGATGCTTCCAGTTTCCCAAATGGTGGAATTAGAAATACATTTGAAGCAAGAGGATATACTGCCTGGGATCCAACCTCGCCAGCATTTATTTTTGGAACTACTTTATGTATTCCAACTGTTTTTATTTCGTACACCGGAGAGGCTTTAGATTATAAGACACCTTTATTGCGTGCCCTTATGGTTATGGATGATGCTGCTACCGAAGTATGTAAATATTTTGATAAAAATGTAAAAAAAGTTACTGCAACTTTAGGTTGGGAACAAGAATATTTTTTAGTAGACAGAGCGCTAGCAAATTCTCGTCCTGATCTTATTATGACAGGAAGAACTTTGTTAGGACATACTTCTGCAAAAGGGCAACAATTAGACGACCATTATTTTGGATCTATTCCAACTCGCGCCTTGACTTACATGAGAGATTTGGAACAAGAATGTATGTTGTTAGGAATTCCAGTAAAAACACGTCATAATGAAGTAGCGCCAAATCAATTTGAATTAGCGCCTATTTTTGAAGAAACAAACTTGGCTGTGGATCACAACTGTTTGTTGATGGATGTAATGCAAAAAGTAGCTGAACGTCACGAATTGAAAGTGTTATTCCATGAAAAACCTTTCAAAGGAGTGAATGGTTCAGGAAAACACAATAACTGGTCTTTAGCTACTGATACGGGTGTAAACTTGTTGAGTCCTAGTAAAACGCCAATGAGTAATTTGCAGTTTTTGACATTCTTTATTAATACCATAAAAGCGGTAAATGATAATGAGTCACTATTGAGAGCTGCTATTGCTTCAGCAAGTAATGATCATAGATTAGGAGCTAATGAAGCGCCGCCGGCAATCATCTCTGTATTTATTGGTGGACAATTGACTAAAGTTTTAGCGGAATTAGAAGGGGTGACTACCGGTAAATTATCTCCAGAAGAAAAAACAGATCTAAAATTAAACGTAGTAGGAAAAATTCCAGACGTTCTTTTAGACAACACTGATAGAAATAGAACGTCACCTTTTGCTTTTACAGGAAATAAATTTGAGTTTAGAGCAGTAGGATCTACGGCGAACTGCTCGAATGCAATGACCACTCTAAACGCTATTGTTGCAAAACAACTTAGAGATTTTAAAGTTGAAGTTGATGCTTTGATTGATTCTAAAGACATGAAGAAAGATGATGCGATCTTCAATGTTTTAAGAGAGTACATTAAACAATCTAAAAAAATCCTTTTTGAAGGAGACGGTTATAGTGAAGAATGGGAAATTGAAGCTGCAAAAAGAGGTTTGAGTAATTTCAAAACGACGCCTGAAGCTTTAAAAGCAAGAATTTCTAAACAATCTTTAGATCTGTTTTCTGAATTGAATATTATGAATCATATTGAAGTAGAAGCTCGATACGAAATTGAATTAGAGGAATATACCAAGAAAATCCAAATTGAAGGTCGCGTTTTAGGTGATATTTCAAAAAATCACGTTATACCAACTGCAATTCGTTATCAAAATACGCTGATTGCTAATGTAAAAGGACTAAAAGACATTTTTGGAGCAGATTTTGAAACAATAGCTAAAGAGCAAATTGTTTTGATAAAAGAAATTTCAGGTCATATAGAAGGAATCAACTCTAAAGTACAAGAGATGACTAACGAGAGAAAGAGTGCTAATAATTTGACTGATGCACAGGAAATGGCTGAAGCATATTGCAATAAAGTAAAACCTTATTTTGAAATTATTAGAAATCATTGTGATAAATTAGAGTTGTTGGTAGACAATGAAATCTGGACTTTAACTAAATATAGAGAATTATTATTTACGAAGTAATAAGTAGTTTTTCTAAAATTTCTAAATGCCTTTCCTTTTTGGAGAGGCATTTTTTTATCTCAAAACTTTTCATCAATCAAAATAACAATATTAGGTCTAGTTAGTAAGGAGTAGTAATGTTTTGATTTTATTTTTAAATGATTTCAATTAGAGATATAAAATAGGTTTCATTTATTAGAGTTTCAAATGTAAAAGTACATACTATCTTTTTTTGATATTTAGAACTTGAGGATGATAACGGAGCTATTGAATGTCTTAAAATGTATTCCTAAAGTTTTCTTCGCTTTATCTTGTTGTTTTCATATTATAGTTCTTACTAAATATAGTATAAATAAGAGGAATTTTGGCAATATAATATTAAGTAGTACTTTTCTTGTTTATAAATTTTGATAAAACGTAGTTTATCGATACAGAATTACATTTCATCGAAAATTAGTTTAATTGCATGAAAAACAAGTATTTATACGTGGTTGTTTTTAATTATGTTTTATATCTTTGATATGTAGTTAAAAAATAGAGGCTATTATTAATACTAAAAGTCTTGTTATTTATTACACAAAAAAAGAGGTTCCCAAATCACTTTTTTTAAACCTACATGATAATTTGTATTAACAACCAATTAAATATATTTATTATGAAAAAAGTAATTTTGAGCATCTCCGCGATGCTAGTAGGTTCATTGGCTTTTGCACAAGGGAACGTAAGTATGGTGAACCAAGTAGGAACTGCAAATGCAGGCTTAGTAATGCAAGTTGGAATGCAAAACGATTCAGATGTTTTGCAGTTAGGAGTGGCCAACTTAGCAATTATTGATCAAGATGGTAGATTCAATGAATCTGATACCAATCAAGGAGGGTTTTTAAACCTTGCAGATGTTGAGCAAGATGGCCGTCGCAATGATGCTTACATTGGACAACTTGGCTTTGCAAATGCTGCTTTTATTGACCAAAATGGTAGAAGAAATGATGCCGTTACTGGGCAATTAGGAGAGTTTAATTATTCTCAAACTACTCAATTAGGAAGAGATAATTCCTCAACAACATTACAGTTTATTGTGGGAAACAGTTCAAATGTAATGCAAATTGGAGACGGAAATAGTTCTGATGTATTGCAAGTTGGATTTTTTAACGATGCCAATGTATATCAATTAGGAGATGATAATTCAGCTCTTACGGTTCAATTTGGAGCTGACAATACTTCTTACATTAATCAATATGGAACTTCTAACGCTGCTTGGACTTTTCAAACTGGTAATGATCACATGAGTACTGTGAACCAATGGGGACTTGGAAATTTAAGTATTGTAATGCAATCGAACTAAATTTCATACTTATAAAGGGGATGGAGTTGAAGTATCAGCTCTATCCCTTTTTTATTAAAAAAAAATTATCTAAGAATAATTCGGTTGAATTTTTTCTTTTCAGACCAAGTTTTTCAAAATTCTCCTACCTAAATTCTTTTTTATTTTTTGAGTTTAGTTCTATGATTCGTTTTTGTAATTATTTTCAGAATCTACTATTTTATGTGTTTGACAATAAATTAACAAGTCATGAAATCAAAAATTTACACTACGCTTTTTATCATTGCATTTTTAAATGTCAGTTACGTAAAAGCACAAGTTCTTCAAACAAATACTTCTTCAGGTATTTATGAACTGATAGATAAAACGACACTTTCTAAATTTAATGATGGTGCCATTGGCCAAACTCAACTATTAGATAATTATCTTCAAAATAATAATTTAATACAAGTACAACAGGTAGGCTTTAATAATTATGCGACTGTTACTATAAAGTCCGAAAATTATGAAATCGCCGTAAACCAGAATGGATTTAATAATTATTTAGATATGTATAAGAATACGGGTGATCTAAATCAGTTCGTTTCACAATCGGGATCTAATAATTTTATAAGTGATTTTTCTTTGTACTCGGGTTCTGCTATTGACATGTCTATAAATCAGGAAGGAAATAATCTTACGTTGTTTAATAACGGTACAAATTCTATTTCAAAGGATTTAAAAATTACTCAGACTGGAAACTCAGGGACTATCTACATATTTAATCATTAGGTTATGAAATCAAGTAAGTATAAGATCATTCTCCTTTTCTTTTTTAATATAGGGTTTTGTTTTTCTCAGAATATTAATAAGGACATTAAACCAAAAATAGAAGTCGAAGAAATAGAAAATACACTTTCGGCAACAGCAACAGTAGAAAATTTAAAATCTGAATTTAGAAATATTTCATTCAAACTTACTGTTTTTAAGAAAAATAAGGCAAATGCTAATAGATCTGACAATGCACAGGAAGGTCGTGCTACATTAGAGCCGATTCAAAAAGTTAGCCTTTCTAAAACACAGGTTAGCAGGGGGGCACAAGATCAGATTATTATATTGTTATTGATTTATGATGAGGATAATAAAATAATAGGGAAAGATCGTGTTGTTTTTGGTGGAGAAGATGAAGCTAAAGTAACTGTAATAAGGCCTAATGATGGACTGGAAATGATAGGGATTGTCGCTAATGAAACAAAAACAAAATTAGGTTCTGATTTCTACGATTTATTTTACTCGGAATTTTCCAAATTGAATATCAAATCTCAAAAAATAATTACACTACAAGAGGAGTTGTCATTTGGTCGAACTACCAAAATAACCGTGAAAGTAGATAGTGATATTATTGAAGAATTCAATGCTAGGCCGGATGAAGATTTTCTAAAATATATGGCTGAAACTTCTTCTGCTAAAATATTTAAATATTTTAAAAATATTGAAAAAAACGCCAAATTTATTACGCATTATTGATTAGTTGTAATACGCTGTCACCATAAATATGAGAAAGATATTCAATGCTAAACTAATTAAATTTTACAGTTGTTTAGTTTTTAAAAATCTTCAAAATTATTCTATCCTTTAAAACATTACTATTATGAAACTATTATTTTTAACAGCTTTTTTCTGTTTGTTTTTTGTGAATTTAAGTGCTCAAGATTTAGTTTATAAACCTAGAAATCCTGCTTTTGGTGGAGATACATTCAACTATCAGTGGTTGCTTAGTTCTGCCGAGGCGCAAAATGAATTTAAAGAGGATGCCGGTAACGGATTTGAGCAACCAACAGAGCTAGAGCGTTTCAAACAAAATCTTAATAATCAGATTCTGAATCAAATTTCCAATTCCTTGTTTCAAAAACAATTTGGAACTGGAGGGATTAAGGAGGGTGCTTATGTATTTGGAAGCCTATCGGTGGATATTTATCCTTCAAATCTAGGTTTAGTTGTCGATATACTTGATACCGATACTGGTGAACAAACTCAGATTATTATTCCAGGAAATTAGAACCACGAGAATGAAATATTTAATACTTACTGAATCATTTTAAAATTATACATCAAATTTTAAAATTGTTAGAATGCAATTTTGCCCAAAATGTGCCCTTAATTTCTACCTATTGTTATGAATAAAAACGCTACAATCACACTTTTGTTTGTTTTTCTATTGTCTAGTTGTGGAGCTTATTTCAATCAGCCAGTTGGTATTGAAAAAGCAGTCTATGGAGAAAACACACCAGCTACTTCATTACTCACAAAACTGCCTAAACCTAAGGAACAAATTGTTGTTGGGGTCTATAAGTTTAAGGATCAAACGGGTCAGTATAAAGCTATTGATCAAGGGAGTACATTCAGCACTGCAGTCACTCAAGGTGCTACTTCGATCCTGATAAAAGCCTTGGGCGACTCCAAATGGTTTGTGCCTATAGAAAGAGAAAATCTTGGAAATCTTTTAAATGAGAGAAACATTATAAGATCCACTCGACAAGAATATGCAACAGATTCAAAAACTCCAGAAACCCAGTTAACGCCACTATTATTTGCAGGAGTTTTGTTAGAAGGAGGAATAATATCCTATGATTCTAACATTATTACTGGTGGGTTTGGTGCGAGGTATTTTGGAACTGGTGGCTCTACTAGGTACAGACAGGATCGAATCTCCATTTATCTTAGGCTAGTTTCGACATCTAATGGGAAAATTTTGAATACCGTTTATGTTTCCAAAACAATTCTTTCTCAAAGCGTAGATGCGAACTTATTTAAATATGTAAATATTAAAAGACTTCTCGAAGTGGAAACGGGTTTCACTAGAAATGAACCAATTCAACTTGCCGTTACTGAGGCCATCGAAAAAGCCGTTGAAGGTTTAATTGTTGATGGAATTAAAGATAACCTTTGGGAAGTAAATGCTACCTCTAAGGATGTAACTGCCTATATAGATTCCTACACTAAAGAAAAAGAGGAGTCGGATTTAGCCATGTTACATGGTAGGAATAGAAATGAAAAGCGAGGGAAATTAGGTTTAGAGGCTACAGGAGGAGCAACTTATATGGCTGGTGATTATCCTAATCCTGTTGCCAAACCAATGCTTAGAGGCGCAATAAAGTACTTCATAAAACCAAACCTAAATTTGAGTGCCTCAAGTAATTTATTTCGACTCGGAAATAAAGAAAAATTAGATGTGGGTTATGCTTCTTTAGATTTAAATCTGGAATATTTAGTTCTTCCTTATGATGTTCTCACGCCTTACGTTTTTGGTGGTTTTGGAACTAGTTTTAATTCTGCTTTTGAAAATTTCGCTGGAAAGGTTCAATACGGTGCCGGTATAGAATATTTGGTGACCAATAATTTTGGTTTAAAGTTGTACGCAGAACATAATTTGAATTTTTCAGATACTATTGACTATGTCGTAAGCGGTGTCCGAGATGATTATTATTGGCGTTTCGGATTTGGAATGACTTATTATTTTCCTCGAAAACAAAAAACTATTATTAAGTGAGATTGAACTTAATCGACAATAATCATAAGGAAAAAATCAGGAACTAAAAGTTCAAATGTGCTCAGATATCTAAATTAATAATACAATATAGTGATGAAAAAATTAGCAATAAAAATCATAATGTGTTTCATTCTCTTCGTTTCTTGTTCTGAAGAACAGATTGATGACAGTGGCATGGGAATAGTAAAAGGTAGAGTTGTTGATTCAGAAACTTTCGAGCCTATTGCAAATGCAAGAGTCTTAACCAGCCCTACTACCAGCACGTACTTTTCAGATAAAGATGGGTATTTTGAATTTAGTGAAATTTTAGTAGGCAAATATTCTTTTCAAGCTCAAAAAGATGGATACATCTCAAAATTTGAACCTGCAACTGTAACGAAAAACACTACTGTTCAAATAATTTTCGAATTAGATATTTCAACAGCAAATAATAAACCACCTGAAATTCCACTATTAACAGCACCAGCGGACGACGCTAAAGGCCAGGCCTTAAAACTAAATTTGACTTGGACAGCGACTGATAAAGAACTTGATCCGCTTACGTTTACAGTGACTCTTAAAAACGGAACTACAGACGTTATTACTACTTTCAAAGATATTAAAACTCCAAGTTTAGAAATATCTGGTTTGAGCTATAGTACAAAATACTATTGGCAAGTGTCATCATCGGATGGAATTAATGCGCCTTCAAATAGCGTAACTCGAAGCTTTACAACACTTGCATTTCCTAATCCTAGATTTTTATATGTTAAAAAAGTAAACAGTAATAATGTTATTTATACTGCTGACGAAGCTGGAAATGAACTGCAATTATCCTCCTCTGAGGTTAATAGTTTTAGACCTAAAAAGAATCTGCAGATTAAAAAAATTGCTTATATCAGTTCTGATGGATCACAAAATCAAATCTACACCATGAATCCTGATGGTTCAAGCGTATTTAAAGTAACCAATTCAATTCCAATTGCAGGATTTAATATGGAACATGTAAGTTACAGTTGGAGCACTAACGGTAGTCAATTGATTTATCCAAATTTTGATAAGTTGTATCAGATTAATGCTAATGGTAGTGGACTAGTACAATTATTTAAAACGCCAAATGGTAAATTTATATCAGAATGTGATTGGAGTCAGGATGGAAGTCAAATCGTATTGAAAGTGAATGATATCTCCGGGTATAACGTAGAAATTTATGTCATAAATAGTGCTGGAGCTTTACTTTATCAAGTCCTTTCTGGATTAAGTGGAGCAGTTAGCGGATTGAATATTTCCGTTGATAATAGAAATATTGTGTATACTAGAGATGTTTCAGGCTATCAAAGCGCCAATTATAGACGACTTGATTCTCGCATTTTTATGTACAATAGAGTGACCAATGCTTCAACTGAAATCGACACAAGCAAACCAAATGGGTTTAATGATCTTGATGTTAAATTTTCTCCAAACGAAGCGGAAGTCATTTTTACCAGTACTTCTAATGATGGAATTTCCATAAAGAACGTTGTGAAAGCCAGTATTAATGATGTAGACACCCGTGTGATCTTATTTTCAGGCGGTTCCATGCCGGAATGGAAATAGAATAGGGTAACGTAAATATAAAAATGTCTGCCTAACTCAGGTAGACATTTTTTTTAGAATAGTTTTAGGATATTTAGCAGGCAGTTGCTTATTTGTAACTTTAAATAATTTCTCTTTAAAGAACAATTGATACAAAAACAGTTCTTAAACTCGATAGACAAAACCGAAAAAAAATAATTATCTTTGCCGCACAACCAGCTGCTTAAAAGCAGACTTCACAACTATACTACATGAGTTCAGATACTTCAAAAAGATATGCTCTTCGCGGTGTTTCGGCATCCAAAGAGGACGTACACAACGCAATAAAAAACATTGATAAAGGGTTATTTCCGCAAGCTTTTTGTAAAATCGTCCCGGATTATCTAACTCAAGATGATGATTATTGTCTTATAATGCATGCAGATGGAGCGGGAACAAAATCCTCTTTGGCATACTTATATTGGAAAGAGACTGGCGATATTTCAGTTTGGAAAGGCATTGCTCAAGATGCGTTGATTATGAATATTGACGACCTACTATGTGTAGGTGCTACCGATAATATTTTGCTTTCATCCACTATTGGACGAAACAAAAATCTCATTACTGCCGAAGTAATTTCAGCAATTATCAATGGAACCGAAGAATTAATCAAAGAATTAGACTCTTTTGGGGTAACCATACATTCCACAGGGGGTGAAACCGCAGATGTAGGTGATATTGTTCGAACTATAATTGTTGATTCAACAGTTACAGCTCGCATGAAACGAAGCAAAGTAATTGACAATGCTAACATTAAAGCAGGAGACGTAATAGTAGGATTGGCTTCTTTTGGTCAAGCTACGTATGAGAAAAGCTATAATGGCGGAATGGGAAGCAACGGCTTGACATCGGCACGTCATGATGTCTTTGGGAAGTACCTGGCAACTAAATATCCAGAAAGTTTTGATCCAGCAGTGCCTGAGGAATTAATCTATTCCGGACAAGTAAAATTGACTGATGCCGTTGAAAATTCACCAATAGATGCAGGACAATTAGTGCTTTCGCCAACCAGAACCTACGCGCCAATTATCAAGAAAATATTAGATATTTATACTTCTACTGAAATTCACGGAATGGTGCATTGTAGTGGAGGAGCGCAAACCAAAATTTTGCATTTTATAGAAAACTTACACATTATAAAAGATAATTTATTTCCAGTGCCACCATTGTTTCAATTGATACAAGAAGAATCCAAAACGGACTGGAAAGAAATGTATCAAGTTTTTAATTGTGGACACAGAATGGAAATTTATGTTCCAGAAGATCTTGCTGATGCTATTATTGCAATTTCAAAATCATTTAATGTTGATGCGCAAATTGTAGGTAGAGTAACGGAATCTGACGTTAAAAAACTGACGATTACCAGCGAGTATGGAACTTTCGAATATTAATTAACCCATTGAATTAGTGCTGATTTTTTAATCTTTTCCTATTCAATATTCACCTATTTTAAAATGTACGAATTACTTTTTTGGAAATATCTTGAGGGAATTTATTTAAACCATCATGAAGTGTATGAAGCTATTATCGAAGAACAGGCTCACATTGAGGGATTAGAAGAACTTCCTGTTCAAGTCATCTTGAATAGAATTGCATCGGTTTTCTCAAAATGGGAAAAAGTCGACGATAAAAGTTGGAAAAATAACACTGGGGTAGGTGCATTTCACATTAGAACCACGCCGCAAAGTATAAAAATTGATTGTTATGGTACCGAAGGCAAGACCATGGATGCCTTGGTAAACATAATGGAGGAATTCAAATGTGCTTTGTATGATCCTCAAGTCCCACAGCGCTATGATGAAATGGCCGAGTAGTTTTTTTAGAAGCTAATCCAGCACTACGCTTCAAGTCCTCCCTTAAATAAACATTTTTCTATATCCTGAAAGGAGCTCCCGTTGGTCGCTCTTTCAGGACAAGAAAAAATTGTTTTTTTGCAGTCTGGGCTTTTCACTTCGATCTGGGCTAATTACGATCTGTAATTCGAACCAACTATAATAACAACAAACGGAGTATTATTTTGTTTCCGTTTTATTCAAAAGAATAGGCTCTCCAAAACCAATTTGAGATAACTTTTTTAACTGTGTCTCTGCATCTCCTACTACTAAATAGATCATTTTATCAGGATTCAAATAGTTTTCTGAAAGCTTTTTTATACTATCCACTGTGCTATTTTTCACAATGTTTTCCTGTTGTTTTGCATAGTCATCAGCGTAATTATAGTTGCTAATGTCATAAAGCATTTCTAGTTTTGATGACAACGTTTCAAATGCTCTAGCATTGCTCTTTATTAAATATCCTTTGGTTACTTCAAGGTCATTCTCGCTGAAATTTTTTCCGTACTGCTGCAAGATTTCCTTGATCAAATTCACAGATTCAAAGGTTACATTTGATCTAACACCACTAGAAATAAGGAATGGCCCTTTATTAGTAGAGCCAGTAAAGGAGGAGCTTATGCCATAAGTATATCCTTTTCCCTCTCGTAATTGCTGTGTGAGCTGGGATGCAAAACTTCCACCACCTAAGCGATAATTCATTATTTGGGCTGGATAAAAATTAGCATCAGTAGCTGCAAGTGCAGGATAACCAATTCGGATTACGGATTGTTTTGCCCCTGGAACATCATAAAAATAAATTTTTGAAGTGGTAATTGTATTCCCAATTGTAATTTTTGGAAAAGTAATATTTTTAGATTTCCAGTCCTTATTTAAAGAAGTTAAAGAATTAATAACATCCGTTTTTGAAATAGCACCTACAATCTGAAAATTAGCGACAGAAGGAGCAGTGTTTTTAGTGTAATAATTTTTCAAATCCTCTAGCGTAATTTTCTTGACCGTGCTTTCAGTTCCAATACGATTATACGCTAAAATAGATTCATTTCCATAAATTAATTTTTTGAATTCATTTCTGGCGATGCTATTAGGGTCTGCTTTCTGTTGTAAAATCTGGCTTAAAGTACTTTGCTTGATTAATTCAAATTCTTTTGCGTCCCAGCGCGGTTGTACTATTATTTCTTGAACTAACGCCATAGTAGCGTTGTAATTCTTTGCCAGTGTAGTCACCGAGATAAAAATTGCCTCATCTGTTGCGTAGGCGTTAATTGTGGCTCCAAGACTTTCGATCGCATTTTCCAGTTGTTCTGGTGTTTTGTTTTTGGTCCCTTTGGTCATCAATTCAGCCAACATATTTGAAACTCCTATTTTATCACTTTCTTCTAGGAGCATTCCGCCCTTTATTTGCAACTGAAATTGTACGAGAGGTACTTCTTGGTTTTCAATTCCCAAAACGTTTAGTCCAGATGATAACTTGCTTTTCCAAACTGAAGGTAACTTCACATCAGGGCTTTCACCATAAGAAGGTTCTTTAGTTCTATCAAATTTAGATGGTGTCTTTTCATACGTTGCCGCAATGCTGGCATCGAATGTATCTTCCTTGCCTTCAACGATTTTTTCTTCTACTACCGCTGCTAATGTGGAACCATTTAAGATTAAAGTTGATTCTCCTTTTGGAACAAAACTAGTGGCTACATACTGTTTTCCTTTGATGTACTTTTGATATACCCGCATCACATCTTCAGTAGACACTGCCAGAATTTTTTTCACATCTTGGTTAATATACTCTGGTGTTCCCGCGAAAATTTCATATTGTGCCAGTTGAAATCCTTTTCCCAATACACTGGACAAATTAGTGTAGAAAGCGGTTTCTTGTCCCGCTTTAATGCGGTCTAAATCTTGTTGTGAAATCCCTTCCGTTTCAAAGTTTTTAAAAGCTTCGTTGACGCCGTTCATAACTTCATTCAGGTTTACTTTTTCAAATGCAGTAACACTTAACATGTACTGACCGGCTATTTCTGAATTATATTGAAAGACATCAGCGGCATCGGTTAATTTTTTATCTTCAACAAGAATTTTGTACAAAGGCGCTTTTTTACCTTTTGAAAGATAACTGGCCAGCACTTCTAAGGCATAACTATCAGGATGGTACTCGTAAACAGACGGCCAAGTCAATGTGAGTTGTGGTAGCTTTGCAAAATTATCCTCATAATAGAGTTTCTTAGTTTCGGTCAGTGTCACAGGCTGTTTTTCCATTTTAGGAATTGCTTCGCCACGTCTTATTTCTCCAAAATATTTTTCAACCCACGCTTTAGTTTGCTTAACATCAAAATCTCCGGCAATAGTCAACGTAACATTATTAGGAACATACCAGCGATTGTAAAAACTTTTTACATCTTCAAGAGTAGCATTTTGTAGGTCTTCTAATGAACCAATAACATCCCAATTATAGGGATGCGTTGACGGGTATAAATTTTTAGATATTACAGAAAAGGTATGTCCGTAAGGTCTATTATCATAACTCTGTCTTTTTTCATTTTTAACGACCTGTTTTTCTTTTGATAGAACCGGTTCTGTAACCGTGTTGATAAAATAGCCTAATTTATCTGCTTCAGCCCAAATCATTTTTTCTAATGCATCTTTAGGAACGGTTTGAAAATAATTAGTACGGTCTCTACTAGTAGATCCATTTGCTCCAGCACCACCAATACGCGCACTCATTTTATCAAGACCTCCTTTGCCTAAATTCTCTGATTCCAAGAAAAGTAAGTGTTCAAATAAATGAGCAAATCCCGTTCGGCCCGCTTTTTCTCTCGCAGAACCTACGTGGCTTGTCAAAGCAACAGCCACAACTGGATCTGATCTATCGAGGTGTAAGATGACTTGTAATCCGTTATCTAAGGTAAATTTTTCAAATTCTACTTTAAATTCTTTCGGTTTTTGGTTTTGAGAATAAGAAGAACAGGCACTACAAAGTACGAAATAGAGCAGGAATGATTGGAGTGATTTCATTTTAAAAATTTAGGTTTGGCATTATTTTTTTTTAGCAAACGAATTTGTTATTTCAAAGAACTAAAGTAAGAAAAAATAATAATAATAAACTCATTAAAGACAAGCGTTTGATTTATCATTTAAGATGTAGAAGTATATTTTTTAATTTTGTTAAAGGAATCCTTTTTGAAATTGAAATACGATCGCGAAATAATTTATATAAAGTATACTTTATGATTTATATTTAATGCACACAATCGTTTTACAATTAATTGGAAAGTATATGAATTTTAATTTTTTACAAGAGGTGGTTTTAGAAGATGAAATCGTTTTATTACGGCCGTTGCAAAAATCAGACGTTGCTAATTTATTAGAAATTTCCATGAATGAGCCAGAAACTTGGCAGTACTCGTTAATTCGTGCTAATGGAAAAGAGAATCTAGAAAATTATATTCAAATAGCCTTAAAAGCAAGAGAAAATGGTACAGAATTTTCCTTTATAGTTTTCGACAAAAAATCAGGGAAATATGCTGGGAGTACTCGTTTTTATGATATGAATCTGGCCTTTAAAACTCTTCAGTTAGGCTATACTTGGTATGGAAAAGCATTCCGAGGTACGGGTTTAAATAAACATTGTAAATTCTTATTGTTACAGTTTGCATTCGAGAACTTAGGCGTAGAACGAGTAGAATTTCGTGCAGATAATAGCAATCAACGAAGTATTGCAGCCATGAAAAGCATAGGTTGTAAAGTAGAAGGAGTTTTGAGAAATCACATGCCAACTTTAGGAAGTGAATTGCGACGGGACACTATTGTTTTGAGTATCTTAAAAGAAGAATGGTTTCTTGAAGTTAAAGAAAAACTGAAAAGTAGCCTATAATAATACAGTTAATAATTAACAGAGCTAGTGTAAGGCTTAAATCATAGTGTCACTTCCTCCTTTTCGGTACCCAATTAGTTGTCGGTATTTTGATTCTGTTTCCTTTAACTCTTGCTCCATCTGTTTGTATTTGCTAATGTCTTTGATAGTTACAACAGCAGCAACAACTGTGTTATTTTGGTCTACCAATGGTCTGCCACTGATGAGCACTCGTTTCTTTTCTCGTGCTACCGGATTCCAAAGTATGATTTCGATATCCGTTGTCACCTCTCCGTTTAGTGCACGTTCCATGGGTAAATTTTGAGAAGGAAAAATCGTTTTCTCATCTGGAAAATACAATTCAAAGTGATTACTCAGATTAGGTGATATTTTGTCATCCTCTTCAATTCCAAAAATTTCATTAGCCATATGGTTGGCCATGATGATTTTTTTATCAGCATTTGCCACAATTATTCCCTCACTAATATTTTCGACAATTAGGCGTAGTTTTTCTTCATTTTCATAAAGATCATCAATGGCGGTTTGTTGTTCGTTTTCTAACTGTACTAGTTTAGTAACGTTTCGTCCAACCGAGTAAAATACTCCATTTTCAATATCCATGTTGCTGTTCCAATCCAGCCATTTATAGGATCCGTCTTTGCATAGAAAACGGGTTCTGAAATTCACAATTGAATCTCCTTTATAATGTTTTTCAAGTACTTCGGTAGCCATTTGTTTGTCGTCAGGATGAATTAAATCTATGAATTTTATTTTATCCATTTCCTCTTGATTGTACCCAAGGGTTTTAGTGAAGGCCTCATTGATTTTGATGAAGTGCCCGTCTTTGGCAACCGTTAAAATATCGAATGCCATGTTGAAAAACATATTTGATATTTTTAAAGATTCTTCATTTTTAACTAATTTTGTAACATCTCTTGCAACAGCATACAGTACGCCTGTGTGTATATCAATTGTCATGGTCCAATCGAGTATTTTATAGGTGCCGTCTTTAGTGCGTTCTCGAACCCTGTGACTAATAACAGAGTCGCTAATTTGCAGATTTTTAATTGCATCCGTAACCATTTTGGAATCATCAGGATGTAGGAATTCTAAAATGGATCGGTTAATTATTTTATTTTGGTCATAGCCAAGAATCCTTGTAAAGGCTGGATTAACTTTTATGAATTTGAGATCTTTGATCACTACAAACATATCAAATGACATATCAAAAAACATGTTTGAAACACTTAACGCATTTTCAATTTCTTTTTGATTGGTGATATCACTGGCAACAGCATACAACAATTCGTTTTTAACATCCGGAAAAACGGACCAAGCTAACCATTTTAAGCTGCCATCTTTGCAAATGTATCTGTTTTCAAACTTGATAGAAGTAGCTCCTGTTTTAAGTTTTGTCACTTCTTTTTGTGTGATTTCAATATCATCAGGATGAGTAAATTCTAGGAAATTTTTACTTAAAAGCTCTTCTTCGGAATACCCTAAAATTCGACTAACTGACGGATTAACTTTTATGAATTTTTGCAGAGATGAAATAATCATCATTTCTACGGACATCATAAAGAATCTGTTTGCAGCTTTAGATGATTCTTCTAGCTTTTTTCTTTCGGAGATATCGGTAAAAATGCCTCCTATGGCATATATTCTTTTGGTGGCATCATAAATAGGAAATTTGACCGCGATATAAGTGTGCTCGCCATCTTCCTGCTGAATTATTTCCTCTGTTTTTAATTCTTTCAAAGCTTTGACGACTTCAAAATCCGAATCTCTGTAAGCCTTCGCAGTAAGTGGTGCCAGAAATTCTTGATCTGTTTTCCCTGCTATTTCTTCATTTGAAATTTTAAATAAGGACTCAAACTCTTTGTTGATTAACAAATATTCTCCATTTATTTTTTTTATAAATATGGGACTCGAAGTATTATCAATTATGGATTGAAGTAATTGCTTATTTTCTGAAAGTAATTTTTGAGAAATATTTTTAGCTCGAAGTTGAGCGCGTATAATAAAATAGACGACAGTTAACAAAATGACAGAAACAATTATTAATGAAATCTCAATCAAGTTCAATGAATTGTCTAATGATTGATCTCGTTTTTTGTCGATTCTCAAGATAAAAACCCAAGCTATTGCAAAAACAACAAATAAATTAAGGATGAAACCAATTATTATTTTTTTTTCTAAAGAAATTTTCATGGCACAACAGTATTTAATTGAAAGAAAGTCAGTCTAAATTTTACTATTCAAAAATAAATTTAAGTAAATGAAAGTTAGTGATTTAAATTTAATTTTCATCATTTATTTTTGCATTCAATAGGTAGTATTCTAGGGCTTTTGTCTTCTTGTCACTTGCAGTAACGAAGTTATATCGGTTTTCGATTAAGTTAAATTAAACGCAAGAAAAGACACAATTACCGCTAGACTCAGATGGCTATCTAGGCTTTGGATAATTTGCCTCGAACATCAGAAGTGTTGACGTCGTGCAAACGATTCCGATCTTTAGGATGGAGTATTCCACTCCGAATTCAATGTTCGTTCGTCGGGATCAACCCAACCAATCCTTGGTTGTTAGCTATTTCATCAGCTGTTGCTGTTTTTATTGCAGATTATGCCTCGTTTAATATTGATTTGGTGGAAGTAGTTCTCGTTTTCTGCTAACTTTTAGTTGCAAAAAGTAGTCGAGTTTGTGAAAATCTTTCCGAACTTTGCAAGCTAAGAAAACCATAGGTACTTGGTGCGATTCCAAATTTGGCGAAAGCATAAAGCAGCGGGTGCTTACGACTAATAACGAATAAAAAAATAATCAGCTACAAATGAAAATAATCCCAAAAAACGGAATTGAGAAACTCATTTTCGGAATGAAACAAAATGATGTGACGGCACTGTACGGCAAGCCAGATCGCAATTACAAGGACGAAGATAACAATGTGATTTTTGCTTATAACAAGCTGAAAATGCGTTTGACTTTCTATGTTGAAGAAGATTTTAAATTGGGTTATATCGTAGCCTCGAGTCCAGAGCTGGAATTGTTTGGATTTAAAATGATCAACAGAAAAATTAGTGAAGTCAAAAAAGATTTAGCTCTTAAGGGCATTACTAAGTTCACTCAGGAAGAGTTTGATACATTTGAGAACTACTTCAATGAAGAAAACTGGATTATTTTCCAAACGGAATTTGATGAGGTTGTGAAATTTGAGATTGGCGCTATTATCAATCAAAAGGACGAATTTGATTGGAAATTTGGAAAGAAATAAAGTCCGTTTTAATCTTTATTTTAAAGACATTTCCATCGGATGGTAATAAAAAACCCGACAGCTTTTGAAGTCTGTCGGGTTTTTTAGGGTTTATGTTTGTGCTCTATTGTTTTGGAGCGGGTTGTTTTTCCAGCATTTCCAATTCGAAAATAAGCATGGTATTTGGTGGGATAACACCTCCAGCGCCTCTTTCTCCATACGCTAAATTGGAGGGGATGAAAACGACCGCTTTATCACCAAAAGCCATATTGTCTAATCCTTCAATAAATCCGGGAATCATACCGTCTTTTTTTCCTGCTTCAAATGGGAAGGCTTGGTATCCGTTTTGAGCGGCACGATTTGCATCAAATTTCCCGTAAGTTTTATTGACTTCTTCATAACTGCTATCAAATAAAGTTCCATCTTCAAAATAACCAGCATAATTGAAATAGAATGTTGCTCCGTTAGCAGGTTTTATTCCGGTTCCTTTCTCAGTTATTTTGTATGCTAATCCAGATGGAGTAGTGGTTGCTGCTGCTTTTATAGTGGCCAAATAGGCTTTTTTAGCGGCGACTATTGGACCGTATTTTCCCATGTACACTTTTTTGGCTTCCGCTTCTTCAACTTCACGTTTTGCTTTGTTTTCGACTTCAATAGCTGCTTGTTTCGCTTTATTTTCAGCGTTGATTAAATCCTGTTTCTTTTGGTCTTCGGATTTATTATTGAAATAATCTGCGAATACTTTTGGCGCATCAAATTTTTTGGCCAATGTCCCTTTTCTCACAATGGTGATCTTTGTAATTACATCATTTTGAGCAATAGCATTAACCACACTCATTCCTTCAGTAACATGGCCAAAAATGGTGTGTTTTCCATCCAGCCAAGGTGTTGCTTTGTGTGTGATGAAAAATTGGCTTCCATTCGTTGTTGGTCCAGAATTAGCCATAGACAGTATTCCGGCTTTGCTGTGCTTTAAATCGGTGAATTCGTCCTTAAAGGCATAACCTGGACCGCCGGAACCACTTCCAGTAGGATCTCCTCCCTGAATCATGAAATCTTTGATTACACGGTGAAATTTCAAACCATCAAAAAATGGTTTTCCTTTAAGATTTTCTGGAGTTACAAAGGTGTTTTTACCTTCTGCCAAAGCAATAAAATTAGCAACGGTTACGGGTGCTTTTTTGTATTCTAGTTCCACAACAATAGCTCCTTTATTCGTAGCAATTGTGGCAAAGATTCCCTCGATAACAACCGGAGCTTTAACCGGAGCTTTTACAACTGCTTTGGTTGTGGTAGTTGGTTTTTTTGCAGGAACAGATTTCTTGACAGTTTGAGAATGTACATTGGCCATTCCCAGAAATAATAAAAACAGAATTTTAAATTTCATTTTGTACTAATTTAAGGGCTTATTATTTAAAACTATTGGGGCATTTTTTCTAATAACTCAATTTCAAAAATGATGTTGGCATTGGCTGGGATTACGCCTCCTGCTCCAGCTGCTCCATATCCTAAACGCGACGGGATAAAAATAACCGCTTTATCTCCAAGTGATAATTGCTCCAATCCTTCTATAAAACCAGGAATCATGCCATCTTTTTTACCTGCTTGAAAAGGAATGGGTTGGTATCCATTTTGAGCGGCTCTGTTTTCATCGTATCTCCCGAAAGTTTGAGCAACATTTTCTACGCTGGCATCAAATAATTCTCCATCTTCTAAAAAACCAGAGTAGTGAATGAAGATATTGCTTCCCTTAGCAGGTTTTTTTCCACCACTTTTTTTGGTAATCACGTATTGTAATCCTGTAGGTGTTTTTGTTGCTTTGGTTTTTAAATCAGTAAAATAAGCTACTTTTTCCTCGCGAACTACTTTGTATTTTTCGTTGTACACTCTTTTATTTTCAGCATCAATAGCTACTTTTTTCTTTTGGTTTTCAGATTCAACGGCAAAGTAATCAGTGAATATTTTTACGGCATTGAATTTCTTTGCATTTTCACCATTTCGAATAATGGTTACTTTATTGATGTAATCGTTTTGTTCAATTTTGTTGACTGCATCCATTCCTTTTTCAACTACATGACCAAAAATAGTATGTTTGCCGTCCAACCAAGGCGTTGCAAGATGCGTGATAAAAAATTGACTGCTGTTGGTCATCGGTCCGTTATTGGCCATAGCCAAAACACCACCGTTGTCAAACTTTAAATCTGTGAATTCATCTTTAAATTTATATCCTGTATCTCCTGATCCTGTTCCTAATGGATCTCCGGTTTGTATCATGAAATCTTTGATCACTCTGTGGAATTTCAAACCGTCAAAAAAAGGTTTGTTTTTAAGGTTTTCATTGGTTACAAATTCATTTTTTCCTTCGGCTAAGGCCACAAAATTAGCGACCGTAATTGGCGCTTTTTCGAAGTCTAATTGAACGATGATGTCTCCTTTATTAGTTTCAATTTTAGCATACAAGCCATCTGGTAGATTGCTGTGTTCTTCTTTGCAAGAATAAAAGGAGGCGATTACTAGGAATACGAATAGGATCTTTTTTTTCATTTCTAAATTTAATTTTGTGGAGTTAAAGTGTCTTTAGGTTTACTTAAAGTGGGTGCTTCTTTCTTTATTGGTGGTGCAACTGTGGGCGTTGTTACTTTTAATTGACTTTCTTTTTTATACACTACTTCCGATTTAAAATCACGAAGTGTAACGGTACAAATGATAGGTTGGTTGGTGCCAATTTTTTTATCATCACCATGGTATCCATACGCCATATTGGACGGAAAAAGGAAATTAACTTTTTCGTTTTTGCGCATTAATTTGATACCGTCACGCAAGCCCATCATGATATTTTGTTTGTCCACATAATACGTTTGAGGTCTTAATTCTAACTCCGAATAAAAGATGGTTCCTTGTAAATCTTTGATTTCGTAATCAAAAAAGGCCACATCTCCTTTTTTTGGCGTAAGCGTATCAGTAGTATTTCGTGTTACATAGGAATACCAGTATCCTTTTTTGGAGGCCAAGTACACTACATTAGGATTGCTCTTGATTAGATTCTGAATTTGGCTTTCCTCAGTAGAAACCAGTTTTTTATTGCGGGCAATAGATTTTTTCATGAAACTACCAGAAGCCTGAGAGATTGGTCTTCTGGCTTCTTGATGCTGTTTGCAACTGGAAATTAGAAGAAACAAAAAAAATACAACGGCTATTTGCGTGCTATTTTTCATAGGATTAGATGCTTAATTTTGTTATCAAATCTTCAAATTTCTTTTTGGTTTCTTCCATCGTATCGGATGATTTGCCTCCCGCAGCATTGCGATGTCCTCCTCCGTTAAAATAATCTCTTGCAAATTGATTGACATCAAAATCACCTTGGGAACGAAATGAAATTTTGATTATTTTCTCTTCTTTATTTTCTATAAATATAGCTGTAAATAGGATTCCTTTGATGCTTAAGCCATAATTCACAATTCCTTCCGTATCGCCTTTAACATAATCAAAGGAATTCAATTCCTCCTGCGTCAAAGTGGTGTAGGCGGTTTTATGTTCCGGCAGGATAATCATGTTTTGAAGTGCTCGGCCTAATATTTGTAAACGCCCATAGGAACTATTGTCAAATAATAAACTTGGAATTTCAGTATTTTCGACGCCTAAATCAATTAATTCAGCTACAATTCTATGCGTTGTTCCAGTTGTTTTTGGGAAACGAAAAGAACCAGAATCCGTAAGGATTCCAGTGTAAATACAAGTTCCAATAGTTTTATCAATATCTTGCTTTTTGCCAAGAAATAAAATAAAGTTGTACAGCATTTCGCAAGTAGAACCAAACGAGGTGTCAGAGTAGGTCACAACGGCATAATCATCTGGCTTTTGATGATGGTCTATCATCACAAAAGGGGCTTTTAGTTTGGCTAACACGTGTTCCATTTCACCGGTACGATGCAAAGCATTAAAGTCTAATGTGAAAATAATTTCTGCATCTTCAAGAATTTTTGTGCAGTTTTGTTTGTCTTTTTCGAATATTTTAACAGTTTCAGATCCCGGCATCCACGCCAGAAAATCTGGAAATTCATTAGGAGAAACCACTACAGGATGGTGCTTGTTTTTTAATAAAAAATGGTATAAACCCAGCGTAGAACCCATGGCGTCTCCGTCAGGACCTCGGTGTGGGATTATGGCAATTTTTTTTGGAGTTGCTAATAACAACTGTATCGCTTCAATGTCTTGTATGTTCATAGTCTGCGAAATTACATTTTTTTAATGTAAAGTTGAAATCATTTATACAATTAACAAACTTTTAGAAGGTTATAAAAAGTCTGTTTTTTTTCTTTTCAATTTTTGGTATACGTAGTATTTTGCTCCCCTAACTATTTGGGCTTTATAAATCCCCATGGAACCCGAACTAAAATAAGCAATTCCGCAAGCTAGTCCAATGAAAAGACCACTTTCAATCCCAAAAAGTTCCAATCCCATTACGGTACAGGCAATAGGCGTGTGAGTCGCTCCCGAAAAAACAGCCACAAATCCCATTCCTGCTAAAAGGGCTATTGGTAAGGGAACTATTAGTGATAAGGCACTTCCCAAAGTGGCACCAACAAAGAACAATGGAGTGACTTCACCACCTTTAAAGCCAGCGCCTAATGTAAAACCGGTAAATAATATTTTAAGTAGGAAGTCGGATGGAGCATTAGGAATTGTAAAAGCATCAACGATAACTGGAATACCTAGACCTGCAAATTTTGTTGTTCCAATAAAAAATAATGCTACAGCTAAAATAATTCCTCCTACAAAGGGACGAAGAGGAGGAAAGGCTATTTTTTTTGAGAACAAGTGACTCCACAAGTGTGTGCTTCTGGAAAAAAGCATGGCGGCTAAGCCAAATAGAATACTCACAAGCACTACCCAAAATAAATTGATAACGGTTATTGCTGGCACAAGAGGAATAGCATAATGGGTATGATGCACCTGCCACAGTGCTACCGTAAAATAGGCTATGTAAGCAACTAGAAAAGACAATAAGATGCTTCTTATATTGATTTTACTGAAATAAACAACTTCTAAAGCGAATAATGCTCCTGCCAAAGGTGTCCCAAAAATGGAGGCGAACCCCGCACTGATTCCAAGAATGAGTATTGTTTTTCTTTCGGAAGAATCGAGTTGAAATAGCTTTGTGAACTGGTCTGAAATGGCGCCGCCCATTTGTACTGCAGTTCCTTCTCGACCCGCGGACCCGCCAAAAAGATGTGTTATTAAAGTGCCTAGAAGCACCAAAGGAGCCATTTTTAATGGAATAATTTGTTTTGGGTTTTCGTATTCTTCCAATAATAAATTATTCCCCTTAACGACTGATTCTCCCCAGTAATGATATCCTAATCCTATTAATAGGCCACCTATTGGCAAAAGCCAAATAATCCAGCTGTTGTTTTCTCTGATTTGCGTAACCCATTCTAAAGCGACAAGAAAAAAAGCAGATGCAGATCCAGATAAAACGCCTACTATGATGCAGATGAAAATCCATTGGAATAGAAGTAAAGAAGTTTTTTTTGTTTTTTCTGGAATCATTAGTAAAAGGGGCAAAGTATTTTGACAAAAGTATTATAATCCTCCTTGAATTAATGGTTTTTCAGTGGCTATTGCGGTAAATTCAATTTCTACTAAATATTCAGGTGCCACTAGTTTACTAATTTCATAAAAACCAGTAGCGGGTTTTATATCTTTAAAAAAGTGAGCATGCGCTTTGGCTACATCTTCAAATTTTGTAATGTCGGTTGTAAATATGCGGGTTCTTATGACGTCCTCCATGCTTACTTTTAAGTCTTCTAGAACCACTTTTACGCGCTCTAATATATTCATTGTTTGTGCATACGCATCAGTAGCTTTTACTTTTTCGCCATCTACTAGGGCGACGGTACCAGAAACTTCGATAGTGTTTCCAATGCGTACCGCTCTGCAATAACCCATTTTATTTTCCCATGGTGAACCTGTCAATATATTTTCCCTTTTCATTTTGTTTGGTTTTTTAAGTAGTTATTGTAATCGAAACACTGTTTTTGGTATGGCATAATATTTGCAAGTTAGAAAAAAAAGTGAAATAAAAAAGATCAATTTTTTGGATTAAAAAAATCAAATTTAGAGGCGCGAATTTTAACTGTTTTGTTTTCTAAAATGTAATAAAAAGCAGATTTGGGAGTTATAAATGAAAGTTAAATTGTTGCCTGATTTTTGAATAAATACAATTGGTTTTTTATTTTTAAAATTTTACAAGCACTGATAAACTAATTTAGAAAGTTATGAAAAGGATTTTATTTTTAATGATTATGATAAGCATGTCTTTGAGTGGCTATGCTCAAAGTGAATTTAGTTCCAAATTTAAAGCGATTCCACCTAAAACTAATGCGCCAAAAATAAAAAAGACAATTCCTCCTAAAGCAGATATTCCGCCAATTAAGACACCAAATGTATTTAAGAATCCGGAAATATTCAACCCAAACCCGAGCCCTTCGCGCACGATTTCACCTGCAAATAATTTTTCGATGACTCCAAAGAATGAATTTATTAATCCGGGAGATGTTTATAAAGACAAGTGGAATAAAAAAGAAGATAATTCACAAGGTATTGTATATCGAAAAAACCAGAATTTAGGTAATTATCAAACAGGATCTGTTACGGCAAAGGTTATGTATCGTGATGCAGCTTATGTCGATGGAGATCAAATTAGAGTGTACTTGAATGATAAAGTGATTCAGAATCAAGTAAACTTGGATAGTGCTTTCAAAGGCTTTGAAATTGTATTAGAGAAAGGATTCAATAAAATTGATTTTGAAGCTCTAAATCAAGGGAGTTCTGGTCCAAATACTGCTGAATTTAGGATTTATGACGATAAAGGAGCTTTGATTTCTGGAAGTCAATGGAATCTTGGTACGGGATTCAAGGCTACAATTATTTTAGTTAAAGAGTAGTTTGTACCTGAAGTTGCAACGATTTACATAAAAAAACAGACTCCTAAATAATTTTAGGAGTCTGTTTTTTTATACGATCTCATTGCTTAATTAAATTTCACCAAAATATACTGAGCTTCCTCTTACACTAAAAAGGATCTGCAGTAACTTGAAATTTCATCGCTGCTTTTACGGCGATATCTTGGGTAATAGTTTCTTTTGTCACCGCTGAAATTCTTAATCTGAAACTAGGTGCTTTAATGTATTTGTCTAATTTTTCGGAAGTACACGTTAGATCTATTGTATTTGAAGTGGAGTTTATATCTGTTAAAAAAGCCAATTCAATTTCATCACTGTCATTTGTTGAAATGTACATACGTATGGATTTCAAAAATGAAAACGATTTATTGGCAGGATTGGTTACTGTCAATTTAAGTTCTTTTAGTCTTACATCTTTAACCAATTCCGCTTTAGTATTGTTGTTTTCAAATTCGGAACTTGAATTGGAAGTAATATCTGGAGTGATTAATTCAAGTGCAGTATTCACAGGAAAACCGCTTGGAATTGTAACAGTAGTTTGATTGTCTATTGAAAAAGTCAATAAATCATCAATCACACTACAGGATACGGCTACAAGTCCAAAAATTGCGATGGCAATATATTTTTTAAGTTTCATTTTTATCTTTATTATTTAGAAAGTCTCAAAGGTACTTCTTTATACCTTTAAAGCCTACAATGTAAATAAGGGACTTTTGAGGGTACAAGGAATCCGTTTTTAGTAGCAGTAAGAGATTATGGGTGCAGGAATAAATAAAATAAATATTTTTTAAAATTCAATTTTTCAATTCAAAATATAAAAAGTATTTTTGCGCATGCAACACAACGTCCTTATTTTAGATTTCGGATCGCAATACACACAACTTATTGCGCGTAGAGTTCGCGAATTAAATATATTCTGCGAAATATTCCCATACAATCATTTTCCGAGTGATTTGTCTTCTTATAAAGCAGTAATTCTTGGAGGTAGCCCTTTTTCTGTACGAGCAGAAGATGCGCCACATCCTGATTTATCTCAAATTAGAGGTAAATTACCAATGCTTGCCGTATGTTACGGGGCACAATACTTAGCTCATTTTAGTGGTGGCGAAGTAGCAGCTTCAAATACAAGAGAATATGGTAGAGCGAATTTATCTTACATAAAAGAAGATGAGGTATTCTTTGAAGGAGTTTCAGAGAATAGTCAGGTTTGGATGAGTCACAGCGATAGTGTAAAAGTATTACCTTCAAATGGAGTAAAACTGGCAAGTACACATGATGTGGAATTTGCAGCGTATCGAATAGAAGGGGAAACAACTTATGCTATTCAATACCATCCAGAAGTTTTTCACTCTACGGATGGATCAAAAATGTTAGAAAACTTTTTAGTTAAAATAGCAGAAGTGCCTCAAAATTTTACACCAAAAGCTTTTGTTAGCGAAATGGTAGCAGAATTGAAAGAGAAATTGCAAGATGATAAAGTAGTTCTTGGACTTTCAGGAGGAGTAGATTCCACTGTAGCAGCAGTTCTATTGCATCAAGCAATTGGCAAAAATCTATATTGTATTTTTGTAAATAATGGTTTGCTTCGTAAGAACGAATTCCAAAATGTGTTAGACCAATACAAAGGAATGGGTTTAAACGTAAAAGGAGTAGATTCAGGTGATCGTTTTTTAAGCGAATTAGCTGGAGTGAGTGATCCTGAGACAAAACGTAAAATTATAGGACGGGTATTCATCGAAGTTTTTGATGATGAGTCACACCTTATCGAAGATGTTAAATGGTTGGCACAAGGAACAATATATCCTGATGTTATTGAATCGGTCTCTGTAAAAGGACCATCAGCAACTATAAAATCGCACCATAATGTAGGTGGTTTACCAGATTATATGAAACTGAAAATCGTGGAGCCACTTCGCATGCTTTTTAAAGATGAAGTGCGTAGAGTGGGAGCTTCATTAGGAATAGATCCAGAATTATTAGGAAGACATCCTTTTCCTGGACCAGGATTATCCATTAGAATTTTAGGAGATATTACCCCAGAGAAAGTTCAAATTTTACAAGATGTTGATGCCGTGTTTATTGACGGATTAAAATCTTGGGGCTTGTACGATAAAGTATGGCAGGCAGGAGCAATCTTGCTTCCCGTAAACAGTGTAGGAGTTATGGGTGATGAGCGAACGTATGAAAAAGTGGTGGCACTTCGCGCGGTAGAATCTACAGACGGGATGACAGCGGACTGGGTGCATTTACCGTATGATTTCTTGATGAAAGTGTCTAATGACATTATCAATAAAGTAAGAGGTGTTAATAGAGTAGTATACGATATCAGTTCAAAACCACCGGCAACTATTGAATGGGAATAATAATTTAGTTTTTATATCCTTAGAGCAGCTAGTTCGAATGTTCGTTATAAAACGGTATCAGATTTTTGGAATAAAATTTGATACCGTTACTTTATTAAATAATTTATAAATAAAAGCGATGAAATATTTTTTTGCGATTTGTATGGCAGCTTTGTGTTTTAATTTTAGTGGTTTTGCACAAAGTAAAACAACTACACACAAGGTCGAAAAAGGGGAAACAATCAGTCAGATTGCTCAAAAATATAATGTAACTCCGTATGATATTTATCAATTGAATCCGGATGCACAAACTGGATTAAAACCAAATACTGTTTTACTAATTCCTAAAAGTTCTGGTAAACAACTAGCCATTCTTCCCACTAAAAAAGGGAATGTAGCTGTAACGCACGAGGTTCTGCCTAAAGAAACGCTATATGGTATTGAAAAAAAATATGGAGTTTCTGACGAAGTTCTAAAACAAGCCAATCCATTTCTGGAAAAAGAAGGACTACAAATAGGGCAATCACTTACTATTCCTTCCAATAAAATCCCAAAGAGTACAGCTGCAATCTCAGAAAAAGTAGTGTTTCACTACGTACTTCCAAAAGAAACAAAGTATTCAATTGCCAAGCAATACGGAATTACTATCGAAGAGTTAGAGCGCAAGAATCCTGAAGTGGTATCTAATTTGCCAGAAGGATTCAAATTATTAATTAAGGGAATAGCTCCTAAAGCAGAAAAAATCCCTACAGCCATAGAGCCTAAAAAAGAGGCTGTTGTCACAAATCCTGTCAAATCTCCTTCTGAATCTAATTACCTTAATTATGTAGTAAAGTCGAAAGAGACGTTGTACAGCTTGTCAAAAATGTCGGGTTTGACTCAAGAGGAATTGATAACAATTAATCCAGAACTAGCACAAGGTGTAATTGAAGGTATGGTTTTGAAAATTCCTACAACATTAGTGCTTACTCCAGAAAGTAAAAAGGAGTATGCGGATTTGTCAAAAAGTAGCGCAAACACTAACAGAAAAAAATTAACGTTGCTCTTGCCTTTTAATGTTTCAAAAATTGAAGGCGATACCGTTAATTCGATGGTTATGCGTTTGAAAAAAGATAAATTCCTAAATATGACATTGGATTTTTATGCAGGTGCTTTGATAGCTATTGATTCCGCCAAAACATTAGGACTTAATATTGATATTAAAATATTGGATTCACAGGAAACTAAAAATAGTTCTGCTGTAGCTTCGCTGATTCAAAAAAATAATTTAGAAGTTTCAGACGCTATTATTGGTCCTTTCTATCAAAGTAATGTTGAAAAAACTGCCGAAATTTTAATGCCAAATCAAGTGCCCGTTATATCGCCATTGTCAAAAGACTTGGGCGTATCCTATGCTAATATTTTTCAATCAATCCCAGATCCAGACGCAGTCAAAAACGCCATGTTCGATTACATGCGTTCAAAAGGCGGTAATATAGTGGCAGTAGTTGATAGAAAGAAAGGATCCGTTATTCAATTTATTAAAGAAAATCACAAAGACGTGCGTTTTGCAGCACTTACTGCAAATGGAGGAGTATCGCCTGAAAATTTGAAAAGCTTGTTCGTGAAAGATAAAATGAATTATGTAGTGATGGAAACCGCAAATACGGGAATGATAAAATCAACAATAGCCACTATGTTAGGTGCTATGGCATCATACAAAGTACAACTTGTTATTTTGGAGCCAAATGAAACATTAGATACCGATGAAATTAGTTATGTAAATCTGACTAAACTGAAACTAATGTATCCTTCAGTTACTCGAGAAAACGAATCTCCCGAGGCTTTGATTTTTCAAAAAGAATTTAGAAAGAAAAACAAGATTGACCCTAGTGACTTTGCTACGCGAGGATTTGATGTTACTTTTGATACTATGCTGCGTTTGTCACAAGATGTAAAATACCAAGAAACAATTGATACTACCGCAACGGAACAAGTCGACAATAAATTTGAATTTTATAAAAAAGGAGATGGAGGTTATATCAATAAAGGAATCTATATTTTATACTACGACATAGATTTGACCATAAAAGAAGCCAACTAAAATTACGCCTGCCGGAAATGTAAGCAGCTTAATGAAACTTTAATGCAACGCACTCCTTATAGTTGTGAGGACAAAAAAAAATAATAGCAAACATGACATCAATAGTAACTTATTTGGGGGATTTGAGAACATCTTCGATTCATTTGCAATCTGGCACCGAAATTCTTTCAGATGCACCGGTAGATAATAATGGGAAAGGAGAGGCTTTTTCTCCAACAGATACAGTTGCTAATGCTTTGGCAACGTGTATGATGACGATAATGGGAATAAAGGCACGAGAAATGGAAGTTGATTTGACAGGTTCCACCGCCGAAGTAATTAAAATTATGAATGCTGAACCGAGACGTATTGGTGCGATAGAAATTGCTTTTGAGATGTACGGAACGATTGAGGAAAAAAACAGAACCATACTGGAAAGAGTGGCGATGACTTGTCCCGTTTTCTTAAGCTTGCATCCTGAAATCGAGAAACGAATAATTTTTAACTGGAAATAAAGAGATTTTAGGAGCAAGAGATACGATACAGGAAGCATTAATGGTTCTAGTTTCTTATCTCTTGTTCCTTTTTTTATAAAAAATGGATCAAAACCAAAAACAACTCATCAAACTCGCTCACACTAAAATGCCTTTTGGTAAATATGAAGGGTGGTTTCTTATTGATATTCCGGAATATTATATTGTGTGGTACAGTAATAAAGGGTTTCCAAAAGGAGAATTGGGAGAACAATTGAAATTAATTTATGAATTAAAACTCAATGGTCTAGAAGAGTTAATTCGAAATATAAAAAAACGGTACCCAAAACCGATTTAATTTTCAATTTGACAATTTATAATTGTACTTTTGCCACGTTTTTTTACACAACTACAACACAAACAACAATAGAATGAATCAAACGAAATATATTTTTGTTACTGGCGGTGTGACTTCTTCTTTAGGGAAAGGAATCATCGCGGCATCTTTGGCAAAATTGTTACAAGCAAGAGGATACCGTACAACCATCCAAAAGTTTGACCCGTACATCAATGTAGATCCCGGAACATTAAATCCTTATGAACATGGGGAATGTTATGTTACTGATGATGGCGCTGAAACGGATTTAGATTTAGGACATTACGAGCGTTTCTTGAATGTTCCTACGTCTCAAGCCAATAATGTGACTACAGGACGAATATATCTTTCCGTTATTGAAAAAGAACGAAGAGGAGAATTTCTTGGTAAAACGGTACAAGTCGTTCCTCATATTACCAATGAAATCAAAGAAAGAATGCAGTTGCTAGGAAATTCCGGTGACTACGATATTGTTATTACAGAAATTGGTGGAACGGTAGGTGATATTGAATCGTTGCCATATATTGAATCTGTTCGTCAATTGGTGTGGGAATTAGGAGAACATAACGGAATTGTTATTCACCTTACTTTGGTGCCTTATTTGGCTGCAGCCGGAGAATTAAAAACAAAACCAACACAGCATTCTGTGAAAACCTTGATGGAAAGCGGAATAAAAGCGGACATTTTAGTGTGCAGAACAGAGCATGAAATTTCGGAAGAATTACGCAATAAACTGGCTTTGTTTTGTAATGTAAAAAGAGAAGCCGTTATTCAATCCATAGATGCTTCTACTATTTATGAAGTCCCTAATTTAATGTTGGAAGAAGGACTTGACGTCGTGGCTTTAAAAAAATTAGATCTGCCTAAAAAAGCAGCACCAGACTTAAAAAACTGGAATACTTTTTTACGCCGATTGAAAAATCCAAAGCATACAGTAAATATCGGTTTGGTTGGGAAATATGTAGAAATGCAGGATTGTTACAAATCTATTTTGGAAGCGTTTATTCATGCTGGTGCTGCTAATGAAACGAAGGTAAATGTAGTGTCAATTCATTCAGAACACATTGATGCCAACAACATACACGAGAAATTTTCGGGCTTAGATGGAATACTTGTGGCGCCAGGTTTTGGAGAAAGAGGAATTGAAGGGAAAATTGCAGCAGTGCAATACGCTCGTGAAAATAAAGTGCCGTTCTTCGGGATTTGTTTAGGAATGCAAATGGCTATCATAGAATATTCAAGAAATATTCTGGGTTACACTGATGCCAATTCAACCGAAATGAATGAACATACAGCGCATCCAGTGGTAAATCTTATGGAAGAGCAAAAAACAATTACGGATAAAGGAGGGACAATGCGTCTAGGTGCATGGAAATGTGATATCAAAAAAGATTCATTGGCCTTTAAAATTTACGAAAAAGAAACAATTTCAGAACGTCACCGTCATCGCTATGAGTACAATAGCAATTATGTAGCACAATTACAAAATGCAGGATTGATTGCGTCTGGAGTAAATCCGGATACCGGGTTAGTTGAGATTATAGAAATAGAAGACCATCCTTTTTTTATCGGGGTGCAATACCATCCGGAATATAAAAGTACGGTTGCGAATCCACATCCCATTTTTGTGAATTTTGTGGCAGCAGCTGTTAAAGCAAAGAAAAAATAGTTTTAGTTTTTTGAAACAATTCATCAAACGGTATACTAATTAGATTAAACTTTTTAAATATTATAATGGAACAAAAAAAATTTGACCTCAATTCGATTATAGGTTTTGCATTAATTTTTGGTATTTTGGTTTTTATCATGTATCAAAATCAACCAGACCCGAAAGTGGTTGCAGCTGAAAAGGCTCAAAAAGAGTTGGTAATTAAAGAAGCAAAAGCGAAAGAGTTAGAAGCTAAAACGGTAGCCAAAGCAACTGTTGCAGTAGCAACGGGAGACTCTACACAAATTGCCCAATTACAAAAAAACTTAGGGAATTTTGCGTATTCTGCAACACTTCCCTCTGCTAAAGCAGGTCTTACAACTATCGAAAACGAATTGGTAAAGTTGACTATTGCTAATAAAGGAGGCTATATTGTTGAAGCTACTTTGAAACAATTTGAAAAATTTAAGAAAGGTTCGGGACAATTAGTTCAATTAATTAAAGACAATAATGCTAATTTAAATGTACAATTACTAACCAGTGATAACCGTACATTAAACTCAAAAGACTTGTATTTTGAACCTACTTTAACGAAAGTTGGAGCGGATCAAATATTGTCTATGAAATTGAAAGCGGGAGCCAACGAATTCTTAGAATACAAATATATTTTGAAACCAAACGATTATTTGATTGGTTTTGACATTCGTTCCCAAGGGTTGAATAAAGTATTGAATACGGCAAAACCATTGGATTTAGAATGGAATTTGAAAACCTACAGAAATGAGAAAAGTGTTTCTTATGAAAACCGTTACACCGAAATCTATTTCGAGCATGAAGAAGGTAAAATTGATTATTCAGGTTTAGGTCAAACAGAAGAGTCAGATCTTGAAAAAGCAACTTTTATTGCTTTCAAACAGCACTTTTTCTCTACGATTTTGTTATCAAAAACACCTTTGGAAACAGCAAAAGTGAAGTCTGATAATTTAGTTATAGATGATAAAATTGATACTACTTTTACCAAACAATTTAAAGCTAATATTCCTTTAACGTTTACCAATGGAGAATTAGATCATAAAATGAGTTGGTATTTTGGTCCAACAGATTACAAAACACTAAAATCATATGATCTTAATCTTGAAAAAATCATCTCGTTAGGTTGGGGTATTTTCGGATGGATTAACATGTTTATCTTTATACCGTTGTTCGGATTTTTAAGTTCATACATTGCTTACGGAATTGCAATTATTGTTTTTACTATAATCATTAAAATTGCAATGTCGCCTATTACTTTCAAATCATTCTTGTCACAAGCGAAGATGAAGGTATTGCGTCCTGAAATAACAGAATTGGGTGAAAAATTCAAAAAAGACCCAATGAAAAAGCAACAGGAAACGATGAAGTTGTACAACAAAGCAGGAGTAAATCCTATGGCAGGTTGTATTCCAGCATTGATACAGCTCCCTTTTATGTATGCTTCGTTTCAGTTTTTCCCATCGGCCTTTGAGTTGAGACAAAAAAGCTTCCTTTGGGCAGATGATTTATCGTCTTTTGATGAGGTAATTAGATTGCCTTTTTATATCCCTTTTTATGGAAATCACATCAGTTTGTTTCCAGTATTGGCTTCGATAGCTATTTTCTTTTACATGAAGATGACATCTGGCGACCAGCAAATGGCTGCTCCACAACAAGAGGGAATGCCAGATATGGCTAAGATGATGAAAATCATGATCTATGTTTCGCCAATCATGATGTTGTTTTTCTTTAATAGTTATGGTGCGGGATTGAGTTTGTATAACTTTATTTCGAATCTAATTACCATTGGAATAATGATTGTCATCAAAAGATACTTTATCGACAGTGATAAAATTCATGCTCAAATTCAAGAGAATAAATTGAAAGAGCCGAAGAAACAAGGTAAATTCCAGAAAAAACTTCAAGAAGTTATGGAACAAGCCGAAGCTCAAAAAGCATTAGACAAAAAGAAGAAATAAGTCATAAAAAAAGCTCTCAAAATTTTGAGAGCTTTTTTTTTGCTTTAAAAATAATTACAGAAGAGGTAGTAATACTTTGTCCACGGCGTGAATGACACCGTTTGAACACTGAACATCGGTAATGATAATATTTGAAATTCTGTTTCTAGCATCTTTAATTTTGGCACCCCCAGATAATTGTATGGTAAAGGTTTGAGCTGGTACTAGAATAGGAGTAACTACCTGTCCTTCGGTTAAGCTAGCCGCTAATACATTAGCAGGGCTTACTACATGGTATTGTAAAACTTTTGTCAAGTTTGCTGGAGAAACTCCTGCAATTCCGCCAGGAGCTAGTTCCGTATTCAAGGCTGTAAAAGCACCATTTGTTGGAGCAAAAACGGTAAACGGACCAGTTCCAGATAAGGCAGTTATGAAGTTAGGTTCTCCAGAACGATTTAAAACGCTTACCAAAGTACTAAAATTAGCATTTGCTGCAGCATGAGTTACAATAGTTGGCAAGTCAATCACTTTGTCTACAATGTGAATCACTCCATTTGAAGCCATGATATCTGGAGTAGTAACGGTCGCAACTCCATTAAGTTTCACACCAGCAGTTATATTTACATACATGCTTAAATTATTAGTAGTTGATGCGGAACCTTTGGCTAACGTTTTGATGTATCCTGTGGTTAAATCCGTAGATTTTACAGAACCAGTGACAACATGATTCAATAATATTTGTGTTAAAGCTTCTTTTGGTACATCATTTATTGTAGCATAAGGAGTGGTTGCAAGAAAAGCGGTAAATGCTTCATTCGTGGGTGCAAAAACGGTAAAGGGACCAGCTCCTTTCAAAGTAGTAGCTAATTCCGCTTTCACAAGTGCCTGAACCAAAATACTTAAATTTGGAGTAGCTACTGCTTTTCCAGTAATGGTGTTGTCTACAACCATATTGTCGTTATTATTATCATCGTCGCACGATACGGAAAGTGCGGTAAATAATGCAATTAGCATTAGATTTTTCAGTTTAATTACATTTTTCATAGTGTTTAATGTTTATTTGTTTCCACTAAATTAGTAAATAGCTTTTGAATTTTGTTTAATAAGTATTATAAATTGCTAAACAACATGAAACTTTATTATTTCTTTTAAGGTTGTTTAACTTCAATTGTAGTCAATTTTAATTAATCATAAGGTATTGATAATAAGCTATATATGGTGAATCGGATCTTTTTTATAGTATTTGTTTTAAAAAATACTTGTTAGTTTAATTAAACACTTTATAATTAACGGTTACTTACCACTTTAAAAACGACTAGTAGATAATTTTCAACGTTGTAATTCCATCTAGAATTTTATATTTTATCTTTAAACTTTACAAGTTTAAACTGTTTCTCTTATCCATAATTAAGTGGAGGTGAGAACAACTATAATAAATTTGTAAATTTGCTTAAAATAAAAGAGTACAATTGTAGTTTTGTACTATTGACTTAATATTATGTAGTGATGAAAAAATATCAAATTAGTTTTTTTACCCTTTTAGTTCTTATGCTTTTGAGCCAAAATTGCATGTCTCAGTCCAATTTTAATAAATTAGACGAAAGAGGAAAAAAACAGGGAGTTTGGAAAGGGTTTTATCAGGATTCCCGAAGACCTCGTTACGAAGGTAATTTTGAACATGGTAAAGAAATAGGTATTTTTTATTTTTATGATGATACCAAAGCTAAGGCGGTAATTGCTACACGAGAGTTTAATCCAATTGATAATTCAGCATTCACTATTTTTTATGATCAAAAAAGCAATAAAGTGAGTGAGGGTAAAGTGGTAAATAAAGTATTTGAAGGGCAATGGAAATATTATCATTTGGCCTCAAAAAACATAATGACTATTGAAAATTATAGTAAAGGAAAACTAGAGGGGCTTCGTACCGTTTTTTATCCTAGTGGTAAAGTCGCAGAAGAGATTAATTATAAAAATAATTTGAAAAATGGTTTTTATAAAAAATACACAGAGAAGGGAGTCTTACTGGAAGAATCTAATTTCAAGAATGACGTGTATAATGGTACAGCCATTTTCAAAGAATCTAATGGAGATATGGCTTCCAAAGGACAGTTTTTAAATGGAAAAAAAGCTGGAATGTGGCAGTTTTTTGAAAAAGGGAAATTGATCAAAGAAAAGAACATGAGTTTTCAAGAGCAGGCAATAAAAGACAAAAACAATTAACAAAACACTTAACGAATACTGTTATAAATCTTTTGTAACTTTGCAGCCTTATAAAATTATAATTTTTTGAAGATGAAGCGTGTAGTTGTTGGACTTTCAGGAGGAGTAGATTCAAGTGTTGCGGCATATTTGTTGCAACAGCAAGGATATGAAGTAATTGGTCTTTTTATGAAGAATTGGCATGACGATTCCGTTACTATTTCTAATGAATGTCCGTGGCTGGAAGATAGCAATGATGCTTTACTTGTAGCAGAAAAGTTGGGAATTCCTTTTCAAACAGTCGATTTAAGTGAAGAATATAAAGAGAAAATCGTGGACTACATGTTCAACGAATACGAAAAAGGACGTACACCAAACCCAGATGTACTTTGTAATCGCGAAATAAAATTTGATGTTTTTATGAAAATTGCGTTGAGTCTTGGGGCTGATTTTGTTGCAACAGGACATTACTGTCAAAAAAGCGAAATAGAAGTGAACGGCGAAACGGTCTATCAGCTAAAAGCAGGTGCGGACACCAATAAGGATCAATCCTATTTTCTTTGCCAATTGTCGCAGGAGCAATTAGCAAAGTCGTTGTTTCCAATTGGAGAATTGACAAAACCAGAGGTTCGAGAAATTGCTGGGCAATTGGATTTGATTACTGCTGAAAAGAAAGATTCACAAGGGTTATGCTTCATTGGAAAAGTAAGGTTACCAGATTTTTTACAACAAAAATTACAACCTAAAGCAGGCGATATTATCCAAATTGATAAAGATGACCCTATATATAATTTAGAAAAAAAAGTAGGACTAAGTTTTGAAGAAGATTTAAAATTGGAGGCTGAAAAAATTTCCTATACCCCAGAAATGGGAAAAGTAGTAGGAAAACATCAAGGGGCTCATTATTTCACTATTGGGCAACGAAAAGGATTAAATGTTGGTGGAACAACAGATCCATTATTTATTATAGCTACTAATGTGGAGACCAATACGATCTATACGGGATTAACAAGTCAGCATCCTGGATTATTCAAGAAAGCGTTACATATTGAAAAAGAGGAAGTACACTGGATTCGTAAAGATTTGGCTTTAGCCAAAGGAGAAACCATGAATGTAATGGCTAGAATTCGATACAGACAGCCCTTACAAAGCGCCACTTTGCATCAATTTGAAAATGGAATGTACGTGGCTTTTGATGAACCTCAATCCGCAATAACCGAAGGACAATTTGCAGCTTGGTATGTAGGAGATGAATTAATAGGATCAGGAGTAATTTCTTAGTTTGTTTTATTACATTATCAAAATCTAATAGTGAGTTCCACAAAATTGTAATAATAGACCAAATATAGTTTTGACCATGATTCAATTACCGCTACTGTTGAAATCTTGATGGCACAACAAATGACGATACCTATGACCAAATTCTACCTATTTATTTTAGTATTGCTTACAACAAACGGTTTTGCGCAGCAGGATGCTTGGGTATATTTTAATGCAAAGCCTAGTTCTCAATCTTTTGCTGATACACCATTGAAAATGCTTTCTCAGAGAGCATTAGATAGAAGAACCAATCAAAATATTATTTTAGATATTAAAGATGTGCCTGTTGAGGCTTCTTATATTAATCAAGTAAAAGCTATTACGGGTATTACTGTGATGGCAAAATCGAAATGGCTAAATGCTCTTCATGTGCGAGGAACGCAAGCTAAAATAAATGACTTACTACAGCTTTCATTTGTGGTTAAAGTTGATTTTGCAGATAAATCATTAAATCAAATTGGTAAAATCGCGAAATCAATTAAGGTAAAGCAAGGAAATAAAACCAAGAAGACAAAAGTGGATTATGCTTATGGAAGCTCTTCAAATCAGATCCAAATGCTCAACGGGCAAGTAATGCACCAACAAAATTACACGGGCTCCGGAAAAGTAATTGCTATTATGGATGCAGGTTTTCCTGGTGTCAATACAACACAACCTTTCCAAAAATTAAGAACCAATAACCAAATTTTAGGTGGTTATAATTTTGTATTGAGAAATCCAGATTTTTATACTGGTGTCTCGCATGGAACCTCTGTACTTTCCGCAATGGGAGGTTACAAAGAGAATTCATTAGTGGGAACTGCCCCAGATGCTTCTTATTATTTATTTATAACAGAAGATGATACATCTGAAAATCCTGTGGAAGAATCACTATGGGTTGAAGCAGCAGAAAAGGCAGACAGTTTAGGTGTGGATATTATCAATACCTCTTTAGGATATTTTGATTTTGATAACGAAGCATACAACCATACCTATAGTGAAATGAATGGTACAACAGCGTTCATGTCTCGAGGTGCGGAAATTGCATTTAGTAGAGGAATGATTCTGGTGACTTCGGCCGGTAATTCGGGTGGTTCATCAGATCCTCATGTTGCCGTACCAGCAGATGCGGTTTCCGTGATCGCAGTAGGAGCAGTGAACTCCACAGAAATAGTAACTTTCTTTAGTTCAGTAGGACCCTCATCTGATGGGAGAATAAAACCCGATGTTATGGCGCAAGGTCAGGCTGCAGTTGTTTCAGATGCTGCTGGAAATATTGTATCGGCAAATGGGACTTCCTTTTCTGGTCCTATAATGGCTGGAATGGTGGCTTGTCTATGGCAAGCATTTCCAGAAAAAACAAACCAACAAATTAAAGATTTAATACTTCAATCATCCGATAAATTTTTAACTCCCAACAATCAGTATGGATATGGAATTCCTGATTTTGGACTGATTGTTCGCAACCAATTGTCTACAGAGTCATTTTCTAAAGAGGATTTTATAATTTATCCTAATCCAGCCACTGATTCTATTTCCGTTTCTTTGCCTACAAAATTCGAAAGTGGAACTGTTTTTATTTATACTATTTCAGGACAGAAAATTTTAGAACAAAAAGTAACACCTCTATCAGCTGTAATTTCTTTAAAAGCATTGAATCAAGGAATGTATCTTTATAAATTGGAATCGGATAGTTTCTCTAAAAGTGGAAAAATAATAAAACAATAATAGCAATCAAAACCGCATGAACAAAATCACCGAACTTTTCAAAATTAAATATCCAATTATTCAAGGAGGAATGATATGGAATAGTGGTTATAAATTAGCCAGTGCTGTCAGTAACGCGGGTGGTTTAGGATTGATTGGTGCGGGCTCTATGTATCCCGATGTCTTGCGAGAACACATTCAAAAATGTAAAAAAGCTACTTCAAAACCATTTGGAGTAAATGTTCCCATGTTGTATCCCAACATTGAGGAAATAATGAAAATTGTCGTAGAGGAAGGGGTTAGAATAGTTTTTACATCAGCGGGAAATCCAAAAACATGGACGTCATTCTTGAAACAAAATGGGGTAACGGTAGTGCATGTCGTAAGTAGCTCCGTTTTTGCATTGAAAGCACAAGATGCTGGTGTGGACGCAATTGTTGCCGAAGGATTTGAAGCTGGAGGCCATAACGGTAGAGAGGAAACCACAACACTGACACTTATTCCTATGGTGAAAGAAAAAATTTCAATTCCGTTGATTGCTGCCGGAGGTATTGCTACTGGTCGCGGGATGCTAGCAGCCATGGTTCTTGGTGCCGATGGAGTTCAAGTTGGGAGTAGATTTGCCGCATCACTAGAATCGTCAGCTCATGATAATTTCAAGGAATCGATTGTAAAGGTTAAGGAGGGAGATACGCAATTGACATTGAAGGAACTTGCTCCAGTTCGGTTAATTAAAAATAAGTTTTATCAAGATGTACAGGATTTATATCAAACGTGTCCGTCAAAGGATGAAATAGTTACGTTATTAGGAAGAGCTAGAGCAAAAAGAGGCATGTTTGAAGGCGATTTAATCGAAGGAGAGTTAGAAATCGGTCAAATTGCAGGTCTTATTCACGAGATAAAATCGGCTGCTGAAATCATCCAAGAAATGATTGTCGATTTTGAATACGCAAGAACAGAGACAACCAATTTTCAATTTTAAGCAATGATAAAAAGATATATTATTCTACTTTTTTTGATGCTAGGAGTACAATATTCCTATGGACAAAATTATAAGTTTAAAACTTCAGGCTTTAGCGTTTTAGAGAAAAATGAAAAAGGGAAATGGGGAAAATGGTCTGATTTAAATTTAGTTAATATTTTAATTTCATTAGATACTAATAAAAGTAGAATTGTAGTTTATTCTCAAATTATCCAACTTTTTGAAATTGTAGAATACCAACCTATTGAGGAAAATGAAACAGATACTGTTTACACATTTACCTGTAAAGATAACGAAGGCGTCGATTGTACAGTTTCGATCATTACCAGAAAAAAGCAAGAAAACCGAAAGCAACTGTACATTAATTATGGTAACAGGATAATACTTTATAATATTTTCAATATGTGATTGAATATGAAGTTGGATAATACAGTGCTATGTTTGATTTCTTACTCGTTTTTAAAATTGTTCAATATCTTTGATATATCCATCATACTCTGAATAAAACAGCTCCAAAGCATTCATTTTATCATTGTAAAATTCAAAAATTTCCGGCCAGTATTTTCTATTACTAACGCCAACGCCTAGTTTTTCAACCCAAATAAGGCTAATCGTTTTACCACTTTCCAAGGTGTGCTCTTTTTCAAAAACCAGATCTTTAATGAATTCCTCTTCTAGAATGTTTTTTAAAGATTCCAGTTTCTCAAAATAAGCAATTCTTTTTTCATCGCTTCGCTGTTCTATGGCTATTAAAACTTGAGCCTTTTTATTATCCACATAAAATTTAAAAGAAAAATCTTTGATTTTAGTATCGTACAACAACCATTTTCGGGGAAATTTTTCCGAAAATTCAACCCAGAATTCGCGTTTTAACTTTTGTGTTTCTTCTTTACTGTACATTGTGTATGACTTTTGGTATCAGAAAATTTGTATAACGGTATTTTCTAGACTATATTTATATTAAATTTCAATATGCAAAAATAGACTTTGATTATGGATTTTCAAGAATTTTTACAGTTTGTTCCTAAAGTACTTGATGTAAGGCTCCCTGCCTTTGACGCACATATTAAAATGGCACCATTGGAGCGGTCACAAAGTTTAAAGCAGATTGATTTTAGCAATAAAAATCCAAGAGTAGCTGCAGTAATGATGCTTTTTTATCCTAAAAATGAAACTACACATCTGGTTTTGATTGTTCGGAATTCATACAAAGGGGTGCATTCTGCTCAAATTGCCTTTCCAGGAGGGAAATACGAAATCGACGATAAGGATTTTGAGTACACAGCATTGCGTGAAACTCACGAGGAAGTTGGCATTCATCCAGATAAAATACAAATACTTAAACCTTTTACACAATTATATATACCACCTAGTAATTTTATGGTGTATCCTTTTTTAGGTATTAGTAAAGAGGAATTAGTATTTGTGCCGCAGCCTTCTGAGGTAGCGGATATAATCGAATTGCCTCTGTCTATTTTTTTAAGTGATTCAATTGTTGTGGAGACTAAGGTCTTAACGTCTTATTCAGATGAAAGCAGTGTTCCTGCTTTTAAAATTGAAAACCACATCGTTTGGGGAGCAACAGCAATGATGCTTAGCGAATTGAAAGAGGTTTTAAAAAAAGGCCTATGTTCTTAAATAGATAGGAAGCAACGGTTTTAGAATGCTAAAAACAATCAAAAATTAATTTCGTAGGTTTGCTAAATATAAAAAACACATAATTTTATGGGATTATTTAAGAGAAATCCTTTTGGTCACATCCTGTTTTTAAAAAAATGGTTAATCAGGATTTTCGGCGCCATCACGCATCGGCGATATAGAGGTTTCAATGAATTGCAAATTGAAGGTTCAGAAATCATAAGGAATTTACCTGACACTAATGTTCTTTTCATTTCGAATCATCAAACGTACTTTGCTGATGTCGTAGCAATGTTCCATGTTTTTAATGCAAGTCTCAGCGGTCGTGATGATTCTATTAAAAACGTATGTTATCTCTGGCAGCCTAAAATGAACATCTATTATGTAGCTGCAAAAGAAACAATGCAGGCTGGATTATTACCGCGAATTATGGCTTACGCTGGCGCAATTACGGTCGAAAGAACTTGGAGAGCTAAAGGAGTCGATGTTCTGGAGAAAAAAGACATTAATCCAGATGATACTGAAAATATTAAAATTGCTTTAAAAGACGGATGGGTTATAACCTTTCCGCAAGGGACAACTAAATCCTTTAAGCCAGTTCGTAAAGGAACGGCTCATATTATAAAACAGCACAGACCTATTGTTGTTCCTATTGTGATCGATGGCTTCCGTCGTTCATTTGATAAAAAAGGATTACGTATGAAAAAGAAGGGCATTCTTCAATCCTTCATTATTAAAGAGCCTTTGGATATTGATTACGATAAGGATACTGTCGAGGAAATTGTTGAAAAAGTAGAATATGCTATTGAGCAACATTGTTCATTCCTCAAAGTAATACCGGCTGAAATTATCAAAGAGCAAGAAGAATTAAATAAAACGCGCAGGTGGGAATACTAAGCAGACGTTAAATAAATGCGTGGGCTTATTAATAACAATTACTTGGGCGTTTCCCTCTATAAAAGAGAGGCTATTATCTAAATGGGTAGTAGCCTCTTTTTTATAAAGGGCCGGGCTATTCGCTACAAGTCCTCGTCAAGTTGCGTTACACTTCACTTGGCTGCGGGCTTTTTGCTACTATCCCTAACGCGGGGAGTTGTGTAATTGATTTAGAATTCGGTGTACCTTATATATAGGTAGGTATAGAATGTCTTAATACAATGAGAACCGCAATAAACAAGGAACAACTGCCAAGGCGTCAAAAAAATCGAACCTATCTTAGACGATACTGCAGTCAAGGATATAAAATCAGTATTAATCTTGTCTGTGATGTCAATAAAGCGGCTCAGAGAAGCAATAAATATTTAAAAGGAGTCACATATCCGATCGCTCCTAGCGCAATCTAATAACAAAGAAACTAGATTTTGATCCTTTTAGCATGCTTAGCTTTGGAAAGGGAGAGGGAAGCACAAAAAACTTATACTTTCAAAATTCACGGTTTCAGCGAGTTAAAGTTAAAGTTAAGAAAAGGATAAAAAAAGAGTTTAAAAAAGCTTGAATAACCCAATAAAGGAGTTAGTTTTGCACCCGCAACAACGGCAAATGTTCTTTTAAATACTGGCAAGCACATTAGATTAAGGTAGAAATTTATTTTCTAAAAATATTTAAAAAAGCTTGTGAGATTAGAAAACGGATGTTACCTTTGCACCCCGCAAAAGCTCAATGTTCTTTGAGAGACTGGTAAGAAAAGATAAAGAAAAGAGGATTTAAATCTTCGAAAAAAAACTTTAAATTTTTCTTGCGAGAAACAAAAGAAGTTGTTACTTTTGCACCCGCTTCGAGAAACACTTTAACAAGTGTTGATTGAGGTAAAGAATAAGACAAGAACACGTTCCTAGACATATTGAATTGACAGCCGTTTTAACAGAGATGTTAAAGCAAAAGAATAAGAGTAATAGAATCGAGAGATTTTAAAAAACCGATAGAATTGGAGTCGAATAACAATAGCTTGAAGCAATTCAAGCACACAATATACGATGAAGAGTTTGATCCTGGCTCAGGATGAACGCTAGCGGCAGGCTTAACACATGCAAGTCGAGGGGTATAGTTCTTCGGAATTAGAGACCGGCGCACGGGTGCGTAA
>NZ_SMFN01000018.1 GCF_004349135.1 Flavobacterium sandaracinum | reverse complement strand
TGCAAATGTTTTAGACTCATATAAGGTAACTCGAAGCATGAGTAGAGCGGGAAATTGCTGGGATAATGCAGTAGCTGAGAGCTTCTTCAAATCATTAAAAACAGAATTAATTTATGGAAATAAACTGATCTCTAAAGAGCAAATGAAACTTCAAGTTTTTGAATATATAGAAGTCTGGTACAATCAAAAAAGAAGACATTCAGCTTTGAAATACCTGACGATAATGGAATTTAACACTAAAACCAATAATTACAAAAATGTCGCTTAACTTAAACTCCACTTTTTATTTGCATATCCAGAGTTTAACTGCAAAATCAAGCTTGTACTCCCTTATATATTGGGTTATATTTTTGTTACTATGCTTTCTGATTTTTTTATCCAAAGTGGACTTACTAATAAAAAGTTTTTTAGACAACTCATTAATATCAACTTTAGAATTTAAATTTTTACAAAGGATTTTATTTACTGAAGTGATAAAATCTTTTTCAGACAACTTAATGGTAACTTTTGAAAATGGATCAGGACTTAGTTTCTTTTCAATATTTTTTTTAAAATCAATTACATTCTTGATTTTATAAATCAACTCTTTTACTTTAAATGGCTTCATTATATAATCATTTACACCATTTTTAAGTTGACGGTATTTAACTCCTTCCTCCATATTTGCAGTAATTATTATAAAAGGAACAGCATTGTATTTACTGTCTTTTCTAATTCTCAAAAATAATTCTTCCCCATTCATATTTGGCATCATAAAATCACTAATTATGATGTCAGGCACTTGCTTTTGAAGGTGTCTTAGTGCTTCTTGACCATCTTTAAACCAATCAACGATAAAATCATTCAACAATAATAATTCCAGAATCAAACTTCCTAAAACTAAATCATCTTCAATTAAAACTATTTTTATTTTTTGATTTTTCATTTTGTGAAATTAACCAATCCAATTTTAAATTATAGCTATTTTTTTTTAAATTATTTACACTTATTGGAACTAAAATTAAAATTGAAATACCTTTATACACTAGTTTATTAGCGCTTTATCCGAAATCTATTTTATCGACTGAAGCTGTAAATTTAAATACTAAAAAGGGATTTCTAGCAACCTATTCCTATCCTTATTCTTATGAACAAAAACAAAATACTTTTGGTTGACGATGAACTAAACATCAGAGAAACCACAACTGAATTTCTTAGCTACAAAAACTACGAGGTTAAATCAGCTTGTAATGGACAAGAAGCTTTAGATATTATAGAGTATTGGATTCCAGATTTAATTATTTGTGATATAATGATGCCCATCATGGATGGCACAAAATTCCATGAAATAATAAAAGAGAATAAGTCTTTAGTCGCCATTCCTTTTATTTTTATGACGGCAAAAAAAGAAAATAATCTAATGAGAAAATGCATGCTCAACGGAGCAGATGATTTTATATCAAAACCATTTAAAACCAGAGAATTATTAAATATAATAGAAACAAAAATTGATCGATTCCAGAAAATAAAAAATGTGCACAATAATTTATATGTGGGCGAAAAAAAATATTTTCTACACGAAGTCAACACACCTCTTAACGGTATATTAGGCTCCATAGACCTCTTACTTGAAAACGTCAATAATTTAGAAAAAGAAGATCGTAAAGCTTTTTATAATGCCATAAAAGTATCAGGAGAGCGCTTGAATAGAACCATGCAGAACCTAATTCTCTATGAAAGTTTAAAAAATAATGAACTTAACTTTTCAGATAATGAAGAGTGTGAAATTCTAAATGTATTTTGGAAGACAAAAAAGAAAATTCTCACTACTTATAAAAATCAAGAAAAAAGAATCACTTTTGAAATTGATAAATCCAATTTAAAAATTAGTAAAAAAAACCTAAATTTCATACTCTTTGAATTGATTGACAATGCTTTAAAATTTTCGCCCACCAATACAATTATAATTATTTCTGGAGAAAAATATAACGACACCTATTATGAATTGATCATCCGCGATTTTGGAATTGGATTTAGTGAGGAGGAATTAAAGACCATAAATGCGGCACAACAATTCAATCGTGATGAAAGAGAGCAACAAGGATTGGGGTTGGGTCTCTATTTAAGTAAGACTATAATAAAAAAGATAAAAGGCGTTTTCAGTATTATTTCGAATGAAAATAAGGGAACAAAAATTTCACTTTTTCTTCCCTTATCTACTGAATAACAGTATTAACTCATGAAGTTATTGCTCCCTTAACATCAATATATTTAACTTTTATAGCTCCTTTTTAATCTTTAATTAAAGTCAAAACGCAACCCTAGAGAAACATTGTTTTGCTTCACAGCATTATCTTTAAACATAGGATTCAAGTCATATTTCAAGTACAAACTAGTGGCTTTATATCCTACGTAAGTACTTAATCCATATACAAAACTATCAACATTAAAATTACCTTTAGTTATTTCTCTTGACTTATATTCATCACTATCGTACTTTACATATTGCTTCGATTTTAGATTTGTACCAACGTATCCTCCTAAACCAAGACGGAAACTATCGTGTGTTTTAAAATAGGTCTTCCCATCTCTTTCTTTGGATTTTGTGAAGTCAAATTCTAGGTGCACTGGAAATACTAAATTTACATTCTTGAAACGAGAATCATCCTGACGAATTGGATTTACCTCTAAATTTGTTTGGTTTCCATCCGCTACAAAATACCTATTATCTGTAGCTCGCAAATTATTGTACATTACTGAAAATCCATATTTTGCATGTAATAAATTGTTGTTTTTTAAAATTCTGGTATTATAAGTCAATCCCCATTCATAAAAATGAGAGCCCAAGTACCTAAAATCTGATTTTTGTACTGAGCCATCAGTCACTACATTATTCAATCCAGTAGCGAGTACAAATTGCGTAGTAGTTCGCTTTGATTGGCGCTCTTCCTTATCTTCCTGACCATTATAAACCTTCATGGAAGAAATGTTAAATTCCGTTTGATTTTGACCAAGTTCCTCAGAATTAGTCCCAAAAATAATTTTTCTACCGCCACTTCTATGATCCTCAGCATCTTCAACTTTTCCATCTACTTTATCTTGTATAAGCTGGTTGAGTTTTTCTTCTTGAACACTAACTTTAGCATCGATATTTGCTGAGTGAACGGCTGCTTTTTTTAATTTTAAATCATCCGCTTGCTCCTTAGTAATTTTTGTATTTTCAAAATCTTTATCAATTTGTTCAATCTCTTCTTTTAACGCATTTTTTTCTGAACTAGTTATTGATTTAATTTCATTACCAATTGCTTTGGCTTTGGTCTCAAATGGAATTGATTTATGATCTCTTCCTTTAGTAAATCCCGTTTCAGGTGTAGTTTCATCAACTAGTTCTAGTGCAATGTCTTTAAACCAAATCTGACCAGTTTCATCTAATAAAACTCCGTATGAAATAGAAGTTGCATCTGCTGGCACGTGCAAGACAATTTCATATTTAGCCCAATCTTTTGTGCCTTTTATGGGATTTTTTCGCATATTATCAAAAGCCAAAACAGCCACATCATAATAATCCACACGCATCCATAAACCAGCCCAAGATTTAATATTTTCACATTTTAAATATCCAGACATTTTTACCGTTTTACCCAAGTACAGGTCTGGTTTTATTGTTTTCATGATTGTACCAAAACCATTGATTTTGTTTTTAATTGATTTAATGGTTAAAATATTTTCATCTTTGAACTCGGGGTTCTTTTCAATACTCCTTTCATAATTTGGTGACACAGGTTCCCAATAAGTCCAATCTAGAATATTTTTATAATTGCCTTTTTCTTGCGCATTTACTTTTGTTAAAAAGGCAGATAAAAGTAATACTGTGATTAAAATAATTTTTTGCATGATTTCGTTTTTTGATTGATGATTGATTTTTATTTATTGTTCGTAATTTCTATTGACTAAAACTGTTTTTATAGCATTAAAATTCTTGTTGAATTTATCCAATGCCGATTCTCTAAATGATTGATTTAATTCTGTTTCAGCATTAGATAACAAACTATTTGGATCTATTGAAATAGTTTTTCTGGTTTTTTCAATTGATCTATTACTAGTGTTAGGTTCAAATGTAGTGTTACTAACTTCAGCTAATAATTTTTCTGCTGAAACGTATCTATTGCTGCTGCTTGATTCATAATTCTTATTTTCAGAGACTAAAAATTCGTTTGCTCGTGATGGATTGCTGTTTGACACTTTCTCTTCTTTTTTAGTAAGTTGCTTTGACTGCTTATCCACGGTATTATTTTCAGCAACAACTTTATACTCCTTCGTTATTCCTTTTTGAATCTGGCGAGGCAGAACCTCTTTAGCTACTATCTCTGGTTTTTCTAAATTATTCTCTTGTGATTTTTCTTCTAAAACTATTGGAGCAGTCGGATCTATTTTTACAGTTTCAACTCCATTAAAAAAAACAGTGCATACAAGTAGAAAACCTACAAAACTTGCAGCAATATAAATCCAATTAGTATTGCGTTTGCTTTTTGTTTTTTCAGCAGCATCTAACATAGCATCTAATCGGTCCCAAGCTTGTGCAGAGGGCTGAATAGTTCTACGTTCCAACTTCTGTTTTATTTCAAGATCTAATTTATTCGGTTCCATATTCGTAATTTTTCAAGGTATTAATCTGCGCTTGCAGCATTTTTCTAGCATGCGACAATTGCGATTTTGATGTTCCTTCCTTAATCCCTAACATACTGGCAATTTCATGATGCTTGAATCCTTCTATAGCATACAAATTGAACACCATTTTGTAGCCGTCCGGCAAACTGTCTATCAAAAATTGAATGTCAGCAATTGCAAATTGGCTTTCAGTATTGTTGAAACTTTCTTCAAAATAAGTTTCATCTTCAACATATTTCAACTTTTTCTCCACTCGAATAAAAGAAATGCATTCGTTGACCATAATTCTTCTAATCCAGCCTTCAAAACTTCCTTTGTGCTGAAAACTCTGCATATTTGTAAACACTTTCATAAAAGCGGTAATCATAACGTCTTCGGCCTGATGAATGTCTTTTATATATTGGCGGCAAACGCTTAACATCTTTGGAGAAAATTGAGTATAAATCTGCTGTTGTGCTTGTCGATTGTTTTCGACAGCCAACAGGATCAATTCATTTTCCTCTTGATGTAAGTTGATTACTTTCATAAATAAATGCAATGGCAAAATTCAATTTCAATATTTTCACTGCTAATGCAATTCATTTTTTGATAGTAAAACTGACTTCTATTAGCATAGACGATTTACAATGCAAAAAGGTTGCATAGCAATAAAATTAAATTAAAAAAAAAGGTTTACTGAGATTCTTCCTTCGTCAGAATAACAAAATGATGCTATTTTTTTCTTTCAATAACATAATTGACCATTAAGATCAGCGCGTCTTTAAACTCGGAATCAGGATAATTATCCAGCAATAAAAGTGCTTCTTGCTGAAATTCAACCATTTTTTGTTCCGCATAAACTAAACCGTTATTGTTTTTTACAAAAGCAATAACTTCTTTTACGCGTTTCTTGTCTTTATTATGGTTTTTTATGGAATTAATTAACCAACTCTTTTCTTTAGATGTAGTAGTATTCAAAACATGAATAAGTGGCAAGGTCATTTTTTGTTCTTTGATATCGATTCCGGTTGGTTTCCCAATGGCTTCATCCGTATAATCGAATAAATCATCTTTTATTTGAAAAGCCATTCCGATGAGTTCTCCAAATTTTCGCATATTCTCTACTTGAACCTCATCTTCAATAACTGATTTTGCTCCAAGGGCACAACAGGCAGCAATAAGTGTTGCTGTTTTTTTGCGAATAATTTCGTAGTATACATCCTCTGTGATGTCTAGTCTTCGGGCTTTTTCTATTTGGAGTAATTCGCCTTCACTCATTTCGCGTACAGCGACAGAAATAATTCGTAGTAAATCGAAATCACCATTATCAATAGAAAGCAACAATCCTTTGGACAATAAATAATCCCCAACCAAAACTGCAATTTTATTTTTCCAAAGTGCGTTGATGGAGAAAAAACCTCTTCTGCGATTACTGTCATCTACTACATCATCATGAACTAATGTTGCGGTATGAATCAATTCGATAACGCAGGCGCCTCGATAGGTTCGTTCATTTATTATTCCTCCTGACACCATTTTGGCCGTCAGAAAAACGAACATAGGCCGCATTTGCTTCCCTTTTCTATTTACAATATAATAGGTAATCCTATTTAACAACGCCACATTGGAGGTCATAGATTCGTAGAACTTTTTTTCAAAAAGTTCCATTTCATCGAAAATAGGTTGTTTAATTTGAGAGGTCACATTCATTAGAATTCAAAGATACTATTTTTAATAAAAGAACGTTATCTATTTTACACTTAGAATTGAATTCTTTACTACCGATGAATAAAATTACAAAAACAAAAATTTAGCAAGCTAAGAATCTAAATTTGTATTATTACTTTGATTACTAACAGATTAACTTAATGGTTTTATCATGAAAACAACTATAATAATACTCATCACCTTTTTATCCCTACATTTTTTCAGTAGTTGCGACAGTAGCGATAAAATTGAAAATACTGCTGCATTATCGGTTAAAGATATTACGGTAGATTCTAAAATTGATGCCTCCTTAGATGACATCATAAATATAGTTGAAGATCAGTATGCGGTGCAACAAAGTACTGCTAACAAAACTAAAACCACTATCAAAAGTATTTTACCTACTTGTGCAACAATTACAACTTTATTAGCCAATGGTTCTTGGACGAGAACAATCGACTTTGGTACTGGAGACTGCACGCTGCCGAACGGCAACAGTATAAAAGGAAAAATTATTATCCAATTTTCCAATGATTTTAATGCCGCTGAAAGTACTTTATCCTATAGCTTTGATAATTTTTATCACAATGGCAAACTGTTGCAGGGCAATAAATCCATCCGTTATTCCCTAAAAACTACTAAACTACTTGCAGCAGTCCATCCTGTCTCAATATTTACCGTTGATATGAAAATAACTTTTGAAGACGGGAAAATTTATACTAGGACAGGTACTAAAACAAAAGAAATGATCGAAGGTAACAATACGCCTCTCAGCTGGGAAGACACTATTTTTCTGGTAACAGGGAATAGCACTACTGTGTTTCCAAATGGAACTTCCATTAGCCGTGTGATCACAACACCGCTGCGTTACGTGTTGCGCTGTAAATCCGTATTTCCCGTAGAAGGCATTCTTACAATCACAAAAAATAAATCTGAAGGAACCTTGGACTTTGGCAAAGGAACATGCGATAATTTGGCCCTACTAACGATTGATGGAGTCGCTACAGAAATTATATTAGAAAAATAAAAACTAAAACAGGATTGCATCTTAAAAATAGTGATCCTGCTTTATTCAGCTTCTTTGTTAGCCAATTGGCCGCAAGCTGCATCTATATCTTTTCCGCGACTGCGCCTTACTTTCACAACAATTCCACTTGCTTCCAGCGCTTGGATGTAGGCATTTATGGATTCTTCTGAAGCTTGTTGAAATTCTCCATCATCAATAGGATTGTATTCAATCAAATTGACTTTACAAGGAACGTATTTGCAAAACTTTACTAATGCATCAATGGATTCTTTATTATCATTGATGTCTTTCCAAACCACGTACTCGTATGAGATTTTGCTTTTGGTTTTTCGGTACCAATATTCTAATGATTCGCGTAAATCAGCTAACGGAAAATTAGTACTAAACGGCATAATTCTAGAACGAATTTCATCAATAGCAGAGTGCAAAGAAACAGCGAGTTTGAATTTAACGTCATCATCGGCCAGTTTTTTAATCATTTTAGGCACTCCCGAAGTCGATACCATAATCCGTTTTGGTGACATTCCCAAACCTTCCGGCGAAATAATCATTTCGATTGCCTTCAGCACATTGTTGTAATTCATGAGCGGTTCTCCCATTCCCATAAAAACAATATTCGACAAGGGATGATTATAATACAACCGACTTTCTTTATCTATAGCAATTACCTGATCGTAAATCTCAGCAGGTTCTAAGTTGCGCATTCTTTTTAATCGCGCTGTTGCGCAAAAATTACAATCTAAACTACAGCCTACTTGACTGGAAACACAAGCCGTCGTTCTGGTATTTGTAGGGATTAAAACTGATTCAACCACCAATCCATCGTGCAACCGAACGGCATTTTTAACTGTTCCATCTTCACTGCGTTGCATCGTGTCGACTTTGATGTGATTGATAACAAAATTAGCTTCTAGCATCGTTCGTGTTCCCTTAGAAACATTAGTCATATCCTCAAAACTATGTGCTCCTTTACTCCACAACCATTCATAGACTTGATTGCCACGAAAGGCTTTATCGCCATTAGCAACAAAAAAATCTCGTAATTGTTCTTTTGATAAGGCTCGTACGTCTTTTTTCTCCATTTCCATGGTGCAAATTTAATGACAATTTGTTGATTTGTTGTTTTGATAATTTGATAACTTTGTACTCAATTGAAAAAAAATTGAATAATGCATTTCATTTCCCAAGAATTAGAAGATTATATCGAGCAACATTCCGAAAAAGAACCGCTTTTACTAGCTGCCTTAAACAAAGAAACCTACCAAAAAATCTTGTTGCCAAGAATGCTAAGCGGTCATTTTCAAGGTCGCGTTTTGAGCATGTTGGCTAAACTGATTCGGCCAATGCATATTCTTGAAATTGGAACTTATACAGGGTACTCTGCCTTGTGTTTATGCGAAGGCATGCAGGAAAATGGAGCACTTCACACCATCGACATCAAAGAAGAATTAGTGGATTTTCAAAGAAAACATTTTGACAAATCACCTTGGGGAGCACAAATATTTCAGTATTTGGGAGAGGCAGTTGACATCATTCCGACCCTTGATCAAAAATTCGATTTAGTTTTTATTGATGCAGATAAGGAAAATTACCTCAACTACTTTGAATTGATTGTTCCAAGAATGAATAAGGGAGGAATTATATTATCGGATAATGTTTTGTGGAGCGGTAAAGTTTTAGAACCTTTAAATCCCAAAGATCTGAGTACAAAAGTGTTATTAGAATACAATCAGTTATTAGCAAACGATTCCAGAGTAGAAACCGTCTTGTTGCCTATTCGAGATGGATTGACAGTAAGCAGAGTACTTTAGTTGTACAATTATCGAAGAAAAAGTCTGCCTTGAGGTTGATTCCCCCAATTTTTGAGGGAAAACATAAGCCTCCAATATTTTGGAGGTATAAAATCACAACTAATCTCTTACGGGTAACGGAAAATACCGTTTTTGTGCTGTTTTGTATATCTTATACATTAAAAAACCAAAAGTAAATCCAAATAAATAACCGGATAAAATGTCTAGAGGATAATGCAATCCGAGATAAATTCTGCTGTAAGCAAAGACCAAAGGCCATAAAAACAGGAGACTAAAATATTTGAAATGCGATCTTAAAGTAAAATATATCAGTGTAGCGACCGCCATTGAATTTGAGGCATGACCGGAGAAGAAACTAAAGGATCTTCTAACTTGAACCACACGAATAAAGGAATTGATTTCAGGATTGTTACAAGGCCGCAGTCTTTCAAAACCATTTTTGAATACATTGGTCATTTGATCCGTAAAAGTTACCAGTATAGCTACAAAAAAGAGTAAATACAACGTCTGTTTTGCCCCCAGTTTTTTGAAAATAACGTACAATAAGAGTACAAAAAGTGGAATCCAATTGCTCTGTTTGGTTATGAATATCCATAGGCCGTCATAACCTTTCGAACCTAAACCATTTAAAAAAACAAACAATTCTATATCTAAAGAGAGTAATTTTTCTAGCATTATCCTTGACGTTTTATAGGTCCCGTACTCTCTTCAATTACTTCTTTAGTTGCCTCTATTGGAGCCGTTGATTCGCCCAGTAAACCGTCTTTGGCTTTGCTTATTTCTGTGGTGATGTTTGCCGATATATCACTAAATTGAGTCGTATCGCCTAGTAGATTATCCTTCGCTTTATTAATTTCAGAGCTGATGTTTCCTCGTATATCACTCAATGATTTTGCATCAAAACCATTAGCCTCTGCTCCTTTTTGAATTTCGCTTTTTATATCATTCGTAGCATTTTTCAATTGCGCCATTGCTTTACCCATGGTACGAGCTATTTCAGGAACTTTATCAGATCCAAAAAGCATCAGTACTATAAACATGATGAAAATTAATTCACCTCCACCTATACCAAACATATATTTTGTTTTTTATTGTTACAAAGATATTACTTTTTGAATCTTTGACTTTTAATTATTTCATAAAAAAAAAGACTCTTTTCAGAGTCTCTTTTATAATTTGGTCTTTAATTAATCAAATTTAGTCTTTATTTCTTCTTTAGGCCAGGTGTTATTTGTCACATCAATATCAGCTGTTTCTAATTTTGGATCTACTTGAATTTTTTTGATAGCCTTTTCAGTAGCGTATACTTTCTTAGCGGTATCATTATTTTTTCGCCAAATTTGAGCTGGATATTTAAACATTTCCTTTGTATCGTCTTCATAAGTTAATTCAACGATAATAGGCATCAACATACCTCCTGGTTTGTTGAATTCAACTTCATAGAAATACTTTGGTGATTTTAATTTTGATTTTTCATCAGCTGTAAAATTTTTGTTTACATATTCTGAAAGCAAGTTTACATCTGCAAGGGCTAATGCTTTTTTATCCTTAGCAGATAACTCTTCGCTTGCACTAGGAACTAAATAGACGAAAGGTCCTTTTTCTTGTCCAAATCTTCCTCTTCTAACTACAGCGTCCTTCAATTCTTTAGTAGCTGTCTCAGAAACATAATATTGTTTTACCTCTTTCACTCCGATATCTACAAAATCAGTGGAGTAAAACCAGCCTCTAAAAAACCAATCTAAATCTACCGCAGAAGCATCTTCCATGGTTCTAAAAAAGTCTTCTGGTGTAGGATGCTTGAATTTCCATCTGTTCGCATATACTTTGAAAGCATGATCAAACAATTCTCTTCCCATAATAGTTTCTCTTAATATATTCAATCCTGTTGCTGGTTTACCATAAGCATTAGCTCCAAACTGAACAATCGTTTCCGAGTTGGACATTATAGGTTCCAAGAATTTTTGATCTCCACTCATGTAAGGAACAATTTTACTTGCTGGTCCACGACTGGAAGGAAAATTGGTTCCCATTTCTTGTTCCGCCATATATTGCATAAAAGTATTCAATCCTTCATCCATCCAAGACCATTGACGCTCATCCGAATTTACGATCATTGGAAAGAAGTTGTGTCCTACTTCATGAACAACTACTCCAATCATTCCGTTTTTAATTCGCTCAGATGTCACTCCCTTTTCGTCAGGTCGGCCATAATTCCAACAAATCATAGGATATTCCATCCCCTGATCTTCTGCTGATACGGAAACTGCTTTTGGATAAGGATAATCAAATGTATGGGCTGAATAGCTTTTCAAAGTATGCGCTACTGTTCTTGTAGAAGTTTCTCCCCAAAGCGGATTCGCTTCTTTTGGATATACTGAAACGGCCAGAACCGTTTTATCGTTTAACTTCACTGCCATGGCATCATAAATAAATTTTCTTGATGTAGCAATTCCAAAATCCCTTACATTTTTTGCACTGAATTTCCATGTTTTCTTTTTGTCCGAAAATCCTTTTTCGGTAGCTTCCGCTTCCGCTTGAGTTACGATAACGACAGGATTATCATAAGATTTCAAAGCTAATTCGTATCTTTTTACTTGCTCTGGTGTAAACACTTCGCTTCTATTCATCAACTCTCCCGTTGCCTCCATAACATGATCCGCAGGAACAGTAATGTTGACATCAAAATTTCCAAAAGGTAACGTAAATTCTCCTGTTCCCCAAAACTGCATATTCTGCCATCCTTCGACGTCATTGTACACTGCCATTCTAGGATAGAATTGTGCAATTACATATAATTTATTACCGTCTTTCTCAAATAATTCATATCCAGAACGACCTCCTTCTGCTCTATAATTATTAATATTATAAGACCATTTGATTGCAAAAGAAAATTTCTCTCCCGGCTTCATTGGTGTGTCTAAATTGATACGCATCATAGTTTGATTGATCGTATAAGACAAAGGATTTCCTTTTGCATCTTTTACGAACTCTATGTTGAACCCGCGCTCCAACTCTTGTTTCAAAAATTTATTAGCAAAGTTTGCTGCTGGAAAAACCTGCTCCATTCTTTGACTTTCTGCCAAAGGTGTTTGGGAGGTTTTTGCCGCTTGATTTTGATCCAATTGTACCCATAAATACTCTAAAGTATCTGGTGAATTATTGTAATACGTAACGGTTTCGGAACCACTTAATTTAGAGTTTTTATCATCAAGCTCTATGTTGATCTTGTAATCCGCTTGTTGCTGATAATACGCTGGACCGGGTGCTCCTGAAGCAGTACGAAACATGTTAGGTGTGGCTAGCAAATCGTACATCTGGCTAAACTTATTGCTGTCGTACTTTCCGGTTTGTTTTGGTGTGGTGGGTGCTGTTTTTTCTTGCGCAAACAATAATGCAGGAAGAAATAAAAATAAAGATAATTTTTTCATAGGTAAGAATCTGGTTTTTTCAATGGGTGAAAATAATAATTTTAAGTAGATCTATCTAAATTTATTAATATTTTAACACTCCCTTGGAAGTTGACTCCGTAAAGAGCAACGTGTTTTTAACACCCATAACATTAAAATGCATAATGTTTTGCTGCTCTGAGTTCCCTTCAGTGATTACTGCATTATAGATTTCAATGGAATTTATTTTTTGAATTTCCTTAATACTAAAGTAACAAATAAGCACATCGCCCTCCATCTCTTTGCTCAAAAAATGAATTGACTTGACCTGACCATTAACTTTGATATTGAATTTTTCGTTAAAGTATTTTTTAAAAAAAATCAAATCTTCCTCCGCTTCTTTTTCGGAACCCAAGTTGACTTTTTTCGTGTATTTTTTACCAATTGCACTATTTAAATCATCTACAAATATGCGAGTCGTTATTTGGAGCATTTTCTTTTCAGGCGCATAATTAACTTGATACAGTGCAACATAAAATTTATGTGCCGTAAACGAGGTTAATGTTAGAAATAATAGGCCAAAAAAAGTAATTAATATTGTTTTTTTCATTTTTCAAAAGTAGTAATTCTTTTAAACTCTTCATTCTTTGTGATTAAAAAATCAATCAGCATAAATTCGTCTTCCTGTTTTAATAGCGTTTTAGATTTTGCATCATTCTCACAATAATCAAGAAAAAGTTCAATTTCTTCGCTTTTTAACTTCAAGGTATTGGTAAAAAAGTAGCGGTCTAATCCTTTCGAAACAACATCCGAAAAATCTACCAGAGCATTGGATCCTTCTGTTACAGCGACATCTTTTTTAAATACCTTAGAAACCATTTTGAATATTCTAACAAAATCCATTCCGTTTTCAATAGTTCCATTTAACGGCATTGTTCTATTAATAGGTGACGATTTTGCATCGTCAATAAATTCTATGTCTACAATGCCTTGAGAATTTCCTATGGCGGGTTTTATATCTGTTTTTCCTTTTACAATCACTTCTTTTAGCAGCGTTGTTTGTGCTTCTAGCAAGACTACAAACAAGGGTTTTATAAAATCTTTATCCTCAAGCACAATTTTCTTAGACTTGAAAGCAGGGCTTGAGACCAATAGCGTGTCCTTAGCTTTCGCCAAAATATCAAAAAAACCTTGGTTGCTAATGAAAGTTCGGGTTTTAGAGTTCAAATTAAAAACATATCCGTTGTCTACCAATGCGAATTCATTGGTAAATTGACCGTGCAAAGACTTCCTATTTTCATTTTGACCAAAAGTGAATTGGCTAAAGAAAATCAAACAAAGTAGTACTATTTTAGTTTTCATATTGGTTTTGTTACTTATGTTAGTTTTTACTTTGCAATAAAATTTTGTAATCTTCGGCCAAAGCTATCAAAAAAAATGAAATTTTTTGTTCATTTTTAGAATGCAAAACTTTAACAAAATTTTCATTTTCCACGACAAAATACTTGAACCCATTTACATATTCCGCAGCTATCCCTAATTGGAGCGTGAAATATTCCTGCTGATACAATTCTGAAATCAATTGTATATTCATTTCCTTTTTCTCTACGACAACTAATTTCTTAAGCTGTTTCGTTCTACCATTAATCTTATTGATAAGTGGGTCTAATGGCATTCCACCACCCAAAATACGCAATAACATGATTGGTTTGAAATCTCCTGCGGTCTGCAAATGCCTTTCTGCAGGACTATATTTTACAGGTTCTTTAGTTACAATACCTAATGAAAATACCGAAATCTGCTTGTTCTTAACAATCACTTCCTTCAATTCATTCGTTTTAGCCTGCATGTGTAATACCAATCGATTGCGTATTAGATCAGTGCTGCTAATCTTTTTTTCATAGGTTTTAAGACTTACCTCTTTAAAAACAAGTATATCATTGGCCTTTGCCAAAATAGAAAAAGTACCGTCACTATTTGTTAAAGAAGTTTTACCACTTGTTAAATTTAAGATATTAATTCCATTGACACCTATAGAATCAATTGTAATTTCCCCATGAAGTAGCTTTTCATCGGCAGCTTGTCCAAAAGATATTTGGCAAACCAAAGATAAAAAGAACGCAAAAACTTTACTTATTTTCACTAATAATGATCTCGTTATAATTTTCAGCTAATTTTACAATTAAATACATCGTTAAAGTCTTGTTTTTTGCTCTTAATGCATTTGCAAAATCAGAATCTTCAATACAAAAATATTGAAATCCCTTGATGTAATCGGCGGGTATTTTTAAAGTTTCGGTATAATAGTTATCCTCAAAAAGCACATCAATTCTAGCCAAAAGCTGCTCTTTTTTTTCAACAATGATTTCTTTTTTCAGCATGGCTTTTCGCCCAGATATAGTATTTAGTAATCCATCTATTCCTCCACCAGAAGTTGCTGTATATAATTTCCGCTCTGCAGCGGTATATTTTTTTTGGCCATAAGGAATAATTCCTAAACTCTCCGCCGAAATAGCCGACTCGTTAATGACAACCTCTTTCAAAATAATACTTTTGGAAACCATCTGCAAAGTAAAAACTTCTTGTTCCAGATCCTGCTGATTTATTTTTCTGCGAACAGACTCTAAATTAACGGCAGTAAACACCAAAATATCTCCTGCCTTAACGGGGATTTTAAAAAACCCATTTGCATCTGAAATTGTTGTTTTTTCTGCTGTTAAATTCACAATATTAATGCGATCCACGGATGCAGAATCAGCACTAATTTTACCCTGAATCTCCTTTACTGCTTCTGTTTGTCCAAAAGTAACTTGCACCAACAAAAAGAGGAACAACTGTAGTGTATGTTTAATTTTCACTGGCAATTATTTGTTTATACTTAAACGCCAATTCTCCTAATAAAAAACCAGCCATTGTTACATTTTTAGACTTCAGAACCGCTACAAATTGTTCGTTTTCTACACTGTAATACTCAAATCCTTTGACATATTCAGCCGGTATTTTTAATGTAGTCACAAAATAATCCGTAGTAAACAAATTCTCTAATTGTCTTAAATAAGATTCTTTCTTCTCGACTTCTAGTCCTTTTTTCAGCATTTTCGTTCTTCCCGAAATCCAATTTAATAATGGATCAGCCGAAACAGACCCTCCCATCATAGTACCAGCAGTTGCAGAGGCATTAAGATCACTAGCAGTGTATAACTTTCGTTCTGCTGGTGAGTATGACTTTTGCCCCTTTGGAATTATTCCCATTGCTGTTGCATTAATGTCGTTTTTCACGACAACTTCGCACAATTCATTTATAGTGGGTATCATTTTTACCAGAAGTATTCCTAGCTCAAAATCTTTTGGAGTCAATCTCATATTCGTTTCGTTAAATTGTGCTGCTCTAAACAATAAAGTGTCACCAACGGCTGCTTGTATATTGAAATCACCATTTTGACTTGTAATTGTAACCTTATCTGTTTTTTTATTAAGGACATAAACACCTTCTAAAACGGCAGCATCAGCAGTAACTCTTCCATTCAATTGCTTTGGAGACTGTTGTTGTGCCAACACATTTGTCGCTACAAAAGCCAGAAATAAATAAACAATTTTTAGCATCTTTCTTAAGGCGGTTATTGACCCTTTGTAAAAGTATCTTAATGCAATCTAAATTAACTACTAATGAGTTGGTAAAAAAATGTTAATTAAAAACTAGAAATAAAAAAGACTGATTTAATACCTTTAGCACAAATTATCCACAAAAATGAAAAACATACTAATCGCAAGTACATCAACACTCGCAAACGAGGATTATCTGGAGTATTTATTGCCTGAATTACAATTGCATTTTCAAAACTGCAACACAATTCTTTTTGTTCCTTACGCAAGACCTGGCGGAATTTCTCATGAGGAATATACGACACTAACAAGTTTGGCTTTTGCCAAAATAAATAAAAAAGTCATTGGAATTCATGAGTTTGAAGATGCTGCATTAGCTGTAAAAAATGCAGAAGGAATTTTCACGGGAGGAGGAAGTACATTTGTTTTAGTATCACAATTATACAAAAACAATGTTATGGAGATCCTCTCTGATGTTATAAAAAATGGAACGCCTTATTTAGGAACAAGCGCTGGAAGTAACATTTGTGGACTTTCGATGCAAACGTCAAACGACATGCCGATAGTTTATCCGCCAAGTTTTAAAACTCTGGGAGTAGTTCCTTTCAATTTGAATCCTCATTATTTAGACCCGGACACAACTTCAAAACACATGGGCGAAACTCGTGAGACCAGAATAAAAGAGTTTCATGCTTATAACTCGGTTCCTGTTTTAGGGTTAAGAGAAGGAAGCTGGCTGGATGTAAAAGGAGATTCCATTACCTTGAAAGGAAATTTGACTGCCCGACTGTTTAGACAAAATCAAACTCCTGTGGAATTAGAAAGTGAAACTGATTTGAGTTCTATAAAATAATGGAATAAAAAAGCCGGAACAATTAAGTTTCAGCTTTGAAAATCGAAAGACGAGGCTTCCCGTATCTCTTCGTTCACGGGATCAACTTCTCGCACAACCTTAAAATAAAAAACCTCAAACAAATGTTTGAGGTTTTTGGAGCGAAAGACGAGGCTTCCCGTATCTCTTCGTTCACGGGATAAACTTCTCGCACAACCTTAAAATAAAAAACCTCAAACAAATGTTTGAGGTTTTTGGAGCGAAAGACGAGGCTCGAACTCGCGACAACCAGCTTGGAAGGCTGGAGCTCTACCAACTGAGCTACTTTCGCATTATAACAGTAAAGAAACTTCAAACAAATTTTGAAGTTTAGAGCGAAAGACGAGGCTCGAACTCGCGACAACCAGCTTGGAAGGCTGGAGCTCTACCAACTGAGCTACTTTCGCATTAACAACGGTGCAAATATACTTAATAAGTTTGCTTGAATGCAAATTTTTTTATCAAAAAGTCTCTATCTGGCTGCTAGTCTCTTTTTAAAAAAAGAGAATTAAAATCATAAAGAATTTAATATGAAAATATTATACCTTTATAGGACACGAAAAAAATATTTTAAAAATTAATTTAAAACAGTAAATAAACAGTCTTTTTTGATCCATTTTGAGTTCAGCAACCTTGCCTTCTTGTTCAAAAACAGATAGAAAATTCGTGATTCAATAATGATCCTTTATAAACAACAGTTCATTTTTGGATTGTAATTGGCAGTAAAATGATTTATTTACCACAAATAAAACAAGTCCAAACGCGGGAAATCACAATTTCATGCAAAAAGAAAAGGATTGAGAGAGTAAATGATGTTTATAAAGAAAACTACAATCACGATATGCTTTGTTTCATGAGCTCAAAAGCCCAAAGCTGTAGTTGATTTATAAAAAAAAGTTGCCTCAAAAAAAGATTTTTTTTTAAATGGAAAGAAATTGGAAACCCTAATACCACATTAAAAAAACTAAGCAATGAAAAATTTATTTATAATTTTAATGCTGATTTCCTTCTTAAGTTGTAAAAAAGAAGCACTAAAAATTGCCGTAGTTTTAAAGAAAGAAATCCCCATCTTGGTTATTCAACCTGAAGGAAAACCAACCAATATCGATTCTACTTTGTTACTTTCATTCAATAACAAAGTGCTCACCAATTTTTACAAAGCAACAAATTACAGAACCGTTTGGCAATCCGAAGAAAAGAGAAAAATAATACTCGAGGAACTTAGCAAATCAGAGGAAGAAGGATTACAACCAGAAGATTACAACCTCAAATCGTTATTTGATTTTGAAAAAAAAGCGCCCTCTCTCGACTCTTTAGGTTTGGCGAAATATGATATTTTACTAACTTCAAGTTTGCAAAAATACATTGCACACCTTACAAACGGAACCGTAAATCCACGAAAAATTTATAAAAATTGGGATTTAAAAGAAAACTACATTGACCTTAACACTACAGTGGTGCAATTGCTTAGCAGCGATTCATTGGCTTATGAAATAGAGCAATTAAAACCAAATCATATTGTTTATAAAAGATTAAAAAAAGCACTTCAGCTCTTAAACAATTTCCCAAAAGACAACTTGAAATCGATAAAATTTACAAAAATAATAACCCCAAACGACACCACTGCCTCCATCATTGACATCAAAAAAAGATTGATTTACTGGAAAGACATGCAACCTAATGACAGCCTTACCCCTATTTATGATCAAGAAATGGTTGCGGCCTTAAAAAGATTTCAAAGTCGCCACGGTTTAGCTGCTGATGCAAAAATTGGACTGGGAACAATCGCTTCACTTAATTTTTCCAAAAAACAACGCTTGGAACAAGTCATTGCCAATCTAGAACGCTGGAAATGGTTTCCCAAACAAATGGGACAAGAATACCTCATCATCAACATTCCTGATTACAAGTTGCTACTTGTTAAAAACAAAGATACGCTGAGAACCCACAGAGTAATTGTGGGAAGAACTAAAAGAAAAACTCCCATATTGTCGTCTACCTTAACTCAGGTAGTTTTTAACCCAACGTGGACAGTTCCACCAACTATTCTAAGAGAGGATGTTATTCCGGCCATTTTGAGGAGCCGAGCTTATTTGACACAATCGAACATTAAGGTTTATGATGCTACAGGAAGATTTGTAAGTCCTTACGAATGGCAGTTATCTCAAGCGAAAACGTATCGTTATGTACAAAGTCCAGGTACATTTAACTCGCTAGGCATGGTAAAACTTATTTTTCCCAATCGCTTTTCAGTATACTTACACGACACAAATCATAGGGATTATTTTGAAAAGATAGACCGTTCTTTAAGCTCTGGCTGTGTCAGAGTAGAAAATCCTTTAGAATTAACTGAATATTTACTCCATGATGCAGTGTCTTGGAACTTAGAAAAAATCACAGAAACACTTCAAAACGAAAGAACTAAATTTGTCAAAATCAAAAAAGAGGTTTCCATCCATCTGTTATACTGGACCGCTTGGAGCGAGAACAATAAATTGATTTTTAGAGATGATATTTACAGCCTTGACACTAATCTATACGACAAATTACGAAATTGATTTTGTTCCAAATTTAGACACTCTTGAAGGATGATAAATAAAGAAACAGGATTTATCTTTTATAGTACTGATAATTTCCTTAGATAATTCGGCAGGAACAGCTGGGCAACCTTGGCTTCTACCTAATCTGTGGTTGTTTTTGATAAATGAATTAGAAACATAATCTGCTGCATGCATTACCACGCCTCTTGCTCTTGCATTATCATTCACTCCTTTTTCTAAACCATCTAGTCTAAGTGACATTCCATGTTTACCACTATAAATTTCACCTGTTGAATAAAACCCTAGGCTACTTTTAAAAGATTCTGAAGCATTTGAGAAATTAGAAGCAAATTCTTCACCAGTATTTCTCCCATGAGCAACAAGAGAATGGAACAATATATCTCCAGTGGTTAAATCAATAACCCAAAGTCTTTTAGTATTAGCAGATAAGCTAAAATCAATTAATGTTAGAATTTCTTTCTTCACCAATCCTTTTTGTTTTAGGGAATAATATCCTTTCAAAGCTTCAGCAAAGCTCTCTAGTTTTGGCAAAGCAAATTTAGCAGAATGTAAATTATGGTACGCCATTTCGATTTTAGCATCAACAGTTGGCTCTAGCGTTTCAGCGTAAGCAGTAGTGGCAACAATCTTTGGTTCAGGAGAAATTGTGGTACTTGGAGCTAAAGAGGCAAGCACAAATAAAATAGTAGGAAGTATCGTATAAATCATTGATTGTCTTTAAGTTATAGATTGATTCGGGATGCAAACGTACATTAAAATTTATCAAACTTAGTGCCTTTAACAAAAGTTTAGTCTTGTAATAACGAAAATAGGCATTATTTATTGAGTGATTAATCCTAAAAAAGGCAATTTCTATGTTAATTTTTCTATTTTTGTTCATACACAAGCCCAAATTATGTCAAAATTATATTTTTTTACTGTTATTCTTTTACTATTCTTCAGTTTTGAAAATTACAGCCAAAAAAAGACACTGCAAGCTAAATCCATCACCGAAAACATAACAATCGACGGAAAATTGAATGAGAGGATTTGGGAATCAGCCGATATCGCATCAGATTTCATCATGTTTGAGCCGGATAATGGCAAACCGATTAGTACCGATAAAAAAACAGAGGTAAAAGTATTGTATGACAACGACGCCATCTACATATCGGCCTTACTGTACGATAATGAACCCAATAAAATCCAGAGAGAGTTAACAAATAGAGATGTATTTGGTGTTTCCGACCATTTCTCTGTTTACATTAATGGATTTAATGATGGTCAGCAAGATTTCCGTTTTTTTGTCAGTGCTGCAGGCGTCCAAATGGACTGTTTAGCCACAGAAGATTACGAAGATTTTACTTGGGATGCCATCTGGGACAGCGAAGTAACGATTACTGAATTTGGTTGGGCCGTTGAAATGAAGATTCCTTATGCCGCTTTACGATTTTCAAAAGCCGATAAACAAACTTGGGGATTGAACTTCATGCGCGAAATCAAGCGGGATGTGCAAAAATACACTTGGAATCGTATTGATACTAAAATTGGAGCCATAATACCACAAGCTGGAATCCTAGAAGGAATTGAAAGCATAAAAACACCCACCCGACTTTTCCTTATTCCATATACTTCAGCGTACTACCAAGAAAGTGACATTGGCTCTGACAGGACTTTCAAAGCGGGATTAGATCTAAAATACGGCATCAACGACTCCTTTACATTAGATGCAATTTTAGTCCCTGATTTTGGACAGACAAAATTTGATAATGCTATTTTAAACCTACTGCCTTTTGAACAAAGATTTGAAGAAAACAGACCTTTTTTTACGGAGGGAACGGATTTATTTAGCAAAGGTAATTTGTTATATTCCCGAAGAATTGGGGGCGCTCCTAGCACAGAGCCAACCATTACCGAGCAGGAAGAAATTACGAACTATCCCAGCACAGTCAATCTAATCAATGCCATAAAAATATCAGGGCGAACTGAAAAAGGGTTAGGAATTGGATTTTTGAATGCCGTTACCGAAAAAACAAAGGCTACAATTTTGAATACTGAAAATAACGAAGTCCGAAAGGAAGTGATTGAACCATTAACGAATTATAATATGTTTGTTCTAGACCAACGATTCAATCAAAACTCCTCTATTACCTTCGTCAATGCCAACACTACTCGAAACGGCGAATTTAGGGATGCAAATGTTTCAGCATTATTATTTGATTTAAACACTAAAGCGAATACTTACAACCTATACGGGGATTTTAAATACAATTCTATCCATACTGTTGAAGATTACGATGGATTCAAAACAGAAATTGGATTTGAAAAAACAAGTGGTAAATATCGGTATGGATTTTCCGGGAAATATGTTTCTGAAAACTATGATGTTAATGATTTAGGGATCAATTTTTATTCCAATTATCACAATGGGTATGCACATGGAAGCTATAGAATAGTGAATCCGACCAAAGTTTTCAATACGTTCAGGATAAACGAATACGTAAATTTTGAAGTAGACAACACGTCTAAAAAATTACAAACCGGTGCTTTTGGTACTGAAATAAAAGCAACAACGTTAGACAATGACACTTTGGAATTATTACTCGAATTTTCACCTTTGGAAACATTCGATTTTTACGAACCGCGTGAATATGGAAAATATGTATTTGTTCCAGAAAAAATTATTACCATACTCAATTTTACTTCTAATGACAATCATCCTTTTACAATAATTGTACAACCTGCGTTCACAAAATACAATGAGAAAGGCAGAAATAGTTATGGTTTTTATCTCGGCCCAAAATACCGTTTCAACGACAAATTTTCTTTGGCCTACGCAGTGGAATACACAAAAATGAATAATGATCGCGGTTGGGTTGACTTTGACAGTTCTGGAATTGTATTTGCAGAACGCAATCGTGAAATCCTTCAAAATGATCTTATTGGAAAATATTCTTTGAACAACAAAATGACTATCAATTTAACGGCTCGATACTATTGGTCGTATTCTAAAAATCACGAGTTTTTCACGCTTCAAAACAGTGGTTATTTAACTCCAAATACCAGTTACACCTTAAATAAAGACCGAAATTTTAATTCATGGAATTTCGATTTGTCCTATTCTTGGTGGTTTGCTCCTGGAAGCGAAATCTCCATTTTATATCGTAGTTATGGATTAGAAAGAGCTAATGTAGTCGAAAAAGATTTATCAAAAAATATCAAAAACATCTTTAATAGCGACCTTACCAATGTGTTTTCTATTAGCATTCGCTATTTTATTGACTACAATTCTGTTAAGAACAAATTTTAAATTTTTTAAATTAAACTGTAACATTCCCTTAAAAAAGAAGTCTATTAAGGCAACCTATGGAGTGAAATGGCGTTTGCTGCCTTGAAGCTATTTTGGTTTTTAAATTTAGCATCAATCATCAATCAAACGTTTCATGAAGAACCAATTCCTATTTTGTTTTCTCTTATTATCCTTTGTTGGCTTCAGCCAAAAAAAAGTATTACAAACAAAATTCATTTCGGAAAAAATCGAAATTGATGGAAAACTAGAAGAACCAATCTGGCAATCAGCTGCGGTAGCCTCTGATTTTATCATGTTTGAGCCTGATAATGGCAAACCAATTCCCGAAAATAAGAAAACTGAAATTAGAGTATTGTATGATAATGATGCTATTTATATTGGTGCAATACTTTACGATGAAAGTCCTGAAAAAATTTTGAAAGAAATCACTCAAAGAGATAATTTTGGAACATCTGATCTTTTTGGTGTTTTTATTAATGGTTTTAATGATGGACAGCAAGATTTTCAATTTTTTGTAAATGCTGCCGATGGTCAGGCCGATTGTATCACAACAGATACGAATGGCGAAGATTATTCCTGGGATGCTGTTTGGAACAGTAAAGCGGTAATTACTGATAAAGGTTGGGTTGTGGAAATGCGTATTCCTTATGCTGCATTGCGTTTTTCAGCAGAAAACAAACAAACTTGGGGCCTTAATTTTTTTAGAGAAATAAGACGAGACCGTTTTAAATACACGTGGAATTTCATTGATTCAAAACTGGGGACTTTTACACAACAAACCGGTGTTTTAGAAGGAATTGAAAATATAAAACCCCCTACTAGACTCTTTCTGTTGCCTTATTCTTCTTTTTACGTCAATGCAAATGCCGCACAAAAAACGTACGGAACACTTAAAGGCGGTTTGGATTTAAAATATGGAATAAACGACGCTTTTACGCTAGATATGATTCTTATTCCTGATTTTGGCCAAACGAAGTACGATGATCAAATCCTGAACTTAGGGCCATTTGAACAACAATTTAACGAAAATAGACCCTTTTTCACCGAGGGAACAGACTTGTTTAGCAAAGGAAATTTAGTTTACTCGAGACGAATTGGTGGAAACCCAATCAATTATCCAAGCCCTCAAGCGAATGAAGAAATTATTGACAATCCTGCAAGTGTCAATCTTATCAATGCTTTAAAAGTATCAGGAAGGACTAAAAACGGATTAGGAGTTGGGATTTTAAATGCGGTCACTGAAAAAACTTTTGCAACCATTTTCGATAACGGTACACAACAAACGAGAAAAGAAGTAGTAGAACCGCTCGCAAATTACAACGTATTGGTTTTAGACCAACGCTTTCGCAAAAATTCCTCCATCGCGTTTGTAAATACTAATGTGACTCGAAATGGAAGTTTTCGGGATGGAAATGTGTCTGCGTTAGTTTGGGATTTGAACACCAAGAAAAACACGTACAATCTTGCTGGTGATTTCAAATACAGTTATGTCAATAGTATTGAAGCAAAAAAAGGGATTAATTCCCAATTGAACTTCTCAGAAACCAGCGGTAAATTCCGATATGGAGTTGGTGCTGATATTACTACTAAGGATTATGACAATAATGATTTGGGAATTAACTTCGAAACCAATTATTACAGTATTTATGGCAATACTAGTTATAGAATTTTGAATCCAACGAAGTATTTCAACTCTTTTAATGCTAGAATAAATACCTACTCTCAATTTCAAAAAGAAACGGGTAAAATTCAATCCAATAATATTAATATTCAGATTAACTCAAATGATAAAAAAAATCATTATTTCGGATTAGGAATGGACGCCAACCCCATAGAAACCTATGATTATTACGAACCAAGAGCAACGAATCGATTTGTTATCAGACCCACGAAAATTGGCGGATTTATTTATATTTCTACTAATTACAACAATCCTTTTGCGATTGATTTTAATCCTTCCTATGCCGTTTTTGATGAGGTCGGTCGAAATTCTTATGGTTTTTCCATTGGTCCACGGTACCGATTTACCGACAAATTATCCCTAAATTACAACTTCAATTTTTTTAGACAAAACAATAATAAAGGATACATTGACAGCATTAATGACGACATGAATGCAGCTACGCCAAACACAATCGTCTTTGCGAATAGAAATGTAATTACGTATTCCAATACCCTTTCTGGAAAGTACGCATTAAATAGCCAAATGACCTTTAACATTGCCCTACGTCATTACTGGTCCTACGCCGAAAATAAAAATGCTTTATCTTTAGAACAAAACGGAAGATTAACGGATTTTAGCGGATATACAACAAATAAAAACTCGAGTTTTTATTCTTGGAATGCAGATTTATCCTATACATGGTGGTTTGCACCAGGGAGTCAAGTATCCGTTTTGTACCGAAATAATGCGGGTGCCTTTGAACGTAATATCAACAAGGAATTTACTAGTAATGTCGCGAACCTCCTTACTAATGATGCATTGAGTCACATTTTCTCCATAAGTGTGCGGTATTTCATCGATTACAATGAGGTTAAAAATAAATTCTAAATGCATTAATTTTAAAAAAGAGAACCATCCACAACCAAATCATCATTATTTGTTATTGTTCACCTTCAAATCTATAATAGTGATTTCCATTCCTTAGAACATTTTTAGAAATGCTTTATCTTTGCTTAAAATAAATTTGCAATGAATAAAAAAGTAATTCTTATGATTTTGGACGGTTGGGGTAAGTCTCCTGACCCAAAGGTTTCTGCTATCGATAATGCTAATGTACCTTTTATTAACAGTTTATATAGAAATTATCCTAGTGCTCAACTTCGAACGGACGGCTTAAATGTTGGACTTCCTGAGGGACAAATGGGGAATAGTGAAGTGGGCCACATGAATCTTGGTGCGGGACGAATCGTATACCAAGATTTAGCCAAAATTAATCTTGCTGTTGCACACGATACTTTGTCAAAAGAGCAAGTTTTAGTTGATGCCTTCACATATGCCAAAATAAACAACAAAAAAGTTCACTTTTTAGGGCTAGTATCTGATGGCGGTGTACACTCTCACACGTCTCATTTGAGAGGTTTGATTGACGCTACACAACAACACGGCTTACAAAAAGTGTTCGTTCACGCCTTCACTGATGGTCGCGACGTAGATCCAAAATCCGGTAAACATTACATTCAAGATCTACAAGATTATATAGCTACCACTACAGTAAAACTGGCTTCGGTAATAGGACGCTATTATGCAATGGATCGAGACAGACGTTGGGAAAGAGTAAAACTAGCTTACGATTTATTGGTAAACGGAATTGGAACCCATTCAACGAATGCAGTGGCTAGTATTGAGGAAAGTTATGAAGTCAATGTAACCGATGAATTTGTACATCCAACAGTTGTGGTGGATGAATATGACCAACCACTAGCCACAATTGAAGAAGATGACGTGGTAATTTTCTTTAATTTCAGAACAGACAGAGGAAGAGAATTAACCGAAGTATTGACGCAAATAGATTGTCATGAGCAAAACATGCACAAACTCAATTTATATTACGTGACGTTGACCAACTATGACGAAACGTACCAAAACGTAAAGGTCGTTTACAACAAAGACAACATAACAGAAACACTTGGAGAGGTATTAGAAAAAGCGCACAAAAAGCAAATTCGTATTGCCGAAACAGAAAAATATCCACACGTTACTTTCTTCTTTTCTGGAGGAAGAGAGCAGCCCTTTATTGGCGAAAGCCGCATTCTAAAAAACTCTCCAAAGGTGGCCACTTATGATTTACAACCGGAAATGAGTGCCTTTGAATTGACTGATGCACTTATTCCCGAACTCTATAAAGGGGAAGCTGATTTTGTTTGTCTTAATTTTGCAAATGGTGATATGGTAGGACATACCGGAATTATGAGTGCTGCAATACAAGCCTGTGAAGCGGTTGATAAATGCGTCGAAAAAGTGATTACAGCTGCGCTTGCAAACAATTATACAACTATCGTTATTGCTGATCATGGAAATTGTGAAACAATGATAAATCCTGATGGAAGTCCAAATACAGCACATACAACAAATCCAGTTCCAATCATTATGGTAGACAAAGAAATCAGAACCATTCATGATGGCGTTCTGGGTGATATTGCTCCAACCATCTTAGAGTTAATGGGAGTAGAAAAACCGGAAGTTATGACCTGTCATTCGCTACTTTAAACAAAATAGATATTAGAAAATTATAAGCCATTCCAAGTTGAGTGGCTTTTTCTATAAATAAAAGTTAAAATTTCATTATCAATAGTATTGCTATTAATTTTGCTATTAATTTTGACAGAAATATAAAAAATACAGAAAATGAAAAAGAACTTAATTTTGGCGTTTTTACTTGTCGTTACAAATGTCTTGTCTGGTCAGATTAAGTTTGATCGCAATAAAGAATATAATAATCTTGAAGAGGCCTTAAAAAATCCTGAAATGATTTTTAAACTCAACTTAAGCAATCAGACCCTAAAACTAAATGATATTGATTGGTCAAAGTTTATTAACCTCGAATATCTTAATCTTAAAAACGATCATTTAAAAGAGATCCCAACCGGAATTACAAGACTAAAATCATTAAAAATAATTGATTTGAGCGGAAATGATTTCAGCAAATTACCAAGTGAGTTTTCAAATTTGACTACTTTAGAGGAAATCTTTTTAAATGATGAAAAAAACATGAACCTACCTAAGACACTAAATATCTTAGCTAAATTACCCAATTTAAAATCGTTGCACTTAGAAAACGACCACTTAAAATCACTTCCAAGTGAAATTTTAGCTTTTAAAAACCTAGAATATTTATACTTGAACAATAATGACTTTAAAACGATACCTGTACTAAAACCATTAGACCACTTAAAGTATCTAGATTTAAAGGATAACAAAATAAAACCAGAACTTCAAGATATGAAAAATTTAAATTTTGGCTTAAAAATTAATTTATAATTAATAAACACCAAAAGAATATTTTAATTTTAATTGTAGTTGACTTTACAGCACATTAATAGGGTTTCGATCTTAAATAATCTTACTAAAATCATTAAAATGAACTCTATTTTATCAAATATTATAATTACTGTCAACGACAAACTATATGTGAAGAATCCTGAAACCTCACCTTTAGGTAAGAAAATAATTGAACATAGCATTTTAATGATTGACCAAATCGGTTTTGAAAGTTTTACTTTCAAAAAATTAGGTGAATGCATCGGTTCCAACGAAAGTTCAATTTATAGGTATTTTGAAAGTAAACATAAATTAATGCTATATTTATCCTCTTGGTATTGGGGTTGGATAGAATACAGGCTAGTTTTTGCCACAAATAATCTATCCATTCCATTAGAAAAATTAAAAAAAGCAATTACCATTGTAACAGAGAAAATAGAAGATGATTCCTCTACAGCTCACATAAATGAAGGTATTTTAAATAGAATTATAATTTCAGAGTTTACCAAAACAATTTTAACTAAGGAAGTTGATGAAGAAAATAAAGAAGGTGTTTTCCTTGTTTATAAAAGTGTAATAAATAGAATTACTGATATGATAGTAGCAGTAAATCCTGATTATAAATTTGCCAAAAGTTTAGCTTCGTCCATCGTGGAAGGAGCATTGCATCAGCATTTTTTAAAGAATCATTTAAAAACAATAACCAATTGTAATGAAACTATTTCACCCACTGATTTCTACATTGATTTAGTTCAAAGAATTACAAAATAATATACAATGAAAAACACGCCATTACAGAGATTTTACAACTTACTCGCTTTAGACAGAAAAGATGTTTATCAAATATTTTTCTATGCCATTTTTGCAGGATTAATCAGCCTATCGTTGCCACTAGGAATTCAAGCAATAACAAACTTGATCCAATCAGGAAGAGTTAGCGCTTCCTGGATCGTTTTAATTGTTTTGGTAGTCTTTGGCGTTGCATTAACTGGTGTTCTATCTCTCATGCAATTGCGAATTACAGAAAACTTGCAACAAAAAATATTTGTTCGCTCTTCATTTGAATTTGCAGCTCGTTTGCCAAAAATAAAAATGGAGGAGTTATATAATAGCTACCCTCCAGAATTAGCTAATCGTTTTTTTGATACGATGACCATTCAAAAAGGAACTTCAAAATTATTAATTGATTTCTCGGCAGCATTATTACAAATAGTTTTCGGTTTGATTCTATTGTCTTTGTACCACCCTTACTTTATAATGTTTGGCATTTTATTATTTTTCCTTTTGTATTTTATATTCAAATTCTCTTTTAAATCTGGGCTTGAAACTAGCTTAAAAGAATCTAAATTTAAATACAAAGTGGCTGGATGGTTGCAAGAAATGGCGCGAAACAATTTTAGTTTTAAAAATGACCTCAACTATAATTTTGGTTTGCAAAAAAACAACAATCTAGTGGCAGATTATTTAACTAATAGAGAAAAACATTTTGATGTAATCAAAAGACAATTCACACAATTGATTGTTTTTAAAATGATTATTACTGCGAGTTTATTAGCGATGGGTGGTTTCTTAGTATTGTCACAGCAAATGAATATTGGACAATTTGTGGCTGCAGAAATCATTATTTTAATGGTTATCAATTCGGTCGAAAAAATAATAGTTGGATTGGAAACATTCTACGACGTACTTACTTCGATTGAAAAAATAGGCCAAGTAACAGACCTAGAATTAGAAGAGGAAGCAGCATTTAAAGGGGATACGTGTTATGCCAATATTTCATTAGAAACAGAAAACCTCATCTTCAAATTTCCTGACTCTCCGGGATATATATTGAATAACTTAACATTAAAGATCCAGCAAGGAGAAAGAATCGCAATTGAGGGAGAAAACGGCTCTGGAAAAACAACACTTATTCGAATATTATCCGGTTTATTACAACCCACATCTGGTTCTTTTTTTATTAATGACGATACTTTTAAAAAAATAAATCTTAAACAATACCGATCACAAATTGGAAGTATTATTTACGGCGAAACACCATTTGAAGGAACATTATTAGATAACATAACTTTTAATGACAGTGCTGTAAATACTGAAAATCTAAAAGCAGTTCTTGACGGAGTTCAACTTTCGTCCTTTATTAAATCATTGCCAAAAGGTCTTGAGACTCATATTTTCCCGGAAGGAAAACAATTATCCTCTTCTAATGCTCAAAAAGTATTGTTAGCACGCAGTATACTTCACAATCCCAAAGTACTGTTTTACGAGGATCCAACCGATAAGATGGATGATAAAGTAGCGAATCAAATTATTGATTTCATCACTTCTGAAAAACACAAATGGACGATCATCGTTTCTTCAAAAAATCCGTATTGGAAAACCAAATGCAGTAGAAGAATAACTATGCAAAATGGGGCAATTCAACTTGATTTAAAAAATAATTAGCCATGCTAAACATATCCTATAACAAAACAAAACTGCATCCTCTTGACCGCTACGATACAGTTAAAAACCTTACTAACAGACCTCATTACAAAATTTTAAATAAAATAATAGCAGGCGTATCCATTGTGGCTGTAGTGGGACTATTTCTGCCTTGGACACAAAATATTTCTGGAACTGGAAGCGTCACCACATTACAACCAGACCAAAGACCACAATCGATTCAAAGTGTGATTTCTGGTAGACTTGAAAAATGGTATGTACAAGAAGGAGATTTTGTCAAAAAAGGCGACACCATTGTATTTATCTCGGAAATAAAAGAGGATTATATGGATCCAAACTTAGTACAAAACACCAAAAGACAAATAGATGCCAAGAAGCAATCGTTGCAATCGTATGGGTCTAAGGTAAGTACTTTGACAGGGCAGATTCAAGCCATAGAAATGGAAAAAGTACTAAAATTAGAACAAGGACGAAACAAAATCAAACAATCATTTTTAAAAATTAAGAGTGATAGTATGGATTTAGTTGCTGTAAAGACACAGCTAAAAATAGCCAATACGCAGTACAATCGTTCCGTTGAGCTAAACAAAGAGGGGCTAAAACCGCTGACTGATATTGAAGAAAAAAGACTAAAATTACAAGAAGTTGAAGCGAAAATTATTACTCAGGAAAATAAATTTTTAACCAGCAAAAACGAATTAATAAATGCTAAAGTTGAAATAAACAGGATAAGTGCAGAGTATGCAGAAAAGGCTTCAAAAGCCAATAGCGATAAATTTACCGCGTTAAGCAGTCAATTTGATACGGATGCCCAAGTAAATAAACTCCAAAATCAATATGCAAATTATAGCATTAGAAATGGCATGTATTACATTAAAGCATCGCAAAATGGTTACGTTAATAGAGCTGTTCAATCCGGTATTGGAGAAACCATCAAAGAAGGCACACCTATAGCAACCATCATGCCTTCCGATTATGACATTGCTGTTGAAACTTTTGTGAATCCAATCGATTTACCTTTGTTAATCAAAGGAGAAAAAGTCAGAGTTTGGTTTGACGGCTGGCCTACCATCGTATTTTCAGGCTGGCCAAATATGTCTTATGGAACTTTTGGTGGTGAAATTGTTGCCATTGAAAATTTCATAAGTGAAAACGGTAAATACCGCGTATTAATAGCACCGGACAAAAATGAAGATCAATGGCCTAAACAACTAAGCATAGGAGCAGGTGCCCAAACTATTGCTTTACTAAACAACGTTCCTGTGTGGTTTGAATTATGGAGAACCTTAAACGGATTTCCACCAAATTATTACACACCCGCTAATAAAACTACAAAAGAAAAGAAATAATGAAACAAGTATTTTTATCGTTTTTATTCTTAGGATTTGTGGCAAATGGACAAAACATTCCCTCAGAAGAGTTTACATATAATGAATTTCTAGGTTATGTCAAAAAGTACCATCCTCTTGTAAAAACTGCTAACTTAGAAATCAATAAGGCACAAGCTAACTTGATGATGGCTAGGGGTGGTTTTGATCCAAAAATTGAAGTCGATTTCAGCAAAAAACAATTCAAAGACACTGAATATTATTCCATTTTGAACAGCAGTTTCAAAATCCCAACTTGGTATGGAATTGAGATTAAAGCGGGCTTTGACAACAACGAAGGCGTTTATCTTAATCCTGAAAATACAGTGCCCAATCAAGGATTAACCTCACTTGGAATTACAGTGCCACTTGGACAAGGATTATTTATTAACCAACGAATGGCCGATGTACGCAAAGCAAAAATGCAAATGCAACTGAGTCAAGCAGAACGAAAACTGCAGGCTATCGCCATATTGTATGATGCTTCATTAGCCTATTTTAATTGGAAAAAAAACTTTAATGAAGTACAGCTATATAAAGAATACAATACAAATGCGCTAATCAGATTTAAGGGAATACAGTCGTTAATCAAACAAGGAGATAAACCTGCCATCGATAGTGTTGAAGCTGGTATTATTGTCAAAAACAGAATACTGAACTTAGAGGATTCTGAACTTAAATTGTCTAAAGCCAAATTAGAGCTGTCTAATTTTCTTTGGTTAGAAAATAATATTCCTCTTGAATTATCCGATGAATTGATTCCTGAAATACAATTGGAATTTACAATACAAGAAAGTTTAAAAACGAATGATTTACTAAATTCTGATTTCTCAATTACCAACCATCCAAAAATCAATGCATTGCAAAGCAAAATTGACATGCTAAATGTGGAAAAGAAATTAAAAGCCAACATGCTTTTACCAAAAATTGATGTTGGATATTCTTATTTATCGGAGCCTAGTTATATTGACAATTATAAATTTCAGGATTATAAAATTGGATTGGATTTTTACTTTCCACTATTTCTCCGAAAAGAACGCGGAAGTTTGAAATTAGCGAAGTTTAAAGTACAGGAAACTGAATTTGCATTGGATCTAGAAAAGGTCCAATTGACCAATAAAATTAATGCCCAAAAAATAGAAATTGAATCGCTGTTAAAACAAAAAGAATTAATTAAAGGGTTGGTTCAAGACAATCTCACGATGTTAAATTCTGAAGAGCGTTTGTTTTCTTTTGGCGAAAGTTCCTTATTTTTAATCAATACGCGAGAGAATAATTTAGTGATTGCACGTCTTTCAAAAATAGCATTGGAAAACCGGTTTTATATTTCAAACTCAGAACTATTTAAAATAATGGCTAATCCGGATTAAATAATTTATAAAATTGTATTTTTGCAAACTGAAAATTCGAAATTATGATTATTGTAAAATCCCGTGAAGAAATAGAATTGATGCGCGAAAGTGCCTTAATCGTATCCAAAACTTTAGGAATGATTGCTTCTGAAATTAAAGAAGGAGTTACTACTTTATACCTTGACAAATTAGCCGAAACCTTCATTCGTGATCATGGCGCCGTACCGAGTTTCTTGGGGTTATACGGTTTTCCAAATTCGCTTTGCATGAGTCCAAACTCACAAGTAGTTCACGGAATTCCTAACAATAAACCCTTAGAAAGTGGCGATGTGATCTCTGTAGATTGTGGCGCTTTCAAAAACGGATACCATGGGGATCACGCCTATTCTTTCGAGATAGGTGAAGTAGCTCCTGAAACTAAAAAATTATTACAGATTACCAAAGAGTCCTTGTATGTTGGAATCCGCGAACTGAGGTTAGGAAACCGAGTTGAAGACGTAGGAAACGCCATTCAAAAATATACGGAAGCACACGGCTATGGTGTGGTTCGAGAACTAGTAGGTCATGGCGTAGGCCAAAAAATGCACGAAGATCCTGAAATGCCTAACTATGGTAAAAAAGGAAGAGGAAAACTTTTTGTTGAAGGAATGGTAGTAGCCATTGAACCGATGATTAACATGGGGACTAGAAACATCAAACAACACAAAGACGGCTGGACAATCACAACTGCTGACGGAAAACCATCCGCCCATTTTGAGCATGATGTTGCTATTATTGATGGAAAACCAGAGATTCTATCGACTTTTGCCTACGTGTATAAAGCATTAGGAATTGTGAGTAATGAAGAGGATGAGTTTAGAAAAGTACCGTTGGTAATCTAAGTTATTACACAAAGAATCGCAAAGGATACCCAGAGATTCGCAAAGGTTTTAAGTAAAGTTTTTTAGTATTTTTAGCATCGAAGAAAATGGAAAATAAAGATAATGACTTAAACGATGATTTAAATGCACTTTCTTATCAAGTAATTGGGTTAGCCATTGAAGTACATCGACAATTGGGTCCGGGTCTTTTAGAATCTGCTTACCAAACATGTCTTTTTATGAACTTCAAAATGCAGGCTTTAAAGTTGAAAAAGAAATAACACTTCCAATAAAATATAAGGAAATCAGACTTGACCAAGGGTATAGAATAGACTTACTTGTTGAGGACAAATTAGTAATCGAATTAAAAACAGTAGAAAGTTGTACTGCCGTACATTTCGCTCAAATACTAACGTATTTAAAACTTGGCAATTATCCTCTAGGATTATTAATAAATTACAATAGTACAATTTTAAAAAACAACATAAAAAGATTTATAAATACGCCTTCAGATTCCAAAAGATAAACTTAGCGAATCTTTGAGCCTTCTTTGTGAATCTCTGTGAAACAAATATGAAAAAACTTTTTAAATTAATACTCAATACTATTCCTCGTCCTTTATTAATCAGGCTGAGTTATGTAGCCCGTCCTATCATTGCCTTTACTTTAAAAGGAACAAAATTCACTGATCCTATTGACGGAAAAAGTTTCAAATCGATGTTGCCTTATGGCTATGAAACGCAACGTAATAACGTGCTTTCACCAAGTACACTTTCACTGGAAAGACACCGATTGCTTTGGTTGTATTTAAATGAAGAAACCGATTTTTTTACGGCTCCGAAAAAAGTCTTGCACTTTGCACCGGAACAAGCTTTTTATAAATTGTTTAGAAACCAGAAAAACCTAGACTACACCACAACCGATTTATTTTCGCCCTTAGCGGATGTAAAAGCAGACATTTGTAATTTGCCTTTTCAGGACAATCAATATGACGTTATTTTGTGTAATCACGTCTTAGAACACATTCCAGATGATACGAAAGCCATGCAGGAATTGTATCGCGTATTAAAACCGGGTGGAATGGCAATTTTGCAAATTCCTCAGGATCTAAAAAGAGCCGTAACATTTGCAGATGATTCTATTACAGACCAAAAAGAACGCGCTAAAATCTTTGGGCAATACGATCACGTACGTATTTATGGTCGCGATTATTTTGATAAGCTACGAAGCATTGGTTTTACAGTAATTGAAGAAGATTACACCAACAAAATCGCCCCTGAATTAGTAGAAAAATATTGTTTGGCAAAAGGAGAAATTATCCCGGTTTGTTTTAAGTAATTCAACCCAGAAATTTACAAAATAAAAAAACCTGCTAAAGTTAATTTTAGCAGGTTTTTAGTTTCATAATGAGTCGGTTTATTTTTTCTCCGGCATTAACATTCCAATTACTTTATCTTTAGTAAGATATTGTTTTGCAATATTTTGAATGTCCTTAGCAGTAACAGCATTGACCATTTCTTCAAATTTCAATACGTCTTCTGGACTGTTGCCATTGGTGTATGACCTTGTGAAATTAGACAGCCAATACCTGTTTTCTTTACTGTCTTTTCTGAAATCAGCTAATTCTCCTTCTTTAAATTTAGCTACATCTTTTTCATCTGGACCATTATCAATAATGTTCTGCAATTCTTTTAAAGCAGAAGCTGTCAATTTCTCCGCATTATCCGGTCCACACGGGAAACCAATAGTGAAACTATACATTGCATTTGGAATTTTACTCAAACTCCCTCTTGCAGAAACCCCATAAACACCACTTTCATTTTCGCGCAATTGTTCGATCAATTTTATGGTCAAAACTTCTCCTAATGCTTGCATGCTCATCGCATCTTTAGCGGAATATGTTGCATCACCATAATACATAATAGTGACAGTACTCTTAGGATCTGTTCCTTTATTAACTACTTTTTTTAGATCCCCTTTTAGCATTCTATATCCTAAATCTACTGCTTTTTCTTTTTTGTCTGTAGCAGGCAAAGAGGCTAAATACTTAACTGCATACCCTTCCAGCACTTTATCATCAATATTACCTACAAAGTAAAACTCAAAATCAGCCGCATTCGCAAAACGCTCTTTGTATTTCTTATAAGCTAATGCATAATCCGTTTCACCCCATGTTTTTTCATTAGGAATCAACCCGTTAAATCTTGGATTTTCTTTATTTAAATACGAATAAAACTCTTGCTGAAAATAAAATGAAGGAGTCGAAGCCATATTATTAAAGAAAGAAGCTTGTTTTTGTTTGTAACCATCAAAAGCAGTCACATCCATATTCAAATCCGTGAAATAAGCATGCGTCATTTGGAAAAGATATTCTAAATCCTTTGGAGTAGCATTTCCACGTAAACCTTCTGTTGTAGTTCCAATATATGGGTTTACGCGCGCTATTTTACCCGTCATAAATTTATTAATATCATTCAATTTTAGTCCTGAGAATCCGGCTTCTGATAAAGCGCCATTGGCAAATTGAACTTTTTTCATATCCTCATTAGAGTATAAATTAGTTCCTCCAAGACTCACTGCTTCAAAAAGAACTTCATCATTTTTGAAATCTGTATTCTTATACGTCACTTTCACACCATTAGATAATACTAGCGTCTTTGTACCAATTTTAGCATTGTTCTCACGGCTAACAATAGTACCGGGTTTTACTTCGTTTCGTATCAAACTTGTTGCAACGGCAGCATCTTCATAAGGCTTAAGATCCTCGGCATTTACTTTCAAAGCATCAAGAACTTGTTGTTCTGTCACTTTTTTCAAACCTTCTTTTTCAGGACCAGTAAGAATAATGACACGGTTGTCTTCTTTCACATAATCTTTAATTAAACTATTTACGTCCTTTAAAGTAATCAAAGGCATAACCTGTTTCATCGTTTGGTACGTCCATTCAATTCCAGGAACTGGTTCTTTTTCTAGAAAATTAGCTTGATACTCCCCTACAAAATTCACTGAATTTGTTTTCTCTCTATCGTTGTATGCTTTTTCTATAGAGGCAAGAAACTCTAATTTCGCACGTTCTAACTCGCCTTGCGTAAATCCAAACTTCTTGGCTCTTTCATTCTCTGTTACTAAAACTTTCAAGGCGCTTAGTTGTTTGTCCTCTTGAGACATTGCCACAGATTGATATCCTTTTTTATTTCTGGCAAAAGTGCCTCCGTAGTACGAATATCCATAAGTAAAAGGAGGTGTCGCTGAGTTTGTAAGTTCATCTAATCGCGTGTTCAATAGTGTCGAGAATAATCCCTCAACCAAAGAGTTTTTAAAATCTCCAACCGTTACCACTTGCTTTGGAGCTCCGTAATCTTTGTAAAGCAGTTGTACTTGCGCACTTGAAGCTTCTTTATCACTCTCGACAGCTACAAAAGTTTCTTTGTGATTGGGCACATCGTAAATCTTTCTCGGTTTTTCCTTAGCTGGATTTTTATAGGTTGAAAAGTGCGAAATAATTTTTTTCTCCATTTCGGCCACATCAATATCACCCACCACAATTACACTCATCAAATTAGGTCGGTACCAATCTTTGTAAAAATTAATTAGCGATTGGTGCTTGAACTTTTCTAGAACTTCTTTCTGACCAATTGGCAAACGCTCCGCATAATGAGAATCATGCATCATTTTAGAAATATAGCGTCCTTGCATTCTTTTTCCTGCTCCTAATCCCAATCTATATTCTTCTAAGACTACGCCTCTTTCTTTGTCAATTTCTTCTGGAGTCAAAACCGTATTGAACGCCCAGTCTTCTATAATTTGGAATCCTTTTTCTAATTTTTCAGGATCGTCTGATGGAATTGGTAAAAAATAAACTGTCTCATCAAAACTGGTATAGGCATTCAAATGTTGTCCAAACTTCACTCCTATACTTTGTAAATAATCAACCAACTGATTTTTTGGAAAACGCTTGGTTCCATTAAAACACATGTGCTCCATAAAGTGCGCTAATCCTTGTTGGTCATCGGCTTCAAGAATAGAACCAGCATTCACCACCAAACGAAGATCTACTTTATTCTCTGGTTTGGCATTTTTCTTGATGTAATACGTTAAACCGTTTTCAAGTTTGCCCGTTTTGACAGCAGGATCAAAAGGAATTGCCTTCGAATAATCCATTTGCTGCGCGAAAACAGCTAAAGGAAACAGCATTATTCCAAATACTAAATTGTTAATTTTTTTCATAAGGTTTGTTTGTTTGAAGTAAAAATAATACGATTACTCTTAATATCTAACAATATTATATTTTAATTAACAGAAATTACCCACGAAAAAAATTTTTTTTGAAAATAAATAAACAAATTAAAAACAAGAGTATTCCTTATATTTACCGAATCTTAAGCACTGCAAAATGACACAATTCTTTTTCAAAAAAGTACTCCTTTTTTCTGTTGTATTTCTGACCCGTACCGCTTTTGCGCAAGCAGAAAAAGAAGTGGCTCCTCCCTTTAATATTAAAACCATCTCATTTGTACAAAATGATAAAAACATTATTCCAATTTTAAGATTAGGAGAAGGATTTCAATTGCAGTTTGATGATCTTTTTGGTAATGAAGCTAATTATTATTACGAAATTATTCATTGCAATTACAACTGGAATCCTACCGAAATACCTAAAAATGAATATTTAGAAGGGTTTGACAACCAAAGAATTCAAGATTACACCAACTCCTTTAATACCTTACAAATCTATTCCCATTACAAATTAGCAATTCCAAATCAGTTTACCCAACAGTTAAAAATCAGCGGAAATTACATGCTTAAAATTTTAGATGAAAATAGAGAAGTTGTGTTCTCTAGAAAATTCATTCTTTATGAAGACCTAGTTACCGTTCCCATCCAAGTAAAACGAGCACGAACAGTTAGTAATATTGAATCCAAACAAAATTTAGATTTTACCATTAGATCCAACACCATTACTTTTCAAAATCCGTTGCGAAATGTAAAAGTCCTTTTACTTCAAAACGGCCAACTGAATAGTCCTATAAAAAATATAATTCCACAATATACAATTGGAAATGATTTGATTTACAAATACGATTCTGAAACTCAGTTTTGGGCTGGAAACGAATTTTTATTTTTCGAAAATAAAGAAATCAGAGCTGCCAGTAATAATGTCGCTCGTATCGATTCTAATACTGCAATCTATGGCTCCCATCTATACACTAGCGAAGCTAGAGCTAATTTTCCGTATGTATTTACCCAAGATGTCAATGGCGACTTTGTCGTCAAAAATATAAATGCGGCTAACAGCGAAATAGAAGCGGATTATGCTTGGGTATATTTCAGTCTTTCGGCTCCTACTTTCAGATTAAATAAAAACATTTATGTCTCAGGAATGTTCAATAATTACAATAAAGCTCCAGCCTATAAAATGGATTATAATCCGCAAAAAGGAATTTATGAAAAGGCAATTTTAATTAAACAGGGATTTACAAACTTCCAGTATGTAGTTGCTGATGACAAAGGAGTTATTGATTCTGAAAATACAATTGACGGTAATTTTTATCAAACTGAAAACGACTACACTATCCTAGTTTATTACAGAGAAAGCATTGATCGTTACGACCGAATTGTAGGCAGAGGAATGGCGAATTCCTTAAATATAATTAACTAAAAAAACTTATTTAATTTTTGTAAAACGAAATCAATTTTTTGTAAATTTGAACTTATTAAACACCACTCATCCACATAATATGGTTTCTCAAATAACAAGAGGCATAAAAATATCGGTATTGACTAGTTTTGAAGACACCTACTTCAAGAACTACAAGATTCACTTTGCCTTTAGTTACGTAATCACAATTGAAAATCACAGTAAGGATTCTGTTCAATTAATTTCACGTCATTGGGAAATTTTCGATTCTTTAAATGAAATAGAAATGGTCGATGGCGAGGGAGTAATTGGCAAAAAACCAGTTTTAAAACCAGGAGAATTGCATACGTACAGTTCTGGTTGTTTACTATCATCCCCTTATGGTGCTATGAAAGGCCATTTTAATATGATTAATTTTACCACAACAAGAAACTTCAAAGTGATTGTACCTACGTTCAGGTTGTGCGCACCATTCGCGTTAAACTAGCTTTTTAATAGTTTCCTTTTGAGCCTATCCTGCTATCCATTTCAAGTTTTTGCACTCTCCTTTATTTTTTTCTAAGTAAAATAAGGAGCTTCTAAAGTCGCTCTTATTTCACAAGAAAAAATATAATGAGACCACAAAAAGCTTTCCATTGTTATCAGGGCTACCACACGACTATTCCTTTCTATCGCCTTTAGTTTAGCTCGAAAATATCATTTCTTTAAAGAAACCTTCGTACTTTTGTGCTTTAGTTACAAAGACACAACACCCATTTTCTAATTTTATAATTTTAAAAATATGTTAAAAGGATTTTTTCACGTACCAAAAGCAGTAAACGAGCCTGTAAAGAGCTATGCACCAAACTCTCCCGAAAGAGCAGCAGTTGATGCGGCCTACGCAGCAATGTGGAATTCTAAAATTGACGTTCCTCTTTATATCGGAAACCAAGAAGTTAGAACAGGAGATACTAAAACAATGTCAGCACCACACGATCATAAACACATCGTTGGAACCTACCACCAAGCTCAAAAATCACATATTGAAGACGCGATTGCAACAGCACTTCAAGCTAAAACCGCTTGGGCAAATATGGCATGGGAACAACGTGCTGGAATTTTCCTAAAAGCAGCTGAATTATTAGCTGGTCCTTACAGAGCAAAAATTAATGCTGCAACCATGATTGCGCAATCCAAAACAATTTATCAAGCTGAGATTGATGCTTCATGTGAATTAATTGACTTTTTACGTTTCAACGTACAGTACATGACGCAAATCTACAGCGAGCAACCTAAGTCTACTTCAGACATGTGGAACCGTGTAGAATACAGACCTCTTGAAGGATTTGTTTATGCGATTACGCCTTTCAACTTTACTGCCATCGCAGGAAACTTACCTACCAGCGCTGCCTTAATGGGGAATGTAGTAGTTTGGAAACCAGCAGCAACACAAGTATACTCTGCAAATTTATTGATGCAAATTTTTAAAGAAGCAGGATTACCAAATGGAGTAATTAATATGGTTATGGGCGACTCTGGAATGATCACCGAAACCTTATTAGCTAGCCCAGATTTTGCAGGAGTACACTTCACAGGATCTACTGGCGTTTTTAATGACATTTGGGCAAAAATTGGAACCAACATCAGCAAATACAAAACGTACCCAAGAATTGTAGGAGAAACAGGTGGAAAAGATTTTATCATTGCACACCCATCTGCTAATTCAAAACAAGTAAGTACAGGAATTGCTCGTGGTGCTTTTGAGTACCAAGGTCAAAAATGTAGTGCTGCTTCCCGTGTATATGTTCCACAAAGCTTGTGGCCAGCAGTAAAATCAGAATTAGAAGCCGATTTAAAATCAATGAAAATGGGATCGCCAGAAGACATGAGTAACTTTATTACTGCTGTTATTTCTGAAACTTCCTTCGATAAATTAGCTCGTTTTATTGATCAAGCTAAAAAAGATGCTGATGCCGAAGTTATCATTGGTGGAAACTATGATAAATCAAAAGGATATTTCATAGAACCAACAGTTATCTTAACTACAAACCCAAAATACACTACAATGGAAACCGAATTGTTCGGACCTGTAGTTACAATATATGTATACGAAGATGCTAAATGGCATGAGACTCTAAAGTTAGTTGATACTACTTCTGAGTACGCTTTAACAGGTGCGGTATTTAGCCAAGATCGTTATGCAATAGAAGAGGCTACTATTGCGTTGCAAAACGCAGCTGGTAACTTCTATATCAATGATAAACCTACAGGAGCTGTTGTAGGAATGCAACCCTTTGGTGGAGCAAGAGGCTCTGGAACTAATGATAAAGCAGGTTCTATGCAAAACTTATTGCGTTGGACTTCGGCAAGAACTATCAAAGAAACTTTTGTAACGCCTGTAGATTACAGATACCCGTTTTTAGGAGAGTAAATTAGTCCTAAAGTGTGAAAGTCGAAAGTCGTAAAGCACTTAAGTTAATACCAAAAAGCCGAATCTAAAAGTTTAGATTCGGCTTTTTTATTGGCAAATGGATAGAGACGTTTGTTACCTCTCGTTTTTATTTAAATTCAATTCGGGTTTTAAGCTTAAACTCTTCGGATTGATTATTTCTATTTAAAATTATTGTAGAGTCAAGTAATTTTGTAAATTTAGTGTATAAAGTATTTTTTCGGTCAGTTCTTTTTAAATATGTTCCAATTTTATTTTCTACATTTCCTTCTGTCAATATTGAGTCAACAATAACATATTCATAGATGTCTTCACTATTGAATTTCATTTTTTCAAAAAAAGCAATTTTATTTTCACGTACACTTATTCCATTTTGAGAATTCAATTCTGAATAATATTCGCCTTCAATTAATTTTGTTTTATTTATTCTTTCTTCATAAGTTTTATTTTGACAAGACGTAAGTATAAACACTAATAAAATAAGTTTTGTTATAAGTTTAGATTTCATTGATTCGGTTTTCAGAATGAGTGGTAACTTTCGACTTTAAGACTTTTGACCTTATGACCTAACTCGTAAACTTCAACGGTACATGCACAACTTTCTTCGTTTCAAAAAATTCATCTTCGAAAAAATCAGCTAAGTTATATTCCGTAGCTTTTGGAAAATCCTTCAACTCTTCCGTTAAATCTCCTCCTTTTAAATAGAGAATTCCGTTTTTTAATTCGTGTTTGTTGTTCTTTTTGATTTTGGTTTTCACCCAAGAAACAAAATCCGGCATATTGGTTACGGCACGACTCACGATAAAATCGAAATCCCCTTTCACATTTTCGGCGCGTAATTGTTCTGCTTTTACATTTTTCAATTCTAAACCTTCCGCAACAGCCTGAACCACTTTTATTTTTTTGGCAATAATATCAATCAAATGAAAACGGGTTTCTGGAAAAAGAATCGCTAAGGGAATTCCTGGAAAACCACCACCGGTACCCACATCTAAAACATACGTTCCAGGTTCAAAATTTATAATTTTGGCAATTCCCAACGAATGCAGAATATGTTTGGTGTACAAAGCATCAATATCTTTTCTCGAAATAACATTGATTTTTTCGTTCCAATCATGGTATAAAAAATCCAGCTTTTCGAACTGTTCTTTCTGAATATCAGTTAAATTAGGAAAATACTTAAGAATCTCGTCCATCTATTATTTTTTTTAACAAAAGTAATACTTTAGAGTTAAAATATTTATCTCAATTTTGTATATCGAAAAATTTATAATAATTACCTTTGAACTTTATTGAAAATATATGAATAATAATGCGCCAACATTTGCGAAGCAAGACAGCTTAAAGTTTTTTAGAACACTTAACTCACGGGTTAACAATTACTTCAAAGAAAACAACATACAAAAAACGGGAAATTGGAAACTATATCTGAAAACTATAATTCTCTTCTCCGTTTTTCTTGCGCCCTATTTTTTAATTCTAACACTTGGTATGCCATTTTGGGCACATTTGTTATTGACCATCGTTATGGGAATTGGAATGGCCGGAGTAGGAATGAATGTGATGCACGATGGAAATCACGGATCGTATTCTAATAAAACTTGGGTGAACAAATTCATGGGTGGTACTATTTATGTTTTGGCAGGAAATGTTCACAACTGGCAAGTACAACATAATGTTTTGCACCACACCTATACAAACATTCCGGGTCACGATGAGGACTTAGACGCAGGACGTGTTATTCGTTTTACAAAAGATGCAAAATGGTATAATTTTCACCGTTTTCAGCAATATTATTCTGTTTTTCTTTATGGTTTGCTAACCTTCAACTGGGCAATCACAACTGATTTTAAACAGATGCGTAATTACATTAAAAGGAAATTATCGTACGGAGAATTAAAAAGTCCGAAAGTACTTTGGACGACTTTAATCATTACAAAAGTAATCTACGTTTCTATCTGGATTGTTTTACCAATCGTTATTGGAATCACATGGTGGAAAGTATTAATAGGCTTTTTCGTAATGCATTACACTGCTGGATTAATTCTGAGTGTTGTATTCCAATTGGCTCACGTTGTAGAAGAAACAACCAATCCATCTCCAAATGAATTAGGCGAAATGGACAATACTTGGGCGATACACCAATTGTTTACCACTACGAATTTTGCACCTAAAAACGCAATTGTAAACTGGTACACTGGCGGATTGAATCACCAAATTGAGCACCATATTTTCCCAAATATCAGTCACGTACATTATGGTAAAATTGCCAGTATCGTAAAAGAAACGGCTCAAGAATGCAACTTACCTTATTACGAATACAAAACAATGCGAAGTGCCGTTATTGCTCATTTCAAACATTTGAAAGAGTTGGGAATGAAACCGGAACTTACCTAATCATAATAACCTAAAGATGTGCTGCAGTGCCTCTTTAACTAACAAATAAACTAACTACAACCTATTACAATGAATCCATTATCCGATAGAATAAACAATTTATCTACGTCTCAAACCTTAGCCATGGCAGCTTTGGCCAGAGAATTAAAATCACAAGGAAAAGACATCATCAGTTTAAGTTTAGGCGAACCTGATTTCAATACGCCAGACTTCATCAAAGAAGCGGCTAAAAAAGCGATTGACGAAAATTACAGTACGTATTCTCCAGTAGAAGGCTATTTAGAATTAAAAGAAGCTATCTGTAGAAAATTCAAAAGAGACAATAATTTAGAGTACAAACCGTCTCAAATTGTAGTTTCAACAGGAGCAAAACAATCCTTATACAACATTGCACAAGTAATGCTAAACGATGGTGACGAAGTAATTTTACCAGCACCATATTGGGTTTCGTATTTCGAAATCGTAAAATTATCCGGTGGCGTTCCAGTCGAAGTTCCTACTTCTGTTGATACTGATTTCAAAATCACACCCGAACAATTAGAAGCAGCGATTACACCAAAAACAAAAATGATGTGGTTCAGTTCTCCTTGTAATCCAAGTGGATCTGTTTATAATAGAGAAGAATTAACAGCTCTTGCTAAAGTATTGGAGAAATATCCAAACGTTTACGTAGTTGCTGACGAAATCTACGAGCACATCAATTTCTCAGGGACTTTTTGCAGCATCGCATCCATCCCGGGAATGTTAGAAAGAACAATTACCGTAAATGGAGTTGCCAAAGCTTTCGCCATGACAGGATGGAGAATTGGATATATTGGCGCACCAGAATTCATTGCAAAAGCATGTACCAAAATTCAAGGTCAAGTAACTTCCGGAGCAAACAGTATTGCACAACGCGCTACTATTACCGCTTTAGACGCTGATCCAAGTGTTTTAAAACACATGGTCGACGCTTTCCATAGCCGTAGGGATTTAGTAGTAGGATTATTAAAAGAAATTCCAGGAGTAAAAATCAACGTTCCAGAAGGCGCTTTTTATGTGTTCCCAGACGTGTCCTCTTTCTTCGGAAAAACATTGAAAGGAACCGAAATCAACAATGCAATGGATTTATCAATGTACCTTTTAGCCGAAGCTAACGTAGCAACAGTAACCGGTGACGCTTTTGGAAACCCGGACTGTATTCGTTTCTCGTATGCTACAAGCGACGAAATCTTGAAAGAAGCATTAAAAAGAATTAAAGACGCATTGGCACTATAGTCAAAGCTCCTAAAGTTGAAAGTTAGAAAGTCAAAAATCCAACTCACACGATACAAACAAAACCTCAAGATTTTCTTGGGGTTTTGTTGTTTTTGGGCGTGACCACAAGGTTCGGGCTTTCCGTTACAATCTTAATATTTTTAAAGCAAAAATATAAAGGATTTCTCCCGAAACCTCGGGACAATCACTCACGCGGAACCTACGCAAACCGAATCTATACCAACACCTTAAGCAAAACTCAATATTTACTAAAATATCACTAAAAAATAAAACATTAGAAATCAACAACTTTGTAATATTATTTCTATATATTAGCTTAAGGAATGAATCGTTATAAATAATATTTTGGAAAATGTTTACAAACCAAGAAGCTAAGTATTTATTAGATCTAGAAAAAACTTTAGTTAATCCTTATCAAATTATAGATCTAAAAAACAAAAAAAATAGAATTGAATTAATTTCTAATCATGATTCTGATTACGCCTTTTGGATTGAGATAACTACAAATCAAAAAATAATCCTTAAAACTTCAATTCATCATTTAGAAAGTAATTCTCATATTGGACTTCTTAGAATTGATTTTAAAGGAGGTCATCATAATCCTGAAAATATTAAAGATACATTACCAGAATTTCTAAAACCATATGCTGATAAATGGTTTCAACCGACCGAGCCACATATGCATATTTATGTTGAAGGATACAAACCTCTAGCTTGGGCTATTCCGTTAACAGAAATTGATTTTCAACCTAAAGAAATTAATCAATCATCTGATTTGTCGGATTTAATATTTAACTTTGCTAGAAGGATAAATTTAAAATCCATAATCAATATACAACAAGCACTGCTTTGAATTGGGTAAACACATCTGTCGACAATTATTATAATTGGTTAAGAGAAAAAACTTTTATCCAAAAAGACCTTAATACGGATTGGTTTTTAATCAACACACCTTTTATTGGTGCTTTTAACGATACAATTGAAATTTACGCTAAAAAAAATGGTTCTTTATTAAAATTGAGTGATAATGGAGAGACAATATCTAATTTAGAAATTCAAGGATTACAAATTCAAGGATCCAAAAGAAGAAAATACTTATTAGACTCAATATTAATTAATTACGGCGTGAAAATTGACAATGACGAATTAGTGATTGAAACTAATATTGATAAATTTTCACAATCAAAACATAATATTCTTTCAGCAATAATTGAGATAAATGACCTATATGTTTTATCAAACCATAATGTTGCATCAATATTTAAGGAAGATGTTCGAAATCATTTAGATTCCCAGAATATTATATTTACGCCTGATTTTATTTCAAAAGGTTCGACTGGATTAGAATTTAATTTTGATTTTCAAATTGCCCTAAGAGATAAGGAAATAGTAATTAAATCTTTCAATACTATTAACAAATCGAACTTGCCTACATTTTTATTTTCATGGGATGACATTAAACCTGTTCGAGAAAAAATTACAAAAAAAAATGTAACAGCTATTGCTATAATCAATGATATTGACAAAGAGGTAAAAACTGAATTTCTAGAAGCACTAAAATCTAAAAATGCTAACTTCATTCTTTGGTCTGAGAAAGATTCCGTTGAAAATAAAAAATTACTTGTTGCTTAAAACGGTTTAGATTTCTGAATTCTAGCAACAAATTACCGCTCTACCTTCCAGCGAACAAAGTTTATAAGAGAAGCAATTGAGCTTCATTAATAGAAGTAATCAAAACCTAAACCACCATGCTTACCGCAATCAAACCAAAGTTACCCATGCGTAACAAAGCGATTACGAAAGATTTTTACATAAACCAATTAGGTTTTCAGAAATGGGGCAATGCAGATTATGACGCGTATTTGATGGTACAAAAAGACAATATTGAAATTCATTTTTTTGAGTTTGCTACCCTTGATGCTCTTGAAAATTACTCGGGAGTTTACATTCGCACACAAGATATCGAAACCGTTTATAACAACTTCTTGAAAAACGGCGTTGCCATTCACCCGAATGGTCCTTTAGAAATCAAACCTTGGGGACAAAAAGAATTTTCAATTTTAGATCCAGATCATAATCTATTGACTTTTGGGCAAAGTTTGTAGCGAATCTGCAGTCATAAAAAAGCAATTTAGTATTTTTACATGCTAATTAAGACTTCAAAAAATGAAAATACTACTTCTCGGCTCAGGCGAATTAGGAAAAGAATTTACAATCGCTGCACAACGCATCGGCCAAACCGTAATTGCCGTTGACAGTTACGAAAATGCTCCCGCTATGCAAGTCGCACATGGTTTTGAAGTCATCAACATGCTCGACGGAGATGCCTTAGATCGCATCGTTGCGAAACACAATCCTGATTTCATTGTTCCTGAAATTGAAGCCATCCGCACCGAGCGTTTTTATGACTATGAAAAGCAAGGAATCACCGTAGTTCCTTCTGCGAAAGCGGCAAACTTCACTATGAACAGGAAAGCAATTCGGGATTTAGCATCCAAAGAATTAGGATTAAAAACCGCAAATTACCGCTATGCAACAACCGCCAAGGAATTGCAAAAAGGTGTTGAAGCCGTGGGAATGCCTTGCGTGGTAAAACCATTAATGTCTTCGTCCGGAAAAGGACAATCCACCATAAAAACTGAGGCCGACATCGAAAAAGCGTGGAATTATGCCGTAGAAGGCTCCCGTGGTGATGTAGTAGAAGTCATTGTAGAGGCGTTTGTTAAATTCAATTCGGAGATTACGTTATTGACCGTGGTTCAAAATAATAATCCCACTTTATTTTGCGCGCCAATTGGCCACCGACAAGAACGTGGCGATTATCAGGAAAGCTGGCAACCGGCAAGGATTTCCGATAAGGATTTATACGAAGCACAAGACATGGCTGAAAAAGTAACGGAAGCTTTAGGTGGCGCAGGACTTTTTGGAGTTGAATTTTTCTTGGCTGATGATGGCGTTTATTTCTCGGAATTATCGCCTCGTCCACACGACACAGGAATGGTAACTTTGGCCGGAACGCAAAACTTCAATGAATTTGAGTTGCATTTACGAGCGATTCTTAGTTTGCCTATTTTCGAAATTACATTAGAAAAAAACGGTGCGAGTGCTGTAATTTTAGCCTCGGAAAACTCCACAAACCCCAGTTATACTGGAATAACCGAAATAGCAAGTTTACCAAAAACGGACTTCAGAATCTTTGGCAAACCCACCTCAAGACCGTACCGAAGAATGGGCGTAGCTTTAGTCAATGACACTTTAGAAACTCCAATTGAAGAAGTGGTAGAAAAAGCAAAAAAAGCAGCTAGTTTGGTTACCGTGCATTCGTAATTGAATAGCGATAGTATTGTCAAGTCGAGCGCAGTCGAGACTAACTGTTGAGTCTCGACTGCGCTCCACTCGGCAACCGTATGAATGAAACGGCATTGATCCCCATTACTTTTTAAAAATGCGAAAGTTTGTCGGAGTCATTCCTGTATTTTTTTTAAACAAACGTGTAAAATAGGAATAATCATCAAAGCCTAATCGCGTAGCAATTTCATTGACAGTAAACTTTTTATCCATCAACATGCGTTTTGCTTCGAGAATGATTCTGTCTGTAATTACTTCGGTAGTGGTTTTTTGTAATATTTCATTACAAATCCTATTCAAATGTTTCAAAGTTATAGCCAATTGCGATGCATAGAAAGAAGGTGCTTTTTCTATCTTAAAATTATTTTCTAAAACCGTTTCAAACATTTTAATTTTCACATTGTAGGAGTGTGCTTCGTGCAGATGGGTTTCACTATATTTTCGGGCAATTTCAATGTGAATAATATCTAACAAGTTCATAATTTTATCTTGATTCAACAGCTGATCCGATTGCGTTTCTGCAATCAGACTTTCAAAATAAGGGAGAATTGCTTTTGATTCGGTTGCATCGAAAATCATTTCTGGCTTATTATCCACCGAGGAATAAAACGGATAATCCCCAATGGTTTTTTGCCCAAAATACAGATTATACATTTCCTGCGAATAGAAAATTACAAATCCATCTACATCATCAGACAAATGCCAATGATGCATTTGTCCGGGTTGCAGGAAAAACATACTTCCCTGCTGAATCGCAAACACATCAAAATCAATTTCATGCGTTCCCGAACCTTTGGTAAAAAAGACTAGAACATACGAATTATGTCGGTGCGGTTCCTCAACAAAACTATGATCAATTAAATGATTCTTGAAGGTGTTAATGTACAAATCACTATTCACTGAAGTACAGTTAAATCGCTGAATGTTATAAATAGGATATTTTTTCATTTCCCTAAAATGTCTTTATTGTGCTATAATAAGCGAATATAGAAAACATCTAGGACTTGAATAAGAAATACCTTTGATAAAAATTATAACGATGTCAAATTCTATCGTACACATACTGAATAATGATTGCCCTCACTGTCTTCAAGGGAAAGTTTTCAAAGAAAAAAATATTTTCTTACACATTGGGTTTCCAAAAATGAATGAATATTGTCCGCATTGCAACAATAAGTTCGAGAAAGAACCTGGCTATTTTTATGGCGCCATGTATGTGAATTATGGTCTGACAGTGGCGCAAAGTATTGCTACGTTTACTATCGCTCAATTTTTCTTTACTGAAAATTTTGATTTACGAATCATACCAATTATTGCCGTGGTGATTTTTGCCATGGCTTCTATCAACATTCGTCTTTCCCGATTATTGTGGATTTACATGTTTAAAAATTATTCGATGTAAAAAAACCAGTATCTTAGCTAAAGTAAAAATTGAAACATTTATGAAAAAATTACTATACTTAGCTATTTTATTCTCTGCAACACTTGCAAGTGCTCAGGTTAAAGATAAAAAAGAAGAACCAAAACCTCAAATTGTTGAAGCATCTTGTGGACAATGCCAATTTGGAATGGAAGGACATGGTTGTGAATTAGCGGTTCGCGTGGACGGAAAATCCTATTTTGTTGACGGAAGTTCTATTGACTCTCACGGAGATGCACATGCCAGTGATGGTTTTTGCACCGCTATTAGAAAAGCGGAAGTTGTTGGTAAAGTCGTTGACAATAAATTCAAAGTCACCTCCTTTAAAGTATTACCTAAAAAATAAAAAAAGGGCTTAAAGAAAATTCTTTAAGCCCTTTTGAATTACTTCGATTTCATACTTGATTTGAGATTGATATTCTCAAAACTGGAAACATCTATTACTTCTTCTAAATCCAAATCAAAGGAAATTTGTATACTATCGCCCACCATTGTTACTGGCAATTGATTGGATATTTGTGAGGAACCTACAAAAATATTCGGATAATCTTTCACCTTGAAATAATAAAAGCTATTCCCATTTTTGACATCATTCTGGATTCGGGTCACCACTGATTTCAGTATTTTTTTATTGGAAACACTATTCGGATTTATTTTATTATCCGACATATTATATACGTTTTTAAACGAAGTCAATGTTTCTCGCATTGTATTGCCTACACCTACAATCGTATAATCTGAAATGGCTACCATTGCAAACATTTTTACCAATCCACCATCATCTTTCAGAGTCATCACATAAGTTGGTATGTTATTGATATTATAAGGAATAGGCAAAGAAGCCTTGTATCCTTTTTCCTGAACTTTTCCTTGGGCAGAGCTTTGAGCAGCAAACTCGGTCGCGCCTCCTTGCTTGTAAAAAGTAGTTTCTTTAGTTCTGGTATCTACTAGGACAAAACCTACAGCGGACTCATCTTTCCCTACCGAAGTCAATCCAGTATACCAATACGATTTATCGTTCTTTCCGTAAACTAAGGTCAAACCTTCTGTGATTTGAAGTTTGTCCGCGTTAGAAAAATTCCAATATCCGTGCACATATTCACCCCAATCGTTCAATTGATCTTCGATAAATTCTAAGGGCTGGATTCGATCCACCCATTTTGGAGTTGCAGCAATAGCATACTCTTTCATAGTACCAGATTGTGCATCAACGACAATAGTTCCTATGGCTTCATTTCCTGCAAATCCTATTTTTTTCGCATATTTGGTAACAATCCAAAACGGTTTTCCAGCATCATCAATTTCAAAACTAAAATCAGCCAAACCAACAGTAGCATTGCCGTTAAAATAAACCTGTCTGTGAATATCACTTTGAAAATAAGCTCCTGGTTGGTATTTAATCTTAATAGCTGCCCCGCCAACATTCTGAACTAATTTTACATCGCGTTCATTAGTCGCAGAAACCATAACATAGCCAGCTGTTCCTTCTTGGTTGTTAAACCACTTAAAAAAACCCGAATGCAGTAGCGGTGCTACCCAATACAAGTTGTTGTTTACTTTTTGAATGCAAAAATCACCTAATTCAACTTGACTCCCTAAAGCTGGTTGCGAACCTAAAACTTTTTCTCCCAAAAGATGGGCTAATTCCTCATCAACCACACGGATTTTATCAATCGAAATTGGAGCAATATGATTGGTGATTTTTTGGCCGTTTTTGACCTCGCCTATTAGTTCTTGATAGGAATCACTCCTAAACATTTTTAGGCTAGTTACAAAAGGAAGCACAATACAATACACTAAAAGTATTCCTGCCAAAATAGACAAAAACTTATTTGGCTTGGAAACAATCTTAACTTGTTTGGTTTGCTGCGAAACGGAAAACCCTATTGATAATAGAATACCCAGAATCACCAACAGTAAAAAAATAACAGCAAAACCAGTAAAACCATAATGAAGTACAGGCAGGTTGATGTAAAAAAGTAAAAATCCAAAAAGGAATAAAAATGCAATAGAGAAAATATTTTTCATATGGCTGTGTATTTATATTTGATTAGTAATCAAAAAATACAATCTGTTACAATAAAAAATTTCAATAAATTAATAATGAACACTATACATGAATGGCTAAAGGCCTTTTAAAAAGATAAAACATCACTTTCAACTATTTATAAGATTTTGTTAATATTAGTTTAGCAGTCATTTTTTCGAAAAAAAATAAAAGTTTAATCATTAGATTTGTATAAACAGTACTGTTCATGAAGTTATTAATAGTAGAGGACGAGCCTAGTCTTTCGTCAATTATCCGTAAAGGGTTTTCAGAAAGAAATCACGATGTAAGTGTTGCACTTGATGGGACAACAGCATTAGAGTTACTCTCTAATCATGCTTTTGATGTGGTTTTACTAGATGTGATGTTACCTGACATCAACGGTATTGAAATTTGCAGACGGTTGAGAGCAGCAAAAAATTTCGTCCCCATTTTACTCCTAACCGCTTTAGGCAGTAGTGAAAATATAATAAACGGACTAAATTCTGGAGCCGATGATTATTTAGTAAAACCCTTTAAATTTCTAGAACTTGATGCCAGAGTAAATGCACTTTCAAGAAGAGCTGGCTTATTACAAAAACCGACTGAAGTTATTACTATTGCAGATCTAAAAATTAATTCCAAAACAAAAACGGTCTCCAGAAATGGGGATCCCATTATTTTAACAGCCAAAGAATTTAAGCTTTTGTATTATTTAGCCAAAAACGCAGAAACTATACTATCGCGAGAGCAACTTTTAGACAATGTTTGGGATATTAATTTTGACATGAATACAAATGTAATTGATGTCTACATCAACTACTTGAGAAAAAAAATAGACAAACCCTATGAAACCAAGTTAATTCACACCATGAAAGGTTTGGGTTATGTAATGAAATCATAAAAATGCAGATTAAGAAAAAAATCACCTTTACCTATGTTGCGCTATCGACACTCAGTACTCTTTTACTAAGTATGGTGGTTTTTTTCTTGTTCAAGCAAAACAATCAGTACCATTTTTTGAAAAGATTGCAAGATCGAGCTAAAATTGTAGCATCAATTCATTATCAAAATGATCCGTTAAAAACCCAATATTTCAAAGAATTCAAAGCCAATGGGCTTGAAGAATTAATCAACGAACAAAATTATGTTCTCAAAGTCAGTGGGAAAAACACCTTTGAATACAACACTGATCTTCATCTACCCGCTGATTTTTACACTGAAGTAATGGTAAATGGTTCTCACTGGATCGAAAACAACAATCACTATTTTTATGCACAAGTATTCACTGAATCCAATCAAAAATACATAGTGATCATCACCGCGAAAGACCGTCGGGGTGACGTGAGTAGTATTTACATCATTCAAATTCTATTTTTTGGTGGATTGGGATTTATAGTATTGGCCTATTTCCTAGGAAGGTTTCTGGCACGTAGAGTTATAAATCCTGTGGCAAGAATTACAGCCCAAGTGAAAATAATAAGCGCCTCAAACCTACACAATAGACTTCCCGAAACTAAAAAAACAGATGAAATTGCTGATTTGACAAAAACCTTTAACAATATGCTCGATCGACTGGAAACCTCCTTCGAAATTCAAGCTAATTTCATCAATAATGCTTCACACGAACTAAAAACGCCAGTTACTTCTATAATTGCGGAAGCAGAAATAATGCTCTTGAAAGAAAGGAATATAACAGATTATATTGCCTCCTTAGAAAACATACACAGTCAAGCATCAAGGCTGGGGGACCTCACTGAAAGTCTTCTAAAAATGACACAAACTGGTTATGATGGAAAAAAACAATTATTAGATATCGTTAGAATCGATGAACTTCTTATGGATGTAAAATCAGATATTGATAAAATTTACCCCAATAACAAAGTCAAGTTAAAAATCAATGAAATTCCCAACGATCCCAAGCTGCTTGAAATTCCATGCAACAAATCGTTATTAGAACTCTCCTTAAACAATATCATTGCTAATGGTGTAAAATATTCAGATAACGAAACTGTTTTTGTAACTCTTTCTATAAAAAATTCCACTATCAAAATTTCGATTACTGACATCGGAATTGGTATTCCTGCAGAGGATATTCCGCATCTTTACGAACCTTTTTTTCGAGGCAAAAAAGCATCAAAATATAACGGCTATGGATTGGGACTTCCACTTGCTATGAAAATAATTCGGATGCATAACGGCGAACTTCAAATACAATCTGAACCTGACAAAGGAACAATCGTTAATATTACATTTAAAACAACAAACATTAGAAATTCTAATGTTAATTCTTAGTATATTCTAATTTTAATTTAAGGTTTCTTTTATTTGGGTACTGTTATTTTGCATGTATAAATAAATCTAATTTATTACACATGAAAAATATTCTGATCCCTTCTATATTACAAAGCGACACTATCAATGCCGTTAAAACTGCTATAAAATCATCTAATGGCGCCAAGTGTCAGCTCATTCTGATGCTAATAGCTGATATTCCAGACACGTATTCTTCTGCTAATTTATTGAGAAACATCGACAAGGGATTGAGTCCTACCCAGGAATCTGTTTTGCAATTATGTCGAGAAATCATTTCGGAATCTAAAAATTACAGTTTAAAAATCCATCATCAATATGGAATTTCTGCTCCTATTATTAGAAATTTAATGGAATATTACACCATAGGACTAACAATTATGACCCCTTCTTTCAAATCCTCTCAAAAGAAAATCAATACGCATTGCGCCCAAATTATTGCTAACAGCAAATGCCCCATTTTACATACAAACACCGACTTTCAAGAAGAAACGTTTAGCCAGGCGCTTTATATTAAAAACTCCGATTCCATCTTGAATGCAGAAGATTTACAAGCCTATGTGAATACTCTCTTTTCATTAAAAATTGTGAGCGAAACTAAAATAAATGACCCACAAAGAGCCTATGATGTTGAACCCTTTTTAACTGACGCAATAGCAAAAAACAATATCAACATTTTGATTGAAACTCGAAAACCAAAGAAGCTAAAACTACTAAAAAAAGAAAAAGCATCATTTCACGAAGCATTAGGAATACCCGTTCTTTCCTTATATGAAGGAATTTACTAAAATTTAAAAAGTTTTTAAACTATTAATTCAAAACATATGTTACTAAAAAAGAAAATTCCCATGAGATATGTCCTGGGTAAAATAAAAACGGAACTAATGTTAGTGATTTTGTTTTGTATTGCATTTGAGACTTTTCACTATTTTTTCAAAACGGCATCTGTCAATATCCCAATTGCGATTCCTACAATCATTGGTACTATTATTTCGTTACTTCTGGCATTCAAATCGAATCAGGCTTACGACCGTTGGTGGGAAGCGAGAATAATTTGGGGTTCTATTGTCAATGACTCGAGGACACTGTTGCGCCAAATTATTGTTTTTTATAACGATCCTGATTTCTCCATACAAGCAAATGATTTCAAAGAAAAATTTGCCAAAAGACAAGCGGCATGGTGCTATAGTCTTGGGCAAACATTGAGAGAAAAAGACCCACTAAAGCCAATATTGAATTTACTAGATGATGAAGAATTACGATTTGTAAAAAAACACAAACATGTGCCTAATGCAATCCTAATGCTACACGCCAAAGATTTAAGAAAAGCACTCCACAAAAACAAAATAAACGTTTACCAACAAGTAGAAATTGACAACACACTTACAAGACTGTGTGATTCAATGGGTAAATGTGAACGTATAAAAAACACAATTTTTCCAACTACATACAGCATATACATCCGATTTGCATTATGCTTATTTATTATGCTTTTGCCTTTTGGATTAATTGCTGTGAATGGCTGGCTTAAAATTCCATTAGTGACCACTATTGCAGCTGTTTTTTTCTTAATCGAAAAAATGTCCATTCATTTATTAGATCCATTTGAAAACAGACCTACAGATACTCCTGTAAGTGCTATATCAAATACTGTTGAAAAAAATCTTATGCAGATGGTAAACGAATACAGAGATGAATTTGACGAGGAATCCTATTCTTATGATGTGAAATCACATCCCATTCAACCTTTAAAGAATGCATATTTCGTTCTTTAGTTTTCAGAATTTTGATTTTAGTACTAATCCACTCCATTTATTGGGGTGGATTTTTTTGTTGAATTAAATGTTTGTTTTAAAATCGATATGTTTCCTTCGGTAGTAATACGATAGTTTTAAATACCGTAAAAAATAGTATTTTTGCATCCCGATTGAAACTCGTTTTTCAATCAATACATTTTTCAATCTTTAAATTAGACACATGAAAGCATACGTATTTCCAGGCCAAGGCGCACAATTTACAGGAATGGGTAAAGAATTATATGAAAGTTCTGCTCTGGCAAAAGAATTATTCGAGAAAGCCAATGAAATTTTAGGTTTCCGCATCACAGACATCATGTTTGAAGGAACAGCCGAGGAATTGAAAGAAACCAAAGTGACGCAACCAGCCGTTTTCTTACATTCGGTGATTTTAGCAAAAACTTTAGGAGAGGATTTCAAACCAGAAATGGTAGCGGGACATTCATTAGGTGAATTCTCCGCTTTAGTAGCTAATGGTGCTTTGTCTTTTGAAGATGGTTTAAAATTAGTTTCACAAAGAGCTTTGGCCATGCAAAAAGCCTGCGAAATAAAACCATCTACAATGGCAGCTGTTTTAGGATTGGCTGACACTATTGTGGAGGAAGTTTGCGCTTCGATTGACGGAATTGTAGTAGCTGCAAATTATAACTGTCCAGGACAATTAGTAATTTCAGGAGAAACATCAGCAGTAGAAAAAGCATGTGAAGCAATGAAAGCTGCTGGCGCAAAACGGGCGTTGTTGTTACCTGTTGGCGGTGCTTTTCACTCTCCAATGATGGAACCGGCAAGAGAAGAGCTAGCAGCAGCCATTGAAGCGACTACATTCTCTACTCCTATTTGTCCGGTATACCAAAATGTAACAGCAAGTGCAGTTTCAGATCCAAACGAAATCAAAAAGAACTTAATTATTCAATTGACAGCCCCAGTAAAATGGACACAATCTGTACAACAAATGATTGCTGACGGTGCTACTTTATTTACTGAAGTAGGTCCAGGAAAAGTATTAGCTGGACTAATTGGAAAAATTGATAAAGAAGCGGTTACTGCGAATGCTTAATCCCCCTAACTTCCGAAGGGAGAACAAATACAATCCTCATAAATGAATTTTTATGAGGATTTTTAATTTAAAAATCAGAATTCTTTAGCCTCTTCGCAATGATTGTTTATAATTCCAGTAATCAAGAATACGAACTCCTGTCTTTCAAAGAATAGGTACCAAGTGGTTCGACTATTCGCTTTGTAGAAAATGTAATGTGATCCTAAATAGCGGAGCTTTTGTGGCGTTGGTTTGTGAGTACTTAATCGTAAGTTTTCAGGAACAGAATCATAAATTTTAGAAACATATTCTTCTGCCGTTTCTATAAACCCAAAATATTCCTTTTTATACAAAAGACGAACTAGGTCATCCAAAAAATCAATCACGTGCGGCGTGAAAACAACTTTTATTTTCCCCACCATCCTCTAATTCTTCTAATAGATTCCGCTTTAGCGTCTTCAGGAGTGTACCCTTTTTTCACTTCTTCGTCAAAATCAAAAGTAGCTCTATCAATCCCTTTGAACTTCATTTTTGAAGTTTCATAATCTGTTGAAGGCTCTTCGGCTTTCGTATTTTCAGATTTCTTTTTTTCAGTATCCATTATTCATTTCTTTGTGTAACGAATTTACAACAAATAACTTAAACGAAAAAATCCCAAATTATCGTTGTGATAATTTAGGATTTTAAATATGTTTTTCTAGAGAGACTCTATAGTTTATGTCTACGAACGAATTTTCTGTTCCCATTTCCAAGCACTCGCCATCGCTTCTTCCAGCGTAGATTGGGCTTTCCATCCTAAAACATCATTCGCTTTATCGGTATTGGCGTAAGCAGAAGTTATATCACCTTCTCTACGTCCTACAATTTTATAAGGCAATTTTTTACCACTCACTTTTTCGAAGGAATGGATCACTTCTAAAACAGAGCTTCCGGTTCCGGTTCCTAGATTAAAGGTTTCTACTTTAGCGGTATTTTTTTTGTTCAATAAACGTTGCAAAGCAATTACATGGGCTTTCGCCAAATCGACTACGTGAATGTAATCGCGAACCGCAGTTCCATCAGGAGTTGGGTAATCATCTCCATAAACAGCTAATTCTTTGCGCAATCCAAAACCGGTTTGAGTAATAAACGGCACTAAATTCTGAGGAACGCCAATAGGTAATTCTCCAATTTCAGTGGATGGATGCGCCCCAATTGGATTAAAATAACGTAATAAAATAGCATTGATATTTGTAACTTTAGCTGTATCAGTGATGATTTCTTCTCCTATTTGTTTCGTGTTTCCATACGGAGACATTGCAGTTTGAATGGAAGCATTTTCAGTAATCGGCATGGTTTCGGCTTGACCATAAACAGTACATGACGAGCTGAAGATGAAATTTGCTTCTTGTTTTTGCTGCAATTCTTGCAAAACATAAACCAAGGCATTGATATTATTTTCATAGTACAACAACGGATTTTCAACACTTTCTCCCACTGCTTTCGAAGCTGCAAAATGAATGACACCTGAAATATCATGATGTCTTTTGAAAAATTCCTGCACTTTTTCTTTTTCACGCAAATCTAATTTTTCGAAAGCCGGAACTTTTCCCGTAATATTCTGAATTCCGTCCAAAACACTCAAGGAAGTATTAGATAAATTGTCTACAATTATCACTTCATATCCTTCGTTTTGCAATTCAACTACGGTATGAGATCCTATAAAACCCAAACCTCCTGTAACTAGTATTTTCATGATTTCTATTTTTATACAAACGCGATGTATAGCGTTCTTTCATTTATAAAAAAGATGCGATACATCGCGTCTCTACTAAAATTATCCTAAATATTCTAAAACGGAATCCGTAATAAACTTAATTTGCTCGTCATCTAATTCAGTGTGCATTGGCAATGAAAGTACTTCCGTCACTAATTGATTAGTTACCGGAAAATCTTCTTCTTTATAACGGGAATCCAAATACGCTTTTTGCGAATGCAACGGAATTGGGTAATAAATAGCGCAAGGAATTCCTTTGTCTAGTAAATGCTGCATCAAACCATTCCTATTAGCATCTATAATTCGCAACGTATATTGATGAAAAACGTGGCAGTCACAAATATCACAAATACTTGGCGCAACAATATTTTTATGTCCTTCAAAAGCAGCCGAATATTTCCTAGCTGCATCTTGTCTAGCTCTTCCATATTGATCTAACAAAGGCAATTTAGCGTTCAAAACTGCGGCCTGAATACTGTCTAAACGAGAATTTACACCTACAACATCATGGTGGTATCGCTCATACATTCCGTGATTTACAATGCCGCGAAGTTTGTGCGCCAAAGCATCATCATTCGTAAAAATCGCTCCACCATCGCCGTAGCATCCTAGATTTTTGGAAGGAAAAAATGAGGTCGCTCCTACGTGTCCAATGGTTCCCGCTTTCTTTTTAGTCCCATCCGAAAATTTACAGTTGGCACCAATCGCTTGCGCATTATCTTCGATAACGTATAAGTTAAATTCTTTGGCGATAGCCATAATTGCTTCCATATTGGCGGCACGACCAAACAAATGTACCGGAACAATCGCTTTTGTTTTTGGTGTAATTGCTTTTTTGATTCCTTCAATAGAAATATTCATATTGTACAAATCCACATCGACTAAAACGGGTGTCAGTTGCAATAAAGCAATTACTTCCACTGTCGCAGCAAAAGTAAAATCAGCCGTTATAACCTCATCACCGGGCTTTAAATCCAATCCCATCATCGCAATTTGCAACGCATCGGTTCCATTTGCACAAGGAATTACGTGTTTTACATCTAAATATGCTTCTAATGATTTTTGAAATTCATGAACCTGAGGTCCATTAATATAAGTATTAGTGTCTAAAACTTCCTGAATAGAAATGTTCACGACGTCTTTTATTTTTTCATATTGACTTTTTAAGTCAACCATTTGGATTTTTTTCATTGTAATTTATGTTTAATGTTAGAAAGATTACCGATTTTAAATACAGTAAATACTTTCTTAAAACGAAGAACAAAAATAGTTATTTATGAGTTGAAACCAATGCAACCAACAGTAAAAAAAGATAATATTCCAATGAAATAAAAAGAGTTCTCGTATCCAAAATTTAAATATTGCTGCAGAAGAAATTAAAATAAAGAAAACGTATTTTAGCCCAAAAATTTAAATGATGCTTTCATTATATAACTTAATCGTTCATTTTGCTGGTTTTCTACTAAAAATCATGGCGCTTTTCAGTCCAAAAATGAAACTTTTTGTAGATGGACGGAAAGTAGTTTTTCCAGTTTTGGAACAAAAAATAAAACCTAATGACAAAACAATCTGGTTTCATGCCGCTTCTTTGGGAGAATACGAGCAAGGTTTACCTGTGATTGAAAAAATAAAAGTGCAATTTCCTTCACATAAAATAGTAGTTACTTTTTTCTCTCCTTCAGGCTATGAAGTTCGTAAAAACAATACTGTTGCTGATGTTACCGTGTATTTGCCCTTGGACACCAAGAAAAATGCACAACAATTTCTGAAACTCGTTCATCCGGATTTGGTGTTTTTTATTAAATACGAATACTGGCCCAATTATTTAGCCGAGCTCAAAAAATCAAATACTAAAACCTACCTGATTTCAGGAATTCTTAGAAAAAATCAACTGTTTTTCAAATGGTACGGTGGCTTTTACAGAGAGGCACTAAATACATTTACCTACTTTTTTGTGCAAAATGAAACTTCCAAAAAACTACTTCAGCAGTTAGGAAAAACCAATGTTGCCGTTTCCGGAGATACCCGATTTGACCGAGTAGCCACAATTTTAGAAAAAGACAATTCACTGGATTTTATTTCTGATTTTAAAGACAATACAATAACAATTGTCGTAGGAAGTTCGTGGCCAAAAGATGAAGATTTATTAGTGAATTTTATTAATTCAAATACTTTCCATGTCAAATTTATACTTGCGCCACATAATATTAAAGAACAACAAATTCAACAATTGAAAAACAGCATCACTAAAAAAACTGTTCTGTTCTCTGAAAAAGAAGGAAAGCAATTGGCTGATTTCGATGTTTTTATCATTGATACGATCGGCATTTTGACCAAAATCTACAGTTATGCGGATATTGCATATGTGGGGGGCGGTTTTGGAAATCCGGGAGTTCACAATGTATTGGAACCGGCAACTTTTGGCGTTCCAATTCTTATTGGACCCAACTATTCGCATTTTGCAGAAGCAATCGCGCTGGTAAATATAGAAGCCTGTGTTTCGGTTGCCAATCAAAAAGAATTAAATGAAGCGCTTGAAAACCTAATACGCAATGACGACATCCGAAGGGAGAAAGGTCATATATCCAGCACTTTTGTACAAATGAATGAAGGCGCCACTGCCATCATTTTAAAAAATATTTTGAATGATTACATTTAAAACCCTAACACTTTCTGATATAGAAACCGTCGTCTCCATGATGCAGGAATTCTATGCCATTGATAATTATCCAATGGACATTGAAGTTTCTAAAGCTTTATTTCAAGAATTTATTTCCAATGAAAATCTGGGAAAAGCTTGGCTCATTTTTTCTGACAATGAAATTGTAGGATATGTTATTTTAACTTTTATATTCAGTTTCGAATACCAAGGAAGAATTGCTTTTTTAGATGAATTGTATTTGAACGAAAATGCTCGAGGCAAAGGAATTGGAAGTCAAGCCATACAATTTGTAGTAGAGGAAAGTAAAAAATTAGCACTACAATTAATATATCTAGAGATAGAAAATCACAATCAAAACGCACAAAAATTGTATATTGCCAGCGGTTTTGAATTACATAATCGAAAATTAATGGCATACAAAACCAGATAAAATTGCAAACTAAATATATAAACATGAAATTTTTAAAACTATTCCTATTATTATTCGTCTTGCAGACACAAGCCCAACAAGGCGGTATGTGGATTCCTTCGCTACTGAAAGGAATGAACGAGACCGAAATGAAAAATCTGGGCATGAAAATGTCTGTACAAGACATTTATGACGTGAATCAGTCAAGCATGAAAGATGCGGTTCCACATTTTAACGGAGGTTGTACATCAGAAGTTATTTCTCCAAAGGGATTGATTTTAACCAATCACCACTGTGGATATTCACAAATCCAATCCCACTCTACTGTCGAAAAAGATTACTTAACAGATGGATTCTGGGCCTACAAAATGGAAGATGAATTGCCTAACGAAGGTTTGACAGTAACTTTCATTGTCAAAATAGAAGATGTAACCGTTTCCGTTCTGGAAGGAACTGCTGCACTTAGCAGTGAAGCTGCAAAACAAAAGAAAATTCAGGAAAACATTTCGGCATTAAGTAATTCGTTACCAAAGGAAAATTGGCAGGAAAATAAAATCCGTACCTTTTTCGAAGGCAATCAATACATGCTTTTTGTAACAGAAACCTTTACGGATGTTCGTCTAGTTGGTGCTCCACCTACATCTATCGGGAAATTTGGTTCCGATACTGACAACTGGGTTTGGCCACGTCATACTGGAGATTTTTCATTGTTTAGAATTTATGCTGACAAAAACAATCACCCTGCTGCCTATTCAAAAGCGAATGTTCCTTACACTCCAAAACACTTTTTACCTATATCATTGGATGGCGTAGCCGAAGATGATTTCACATTGGTTTTTGGTTACCCAGGAAAAACAAACGAATATTTACCTTCGGTTGCCATTGAGCAAATTGTAAACGAACTGAATCCTGCCAAAATCGAAATCAGAGATAAAGCCTTAAAAGTTGCCGATGGTTTTATGCGAAAAGACAACGCTATTAAGATTCAATACGCTTCAAAATATGCGAGTATTGCCAATTATTGGAAAAAATGGATCGGCGAAACGCAAGGCTTACAAAAATCAAATGCAGTTGCTGTAAAAAAAGAGTCTGAAAAAGCCTTTCAGCAAAAAATAGCAAAAGCAGGCAAAGAAAAAGAATACGGAACACTGTTGTCTGACTTTGACAAAAACTATACGGAAATTGCGCCTTATGCTGTAGCAAGAGACTATTTTACAGAAGTAGTACTGCGCAATACTGAATTGTTGAGTACTGGATATAGATTATACCAACTGGAGCAAGTTTACAATGCCAGAGGAGAGCAAGCTTTCAATGACAGAAAAAACAATTTGATTACTGGACTGGCTGATTTTTACAAAAATTTCAATGCAACTGTTGATGAAAAAGTTTTTGAACAATTAATTGAATTGTATGCTACCAAATCCCCAAAGCAATTTTTACCAAAAGGGTTGGTCAATGTGAACGCTAAAAATCTAGCTTCGGAAGTGTATACCAAATCTCAACTGAAAAATTACGCCGGTTTGAAACAATTGTTATCAGGTGATGCCCGTACTGTTATGGCAAATTTAAATAATGATCCAGGTTTCTTGCTTGTAAAAGAATTAGCCGACAAATATTCTAAAGAAGTTGCGCCAAAATACGACGAACTGAACTTAACGATTACGGCATTGCAACGCACGTACATGAAAGCGCAATTAGAATTGAATACGGAAAGCCGTATTTTTCCTGATGCTAACAGCACCTTACGTGTAACCTACGGAAAAGTAAAAGGATACGAGCCTAAAGACGCTACAGTATATACTCCAGTAACGTATTTAGACGGCGTAATGGAAAAATATATTCCAGGAGACTATGAATTTGATGTTCCTGCCAAATTGATTGATTTATACAAAACAAAGGATTACGGTCCTTACGGCGAAAATGGAAAAATGCCTGTATGTTTTATTGGTACAAATCACACCACAGGAGGTAATTCAGGAAGTCCGGCAATTGACGCTAATGGAAACTTAATAGGACTCAATTTTGACAGAGTTTGGGAAGGAACAATGAGTGATATTTATTACGATCCAAGTATTTGCAGAAATATCATGGTCGATATCCGTTACGTACTGTTCATTATGGACAAATATGCAGGTGCAAAAAACTTAATCAGTGAATTAAAACTAGTCCACCCAAAGAAAATTAAACCCTTGAAAAAGAAAAACTTACAAAAATAATAGCCAAAAAATAAGGCCTCGCGAACGCTATCAAACAGTAGTGACCCATTTATACTAACTGGCATAATAATTGGTATCTGTTTGTATGTTGACAAAAAATATTATTTTTTAAAAAAAAAATAAAAAAATATTTTACATATTAAAAAATTTATATCTTTGCCACGAATTAATAATTAACCTTTTATATTAAATTAAGATGAAAAAAGTATTTTTAAGTTTAGCTGCTGTTGCTGTATTGACTGTTGTATCATGTAAAAAAGCTGACGCTCCTGCTGAAGATTCTGCAACTGCTGTTGATTCTGCTGCTATGGTAGTTGATTCTGCTGCTATGGTAGTTGATTCTGCTGCACAAGTTGTTGATTCTGCTGCTGCTGCTGCTACTGATGCTGCTGAAGTTGCTACTGATGCTGCTACAGAAGTAAAAAAATAATTAGAACTCAAATTCTAAAAATTTTAAAGCCATCCGCTCTGCGAGATGGCTTTTTTAATTTGTAACAGTTTCCTCAACAAGAAATAGCTTTACAGAACAAAAAAAAGAGAGTCTTGACTATATACCAAGACTCTCTTTTTTTTTATCAATTCAATTAAAAACCTCAATCAATAAAAATAAAATCATTTACTGAGAAATCTAATATTTCAGATACAGAACCATATTTTATGATTTCGTCAATTCCCTTTTGTAAACGTAAAGAAGTAGTATACTTTCTGCTTGTTGCAAAATGAGTATCTCCAAGCATCAATTTGAAATAAAACTTCCCACTAGAAGATTTAAACTTCAAAAAATTAGCGGATTGCATATTCATTTTAAATCTTTCGATATCTTCTTCACACTCAAACTTGAGTTCATAACTCAAACTTGTAAAAACAACTTTTCCCTTTCTAGAGGTAAATACGAATTTATATTCATCGTTGTATCGTTTACTGATAACAAAAGCCCCCATAACATTTCGTGTTAGTAAAAATTAAGCAACAATACTCCCAATAGCATTTTTAATAAGATTTCTTTTCTTGGCTGAATAAAAGCCATAAAAAAAGCTCCTTCTTTCGAAGGAGCTTTGTACTCAGAGCGGGACTTGAACCCGCACGAACATTGCTGTTCACTGGATTTTAAGTCCAGCGTGTCTACCAATTTCACCATCCGAGCATTATGTGGTGTGGAGCGAAAAACGGGGCTCGAACCCGCGACCTCGACCTTGGCAAGGTCGCGCTCTACCAACTGAGCTATTTTCGCATTTTCAATTCTTAGAAAGAACCGCGATACTTGTTCTGTATTGCGGATGCAAATTTAGGACATTTATTGAATTACACAAGCCTTTTTTGCAAAAAATTTACAGATAAAAGTTAACCTTCTGATAACGTAAACTTTAAACCGAAAAATTTATTTTCGCGTCAACATTCTTTTAATTTCATTGAGTTTCATCAGTGCTTCCATCGGAGTAATGGTATTGATGTCCAAATTTAAGATCTCTTCTTTGATCTCTTCCAACAAAGGATCATCCAGATTAAAAAAGCTCATTTGCATGTCGTCTTGCGCTGCTTTAATCCCGTTTAACGCATCACTAGAATGATTCTTCTCCAATTTTTTTAAGAGCTTTTGTGCTTTCAAAATTACAATCTGAGGCATTCCGGCCATTTTTGCTACGTGTATTCCAAAACTATGAGCACTTCCTCCTTTGACCAACTTTCGAATAAAAAGTACCGTATCTTTCAATTCTTTGACTGCCACATTATAATTCTGAATTCTAGGCAATGATTCACTCATTTCATTCAATTCATGATAATGCGTTGCAAACAAAGTTTTAGGCTTAGAAGGATGTTCGTGCAAAAACTCTGCAATTGCCCATGCGATAGAAATCCCGTCATACGTACTCGTTCCTCTTCCAATTTCATCTAAAAGCACTAAACTACGATCCGAAATATTATTTAAGATGGAAGCTGTTTCATTCATTTCGACCATAAAAGTCGATTCACCCATCGAAATATTATCACTTGCTCCCACTCTAGTAAATATTTTATCTACAATTCCCATTCTAACGCTTTCTGCAGGAACAAAACTCCCCATTTGAGATAACAGCACAATCAAAGCGGTTTGACGCAAAATAGCCGACTTTCCGGACATATTAGGACCCGTAATCATGATCAATTGCTGTGTTTCTCTATCTAAGAAAACATCATTGGCAATATAAGGCATTCCAACAGGCAATTGTTTTTCGATAACAGGATGCCTTCCGTTTTTAATTTCCAGTTCGAATGTTTGATCGAGTTCCGGGCAAACATATTTATTCTCGATAGCCAATTGTGTGAAAGAGCATAAGCAATCTAACTGTGCCACAAGATTAGCGTTCATTTGAACCGGTTTGATATACGTAGCAATCCAGCTAACTAATTGTTCGAATAATTCTACTTCTATTTTATGAATTTTTTCTTCGGCACCGAGGATTTTGGTTTCATATTCTTTTAATTCTTCGGTAATGTAACGTTCTGCATTGACCAAGGTTTGTTTCCGAATCCATTCCGTGGGAACTTTGTCCTTGTGCATATTCCTCACTTCGATGTAATATCCAAAAACGTTATTAAAAGAGATTTTCAACGACGAAATTCCAGTTGCTTGTGATTCTCGTTTTTCAATTCCTTCTAAAAATTCTTTTCCAGAAGTTGATATTGCCCGTAACTCATCTAACTCCGCATTGATTCCTTTGGCAATCGCATTCCCTTTGGCAATAGCCACAGGAGCATCTTGGTTCAAAACCGTTTTAATTTTTTCACGCAACAATTCGCAACTATGCAAACTGTCACCAATTACTTTTACGGCTTCTTGCGGACTTTCCAAAGCCAATGTTTTTATTGGAATAATCGCATCTAAGGATTCTTTCAAATATACCACTTCGCGAGGCGATACTTTTCCAGCTGCAATTTTTGAAATCAACCGCTCTAAATCGGAAATTTGCTTAATTTGATTTTGGATGTTTTTCAGAACGCTTTGATTTTCTTTTAAATAAGAAACCACTTGGTGCCGACCTTGAATTTTATGACTGTCTTTTAACGGCAATGCCAACCAACGTTTTAGCAAACGACCACCCATTGGCGAAAGCGTTTTATCAATAACATCAAGCAGCGTGACCGCATTTGGATTATAACTGTGATACAATTCTAAATTTCGAATCGTAAACCGATCCATCCAAACATAAGCATCTTCGGCAATACGTTGAATCGCTGTGATGTGCTGCACTCTATTATGTTGCGTTTCGGACAAATAATACAAAATAGCGCCCGAAGCAATAATTCCTTCTTTGAGTTCTTCGATTCCAAATCCTTTTAAAGAAACGGTTTGAAAATGCTTCGTTAAGGTTTCGAATGCATAATCTTCCTTATAAATCCAATCTTCGAGATAAAAACAATGGTAATCGTCACCGAAAATTTCCCGGAAATCACTTTTATTGTTTTTTGGAATCAAAACCTCACTTGGGTTGAAATTCTGTAACAGCTTATCAATGTATTCCGCGTTTCCTTGAGCTGTCAAAAACTCTCCGGTGGAAACATCAAGAAAGGAAATTCCTATAGATTTATTTGCGAAATAAATAGATGCTAAAAAGTTATTCGTTTTAGATTGTAAAACCTCATCATTCATAGAAACCCCGGGAGTTACCAGTTCAGTAACACCGCGCTTGACGATAGTTTTAGTCATTTTAGGATCTTCAAGCTGATCACAAATAGCTACACGAAGACCCGCTTTTACTAATTTTGGCAAATACGTATTCAAAGAATGATGCGGAAAACCAGCAAGCGCAGTTTCCGTCTCAGAACCCGCTCCCCGCTTAGTCAAGACAATTCCTAAAATTTTGGAAGCACGTACAGCATCTTCACCAAATGTCTCATAAAAATCGCCCACACGAAACAACAAACACGCATCAGGATACTTCCTTTTTATCTCGTTGTATTGTTTCATTAACGGTGTTTCCTTAACTACTTTATCTTTAGATGCCAATGGTTTTGTATTTGAAAAATTAAAAAATAATTAGGCGAATTTATAGATTTTTAAACAAAAATGAGGTCTCTTCAAAAAATTAAACTATTTTTTTAAGAAAAAATTAAGGCGTAAATTCTAATTTTTACATAGCTTTGTGAATATTTATAAAACTAAAAACACATGAAAAAAATAATTGCTCTAGCCTTGCTAGTTACTTTAGGAGTTACGACTTCTAACGCACAAGAGACTACTAAAAAATTAAATGCTACCAATACAAAAGTTGCTACTGCAAAAGTAAATGGAGCTGGAATGGTGTTTGTTACAGAGACTATTGATTATGGCACTGTCGCTTACAACTCTGACGGCCGACGTGAATTTGTTTTTACAAATAACGGTAACAAACCATTAATCATTACTAATGCACAAGGTTCTTGTGGTTGTACTGTACCAACGTATCCAAAAGAGCCAATTGCTCCAGGTGCAAAAGGTGTTATTGGGGTAAAATATGATACTTCAAGAGCGGGTCAAGCATTTACAAAAACAGTGACTTTAACAACTAATGCGGTTGTTGCTAGTAAAACACTTACAATAAAAGGAAATGTTTTAGCTGCTCCTGCTGCAAAAAGCTAAATTTTAGAAAACAATAAAAAAAAGCTCCCTCCTTGTCGGGAGCTTTTTTATGCAAAAAAATCCCAAAAAAATATGAGAAAGCTTGAAAACAGCGAATTGGATCGAAAATCCATTGAAGCTTTTAAACAATCGGAAAAAACACCACTTATTTTGGTTTTAGATGATATCCGCAGCTTGCATAATATTGGTTCTGTGTTTAGAACTGCTGATGCTTTTTTAATTGAAAAAATTTATTTGTGCGGCATTACCGCTACTCCTCCTAATAAAGAAATTCACAAAACAGCCCTTGGCGCCACTGAAACAGTTGTTTGGGAACATCAAGAGAATGTTCTTGAAGTAATCGAAAAATTAAAAAAAGAAAACGTAATCACACTTGCCATAGAACAAGTGGAAAGCGCTATTTTTCTACAAAATTTTGAAGTTAAAAAGGGAGAAAAATATGCTTTAGTTTTTGGAAACGAAGTCTATGGCGTTTCTCAAGAAGCAGTTGCCTTGTGCGATGGTTCTATCGAAATCCCGCAATTAGGCACCAAACATTCTTTGAATATATCCGTTAGTGCAGGAATTGTAGTTTGGGATTTGTTTCAAAAAATGAACTGGAATTTGTAAGTTTGTTTTAAATCGATTTTTCCCAATTTTTTTCTATCATTTCATGAAAAAACTATACCACCTTATTACACTATTCTCTGTTTTTTTTTGCTGTGCCCAAAATACTTTGATTCCAGATGTAAATTTTGAAAGTGCACTAATTAATAAAGGCATTGATAGTGGAGCTATTGATGGAAAAGTGCTTACTGATAATGTGAGTGGAATTACTAGCTTAGACATTTCGGCTAACAATATCACTGATTTAACCGGAATACAGGATTTTGTAAGTTTGACTTCTTTAGAGTGTTCCCGAAATAAATTATCGAGTTTAGATTTAACTAACAATACCTCATTGACTCTATTAAATTGTTGGGGTAACAACATAACGAATTTAGATCTTACAAGAAACACCAGGCTGACCTACTTGTCTTGTTTCCAAAATAAATTAACAAGTTTAGATCTTAGCAAAAACACCCTTTTGAGTCAACTATTTTGTAGTTGGAATGAACTGACTAGTCTAAATTTAAAGAACGGCAACAATAGAGATTTATTTGCTTTAAATGCATTTAATAATCCAAATCTAACCTGTATTCAAGTAGATAGTGAAGCAGTTTCAAATTCTTGGGATCCTTCCAAAAAAGATGCCGCCGCCCGTTATTCTGAAGATTGCAGTAGAACTACAGCTACAATCGCGCCACCCGTAATTACCGCAACAGGAAATCAAACCTATTGCCCAGGAACTTCTTTAAAAATAGTTGAAACCATTTCTATTACCAATGACCCTTCTAAACCTAGCACCGATGCTATTTACATTCAAATCTCTTCAGGATATGTTTCTGGTCAGGATTTATTAGCACTAGCTAATCCGCTTTTACATCCCACAATTACCACATCTTGGAGTTCTTTAGAAGGAAAATTAAAACTATATAGTCCAACAGGAATTCCGGTTACTTATTCAGATTTTGAAACCGCAATAAAAGATGTAACATTTACTAATTCGTCAATATCTCCCTCTGGAACTAGAGATTTTTCTATTAATTTAGGTTTTGGTTCAGCCAATTACTTGCCTTCAAATGGACATTTTTATGAATATGTTCCGAGTTTAGGAATTAATTGGACAAAAGCAAGAGATGAGGCTGCAAACAAAATATATTATGGCCTGAAAGGCTATTTAGCAACATTAACAGCTGCAGATGAAGCTCAATTAGCAGGAGCTCAAGCACCAGGAACTGGATGGATTGGCGGCAGTGACGTAGCAACAGAAGGCACTTGGAAATGGGTAACAGGTCCTGAAGGGCTTGCTAATGGAGGAACTGGAATTACTTTCTGGATTGGAAAAGGCACTGGCACAACAACACCTCCCTTTAATTATGCTAATTGGAATACGTCTGATAATGAACCAAATGACTCTAACAACAACGAAGATTATGCTCATATAACAGCACCTGCACTTTTACGTCCTGGTACCTGGAACGATCTTAGAGAAACTGGGGATCCAATTACAAACCCTAATTATTATCCCCAAGGTTATATAGTTGAATATGGTGACATGCCAGGAGATCCAATTCTTCAAATATCAGCAAGTACGACAGTTACAATTCCTAAAATAACCAGCACAACTCCCAGTTCTATTTGCGGATCAGGGGTTGTTACTCTTCAATCAACTGCAACTGATGGTACCGTGGATTGGTATGCTACGCCAACTGGAGGAACAAAACTATTTACAGGAAATTCATTTACAACTCCAACTCTTACCACTACAACTTCTTATTATGTTGATGCCTCAAATGGAAATTGCCCAAATGGTCCAAGAACTGAAATTATCGCCACTGTTAAAGCTTTGCCTAATTTACCTCAAATCGCAATATCTTCTACAAGTCCCGTTTTATATTGCCTGAATGCACCAGCTATTCCTTTAGCTGCAACCGCCTCGACAGATTGCTTTTTAAATTGGTACACTTTGCCAACTGGAGGAGTTCCTTCAACTACAAGTCCTACACCCCTTACAACAATTGCAGGTTCCACCACTTATTATGTAAGTCAAACAAACACAGTAAACGGTTGCGAAAGTCCTAGGGCTGCAATTATAGTAACTGTAAATCCATTACCTACTGCACCAATTGTGAGTAATGCAAACTATTGTACTAATGAAACTGCTGTGCCTCTAACAGCAACAGCTTCTGCAAATTGCACTTTAAATTGGTACACAACAGCTTCGGGAGGGACATCTAACCCAACAAGTCCTACCCCTTCTACTACAACTTTAGGCTCAACAAATTACTATGTGAGTCAAACCATAACTTCTACAGGTTGTGAAGGACCAAGAGCTGAAATCATTGTAATTGTGAATCCATTACCGACGGCTCCAATAACAAGTAATATTGACTATTGTCAAAATGAAGTGGCAATTCCTCTAACAGCAACCGTTTCGGCAAATTGTACTCTTAATTGGTACACAACTCCAACAGGCGGGACCTCAAGCGCAACAAGTCCTACTCCGTCGACGGCCACTGTAGGCACAACAAAATATTACATTAGTCAAACCATCACAGCTACTGGATGTGAAGGACCGAGATCTGAAATCTCAGTAATCATTAATCCATTGCCGATAGTAAAAGATGTCGAAATTATCCAATGTGATACTGATTTAATTGTAGATGGAAGGACATTATTTAATTTAACCGTAAATAACAATGTAATTTCAGCAAACTCTATTAATGAAACCTTTACTTATTATACTTCGCTAAACGGAGCCAATAATGCCGTTTCAGCTGATTTGATTTCAAATGAATTGGCTTTTGAAAATACAACTCCAACAGTAATGGATGTTTGGTCAAGAGTTACCAACAAAATAACTGGCTGTCATAGTGTTGCCAAAATTACTTTGAAAGTTCCCGCAACGAATATTCCACCTACTTATAAAATTCCCTTTGCTCCGGTTTGTGACGATTTTTTAGACACTAATGGAAATAATAATACTAACAATAACAATCGTGATGGAATTTCCACTTTTGATTTCTCTAAGACAAAAGCGATTATAGCAGGACTATTACCTACTTCTGATGTTTATACTATTAATTACTACAAGAACGAAGCGGATGCCTTGGCAGAAACTAACGTAATTACAGATATTTCGAATTATAGAAATATTGGCTACCCTAATTCTCAAGATATTTGGATACGGATTGACAGTGATTTGGATAATGCTTGTTATGGTTTAGGCCCGTATTTAACTTTAAGTATTGAAGCTTTACCTGTTGCAAATACAGTTGTTATTCCTCGACAATGCGACGATAACAACGATAGAATATTTACATTCAATACTTCTTCGTTGGAATCTGATTTATTAAAAGGACAAACCAATGTAACGGTTACTTATTTCGATCAAGCCAATAATCCTCTGAAAGATGCCAACGGAGTTTCGATTACAAGTCCATTTCCAGCAAATTTCACATCAACTTCGCAAACCATTAAAGCGGTTGTAACCAATAATACAACTCAACAATGCTTTGATGAAACCACCATAACATTTATTGTAGATGCTTCGCCAATTGCTAATGCTGTTCCTTCAGCCCTTACAACAACTTGTGACGACGAAGCGAATCCAATCAATCAAGATGGTCAATTTGCTTTTGATACCTCATCATTTGAAACCACCATTCTTGGCGGACAAACTGGAATGATTGTCAAATATTACGATCAAAACAATATGCTTTTGCCAAGTCCATTACCCAATCCATTTGTAACCAATACACAAAATATTACTGTAAATGTTCAAAACCCATTAAACACGATTTGCACGGCATCGACGACATTAAATTTTGTTGTCAACCCTATTCCAAATATTGACTTGAATTTGGATGGCCTTTCAAATGAACTAGTTTGTTCCAATCTTTCGAGCTTTTTTGTAACGCTGGATGCAGGTATTTTAGATGGTTCGCCAACAAGTAATTACGATTATATTTGGACGAAAGATGGAATAATTGTTGGGACAAATTCCCCAGCATTAGATGTAAATACCGTGGGAGATTATACCGTTGAAGTAATCAATAATGCGGGTTGTAGCAGAATTAGAACCATCGCTGTCACTGCATCAAATATCGCAACTATAGTCTCTGTGGATGTTGTAGATTTAACAGATAATAATACCATAACTATCAATGCAACTGGACCTGGAGATTATGAATACAGCTTGGATGACCCCAATAATTTCTGGCAAGATTCCAATTTTTTTGATAATGTGCCTGCTGGAATTCACGAGGTTTTCATCAATGACAAAAACGGTTGTGGTATCGTTAGTCAAACTATTTCTGTAATAGGAGCGCCAAAATTCTTTACACCAAACAGCGATGGTTATAATGATTATTGGAGTATTAAAGGAATAAATGACACTTTCAATTCAAAATCGATACTCTACATTTTTGACCGATACGGAAAACTCTTAAAGCAATGGGTTCCTAATTCAAGTCAAGGATGGGATGGCACTTTCAATGGAACACCTTTGCCATCAGATGATTATTGGTTTACCTTGAAATTAGAAGATGGAAGAGAAACAAAAGGCCATTTTACTTTGAAAAGATAAAGTATTTTATTTACTAATTTTCTTTCGTATTTGTTCTAAAATATACAGATAGTCTTCTTGATTTTTTACAAAATCTCGGTCCGATACGTCTATTATCAAAACATTTAAATCGGTTTGCGATTTGATGTAATCCAGATAACCACTGTTGATTTTATCTAAATATTCGGCTGGAATTTTCTGTTCATAGCTTCTGCCGCGTTTCTTTATATTTTGCAAAAGCCGTTCTGAATTTTGGTACAAATAAATATATAAATCCGGTTTTGGCATTTCTCTGTAAATGATATCAAAAAGATTGCGATACAAACGATACTCATCTTCGGCTAAAGTTATTTTGGCAAAAATCAAGGATTTAAAAATATGATAATCGGCAACCAGAAAGTCTTTAAACAAATCAAATTGAGCCAAATCATCGGATAATTGCTGGTATCTATCGGCAAGAAATGACATTTCCAGCGGAAATGCATACCGGTTTTGGTCTTTGTAGAATTTAGGCAAAAATGGATTGTCGGCAAAACGTTCCAATACGGTTTTCGCATTAAAATCCTCCGAAATTTTTGTAGCCAAAGTAGTTTTTCCTGCACCAATATTTCCTTCAAAAGCAACGTAATTAAATTGCTCCAAAGAGATATTTTGTAATGGACTTCTCAAATCTTGAACAATTGTACAAAGACTTTCATCTGGTGACAAAGCCACTAATTCCGAAATATTTTTTAGAAGAACGGGATGTTTCCAATCTAAATTCAAATCTTGAATAGGTAGCAAAACAAAATTCCTATTTTGCATCAAAGGATGTGGAATTTGGAGTTTTTCTGACTCAATAATTTCCTCATCAAAAGCAATTAAATCAATATCAATTGCACGAGATTGATACCCTTGATTTTTATTACGTGAGCGTCCCAATCGCTTTTCAATTTTTAAAACCTGGGCCAAAATTTTATGAGCTGAGGAAAAAGTATGCAAAACCAAAGCGCAATTATAAAAAGCATCACTTTCAAAACCCCAAGCTGGAGTTTCGTATAGTCTAGAAACTTTCAGAACCGTACCAATTTCCTGATGTATCAATTCCAAGCAACGCTCGACATTTTCTAAACGATTGCCTTGGTTACTTCCTATCGATAAAATGACCTGATGTTGTGATTTCATAATTAGGTGCAAATTAACTAAAAGAATTTTAGAATAAGCAATATATTTGTATCCGCTGTTGATTTTTGAACGTAGAAATTCTAAACCATTGTTTGTAACATTTCTATGTTTTTTGCGACTTATTAAAAAAATATAATTATGAGATTTTTAGGAAATGTATTGGCTACCATTATAGGTATTTTTGTTTTTTTCATGTTGTTCTTTTTTGGAATTATACTCATTGGGGCTATTTTTGGTGGTGAATCCGAAGGTGTTACTGTAAAAAACAATTCGGTTATCGAATTGAATTTGGAAAACATACAAAATGATTATGCCGGAAAGTACAAAGATCCTTGGGTAACTATTTTTTCAGAAAACAAAAAGGTAGGCGTTACAGATATCATCAATGCCATTGAAGAAGCAAAAACGGATAATGACATTAAAGGCATTTCTATTCTAAACAATGTTTCGTCATTAGGCATGGCGCAAAGTAAAGCTTTGAGAGATGCGTTAGAAAGTTTTAAAAAATCAGGGAAATTTGTAATGGCGTATGCCAATTCGTATTCTCAAAAAGAATATTATTTGAACTCCGTTGCCAGCCCAATTTATATTAATCCGGTTGGAGAAATGGATTTCAAGGGATTATCTTCTGAAATTATGTTCTTTAAAGATTTTCAAGAAAAATCAGGATTGAAAATGGAAGTTATTCGCCACGGAAAGTATAAAAGTGCTGTGGAACCGTTTTTAGAAAATAAAATGAGTGATGCCAACAGGGAACAAACAACAGCATTATTAAATTCTGTTTGGGGTTCCATCACTGCTGACATCGCAAAAAGTAGAAATATATCAGTAGCAAAATTAAATGAAATTGCCAATGGGCTTCTTGCTCGAACTCCAGAAATGGCAAAAGCACAAAAATTAGTTGACATTATTGCCTATGAAGATGTATACCATAATGCCATCCGAAAAGCGCTTAAGGTAGCCAATGACGAAGACTACAACACTGTATCCGTTGTGGATTACGCGCAAAAAATCGCTACAACCTCACAAACTTTCGACAGTTCAGATCAAATTGCCATTATTTATGCTCAAGGAGAAATTTTGAGCGGTGAAGGCGATGTAAATGTGATTGGAGAAGGTTCTATGCGTCGTTCGTTACAAGAAGCTCGAAAAAATAAAAATGTAAAAGCCATTGTGCTACGCATTGACAGTCCGGGTGGAAGCGCTTTGACCTCTGATTTGATTTGGAGAGAAATTGAATTGACCAAAAAAGTAAAACCAATAGTCGTTTCTATGGGGAATTATGCAGCATCAGGTGGGTATTATATTGCTTGTAATGCGAATACTATTTTTGCCGAAGCCAATACCATTACTGGCTCCATAGGTGTTTTTGGCATACTCCCTAATTTCACTCCATTGGCTACTAAAATAGGTATCTACACAGAACAAGTAAAAACCCATGAAAATTCGGCAAATTATAGTCCTTTTGTTCCAATCGATGAAAAATTCAAAGCGGTTACTTTAGAAGGTGTAGAACACATTTACAAAACCTTTGTTACTCACGTAGCACAAGGTCGGAAAATGACATTTGCACAAGTGGACGCCATCGCGCAAGGGAGAGTTTGGACTGGCTCAGAGGCTTTGAAAATTGGACTAGTAGATAAAATTGGAGGCTTAGATGATGCAATTGCAAAAGCGGCTTCTTTGGCAAAAGTGAAAAGCTACAGCACTCAAAATTATCCAGAATACGAGAAAAACTTTAATGATCTTTTAGCTAATATTCCTTTTGCAAAATCGAAAGCTGATTTCATAAAAGAAGAAATAGGAGAAGAAAACTATCGTATGATGCAGGAAATAAAAAAGCTGCAAGCACGAAAAGGAATTCAAGCCATCATGCCGTTTGAAATCAAGATTAATTAATTTTTAAAATATCCATTCAAAATCCGTTTAAATAATCATTTGAACGGATTTTTTTTTAAATCGAAAATGTAAACCAGACCGCTGCACCAAACTATTAGTGAATTCAATATACACTCCTAAATTATATTCCACTATTTTTGTGGCTGTAGGGCATCATTTTTGCTAAATGTATCAATCTAAAGAAAATCAAATTATGCTAAAGACAATTTTAAAAATTATTGGAGCTCTTATTATCCTGTTCTTAGTTGCATTATTTACCATTCCTTACTTTTTTAAGGATCAAATAAAAGCTAAAATTGCTGAAGCAATCAATGAAAAAGTGGACGCACGAGTTACTTTTTCGGATGTGGATTTAAGTTTGATCAAAAGTTTTCCAAATGCAAATGTTTCACTTGAACAATTAGTGATCATAAACAAAGCGCCTTTTGAAGGTGATACTTTAGTTTCTTTGGGCGAATTAGATTTAAAAATGTCTATCAAAGAATTATTCAAAGGCAAAGAGGAAGCTATAAAAATTGACGGAATCACCTCAAAAAATGGATTGATCAATATCATTTTCAACAAAGACGGAATCGGGAATTATGATATCGCCTTAAAAAATCCAGAAACTACCAAGGCTGGCAAAAGTGATCCATTATCACTAACGATTAAGAATTATGCTGTTGAAAATTTCAAGTTTCGTTATTTTGATGAAAAATCAAAAATCAAAATGGTGATTGACAGCATCAATCATGAAGGTGTTGGAGATTTTGCAGCCCAAAAATTAGATTTGGTTACCAAGTCCACTGCGAAAATCACTTTAGATTTGGACAAAGTCAATTACATGAACAATGTTGCCTTGACCCTCGATGCCGTTTTAGGAATTGATTTAGAAAAAAGTAAATATACCTTCAAAGAAAACAAAGCGTTAATCAATCAATTGCCGCTTGAATTTGATGGTTTTATTCAAATGGTGGAAGCGGGTCAGCAATACGATTTGAAATTTAAAACGCCAACTTCTACCTTCAAAAATTTCTTGGGAATTATTCCGGCGGCGTATGCAGCTAGTCTGGACAACGTGAAAACAACCGGAGATTTTACCGTAATCGGTTTTGCAAAAGGCTTGTATTCTGATACCACGGTACCAAAATTTAATATTGAAATTGCTTCCAATAACGCCTCCTTCAAATACCCTAACTTACCAAAAACAGTTCAAAACATCGTTATTGACACTAAAATCATCAACGAAACAGGTATTCTAAATGACACGTATGTCAACTTAGACAAACTCTCTTTCAAAATTGACCAAGATGTTTTTAATGCCAAAGCCGATATTAGAAACATTACTCAAAATGCAATTGTCGATGCTGTTTTAAAAGGAACTATCAATTTAGCCAATCTTTCGAAAGCGTATCCTATAAAACTGGACAAGCCCTTATCCGGAATTTTAAACGCTGATGTGACGACAAAATTTGACATGCAATCTGTAGAGAAAAGTCAGTACGAAAACATCAATAATGCGGGAACTATGAGTTTATCCGGTTTCAAGTATGCAGATGAAAATGGCAAAACAATGAACATTAGCACTGCTGTAGTTCAATTTAATCCTAGCCAAGTCAATTTGAAAGAACTGAACGCAACTACCGGAAAAAGTGACATTAGTGTAACCGGAGTTTTAGAGAATTTCTACGGATTTATTTTTAGAAACCAAGAGTTGAAAGGAAATTTTAACATGAATTCGAAACAATTAGCCGTTGACGATTTCATGACAACTGGGGAACCCGCGAAAACGGAAACAGCAACGGCTAAAAAACCTGATGCCATGAAGATTCCTGCGTTTTTAAATTGTACGCTTACCGCAAAAGCGACTACGGTTTTATATGATAATTTAACCTTGAAAGACGTATCAGGAAAACTAATCGTAAAAGACGAAAAAGTAACTTTAGAAAATGTGAAAACATCTATTTTCGGTGGAACAATTGGGGTGAATGGAGCTGTTTCCACAAAAGGAAAAACACCCGTTTTCAATATGGATTTAAAATTAAATCAAGTCGACATTGCACAGTCGTTCACCCAACTGGATATGTTGAAAAAAATAGCGCCAATTGCGGGAATCATCAATGGAAAATTAAATTCAAGCATCAAATTAAACGGAAATCTTGACGCAACGGAATTTACTCCTGACTTGAAAACGCTTACCGGAGATTTATTAGGACAACTGCTTTCTACGACGGTAAACTCCAGTAATTCTACTTTATTGACGGCTTTAGGTTCTAACTTGAAATTCATTGATGTGAGTAAAATCAATTTGAATGATTTGAAAGCTGCTGTGACTTTCAAGGACGGAAAAGTGAATGTTAAACCATTTGACATCAAGTACAAAGACATCAAGGCAACAATTGGAGGGACACATGGTTTTGACCAAAGCATGAATTACAATTTAAAATTTGATGTTCCAGCTAAATATTTGGGTTCAGAAGCCAATGCATTAATTGCAAAATTATCTGCTGCTGATGCTGCTAAATTAGAAAGCTTCCCGATAAATGCGGTATTAGTAGGTAATTTTACAAATCCTAAAATCACCACGGATATTAATAGCGCAGTAACTAAATTGACGACTCAATTGGTAAACCAACAAAAAGACAGATTGGTAAAACAAGGAACGTCAGCTTTGACAGACTATATCAATAAAAATAAGAAACCTGGAGACACTACTAAAACAGCTACTCCTGCTGTGCCAGCGACTAAGGAAGAAGTAAAAGCGAAAGCCTCTGAATTATTAAATGGATTGTTTAATAGAAAGAAAAAAGTAGACACTACAAAAGCGAACTAAGAACACTTTATGAAGCAAGAAAGAGGAATTTCACTATGTGACATTCCTCTTTTTTATTGTGAATACATTTGTACAAGAGTGTTGTAATGTACAAATATGCTGTTGTCACTGGATTTTTTTGCGTAAAGGATGGCAGCGGCATCCTTTTATGGAGCCTGCGGAATAAAAGATATAGCGGACAGCCTGACCTTTTTTTTAAATTTTTTTCAATTTTAAAAAAAGGATACGCCCAAGTGCAACTGCCTAAACTGAAAAGGTAACAACATACCCCTCGGAACCACGAATATTGAAAACCGTTCCATCTTCAAAAAGCAAATACTGTCCTTTTATTCCGGTCAATTTTCCTTGAAAGTGAGGCGATTTATCCAAACTTAAACTTGCCACTTTAGTAGGATATTCTAGAACGGGATAATGCATTTCGTACAAGTCATTCTTCTGCGAATAAAAGTATTCCTGAACTTCGGTTGGGATTAAATTTTCGACTTTCAATCGTTCCGCAACTAAATCAATTTGCTCCACATTATTCGTCAACATTTTTCTCCAATTGGTTTTATCGGCATAATGGTTTTTCAACGCTACCTCGGTAATTCCGGCCAAGTATCGGTTAGGAACTTCCACAATCGAAATAGCCTGTGTCGCACCTTGATCAATCCATCGGGTGGGCATTTGGGTTTTGCGGGTCACTCCAACTTTGACTTCACTTGACAAAGCCAAATACACAATATGTGGTTGCAACTGCACTTTCTCTTCATACGCCAAATCACGATCTTGAATCCCAAGATGAGCGGTACTCAGTTCTGGTTTCATAATCCAATCGCCTACAGCCGCACTGGAATAGAAGCAATCATAACAAAATCCCTGACGGAATATCTTTTTCTTCTTGCCGCAATTCAAACACTGAAAGCCTACAAAACTAATTTCTAGATTCTTGTGCAGCAATTGGTTTACATTCAAAAAACTATTTTCGAAAACCAGATAATATTGAATTGGGTTTCCAAATTCAGTTTGCATTTTTTTGAGTACACCTTCGTATGTCATTGTGATTAAAGTTTCGGGTTTAACGCAACAGTTAAACAAATTTTGTTATTTTTGGTAAAGTTATAACTCACAATTCATAATTCATAATTTAAAAATGCCACTAACCATAATCAATTCGTTTGCCTCATGGGTTCTCAAACAAAGAATTCATCAGATCGAACTTTTCTTGAAATATCCAAATGAAGTTCAGGAAGAATTGCTTATGAATTTAATCCAATCTTCTAAAAATACTGTTTTAGGCAAAGAATATGATTTTGCAACAATAAAATCCTATGCGAATTTTGCAGAGCGAGTTCCAATAGCAACTTACGAAGAATTGCAGCCGCTAATAGAAAGAACGCGCAAAGGTGAGCAAAATGTTTTTTGGGAAACACCTATAAAATGGTTTGCCAAATCAAGCGGAACAACCAATGCCAAAAGCAAATTTATTCCCGTAAGCAACGAAGCTTTAGAAGATTGTCATTATAAAGGCAGTAAGGATTTATTGTGTTTGTATTTGAATAACAATGAAGATTCGGAGTTGTTTCTGGGTAAGAGCTTGCGTCTGGGCGGTAGTTCCCAAATTTATGAAGACAACAATACGTTCTTTGGCGATTTATCCGCAATATTGATTGAAAACATGCCTATTTGGGCGGAGTTCAGCAGTACGCCCAGCAACAAAATTTCCTTGATGAGCGAATGGGAAACTAAAATTGCTGCGATTATCAACGAAACCAAAAACGAAAATGTAACCAGTTTCGCCGGAGTTCCTTCGTGGATGTTGGTTTTAATGAATAAAATGCTCGAAGAAACGGGCAAAGGAAATTTATTCGAACTTTGGCCCAATCTGGAAGTATACTTTCATGGCGGCGTAAATTTTGAACCGTACCGCGAACAATACAAAAAAATACTCCCTAAAAAAGACTTTAAATACTACGAAATATACAATGCTTCTGAAGGTTTTTTTGCCATTCAGGATTTAAATAATTCCAGTGATTTATTATTGATGCTGGATTACGGAATTTTTTATGAATTCATTCCAATAGATACTTTTGGCACACCGGATCAAAAAGTAATTCGGTTGGCAGATGTAGAATTATTCAAAAACTATGCTTTGGTAATTACAACTAATTCTGGCTTGTGGCGTTATTTAATAGGTGATACCGTTCGTTTTACTTCTTTAAACCCATATCGCATCAGGGTTACGGGACGAACCAAGCATCATATCAATGTTTTTGGCGAAGAATTGATGGTCGAAAATACAGATCAGGCTATTGCCAAAGCCTGTAAACTTACCCAAACCGAAGTTGTTGATTATACCGTTGCACCTATTTTTATGGAAGGCAAAGAGAAAGGCGCTCACGAATGGATGATCGAATTTAAAAACAATCCTGCTGACATCAATCAATTTCAAAAAGCATTAGACGAAGCAATTCAGTCGCTCAATTCTGATTATGAAGCGAAACGCTATAACAATATGACTTTAAATCCTTTGGTCATTAATGTAGCTCGGAAAAACTTGTTTTATGATTGGTTAAAAGATCGTGATAAACTGGGCGGGCAGCATAAAATACCAAGATTATCCAATCAAAGGGATTATTTAGAGCAGTTGAAAAGCATGCAGTTTGAAAGGGTATAAAAAAAGATTTTGTAAAAAATCATGACAAAGCATAAAAAATTAAAATAATGTTTTCTAATCTTAAACACATTTCGAGTAAGATTTTTAATTCGATTTTGAAAATATAAAATTTAAATTATGAATTATAAAATTATGATTTTAGTTGTTTTTTATATGTTATCTGTAAATTGCAAATCACGGCAAACAGCTGGTAATTACGAAACAATTGAAATTTATAATTTAGCATTAGGGAAACAAGCGTTCATGCAGAATGATTTGGATTTACTATCAAAGCTTACTAATACTAACAAAATTCATTTTGGTTCTAGTTTATATGGCATATATCAAAGACAAAAAATTGAAATACCAATAAATGCTAAATATTTTAATTTTGAAGCAATTCTAACAAATTTAGATTCTGTTAAGAATCAAAAAACAAATCTTCGTGTCCAAAAATACAATTACAGCGGTAAAGAATTTTATATCGCAATAAAAAAAGAATAAAAAGTTTTTGAATAATAAGTTTGATATAGTTATAATTTTAACACATCAAACAAGAAAATAAACATTATGATAGAATCGGTTATTACTCTAATCCCAGCATTTTTTATTTTAATCATTTCAGTTATTCTGATTGATTTGTATTTGTTAGTTAGAAAAACACTTAGACTTAAGATAAAATACTATTCTGAAAAAGTGAATAAAATTGAAACTACGGAATTTCAAGATCTTTCAACAAGCAACGATCAGTAAAACCTGTACCTACATTAAATAAAAAAGTTATACAAAAATCACTTTTCGGACTACCTTATTTATTTTAATACAAGGGTTGGAACTTTTTTTGTGCCGTAGGTACAAAACATTAATTATTGCGTACCTATGGCACGCTAAATTCATTCAATTTCATGTTTTCTACCTGTATTTAATGCCTAACGGCATATTACCGACAATGATTCGTATCGTTATTATAGTATTTTACTCCTGCTCCATCATATCGATATGCCTGTCATGATAGCCCAACAAATACAAAACACCATCCAATCCTAAACTAGAAATAGAACTTTCTGCTTTTTCTTTTACCGTAGGTTTGGCATGAAAAGCAATTCCTAAACCTGCTAAGTTTAACATTGGTAAATCATTGGCGCCATCTCCCACCGCAATGGTCTGGTTGATATGAATGCCTTCTTTATCAGCAATGGCTTGAAGGTATTCTGCTTTCTTTTTACCATCAACAATTTCGCCTAAATAATTACCAGTTAATTTACCATCAATGATTTCTAATTCATTGGCGTGAACGTAATCAATCCCTAATTCCTTTTGCAAGTATTTCCCAAAAAAGGTAAATCCTCCTGACAGAATTGCGGTTTTATAGCCGTAATATTTCAAGGCTTTCATTAAGCGGTGCGCTCCTTTAGTTATGGGAAGATTTTCAGCAACCTTTTGCAATACCTCTTCACTCAAACCTTCTAATAAAGCCATTCGTTGTTTGAAGCTTTCGCTGAAATCGATTTCACCGTTCATGGCTGCTTCTGTAATGGCTTTTACTTGCTCACCCACACCAGCTAACTCGGCTAATTCATCAATGACTTCGGTTTGAATCAAGGTCGAATCCATATCAAAACACACCAAACGGCGGTTTCTTCGGTACATATTGTCTTCTTGAAACGAAATATCAACATCTAACGTTCTGGAAATTTCCATAAAACTAGCGGTCATAAACGTTTTATCTACAATAGTTCCCGTAACTGATAATTGTATGCAGGAACGCGGAAACTCCTCTTTTTCCAAAATAGAAACCCTACCGGTTAATCTTTTGATTGCGTCAATATTCAAATTTTGGTTTGACAGTATTTTTGTGACAGCTGCCAATTGAACCGCCGTTAATGTCTCACCCAAAACATTGATAGAGTAGCGTTGCTTTCGTTGTCCTTTGACCCATATTTCGTAATCAGCAATCGAAATCGGTATGAACTTTACTTTCACACCCAATTCATAGGCTTTAAACAATAAATCTTTTAGAACAGGAGCGGAAGAAGAACCCGCTTTTATTTCAAATAAAATACCTAAAGAAAGTGTGTCATGAATATCGGCTTGACCTATATCTAAAATAATGGCGTCATAATTTGCCAAAATAGATGTCAAACCAGCGGTTACTCCGGGCTTATCCTGACCTGAAACTTTTAGTAAAATTACCTCTACCTCTTCTATTTGCATTTTGTATATATTTGATTTAGAATGGACAAAAATCGACAATCTGACGTTGATAAAAAAAAATAATGTTCCTTTTTTCAAACAATAACAAATAGTGTAATTTCCCCATAAAAAAACCTGTCCAAATGAATGAACAGGTTTGTATTTTTAAGAAAAATGCATTTTTTACGATGCAATCTCCAAACGTTTCAATAAATTTTTATTCAATGTTTCTTTAGCATATTCTACATCTATTTCTAAAATTTTGTCATCAGAACTTGGTAATTCATACATCGCATCAGTTAAGATGGCTTCGCATAAAGAGCGCAATCCACGAGCTCCTAATTTATATTCTAATGCTTTATCCACAATAAAATCCAAGGCTTCGTCAGTGATGGTAAAAGTTACTTCATCCATCAAAAACAATTTCTCGTATTGTTTGATTAACGCATTTTTAGGCTGTGTCAAAATCGCACGCAAGGTTTCTCTATCTAAAGGATCCATGTGTGTCAATACTGGCAAACGACCAATAATCTCCGGAATTAATCCAAAATCCTTGATGTCTTTCGGGATGATGTATTGTAGTAAATTTTCTTTGTCAATATTATCCACATTTTTTGAAGTAGAATACCCCACGGCCTGACGGTTCAATCGTTTCGAAATAATTCTTTCGATTCCATCAAAAGCACCACCAGCAATAAACAAAATGTTTTGCGTGTTCACCTCAACAAATTTTTGGTCTGGGTGCTTGCGTCCTCCTTTTGGTGGAACATTTACAACGGTTCCTTCTAGTAATTTCAATAAGGCTTGTTGCACCCCTTCACCCGAAACGTCACGCGTAATAGACGGATTGTCACTCTTGCGTGCAATTTTATCTATTTCGTCAATGAATACGATTCCGCGTTCTGCTTTGGCTACATCATAATCAGCAGCTTGTAAAAGACGTGTCAAAATACTTTCGACATCTTCTCCTACATAACCCGCTTCAGTAAGAACGGTCGCATCCACAATGGCTAAAGGAACGTCTAACATTTTTGCAATGGTTTTAGCCACTAATGTTTTTCCTGTTCCAGTTTGACCCACCATGATGATGTTACTTTTTTCAATCTCTACTTCATCGTCTAATTGCTGTTGCATCAAACGTTTGTAGTGGTTGTAAACTGCCACCGACATTACTTTTTTAGTTTGGTCTTGCCCAATTACATATTGATCCAAAAACGCTCTGATTTCTTTTGGTTTTTTCAAAATCAAATCACCAACAATTTTTGAACTTCCGCCAGATTTTAATTCTTCTAAAACAATTCCGTGCGCTTGTTCGATACATTTATCACAAATATGTGCATTGATACCAGCAATCAATAAACTAGTTTCTGGCTTCTTTCTTCCACAAAACGAACATTCTAATACTACTTTTGCCATTTTTATTTAGTTACAAAGATTCAAAGGTACAAGGGTACAAAGTCTACAAAAGGACTCTGAAAATCTATCAACCCGAAACTTCATTTTTAATCTATTTATTTAATCTCAAAACCACAAATTGCCACCTTTGAAACTCAGCTCCTTTGCAACTCTGAATCTTAAAAATCTATCCTCTTATTAAAACCTCATCAATCATTCCATACGCTTTTGCTTCTTCAGCAATCATCCAATAATCACGTTCACTGTCCGTATGAACTTTGTCAAATGTTTGTCCAGAGTGCTGCGAGATAATTTTGTATAACTCATCTTTCAATTTCAACATTTCACGCAAGTTGATTTCCATATCCGTAGCCACTCCTTGCGCTCCACCTGACGGTTGGTGAATCATTACTCTTGAATGCGGCAATGCCGAACGTTTTCCTGCAGCACCTGCACATAAAAGCACTGCTCCCATAGAAGCTGCCATTCCAGTACAAATAGTCGCTACATCTGGTTTGATGTATTGCATGGTGTCATAAATTCCTAATCCTGCGTAAACACTTCCTCCTGGAGAATTCAAATAAATTTGAATATCCTTAGAAGCATCAGCACTTTCCAAGAACAATAACTGTGCTTGAACAATGTTTGCAATTTGGTCATCGATTCCTGTTCCAAGGAATATAATGCGATCCATCATCAGCCTAGAGAAAACGTCCAATTGTGAAATATTCAACTGACGTTCTTCGATGATATATGGAGTCATGTTTTTAGGAGTCATTGCGCCTACGATTTTATCGTAATACATCGAGTTTACGCCGTGGTCCTTTGTAGCAAATTTTTTAAATTCTTTACCGTAGTTCATATTTTATTGTTCTAAGTTTTACGTTATATCTTATGATTCCATTTAATGCAAAGGTCATACCTCTTTATAAATGATGTCAATATGTCTTATTTTTTAGCCCAGATGGGAGTAAAAAGCTTTTTGAATTCCGTTTTTTAGTTTTTTTATTCTTGCAAAGCGACTGAAAGAAGCTCTTGCAGGAATTTAAAAAACTCAAACGGAAGAAAAAACTTGAAACGTACAGCTGGATTAGCTCCTGAAATTAATTCAAACAAAAGAGCGTCAAAAAAATATTTTTCTGACGCTCAAATATAACTATTTTTTATTGTTTACAATCTGTAATCAAATCATAAAATTTTAATAATCTCTAGCGCTCTTAGGGCTTTTGACTTTCGAATTTATGACAGTACAAACGCTATTTATTCTCCGTAAGACGCAGCAATAAATTCGTCGTAAGTCACTTCTTTAGTTGTTGGGTTTGCTTTTTCTTTGAACAATTCCAATAATTTCTCTGCCACCACTTGGTCAGAAAGTCTTTTAACCTCGTCTTGGTTAGACAAAACTCTAGCAACAATTCCTTGAACTTCTTCGTCCGTAGGATTTGTTTGTCCGAATTGTGCCATTTGTTGACGGATGTTTTTTGTTGTGAATGTTTTCAAATCTTCAAAAGTGATTTTGATATCCGATTGAGCCATTGCTCTACCTTCGATCAATTGAAAACGCAATCCTTTTTCAGAACGTGCATATTCCACTTCAGCTTCCTCAGGAGATAATTTTTTCTCTCCTACAGTTTGTAACCATTTTTTTAGGAATTCAGCTGGTAAATCAAACTTGGTGCTTTCGATTAAAAACTCAGTAACATCCCCTAATAATTTTTGGTCTGCTTGCGTAGCAAATTGAGATTCTGCATCTTCTTTGATTTTTGCTTTCAATTCTTCTAATGAAGAAACTGTTCCAGCTCCAAACAATTTGTCAAACAATTCTTGGTTCAATTCCGCTAATTCAGCCGTGTTGATTGCTTCAATTGTGAAAGCTACCTCCACTTCTAAACCGTGAACGTCATCATGACTTACTTTCATCACGTCCATCAATTGATGATCGTCTTCAAATAAACCTTTTGTATTTACAGTCACTACATCACCTACTTTTTTACCTATGAAAAGGTCAAAAGTCGCTTTGTCTTTGAAAAGATCAGCAGCAATAGTGGTAGCGTTATTAATTCCTTTTTCTTCGTTTGTGAATGTTCCTGTTACATCTGAATCTGCAGCAACAACTTCTTGAGGAATTGCAGTTCCAAATTGTTTTTGGATTCTTTCTACTTGACCTTCAATCAATTTATCATCCGCTGAAACTACATATTTTACGATGTCATTTTTAGCCTCTAGATCTAAAGTGAAGTCAGGAACCAAACCAATTTCATATTCAAAAACCAATTCTTCCGCATCCCAAGAAAACGCTTCGTTTACTTTAGGAAGAGGTGTTCCAAGCAAGTTTAGTCTTTCTGATTGCACAAAACGCTCAAGCGCTAAGTCAACTACTTTAGTAACTTCTTCTTGTTTGATTGCTTTTCCGTATTGTTTTTCAACAAGGTCTTTAGGCACAGCGCCTTTTCTAAAACCTTTAACCGTTGCCAAAGGCATTTTTTCGTTTATTCTTTTTGCTACTTGACCTTTGTAATCCATTTGAACTACAGTCATTACAATTGTCTCGTTTACAGCGTCTATTGCTACTCTTTTGATATCCATCTTCTTCTTTACTTTACATTATAATTTCGGTCTGCAAAATTATAAAATTTTTACCAGCCAACCAAGTTTTTTCCGCCCGAACCTTGTGTATTGAATTCCAACGGATTCTATCTCCAAAATTCTAGGATAATTAGAGTGATTTGGGCGTGTCGCACCTCCGTTTGGCTGCGGTGCGTCAGGCTGTACGTTCCCGCTTTTATGGTTTTGCCCTGCGGGACAAAATCATAAAGAGCTCCACTGCCATCCTTCACGCGGATTATGGTATTCAACAATATGAAGTTGCTTTGATAGTTTGTAAGAAAAAATTTTAATATATTTGAAAACAGATAAAACGAAACAAAGTAGCGCAAAGCCATCCAAAATTGGGTGTATAAGCGCTACTTTGTAGCGGATATATACAAGTTGGTGGAAAGCTTGTGAGAAACAGAAGTGCTAAAGATAACTAACTTACTTTTCTATTTTCATACGTAATAGACGCTTGAAGTTTTGAAAGTAGAATATCTATTTCAACATTATCTATTTTTCTGATATTAGTTATATTGTTCTGAATTGTTCCGCCAAATTCTATGTTTACTTTATAATTTTTGAATTCTGTTAGATTGTTTAATCCGTTTTTAATATACTCAACTTTTTCAATTTTAAATTCAGCGTCATTTTTAACAGAAGTACTTAAACAACAAGTTGTAAAATCAGAAAAAGCGATTAAAGCGTAATACAAACTCATCTCTGTATTTTTATCATCAACGTATTTATTGTATAAAGTTACATAGAAGTTACCCTGATTATAATTTAAACTAAACTCAAAATCATTATGCTTAACCCTTATGTCATTATAGTTCTTCTCATTGGTATTCTTAGCTTGGCGTACCTCGGCTCTGACTTCATTGATTTTAAGTCTAAACTGCTTGAGGACATCGAGAAAGACACTTTTACCGAAGAAATAGGTGAAAACTCCAGCGAATACAAGAGCAAATCCAATAACGCTTAAAATTAATGTTGTCGAATTACTAATTTGTTCGTTTAAAAAATCATCTTTGTAATTTAATTTATTATTGGCTACATTCAAGGTTATTTTTGAACAAGGGTTTTTCAAAATATAGACCTCATTTGAAAGAGAATTAACCGTAGATTGTAAAGACATTAATTTTACATAAGAAAACGTAATTACAGAAATTAATAAAAATATCAATATTGAAATTGTAAAATTCTTTTTCATAAATTGCGTAAATTAGAAAGACGAAAGTAAGAAAATATTATTAAATTGCAACGTGGAAAAGTGTAACCGACAAGAAAGCCATCCACCAACAGCTACTAAGCGCAATAGCGGGAATCGGCTGAAATTAAAACGGTTTTGTACTTGCCGAAAAAAGTAACAACAGATAAAACAGTAAATTTAACCCCGCTACATCGCCTAGTAGCAAAACGTCAGGCTGTGAAAAAACTCCGTTTTTCACTTAAGTACAGCAAAAATCATCGCTGTATACTTCAATATAAGCACGCTAAACAAGCTTGTTTTTTAAGCAGCAATTGCTAAGTCCAATCCGAATAAGTCGTTAAAAAGCCTTAAAATAGCCCTTTTTAAAACAAGAACACCTTTGGTTTTGTAAGGTGACTTCCAGTTCTTGAGTTTGGCAATTAAATCTGGTACGCCCAGTATATTTATCGAGCGTTTGATGTTATACACGAGCATAATCAAACTGTGTTCGCCATTGACTTTTT